>CAWFHC010000001.1:0-67651 GCA_963815395.1 uncultured Methanoregulaceae archaeon
TTTGTGACGAGACGAAGTACTTCTTTGAGATAGGGGAATAAGCACCAGGATTCTCCCGCCAAATCGCCGTCGTGATAAATGTATCTTTCCCAAAAAAGACAGGTTGAAGCACAGGGTGAAGTGAGATTTTGCGGAAAATCTGAACAGGCAGTATCTGCACGAACAGGAGAGCGGTTGTGGAGACGACGTGTTGACGAAAAATATCTCACCGGGCGATCCCTGTTTTTCTGTGCAGGGGAAGAAGAAAATTTCAAATTACGTTAATATACTTGCATTCATAACGGTAAATGCAGTGATTACATGGACTACGGTGCAATGCTCACGGATTCATTTGAATATGCCAAAGAGGCTCTCCTGGGAAAGTGGGTCAGATGGATACTATTCATCATCCTCGGTCTTCCCATCGCCCTGGTAAAGTTCACCATCATTCCGGATAAGATCATGGACACGGCAACAGGAGTGTTCCATCCCGAACTGATCCCCTGGGACCAGATCCTGGTCCTTATCGGTGCCGGGATCCTCTTCGGTTTCTTCATCGCAGGTTATATGGTCCGGGTATACCGGGGCGCAAAACCAGCGCCTGAATTGGACAACTGGGCAGCGCTCTTCATCGATGGCCTGAAACTCACGATTGTCTGGTTCCTCTGGCTCATCCCCTTCCTTATTGTGATGGCTGCCGTGCTCATCATGGTCGTCGCCATCGTCTCCTCACTGGCAGCGCCGCCCGTTTCCATCCTTGCATCAGTCGGGATGCTGCTTGTCCTGCTGCTGATCGGCTTTGTTCTTGCCGTCTTTGCGGTCCTGTATGGTTATCTCGGTGTGATCCGGTTCGCCCGTACCGGGAAGATCCGGGAAGGATTACGGTTCTCAAAGATACGGGAGATGATCCGGGTGATTGGGTGGGGCCCGTATATCATCGCACTCCTTGTTATGCTCGCTGTCGGGTTTGCATTCGGGATCGTTACTTCAGTCCTCTCGGCCATCCCCTATATCGGCTGGATCCTCGTGCTGATCATAACTCCCTTCATCACCATTCTGTTCAGCCGGTACGCAACGCTCGTGTACGAGCAGGGTGAGATCCCGCGCGGTGCAGCAGCGCCATAGAGCAGGTGACAAAGGATTTCCGGAGGGATTTCCTCCCTTATTTTTCCAATAGTGAGTGCCTCCCGGTTGGGCAGGATCAGGTTGACGGTTTTTTTAAAATACTGTTTTTCAAAGAGGAATAACAGGAATGCATTTTCAAGGGGGCCTGGCCGATGTATGCGACCGGTTTTTGAGGCCGGCCGGATGAGCATATCATGCGGATGGTTCAAAAAACCCGATTGTTCCCAGCCGTACCCCCGGATCAAACGCCTTCTCACCATCTTTCGGGAAGACTGTCCTGCGCCTTTCCTTCCTCTCTTCCGGATCGAAATAGATGAACACTCCTTGTGAATAATCTGCAAACTGCAGAGTCTCGCAAGAAAAGAGGGATTCAGCGTGACCGAACGTACGTTTGAGAAGGCTTTCATTGTATCGCAGCTCATTACCTTTGACGCGGTATGAAAGGTTCGAACCCCTGTACCCGGGCAAATACTTTATTTGCCCCATGCTCCCGGAACGCAAATCTGTAATACAAAAAAATGAAAGCATTCTTTATGAAAATCACCCTGCTTCTCTCAGCCACGCTGGTGCTCATGCTCTTCGTGCTCTTTACCGGCTGTACAAGCCCCACAGATGCAAAGATCAGACCCGGCGAAACAACCGTCCCGATAAGTCAGCAGGTAACAAAATTTCCCTCGGCTTCAACGGTAGTATCGACACCACAGTCCTTGGAGACCCTTCCCTACGAAAGAAATGTTGACATCCAGGTCGAGAAACAGCGTCCTGATGCCTCAATTCACCTGGTTTTCATCGGGGGACAGGGAGAAGATTATGTCCAGAATGTCATGATGCGGGTTACCCGTTCCGATGGAACAGTTCAGGAAAAATATCTGACGGACGGTACACGGAAGCCCCGCCCGTACGATGAGCTGGTTATGGACGGTACCCGGGGCACTGACCAGGTTGCCGTGTTCCTCACCAGCCTGGGGACGACCTATAAGATATTCGATAAACCGCTTGCTTATCCGAACTCATAAATTTTTTTTATCCATACTCATGACGATGGACAGGAGTTCCCAGGCCTTGTTTCAACAGCGACTGACACGCTGCGGAGCATAGTGCGACGAATGGGCCGGAACAGGTCACCCGAAAGAGCGTAACCAGCTTTGAATAATGAAAACAGACCGATAGAGTAACAACAACGCAAGGTATGAATTTCGAAGAAATAAAAAACACCGGGGATTTAGAGAGAGTATCTGAAGAAGTCATCTGGCAGAATTTTGAAAGGTTAACCGGTTTCATCTTTGAAAAAAATGATTTCAGGGTCAAAGTAAACACGGTAAAAATATATAATAAAAAACGACGACAGTATGACGTTATTGCCGAGAAGAGCAACCAGACATTTCTGGTGGAATGCAAGAAATGGGCAGGAAACCGCTACCGGTTATCGGCATTAAAAAAGGCTGTTGAACAGCATAAGGAAAGAACCACGTTTTATCAGAGTATCACGGATGAGGATGCGATTCCCCTTATTGTCACCCTCATTGAAGAGGAAATACTGTTTTATGAAGGAGTACCTATGGTGCCCATTCAGAAGCTCAACTCCTTCATCAGCGAATTGGATAATCACGCACCGGGAAACTTTTTCTGCCATGATGATGATGGCATACCTTCTCCTGATGACATCTCCACAGAGTCCAACGAATTTTAAGGACCAGGTGAATAAGAAACAGGAGAAATCATCGAAAGAATCCTGCGTCACCATGCATATCACTCACTGACCCGTGGCTGAGGAGCGGAGGGTACAGCAGGCCCGAAGGGAGCCCGCACGTGAAGGGTTGTCTGTCATGTTCTGCCCGATGAATTTTAGAGAGAAACTGCGAAGTGAAGGAAACGAAAGGGACCGGAGTTCAGCGGAGAGCGAAAGAGTCCCGACCTCATCATGGTTCCTGCAACCGCCTGACTATCTGATGGTCAGGCAAGAGTGGAGTAATGTACCACCCCGGTTCGATTTTACGCTCTCTGCCCCTTTATAATGCAGAATCCACGGGTCCTTTCGATGACAGAAACCCGGGCAAACCCTGCATCCCGGAAAAACCCGGCTGCTTCTCCGGCCGTCCTGAATTTAGCGAACCGCAGGAACTTCCCTTTTGTTGCCCTGTTTTTATGTATCCGCTGAACTTCCCCTTCTTTTTCAATGAACCCGACAACGAGTATCCCCCCGGGGCTGAGAACACGATTTGCCTCATGGAAAACCGCAATAACATCCTCAAGAAAACAGATGACCGTCATCATCAGGACGTAATCGAAAGAGCCTGTACAATAGGGCAGATGTTCCCCCTCGCCAAGCACGACTTCGGTGCCCCGGCTCTTTGCCATCTTCAGAAGTTCATGGGACGGGTCGATCCCATATCCGATGCCGAGCGGTACCGCAAACCGGCCTGAGCCGATACCCACTTCGAGACCATGTCCGTGATCCGGAAGCGCGTTTCGAAGCATTCTGAGTTGTGCCTGATATGTATCGTCGTGCTCATCGAACCAGCGGTCATAATCTTTGGCATGGTCCTCAAAAACCTGGCGGGATGGGTTCATAGACTATTTCCTGGTTTGGGATCCAGGTGGACCTTCATTTTTTCCCGGATGGAATCTTCCTGCCCTTTCAGTGTTGATATCCCGCGATCGCCATGGTCATAATAGTAGAGCAGAAGATGGAAATAGTCCCCCACCAGATCCTGGAACTCTTTTTTGTAGCGTACTTCAACATTACTATCCCCGACAAATCCCTTGATGGAGATGAACAGTTCTTTTTCAAACGAAAAGTAAGGTTTTCTGAGCCGCTCAAGAAACCGGACTGTGCCGAAATTTTCCAGAAATTTCAGGAAGCCTTCGGTCAGCGGTTCGTTCAGCATGTACTCTTTCATAAGCGAACCGTCTACGCAGACTTTAGTCTGAACGGACCTGAGAATCCGCACTCTCTGCCACCTCACGGACTGCTTCTGCTGTTGCTCTGCATTCATCGCGGGTATTGAAATACGAAAAACTTGCCCGGATACACCCTTTCCCGCCGTCAATCCGTTCATGGACGAGCGGGGCGCAGTGGAGCCCGGTCCTCATGATGATGTTGTAGGCCCGGGCAAGGATGAATCCCGCTTCCAGATTGTCGATGCCTGCAATATCAAACGATACGACCGGAAGATCGGGATTTTCGTTATAAAGGGTAATGCCCCGTATGTCCTTCAGTTCGCGGATGAACCGGTTCGTGAGGTCCTTTCCTGTGCGCTCAATCTTTCCCAGTCCTACGGTATTGATGAACCGTATCCCGGCATGGAGCGAAGCAATACCCGGGTAGTTGTGCGTTCCTGCCTCAAACCTGATCGGCATCTGTGAGGGTTGAGTGAGTGACTGTGAATCCGTACCCGTACCACCCTGCCGGGTGATTGCTATTGCATCCGGATCCGGGATAAAAAATCCTCCGATGCCGGAGATGCCGAACAGTGCCTTGTGTCCGGTGAATACAAAAGCACCGACCGGTATATCAGAGAGATCGACCGGAATGTGGCCCGCGGTCTGGGCACCGTCAACGATAAAGAAAATATCATTGGCCCTGAGGTATTCCGCGATCGGTTTGATGTCCTGCACAGACCCGAGGACATTACTCCCCTGCGTCATCACCACAAGACGGGTCTCTGGCAGGACGGCTTTCCTGATTGACGCAAGGTTGACCCTGCTATCACGGAAAGGCACGATCGAAAGCGTGATCGCTCCCTCCCGTTTCAGCGTAGTAAGCGGGCGGAGCACCGAGTTATGTTCGAGATCAGTCGTGATCGCGTGGAACGGCATACCGCTCTTTTTCAAAAAACCCTGAATCAGGAGGTTGAGTGAATCAGTGGCGTTCTGCGTAAAGATGAAATTTTCAGCAGGTCCTGCATGGAAAAACCCTGCCAGGGCTTCACGTGCGGCAGAAGGATAGTCCGTTGATCCATTCCCCGTTGTCCTTCCCGGATCGTGCAGCGGCTGTCGGAGGCATTGGGCAACTTCCTCAATCACCGCAGGAGGTTTGGGCCAGGTGGTGGCAGCATTGTTGAGGTAGATGAACGGGGATTGTACTTCTTCTGGCTCGGGATTCATTATGATGACCTGTGACGTGCTGGTTCTTTGTTTTTTTGATGCATGGGTTGAGCCGGGCCCCGAAAAGGTCTTACGGGAACGCGAGATACAGGAAATAAATCCCTATCAGGATGATCATAATCCCAATAATTTTGTCAAATACCTCCCCGCTCACCCGTGCCGAATCCTTGATTTTTTTACCCAGCGCTCCTCCCACCGAACTGATGACGATGAGAGGGATGGAAAGGCCGATACCGTAAATCAGCATCGTGAAAAATCCCTGGAGTGGCGACTGGTAGAGAGCGATATACGTCAGGACAATGAGGAGCATCGGAGCCCCTCTCCCGACGGTAATTGCACCAAACGAAAGCCCGAGCAGGAATGCACCTGTCATCGTATAGGAAATTGGCACTTTGAAGAAATTGAATATACGTCGTATTGGCGGCTTGTAGAGCAGGAGAAGTTGCAAACCCATCAGGATCATAAGCACTCCCCCGATAGCCCAGGCAATGGTGCTGTTGAGGAACAAAAGGTATTTTCCGATAAATCCTGCAATCACGCCGAGCGGCAGGAGCACAAGTATCGTACCGATACAGAACGATATAGTCAGTTTGAGGATGTTGGTAAGTGAGAGTTGTGTATTCCCGCTTGTCAGGTATCCTATCAGTCCGAGGCACAGGACACTGTTGCAGGGACAAATGCCGGCAATCAGGCCGAAGACGAAGATGCCGAGGATCGAAGGATCGAAGGTTGCCATTCAATTACCTTGTTACTGAAACGGACAAAATTAATTTGTTATTCCTCCTTTAGGTTCACCATTGTAAATACTCTCAGGTTGTTTGGTCACAAATCACTAAAATCCGGTTGACTTGGACAGTCTGGTCGGGTAAGCCCGTGCCATTCCTAAAAGGTCCAGGGGTTTTTCAGGCTGTTCCTTGTCCCGAAAGCAGAGATGTTGATCATCTCAGCCGCATTGATTCAAAGGAAGGGGGTAAATATTGTCTTAGTCCGTCAGGGAACATGAAAGCCGGATTAAGGATAATCCTTTTTTAAAAAAATTTGCGTAATAAGGCAGATTTCAAAGAAGATATTTTGCATTATCCCCCTTCATTCATCGAAAAAAAATAGTTCTGACACTCCCTCCATTATACTTCATTTGATGTGGCGCCAAAATTGAAAAGTTCTCCACACGTTTAGAAACTGCCTTCGATTACAATGCACTTGCACAGTACCTGTCGGGAGGCCAGCTGACCATTCATTCAGGCACACTATGCAAAAGTGCACCATAAACCATCTCAATGCGGCACCTCCCTATCACGTCTCAAAACGGGATCGTAAAGAAAAGAACAACGAATGGGAGGAGAATATTCCCGGGCTTCCTGCCGGGCATATACGTTTTTCTCATACATCAGGATAACCTGAGATTACTACCGTCATTTTTTAGAGAATCTCTATATCTCACGGAATCTACTGGTATCTGTCTGAAGTATGTCTCCGGCACAACCTGAACCTGCAGGCCTGAAACGGGAGATTGGGCTTTTCGGAGCAACGGCGCTCGGCATCGGGGCAATCATCGGGTCGGGAATTTTCGTCGTAACGGGAATCGTCGCCGGTATTGCCGGACCCGCAATGATTATCTCTGTCCTGATTGCCGGGATCATCGCCCTTTTCTCCGCATTGAGCGTGGCAGAACTGAGTGTATATCTCCCGGAAGAGGGCGGTACCTACGCGTATGCGCAGAAACTGATTTCACCGTTTGCAGGATTTATCGCCGGCTGGATCTGGATTTTTTCCAATATCTTTGTCGGGGCCGCGGTTTCGCTGGGATTTGCCCATTATTTTGTGACCCTGTTTCCGGCAGTCCCTGTCAAAGGTATCGCAGTTATAATCTGCCTGGTATTTGTCATCATTAACTTTATCGGACTGAAAGAATCGACTCTTCTCAACAATACCCTCGTTACACTCAAGGTGCTTATTCTCCTTTTCTTTATCGCGTTCGGCCTGGGATTTTTCAACGGAAGTCACCTTACTCCGTTTGCACCAGCAGGAATTTCCGGAATTCTCAGCGGTGCGGCACTCATCTTTTTTGCGTACACCGGATTTGCCCGTGTAACGATCATGGCCGAAGAAGTAAAGGACCCGGAGAAAACCATTCCCCGATCGATCTACCTCGCACTGGCGATCTCCACGGTTATCTATATCCTTGTCAGTGTGATTGCCACGGGCCTTGTTGGTGCATCCGCTCTTTCACAATCAGGATCTCCGTTAGCCGATGCAATCGATGTCACCGGAAACAACACTGCAGTTCTTATTATTTCTTCAGGAGCGATGATTGCGACAGCAAGTGTTCTCCTTACAACTATCATGGGGATATCACGGATCATGTTTGCGATGGCGCGAACAGGTGACCTTCCGGCATTTCTCAACCGGATACATCCGCACTTCAGCACTCCTCACTACGCGATCTGGATCTCGGGGGCATTCATGATCGCAGCAATCCTTCTTGCCGATCTGACACTGGTCGTCGCAGTCAGTACATTCGCAATGCTGATTTTTTATCTGATAGCAAACATTGCAGCATTTAAGCTGCCATCCGAAAACCGGCACTACCCCTCAATCATCCCGGTTATCGGTGCAGTATCCTGTATCGGGCTGATTGGGTTCCTCACCATCAATTCATGGATTATCGGTATTATCGGACTGGCGATGGGAATCCTCTGGTATGGTGTACAGCGACGGATTACCCGGTGATCGCAACCCGGAATCACCAGTTGTTTTATTATTTTTGTCACTGCTCATGACACCATGAGCGTGGATACCGGATGCCGGGATCACGTTTCGTTCTGACCATTTCTCCGACCGTTAACCCCTTTGAAAAGGAAAGAATGCATCCTGTTTATAATAGCTACACTCGCCCGTGTCTATTTCCCCATGCGCTCTGTGCACTTCAGCGCCTGGCGCCCGCGATCAGTAATGGAGTAGATGATCCAGTTCCCTTGCTGCTCACCGGCAATGAAGTCTTGTTCTTTGAGGATACTCAGATGATACGAAAGTTTCGAGTCCGCGATTCTGACGACCTCTTTGATAACGCAGACACAGAGCGGCTGGGAGAGCAGTGAGTACATAACCGTGAGCCGGATAGGGTCAGCCAGAGCCTGGTGGAGTCGGCTGACCGCGTGGAGTGCAGATGCTTCCGGAATTTGGGCAAGAAGACCTTCCATCCCACCCTGTTTGTTGAGTTCGTTTTGTATGGGATCCGGCAGGCCTTTGGTAAAATCACAGCATTTTTCGTTTGGGGGAATTTTCAGTCTCTGTGCCATAGTGCTTCAAATTAATGTGAAATGGTTAAGTATATATGTTTCCCGTGATAATAAAGGTTCAAGAAAACTTGAAACTCTAACTGCAGTGGGCAGCGGGAATCTTTTGAGACTATGACTACCGATTTCGAATCCGAACATCAATCTACTACGAATGAAGTGACTCCGGCGAGGTATGCGGATGTTTCCTGATTATTTACAACAATTCGCCGACTGGGTGACCTACTCAGTCTTTGGACTGGTTCAGGGGACGGCACTTGCATCTTCCGTGAACTTCTTCATTTACGACTCAATCAAGGTCACGCTCATGCTCGCGGTCATCGTTTTTGCCGTCGCGATCCTCCGCACATTTATCACACCGCAGAAAGTAAAAAAGCTGGTTGCAGGCCGCACCGAAGGAGTTGGCAACGTGCTTGCGGCAATTCTTGGTATCCCCACGCCATTCTGTTCCTGCTCGGCAGTGCCGCTCTTCATCGGTTTTGTGGAGTCCGGCGTACCGCTCGGGATCACGTTCTCATTTCTGATCGCATCGCCCCTGATCAATGAGGTCGCCGTTGCCATGCTGTTTGCAATGTTCGGCTGGGAGATTGCGCTGCTCTACATCGTCTCGGGCCTGATCATCGCAATTCTCGCGGGGATCCTTATCGGGCGCCTCCACCTTGAAGGAGAAGTCGAGGAGTTTGTGTACAAGTGCAAGTTGCATGACCAGGCGGAAAAAGAGATGACCTGGAACGATCGTCTCGTGTTTGCAAAGAATGAATCGAAGGACATCACGTTGCGGGTCCTCCCGTATATCCTGCTCGGTATCGCTATCGGTGCGGTCATCCACGGGTATGCCCCTGCGGATTTCCTCGCAGACATTGCCGGGCCGGACAACCCGCTCGCTGTTCCGATTGCAGTCCTGATCGGGATCCCGCTGTATGCCAATGCGGCAGGGATGATCCCGATCATGGAGGTGCTCACATCAAAAGGCATGGCGATCGGCACAGACTCTCGCATTCATGATGGCCGTGATCGGGCTTTCGCTGCCGGAGATGATAATTCTCAGAAAAGTGATCAAGATCAGGCTGATCGCAATCTTTGCAGGCATCCTGTTCACCGCCTTTGTGATGACCGGCTACCTGTTCAACGCGGTGCTCGGGTGACGGATGAAGGGAGCAAAAAATACGGTGATTCTGATGGGGGATAAACCAAACCTTGCGGCAGATGGGCTATGAAGAAAGTGCCAGATAAAGGTGAGCAGGATTTGACCGCACTATTGAACAGGTGACCAAGTATGCCAACAGGTAAACACCTCTCCTTCCTCGACCGGTATCTCACGCTCTGGATCTTCCTTGCGATGGCAGCCGGTATCGGCATCGGGTATCTGCTACCTGCGGTCCCGGTTGTGGTTACCAGCCTTTCGGTCGGGACCACCTCAATTCCCATCGCCATCGGGCTCATCCTTATGATGTATCCCCCGCTCGCCAAGGTGAAGTACGAGGAACTGCCGACCATCTTCCGGGACACAAAGGTGCTGGGACTATCGATCGTCCAGAACTGGATTGTCGGACCGGTACTGATGTTTGTCCTTGCCGTCATCTTTCTTCGCGACCAGCCGATGCTCATGTACGGCCTGATCCTTGTCGGGATCGCCCGCTGTATCGCGATGGTTATTGTCTGGAACGATCTTGCTGAAGGCGACTGCGAGTATTGTGCTGCCATCGTGGGGCTGAACTCGGTCTTCCAGGTTTTCTTCTACTCGGTTTATGCCTGGTTCTTTATCACGTATCTCCCTCCGCTTCTCGGAATCGGGGCCGGTTCTGAAGTCTCGATCACCATAGTCCAGATAGCACAGAGTGTCTTCATCTATCTTGGTATCCCGTTCATCGCCGGAATGGTTACCCGTTATATCCTGATCCGCGTGAAGGGAAAGGCATGGTACGAGCAGGTGTTCATCCCGAGGATCTCGCCGATAACGCTGGTCGCCCTGCTGTTTACGATCATCGTGATGTTCTCGCTTAAGGGAGAGTATATTGTCAGCGTCCCCCTTGCCGTCGTCCAGGTTGCCATCCCGCTGCTCTTCTACTTCATCATCATGTTCTTTACGAGTTTCTGGATGTCCTGGCGTCTCGGTGTTGATTACCCGAAGTCGGCGTCGCTCTCGTTCACTGCCGCATCCAATAACTTCGAACTCGCCATTGCGGTTGCAATCGCCGTCTTTGGCATCGCATCCCCGGCGGCATTCGCCACGGTTATCGGACCCCTTGTTGAAGTACCGGTCCTGATCTCGCTCGTGAACGTCTCATTGTGGCTCAAGAAGAGGTGGTATGGAGGGAAGAGTGATGATACGTGCAGCCCTGCGCTGCGATGACCAGAACTAAAGGAGAAAATTTCATGAAAATCGAAATTGTAATTAAGAGATTATTTGGAATAAACGAAAGAGTGGATATGAAACTATGACTGACGAACACGAAATACGGAAACAAGTACGGAAGAGCTACGCAAAAGTTGTTGAAGGGAGCAGCGGATGCAGCTGCGGCCCGAACTCTTCCTGCTGTGGCGGAGCAACAACGGCAGAACAGATTAGCAGGAAAGTCGGGTACTCAGCCGAAGAGATGGGGGCTGTCCCGGATGGCTCGAATCTTGGCCTTGGATGTGGGAACCCGCTCGCCCATGCAGCGATTCATGAAGGAGATACGGTCCTTGATCTGGGATCCGGTGCCGGGTTCGATTGCTTCCTTGCTGCCCGAAAAGTCGGAAAGACAGGACGGGTTATCGGGGTTGACATGACTCATGAGATGCTGATGAAAGCGCGGGAAAATACAAAAAAGGCGGATGCAACGAATGTTGAGTTCCGGCTCGGCGAGATCGAAGCCCTGCCGGTTGCGGATAACTCCGTTGATCTTATCATCTCAAATTGTGTGATCAATCTCTCTCCCGACAAGGCCAGAGTTTTCCGCGAAGCATACCGCGTGCTGAAGCCCGGCGGATTGCTCATGGTTTCAGATATTGTCCTGGTGCGTGAGCTCCCCGAAGCAGTGCGTTCTTCTATGGCTGCCTATGCCAGCTGTATCGCAGGCGCGAGCCTGAAAGATGCGTATCTTGACCTGATCCGGAAAGCCCATTTTTCCGATGTGGAGATACTTGAAGAAACACTTATCCCGTACGACCTGGCAGCGGCAGATCCCCTGATGAAGGCAGGATGTGATTCGCTCTCCCTTTCAAATGACGATTACTCCGACCTCGGGGAATCGGTGAGGAGCGTCAAGGTGAAAGCGGTGAAAAGAAAATAATAGATTTGGTAACTGCCAGGTTATGGAAGGTTGTACCAAGGTGGGAAAAATCGCCGACGAACGTCCCTTGATCCTTATCACCTGCTCGGGGGTTTCCAATACCGGGAAACTGACGGCACAGGTCGGGGGAATCCTCGCACAGAAAGAACCGGATCTGTTTGAAGGCTACCTGCATGCGAAGCAGTCCACAAGGGATATGGAAGCGGTGATCAATGGCGGGAAAGTAGTGGTGATTGACGGGTGCGGAGATCGGTGTGCTGCAAAGAAACTGAAAAGTCTCTGTCTCACTCCGCATATCCATATCATAGCGACCGAAGAAGGAATCGTAAAGAATGGCATGGCGGACCCGAAGTTCGAAGAGATTGAGACGCTGATCGCAGCGGTTCGGCGGGAAATCCGGCAATAATCCGGCTGAATGTAATGATCATGGAAATTGTTCCCAGCTTATCCTTAAATCCGGTGCCCATTCTATTGAAAGCGAGTCTGATTTTTCGGAAGTATATCAGACATAAGAAAAACAAAAATCTCCTCAATCCGGCACAATTCGTTAACAATCGATACAGGTTAATATTTCAAAATTTTTCATACGACCTTTCCTTTTTTAATCATGATAGTGAAGTAACCACTTGGTAATCATCATGGATGGATATGCAGGAAATATGGTCTATGCCGATCTCTCGGCAGGGAAGGTTACGATCAAGCCCACGCCACCGGAACTCAAAAAAATGTACCATGGCGGGCGGGGATTTGGTATCCGGCTTCTGACCGATATGGTCGACCCGAAGATCGATCCGCTGAGCGACAGGAATGTTGTCGTGTTTGCAGCCGGGCCACTGACCGGCACCGGTATTCCGCTGGGAAGCCGGTACGAGGTCTCAACAATCTCACCGCTTACGGGTACTGCGATGAGCGCCAACAGCGGCGGGGTCTTTGGCTGGAAGATGAAGAAAGCAGGATTCGATGCGGTTGTCGTGAGCGGAAAAGCAGAAAAACCGGTGTATCTCTTCCTGGACAACGGAAAGGCCGAGCTAAAGGACGCCGCACACCTCTGGGGAAAAACGACCGGACAGACAACCGATGCGATCATGGACGAACTGAACGATAAGAGTGTCCGCGTTGCCTGCATAGGACCGGCCGGGGAAAAACTCGTGCTGTTTGCCTGCATCATCAACGAGAAAGCACGGGCTGCCGGGCGTGGGGGTGTTGGCGCTGTCATGGGTTCAAAGAACCTGAAAGCCATTGCAGCCCGGGGAGACCTGCCCATAAAGGCAGCGGATGAAGAAAAGCTCAATATCGTCAAGGACCGTGTGCGCAAGAAGATTGAGGATAACGGTATCGAAAAGGCTCTTCACAATTACGGTACCGCTGTACTCATCAACATCATCAACGAGAATTACGTTTTGCCGACCCGGAACTTCCAGACTGCCCACTTTGCGAATGCAGAGAACGTCTCCGGTGAGACAATAGCAAAAACCATCCTCAAGAAACCCAAGGGATGCTACGCCTGTATCGTGCAGTGTGGTCGTGTGCATGAATTCGATGGCGAGTCCGGGGAAGGCCCGGAGTACGAACCCGACTGGGCATTCGGGCCGGACTGCGGGATCGATGATCTCAAGACCGTTGTCCGGGCCAACAATATCTGCAACGAGTACGGGCTCGACGCGATCTCGGCACCGGCCACGATTGCCTGCCTGATGGAGATGGCAGAGAAAGGATATGTCAAGCACCCGATCCGCTTCGGTGATGCCAAGGGGATGCTCAAATTGGTGGAGCAGATCGCAAAACGTGAAGATATCGGCAATGAACTTGCCGAGGGCTCCTTCCGGTTTGCCACAAAATACGGGCATCCCGAATTATCCATGAGTTCCAAGAAACAGGAACTGCCTGCCTACGATCCCCGGGGAATCCAGGGATACGGGCTCGCGACTGCCACATCGGTCCGTGGCGGTGACCACGTGTACGGGTACATGATCTCGCCCGAAGTGCTCGGTGCTCCCGAGAAACTCGACCCGTATGTGACCAAGGGAAAACCGCAGTGGGTCAAGACCTTCCAGGACCTGACTGCTGCCATCGATGCATCGGGTATGTGCCTGTTCACCTCATTCGCACTGGGCCCGGAGGATTACGCGGATCTCCTTTCTGCAACCACGGGAATGAAGATCGATACTGCCGAACTGCTGAAGGTCGGTGAACGGATCTGGAACCTCCAGAAACTCTACAATATAAAACGAGGGTTCGGACGCAGGGACGACACGCTGCCGGCACGTCTCCTGAATGAACCGCTCAAGGAAGGAGCACCAAAAGGGCAGGTGTGGAAACGGGATGAGATGCTGGATGAATATTACACCCTGCGGGGCTGGGATAAAGAGGGGACTCCGACACTGGAGAAACAAAAAGAACTAGGGATTCCATAACGTGGCAGAGAGCGCAAAGAACTACATAACCATTACCGTCAAATCGTTTGCTACTTTACGGGAGGTCATGGATGCGCAGATCCGTATGGATCTCCCGAAAGGTGCAACCATTCGCTCGCTTCTCGCTGAGCTCACCGGGCGGTATAAGGGCCTGAACGATCTGATTTTTGCCGCTCCGGAGACCCTCCGGGATTTTGTCAACATACTCAAGAATGGCAGAAATGTGGAATTTCTCGGCCGGCTGGACACCCCGCTCGATGACGGGGACCTGATTGCGCTGTTTCCCCCGGTTGCCGGGGGATAGGGGCGTTATGCACTACCAGGCACATGCAGAGGATACCATGACGCACGATACCGTCCGGGATTACCGCAAATCGATGAAGATCGCTCTTCGTCTACGCTCATCTTCTTTTTGGCGGAGGTTGCCGGAGGACTGCTCTCCAGGTCGCTCGCTCTCTTCAGTGACGCAGGACACAGGTTCAGTGATCTTCTCTCGCTCCTTCTCTCACTCGGGGCAATGACCCTTGCACTTCAGCTTTCCCACCCAAAGAACGGACCTATGGTTACTACCGTGGGGAGATCTTCGCAGCATTCATCAACTCCCTGCTGTTGATCGGGGTGAGTGCCGGTATCCTGTCAGGCGGGATACACCCCAATCCGGAGCTCCTTTGTCTGATGCTGTACCCGCTCTACCCGGCGCTGTCGTCAGGTTCCCTGCCCGACTGACGATAGGCAACGTTCGAGAGCAGGTCAGCCTCCTCATTCTGTTCCCGGGGTATCCAGATAAATCTCGTTTTCCTGCCTTCCAGCAACCTGCGGATCTCCGGGACAAACTTTTTTGAGGTCCCTGATTTAATCTGCCAGGTTCCGTTCATCTGGTGTATGACGAGCTGGGAGTCCCCCTTGATTACGATCTCGTCATCACCACCGTGCCGGCTTACCCATTCCGCCGCATGTTTCAGGGCAGAATATTCCGCAACATTGTTCGTCATCCCGGCACCAGAGCCGACCACCCCGGATCCACTCTTCACTTTTTTCCCATCTTTGCAGATCAGGAATCCATACGTTGCCACGCCGCCGGGGTTCTTAGGCCTGCATAATCCGTCAAAATAGAGGGTTATCATGTCTTTTCGCACCCATCTCCGGAAAAATCCGGGCACACCGTAACACAGAGGCTGCACCGGATCGTTGCCGTCCGGGCGATCCATGGGGCAAGTGGGGCCATGCACCTCAATACCATGGTTCGTTCAACCATCCACTTCGCAGCCGGGACCAGGACGGGGGGAACCCAGGCGCTCACGGTCCTGCACCGGAACGCATCGACACCTTCCGGCCCAAATGCTCTTCCCGGACACACGCTGATGCAGTTCCCGCATCCTTTGCAGGCAGGGGCTTCTTTTCCTCCGGCATAACGTTCGGTTTGCCGGGATTCCTGGACCCGGCGTCCTGTCACAACACCGCTCAGCAACAGCCGCGGACCGAACCGGGGATTGAGGAGTACGGTATTCCTGCCTTGCGACCCGAGCCCACCGGCCGCTGCGACCTGCTTCAACCGTACAACCCCCCGTACTTTACCGTCAGTAATTCTGACAGGAAGGTACAACGGAACGGGCCGGGCCTTGACCTTCTCTGCTTCCAGGAGAGCGGCGAGCCTGACAGCAGCGTTGTCCAGCGCCTCAGCAATCCGGAGCATCTCTTTGGTCTTTTTGTCCGGCGGCATCCGGTATACCGGAACCGGTACTTCCTTCCCGAAAACGATCACGGATTGAGCGACCGGGAAAAATTCTTTTACGAATGATCTGTCCTCATCTGAGAGGTTATCGAGGCTGACTTCGGCAAAGACGTCAATTCCCTGCTCCTCGAAAAATGATGTGAGATCCAATCCACTACTCCCCTTCGACCCGGGTCATTCCAAAGTCAGTCCGTCACACTTACCCATTATTGGTATTTCTTACCGGTAAAAAGAATTTTACCCATCTGTTTTTTGTTATTATTACACTATCAGATCCAGCAGGCAAAGATTAAATAATATTTACCTCGTTTTTTCAACCAAACGGATTTCAGGCAAAGAATAACCATGATCGACGAACCAGGAATTATATCAAAGGTAACTTTCAGAGTTATCCCGATTGTTCCCGTAGTTACCTGGTTACCGAAATACGACAGGTCATGGCTCCGGTTTGACCTGCTTGCAGGACTGACTCTTGCTGCATTCGCTGTTCCTGACGGGATGGCCTACGCATCACTTGCCGGGCTCCCTCCCCAGTACGGGCTGTATGCGGCTCTCGTTGCCCCGTTAGTCTATTTCCTTTTTGCCACGTCCCGCCAGGCGGTAGTCGGCCCCAGTTCATCCGAAGCCATCCTTCTGGCCTCGGTCCTTGCCGTGATCGCACTGGGTGATCCGTACCGGTACGTCATGCTGGCATCGTTTACCGCCATCCTGGTCGGAATAATTGCCCTGACAGTCTGGTTATTCAGGATGGGATTTCTGGTAAACCTTATCTCGGCCCCGGTCCTCAAGGGTTTTCTTGTGGGGACCGGCCTTGTAATCATCATGAGCCAGATCCCAAAAATAATGGGGATTGCAGGCGCACCCCAGGATTTTCTGGACAAAGGGGTATATATTCTCCAGAACCTCGGGGGGATAAATCCCTATTCGATGGCAATCGGGATCATTGGACTTGGTATTCTTCTGGTCCTTGAAAAGAAGGCACCAGGATTGCCGGGAAGTCTGGTGCTGGTGGTCGGATCGATTATAATTACCTCCCTTTCATCACTTCCTGAAAAAGGCGTCGCGATTGTAGGCTCCGTGCCCGGTGGAATTCCCTGTTTCTCGATCCCGAATGTGACCGCCCAGGATTTTTCCTTAGTCTTCCCTCTTGCGCTGGCTCTTTTCCTTCTTGCCTACGTGGAACTGACAACGATTGCCCGGATGTATGCAAAGACGAATAATTATGAGATCAAAACAGACCAGGAACTTATTGGTCTCGGAATGGCAAGTATCGGGACCGGATTCTTTCAGGGATTTCCTGTTCGCCGGCAGTTTCAGCAAATCTGCAGTCAACAACCGGGCAGGTGCATTAACTCCCCTGGCCGGGGCAGTTGCCGGCCTGATCATTATGCTGGTGGTCCTCTTCTTTACCGGTTTTTTATTTTATCTCCCGCTGCCGGTTCTTGCGGCACTGATCATTGCTGCCGTTATCAAGATGGTGGATTTTCCCGGTTTCTTTCATATCTGGTCGGTCAATAAATACGAGGTCTATATTGCAATGATTACCTTTGCAGCGGTACTGATCTTTGGCATTCTTTTTGGTGTCCTGATTGGCGTGTTTCTCTCGCTGGTCGGCATTCTGTACAATATTTCCTTTCCCCATATACCGGTCGAGGGACGTATACCGGGCACAACCCTCTACGGGGATATTTCCCGGAAACCCATAAAAGAAGAGCTTTCAGGAGTACCGGTTGTCCGTGTAGATGCACCGCTTATTTTTGCCAACGCCCATATTCTCCAGTCCCGGGTCAACGACCTTATTCTGGAGCAGACAACGCCGGTGAGACTGGTTGTAATAGACCTGTCCCCCTCTCCGATCATTGATATTACCGCAACCGAGATACTCAGGGATCTGAAAACTGATCTTATTAAAAAGGATATATCCCTGAGGATCGCAAATGCGAACGGGAAAGTACGGGATATCCTTCGTGCAGCAGGAATGGATGATACAACCGGGGAAATAAAACTTGACAGTTCCGTGAATGATGTGATTAAAAGCCTGGACTTCAGAGCAGCAGGATCTGAGCTATATTTCCTATAAAAAAGCATAGAAAAAATCACTGATTTTTTTATACGGATTACTCCGTCGTGGATTTTGGGGGTATTTTCGGTATTGAGGTCAACTATTCGATTTTCAGGGGCAGCAGTTTATCTATAACCCGGTAGCGTTCATTTGCGATGACAACATCAACGACGAGCCGGTCATTACCGGTGGTACCATTGAGGATAATCCGGGATCCGACCCGGGGGTACGGGATCGATTCGAATTCGATACGGTTGTCCGAACGAAGGAGAAGTGCATCGATGCTTTGCGTATATGCCTGGCCTGACCCCCCCCGGAATATCACAGAAATAAACGGATCATTTGTCTGCGGATTCTTCGAAGTCTCGATCTGGACTTCGTCCATCACCGGGATCGTCTCTGTTGGTTGTGGTTTTCCGGCAAATTCTATTTTCGAAGGGATTACTGAGTACATACGGTTTGATGACCCGTTATAATACGACGGGGGGTTGTTTGACGGGGGAGGAGACGGCGGGGGGTTGCAGCACCCCATACAACAACAAAAAACCAGGCAGACTACGAGCAGGGGGAGCACTCTTTTCATATACTATCCATCCTGATGAACCATGAAAACCTTTTCTGTTGCATCCGGATTAACAATTATCCACCGGCAATTTAGCATGCTGAGCCATAAGATGGAGCTCATGACGTCCTTGTGCGCCCGGAGAATGATACGAACAGGAAAAGAAGTTTATTCAGGAGAAATTGGCAAAGAACACTTTGATGACTGGTTGAGAGGCGGGAGCGACTCGGCTTCGATGTAGACGCGGTTGGTCTCCGGGTATACAGTGAGCAGGTCGGCTTCGATACGTCGGATTGCTTCATGCATCTGCTCTGCCGTAGTGCCTGGTACGAAGCACACCCCCATATTCACGAGCAGTTCATTCGGGCCCATATACATAGTGAGGATGTCGCCGGCGCGTTCAACTGCCGGGTCCGACTCCACGCGTCGCCGTATGTCTGCGAGCTCGCCGGGGTTTACACCCTCGCCCAGCAACAGACCTTTGGCACGCGACGCGAGAATCCCGGCCACACTCATCAGCAGCAGACCAATGGCGACGGATGCTATTCCGTCCAGATAGGGATTGTGCAGCAGGTGGCCAAGGAAGATTCCGAGGAACGCAAAGACAAGGCCTATTAGGGCTGCGCTGTCCTCGAATACTACGGTAAAGAGGCTCGGATCTTTCGACTCCCTGATGAATTGCCCTGTGCCCAGATCGCCTTTCGCCTTCAGGAAATGACTCATGGCAATGGTGAATGATATACCTTCGATCAGAAGCGAGATGGCGAGCACCAGATAAGCCGCCGTAGGGTCACCCATCTCGGTATCAGGTGTGATGTGACGGATGTACGAAATACCTTCGTACAGCGACATGCCCCCACCGATGCCGAAGATTGAGACCGCCACGATGACCGTCCAGAAATAGAGCGACTTGCCATAGCCGAACGGGTGGCTTTCGTCGGCGGGCTGTTTGGAGCTGTGTATCCCCAGCAGGACGAGGCACCCGTTTCCTGTATCGACGAGCGAGTGGATGCCTTCGGAGATCATGGACGACGAGCCGGAGATTGCCGCTGCAATGAACTTGATGATCGCGATGATCAGGTTTCCCAGGATCGCCGCGACGATCGCTATGTTAGAATCGCTTTTTGCTGCCAAGGTCTGCCTCGCTGTTTGGTTGCGGCTCCACTTTATCTGATTCGTCAATCCTCATGACGAATTCCGGGAGGAATGAAGCGGGGATATTCCGGACGAACGGGGAGCGATAGAAAATAATGGGAGCTGGTGTATGTTATTATTTCGGTACACATCCCATCCGGTGACTGCTCTTTAACAAGACGGATACGGAGAAATTATCCTGCACATCCTCAATCGGAATACGACTTGAAAGTTACCTGATTTCAAACGTGATTAGTTCCGACAACGCACTTACCGGTATCTCATGTATTGTGCCGGACTAAAAGGTATCCGGAGAAAAATACGGGATGATCAAATCCCGCATTACCATGACGATGGTTGGTTTATTTTTCTGCGAAAACCACGCGGATTTCGCCGTCAATAATCTTAGTAAGCAGCCTTCTCCGCTGACTCTTTTCACGCCCGTCAAATATAAAGAACTCGTAGGTATCCCAGACGGTAGCCCAGTTCATAATAATGACCAGTCCCCCGATAAAAATTCCTGCTAGTGTTGTATCCCAGTTCTCGTGCTGGTAAGCATACCAGATATAGATCAGCGCAATCAGGATATTTACTATAGTCAGTGCAAGCGCAGTCCTCCGCTCCCGTATGAAAATTGCTGTGTCTCGTTTATGCTCGGAGAGTAAAAAACGGAAATGATGACGAATTGCTTCAGAGATTTCTGTTGCAACAATGGTATCTGATATCTCCGGGACCTGTATCTCAAGAGTAACGGGTTTTCTCAACGGGTAAGAAAACACATTATTGAGAATGGCATCTTCGGCTTCCTGAGTTAGTTCTTTTTGAGGGAGAGAGAACGGATCATCGGGATCTAATAATTGATTTCTGGTTTTAAATCTCAGATTCACGATGGTTCGCCCGTTTTCTTCTCTGTGTATCGCCTCGATTACTTTCATCAGTATCTCCTTAAAAGTTTCCTGTTTTCGGTCAAAGTCGGGTAAGATGTTTCTTCTTCTTTACTCATTATTCAATCTGATAAGACTTTTTTCCAGCCGGAAATTACCCTTGTCCAGTCCCGGTTTTTTCTTTTTTGCTTTTTGAAGATTTCCTCTTTTTCGTTTCACTACGTGTCATTTCACTTCCTGTTACGATGTGTTCGATTCTTCTTTACGAGAGACCTCCCTTTCACCTGGCCCTCCTTCTTGCCATGGGGAACTATTGATGAATCGATTACTATAAAAAAAAACATGCCGGTAATTTTTCATGGGTAACTAAAAAACGATTTCAAATCTCACCCGACGCGATTTCCTGGGAATCAATCAAAATCTGAAATCATGGAATGCATTTAAAATGAGTATTTTCTCTAGGGGACTAAAAATTGCAGGGATTTTAACCGCTCAATTCAGCGGATTTCCCGGCACCCCCTTTTTTGGGCGGTGGGGTGTAGCGCGGACAAAGGGATAAGAGCCCTGTTTTTTAGCAGAACCAGGAAAACCCGATAAAAAAATCTATTATCCATCATCGCACACCTTAACAGAGTATGTTCAATTCCACCAGACCGGTTGTAGAGAATACCGAAGAGAACCGGCAGATCTGCAGGAAGTACTGCACGATATGCCAGAACTACAAGCATCATTCCCTTGAAAAATACCAGCCCACCGAACTCTTCTGCGGATGCGGAACGTCAACGGCCCCGTCAATGAAAGAGATAGGCTGCTTCTGCCCGGCCTGCGAGCTCTTCTCAAAGCACCATCTCCGCGGCGGGTACTTCTGCGTCAGGCACTAGACTTTTTTTTCCTGTTGTTGATTTTCTCTTTTCGGTTGTGCAGCACGTGTCATCCCTGCATCTCCCTGGATTTTCTCCCGCTGGCTGACGTGTCACAGGTGCTCATGCTTTAGAGCGGGGATATCGCCTTTTTACCGGGGTTTATGGTGTTGGTCAGGACAGCAGAAAAGACTCCCGAAGACAGGGGAAATCCAAGAAAAATAATCCCCGGTAATTTTTCTTCATCGGTTTTCCGCTCGTATACAGGGGGATGATAAAATAACGTTACTATTCAGATGATATGCACCTGTCACCTAAAAACCGGCGGGCTTATTTCCTCAAACAGGAGTGTACAATGAAAAAAGGGGAAATTTTCCGATTAACCCCATCTAGACCTTAATGTACGAAAGCTGATTCAACGTTGAAGTCCTGATCAACATCTTGTTGTTCGTGATAGAGTAGTACTGGGCATTCTGGACATTGGCAAGATACGTTGTTTCCAGACTGCTGGTATCTGCGCAGAACATTTTTGTTGATCCGACAGGCCCCATGGTGATCCCTTTCCCAAATTCTGAGGTCTGCCCGGTAAGCGTGTAGGCTCCGAAGAAATTGTTGCACCCCCCAAAACCGGTGAGCGTCCCGTCACTGTTGAATGTTATGGTGAGCTGGGTATTGGGAATGACGGGCATGGTTCCCCCACCGACCATTCCTCCGTCAAGATTCCAGGTACCGACCAGTGCCGGATCCGTCAGTGGAGCGGTGGTCGCAACCGTGACCGGCGTTGCAGGTACGGGTGTGGGAAGGGTAGTCGCAGGTGTCGGTACTGGTGCCGGTGTCGTTGTGCATCCTGCGAAAAGAATGCCAGCAAAAAGCACTGCACAAACCAGAAACAGTAAGGATTTCATAGCACAGAATATTATGAACTTTTATTAATAGTTTTTCCAGAATACTTCAGGGAAATACCGGTGATATTCTCCTTCAGGTACAGATACAAATTTCACGCCGCCGACATGATTTTTGCGTAATTGATCAAAATCCCCCGTATCTTCGGGACGGTTGATTTCGCTACAATCCTCACACCGGTCCGGTTCATTGTGCTGGCACTTGTATCGTTGCTGTCCATTCCCTTGTATCGCCGTGATCCTGGTCCTTTCATCGGAGTTCGGCTGGAAGAAAGCGCCTGCGATATGTGCGATCGAGATGGTCATGGCTATCTTCATTGGCGGTATTGCGTACCGGATGCAAGCCTGGTGATGTAATTCTTTTCCGGCGTCGCGTGACGTCAGCGATAAGAATGTGCTAAGAGATGGTTTTTTTGATTGTTTCAAAATTTGTAACAAAATCTGTTTTTTGGGAATCATCTTAAACAATTTCCCATTTATAGCTGAATGGTAAGGGTGTTCGTATGCAAATTCAGAGACAGAATGGAAGAGGGTGAGGTATGCAGTCGTTATTCTGGTATCCCGGAAGGACAGAAACTGATGAATTGGAACGCATGTCATTGGCTTCAGTTAAATGCAGAGATATGGAATTGGATTGTTCTTTCGAAGCAAGAGGAACAACGGAACGGGAAGTCGTAAGAAAATTCCTTGAACACCTGGAATCTGAACATGATATTCCGGTATTAACTGCGGATGCTCTGTTGCGGTTAAAGAAAGGAATTAAAAAATGGTAATGTAGTTTTTTCGCCTCCCGATATCCCGGAAGGTAGTGTTGGATCTTTTCAAATTTTGTAGCAAAATCTGGTCTTTGGCATTAATTTTATTTCGCTCCTTTCCTATAAGTCATCAGAGCAATGACTCCATGGTATCATCCTGTGCCCCAACTCTTCAAGGACGAGCTCACCAATCCAGACGGAACTCTGAAACACCGGTAATGGGCGGAGCGGGTGATCCGCCCTTTCTTTTAACGACTTTCCATTCGACATTTACTTTTTCGATCTGCTTTCAGATGAGAAGGCAGGGTCAGTTCCTTTCCGGAATCCCGGCAATGCCCAATGACCAAATCTTGTCCGGAGATCATGTTTCCATTCCGTGATCGAACTGCCCGGCACATTATGAGAGGATTTAGCGGATATGAAAGACCCCGGATAAACCATTCTTTTAAAAAAAAAGGAAATTATTCCTTCCAAAACCGCTGACCCTGACCTCCGGGAGCCAAAAAAGAGAATTTTTTCCCGTCACGGGCACTCATCTACGTGGTTATTGGGACTGGCACCACAACAGCAGGAGGTGTGGTATCATGCATGGGACGGCTGCGCAGGAAGACCTTCATGATCTCATAGACGAAGAGCAGGACGATGGCAAGGCCGATGCAGAACAGCCACTGGCTGCCGTTAAGCGAGGTCAGGCCCAGGCCGTTCTGCAGGAAGGCCAGCTCTGTCGGCAGGTAGATGAACAGCAGGGCCAGGCCATAGAGAATCACCTGGTTTCGATCGTGCAGGATATTCCGGTTGAATGCGGTCTGGGTTTCGCTGTGGCGACTCGAGACCGCTGGTGACAGCGAAGAGGGAGAAGACGACGAACGCCATGGTGGCGGCAGCTACCGGCGCAGCACCTGCTTCCACGATCAGGGTCCCGGCCGCCATGAGGATCCCGATAAAGCCGAGCCGTATCCATTGCGAGCGCGAGAGGACAGGCTGGCTGATCGGGCGCGGCTTGCGTTGCCATCAGCCCGGATGAAGGTTCGTCAAAACCAAGGGAGATGGCGACAGGTACCTGGACAAGGAAGTTGATCCAGAGGACGACGAAGGGTCGCAAACGGTACGCCGCCAGCGATATAGAAGAACGCTGCACCCAGGTATGCCACGATATATGCCACGAGATTCGTCATCTGGAAGCGAATGAAATTGGACAGGTTTTCGTAGATCCCCCGTCCAAACTCCACCGCCTTGACAATCGTGGCGAAGTTGTCGTCGGTCAGGATCATCACGGCGGCCCCCTTCGAGACCTCGGTGCCCGTGATGCCCATCGCCACACCGATGTCAGCCTTCTTGAGGGCCGGCGCATCGTTGACACCGTCCCCGGTCATGGCGACGATGTTCTGCTGCCGCTGCAGGAGATCCACCAGACGGATCTTGTCCTCGGGGGCTACGCGTGCCACCACGCCGATACCGGGCAGGTCTTTCATCAGCTGGTCATCGCTCGTGGCGGCGAACTCCGCGCCGGTGAGTGCCTTACCCTCGATGCCACTCGTGGCCGATGGCCGCAGCGGTCACGGCATGGTCACCGGTGATCATGCGCACCTGGATACCGGCGCTGTGGCATTTGGCGATGGCGTCCTTTGCCTCGGGGCGAGGTGGATCCACGATACCTACCATGGCGAGGAGAGTGAGGTCTTTTACCTGGTCGAGCAGTTTGGCCGCCGCGATCGAACGTCGCCGGATCGAAATCGCGACGTGCAACCACCATCACCCGTTCCCCCGCCTGTGCCATGCGATCGTTTTCCTGGAATGCAAGGGGACGGTTCTTATCGGTAATTGGCAGTACTTCGCCTCCTGGCATCCAGTACGAGGTGCTGCGGGCGATCAGCACATCCGGAGCTCCTTTGACGAAGCAGCGCACTACCGGCTTGCCCTGTTCATTGTTCATCTTGTGGAACGTGGCCATGAACTTGTACTCGGAGTCAAACGGCACCTCGGCAACGCGGGGTACATTTTGCGTGCGCCATCTACGCTGAGACCGCCTTTCTCCGCCAGCACGATCAGTGCACCCTCGGTAGGATCGCCGATCAGGGTGCCGTTGTCGAGACGGGCATCGGCACACAACGCCATGGGCAGGAGGATCGGATCGAGATCAACCCTTGCTCCACCCGCGCTCAGCAGCTTGCCTTCTGTGCTGTAGGACAGGGTATTCTTCTGCCAGGGCTGTAATTCTGCTATACCGCTGGACAACTTCATGGTCCCTTGCGTGCCATAGCCTTCACCAGTCACCGTGAAGCGGTTCTGGCCGGGGATGGTGAACTCGCGGGCTGTCATCTTGTTGAGCGTCAGCGTGCCGGTCTTGTCAGAGCAGATTGCCGATACCGAGCCCAGCGTCTCGACTGAAGGCAGCCGCTTGACGATGGCACCCAGGCTGGCCAGCGCCCGCGTCCCCATGGAGTACATCGTGGTCACGACCGCAGGCAGGCCGGTGGGTATAGCCGCAATCGTCAGGGCGATGCCGGCGAGGAAGATCGTATCGAAGGAATCACCGCGGCTCACACCCAGGATGACCATCACGACAAACGCCAGGCCGGCCATGCCGGCAATGATGATGATCAGCTTGTCGGCCTGCTTCTGCAAAGGCGTCTTGTCGGATTTGGTCTTGTTGAGCAGGTCGGCGATGTGACCCATCTCGGTGCCCATGCCGGTGGTGGTCACGATCATCTCGCCGCGGCCACGGGTCACGGCGGTATTCATGAAGGCCATGCACAGACGGTCGCCAAGGGCAACGTCGGGTTTTGTGATAGCCACGGTGTCCTTGGGCGAGGCAACGCTCTCACCGGTCAGGGCAGCCTCCTCGATCTCGAGAGTCGCCGCGACAAACAGGCGCCCGTCGGCCGGCACACGGTTGCCCGCCTCCATCAGCACGATGTCGCCCGGCACCAGCCTCTCTGCTTCGATCTCGATGGCCAGGCCGTCGCGGCGTACCCGTGCGATGTTCTTCATCATCTTCTCGAGCGCAGCCAGGCTGGCTTCGGCCTTGGCTTCGCCGCGCAGCCCCAATATTGCGTTGAAGACCGTCAGGCCCAGCAGCACCAGGGTCGTGCCCACTTCGCGGGTGACCACCAGGCTGATAACGGCGACGCCCACTAAGAGGATCTGCATGAAGTCCCGGTACTGGCGCAGGAAAGCCTGCCAGCCAGACTCCTTCTTCTTGGCGGCCAGAACGTTCGGGCCGTACTGCTTCAGGCGCTGCTCCGCATCGGCCGTGCTCAGACCTTTTGCCGGATCAACCTTGAGTTGTTGCGCAACTGCCTCCGGCGTCATTGCATACCATTTCGGTTGTTCCTGTACCATCTCTGCCATGTATGTACCTCCTGTTAGTATTTCTCCGGAATCCTGCGGAACGGATGGTCCGGTTCCACGTAGTCACCCTTCGGCTGGCGTTTGGGGAGTTTCACCTTCTCACGAGGGACTTCCTTGTAGGGGACCAGACTTAACAGGTGGGCGATGCAGTTCAGTCGCCCTCGCCGCTGGTCATGTGAATCCACGACGTACCAGGGCGATTCGGGGGTATCCGTGGCCGCAAACATGGCGTCACGGGCCCGCGAGTAGTCGTACCAGCGGCGATGGCTCTCGAGGTCCATCGGGCTGAGTTTCCAGATCTTCGCGGTAGTCATGGATGCGTTCCTCGAAGCGCTCGGTCTGGTCTTCCATGGTCTCTTCCAGCCAGTACCTTCACCAGGATAATCCCGGATCCAATCATCGCCTGTTCGACCGGGGGCACCCAGCGCAGGAACTTTTCAACCTCGGCTTCCGGGGTGAATCCCATAACCCGCTCAACTCCCGCCCGGTTGTACCCGTCTGCGGTCGAAGAGTACCACTTCACCTGCCGCCGGCAGGTGCGGAATGTAACGCTGGACGTACATCTGGGACTTCTCCCGCTCTGTGGGTGACGGAAGGGCTACCAAACGGAAGACCCGCGGGCTTGTGCGCTCGGTGATGCGTTTGATGACGCCGCCCTTGCCGGCGGCATCGCGGCCTTCGAAGAGCACGCAGATCTTTGCACCGCTGACCTTCACCCACTCCTGCATCTTGACGAGCTCGATCTGGAGTTTCTCCAGTTCCTTCTCGAATTCCTTGCGGCTCATCTTTTCCCGGCGTTCCGCTGCTGCCTCAGGAACCTGTCCTTCAGGTGCAGCGGGGATCGCCGGCTTGCGCCGCGGCCTTGTCTTTGCCCGGCGCTTCCCTTTCTTCCTGTCTTTCCCCTTCGTCATAATTACTTCTCCATGTTCGTTTATGCATAATAAATTCTTCATTGCCGGTCTGGCGCGATGGAGTGGCAGGTCGTATGAGCGAAAATATGCACAGTCACTCTTGGCCGGATACCTGCGGTACAGGGATAATAACCAGACCATCCTCAGATAATCCCGAAAAACTCTCCTTTTGGCAGACGCACGAGTGTGGGTTTTCTAAAACCGCAGGAATGGTGTCGGACTCACATAAAAAAACGCAAAATTCAATGAGAAGTATCTCTCCCCTGACTGATGAGCGGGGATTTTACCTGCTGATTTGGCGGGCTCCCGCCTGCCCCTTTTTTCCGGAGGTGGTGTAATACGGTCCAGGAGAGAGAAAGACACCGGTTTTTCAGGCAAAGATAGGAAAATTCTTCATCGATCTCCGATGTAAATTTTTTCTCAGGGACACGTTTTTCCCTGATCGGAATCACTCTCGAAACGTACATGAGGTTCTGCAACGAACGAACTATTGTTTTTCACGAAAAGAAAGAGAAGAGAAGGAATCAACAATGAAAATCAAGGAGATACATATGAAAATAATTGCAATCGGGCTGGTTCCGGTATTCCTTATACTTGCCTTCGCATTGCCAGAAACCCCCGGCACAGCCATCCTGCTGGGGGGTATTATGATCACGGTTCTTGTGGTATCTTTCCTGGGAATGTCAATGAAGAAGAAGGAAGCAAAGGAACCCGATGACCTGCTGGCAATTCCGCCAAAGAATTCCTGATTTTTTTTATTTTACGCCGGTAAACAAACCGTCTTCCTCATACAGCACCCTCTCACCTCTGATCCTTCCGAGAAAAATCATCTGCCACGATATCCGCCATTCTTCGACCGCCTTCCCCGGATTTTTTGAGCATTCCCCGAAACCAATCTTTAATTTGGGATACCATTCAGTTTTAACCATCGTACGTATTACTATCATGAAAAATAAAGAGATTGAATGATGAGGAAGCATGAGCAAACCTAAAAAAGCCGGGGAAAAACCCGCCACGAAGGGGAAGGACACGACCGGAAAGAAAACGCTGACTCCTGCTATCGGCGTGCTTGTCATCGTAGCAATCATAGTAGTTGTCGTGTATCTTCTTTTCATGACGGGTACGAATAGTTCACCGGCGGGCACATCGGGAATCACCGGGGCAGGAACCGGTGCTGCAGCGGTGACCGGAGATTCGGTGTCGGTATATTATACCGGTATGTTTACCAACGGGACGGTGTTCGATTCGAATGTCAACGGGACCCCGTTTACGTTTACGATTGGAACCCACCAGGTCATCCCGGGTTTTGAAAATGCACTCACTGGCATGATGGCCGGCCAGACAAAGACCGTGAATATTCCCGTTGATCTGGCATACGGACCCTACGATCCAGCAAATATTTACGTTCTTAACAGGACCGGCACTCTTGCCACGATGGATCTTGCGGTAGGAGGCATGCTCACGTACCGTGACCCCTCCAGTGGTACGATGAGTGCAGTAAAGATTCTGGATTTTACTCAGGATACGGTGACTATTGATGCGAACAGTCCTCTGGCGGGCCAGCCCCTGACATTCACTATCCAGCTCGTATCCATCAATGAGAAAACCGGTTGAATTCTTTGTTTTTGGAAAATACGATCAGGAATAGCAGGAAAAATACCCTGAACTATCGTTTTCGGGACTCGGAGACCACATGTCCGGAAAGATCCGTGCATCTGATCATTCCAGCTCCTCCATCACGCTGTGATCGACTGAGCGGGGTTTACTAAAGGCAAACAATACCTTTATTCTGTCTTCTCTCTTATTCCGGTTCTCAGGTCCTGGCTCACTGTAAGGGTATATGAAAACCGGGCTGAATGTGAAGGTTATTACGAGCGGTTCCCCAACAATTAACGTCATTACCCATCAAAAATGAGTGTCCTTTGGAAGTACTTAAAGCCACAGAGAAATCTGATTATTGTCGCTCTCGTTCTGGCGGGCATCAGTCAGCTGCTGACCCTTGTCGATCCGATTATTTTCGGAAAGATTATCGATGATTATGCCCTGAATCCGGGGAACAGCACAGAAGAGGTGCTGATCAAAGGGGTGCTGTTCTGGCTGGGTGTGGCTGTCACTGTTGCAGTGATTGCCCAGGTTGCAAAAGCCTTCCAGGATTATTTCACGCGACTGGCAGTAAAAAAGTTCGGCATGCAGATCTTCAATGACGGTTTGAAGCAGACTCTTCGCTTGTCCTATAATGAGTTCGAGGAACAACGGAGCGGTGAAACGTTATCGGTATTGCTGAAAGTGAAGGAGGATACTCAGGTATTCATAAATCTGTTTATCAATGTAGTCTTCTCTTCTATCGTTGGAATTTGTTTTCTTATAGCCTATTCGATTACCAGGGACTGGCTGCTGATACCTGTTTTTTTGATCGGTGTTCTCGTGCTCGGTTCGCTCACCGGATTATTAAGTAAAAAGATCAAGATCACGCAACGGTCGATCAATCGCGAGACGTATAAAATATCGGGAGTGATTACCGAATCCCTCCGGAATATCGAGCTCGTGAAAAGTCTTGGTCTGACATTTCCGGAAATACGAAGATTACAGGACCAGAACCTGAAGATCTTCAATCTGGAGATGACGAAAGTAAAAAGGATTCGTTTACTGACGTTCCTGCAGGGATCAACGCTCAGCATCCTTAAGCAGTCAATATTGTTCATACTGCTCTGGTTGATCTTCCGGAATGTCCTTACCACCGGAGAATTGATCTCAATGCAGTTCATCTCCACTATCATTTTCGGACCCCTGCAGGACCTTGGCAGTATCATTATCAGTTATCATGAAGTTGAATCGTCCGTGAATAATTTCGATCAACTGATGGAGAAGTCAGTTGAACAAAATGTGGAAAATCCGATTGAGATCGATGAGCTGACTGATATCCGCTTTGAGAATGTCGTGTTTCGTCACAAGACTGCGAATTATGATGCAGTCGACGGGATTTCTTTTGAAGTGAAGACCGGTGAGACGATCGCTTTTGTCGGTCCTTCCGGCGCAGGTAAATCAACGCTGGTCAAGCTCCTGCTGGGATTATACCATCCGGTAAGCGGAGAGATCTGGTTCAATGGCCACCCCTCTTCACAGATCCGGTATAATCCGTTACGAAGGCAGATCGGTTTTGTTTCGCAGGATGCCCAGTTGTTTTCCGGTACAATTAAGGAGAATCTTCTGTTCGTCCAGCCGGATGCGACTGACGAGCAGATCATGGATGCACTGCACAAGGCAGCCTGTGATCATCTGGTGAGCAGTTCTGCTCATGGTATTGATACGATTATTGGCGAAAGCGGCATGAATCTGTCAGGTGGAGAGAAGCAGCGTATTTCCATTGCCAGGGCGCTGCTGCGTCATCCCCGCCTGTTGATCTTTGATGAGGCGACCTCAGCGCTCGATTCGCTGACCGAGCAGGAGATAACGAACACGATCAGGGATATTTCCATGAGCAGGGATCAGATCTCGCTTCTGATAGCGCACCGGTTATCCACAATCATGCATGCCGACGTGATCTATGTCCTGGAACAGGGCAGGATTGTTGAGACCGGTTCTCATGCAGGTCTTCTGGATCAGAAAGGTTTGTATTACGCAATGTGGCGACAGCAGGTGGGTGAACGCAGGAATCCGGTGAATTAGCCTTTGTTCGCGGAACATCATCACGGCCAGGAATTTAGCGATAATGGCGACAGCTTCCCTGCTCACGGTCAGGGAAGCCGGAGGACATGCTCCAGGATATGTTGATGCGGTTGAAACCTTACGGTGTCGCAAAATAAACCCGGGGATTGCTCATTCTGGCAACTGGAGAAGGCCAGTGCAGTTTTGCACAAGACCTCATAGCGGCACAAATAGTCGTCGTTATGACATCAACCCCGGGCACGATTGATGTCGGGGCTCCTGCCCTTCGATGCGCTGATCTGCTGACGGAAGAAAGGTATGCGGGCAACGATTTTTCGATGGGGAAGGCGATTTGGCGGGATGAGGTGGTCGGCAAGGGTAATTCTGATGAGGGATCGGCAGGAGGGGAGAATAAAAAGTCGGAACGTAGAGCCGGGGTACGTTTGTCTTTCTAAAAAAAGAAATTGCCAGAAAAATCTTTACCCTTTTGGTACAAAGGGGAGGATACCGGTGGATGTTAGTTGTAATCCATGTCAGGGAAACGTAGTGGGAAAGTGTGGGGGGGAACATGGTGGAATACGATGATAGCTGAAAACAAAGGTAGAACGCGATGCATTTGGTATTGCAAAATTTATTTCAGAATATAAGACGTCTGAGCAACGACGGGAAGAAGGAAAATCCCTGCGGGAGAAGATCCCCCGGGAGACACAGGCCGAATGGGAAATGGCTTCAGATCGGAGTGATCCGGTAAAGGTCATCAAAGAATCAAGTGAAGGCAGACTCCAGCACCTCATACCTATCCGGTACGGCCGTATGTCAAAGAGTGTCTTTACCTTTTACCGGGGTACGGCTTCCCTTATGGCAATGGATCTTGCACGCACCCCGACTTCTGGTATCCGGGTCCAGGCCTGCGGTGACTGCCATCTCTCAAACTTCGGCCTGTTTGCATCGCCGGAGCGGAACCTTGTTTTTGATATCAATGATTTCGATGAAACCCTTCCTGCACCCTTTGAATGGGATATAAAACGTCTTGCAGCCAGCTTTTACATCGGTGCGCTGGATAATCGTTTTTCAGATAAGGATTGTAAAACAATCACAAGAACCTGTGTCCAGTCATATCGGGAAGCGATAACGAAGTTTTCGACGATGAAAGTGTTGGATGTGTGGTATTCCAAATTTGATATTGATAAATTCGTTGCATCGGCTCCCGATGCTGAAGCGAAACAAAACAGGGAACGTATTGCCAAAGAGGCACGGGCAAATGTAGCAGACTACGTATTCCCCAAAATTACCCAGGTCCACGATGGAAGACGACTCATTGTCGACCAGATCCCGCTCGTGTACCATCCCCCTCCCGAAGAAAACGTTCCCGAAAATGCGATGGATGGCCTCCAGATGTATCGTGAAACATTGCCTCTTGAACGCCGGGTGCTCCTGGATCGCTATCACATAGAGGACATTGCGATGAAGGTTGTTGGTGTCGGGAGTGTAGGGACCATGTGTGCGGTAGTGCTCTTGATGGCAGAAGCGGATGATCCCCTGCTGCTCCAGGTAAAAGAGGCACGTCCATCCGTCCTGGCGCCGTATGCAGGAAAAAGTGAATTCGATCACCAGGGCGAGAGGGTTGTGGTCGGCCAGCGTCTGATGCAATCTGCAAGCGATATGATGCTCGGGTGGGCGACCGGAACAGGCAAATACAAAAAACAATTTTATATCCGGCAGCTCCGGGATATGAAATATTCCGCTGACATTTCAACCTATAAGCCCATCCAGTTGTCCCGATATGCCGGTATATGTGGCTGGACCCTGGCACGTGCCCATGCCCGGTCCGGCGATGCTTCAACGATCGCCGGGTATCTGGGAAAATCCGACACCTTTGACCGGGCAATCGAGACCTTTTCAGGACGGTATGCAGACCAGACCAAACGGGATTATGAGCTGTTCATCGGTGCAATAGAATCGGGTGAGATTGAAGCTCAAAAAGACAAATAGATTTTTTTTGCTGGCATCAGGTCTGATTTGTATGAGCATCAGCAACATCATCCTGAAAATTGAGTTTTACCCCAGGGGAAAAGAGTTTACTCCCCCTAGTAAAAACACAATTATCAAATACTGCGTATGTAATTATCCGGTATGAAAAAGATCCTGATAATTACATCCGCACTTGTGCTCTGTGGAGTGCTTGTTCTGGCAGCAGGGTGCACGCAACCTGCAGAGACCACGGGAACACCATCACCAACGCCGACAATAGCAATAACCTCCGCCACCCCTGCACCATCGGCTTCATCAACTGCCGTTTCTTTGACGCCGGGACCAACGCAGACCCTGCCCTCCTATTGGGATATCGAAATACAGGTCCAGAGCAATGGTTTTGCCCCGGATCCGAAGATTGTCACAACGGTCCGTGGCGGCCAGGGACTCACCTTTATCCAGCAGATTGATGTCAGGGTCACAAGGTCTGACGGTATTGTCGAAAACGGTGTTATTCCCAAGCCACTGAAAGTCGGCGATTTCGTTGCGCTGAACGGCACCAATAAAAACCGTGACCGGGCAGAAGTCTGGGCGACCGACCCTCAGGGGACCAAAGTTAAGATCTTTGACGAGTATATACCGTTCCGGAAGTACAACTGATCTTTTTTACTTTCCTTTTCAACCGACACTTTGAATTTTTACCCGTTCCGGCCTTTTCTCTTTACAACCCCTCACCCGTTTCCTCATCCTTTAAAAAAATCGTCCGCCACGAAACCCGCCCTTCCTCAACCGCCTTTTTGATCAGCCCCTCTTCCCGGGTGAGTTTTCCCTTCCCCTTCTTGACTTCGACAAGAACTACACTGATCGAATCTCCCTTCTCGTCTTTCACTTTAGTATAACCGTCAAACACCACAAAGTCAATCGGGTTCCCGATGAACCGGGCATCGGCAGAAGCAAACGGAAACTCCGGCAAAAGCGGGGCCATCTGCTCGGAGATCCTGCCCTTCAGCGTTGAACGCGAGCGGTTGACGGAATCCTTCCGGATATCGCTGGTACATTCGAGCTTCCAGCGTTCGAGATCGTTTCTCGCCCGCCCTTCAATTGCGCTGATCTGCTGGCGAAAGAAGAGGTATGCGGCGACGATGCCGAGGATAAAGGCGATGGCAGGGATAAGGAGGTCGGTGACAGACATGAGAATCCTAAATAAGGGATTGGATGCAGGGAAGATATAGGTGAGGAGCAGGGCGTGAAAATAAAAAAGGCAGGATACGTACTCAAATCTGTATACTCGATAGCGGGGTCAGTCGTCCTGCTCAAATCCGCAGCCTGGCAGACTGGGGTGAAACAATACCGGTAAGAATGCGGATCGCACTATCCCGTGCTGACCAGACCCCACTGACAAAAAGGGGAAGAGAATTTGCAGTGGAGGCACAGACCGTTATCTGGCCTGAGAAGTCTCTTCCCAGAGCCCGAACAAGTTACCCTCGGTGTCCATGCAGGTGGCAAGGAATCCCATACCGGGCACAGCCATCTTTTCTGAAAGAACTTTTCCCCCGAGGCTTTTAACCTGTTTCATCGCGGCGTCAATGGAAGGCACCCCGAAATAATTCATGATACGCTGTGAGGCATCCATCCGCTTTCCCATCCCGCCTCCGACCCCCGGGGTTCCATCCAGATTTGTCGTGGTAAAGAGGTTGTAGTGCATCTCAGGGAAGGATTCGAATTTCCATCCGAACAACGCGGAATAAAATTTCTTCGCTCTCTCAACATCTTCTGCTGGTACATCAAAATGAACAATCGCTGACATCAGATATTCACGAATCCTCCATAGGAGGAGAGATAATAAAAACTTTTTTTTCAGGCAGCAGAAAAAAAGATCTGCGATTCATCGCAAAAAAGATAACAGAACCGGTCATGCCCGTGGGAGATCCCGGCGATACTGAATTACAGGAGAGAATTCGTGGAAAATCCGGGACGTACTCCCTCGAAAGAACAATTCTCATTATTTCGTGTCAGGTGATGCACCTTGGGACAAAAAAGGCACTGACATTATAATGGCAGCACGAATAGTAAAAAGAACGGTAGAAAAAAAGTGGAGAAATCCTTTCTTAGTTTTTTGAGCTGGCGTGGAAATTGCGGGAGTAAACCCCTCTCTCCACCAAAGGGGGAGGCAGCATGAGGGGGCAGGCCTCCTTGACCCCATGACGGTTGGATTTTTCTCTTCACTGCCGAAGTACAATCCACAGCAATGTTCCACGGGGCGAACCCAGACGAGGCGGTGAGCGCCCATGGCTCCGTCGCTATCTGATACCGGTCCTCTCTTTTGGTTTTCTCAAAGAGCATGATTTCCTATGAAAATTGAACAATTCAACTATGATACGAGATTTTTTTAAACACTCCTCCATTTACGATGATTGCCGCCGTCCCCCGAAGGGTCGCTCCCGCGGCGGATCAGTAACAAACAATTCAAAAAAAACCTTGCCCGCCGTGACTCGGAGAGGATCTGAGGCGGGGTTCCATCGTTTACATTACGATTTTCATGGTTTGGGCGCGAACAACTCTGTTCATGCCTTTTTCCTACAGAGCATACGGATTTGCAATTTTCTTTTTAGTTCAGGACGATTTTCGAGTCTGATAATGAATAATCGAACATCCGGTTCAATCCTTCATCTTACCGGAATTATTCCTTTTGTGAACCTGCCGGTTGTCTGGGCGTGATCAGGCCCGACAACCAATCATTTAATGGGGAATAACATGCAGTGTTATTTCCGGCAGGGTAATTATTTTAAAAAAACCGGGAAGTGGAAAACGTGAGTAAACCAAAAAAGACCAGACAGAAAACCGATACGAAGGGAGCGGAGATGGCAGCGAAAAAGAAGACGCAGACCCTTGCTATCGTAATGCTCGTCATTCTGGCAATCGCAGCAGTTGGCGTCTACCTTCTTTTCATGACGGGGCCGGGCAATTCTCCGGCTGTCACACGGGAATCACCGGGACAGGTGCAGCAGCGGCGATCAACAATTCGGTCTCGGTATATTACACCGGTATGTTTACCAACGGGACGGTATTCGATTCAAATGTGAACGAGACCCTGTTTAACTTCACGATAGGATCCCGCCAGGCTATTCCGGGATTTGAGAATGCAGTTATCGGCATGAAAGCCGGCCAGACAAAGACCGTAACAATTCCCGTTGAACAGGCATACGGCCTTTACGACCCGGAATATATTTACGTCATAGAACGGACCGGCGCTCTTGCGACGGCAAACCTTACCATCGGAGGGATGCTCACGTACCGCGATCCCGCCACAGGTACGATGAGTGCGGTAAGGATCCTGGATTTTACAGACGATATGGTGACCATAGATGCGAATAGTCCTCTAGCGGGACAGGACTTGGTATTCACCATTCAGTGGTATCGATCAATAACGGTACCGGCTGAAATTTTGGGCCATGTTTTTTTGGTTGTTCACGCCGGCAATTCCGATAATTTTTAAGAGAATCACTCAAAAAACGCATATGAAGTTCTGCAACAAACGAACTATTGTTAATCACGGGACAACAGAGAGAAATGGACCACCAATGAAAATCAAAGAGATGCAAATGAAATAATTGCAATCGGGCTGATCCCGGTCTTCCTCTGCTCACATTTGCATTGCTGAGCTCCCCCGCCATAACTCTTCTGCTGGGAGGTATCAGGTTTACCGCTTTCGGGGTCGCTTTCATAGAAATGTCAATGCAGAAGAAAGAAGCGACAGAATCTAATGACCTGCTGGCAATTCCGCCAAAGAAATCGTAATCTTCTTTTTTTCCTGGTTTCTTCTGTTAACCAAAACCCCTGTCTGCGTACTTTCGTGAATTGACTGCAATGCAACATTTTGCTAATCTGCGTCGAGATTCTGCCCTTCAGGGTTGAAGATTGTGGACGCAGGGGAGATTCACGACCCGGGGTACTCATGCATTTTCTTAAAGAAGACTGGGAACCGATGATTCCCCTCAGGATTCCACCAGTCGTACCAGGTTTTCCATCACCGCATCTACCGCTTTCCAGGTCGGCGAATCGGCATGCTGCAGGATAATCGGTCTGCCCTCATCCCCGGCCTTCACCATTTCAGGGTCAAGGGGAATGGCACCAAGATAGGGAACACCCAGGTCTTCGGCTGCTTTCTTCCCGCCACCCCGGGAGAAGAGATCAATGGTCTCTTTGCAGTGGGGGCAGATCATCCCGCTCATATTCTCGATGATACCGATCACCGGCACTTCGATCTTCCCGATAAATTTTGCCGCCTTGATCGCATCCATGACCGCTACGTCCTGGGGCGTGGTCACGATGACTGCTCCTTTCACGTTCGGAGCAAGCTGGGCAATCGTTAACGCCTCATCACCGGTTCCCGGCGGGAGGTCAACGACAAGGTAATCAAGGGATCCCCAGTGCACTTCCGCAAGAAACTGCTGGATTGCCCGCATTTTCATCGGGCCCCGCCAGATCACCGGTGTGGTTGAATCCTGCAGGAGAAATGCCATCGACATGACCGCGAGGTTTCCGGTCACATGGACCGGCTCAATGGCATTCCCGTAGACAACTGCCCGCCTGCCTTCAAGGCCCAGCATCTTGGGGACATTGGGACCATGGAAGTCCAGGTCAAGCAGCCCGACATTTTTGCCATGGTTCGCAAGGGCGTACGCGAGGTTAACCGATACCGTGGTTTTACCAACCCCGCCCTTCCCGCTCAGTACGAGGATGACGTGTTTGACATCGATCTTTGCCTTTTGCGGATGCCCGCCGGTCTTGCTGTGCGGTTCTGCCGATGAAGGAGTTGCACTGGTTTTGCAAACCTTCTCCTCTTTTACGGGTTTGTTGTCCATATCATTGCCTCACGTCTCTTGGTGTAAGGTTCATGTGCTTTCACGTTCGAAAATGTAGTATCTATCTCCAGGTTCAGAATACCCCAGTTGCAGGAAATCCTTTTTCAGGTCATCAAAAGGTAATACACAGGAAATCCCTCGTGAAAAATCAATCAGGAAGAGGCTGAACAATTGGGGAAATTCTTTTTGCCGGCTGTGAAAGACATGATGCAAAAACAACACAAATGCGTTTTTTGTCACCGCACTGCCATATAAATCCGGTTTGTCCCGGGATAATACCAGATATTCTTTCCAGGCATCGCACAAATCGTATTTCCTGCAGAAATCTGAAAATTTTTCAGACATCAGGTAATCTTCGACAGGCAGGGCAAACAACTGTGCTGCCAGTCTTTTGAGTGTTTTTTCAGTATCCCGGGGCATATTGTACTCTCTCTTGTATTTTTTCCCATCATGGACCGGGGATTTATGGCGGTAATGACGTTACTTTCGGACAGCCAGAAAACGGGTCCGGAAAAATGACCTGAAGGGTAGTTCCCTGTCTTCCCGGGGAAGATTCCGAAGATTCCGGTATTCCACGGTATACATCGCGCCACTTTTTTTGTAATTTCGCCTTCAGGATCTCCCGAAAGATTCACAAGGAAGGCCGGGGGCATCACCTGATCGGTCTATGAACATTTCCGTACAGGAAATACGTACCCGGGTACCCGTGCAGACAATCTTCAGGGTTTTTTTGGTATTTTCTGGGAGACGATACGACGGGCCGCTTTGTCGACTCTATAGGACTTTGGCCGATCGAGGAGATCGAGTGCATTGATCTTCATGTCGATGAGTTCGGAATAATTGAACGACTCGCTTTTCTTCTCACCCTTCTCATCCCAGAAAACTACAATACCGTTTTCCATTCTCTTGCTGCTCAGAATATCCTGCATAATCCTCCAATGAGGAACTGGAAGGTAATGAAGGTTATGGAAAAAAAGGACACCTCAGGAAATTCAGGAAAATGTGATGAACCCTGATACGGCGTGACGGAAATCACTGCGAAGAGGTGCTATTCCGATTACTCCCTTTCTTACCGTGCGGCTGCACAGCCTTAAACGCTGATGTGCTCATCATCGGGTTTTTTCCCCATAGTTCCACTCGGTGGTAATGATTGTTGCTTATCCACCAACGGGAAACAGTTCAAAGTAGGGAGTTTCCGGTCACCTCAAATCTGCCCGGATGCCGCCGGTTTTTTTAACAACGATCTTTTTCTGGTTTGCACAGTCCTGAAAAGTATTGCCAGTAACCGACGATGGAAAACGAAAAATGAGAATTCTCTCTCTAATGGATAGTTCTCTTTTGCCTCCGGGAAAACGAAAAAAAATTACTGGTAAAAAGGAGGCTTGTACGTCTCCTCTCCGGCAGCGTTACCGATAGTTCTGCCGGTGTAATACCGGAAGGACTGTACCATCTTCTCATACGTTGCCTGGCTCACCGTGTCGTCGGGGGTCATCGTGTAAATCATTACCGGGAGAAAACCCTTCTCGTTTGCCGAGGCCTTGTTGCCAACGAAAACGACGGTCCTGCCTGGTGTTCCGGAATAGGGATCGCTCCCGGCGTCAAATCGTATGTAAGTAATCCCGTTATACGTGACCGTAGATTCGTTGAACACTGCTCCGGAAGCACGGATGATATTCCGGATATTCTGGTCAACGCTGAGTGACGAGGAGTAAGAGAAGATGGTCAGCGAGTCGGTGAGCTCGGTATAGTTGCCACTGTTATCGTTTATGGTCCCGTTCGCACCGACCGTGGCCGGGTTGGAGACAGTCGTTTTATAGAGGATATTGTTTTCGGACGTTGTCGCCCGGATGGTTGTGCCGGCATACCCGTCCGGTGCGGAGACCGTGAAGAGAAGCGGCGTATCCTTGATACTCTTCGGGAGGGGAACGGCGGGTGCTGTCGTTGTCGGCAGAGGCGTCATGGCTGTTGGTAGTGGCGTTGAAACGGTGGTCAGGGGTCCGGTAGGGATAGTCGTCGGCAGCGGTGAAGGAGTCGGCGTGGGCTGGACGGTCTGGGTGCACCCGGCTGCTACAAGCAGGACGGTAAGCGCACAGATAAGCGCAACAAGCAACGAAATTTTCATAGACTCTGATACGCGTGCCGGTAAATATAAACTTCGGCGTTTTTGGCTCAGTTAACAAATGTAAACCTGGTGTGGCGTATCCAGGATAATCGGATAACCCTCCTCTCATGTGTGGGAAGCCCTCATTCGCAAAAAGCCAGCACTCTTGTTTTTGGAATAGCATAAAAACAGTTCCGTTTGCTGGATCGGGCAGGGTCGTGCACCAAAAACGACGCTGATAGCACCTTAATGAGGTGAGAACCCTTTTCCGGTGACGCAGTACTCTTCCCCGTAGCACTACCCAAAAAAATTCCCAATTTCAGAAGTGAAAATCTTGAGACACCTTTAAAAAAAATACCCTATATAATGATTAAATACCATCAGGGGCAGATACCCTTCCCTGAAAATCTGTAAAGGTTTCTGATACTCGGTTACCCCGCTGCAAACTATCACCCGTGAAGATCGTATGAATAAAACGGTAAAAGACAGAACAGACTATCCCTCCTATATCGCTCTCAGCGAATCCGGTGAACTCACCGAAAGAGTCAACCGTGCATTTGCGCTCCTCGAATCCTGTACGGTCTGTCCCCGGAAATGCGGGATTAACCGCCTCGATGATGAACGGGGTTTTTGCCGGACTGGAATCCTTCCTGTTATAGCGAGCTTCGGACCTCATTTTGGCGAGGAACCTCCTCTTGTCGGGACGAAGGGATCCGGCACCATCTTTGTAACCCATTGTAATCTGTCCTGTGAATACTGTCAGAATTATGATATCAGCCAGTGCGGGAACGGTGAAATCGTATCATGCGAAACACTCGCCGGGATGATGATCAGCCTTCAGGAGAGGAATTGTCACAATATCAATCTGGTGACTCCCTCGCATGTTGTTCCTCAGATCATCAGGAGTGTCGGGATTGCCGCTGATCAGGGACTCCATATTCCCATCGTCTACAATTGCGGGGGGTATGAATCAGTAGAGACCCTTCGCCTTCTTGAGGGAATTATTGACATCTATATGCCTGACGCAAAATACGGCAACGATGAAATAGCGATGGCCCTCTCCCATGGCCCGGACTATGTACCAACAATGCACGCTGCACTGAAAGAAATGCACCGTCAGGTTGGTGATCTGAGAGTAACCGATGGCCTGGCAGTACGTGGCATGATCATCCGGCATCTTGTACTGCCGGAAAATCTCGCGGGCAGTGACCAGGTACTTGCATGGATTGCAGAACATATATCCCGTGATACCTATGTGAATATCATGGATCAGTATCACCCTTCATGGCATGCCGGCAGTATGAACCTGTCATCACCCTGTCGGTCCCTCGGCCGCAGGATAACACCCGATGAATACCTCTCTGCAATAACCTGTGCTTCGAACAATGGTCTGCATCGTGGTTTTTAGTGAAGAACATTTCATCCTTTTTTGACGACACTCGTGTTTTCGATTTTCCAGCGTCCGGGATCGTTGCGTGTCCGCCTTCGACTGCGTTGATCTGCTGGCGGAAGAGGAGGTACGAGCGACGATACCGGGAGAAAGGCGATGGCAGGGAGAGGAGGTCGGGGGGGGCATAAGAATCCTGACAAGGGATTGGACGTGTGCGAGATATAGGTGAGGAGCAGGGCGTTAAAATTAAAAGGCCTGATGGTATTCACCATCGACCGGTTCCTAAAAAGACTCGATCGCGGGGGTCAGACGGATCCCGCGTGGCGGTGCAACGATGTGCCGATTAGCGGCACCCCGATCTCGCCCTAATTGGGGGCTATGCAAGCGGTTCCGGTTGCCGGGTGCAGATCACCGGAAGCCGGGTCGGTTTGAGGAAATATTTTTCTTTGGTTTCGAGGATCCGTTTCATCATAAGCTCCTTTCCCCGGGAAGTGAGTGCAAATATGGGTATAACATCTCCTGCCTGGAGAAGTGCTTTCTTCCGGCCAGCGTCCTGACTGTTGTTGACGCACACCCGGTGACAAGGTCAGAAACCTCAATGATTCGCCGGGCATCATCTTCGCATATCCCACTCATATGTACGCCAAAGATCAGGGCATCGGGGTGATTTGCACGAATGGTTTCTGCAATTTCCGAATCCGAGACGGGAACAGCGATGCGGGAAAAACCCCTCTTCTGTGCAAGATCCGCTCCTCCAGCCGAATCGAGGCGGGCGGTTGCCCGGTCAAATACAATTCCGTCATGTTCTTCGATACGGTTTATTACATCCGGTATCGGACAGGTTGAAACAAGTCCTGACATCCAGCCCCCGATCCCAAGGACCATATCCGGTTTGGTAATAATAACCGTGCCCGCACCATCACAGGCAAAAACTACAGCATCGATCATTCCGCTGCGGAGGCCGCACGCGAGCAGTTCGGTCGGGGCGAACCCGAAGAACTCCTGGTCAGACATTACCTTCCGTCGTGCCGTGCACATGCCGAACGAACGGATCCTCTGCTCAATGGTTTTCTTCACTGCTTCCTCTGATATTTCATCCACGGGAACCTCAAACCGCTTCGCCAGGGGACAGCCCATTATGCGAGGTTCGCAAATTTCTACGACCTCACCGTGACGAACGGTTACACGGCATTTTCCGACAGTTTCAAAAATGTGCTCATCACCGATTTTTTTCCCCATTAATTTCACTCCGCTGTAATAATTGTTGCTTATTCACCATGGGAAATATTTCAAGGTATGGGAGCTTTCCGGTCACCCCGGATACTGGAAGGTCTTTAAAAGGATCTTTTTCTGGCTTGCACAGTCCTGAAAAGATTGCCAATAACCGACATTGAGTCGAAGATCATTTTTCGTGGTGAGGATATGAGCGAGTATCAGGAACCTGCATCCCCCTGGTTACTATTCACCGACGAGGATTTGAGGAGGGATCTGATTTGGGATGTTTTCCCGAATCGGTACGTTGGTTCCCGTTTCAATCACTGATGAACTGGCCATGCCAGGTGTGTACCCAGATATCCCCCGTGAAGGCGTTCACGCTGAGCATCCCTTCAATTTTCTCCCGCCCAAAGTCAAAGGTATAATAACCGGGATACGATGTAGATTCCTGAATTGTTGCATCGGGCAGGTATCCGGTAAGGAACTTCTCGGCCTGGGATTTAACTGCACTCATATCATACTTGACAGATGCTATGGATCTCTGTCCCCGGTTTACTGTGTTCCACATCATATTTGGACCAGGTTCCGGTGTGACCGCCCCGGTATACCGGTCGACAAGGATCTCGGCGATGCTCGTGTTCGATGCATCCTTCAGTTCGACATAATAGTTCAGGCTGAATTCCATGAAATCCCCGATTTTAGCACCAGGGTAATATCGGTTCGTATAGACTTGTGCCTGATTGCGTGCATCAGTTTCTGAGATGGGTTTCGAATCCGCGCTATAGAGAGCCATCATTCCCATACCTCCCATCATTCCGGAACTCATCATTCCTTGGCCCATCATACCTTGGTTCATCATGTTTCCAGAACCCATTATTCCGGATCCCATCATTCCCTGGCCCATCATATTCCCTGAATAGGGCCGGCTATCGGATCGATCCCACGGATTCGAATACCCAATGGCGACACCGACTGCGATGATAATTGCAGCAAGGAGTACAACTGCAACAATTATGACAATAGTTTCTTTCTTCATTTTAATTCCCGAACGATTCCTTACCGTTCAAGAAGAAAGAACTTTCCTAAAGAGCGGAATGCGGGCGAGTGATCATGACCGAGCGTATGCGTCCCAATCACGACCATTCCTTATTTTGGACTGGTTCAAAAATGAACCATGTGGAACAAAATGTAATCAAAGAAATTGTTACAATTTGAAATATCTGTTGAAGGATACCGTTTTTTCCTGCTTTATTTTTCAGAAAAACCAGCTCGTCAGAAAAAACGAGCCTCATATTCGCATTCCGGCAGCCTTTCCGGGGTCAGGGTGGGATAAATTAGGTGGCAAAATTCACCTCAGTTTAAGGGCCTTTAGAAGGCTTTTAACGAGATGCAAATCAGCCATATTTTGGAAAACGGGGGTAAATATGACCTCCGTTTCAATACACCTCGAAACGGACGGTTTTAGGGGGTTTCCCGGATAAGGGTAGGGTAAACGGGGCCCGATTTGGGCGTGTTTTTTCCTCGGATCCCTAATTCTCGACCAGATATGTCCAATGATTAATAATTGAGAAATGGTCATCTTATATCCATACCTATAATAAAATCCCCACCTCTGCTGAGTTTTAAGCGGTCAACAATTCTAACCACGAATAAGCCCAGTCATCCATCGATTGAAAAAGGTATGCCTCTGCTGGCGGAAGCAGAGATAGGTGGCAATGATGCCGAGAATGAAGACAAAAGCGGGAAAATGTCGGTGATAACCATACCAATTCTCCGATTGAAAGTAGAGAAACAGATAGGAAGATGAGTGAATGTGACCAGCGAGTCTCTCGTGGCGGTGCAAGCCTTTGGACGATACCGATGGAGTGTCCATGCAGCAGATCCGGATAAGCGGGGTCAAATGTCACGTGAAGAGCGGGAGGAGACGAAGACTGCCTGGGATGCTACGGAAAGGCTGAAAATTTTTTACCCGGATTCTAGTCGTCATCATCTTCGTTTCTTCCGCGAGAAATAGGAATCGTTGTCCCGGCCGGGCGGGGCGTCATGGTGACTGAAGCTCCGAAATCGCCAATGAAGTATGAATTAAGAAGCGAAACTGCAGAGGATGAATGCGATGACCCCGAATTCTTTGTTGCAAATGCTGTCGTTCCGTCTTTCCCGCAGTAAGGTATAATTCTCCCCGGACCCCCGGGATGGATGCCGATGTAGCTTGTCAAATCGTACACTTTGCCGCTAATTATCACCCAGCAACTGCCCGCTGAACCATGCTGTGCTATTTCTGCCGGCGTAAGGGTAACGCTGGAGCTGCCTGGTCTGGATGTTACGAGGGGTGTGGATTCTTCGCGAGGAACTGGAATCGTTGTCCCGCCGGGCGGGGAGTCATGGTGACTGCAGCGCCGAAATCACCGATGAAGTATGAATCAAGAAGCGACGTTGCAGAAGATGAATGCGATGACCCCGAATTCTTTGTTGCAAATGCTGTCGTTCCGTCTTTCCCACAGTAGGGAATAATTTCCCCCGGACCTCCGGGATGGATGCCGATGTAGCTTGTCAGATCGTATACCTTGCCGCTGATTATCACCCAGCAACTGCCAGATGAACCATGCTGTGCTATTTCTGCCGGCGTAAGGGTTACGCCGGAGCTGCCGGTGTTGTTTATCGCTGGAGGGTTTACGGACGTTGCCGGGGCTGAAGAGGAATAAACAAATCCAAAAACCAGGAAGACCGCTGTCCAGCTTATTATTACCGAAGCTGTCAGGATTTTTTTATCCGCCAGCCCTTTCCTTCTAAGAAGCATCATGATGCCCCCAAGACTGTGCAGATAGAAAACAGGTATCAGCACGATCAGTATGAAGAACACGTGAATATCGCGAATGAGGCCGTAGCTTATCCATGAAAAGAGCGGGTATTTGGCGAGCATAAGTCCTGAGAACAGCGAAACTATGATTGCTGCGAGAAGAACCCACGCACTTTTCCTTGCAATGATGAAAAGGGACGGCACCATGTGTATAGTGTTTACGGTATTTTTTATAAAATGATTTTCAGGAATGTATGTCAATCCTCTAGTTTCACAACGGTTCAACCATATTCGGCCACACCAAAAAAATGCAGTTTACGTACATTAACATCCGAAAACCGAATTAAGCAATTTCGAGAATACCTTCTGGACACCTAGATATACCGTCGTACGTGATTGCAATAATCCACATATTCCTGGCAAAACACTTTTTGCATATGTTCCTCCTCTGCCAGAACGATGGTATGGTGGATGACAATCACGAATACTGCCAGCAGAACAACGATCGGGTTCAGGGTGTAGAGGCAGGACGCAGCGATCGTTGCATACATACCCACGTACATCGGGTTCCTGCTCAACCGGAATAAACCATCCCTCTTGAGGCAGGTATCTTCTTTGGGAGTCCCGAGACGAAAAGAGTCCGCCATTTTATATCGTCCGAAATACAGGAGAACAAACCCGGATATCCAGAGAAGCAGCGCTATGAGCTGAAGGGTTCGCGGTACTTCGATAAAGGATACGCTGATGCCCCAGCTCCGGGTGACCATGGCTCCCCAGAGGACAAGGACTGAGTATTTGCTGGCGTAAAACAGCGTTCTGTTTATTGGGGCCTCCCCGTCCTGCTCGATATTCTTCTTCAGGAACAAGACTCCCCCGCCAAACAGGACAATCAGGAAACCCGCCGGGAGGAGGGTTACAATAACAGCCTCAATCATACCGATCCAAACCTCACTACGTAAAAAATCCCCGGACCAGGATCCATACGCCGAAGAGGATTAAAAATCCTGCAATAGCATACGGCCAGATTGCGGCCGGCGCCACGACAAGTCCCGATCCCGATGAAGATCAGGAAGACTCCGATGAGAAGCGTCGTCATGTTCGCGCCTACCGGTTGCAGGGCAATCTCCCCCGGAAGATTTCTTAACAAGGGGGAGCAATGCCGAACCGACAAATCCGAGCCCGAGCCCGATAAGGAAACCGGATCCCAGGTGATCGACAAGCAGTCCCACGCCAAGGCCAATCAGGATAAAGGCAGAAATGATAAATCCGGAGTCCCGGTGTTCCCCGGGTTCCGTCAGCCCGCTCTTCATTTCTATCCGCTTTGCGTCCGTTATTTCAACACAATTGTCTGATTTCATCGTTAACACCTCATGAACTCTGATATAAAGAGAAGGCATGCATCGATAGTTACGCATTGAGCCATACATGTATGGCCATATATTATATCATGTTCCGGACACCAGATCGGGTCATGAAGAAGATGACGGTCCGGCTTTCCGCGGATATCTTCGACTACTGCAAATCCTATGGCCAGGTCATCGAACGATTCGAGGTGATCTCGCTCTTCACCATGGTTGATGACATGCACAGCGAAGTGTGCAGATTTACCATCAGGGAAGGGGTCCCGATCGATCAGATCACCTGCAATTATGTCTCGAATCTCATCGTGCTTCAGAACAGGGGCCGTGAGTATACCTGTCTTGTCAAGGGAACATTTTCCGATGATATTGCCCGGTTTGTCCGCACCTATGGATCAAAGTTCGAACACCCGATAGTCTTTGAGAATGACTGCCTGACCTTCAATATAGTCGGGGACCCTGTGGATCTCAACACGTTCGTTAACGATGCCGCTGAGAAAGGGTGGGGGCTCGAGATCCTTTCCGTCTGCGATTACAATCCCCATGTCAGCGGGATTTTTGACATCCTTACTCCCCGGCAAAAGAAGATTTTGCTGGAATCGTACCGTTGTGGATTTTTCGATCATCCCCGGAAAATAAACGCCGGTGAACTGGCAGAGAAGATGGGCATGCACAAGACCACGCTGCTCGAACATATCCATAAGGCGGAGAAACGGCTCATCGGGCATATCCTTGAACAGGTTGCATGATCAATCCGATGACATGTATTTTCACTATCCTGTATTCAACCGGGATTGTCGATCATTCATACTACAGCATGCAGTACAGGTTTCCGCATCCTTTGCAGCCTATCAGCAAAAGATCGCCACAATTTTTTGAGGATTTCTTTCTAAAGCCGTCATTTGTCTGGCAAAAACGACAAAAAACAAATCTGTGTCAGAAAGTGGTTGATGAATGAAGGGATTAATGCAATTAGTCATAATTTTGTTAATTGTTATTTTTTCCATTCAATCATTCAAGGCACCTAAAAAAAACCAATAATAAAAACAAGTACTTTAAAACGATGCAATGGAAGTCGCCAATTTACATATCGACATTCATAATTGCAAATTCATACCGTTTTCCCTTATACTCAAAAAATCCATAATAACCGAATTCAGAGATAAATGCATATTCTTCGTCATTCGAAAGATATACACTGTATTTCACTATACCAGGATCATTAACGTAATAGGGTTTTTGATTCTTATCACGAATTATTGATGCTATCTTTGGAAAATTTTCAAAATCTTGTTCTGTTAGGTGGGTATCATCTGGTGTTTGAGTACCATCTTTCAAAATTATATACCGCAACTACTGCAGTTCACACCAGTGCAAATCGACGTATACGGTTACCTCCCCCAATACAACGGGAACACCTGAATACCGTCAACTGGTCGATTTCTCGCATAGGATAATTACCCAACAGACCTCCCGAATTTGCCGGAGATTGGAATGCAGACGGACGAACCGAGACCGGGGTGTATCGCCCTGGAACCGGATTCTATCTCAAGATGGAAATGGCAAAACTTGGAACCATCAACAGATGTCGATTTAGCTTGGGATAACGTTGGCGGGGATCAACAAATAGCAGGTAATTTGCTTAATATCATCAATTGTTTAAAAAAATACACATAATCTTTTTCAGTCGATGGAAATTATTATTCAAAACAGTTTCACCCCATCCACACCACGATTCTCTTTAACAATGCCTCAAAATGGGAGACTATGGATTCGCACTGGTGTTCTCAGAAAAATACAATTGTTAATATGAGTGATGGCACAATATCGGATTTTGTACTAATACCATGCCGTAAAGCGGAATGTGATATATGGAACCAATTCCTCGGGTCAAAAATTCATCAGATTTAATTAAGAGGAGATTTATATTTTCTGTGATTGCATGATTTTTCAAATCCGGCGGTTAAAATTCCATATTCTCATTGCATTGATTGTATTTGCTCTTCTACCGGTCATGCCAGTATCGGCTGATTCATTCAATACGTACTACAAGGTTGCACCAAATATCAGCCAGGGCGCAACGATTTTTATCGGAGAAGAGGGGTTGGATATCACGAACGCCCTTGCTGCTGCGAATGCCGCCGGTACACCAACCAATATCAGCACCATCGGATGGTGGGCATCACCCGCATATCGTCACACCGAAAGACCAGACTATATTCTATTCCTTAATCAACCGGACCACTAATTTTACCGTAAACCAGACGGAATTTGACGGGTACGAAGGCGAATGGTATCTGGCTGATGCTGACAATAACAACTATGCAAAACCGGGCACAGGACCGGTCTTTACGGTATCGGCCCCGAGGATTAATCTCACCATCAGGGATCCCTTCCGGATTGGTGGTACAGATGTCTCCGGAATGTCGATTTTGCGTGGTGAAGGACTCCAGTTCCAGATCGGTACCAACATGTATACGGTTCTGGCGAATCCGTCCTTGAGGAGTCCGATATATAACACAACAGGCAGTGGCGCAAACAGCGACGGCTTCCTTGATATCATAGTAAAGGATGAACATGGAATAACAATCACAAATCTGTATGATGACAATAATCTGGAACGAACGCTCATTGCGCTGAATCTTACAACCCAACCCTATACCTGGGGGATGTCAGACGCAGGATCCGGAACTGATGTAGACTATATGTGGAGTACACTCGCGTATCCGCAAGGTACCTATACTGTCAGTGTCCGCTCAAAACTCAACAACATGTATGAATAATTTTCGGAGCGGTTCTGCTGCATATACCGGAAGAACAGTTTCCGAAACGAAAACAATTACTCTGGTTAATTCCCCTATTACGAGCGCAATGGCCGGGACCGGCGTATATCGTCCCGGAGCCGGGTTCTATCTCGATATTGATAACGAAAACACCTGGAATTCATCAACCGATGTATACCTGGCGTGGGATAATGCTGCAACTGACCTGCCGATCGCGGGTGACTGGAATGGTGACGGGATAGCTAAGACCGGCGTGTACCGTCCGGGTGCCGGGTTCTATCTCAAGATGGACAATGGCAGCACGTGGAGTCCGGCGACCGATGTTTATCTGGCGTGGGATAATGCTGCCGGTGACCTGCCAATCGCCGGCGACTGGAACAGGGATAGCCGGACCGAGACCGGTGTGTATCGTCCCGGAGCCGGGTTCTATCTTAAAATGGACAACGGTAGCACCTGGAATTCATCGACCGATAAATTTCTTCCCTGGGATAACGCAGTCAATGACCTCCCGATAGCCGGCGACTGGAACGGGGATCATCGAACTGAAACCGGCGTTTATCGACCTGGTGTCGGATTCTATCTCAAGACAGACAATGGGAGCACCTGGAATCCAGCGACCGATGTATATCTGGCCTGGGATAACGCTGAAGGTGATCTCCCGATTGCTGGAGACTGGAATGGAGACGGGCGAACTAAGACCGGTGTGTATCGTCCCGGTGTCGGGTTCTTCCTCAAGGAATTTAACGGGAACTCCTGGACACCGTCGACCGATCGATATCTGGCCTGGGATAACGCGAATGGGGACTTACCGATTGCAGGAAAGTTTCGGGAGAGACCTCAACAACCTTATACACGGGTATTTTTTGGGTCCGATCTGACCATTACCTACGGCACAAACGTAACAATCCCTGTCGGAGGCAAAGTAATCTGGGAGAATGGTGACCCCTTTCATCCCCATGGTGTCGTAGCAACAGATACTCTGACAGGAAATTACTTTGGGGGTATGACTCCCATGCAGATACCCTACGGAAAGACGTTTGAGGTTACTTTTGACACAGTCGGTGAATTCACGTATGAAACAACATTTCAACCACAGGTTGCTGGATCGATCATCGTCTACTAAATAAAAGCGCAAATCGAAAATATTTACTCACCATGTTAATGCCGGTGAATCAATAATTGAAAAGATATATCACCTAAAGATTCAGAAAAGGAACAATAATATGATCCGTCAAATATTTAACCGCAATTTTTCGAGGATTTCTTTTAAAGCCGTCATTTGTATGACGACAAAAAACAAATCTGTGTCAGAACGTGGTTGATGATGAAGGGATTAATGCAATCAGTCATAATTTTGTTAATTGTTATTTTTTCCCTTCAGACCGTATCTGCAATTACGGTGACATCGATGACAATAGATCCCCCGGGGGCACTTGCACCCGGTACTCCCGTAACAGTTCAATTCGAGGTTGATACTCCTAGTTATCCCAGTCCTGGTGAAGTACGGTTTTTTACTGACCTTGACAACCCAACCTGGACCTATACTATCATAGTAAATGGTATTGAAAATATCCGTCCTGTGATGGGGGGGCACACTCTTGTGATAAGCGGATTTGAGCTGAGTTACAGAGCAGATGATGTGGTATCCGTCCAGGCTACTCTTGAAGGAACAACACCAACCGTCTCATCGCTATCCGACCAGGTGATTTTACAGATTTCGGATGTTAATTCGCATGGAAATATCACAACGGTGTATACCAACTATTATCATCAGGTTGCTCCTGCTGCCCCGATTCGGAAATTTCTCAGGGGCTCCAGGAGCGGACTCGTCTTACTTTCAATACGATATTTGATGGTGAACCCGACTGGTCTCCCGACGGTTCGAAGATTGTCTTTACCTCAGATCGGGACGATAATTACGGCAATAAGTCGATCTATGTTATGAATGCGGATGGGTCTAATCAGACCCGCCTCACTTTTAATGCGGAAAATGATTATAATCCTGCCTGGTCACCCGACGGCAGAGGGATTGCTTTTGTTTCCTGGCGGGATGGTAATGCGGAGATCTACATAATGAATCCGGACGGCACTGAGCAAACCCGTCTCACCTTCAATACGAATTATGATGATTTTCCCGACTGGGGTCCAATCCCTGCCCCAATCGCCAACTTCACTGCCAACGTCACCTCCGGTACAGCACCGTTTACTGTTTTGTTTAACGATCTCTCAACGAACAACCCAACAGGCTGGGCATGGTATTTCGGTGATGAAAATTACACGGCACCGTGGACACAGGTGACCGTGGGTGACGGGATGTCAGTAAGACACACTCACAGTACTGTAGTGATGCCTGACGGCAGCATTATACTGATGGGTGGTTATGTTGGTTTTCCCCAGGGCAATTCTCTGAACGACGTATGGCGGTCGACGGATAATGGTGCTACATGGACACAGATGACCGCGAATGCCGGGTGGTCGGCAAGAGCACGGTCCTAGCAGCGTGGCGATGCCTGACGGGAGCATTGTGTTGATGGGGGGATTTGCCAACGGTAACCCGACAAATGATGTCTGGCGGTCAACGGATAATGGTGCTACATGGACGCAGATGACCGCGAGTGCCGGGTGGTCGGGAAGAGCCTATTCTAGTAGCGTGGCGATGCCTGACGGGGGCATTGTGCTGATGGGGGGAACTCCCGGTTTATTTTATGCTAATGACGTATGGCGGTCGACGGATAATGGTGCTACATGGACGCAGATGACCGCGAGTGCCGGGTGGTCGGCAAGAGACCATCACAGCAGCGTAGCGATGCCGGATGGCAGCATTGTGCTGATGGGTGGTCACGACGCGTCTGCCATTAAGAATGACGTATGGCGGTCGACGGATAATGGTGCCACATGGACGCGGATGACCGCGAATGCCGGGTGGTCGGCAAGACAGGGTTGCAGCAGCGTAGCGATGCCGGACGGCAGCATTGTGTTGATGGGAGGTAGCGACGTTTCTGCCAATAAGAATGACGTCTGGCGGTCAACGGATAATGGTGCTACATGGACGCAGATGACCGCGAGTGCCGGGTGGTCGGCAAGACAGGGTTGCAGCAGCGTAGCGATGCCGGATGGCAGCATCGTGCTCATAGGCGGTTACACCCCTACCTTTGAAGTATGGCGGTTGTCTACTCGCGGATCATCAGCACAGAACCCTTCGCATACCTATACCAAACCGGGAACCTACCTGGTAGGACTTCAGGCATACAATTCTGACGGATACAACAGTACCCGGAAGGCAGGGTATATTACCGCAACTACTGCAGCCACTACCGGTGTATATCGACCGGGACTCGGGTTCTTCCTCAAGATGGACAATGGCAGCACATGGAATTGGTTTACGGACAAATATCTTGGCTGGGATAAAGCAGCCATTGACCTGCCGGTTGCCGGAGACTGGAATGCGGATGGACATACTGAAACCGGTGTATATCGACCGGGACTCGGGTTCTTCCTTAAGATGGACAATACCGGCACCTGGACTCCGTCAACGGATACATATCTTGGCTGGGATAATGCAGTTAGTGACCTTCCGGTTGCCGGAGACTGGAATGCGGATGGGCGAACTGAAACCGGGGTATACAGGCCCGGAGCCGGGTTCTATCTCAAGATGGATAACGGCAGCACATGGAATCCTTCGACAGATATGTATTTAGCTTGGGACAATGCTGCCATCGACAGACCAATAGCCGGTGATTGGAATAGGGATGGAAAAACCGAAACCGGTGTCTATAGACCGGGAGTCGGGTTCTATCTCAAGATGGATCACGGGAGCAACTGGAACCCTTCAAGCGACGTTTATCTTGCATGGGATAATGCCGCAATTGACCTGCCGGTTGCCGGAGACTGGAATGCGGATGGGCGAACTGAAACCGGGGTATACAGGCCCGGAGCCGGGTTCTATCTCAAGATGGATAATGGCAGCACATGGAATCCTTCGACTGATAAATATCTGGCTTGGGATAACGCTGCTGGTGATCTGCCGATAGCAGGCAATTTTGTTCAACAATAAACTATCTCCATCTTTTTTATGAAAGATAGTGTATCCTGATTGTGATACACAAACCGATCATAATTTCTTGCAGAAATCCTGCCCTTTCTGCACAAACAACGCTCAAAACAGGCTTTTTAAAAAAATGAGGACAGAATCATACAGGTGCCTGTTTCGTTTTGGCTTTGTAATGAATCTGTGAGGCTCCCGGCTTGTATCATGCCACATTCCGTGCACATCCAGCCGCATGGAATGAAAGCCGCACGATCCCGTTTATAGATCCGCTGCATTTTTGCACCGCATTTTGGATGATTGCATTTGGGGTGTTTGATGTCGGGCATACAATACAACTTGAAAGAATTTAGAGTCCGCTGCGTGCTTCCTTTTCCCGGATTTCCTCCAGAATTTCAACATCAGGTTTTTTTCTCGAAAAAGAATTACCAGAGGGTTTACGCGCGATTCATACAAAATACTCCAACAATGGAGTGTTTCTTTAAAAAAAACTGAGAAAGACTGAACAAGAAGCAAAATTCCCCAAAAAAAATAATCACCCAATTCTTGTCCATCCCTCATCGACCAACGGATACCTCTCGTTCGCATCCACGGTAAGCTCGAACTTGTAGGTTCCGGGCAGATGTCGCAGGCCTGGCAGGTCATAGTGCCGGACTGGACCTTCTTTACGTCCCTGACCTCAGTGCTGTAGACCGATATATAGTAACTCCTGATTATTTCCTCATCGGTCGGGGCCCGTATGTAGACTCTCCCGGAGTTCTCCTCCCAGACCTGCCATGGCGTCTTCTCGCACATCATAGGCTGGTACGTGTAGGCCAGTTCAGAACCGATCATGAACTGATCCATCTCGTCCCATACCCCATCGATGATCGCTGAATCCACGTTGCCGTCAATGATCGTGACTTTTATCGTATGGTTCGTGATCACCTGAGCAGTCACCTGGTCTGACCGGTCGCCGTACCCTGCGTGGCTGCTCGTGAAATTGTAGGTGAGTACGTGCCGGACGGGGAATGACTCCTGCTGGACGTAATCGACCAGTGCGAGGCCGGAGCCGTCATACTTGTAGGTCGGTGCTTCCCGTATCCAGGACTCTGCGAGCGCTTTTATCTGGCTCTCGTCAAGCGCCCGTGTATATTCGACCGTCTCCTGGAGCTTCTCCCGTATTGCTACCAGGCCTGCCGGCAGGTATTTGTCGAAATTGTAGGTCGTCACGGTCTTTGACTTCCCGTTCACGGTGAACGTGATGTCCGTGAAACCTACGTCGGTCACGTAGTTCTGTCCTTCATCATACCGGTCCCCATAGGAGGCGAAGTTGTTGTCGGTGAACACCTTCACAATACTGTTGAACTGCTCCGAGGTCAGGTTCTTTTCGAATCGTTCGGTGATATTACCGTCCGATGAATAGACGGTCAGGGTCGACAGGTTCTTCGTCACCACCAGTTCCTGTATGGCATGGGTCGGCATGACGAATCCACCGTAGAACTTGTACTTGATGACGATGTTGTCAGGGCCGGGTTTCGGTTCCTGTGTACACGCGGTGATTAATACGACAGCAATGAGCAGATATGATGAACATTCCTGGTATTCCGGTTTTTTTCATTTTTATCTCATCTCTCGCTGAAAGGTCATTTTTGGTATACAGGATACTACAGGGTTGTTCATAAATCTTCTTTTGGGAACAACAACAACGGCATAAGAAAGAGTTCAATCACAGGGATGAAAAATTTCCTTGGGTAACAAGGGACCATAAAATTGGGAAATTTCCCGACAGGATTTTACTGATCAAACGTACATGGGATCATTGTGCCACTCCAAGGCAATTGTTGATGGAGTAACCATTATCGTCACGTTCAATGGGTAAAAATCTGCTGAAGAAAGACGGGATCTTTCTTTCAACAAATGGTTCAGCTGGCTAAAATGTTAAGGATCTGATCTTCCTCAAAGATCTGATTGAGGCGGGAGAGATAAGACCGGTCATCGACAGGACGTATCCGCTGGAACAGGTTGTCGAGGCGCACAGGTATGTTGAACAGGGGCACAAGAAAGGAAATGTTGTGATAACCGTGGGACACAACAATAAAACTTAGGATCTTAAGAGAAATTTAAATGACAGACAAAATGCTAAAAGGGGACTCAGCCATCCTCTCAAAGAAGCTGTTCAAACTGACTATTGCGGGAGGATTGGTATTCTGGGCAGCAACCATCGCCACTTCCCTGCTTCCCATCGCTGCGGAGTACAGAGCTGCCTATTCAGATTGGAGCATTCAAACGGTCTGGGTTACCTCTTTTTTTATGGGAATGATTATCGGATATTGTGTCAGCTATTTCCTGCTTTGTTATTTCGACAGGATTCCATCAAAGAATCCAATCCTGAAATCCGGGATACTAAGCTTCATCGCCCTGATAATTGCCATAATCCTGATCGATGTTCCTCAAAGTATTTTTGGGATCCGTGATTCTTCTGATGCCTTGTATTACTTCCTCATCGGCGTAATGTTTAATGTAGCAAGGTTTCTCCTTCTTGGAATAGTTATTGGCTATCTATACAATGAACGCACACATTCCCTATTCAAAGGAGACAAAAAATGAATTCATTCAATAAGACCGCAAGAATTGTGGGAGTATTGTATATAATCGGGACGGTTGCAGGCATGCTCAGTCTTGTTTTAACAAGACCCGTTCTTGACAATCCGGATTATCTTCTTAACGTTTCTACCCATGAAATTCAGATCATAGCAGGAGCCCTCTTTGTGTTAATTATGGGCTTAGCCCTCGCTATGGTTCCCGTTATGATGTTTCCCATCCTGAAAAAATATAATGAAGCCCTGGCTCTCGGGTATGTCGTTTTCAGGGGGGCGCTTGAGACCATGATGTATATTGTTCTGGCAATTTCCTGGCTGTTCCTGATACCCCTAAGTCAGGAATATGTGAAAGCAGGAACTCCGGATACTTCATATTTTCAAACCCTGGGCGCTGTATTATTAAATGGACATGATTTGATTGGTCCTGTTCAGACAATCGTCTTTTGTCTGGGTGCCCTGATTTTTTACTATTTATTGTATCAGACAAACCTCATTCCAAGGTGGTTATCAGGCTGGGGTCTCATTGCAATCATACCCTATCTGGCTGCAGGTTTGCTGGTTTTGTTCGGTTTCTTTGGTCCTCTCTCAACGGGCGAGATAGTTCTGGTATTTCCATTGGCCCTGCAGGAAATGGTTATGGCGGTCTGGCTGATAGTTAAAGGATTCAACCCGTCTGCAATCGCTTCCGGGTCTGTCACAGGAGAATGAAAAGGAACGGTGAAAAAAATGGAAAAGAATGGAGATAATCTTAAAGAATCGTCGCAGATAAAATCACTGGTGATTGTATTCTCGTACCATCACAACAATACCGACAAGATCGCAAACGCCTGTGCAAAAGCGCTTGGTGCCGGGGTAAGAACACCGCAGCAGGTCAGGCCCGAAGAGATCGCGGACTACGACCTGGTCGGCTTCGGTTCGGGGATCTACAGCGCAACATTCGATCCATCTGTCCTTGACCTTGCTGACCGGCTGCCGGGTGCTGCAGGGAAGAAAGCCTTCCTCTTCTCGACCTACGGGGCCCCGGCCGTTTTTGCAGGGGGGGATTTTGTCAGGAATAACCACTCACAGATACGGGAAAAACTGGAGGCGAAAGGGTACACGGTTATCGGTGAATTCGGGTGTGCCGGGTGGAACACGAACAGTTTCCTGAAATATTTCGGGGGTCTCAACAAGGGCAGGCCCGATGCCGGCGACCTCCGGAATGCAGAAGCATTTGCCCGGGATATGATGGAGAAAGCCCGGAGATAGGACACTTTTTCCGGATTTTTTTTTAAAAAAAAAGATTTCCCGAATGGAAACAATACCGGTTTTTCTCAAGTAATTCCGGTACCAGCAATTGCGACGGCCTCAGTGCCAATCCGGTTCAGGGTTTTTTGGGTATCTTCTGGGAGACGACCAGATGTGCCGCTTTGTCGACTTTATAGGACTTCGGCCGATCAAGGAGGTCGAGTGCATTTATCTTCATGTCGATGAGTTCGGAATAATTGAATGACTCGTATTTCTTCTCGCCTTTCTCGTCCCAGAAAACTACAACACCGTTCTCCATTTTTTTACTGCTGATAATATCCTGCATATTCACCAATAAGGAACAGGAAGTAATGAATGTTACGCAAAAAAAGGACACCGCAAGGTCAATGGGGGAAAATAGAATAAACCATAAGGGTATAGTCACATTCTGGCGACTAAATTTTTGAACGATTTATCTAAAATAGGGATTGATAACGCTCTTGGGTGCTTCGGCTTTGCCTCCGCCCCCGCCGCTGTGGCACCCCCCAAAATGTGATAGAACCAATATCATTAATGAAATCTAAAAAATCTATTTTCCAAAAATGAAGCACCCCGTTCTATCTCGAAATCAGTAACTTATTTTCATATTTTTACGTCGTGAATAAATTTTATTTTAGTGGTTTAATTGGGACTATACCCAACCATAATTATTACAACCAATACAGAAAACAGGCAGCTCTGAAATTTTATTAAAAAATTACCGCCGCCGGATCATAAAGATCCCGATGCCGATAGCGGCTGCCCCGATAACGACAGCAGGATCGAGCGGCGAGGAAGGTGATGTTGTCGGCCAGGGAGTGGGGAGTTTTATCGTTGACGTGCTCAGTGTCGTGACAGTTCTCACCGGTGGAGGGGGTGGAGTCACTTTGGTTATTTCACCTACAATGGGTGTGAGCCTGGCAGAGAAAACTACCCTTTCACCCTCGATCACGACGACTTTATCGGTGTAATCCTCGAACAATCTCTTCCGGACCCGTACATCCAGTGTTCCTGTCTTCTCGGAATAATAGGTAAACGGACTGGTTCCCAGCTCGATGTTGTCCAGCCAGATCATGGCGCCGGGCGGGTTGGTTTCGAAATAGATACTGCCGCCGGTCCTGCCGGGAGTTGTCGCGGTTGTCGGGGAGGCAGCAGACGTACTACCCACCGGGATTAAGAGGAGCAGGATGGCCAGACAGATAAGGTAAGGGAATCGTTTCATGCCAGTGCTTCCTGTCCGATGGGCTGAATGAATGAACATGCCGCCGGATCTGAATTTTCTTATAACCACGGACTCATTCCGGCTTCGCCGGTTTTTCTCAGCTGTAGCCAATAACCCTTTGGTAAAAAATGATGTCTGCCGGGGTAATTAAATTCATAGGATGTTGTTAATCCTGATCTTACACCAGGGGATTCTGTCAATGGGAGAACAGGTGTCCATCGTACGGCCGTACATCCCCGAATAGCCATTCCGGGCGCTTCATTTCCGGACATGGCTGCAAAAATCGATGCAATTTTTCCAGAAAAACGTTATCCGAGGAATTTGAGCCAGACGAAGACGATTTACTTTGAGCTATTAAATGTTAATATACGCGGTTGAAAGCCGGAACTCAGGATACGGAGGATAGATAGCACTATCTCGTCGAAGAAACACCTGTTTTGGGATTGCGAACTTTCCCAAAAACCTGGAAGACCGGATTCCCTGATTAATGGAGAGGTCTCCCGGTTAGCACAACATAGAAAAATAACTACAACAAAAAGGCGAAAAAATCATCATTTCAGATAATTCAACAAAACATGAATCAAATTTACAAACGCTCAAATAAATTCATCAATAAATGACTTCACTGAAGATATCATGAATAATTCACCATCCCGGTTTGCGAGAGCATTAGTTACAATTCGTCACACAATCCGCAAACTTGCATGAGTACCAGTGGTTCCTCATTTCCGGCGGGTTTCTTCTCGTCATCCTGTTTGGCATGATTGGATTTGGGCTTGCGTATCAATCACTGGCACAACCCCATTCATTCCTTGATCTACTCTATTTTTCAATACAATTGTTTGCACTCCAGTCAGGTGCCCGGTACCGATCAACTCAATTTTTCTTGAAGTTGCACGTTTCCTTGCTCCCTTGATCTCGTTTTATGTGATTGTCTCGGTAATTTTTATCCTGATCCAACAGTTCCGTCTGTTTCTCTTTAACGTCATACCCTCCCGGCATATTATTGTCTGCGGTCTTGGTTACCTGGGCCCGGAAATTGTGCGGTATTTTCAGGAAACCGAGCGTGTAGTCGTTATTGAAAGCGATCCTCATAACAAAGAGATAGAGAATTGCAAAGACAACGGGGCAATTGTCATCATCGGCGATGCTGCCAATGAAAATATCCTGAAAAAGGCGGCATTTCAAAAAGCAAAGGAAATTTTTATCGTCGCCGGGAAAGATACAACAAATGCAAAGATTGCCTCATCCTGCAAAAAGATTCTGGATGAAACAAAAGGCAATGATGTGCATTGCCATATTCATTTCTTTAACCCTCACCTTTCCCGGTGCTTTTTTCCCCCTTGCATTCTTCTCAAAGATAAAAAGCCGCTGCCGTATGGAGTTTTTTAACCTTGTACCTATCTTCTCGGCTATTGCATCCAGAAATTATATCCCCCATTTACCAAAGGCGATGTCACAAACGGACAGGCACACGTTCTCGTTCTTGCGAACGGGCGGATGGGAGAGGAGCTGATTACCCGGACCGTAAAGCGGTGGATTGCACAAAAGACCAGCTCCAACATCACCATAACCTGTATTGACAAGGTTGCCCGGGATAAAGAACAGTATTTTAAAAGTCGTTATCCTGCATTATCTGACCACTGTAATCTCACGATGATCGAGTCAGATATCACCTCACAGGATTTTCTGACCGGGGCCTTTCTCACAAAGATTCCGCCGGTTCCACCTGTCGGCATGATCTACATCTGCATCGGCAATGCTGAAACCAGTATCACCGCCGCCATCATTCTTGCCGGTATGCCTTCACTCAAAGGGATTCCCATGGTCGTCCGTTCAACGTATGACGATGGATTAACCCGGATATTTACCTCTCTTGCACAAAATAACGCAGAACTATCCCATATCAGGACGTTCCCTCTCGTGTCGAATGACTGCGCAAAACCCCTGATAATAGGAGGAATGAGGGAGTTTCTGGCAGCTGCAATTCATGATAATTACCGGGCACTCCGCATCGCACAAAATTCAACTCCTGCCGATGATCCTTCGATGAAAGCCTGGCATGAACTGGATGAGGATTTCAAACAATCCAACCGAAAGCAGGCGGATGATATGTATAATAAATTGTCGGCCATCAATTGTTGGCTTGAACCGCTGATTTCATGGGATGAACCTCATTTTGAGTTTACGCCGGGCGGAAGTTGAAAAACTCGCAGAGCTTGAACATCTTCGATGGAATGAAGAGCGTTCCGCTGAAGGATGGAAATTTGGGCCGATAAAAAATAAAGATCAAAAGATCACTCCCTGGCTTATCCCCTATGACCAGTTGCCCGAAGAGATGAAGGAATTTGACCGGATCCGGTGAGAAATATTCCGGCATGACTGGCACGTATTGATTTGAAAGTAGTGAGGATGAAGGAAAGTGCAGGTAAAACTTAAAAGAAATGTTTCCTTTGGTTTGAAATTATTTCCACCTCGAAGAGATTCCCCATTTTTATGATGATCGATAAATTTGTCAACGTATTCGATCCGCGTACTCACCCGGTTACGTTAAACCGGCTTATTACACAGTTCTACGACGGGGGGGGAAGAAAGCGTGCCAAACGAGGCTTTCCCGTTCTCATTTTCCCTCTCTATAGGGGAGATAAGCAAATCGATATAATAATTATCCTATATACGGTACTTACTGTTTATGGAGCACGATGTTTTTATCAGTTATGCCCATGAAGATAAGGCCATCGCCGATGCCATTTGCGCAAAACTGGAAGAAAACAAGATCCGATGCTGGATCGCTCCTCGGGATATAACACCGGGGAAAAATATCCTCAGGCTCTTGTCAGTGCAATAGAAGCATCGAAACTTATCGTTGTAGTGTTCTCCCACAATGCTGACAAATCCCCTCAGTGTAATGACAGAAATTGAACGGGCATTTAATCCTCGAAAAAATAATTATTCCTTTCAGGATTGAAGATATCCTGCCATTCTGACGAATTCCAGTATTTCATAGGAAGACGACACTGGCTTGATGCACTGACTCCGCCGTTGGAAAATCACATTGCCCAGCTTGTTCAGGTAGCAAAGAAAATTCTTGAAAATAATCCTGAACCAGAAGAAAACAAGGGAATTTCCCCATCTCCCGGTGATGAGAAAACCGTCCGGAATATTCCGGTAACACCCCGCCGTTCTCAACAACTGATGTACCTCGGAGGAGGTGTTATTGCAGTCGCGATCATAATGATTATCGCATTTTCGGGTATTTCTTTTCCCCCTGCTGCCCATTCCTCCATTCCCCCCTCTTCCAACCCGGACGGTGCCAGTAGTAATTCCACATCAGCATCCCCCACCTCATCAATTTCCCTCTCATCAACGACCCGGATCCAATCTCATCACAAACATCTGCCATTTCACTTATAGGAAACTGGTCTGGATATTATGATACTTCAGAAAAGGGGGATACGAATGAATGTATGTATCAATCTACAGGAAAACTATATTGGAATATATCTTGAGTCGATGGTGATTCTTTTTTTGGGAACTGTTTACATTACAGGTATAGAGCGCCGTCATAGCACCACATGCCAGTTGCTCAACACCCTTGACGGAACAGGGACGGTTCAGGGAAAACTTACGGGGAATTCACTAGAAGGTTCGTATGATTATTCCAACCCAACACATTATGGTGGGGACTACCGGATAAGGAAATTTACTGCGGATTTGAGTCAGGGGAAAGATTTCAGGGCAGTCCTTTAAAACCTCTGATGATAACAGGACCGGATCTTTCGCCTCGACAAAATAGCCACACTTATACAAATTTTTTGATTATGGGTATTGTTGGTGCGGAATCCATAGTTGCTGGATCGCAACGATAGCGATAGTAAAAATATCGAATCGATCCATAAATTTCATGTATTTTCTATCATTACTTTAGCTGATTTTTGCTGAAGAAGGGCTTCGGTTCCGTTAACTATCCTCTCGCATTTCTGTTTCACTCCGGAACCAGAAATTCTTAGGGAGATGTAGGCCCCAAGTATCATTCCCCAGCCGAGTCTGTCTTTGTTGGAATTCGTCATGAATGTCGAATGGTTCATCAATGCAACCCTCGGGCAAAAAATAGTCGAGCGGTTCGATTACCTTCGATTAACTAACCCTTCATGAATTGACTATTACCAAATCCCGAAGTTTAATTTGCTTTTATTCTTAATTGAACATTGAAAATATATTTAGAAACATTTATGGTTTTCTTACTCCTCTTTTTGTTGAGGAGATAATGAACAAACGGTCCGTTTTTATATTCAGTTTCATTATAATTATCTCAATTCTCATTGCAGGATGCACTAATCAGCCTGCAAATGGCCCGGCCAGCATCCACTTCACCGATAACAACCCCGCCGACGTCGATCCCGGCAACTGCGGTTTCTCCCCGTTTCCACTACCAACAACTTCCAAACCGACATCAAGCCCAACTACACCTGTGATTTCAAACAGCATTGCCTTCACGTCTGTTCCTCAATCGGGAGTTATAGCCTCCTGACGGGCACTGCAAAAGTTACGGATCCTTCCAAATTCAAGGTTGTAGTGTCTATGTTGGTATACGGCTGGTGGGGTCCCAAACCCCAATGGGAAATCCGTACTCCGGATATCAAGCCGGATCGATCATGGAGCACCAATATCGTGACTGGCGGGTCCGACACCCAGGCAACCAAAATTGCGGCATTCCTGGTACCTTCGGGCTATAAACCGCCCGATGTCAAAGGTGATCAACAACTTCCCGCTGACCTTTGACAGTTCGTAAGTGTTACTGCGGAGAGGTAAAAAAAATGCATCCGGTGGCGTGAAGGGAGCATGACCGACATAATTTTTGCCAGCGGAAAGGCTGATTTTTCTGAGATCGCGGATGAGATCATTGAGAGACTCAAACTGATGGGGGGTTACTGGATGGAACATCAGCACTATTTTTGATCAAAACCTGTCGTCAATTATTTCGGACAAAACCACAGTAATAATCTTATTTTCCCGTAATTTCTGCAAAGATGAAACAATCGAGGGATCCTTCATACCCGTGTGGAACCTCTATAATACGACAAATTTTGGCATTATCCCCTTATTATTCACTACGGATAATGACGATTCTCTCACAATTTCGGTTTTATTAAAAAAATATCTCGAACGTTCAATATTCTGAGGTTCCAAAAGAGTCCACAGATTCTCCAGAACCTTCAACAAGATTATTAGACCCTCTTAAAATTACCCAAAGAAAGATTATGGAGATTCTATTCCACGGATTATATCCCGGTTGCACAATTTTTCACTTTATACTGTACCGATACTGAAGCAGGAAATCCCAAAGGAAATTCCGGATAACCCAACCCGCCCGAGGGTGTTTATCAGCGCTGCAAGCGAGGACTATCAATATGCAGAAATTCTGTTCAATTATCTGAAGAGAAAAATATTGATGCATTTCTGGCAGACAAGGACATATTATCGAAGGGTGACTCAGGGTATCTGAAAGTTATCGGAAAAGAAATTCTCAATGCAACCCATATGTTTGTAATCGGCTCTCGTATTGAATATTTCTCCAAAAGATGGGTGGAATTTGAATATCATTCTTTCATGATTGAAATCTTTAATCACCGGAAAGAGGAGGGCACGTTACTTGTGCTTACTGCAAGCTTGGCCCCAATGACATCGCCTCTCCGTTGAATATATATCATGGAGAACCTTTAACCCGAAAAAATCGATGATTTATTGAAATATTTGAAATAGGGAAATCCTCATGGTCATGACGGTTAGAATCCCCTTGGCTTCCTGATAAACGTTTGATCTTTGCAGGATTGCCCTGGTAATTGTTATTGCATCAATTTTTTTCCTCATCACATACCTCCACCCCTATCATCTCATTCAAACGCGGAGATTGTTTTTACCCAAGTGCCATTGATGGAACAAGTGATCTCCTGAAGGGTAAAGTGATTAATATGACTTCCGCCGAATATCGAACCCATAGGTTGTTTCCTTATATCTATGTGAAAGGATCGTGGGGGCCAAAACCCTATGCCATCGACACGATGATCCATCCGATCAGACGGGACTTGGGAGGCAATTTTTGTCACCGGAATGTATGACAAAGATGCGACGGAAATCGCAGCGATACTTGTCCCATCGAGTGTTTCCAGTCCATATTTGACAGGAATCGAGACTTTCACCGGATGACCTGAAGAATTACCGGTAACATACTCGGAACGTTCGTGATGATTTTAGTTAGTTGTTCTTAAGTTATGTCCACTCATGGCAGACCGTGTTTATCAACAGCATATATTGGAGAATTATGCATCGCAAGGGATCATCGATTGAACAGGTTTTTTCCGAAACTCCGAATGAAGCGGAAACTGCGGCTTGTGGATATAACCTCTATTTGAGTAAAAGTGGATCGCGATTTTACTGATGAAAGACAATCGGAATATCTAGATCTTTTATGATGGATGGAGAGGATACTGACAGGCGCGTGGATGATCTTTTATCTCAAATTGAAATTGCAGACTCCGGAACAACCGCATTTTGCCACACTCTTTTTACTCGATACATCAGGTTCAATGGGAGAGAATGAGAAAATTGACCATTTAAATACATGCATGCGTTTTCTTACTGATGAGCTTATTGAAGATGAACTAGCAAGTGTTTGAGTAGATATTGCTCTCGTTACTTCTGGTGACGGGGCTGTAAAAGTAATCCGCCCGTTCACCCTTGTGCAGGACTCCAGCCACCGTTATTCATCGCTGAAGGTGACACCCCTATAGGTGAAGCCATTCACGGGAAGTGATCTCCTCGAAACGAGGAAAAGACTCTATTGTGAACAGGGTGTGAATTATACCGGCCTATACTATTCATGATCACCGATGGTGAACCGACAGATATGAAAAGGGGAGATCAGAAGTGGACTCTGATAAAAGAAACAATCGAGAATTGTGAAAAAAATGGAAAATTCCAGTTCTTCATGGTTGGTATTGAACCGGCGAATATCGAACTTCTGAATGATCTTTTGCCTTGTCGCCGGTCGACAATTAAACTTAGCAGGGCAATGACTTACAGGAGATGTTCCAGTTCGTTAGTAATAACCTGAAAAAGATTGTCAGATCAGACATAGGCCCTGGTGATATCGACGATGTCTTTGTCAACTATTCTCTCATGAATAAGTGAGACGTATATGCCAACTAAAGTGAATGGAATTTTTGCCCGGATTGCCACAAGTGACATTCGTTAGATTAAACTCGTTCAAACCGGGTAAATTGTTAGGGTGTCTTCTTTGCATGACTCGGTCTTCCTCACTTACGCCCGTGATGATGACGAGCCTTTTGTGAAACAACTTTGTCGTGATCTTGTTGCTCATGGTTTTGGTGTCTGGTGGGATCGGATCTCAATGCCCAGCAGGAAATTAATTTCCATCAGGAAATTCGCGATGCAATCAATGTTCACGACCGTTTATTGTTAATTGTAGGGCCTCATGCCGTCACATCTGATTATGTGAATCAGGAATGGCGGTGGGCACTGGAAATGGGAAAATGTGTTAATCCTATTATCCGCCAGAATGGACAGAGTGAAGATAGACAAATTGATGGTTTTGACCTGATCCCGGATGAACTAAAACTCATTCATGCGGAAGATTTCCGGGACGATTCGCGGTATCAAGAGCATCTGACAAATCTCGTGAGACAACTTTCAGATCCTGCTCCACCCCTTGGCAAGCTTATCGCAGTCCCAACCCTTCCGGTGCATTACCGAACCCAACCCGAACGATTGCGTCAGTTGCGCGATATCTTGCTCGCAGATCTCCAGAAACCTGTTATCAGTTACCGGTGCGGTCGCACGGGTTGGGGTTCAGGGTATGGGAGGTATTGGTAAAAGTGTATTCCCACTGCACTGTCCCGTGACCGGAAGTCCGTCAAGCGTTCCCGGACGGGATATTTTGGATTGTCCTAAAACAGCATCCAAACGTTGTTGAAATTCAACGGCAGACCGTGAAGCAATTGTGGGAAGTGATCCGGTCTTCGATGATATCCAATCGGGTTAACTAAGATTGCGTGAATTGCTTGAACATCGTGCTGTCCTTTTGATTCTGGATGATGTTTGGCTGGCTACGGATGCCGATGCTTTTGATGTCGTTGGACCCCGGTCAAAACTCCTTCTTACAACGCGTGATGCAGGACTCGTAACCTCATTTACCGGCATGTGGTAAGAATTCCAACTCCCGTCTTTGTTTGAAGCCTGCTCTCTGCTTGCGACTGCGGCCGGATTCCGGTCGCCGAACTATCGCCGTTAGCCAAAGAGATCATTCAAGAGTGCGGTCGGCTTCCTCTTGCAATTGTGCTATGCGGGAGTATGGCTTCAAAAGGACAATCGTGGGGACGTATACTTCGCATGCTACGTGAAGCACGTATTGAACTCATTGCTGATCGTCAGGAGATCGATGAAACGCACCGCAGCATCTGGAAAGCGATGGAAGTGAGTGTCAGCATTCTTTCTCCCGATGAACAGAATCGGTTTGCTGAATTGGCCATCTTTTCATTCAGCCCCTCTGTCCCCGAAGAGGCTGTGTTCACTCTGTGGCAGCATACCGGTGGATTGGATGACCTTGCCTCCGCTGACCTCCTAACTAGTTTTTATGAGCGGTCTCTTATCGTCATCGACCACCCCTGCCCGGATCTGTCTGTTCTGGCAATTCTCGCGTATGCTTGCACGATCTACTCTTCGACTTTGCTACCAGAAAAGCAACTAGGCATATGGGCAATATCTCATTGCTCCATAACCAACTCATCGATGCGTATAGGGAGAAATGCTCCAACGGCTGGCCCAGCGGACCAGATGATGGGTATATTTTTGCAGTATCTTTGCTGGCATCTTTTTGTCGCCGGTCAGCAAAATACTCTAATCTCAATATTGGTGAATTCTAGCTGGATTGAGAAAAAAGTTGAAGCCGATCTTCTCAATAGCCTTATCGATGATTATGGCCTTGTAACAAATCCTGACCGCTTTCGTATCGTTTTGCCTCCGGTGCTGTTAATTCCACCAAG
>CAWFHC010000002.1:0-189919 GCA_963815395.1 uncultured Methanoregulaceae archaeon
GAAGCCAACGAGGACGTGATCGGGGATGATATCCGGAGCAGGACGGCAGAGGAGATGAACCTGGGCAGGTGCCCGGTCTGCAAAGGCACGCTCGCGATAAAACACCTGCGGGGCAACACGCAGTTCATCGGCTGCTCCAACTACCCGGAGTGCACCTTCAACATCGGTCTGCCCATGGCCCAGTGGGGTTTTGCGGTACGCACCGATGAGGTATGTGACAAGCACAACCTCAACTTTGTCCGCCTCGTGAGGAAAGGAGCCCGGCCCTGGGATATCGGCTGCCCGCTCTGCCACCACATCTCCTCAAACGCCGAGTCCCTTGCCGAGATCCCGTCCATGAACGACGCCCTTGCAAAAAAACTCCTCGCACAGCACATCTACACGGTCGCAGAACTGGCACGCAGTACCCCGGAGTCTCTTGCAAAGCGTCTTGATCTCTCTGCAGATGCTGCCCAGAAACTCATCAGCGATGCAGGCACCATGCTCGGGAAACTCCGCAGGCGTTCCGAATGCCGGAAATTCATGCGGGACCACCTGATCCCCCGGAAAGGACGCAGCTATGCCAAGATCCTTACCGCCCTCAAAGGTGCCGGGATCACCGAACTCTCCGGCCTTGCCCACGCGGATGTCGCGATGCTGAAAGCCGCCGGCATCGGTGAGGAGGAAGCAACGCAGGTACTCACCGAGGCAAGGACCGTCTACTACGGACAGGTGCTCAAAGAGATCGGCATCCCCGCCGTCAGCCTGAAAAAATATGTCGCCGCAGGCATCACGAGTCCCGAAGCATTCTGCGACCAGCCGCCCGGGTCGCTGGTAAAACTCACCGGGATGTCCCCGGCAACCGTCCAGAGACATGTCGAGCTCGTCTGCACCTACCTGAAAAAACCGGTCCCGAAGAAATTCTCAAAACAGCAGGCTAGAACGGGGGAAAAAGGAACTGCTGGCCATCAGGGGACTCGATAAGACAACGATTGAAAAGCTGTCCCGTGCCGGCATCATCAATGCCACTCTTCTTCTCGAGGCCGACCCGGCAACGCTTGCCGCAGAAACCGGCATCATGGCACATGTCATCCAGGACTACCAGAAGGCGATCCAGAGAAAGCGGGATACTGCGGTCATCGAGATTTAGGGAAATTTTTGCAGCAGTCCTTTTGTCAGAGGACCGGGTATAAACTATTTTAACAACCAGAACAATTACCTATTTCGATATACCGCTCAGGGGCCTCTCCGAGGCCGGCGGGCAGAGAGTTTATTTAAAAAATGTCTTTTTTGGGAATCATCCGCCACCGGGAGCGTCCCTTCGGGGGCGGTGGCAGGCATCGTGCCCTGATCATGGATGGTAGCAATGCCGGAATATTCTGCACCGGATGAAGGACCGGCGGACAGTCCCCTCGATATTTTCGCTTCTGTTTTTCGGATCTGATTGATAAATCACGTGGCCGGTTAATTTACCGTGGTCAAATGCATTCCCTCACGGTCCCGATTGGGACCGTACTGCTTGTTCAGAGAACAAGAAATCACGAATCCTTTTTTCATTTAGTTTGGAATCACTTCTTCCTGTTTGTTTTCCGGATCGCTTTATTCTTCTATTGTCAGGGTTGCCGGGTAAATTCCCAGTTTTTATCTTCATCCGGATATTTGACAGAAACGGTACCGTTGGTCAGATCAATGATGAGCGCCATATTGTAGGTGATCTTCTCACCATTGCTATTGGTGCCTTCAGCATTTGTCAGGATGTAGTCTCCGCTATCGAACGCTGACCAGGTACCGGTTATCTCTTCACTGCCGGGTTCACTCCCCCCCGTCAGAGTCCTGTCGTTATGAAATTCCCAGTAGAGTACTTGTTGATCGCCCGCCTGTATTTTCCATGACCCGATAATGGGAGAACCAATATTTTCTTCGCTGGGTGAAGACTGTTGAAGCATCATTCAGTTTCGGCGATTCTGTTCCCCCGGGATTTTCACCTGATGTGCATCCGGCTGATATCAGCAGGCCTGCAAGCATGACAATGAATAAAACGGTGAAAATTTTCATAATCGGGGCTTCTTCAGTGCAGAATCTGTGCTCTTTGTGCTATTATCCCTATCCTGAATAATAAATTATGTGTTTTCTTCAGCCCTCCGGATGGTTCCGGCAGAACGCGGAAATGAACGCCAATGCCAGCGTCGTTAAAGATGGGGGTGGATCCCTCACTTCCCCATCCCCGTATAAAACCATAAAAAACCCGTCCTCCTACCCGAGCATGCGCAAACACTCCACCTTTTACCGGTGTTTCATCGTCAGATCGCCCCGTAAGGAATCTAACCACCCGGGATGCAGACCATCAATCAGGAGATCGGAGTAGTGCAAAATAAGGCTGTGCAAAATAGCTCGGAGGAGATTTCCCCTTTATGATCGTATCCTGTTCTTATCGTTGTAAAGAAAATATAAAGCGATAATCGTGAAAAATACCATCACCGCAATAAATATGAGAATCCAGAAGGGCTCCATTCTTCATTTGTTTTTTTTTAAAAATATAAAAATTATCTGAAAAACCAAAAATTTCTGCTCTGGAGAAATCATACTCTTTGAGAAAACCAAAAGAGGGGAACCGGTATCGGATAGCGATGGGGCCACGGGCGCTCACCGCCTCGTCGGGGTTCGCCCCGTGGAGCATGGGTGTGGATCGTACTTCGGCAGTGAAAAGGAAAATCCAACCGTCATGGGGTCAAGGGGGCTTGCCCCCTCATGCTGCCTCCCCCTTTGGGGGAGAGAGGGGGTCACCCTCGTAATTTCCACGCCAGCTCAAAAAAACACAGAAGGGATTTCTCCAGAGCCAAAATTTCTGTTACATTTTTGCTTTCACAGCACGAGCCTTTCCCCGCCGTTTCTTCTCCCCTTTCGGTGCATATTTTTTTCGTAAATCAGATAAATCCAGAGAAATCTGCTTAATCCCACAATTCTCGCCAACGAACCAGGCACATTTCTCACCATAGCATTTCCTCGCTATATCTACCCCAAACCGCATCGGACAATACATACACGAGGTGAGATACCGTGGATAATAAAGCAATCCAAAAAAAGGTCCGGCTCACAGACTACTTTTTGCCAAAATATCGGGAACCATCCGGTTTTCCCGCCTTCCGGATATGGATGCACTCCCCACCCTTCCACGTTTCGCATTCAGCCATGAGACAGGGTATCAGGGCGGGATCGAAATCCACGCCGTTGTTTCTCCAGTTGACGATCGAATTTTTCTTCATGCACCAGCAGGATTCCATGCCCGGGTATCTGATAGCAGTGGTAATGAATAGCACAGGATGGAGGGTGTGAAACTAAAAAAATACCCGGGCTGTCCGGAACAGCCCCGGGAAATGAATACTACTACCCGATAATTATAACGCAGCTTCTCCCGGCACCAGCTCCCACTGGAGATCTCCTGCCGGGTTTGTTTTGACAACCCAGAGTGCGGATCCGCCATGATTCGGCCCGACATCCCCGGTATCGTCAGAATCCGTGTTGCTGGAAAGAATATAGCCGTCACCGCTGGTCTGGGCAATGCTTCTCCCGGCATCAAAGCCGTTTCCTCCGAGCACCTTCTGCCACTGGAGATCCCCCGCCGGGTTGAGTTTGACCACCCAGACAGCAGACCCGCCGGAATTTGCCCCGACATCCCCGGTATTATCAGACGTCGTGCTGCCGGTAAGAATTAAGCCCTGGTCGGATGTCTGCTCAATGCTCCTCCCGGAATCAAAACCGCTGCCCCCGAGCATCTTCTGCCACTGGATATCCCCGCCCGGGTTCAGTTTGACTACCCAGATATCAGTCCCCCCGTTGTTTGCCCCGACATCCCCGCTCATGTCAGAATCGGTGTCACCAATGAGAACAGAGCCCCCGTCGGTTGTCCGCCAGATGCTGAAACTTTCTTCCCGGCCACTGCCTCCCAGCACCTTCTCCCACTGGGTATCGCCACCCGGGTTGAGTTTTGCCACCAGGATATCAGACCCCCCATGGTTTGCACCCGCATCACCGCCCATCCCGGAATCGGTGTCACCGGTAAGAACATATCCGTCATCCCGTGTCTGCTGGATGCTTCTCCCTGCATCATAACCGGCACCCCCCAGCACTTTCTGCCACAGGATACCACCCGCAGGGTTGAGTTTGACCACCCAGATATCAGAACCCCCGTGGTTCGGCCCCACATCTCCGCTCATATCGGATTCTGTCGTACCGGTAAGGATATATCCCCCGTCAGATGTCTGCCAGATGCTCCTCCCGGTATCATCAGCCGGCACCTCCCAGCACCTTCTCCCACTGGATACCCCCGCCGGGCTGAGTTTGACCACCCAGATATCAGATCTCCCATGGTTCGGCCCGACATCCCCGCTCGTGTCGGAATCGGTGCTCCCGATAAGAATATAACCGTCATCCGTTGTCTGCCGGATGCTGAAACTCTCGTCGCGATCCCTGCCTCCCAGCACCTTCTGCCACTGGATAGCACCCGCCGGGTTCAGTTTCACGACCCACATGTCCTCTGCACCATGGCCGGGACTGACGTCTGCCTTTCTGCTGCCGCTGACAATATACCCGCCATCGCCGGTCTGCTGGATGCTCCTGTCCCACCCGGCTTCCGTGTTGCCGCTTCCCGAAAGACCCGTATCCCGGTCTGTTTTCGGTAAAATTACCGGACAGGTTCCGTCCGCTCCTGTTCCGGGCAGGCAGGAAGTTGGAACGACCGTGGTAGTGGACGTATTATTCACGGTTTCCGGCGGGTTTTTCAGGCACTGCAGTACCTTCTGGTCGTTTTCCATGCGTAAGGTGAACAGATCGTCGCACCTGATTGATCTGACCGGCTCGATATCAGGTGCTGCAGGGATATACCCGCAATAGACCAGTTCCCCGCATAAGGTATCGGGTGTCGATATGGGCATCGTGGTCGGCAGCGTCTGGGTCGCCGTTGGTTCCATTGTCGGCGTTACTCCAGGTGGTGCTGAAGCAGTGCATCCTCCAGCCAGGACAAATCCGACACAGCAGAGAACAAGGATGAGGATAGGCAGTTGCATACAGAAAAAATACCATTCTGAACTGATTAATGTTCCCAGAAACCGGGTCTTTGAATACTACCGGGGAGTTATGCGAATGATCCGGTAAGTTCTCCCTGTTTCTGGTAGTGATTCATTTTTTAACAACAGCCCTTTTGTGGAATGGGAATCGGTATGAATATGACCTTCAGACCGAACCATAAAATTCGAATACGATGATTGCCCGCCTCAGGGCCTCTCCGAGGCACGGCGGGGCAGGTAGTTTGTTCGTTTTTTTAAAGAATTCGATCCGCCGCGGGGGCGTCCCATCGGGGGCGGCGGCACCATCATGAATAATAAAATAATGAGTAGCAATTCATGCATCAATGGTGGATAAGGCAATTTTTGTGGGCCATCATCTTGAACTTATATTCGAAGAGACTTCCCTGGCCACAGGAGAAGATCTAGGATGCAGTTCCCTGAAAAAGATACCCCAAATGCAATAAAAAAGAATCCTCCGAATCTAAGAGCCCTGTTTCTTCAATCCCATTTCAAGGGCAATTCTCAGGTTGTCGTCATCAAAAGGTTTCTTGACAAAACCATCGGGTTTGACTGCAATCGCACGCTGAGAGGATCTCCCCATCGGTGTGGGACGAGACAAATATGACCGGTATATTAAAATTCTTTTTTATCTGTGCAGCGGTTTCTATACCATCCATCTCTCCTTTGAGCGTGATATCCATGAGGACGATATCGGGCCGCTGTTTTGCCACACACGCCAGGGCGTCCTTCCCGGTCCCCGCCGAACCACAGATATCATAGCCCAGGTTCGAAAGCCGCCATTTTTCAATGCTGAGAATTATATCGTCATCGTCAACAATCAGGACTTTCGGAGCCGCCATAGCAAAAGATTCCCTATAAACCCTGATATATGTTTCGTATTTTATTCAAGTGTTAATGATTCCCGGTTAACCGGTACTATCATCGCCAGAAGAACCGGCACTGAATGCGGAATCGAAAAAACCGGGACAGAGTAAGGAAACAGGAGTTATTCTGAGATGAAGTAAGGTGAACATTCACCCGACGCCCTGATCGATACACGACGCATAATTATATACCGTCACCATCAACGCATACTCAGATGCTCATCTTCGCCCACATCTTCGCCGGGGCTCTCCTTGGACTGGGATTCTGGCACCTGACGAAGGACCGGCGGGCTGTCCCCCTCTGTATTTTCGCATCTCTCCTCCCCGATCTGATCGACAAATCCCTCGGTCTCGCATTCCCCCTCGTTCTTGGCGGGGGAAGAACGGTCTTCCATTCCCTCATGATCATCGGCATCTTCCTCCTCTGCGTCCTGCTCTTTGCCCGGTCCCGCTTTGTCCTGCTCGGCCTTGGAGTGTCAGGTGCAATTCTCCTGCACCAGGTTTTTGATGAGATGTGGACCGTGCCTGCCAACTGGTTCTATCCTCTCCTCGGCCCGTTCCAGGGCGAGATGATCCCCGAGTATGTCGGCTTTTATTTCTGGATTGAAATGACGAACCTTTCCGAATGGATATTTATGATCGGAACTGCAGCGATCCTCGCAGGAGCGTATGGGGACCTGATACCCTCTTTTGGGTTTTTTATACCGGATACCCTGAAAACCCGGGCATATTCCGTGGTTGTGGCAGTTCTCCTGATAACGGGACTGTGCCTGATCTTTGTGGGACTTGCGGGCATGCAGGAAGCGTTCATTGGCCCCTCGTATTATCCGGCGCAGAATGTCCTTGCCGGGATACTCGCCCTGGGTGGAGCGGTCATACTGCGGGAGGAGACGTTTGATACTCCCTCGCGGGATCTCTGATCCATTCGGACCCGGTTGCATCGCAGTGCCATGGTGTTTATTGACAAGAAAAACCAAGTACCTGATCGATGAAGTGGAAAGACTGGGTGCATGTGACCAAACTCGATCCCGACAAGCAGCTGAAACCCGGCGATATCGAAGCGATTGCAGCGAGTGGTACCGATGCGCTGATGCTTTCGGGCACACTCAATGTCACAAAAGAGAACCTTGCTGCCCTCTTAAAACAGGTGAAAACCTATGACCTCCCTCTCGTTATGGAACCTGCGGGACCGGAAGCCGTGCTGATGCAGGGAATCGACTATGTCTTTGTGCCCAGCGTGATCAATTCCACCGATGTGCAGTGGATCGTGGGCAAGCACCGTGCCTGGGTCCAGCTCCAGAAAGGAAAAATACCCTGGGAATCCATCGTCCCCGAAGCGTATATCGTCCTCAACCCGGACTCGGCAGTCGGCAGGCTGACAAAAGCCATCACCGACCTGAAACCCGAGCGAGGTGGCAGCTTTTGCGACCATCGCTGACCACTACTTCCATTTCCCGATCATCTACATCGAATACAGCGGGACCTATGGGGACCCGAACGTGGTGAAATCCGTATCGGATGTGCTGGATACTTCAATCCTCTACTACGGTGGCGGGATCAACTCTGCAGAAAAGGCGGCCCAGATGTCAAAGTTTGCCGACACGATCGTGGTGGGCAACGCGGTCTACGACCAGGGTGCCGCTGTCCTGAAAGCGACGGTTGATGCCATCCAGTAATCTTTTGTATGCCCGAGATTGACATCGTGCTGGTGGCCCCCCTCTACGAAGGCAACGTGGGTTTTGCTGCACGCGTGATGAAGAATTTTGGTTTTTCCCGTCTGGTGCTGATCGATCCCTGCCCGCTTGGCAACGAAGCGGACGGGCGTGCATCCCATGCCTGGGACGTGCTTCATCATGCAGAGGTCTGCACGATAGAGGATGTGTTTGCCCGGAGCAACATCGTGATTGCCACGACCGGTCTCGTGAGCAAATCTGTCTGCCACTCGATGAGGATGCCGTTTTATTCCCCAAAAGAGCTCCGGGAACGGATACAGGATGTGGACGGGCGCATCTCGATCCTGTTCGGGCGCGAGAACTGGGGGCTGAACAACGAGGAGGTCAAACGCAGTGACATGATCTGCACCATCCCGACATCGGCAGACTACCCGATCCTCAACCTGTCGCATGCGGTCGGGGTTGTCTGCTATGAACTGTCCAATCTCCCCCTTCCGAGTATTGCACTCGCTTCACCGCACGATATGAGCTACCTCTACCGCCACGTCGACCGGTATCTGGATGCCATCGGCCATCCGGCGTTCAAACGCGGGAACACGATGATCCTTATCCGCCGTGTCCTCGGGCGGGCAAACCTCACCATCCGCGAAGCAAGCACGCTTCACGGGTTATTACGGAGAAGCGAGTGGCATATCGATCCGGCCCTGCCGGACCGCGATATTTCGGAAAAAGAGTGCATTCCCGATAACAACGCCCCGGGGGATACTGAATAAGAAGATCGACTGTTGTCCCGACGATTCTGTCCCGGGAGGAATGTTAACGGGGGAACAAGGCCATGAGAACACATGGGCATGTGACTCCCGGGCAGATGGCCTTGTCCGGACCCGACACCATCCTTTGCACTTTTGTTTTTGCGAATTTTTTTAAAAGGATGTTAAATGAGTGACTGACTCAGAAGTTACCGGACCCGGGAGCATTATTGTAACCGTACCCTGAGTCGGGAGAGGAGCTGATGCAACCAATCCCAATGTCCCATAATTTTTTCGTACCTTGACCTTCCTATGAACATCACCTCCGCAACCATTGTGAGTTAATTCATAGGGAATTATAAAAAGATGCAAGGCGGGGGTGCATGGCAAAGTCAGAGCAAAAGAAAGCCTCTCGCATGGTGTCTTTTGAACATTCCCTTAAAAACAGGATCCTTTCGGAAAAACGAAGATTCTTTTGCCTCAATCAAAAACCGGGTAGTTCCGAAACCCGTATCACTCGGTGCGCATATCAGGACACAATCTGAGAATGAGGAGCAGAATGAATCGGGCTGCCCGTTTCAGATTTTTAATACTACGTATAATATATGCAATTATATTGTAACTTGTTAATGCATTCCATGGTTTCATTACTTCAATGTAATCCGATTGTTCTAAACTTTAACTTTCAGGGGTCTTTGAATTTAATAAGGGGCACTAATAATTCTAAGAGCCAATGAGAACATTGGCGATTGTTATTCTGGCTCTTGCGTTTTTTGCGCTTGTTCCGCTTGCCGAGGCAGCGGACTATCCTGCGTTAAAAAATGCATATATTTCAAGCCATCCCGGGCAGACGATCATACCGTTTCCCTGGGATATCAGCACGTCCGTAAAAGTGCTGCCGCTTAACTACAACATTCCTGCTGCTCCGGGTAATACCCTCTCTATTACCGCGTGCCGGGACCAGTTTGAATCCGGTTCATTTGTTATTACCGCTCAAAAAGACCTTGCGGGGATCACGATCGGTGTACCCGACCTCACCAGCGCCCAGGGGAACCGCATTCCTGCGGATGCCCTGAACGTCCGGCTGGTAAAAGCGTGGTACCAGGCTGACGATACCAATATCCTTATAGATCAACCGGGATCACGTTTCCTCACGCCGGAACTCCTCCTCAAGGATGACAGCCTTGTCAAAGTGGATTACACAAACAAAGTCAACTACCTCAGAGTCACGGTCAACGGGGCCCAGCAGTATATCGATATCAGCAGCCCCTCTGCCAAATTTCCCTCAAATGCACAGTTCCAGGATGCCCAGACGCTCCAGCCATTCTCCCTTGCAACCAATGAGAACAAACAGGTCTGGCTGACCGTGCATGTGCCGGCAAACACCCCGTCGGGGGACTATTCCGGGGATCTGACCATAACAACTCCTTCCGGGAATCCCGTACTGATGAACGTGAAGGTTACCGTTCTTCCCTATGAACTTGAACCCTCACCTCTGGAATATGCCATCTACTACCGGGGCGGTGTAACCTCTGCTGCCCAGCCGGGTATCACGGCGGATGAAAAAACCCCTGCCCAGTATGCACTGGAACTCAGGAACATGAAAGAGCATGGGATCCTGTACCCGACTCTCTACCAGAATGACTGGGCATTGTGGGGAAATGCACTCACCCTGCGGCAACAGGCAGGTCTTCCCAATGACCATATCTATGTGGTTGAATGGCAGACCGGAAATCCGACGGATGCGGCCGGTCTTGCAGCACTGCAAAAAGGCATAACCTCCGTGAAAAATCTCAATGCACCGTTCGGCTATAAAGACACCTATATTTACGGCATGGATGAAGCAAAAGGCGACGTCCTGCAGATCCGAAAGAACCGCATGGCAGACCACCCACGACCAGCGGCGCGAAGGTGTTTGCAGCCTGCTATGATGATGCCGTAGACATTTCAGGTGACCTGCTCGATGTCGCGGTTCTTGACGAATCTCTCGACCCGGCACAGGCTGCAGCATGGCACAGCCACGGGAAACGGGTATTCTCGTATGATAATCCTCAGGTAGGCGTTGAGAACCCGGAATTGTACCGTAAAAATTTCGGGTTCGCCCTCTGGAATGCAGGATTTGACGGTGCCATGGATTATGCCTACCAGCACGATTTCGGATTTATGTGGAATGATTTTGACGATCCAGTCTTGCGGGACCACGTCTTTTCCTACCAGACGAGCAATGGCCTGATCGATACCGTCCAGTGGGAAGGGTGGCGTGAAGGTGTGGACGACACCCGCTACCTGGCTTCGGCTATGAAGCGGGGGGTAAGTGCGTCCTCAGTCCGCTCAACCGTTTCTGATTCGCTGTCCCGTGGCGAGAGTATGGGAACACTGCGACAAAAACTGATCAGCCAGATTCCCGGCACACCGGTAACGACACCAACACCAACACCTACTCAGACCCCGACCCAGTCACCCACACCGACACACTACCCAGACACCTGCACCCACGCCCACTTCAACGCCAGCCCCGTCACCACTCGGGGCCATCACCGTTACCTCGCCGAACGGTGGGGAAACCGGGCAGCTCGGCTCCCCGTACCGGATCACCTGGACGTCCTCAGGTAGTGTAGGATCGATGGTGAAGATCGAGCCTGCTCAAGGCGGGAGCTGTTGTCCAGACGATGAGCGATGAAAATGACGGTGCTTTTAACAGCTGGGTCATTCCCTCCGGGACAGTTGCGGGCACCGACTACCGGATCCGGATCACCAGCACGACCAACGCAGCGATCACGGATACGGGAGACGGCACCTTCACCATCACTTCCACGTCCGGAACTCCTGCCGGGGCCATTACGGTCACTTCTCCGAATGGAGGGGAATCCTGGGTAAGCGGCTCTACCCATGCGATCACCTGGACGTCCTCAGGCAGTGTAGGTTCTACGGTTAAAATTGAGATGCTGAAAGCGGGGGCTGTTGTCCAGACAATCAGCGAGGCAAACGACGGTTCTTATCCGGGCTGGGTCATTCCCTCCGGGACAGCCGCGGGCACTGACTACCGGATCCGGATCACCAGTGCAACGAACGCTGCGATTACCGACACCGGCAACGCCAACTTCGCCATCACTTCCGCAACACCTGTCCCGTCACCTGCCGGGTCCATCACGGTCACTTCCCCCAACGGAGGAGAATCCTGGGTAAGTGGCTCTACCCATCCGATCACCTGGACCTCTTCAGGCAGTTCAGGATCGAACGTAAAGATTGAGGTGCTCAAGGCAGGGGCTGTAGTCCAGACGATGAGCGATGCGAACGACGGTTCTTATTCCGGGTGGGTCATTCCCTCCGGGACAGCAGCGGGCACAGACTACCGGATCCGGATCACCAGTGCAACGAACGCGACGATCTCGGACACCAGCAACGCCAACTTCGCCATCACTTCCGGAACTGCTGCCGGATCCATCACGGTCACCTCCCCCAACGGAGCGGAAACTGTGGCAGCCGGCTCCCCCTACCGGATAACCTGGACCTCATCAGGCAGCGTAGGATCGAATGTGAAGCTTGAGCTGCTCAAGGCAGGGACCGTTGTCCAGACCATGAGCGATGCAAACGATGGTGCCTATAACAGCTGGGTCATTCCCTCCGGGACAGCAGCGGGCACTGACTACCAGATCCGTATCACCAGTTCAACGAACGCGGCGATCACCGACACCAGCAACAACAATTTCTCCATTACCTCCACATCGATTTCCGGAACTCCTGCCGGGTCCATAACGGTTACTTCCCCCAACGGAGGGGAGACCGGGAAAGCGGGCTCCCCGTACCGGATCACGTGGACGTCATCGGGTAGTGTAGGGTCAATGGTGAAGATTGAGCTGCTGAAGGCGGGAACCTGTGGTCCAGACCATGACTGATGAAAACGATGGTGCTTATAACAGCTGGGTAATCCCCTCAGGAACAACAGCGGGTACTGATTACCGGATCCGGATCACCAGTACAACCAACACGGCAATAACGGATACCAGTAACAGTAACTTCTCGATAACCTCCTAACCTAATCTTTTTTATATGTTCATTGCCTTTCGGCAGATGATTGTTTTTTTCCCCGGCGAATTTTTTTATACATTATCCGGCAATTGCCACCGGATCTCACCCGGCCTTCCCGATGGGCAGTCTTCCTCATGCAATCCGTTGTGTAGTTCAGCTCATCGGGATGTATGGGGATAGTTCCGGTAGAGCGGGTATTAGTCCGGGCAGGCATATCTGATAGAAGGTAAACTACCAGATCAGAACCTGATTTTTTCTTTAGAACTCACATAGGATACGTCCCTCATAACACTCCCGGGGGTTTTTAGCAATACCTCAATCCCCGCCGTTGCAGCGACCCCCATAGAATCGCGTATTCTTTTTTTACGTCATTTGATTATATCAGAAAAAATAGAAATTTTTTTTCTATTCATTTCAGTGCAGTTAGATCAATCTTTTTTTTGACGCAGTGCGATATTTATTTTTGGTGTTTTATAAGCGGTCTCCCTTTAATGAAAATCCCCAGCCCACCAAAAGGCACCTTGTGGTCATCCCTTTTTCACCCTTTGTGGTCCAAAAAAGTGAGGGATTTTTCCGCCCCGTGCATCATGTTTTAAGTTTCCGGGTCTATGACCTCTCCGGGGCTATCTCCGGCAGGCCATACGCAGCACACTGTCTTCAAGTCCCCCCGGTATCACAGTCGTCTCAGCTAAAATACCCTGGCGGGGTAGACATCGAATGATTCATGCCATCATCGTTCCCGCCATCATCTCTCTATCTTACCTGTGAGGTTCCCTGATCAGGGTCACGTCAGCAAATCGATTTCCTGGTACTGTTTTTCAAGGGATAACTTCCCGTTAAACCATCACTGATTGTTCGATTTGTCTTTCGTCCTCATACTCATTGGCGGGAATGCCCGATTGTTCTCTGACGGAAATCACGTCAGCAGTTCACGTGAGGAGAGTAATCCGCAGATCATGCTTATCATTAATAGTATCAATACCGACAAAAAAGAAGGAGAAGGAGAGGGTTACGTTAAAAATTACCGGCAACCGGCAAATCTCCGTTCGCATTATCCCAGCCAAGATAGCGATCGGTCGACGGGTTCCAGGTGCCGGTAGAATCCATCTTGAGATAGAACCCGGCCCCGGCCGGTAGACCCCGGTCTCGATCCGGCCATCCGCATTCCAGTCCCCGGCAACCGGAAGGTCTCCCCGGGCGTTATCCCATGCGAGGAAGCGATCGGTTGAGGGATTCCAGGTGCCGGTAGAATCCATCTTGAGATAGAACCCTGCACCGGGCCGGTAGACCCCGGTCTCGGTCCTGCCATCGGCATTCCAGTCCCCGGCAACCGGGCAGGTCACCGGCTGCATTGTCCCAGGCGAGGTAGCGATCGGTCGAGGGATTCCAGGAGGTGCCATTGTCCATCTTGAGATAGAATCCTGCACCAGGCCGGTAAACGCCGGTCTCGGTCCTGCCGTCAGCATTCCAGTCTCCGGCAATCGGGAGGTCCCCGGCGGCATTGTCCCAAGCGAGGTAGCGATCGGTCGAAGGATTCCAGGTGCCGGTATTGTCCATCTTGAGATAGAACCCGGCCCGGGCCGGTAAACGCCGGTCTCAGTTTGGCCATCAGCATTCCAGTCACCTGCGATCGGGCGGTCACCGCCAGCATTATCCCAGGCAAGGCAGCGATCAGTCGAGGGATTCCAGGTGCTGCCATTGTCCATCTTGAGATAGAATCCCGCTCCCGGGCGGAATACCCCCGTCCGGTCAGGGTTCGCCGTGACGACCGGCTGGATCAGGGCTTTTCCGGAATTCTGGTCGATCATCAGCGAGTCTGCTGTCTACCGCTTCAAAATCTGATCCCTTCAGCTGGTGAAGCGTATGCAGGGCATCGTTGTCCCAGCGTTCATCCGGGGCACCGGTGATATACCAGGATGCACCATTGTCTGACAGGATCATCCCGTATTTTTTCAGGGCGTTCAGAATAACCTGTGCCTGGGAGGGATATCCTGATGGTATCGAACGATGACTTCAGCCGGAACCTCTGCCCCATCGGCGGATAGGCGGTATCGGTGATGGAGGAGGCATAGTGGCGGGCCGGCCAGACATATGCCTGCCGGGTGGACGGGGCGGTGAACCGCAGCGCATGCCCAATCTCCCCGGCTGCGACTTCATCATACCGCACAAGACCGGGCAGGATGGCAAGACCGGCTGCATCCGCTGAAGTCCAGCCTGCGGGCCTCAGCGTATAGGAAGAGAGATCAAAGACCGCACCGGAACCTGCCGCCCAGGATCCGTCAGCCTGCTTTTCTGCGGCGAACAGTTCGTAGAGCATCTGTGCATCGCGGTCGATGATCAGCATATGACGGTCTGACCCTCCCTCGAGCAACGGGTTCTCCGGAATGGGATAGGGCCCGGGATCGCTCTCGTCCGCATAATCAAAGGCAACGGCTTTTTTCGCCTGGGATCCATTTACAATATTATAGGGAATCCCGATCGGGCTGCCATCCCACAGGCCGGATCCGAAATCGGCATGCATATAGGCTGTGTTTCCGATAGTCCCGATATAGGCTGCTGATCGGGCATCGACCGGAAGTGCATCGACACGGGTGTTCCAGATATGATCCACGGGAAAGATCGGGATCCCGCTGAGGGAAGGTCCGCTCACACTGTCCATCATTACGGGCAGGATGGCGAGGTCCTGCGGAACGGGATGGCTGGCGGCATCCTCAGTGATACCTCCCGGAGTGACCGGGCTGCTGAGCTGAAATTCCCGGGTTGAAGATCAGCAGACGGGAATGAATTCTGCATAATGTCAGGATCGGAAGTGATATTTTCCTGCTGAACCCCCGCCCGCACTGGCAGGCAGTCCCAGCAGCAGGAGGGCCAGGGAAGAGATCAGGATGGTTGTTATCCATATACGTCTGCTCATATTCCTTTTCCTTGAGTAGTTATCATGCAACAATCTTCTCCCGGTAATCTTATAAATTGCCCATAATCTCCCGTTTGGTCGATATAACCTGGCGGTTGAATGCCTGATCCTGCCAGGAGAGAAAATTGTCCTGTCAGGGTGTATCGATGACAGTGCTTCAGAACGAATGATGATACGGGTAACGGATCAGAACGAGTAAAAAAACAGGGTTTGATACAAATGAGCTGGTAAACCCGGGTCCCAAAGCTTTCATGATTCGGTCTGAGGTGAATTGCATCTCAGAGCGAACACCACGGGAACCTTTTCAGAAGTTGGAGATTTGTGCGTGACGGGGTAATGCCATGTAGATACGATTTTTGTATCCTGAATTGTTTACCCCCTTTACGGCTCGAATCTTTTGCCTTCTGTCTATGATCGTCTGTCCAATTTGTTTTGTCAGAGTTTCTCCAGAATCATTCATTCCTGAGCTCTTTTTCAATTAATGCTACGATATCTCCATGGTTGTCATCAAATTTTCTTGCAAGGAATGGGGTGTATGACCCATAATTACTATCGAAGGCAGTCTGTTTTTTAAATAATTCTATATGATCCTGATTTATCCCTACCGGACCTGGCACTGAACTCCAGTCAACATAGGTCAGGTTCGTCGTGCATTGACGGAAAAACGGCGAATTACCAATTATTGTCTGAAAAAAGGATTCATCGGGAGCCCAGCTTGTTTTATAAAAATCGATATAATCTTTGTGGGTATCTACCTGATCCAAAACATACTTAAGACAATCGTGACTTAATGCCCACCATGAAGGGCCATAGTAGATTTGTGGAAAGGGATATGATGTTTTCCGGAGAAATAATTTAACCGATCGTTCCAGAAAAAAATAAAAAACCGTTTTTATGTTCCTTAAATTCCTTCTGTCAAAGCCATCGAAATAATAGTATTTTACCCGGTCATCCGCATCGGGAATCCCAAACCCTGTATTCAGGCTTACGAACTGACCACCATCAGATAATTTTTTATAAAGAAATGAATTTGGCCGTATCGGATAGTCCGTTCCGCTCACAAGAACATAATAATCAAGATTATAGGGATACGCAGTTCGTAGTAATCTGATGATCGCCTCGACCTGAGACCAGCCTGCCCACCAGACTTCTGTCCTATCCGTAAAAATAATATTATCAAATTCCTGTAAGTTCTCCGGCATGGTGCTTTTCTTGTCGATATGAATAAAAAAAACTACATTATCATCGTTTAATGCACCAATAAGCCGTTTTAAGTGATTATAATTATTGAAGGCCGTTATTAAATATCCAATTTTCATTGTTACTCCGAAAAATTTCCAGGATAAAATTATGGTTCCGGAATTTTACCTCGCAAATCTCCTGTTTGAAATAACCCTGCTGTAACAGTGAATGCAGCAGAGGTATTATTAATAATTTTTTGATCACGAAAAGATCAGGTTAAGGAGAGAATTTTTTTAGATCGCCGCACAATTTCCTCTTTTTTCTTCATGGTTTGACCTTGTTATTCACCAAACCTTATCCGACAAATTTTGGGTAAGCAGCGTCAATCATAGTCAGTCTGTTCTCATGACAAAATGTATGCACTCCCTTCAACCGTCTGTCCCATTTTGGTTCAATGAAAGCAACTTCTCTTTCACGATATTCGTCTTCTGTCAGCACAAGAATTTCATTGATCTTTATTCCATACCCATACGAAGGGTTGGCGCACTGTGACGGACGGTAGAGTTTACCCTCCCGTTCTAATATTTTACCGGCTGGTCGTGCTCTCTTCACATCAGATATCACTGGATTCATGGGATGACTGATCCAGTGATTGCCTGCCAGATTATCCGAATAAAACAGGAACAATTCACTATCGATTGAAGTTCCTTTGGGTTCTGCGATGCTGGTGAATAACCACCACTTGTTTTTGTGGAACAGTATGGTTGCATCAACGGCTTCAACGGAATCCATCAGTGTTGCCTGATGTTTCCACCCGGTGGGAAAATCCGTGCACTGGTAAAGGTTGATGCTCTTTGCCCGGCGGGTTTCCGGGATCATGTAGAACGTTCCATCATGATCAAACACATGCGGGTAGGACAGATGAAAAGGCTCTTCCAGTACTTTAACGGGTGCTGAATAGTTCCCTGATTGCTGCATTTCGATCAGGGATATATGTCCCTTTTTCGTGTTGAACATAAATTCTTCGACGAATATGTAGTAGGTATTATCCCTGAAAACGATATGGGGATCGGCCCAGAACCTGTCTTTTGGAGGAATCATTTTTTTGAAACGCCAGAAGGAGGTTGAGATCTGATCCTGCAGATCATACATCAGCACCCACTGGCTCTGAACAAAATGGCGGGATACAAACTCTGCACCCATCCGGAACAGGTGTGGAATAACCATCCGGGAAAATGCACCATTTGTGGGAGCTGAATAGTTCACCTGATTATAAAAGACCAGTTTTTTAGATTCCCGTTCCCTATCGGCAAAAAACGCATCCTCACCTTCATGAAAGAGTTTTTTTAATGTTCTTGGAACAAACAGGGAAGATTTCAGATAACAGTTATTATTATTTTCGTTGATAAAAAGAGATTGAAGGGGAAGAAATGAGCGATAGAGTTCAACTCCATTGCAGGGATCTTCTGTTAACCGTTGCAGGATTACTCCCCGCTCGCCCATTCTTCCAAAGGTCTCCCAGAAACCTGGCGGTCCCCCCCGCAGAACGGTTGTATCCCCATGGTAATAGGACCAGATGCCATATCTGGCCGCTTTCAGAATATCGCCTTTAAGGATCCGGGATCCAAACTGCAGGATCACGTCCGGACTGAATTTTTCTATTCTTTCGATATCTTCTCCTTCAATCCGGTCAGAATGTTTCCCCCGGTGAGGTTGTATTTCGATGAGCGGGACATTTCCGAGGATCTTTTGAGTATCTGCAGGGGAAAATGCGTCTGGCTGGGGACGATGGATCCGGTTTTCCCACCGGGTCCAGGCATAATAAAACAGGTTCTTCCGCTCTTCCCGTGATTTTCCTGGTTCTGAGGGGTTGCCATCACGGTTTTTATTTACTACCACGAGTTCGAGGGAAGCATAATATGAGCTGGCGATATCTTCTAAAATTTTATATACCCAGTATTCGATACGAAGGTCATCCAGCATGATTCCGACACGTATTTTTTTCTGATTGTTAAAAATAGTAAGAGAACCATCATGCCGGGTTTCATAATGAGGGTTCCGGTCGGTGTCCATGAGAATTATTATAAAATCCGGAGTTAATATGAATTTTGAAGAGAATTACGGAGAATTTAAAAAAAACCGGGTGAATACTTCTTCGTCCAGTTGCTCTGAATATCTTTCGTCATTCGTTAAAATCAATATTCAAAATCACAGGACAATGGGAATCTATCACATTCCAGTTCAGTTTTTTTTGTATTCACCTCAGAACATCACATTTCTGAATTTCACTATTCAGCGAATATCATTCGTGCTTATTTTTTTTGTGAATTCCGTCAGGAAACGTTTCCTTGTCTGTAACAGGAAATTCCAGGAGCGGTACAATAATTTGTTAAAACGGGAATTGATTTTCCTGTACTCGATACCTGAGGAGCTATGTCTCCGCCAAAACTCAGTTTATAATAATCTAAACCCAACATCTGGTGATGGACATGTATTTCATCACCGTCAAGTCCACCTAAATCATAGTTGACAACACCCAGATTTTTGAAATGTTTCATCGCTTCCCACTGCAGATAACAACTGGCATCTGCACTCAATTTGTTATCGTCAACGGTATCCCCGAATACCTGGTACGCTCCATGTACCAGAAGAGCGTTATCCCGATCATGGAAATATAAATTGCCCGCTAAAATCTTACCCTGGTTTTCAGCAATAATAAGGGTACCATATTTTTGCATAAATTTTGAAGAGGGAATATTTATCCCGGAAGGATCCGCGTAGTTCTTTTGTTTTAAGAATTTTTTATAAATTCTATGAAATTCCTCAAAGTTATCACTGAGCGATACTGTGGTGCCGTTCTGCACTGCCCGACGAATATGTCGTCTGTGCTGGCGGTGAATTTTTCTCAGGATTTCATCAGTGTCCTTGCCGAGATCAATGATCGTTGTGGGAAATTGTATTCTGTCAAATCCTTCAACTTCTCCCCAATCTTTATACGTATGATAGATAACCACATCGCAATCCGGGATACTCCTCGGAGCAGGCTCTTCTGCAAAAAAAATATTGACAATTTTGAACCTGCCATATTTTTTTTCGGTAATCAGCATGGAAAAAAACCTGTTTTTTTAGAGTGAAAAAAAATTATTGTTTATTATAATAAATTGTCGATGACGCTATAAAAAAATTCCTTATTTCACCTGTGATCGGCAACTTTACCGGAACAAAGGAAGATCAGAGAAAAAAAGAGAAATTCCGGCTGTCAATTTTCAGGAAAACCGGATTCTGCCGAAATGACTTTTTTGCAGGGAAAAAACCCTGACATACCGGTAAAAAAAATGGATATCCGGGCGCTTCAAGCAGTATGAAATGTTTATTCAACCGTTTGCATTCCCGGTATGGATAATCGGTATTTTCAAAACGATAAATTTTCAATTTTTATTGTCGGGAACAAAGAAATTCTTTCATTCAAATAAAACATTTAAATGAATTTTTTTCACTATTTTATACGAAAAGACACAGAGATAAATGGCCAGAATGGTGATGACGACTGGCATGAAAAAGTAATCAATTTTGAAAATATCCATAATTATTCTTGTTACAACCGGGAGAACCAGGGGCCAGTGGAAAAGATAAATCTGAAAGGAATAGGTGCCACAGAACAGAAAAAACGAGGTAATAATTTTGATTTTTTTAAGGTATACGAACAGTGCGGAGATGAAAAAAGGAAAGAAGAAGCAGGAAAAATAAATTAAAATCTCATTCCTGAAAAAAATGAGCAAAATACTGCTGATGACCATTAGGATGAGGAACAGTGCGGGGAAATAGGGCTCAAATCCTGACAACCTGTCTTGAGGGGAGTGTTGATGATATGCCTGGAAACATCCGAAAATAAAAAAGGGCAGTAAAAAAAACGTGTAATACACAATTTCAGGCAGGGATCGGATTGCCAGGACCTGGATCAATACTGAAAGGAATAAAAAGGGGATAAAAAGGTAAAATAACCATTTGATATTCAGAAAATACAGGATGGTAAAACAAATGCTGGAAATGTAAATAAGGGCGATTAAATACCAGAGCTGAAATGCTACGGGATTATCGCCTTCCAGGAAAAAACTGAGGAAACTATTAAAATCCATATTGTTGATTTCTGTCAGGAACTCGGTTATTCCTTTGAACTTCAGATGGAAAAAATTAATGCTTGCATAGAGTACTGCCAGCAGAGGAAGCAGCATGAGGATTGTATACCCGAGATAGGCTTTATATAATTTTATAAATCGTTTTAAATAATATTTGCTTAAGAAAGGTCTCTGATCAAGATCAGTCAGGTGGTTGTAGGCCAGTTTATATCCTGCGGAATAGGTGAATAACGTCAGGCACAAGGGAGCAATAAACGGAAGAAAGAAAGAAAGCGGATTGTTCCGGGTATCCGCCTATTGCATGATAAAATAACACAAAAAAAATCGCAATACCATCAAAGATTAAAAGCGTATCCAGTTTATCCAGTGGCATGAAAACCTGACTGTTGTGTTGTATGATATGTTCTTTTTTCGTTCACATAAGCCTAACGAAAAAAGTTTCCTGTCATCGTTCAAATTTACCGCTGGCGCATCCCCGGCAATTCTGATCCCGTTGAATCGGTTGAATTTCGCATCATTTTCTCGCGATGAGATAAAAGACAGGAGCCTGCCAGAAACCCTTTTTTGAAATCCCGGTTGTCTGTCCTCGCAAAACCCCGTCGTCGCAGGAAATCGGGTATGGCGGGGAGCAAAGTGAACAGTTTCGCAGGTTCTTTTTGATCCCGTTTGTGGATTGAAAAACTGCACCATACCGGAATCCCGATCCTGGCGGCAAAAAAGAGTAGTTTGTGATACTAAACAGAGTTCCCGGCAATGGGGAGGTCACCGGCAGCATTATTCCAGGCAAGGTACCGATCTGTCGATGGGTTCCATGAGTTACCGTTGTCCATCTTGAGATAGAACCCTGCCCCGGGCCGGTAGACCCCGGTCTCGTCCCGTCCGTCCCCGTTCCAGTCCCCGGCAACCGGGAGGTCACCTGCTGCATTGTCCCAGGCAAGATAACGGTCTGTCGACGGATTCCAGGAGTTGGAGTTGTCCATCTTGAGATAGAACCCTGCCCCGGGCCGGTAGACCCCGGTCTCGTCCTGCCCGTCCCCGTTCCAGTCCCCGGCAACCGGGCGGTCGTTGAGGGCATTGTCCCAGGCAAGATATCGATCGGTCGGCGGGGTCCAGGCATTCCCACCGGCTATCTTAAGGTAGAACCCTGCCCCGGGCAGGTAGACCCCGGTGTCATCCAGTCCATCGCCGTCCCAGTCACCGGCGATCGGGAGGTCGTTTGCAGCATTGTCCCAGGGATAGTAATGATCTGACGATGTCTTCCATGTATTGGAGTTGTCCATCTTGAGATAGAACCCTGCCCCGGGCCGGTAGACCCCGGTCTCGTCCCGTCCGTCCCCGTTCCAGTCCCCGGCAATGGGGAAGTCACCGGCAGCATTGTCCCAGGCGAGATATTGATCAGAAGATGTCGTCCATGAGTTGGAGTTGTCCATCTTGAGATAAAACCCTGCCCCGGGCCGGTAGACCCCGGTCTCAGCTGTTGGATATGCCCCGGAGGCTGCGGTCACGTTGATATAATTGGTCTTCACTTCGGAATCGCTTCCCGCACTGTTTGTTACTGTCAGTCTGACGGTATAGAGCCCTGCAGTCGTGTAGGTATAGGAAGGATTCTGGCTGGTACTGTCAACTGTTCCATCATCATTAACGTTCCATGCATACGAGGTTGTGCCGCTGGAGACCGACTGGTCCGTGAACTTCACCGTCAGCGGGACCTTGCCCTTGGTGATATTGGCAGTGAACTGTGCGGCCGGGATCTGTGCAGGAGTTGTGGTAGGGGTCGGGGTTGGTGAAGGAGTGGGCGTTGGTGTATACGAGAGGAGGATACGGTCGATAACCTTCCCTCTCACCGTGGCCATAGCATTGCCGGCGGACAATGAGCCGGAAACAATTTCTTCAGCCGAATCCTCACTCCCTTCCTGCTTTATCAGGGTAGCCAGGTACCGGGTGTCATCCACGCCTTCACGCCACCCTTCCCATTGGATTGTATCGATAACGCCACTGCTTGCAGGATAGGCAAACACCAGATCACGGGAATTTGCATTATCGAAATCATTCCAGATGGACCCGAATTCGTGCTGGTAGGCATAGTCCATGGCGCCATCATATCCGGCATTCCATAACGCGAACCCGAAATTTTTGCGATAGACCTCCGGATTCTCTTCACCGACCTGAGGATTGTCATACGAAAAGACCGGCTTTCCCCGGTTATGCCAGGCTGCTACCTGTGCTGTGTCTATGGGACCATCAAGAACCGCAAGATCGAGGAGATCTCCTGAAATGCCAACGGCATCGTCAAAGCATGAGGCAAATACCTTCGCACCGCTGTTGTGTGTGGCCTGCCAGGCCGTTCTTTCTGATCGCAGGACGTCACCTTCTGCTTCATCAAGACCATAAAAATAGTTATCCTCGTATCCAAACGGTTCATTGAGATCTTTCACGACTCCTATGCCGTGTTGTAGCGTTGCAAGACCGGCCGCGTCCGTAGGATTTCCGGTCTGCCATTCTACCACATAGATGTGGTCGTTTGGCAATCCGGCCTGTTGCCTCAGGGTCAGTGCCGTTCCCCACAATGCCCAGTCTTTCTGGGAAAATGTCGGGTAACTGATCCCATGCTCTTTCAAATTCTTCATCTCTGCTGCATACTGGGCAGGAGTCTTGTAGGTCATACTGATACCCGGCTGGGCAGCAGAAGATACTCCGCCCTTATAAAAAATGGCATACTCAAGGGGTGCAGGCTCCAGGTCAAAGGGGAGAACGGTGACCTTCACGTTCATCAGGACAGGGGATCCGGAGTTTGCTGTCAGGGTAATATCCCCGTAATAATCCCCGGATGGCGTGTCGGCCGGAACATGGAGTGTCAGCCAGACCTGTTTATTCTCATTCGCGGCAAGGGAAAATGGCTGGAGCGTCTGGGCGTCCTGGAACTGGGCATTTGAGGGAAACGTGCCGGAAGGATTACTGATATCGATATACTGCTCAACCCCGTTCAGGGTGACTTTGAGGGAATTGACCTTGTTGGTATAATCAACCTTGACAAGGCTGTCGTCTTTTAAGAGGAGTTCCGGAATGAGGAACCGGGATCCCGGGTGGCGGATATATATCTCCGAATCATCAGCCTGATACCACGCCTTTACCAGCCGGACATTCAGGGCAGCTGCCGGGATACGATCTCCCTCATCATTATACAGATCGGGTGCAGCGATCCTGATACCCGACAGATCCTTTTGAGCGGTAATAATGAACGAGGCGGATTCAAACTGGTCCCTGCTGGCGGTAATGGAGAGAGAATTGCCAGGGGCGGCAGGAATATTGTAATTGAAGGGAAGCACCCTCACAGAGGTGCTGGGCTCCCACGGGAATGGTATGACTGACTGCCCCGGGTGGCTCTGGATATATGCATTTTTTAGTGCAGCGTAGTCCGGAGCAGCTGCCTGGACCATGGGTGCGATGGTAAAAAAAATGGTAAAAGCCAGGAGTACCATTGCCACTCGTTTCATTGTCTTCACCGGTTATCTGCACCCCTCTTATATTTACATACCCCGGCAGGTTAGATCTTTGAACCCGGTAGATATGCTAATGATTCTACAGAATGGTAGATTTGAACATTATTTAAATGTTTGTATTTATGGATTACAATAACGAATTACAATAAAAATTATTGATTTTTTGTCCCAATATCACATTACTGAAGACTAACAGTATTGTTGCAGAAAGATCAATCCTCGTATCAGGGCAATCGGACATCCAAAAGACCCAGAAAATCCCTTTCAGAGAATTTACCTGCAGAAAAATGATGTTATATTAACTCTCTTACAGACATCACAGGGTTCTGAAGAAATGTAAAAAAACCAAAAAGGTATAGTCCCAATTAAACCACTAAAATAAAATTTATTCACGACGTAAAAATATGAAAATATAAGTTACTGATTTCGAGATAGAACGGGGTGCGTCATTTTTGGAAAATAGATTTTTTAGATTTCATTAATGATATTGGTTCTATCACATTTTGGGGGGTGCCACAGCGGCGGGGGCGGAGGCAAACCCGAAGCACCCAAGAGCGTTATCAATCCCTATTTTAGATAAATCGTTCAAAAATTTAGTCGCTGGAATGTGACTATACCCAAACAAAAATACATTCGGATATTTCTCCTCCCGACTGTGGTTACCCCTCGTGATAACTCCCGGGTATCATCATCGCTCACGGTGAAGGAGGCAAGGGAAGGGCACTTGTCCCTTCATTCAAAACTACCTGTTTTTTTATTTTGGTTTCTTAGAAAAGAAATTCTCAGGAGTCTGTTTCATTTACCGGAATTTTTGGAAACGAAGATAAAAGGCATGCTGATAATCTGGATCTTCAAAGAGAACCTTTTCGGGGACAGGTGTTTTCTATCATGGGCCTGGCACCGGTGATGGTAAAATAAGAATCCGGTCGATCACTTTCTCTCGTATCGTGGCCATATCGTCTCCGTTTGACAAAGAATCGGCAACAATTTCCTTGGCTGAGTCTTCTCCGCCTTCCTGTTTTATCAGCGTAGCCAGGTAGCGGGTATCGTCAACACCTTCCCGCCACCCTTCCCATTGAATGGTATCGATAACACCATTGCTGGTTGGATAGGCAAATACATGGTCACGGAAATTCACCCCATCGAAATCGTTCCACAGGGTACCGGTTTCATGCTGGTACGCATAGTCCATCGAACCATCGTACCCGGCATTCCAGAGAGCAAACCCATAGTTTTTGCGATACAATTCCGGATTCTCTATGCCAACCTGAGGATTATCATACGAGAGGACCCGTTTCCCGTAGCTGTGCCAGGCTGCGGCTTGTGCCGGGTCGAGAGGTCCATCGAGAACAGCGACATCCAGAAGGTCTCCGGCAATGTCAAATGCATCGTCATTGCATGACGCAAATATCTTTGCATCGCTTTCATGCGTAGCCTCCCAGGCTGCTCTTTCCGATCGCAGGAGTTCTCCTTTCGCTTCATCGATTCCATAAATATAGATATCGCGGTAGCCAAACGGAGCACTCAGATTTTTCACGACCGCTATGCCATTCTGTAATGTTATAAGACCGGCAGGATCCATGGGATTTCCGGTCTGCCATTCAACCACATAGATATGGTCGTTGGGTAATCCTGCCTGTTGCCTCAGGGCAAGTGCGGTCTCCCATAATGCCCAGTCTTTTTGTGAAAATGTAGGATAGGTGATTCCATGCTCCTGCATGTTCTTGATTTCTGTTGCATACTGTGCAGGAGTTTTGTAGGTTGCACTGATACCCGGACTGGGAGCAGAAGTTACCCCTCCCTTATAAAAAAGGGCATACTCAAGCGGTGCAGGCTCAAGATCAAAGGGAAGAACGGTTACCTTCAGGGTCATCAGGACAGGGGATCCGGAGGGAGTTGTCAGGCTAATATTCCCGTAATAATCCCCGGATGGGGTATTGTTCGGAACGTGAACGGTAAGCCAGACCTGTTTATTCTCATTCGCCGCAAGGGAAAATGGCTGCAGCGTAGGTGCATCCTCGAACCGGGCGTCTGAAGGAAACGTGGCGGAAGGATTGCTGATATCAATATAATGCTGAACCCCATTTATGGAAACGTTGAGATAGTTGATCTTGTTTACATGATCAACTTTTACAAGACTGTCGTCCCTGAGAAGGAGTTCCGGGGTAAGGAAACCCGTTCCCGGATGCCGTATATATATCTCTGAATCATCTGCCTGATACCATGCCTTTACCAGGCGGATGTCTATCGCATCTGACGGGATTGTGTTGCCTTCGGCGCTGGAGAGATTGGATACAGTAATTCCGATGCCGGAAAGGTACTTTTGTGCGGTGATAATAAATGAGCCGGATTCAATCTCGTCCCGGGTTGCAGTAAGCGCTATCTGATTTTCGGGAGCCGCGGGTATATCGAAGTTGAATGGCAGCACTTTTATGGCAGAACCGGGTTCCCAGGGAAATGGTATAATCGTCTGCCCGGGGTGGCTTTTAAGATATTCTTCCTTCAATGACCGGTAGCTTGAATCTTCGTAATAATTTATGAGGGTTTTAAATTCCGATGGAAAAAAATAATTCCGTATTTCAGAAAATAATGAATATGCCTTTTCCCGCATTACTTCAGGAAGAACATAGGGCTGGCTCTCACTGTTGGCGATCTGCAGTGTGAAAAAAAAAATTACAAAGACCAGCAGAAAAACAGCAGTTTTATTCATTGATATATAATCGTATATTGTCAGATGTATTTCTATATATTTAATGATCCCTATTTTCAGGAATCCCGGCCGCTTTGTTCAGGAATGATACCTGAGACTCCCGATGATACCACAAAAAAGGTCTCCCTTTCACATAATGCTCGGTGCAGGGTGAGATCTGATGATAACGTTTTTTTTAGAAAGGTCCCGGACCGGCATTCGTGAATGCCGTCTCCTCTCAAACACACTATCCCCATTTTTGTGGATTCTCCGAAACGAGAGATCGGGGGACGAAAGAATCCGGTGATCAGTCTCAATAAAAGAAACAGGTAAAATAGGATCACACTCAATACAATCTGTAAAATATGCATACACCATCGCAGGACTCATCGGGACTGATAGGATGAAATATCTTGTTACCGGCGGAGCAGGGTTCATCGGATCCCATATCGCAGAGGCACTGGCAGGAAAACACGAAGTTGTGATACTTGATGACCTGTTCAGCGGTAAGATCCAGAATATCAGTTCTTTTAAAACTTCAGTCCACTTTGTGCAGGGAAGTATTACGGATCTTCCTCTTTTAAAGGATATATGTACAGGCGCAGACGGCATTTTCCATGAAGCGGCAATTGCATCCGTTCCCCGTTCGATCAACAATCCCCTCGCGACCAACAACGCGAATGTAAACGGGACCCTGAATGTCCTTGTCGCAGCAAAAGAGTGCGGTGTGCGTAAGATCGTCTTTGCATCCTCGTCATCCGTGTATGGGGATACGCCGACCCTTCCAAAACACGAGGATATGGAAGCCCGTCCGCTGTCCCCGTATGCCGTCTCCAAGCACGCCGGTGAGCAGTACATGAAGGTTTTTGCAAATCTTTACGGGCTGAAAACGGTATCACTCCGGTATTTCAATGTCTTTGGCCCGCGGCAGGATCCCAACTCAGATTATGCTGCGGTAATCCCGAAGTTCATCACCCGGATCTTACATGGCCAGTCTCCGGTAATTTTTGGAGACGGCAAACAGACACGGGACTTTACCTATGTGAAGGATGTTGTCCAGGCAAATTGTAAAGCCATGGAAAGCCCTGCTGAAGGTGTATATAATATAGCATACAACCAGAGCATAGATCTGAATTCCCTTGCGCACCTCATCATGGAGATCATCGGCAAAAAAGTTCCTGTGCTCTATGAAAAGCGGCGTGCGGGAGATGTATTGAACTCACTCGCTGACATTACGCGTGCAAAAAATACGTTTGATTACAGGCCTGAATACACCGTCAAAACAGGTCTGCAGGAAACGATCCCATGGTACACAGAGCACTAAAAAATAAAACGGTCTGCGTCGTCGGTCTTGGCTATGTCGGACTGCCCCTGGCAGAAGCTTTTTCGCACCACATGAGAACGATAGGGTTTCGCAGAAATCAGGAAAAAGTGGATGAACTTAACGGTCTTCCGCAAAATAAAATCGAGGCAACTGCGGATCCGGGCCTTATTGAAAAAGCCGATTTTGTCATCATTGCTGTACCAACACCGGTTACCAAAGCAAAAGATCCCGATCTGGAACCGGTGATTACCGCTTCAGAAATAGTCGGGAAGCATCTGAAAAAAGGGGCGATCGTTGTCCTGGAATCAACGGTGTATCCCGGGGTGACCGAAGAGATCATGGGCCGGATTCTGGAACGAGAATCGGGATTGCTCTGCGGAAAAGATTTTAAAATCGGGTATTCTCCCGAACGAATCAATCCGGGTGATGAACAGCACGCACTTCCCTCCATTATCAAGGTTGTTTCCGGTATGGACAAGGAAACTCTGGATGAGTTGTCAGCACTCTACGGGCTTATTACGACTGTTTACCGGGCGCCGGACATTAAGACCGCTGAAGCAGCAAAGGTCATTGAAAATATCCAGCGCGATCTGAATATCGCCCTCATGAATGAGTTTTCCATGATCTTTTCGAAGCTCGGCCTTGATACGGAAGAAGTGCTCAAAGCCGCTGAAACGAAATGGAATTTTCATCATTATCGCCCGGGTATGGTGGGAGGTCACTGTATTCCCGTCGATCCCTATTACCTGGTAAAACGGGCAAAAGAATTCGGCTATCATCCCCAGGTGATTCTTGCAGGGCGATCGATCAACGATTCCATGCCAAAATATGTGGCAGATCTTGCGATTAAGGGACTGAACAAGTCGGGTAAAAAAATCAAGGGGTCGAATATTCTCATCATGGGCCTGACCTATAAGGAGAATGTTGCAGATATACGGGAATCTCCCGTCAGTGATATGGTCCGGGAACTAAAAGAGTTTGAGGTGAATGTCTATGGAAGCGATCCTTTGCTTCCCGATTCAGTCATAGAACATTTTGGTGCAAAACCCCTTCCGGGACAGCAAAAAAAGATGGATGCCGTCATTATTGCTGTTGCGCATGCACAGTTCCGTGCCATGAGCATGGATGACATCCTCGGATTCATGAATAAGAACCCGGTAATAGTGGATGTACGGGGGATGCTGGACCGGGAAAATACCGACCGGAAGGGGTTATATTACAAGAGACTTTGAACCGGAGGGTCTTCCCTGCGCTTTATTACAACAGAACAAACAAACAATAATCTCATCAATAAAACGGGAACATCCATGATTATGTCAGCGATTGTATAATCAACCAGTTCACCTGAGATTTGAATAAAGAAACCTGGAGAAAGCGTGTACGGAGATGCTGATAAGGAAGGTTTCAAAAGGCAATTTCCGAAAAATCTTTTCGCAAACATTGCAAATTTTATCGTAAGTATTGCAATCGGCATTTTTCTTGTACCTTATTTTATCGATACGCTCGGAATCGCAGCCTATGGTCTGATACCCCTTGCAACCTCCTTTACCAGTTATGTAACCATCTTAACGGATTCCCTTAATGTAGCGGTATCACGATACCTTATTTTTGATCTTCACCAGCAGGACTATAAAAAAGCAAACAGGACGTTCAATACAGCTCTGATTGGTCTGTCAGGTATTATCCTGGTTTTGATTCCCTGTGTGGTAGTTCTTTCGTATTATGCCCCCCGGTTCTTCAATGTCCCTGCCGGGCAGGAGTTTGAGGTTATTTTACTATTTCTGGGAGTGCTGGCGGCATTCCTGATTCGATCCTGGAGCAGTAATTTTACGGTTTCCCTGTTTGCGTATAACCGGCTTGACCTTCAGAATCTGTTATATGTCATCAGCATCATCGTCCAGGTCTCTCTCATTGTTGGATTGTTCACGGTTTTTTCCCCGCAGCTGGGATATATCGGACTGGCATATCTTGTCAGCAGCATCATTTATTTAATCGGGGCCGTAATCCTCTCCAAACGGATAAATCCTCATGTTCATCTTGATATCCGGCAGTTTGACCGATCGAGACTGAAAGAACTTTCCTTAATTGCATGGTGGGCTGTTACTGACCAGGTCGGATCCCTGCTCCTGCTCCAGTTTGATCTGATCGTGGTAAACCTCTTATTCGGGGCAACCATGGCCGGGGAATATGCAGTTATTTTTCTCTGGGTTACCCTGCTCCGGGGAATTGGGGGGACCCTGTCAGGAGCACTCAGCCCCATGATCCTGACCTATTTTGCCCAGGGCAGGGTTGATCAGATTATCCGAGCTGGCAAAAAGTGCAGTGAAAGGATTTGGTTTGCTTATTGCACTTCCTATCGGTCTTATATGCGGATTTGCACCTCAGATCCTGACGCTCTGGGTAGGTCCGGAGTATACTTCCCTTTCACCTCTCATGTGGGTGCTTACCCTGCCCATGGTAATCAGTTTATGCATCCTCCCCCTTTTTGCGATAAATGTCGCCTACAACAAGGTCAGGATTCCCGGCATTGTTACCCTGGTTTTTGGAATCGGTTACGTTTTCCTGGCGTTTTATCTCCCCCCGTTGCTCGGCTGGGGGTATTACGGCGTCGCGATCGCCGGTGTGATTATTCTGACGATGAGAAGCGGGTTCTTCGTACCCTGGTATGCAACAAAAATAATGGGCATCCCCTCCCATTCTTTTACCCGGTCCCTGATCCTCGGAGTATGTGCGACCGTGATTGTCGCGGCACTGACAACCCTTGTCGGAAAATTATTTACTATTTCATCGTTGCTGACCCTGGTATTATCCTGCGGGATTATTTCCCTCGTCTATCTGGTGATCATCTGGCTGACTGCCTTAAGTCCGTTCGAACGGGAGCTGGTTATTTCTTATCTTCCGGAAAAAATGCGGAGTGCGTGAACCTCGTTTACCAATTCAGCAATCAGAAAGATACCCCAGGAGAATTGTCTCTCTATGGAAGCATCTCTTTTCTCACTCTATGGTTACGTAATATTTTTCCGCCATTCACCAGGAATCCGGGGGATACAGGTAAATATTTTCAAAGGACAGTTAACTCATTATGATACCGAAAGTATCAGTAGTCATCCCCCTCTATAACAAAGGCCCCTATATAGCGAGGGCTCTGACATCTGTTCTCACGCAAACGGTTCCGGAGTTTGAAATTATTGTTATGGATGGTAACTCAACCGATGAAGGTCCGGAAATTGTTAAAAAAAATCCTGATCCCCGGATTCATTTTTATGTCCAGGAGGGATCCGGGGTATCTGCCGCCCGCAACCAGGGTGTTGAAAGATCCCAGGCAGATTTTATCGCTTTTCTGGACGCGGATGACGAGTGGATGCCGCAATTTCTGGAAGTTATTCTTCGACTGAAAGATACCTGTCCTGATGCAGGTCTTTATGCGACTGCGTATCAGACACGTCTGAAATCCGGAAAACTGGCAGCTACCCGTAACCGGGCAGTTCCCCCCGCACCTTTCGAAGGGCCGCTCCCGAATTATTTTGAATCAGCAGCTCTTGGAACAGATGATCCGTTTGTGACCTCGGTTACGGCCATGCCAAAAGAAGTTTTTTTCAGGACAGGTGGATTTCCCCTGCATGAAGCACGGGGAGAAGACCTGGATCTTTTTGCAACAGTTGCCCTGCACTATCCTGTCGGATACAGCTCGTATATCGGGGGTATTTATCACACGGATGCCACCAACAGGGCCTGTGAAACCTATTATTCCATGGAAGAGGAACCCTTTGTGAGGAACGGGAAAAAAGCGATTGCTGAGGGAATTGTCCCTCAGAAAATGTTACCTTATTTTAAAGAATATATTGCCCGGAAGGAGATTGAAACTGCGGTAACCAATATTTATGCCGGGGATTACCCCATGGCAAGAAAAATTCTGGTCCGTATCGATACGCGTCATTTTTTACCCGAAAAATGGAAGTGGAGCATCATTACCCGGATACCGAAACCCGTTTTCGATCGAATCCGGTCAACAAAAAAAATCCTGGCAAAAAACTCTCATTAATTACGAATGACTCCATATTTCTGATGCGTTATTGGTATAGATCTTATCAAGATTTTTCACCATCTCATTGTATTGCTGGGCCAGACTGGTTTTTTTAAATTCCCAGTCATTGACAAACCGCTGGTCAATATTATTATAATATATTGTAAATAAATATCCGTTTTCAAAGAGTGGTCCGGCATCTATCCCCGGAATTCTGTTCGTTTCTGAAATTTCAGCCTGGCTCTGCAGTACTTTTTCACTGAATACATCGGAATAAATGCCCCTTTCCTTCTCCCGGTATTCTTTTATCCAGAGAGCGCCGTATGCATCCTGATCATGGATAAACATCCGGTTGTAGAGATCTCCTTTTGAATTGAAAAAAACCGAATTCTCATCGCCAGCGAGCTGATGGGGTATTGACATAGCAAATAAAAAATTTATCATGACGATCAGGGTAATTATCGGTACTGGAGATAATACTCTGAATATCCATGCATCCTTTCTGAAAAATCGTCTGAAAAGTGCGTTCAGTTGTTGGATTACTACAATTCCTCCTATGATGAAGTACGTGGCCAGAACCACACTAATCAGGAGATAAATCCTTTCTATATCATAACCTACAGAAATAAAGGGGAGAATCACCGTCAGAAATAAGATGAATCCGCTGATGAGTCCGAGAATAATAAATTCTATGTCGAGATTCACTATGCGCGATTCTGTATGATTTGAGGATACTGCTTTGTTCTGCTTCCACCATATTATCAGTCCGAAAAATACTCCGTACCCGATAAGGAAAAAGGTCCCCAGTTTGACACACAGGTTCATCGTACTTACGATGGGAAGTGACAGGTTCTGACCGGTGAGCTGACCCAGGGCCGGGGCGTAATTTGACGAGCCGGAAACAAATACCCGCCCGATAAACTGGACTGCCTGGGTAAACGGGCCTTCAATCACTGTTGAGTACCAGAGATAGAGTGCACAGAAGAAAACAATGACAAAATAAAAATAGAGATTTCTGTTAATCCTGTAGCGCAGGGAGAACAGGTAGGCGATAATAAAGGTGATGAATATCACGATAAACAAAATGTATGCGGAAGAATAATGGGAGAATATGCATCCGATTATGAATGCGATGATTAAAAAACCTTTATTGAACCTGTCTATCTCATCGGAGAACAGCGATAAGATGATCAGGCTGATAAACAGGATTGCCAGACTGGTTCGTGCAATAGCACCGGCCAATATAAAATTAGTCTGGCTCATGAAAAAGACCGCAGCAAGAAATGCATAAAACGGGTCAACATATTTTTTTGCAATCAGATAGATGACGACAGGAGTAATCGAAAATAACAGGGGACTGAAAAATTTGAACACAAATTCCGGATTTAATCCCATGAGTGACGTGTATACGCTGGGTAACAGCGATATTGACAGGCAGGCATCGAGAAGTCCATGCTCAATGATCGTCCATTGCAGGTGACCAAAGGTATTCTGGAAGAAGAAATATTCCAGGTTGGGATCGACATCCGCTACATGGGTCGATCGAAGGGGAAAAAGGAGGATTAGGGATATACTGATCAAAAAAACCAGCAAAGGGTACCATGTTGAGGACAGTGCTTTCCGTTTCAGTGCAACAAATGCCGTTAAAAATACAATGATAAAAAATAACGAGAGTAACACGATATTTTCATTGAACTGATTCATGACATATATCCCGGCCAAACCCACGATGGGAAGAGAAAAAGCGAGTATGAGACATATCTTATCAATTCTGTTGAACCGGGGAATGTTCACGATGAGTTCTTCCTGAGAATTCTGCTTATATCCGAGAACCAGAAGAACAATAAGTAAACTGTTGAAGGAAATAAGGAGCGAGATCGTTGAAAGGGGTGAGGTATATCCCAAAAACGGTGCTAGCGTATTTACCAGAAGTCCAAAGCCCATGGTGAAGAAAACAGATATTCCCACGCCAAAAACAATGGTCTTTGCGGTTCCCAGATGATTCAGTTTCAATCCCCATAAAATAATAATTCCCGGTATCACCGAGATAAAAAGAAACCCGGAAATCTGCCGGAATACGGGTATATCCAGTAAAATCGAGATATCCGTCAGTACAATTCCTATGAGCACCGTAAGAAAAAAATCTCTGGTTTGTATTTTTTCCATTGCCGATTTCCCGAATTACTGTATCGTATTCTTTAGTCTCCTGATAATCATTGATTCCAACCCGGCATCTTTTCATTACTCTGTTTACGGACTCAGAATAAATCAATGTAATGGCCTTTTATAAAGTTACCCGAATACTATGTCCTTAAATGAACCGGGAATTGCACCATATTATTGCTGCCTCCCGTTCCCCTCATAAGCAACAGCATCAAAAATGACCTTAAATTCTTCAACACGATTTTCAAAGGTAAAATTTTTTTGAATCAGATGATACGCATTTTCAATAATCCTGCCATGATTTTTCTCTTCCAGTATTCTGATAATAGCTGAGGTTATACATTGTGGTGAATTGTCCTGTAAGATGAAGCCGGTTTTTCCGTCTGTGACAAAAGAAGGAATCCCCCCGACAGGTGTTGCAAGGACCGGCGTCCCGCAGGCCATCGCTTCCAGCATACTATTGGGTAATCCTTCCGTATCCGAAGGTATCACCAGCAGTTTCATCTGATTTAAAAAATCTCCCAGAGATTCATGAGGTACCCACCGGAAAGAGTGACTGTTTCACCCAGATTATTGTCAAGGATAAAGTGTTCAATCGCAGGTCGAAGAGCTCCATCGCCAATGAACAAAAATTTTACCCCGGGTTTTTTCCTTACAATTTCCGGTACGGCATGTAAAAGATGCAATATCCCTTTTTCTTCGCTGAAGCGTCCAACAAATCCAACAATGCATTCCCGTGCACCATACTCTTTTTTTATAGTGAAATGATCAAAGTCAATATAATGATGGCGGGCTATTGCAATCTTGGCAGCCCACCTCTCAAGAGAATAATCACTGATAATATTTTCGGTATACACGATCAACCTGTCTGCAACCGTGCAGGTAATAACCTGTAAAATTTTTAATCCATACACGAGAGGATCATTGTTCGATGCATGGGTTTTAATCGAAGAGGAAGCGAACAACAGCAGGACTTTTTTCCCCAGCAGGTGCGCTGTCAGCATGGGGAACAGAAGAGTATCGCCGCCAATGAAAAAAATAAAAATATCGACATGTTTTCTCATTTTAAGAATATGAAATGAAATAGCGCATTGCAGAGTCAGGTAATCGACAATTCTTTTCAGAAAAAACCTGTTTTTTTCATGGGAGATCTTAACAATTTTCAATCTTTTGTCGTTCTGAAAAAAATCATACCCCTCTCCCCCTGTGATAAGAAAAATATCTTCTGACAGCGAACTGATAATTGCTATTAAATCGGATAAAGGAATAATCCCGGCAGACGAAACCGGCATTGTTAATATCCCGATTTTATACGTTGACAATACAGATCTCCGGTAAAAAATTCAGATGGTCAGATACACCTGGTATATGCAGATTCAACTTTTTCTGTTAAATTTTCCCAGTTAAATTCTCCTTTGACAAGGTCTTTACCCTTTTCCCCGAATTTTATTCTTAATTCATTTTCCTGTAACAGCTGAATCAAGGCATCTCTTAAAGATTCAGAGGTGTAATCAACAACGAAACCGGTTTTGTGATCGATCCAGTCAAGAACATCCCCATTATTCGTGGTAATAATGGGTAAACCACATGCACATGCCTCAAGGAAGGTAACAGGAAAACCGGAATATGACGGTATCACAAACACATCCGAGTCAATAAATGCCTGGATCTTCTCCTCATGGGAAAGGAAACCTGTGACCAGTACCTGATTCTGCAGATTTCCGGGTCTGGATTTTTTCAAGGATCGCGGGCAGATATCCATCATCCGGTCCTGCCAGCACCAGCCGGGTACCTTCCTGAACTTTATTCAGGTCATAAAATGCATCAATGAGTAAATCCAGTCCTTTTGTTGTATGCAACCGGCCGATATATAAAATTATTTTGCAATTCTCTTTAATTTCATAGCGTTTCCGGAATATGCCAGATTCCGGCAGTTCTTCAAATTTTGTCCGATCTATGCCGTTGGGAATGATCTCAATTTTATTTTTCGGGCATCCCATCTTCTGGTATTGTCCTGATTCAGTTGCCGTCAATGCAATTAATCCGGAAGAATCTTTTAAGATTTTATTTCCCCAAACGATATCAAATATTTTCTTCAGTTCCTTTTTTTGAGAGAGGTGAGATACTGCACCATGGGCCTGAACGATATATGGAATGCCCAGTTTCATTGCAAAATTGTGAACCATGGCATTCTGGTAGGATCGATAATTGTGGAGATGAATGATATCAAATTCTTTCAGATTCTTTTCGAGCCATTTCTTTCAGCTGGGGAGAGTATAAAAAAAGCCCAACGTTGGCTATACAACGAAACGGTATGACGGTAATTCCTTCCTTCCGAATTGAATCAGCAAAGGCAGAATCAAAATGAAAATCAGTAGTTATTATGGTTACTTCATGATTCCGCTTCGAAAGTTCCCGGGATACACTCGTGCATACATTGACGTCCCCTCCGAATTTCGGATTAAAATATGAAATTACCTGTAAAATTTTCATTTTATCCCTTTTTACTCTGAACTTAGAGGGGTTAACCGGATATTCTCCATCTTTTTCATCCTGTCAATTAATTTTTTTAGATCCCTCTTGTTGTTCTGATGAATGGTTCCGGTTGAAAAGATATTGAAATCCGGTTACAAAATACCCTTCTGAAATCCCCTGGTGAATCCGTATGAAACAATCCGTATATCTTCCTCACCAACCTTTATTTTATCCTGCATCCCTGGACTGTTTGTTCAAACTCATTCGTGATAGTTTCCCAGTCAAGATTCTGAACGTACATTCTTGCAGAGTTGCTGTGTTCTTTTATGGTTCCGTTCTTCATAAGGGAATTTGCTGTTTCCGGAACAGTTTCCGGAGAATCAGCATAAAGAACCCCATGTCCGTCACCAAACTCTTTCATTATTCCGGGTAGTTTTGTACTGATCACCGGCTTTCCTATCGCCATGTATTCATACATTTTAATCGGTACAATGTCCTGCATTATTTTTTCTTTGGGATCTGCAGGTAAAATGCAGATGTCGGCTGCAGCAATAAACTCCGGGATCTTCTCATAGGGTTGTTTACCCGTGAGAATGAGCGTGCCATCCAGCTGGTATGTATCCCGGATCCGCAGAAGATCCTGATACGCGTCTCCATCCCCGACAATCAGGATCTTCAGGTTGCGATAACGATCAGGCGAGCGGGCGATCTCAAGGGCAACCTCTTTTAACCCTGAAAAGTGGTAGAGCCAGCCCATGAAGAAGAGAACGGTATCATCCTTTCCGATACCATATGCAGACCTGATCGCAGAACCATCGATCAGCCGGATTGAACCGTTCAAGATCGATACCCGCGCCGATGACAGGACTATTCCCGGAGTCAGCTCCGAGCGCGATGACGGTATCCCTGAGTTTTTTGTTGATTGAAATGATCTTCACTGAATTCCGGATGGTTTGTTTTTCAAGAGTGCGTCCAAACATCTGGAACAGCTTTTCAGGGATCAGGGTATCAAGCGCATCTATCCAGTAGTAAATAAAGGGAATCTTATGGTTCCTTGCAAGTCGGGAAGCAATCCACGCATTGAGGATCCCAAATCCGATAATAAAATCCGGTTTGAACTCTTCAATCTGGCGCAGGATCTCCCTGCGGTGGGTTACCATGAGTACAGGATATTCAAGGACAGGGACTCTCAGGGATGCCGGACGGATTACCTGAATGGAGACTTCGGGAATGATCTTCTGGACATCATTATATACGGTTCTCGGGCTCGACATTCCTCCTCTGCTCTCTTTCTTCCAGTCGATATCGTAATCGATGACCCTGATGGAATGACCCCTGGCAGCGAGCCGCTCCATGAGATGATGCTGCTGATGCGGATTCCGGGTGAGCCAGTCGGATTCCTGGACAACGAGGATATTCATGTTTCAGGAATGGAATTCCGCACTCTTATCGATATTTTCCCAGTTCTCGACAAACCAGCGGTGAGTCTCTTTCAACCCGTCTTCAAATTTCATGGCTGGCTTATATCCCAGTGTTTTCTCTGCCTTGGTTATGCAGGATAACAATCGTGTTTTTACATCCCAGTCACGCCGTTCTTTGTACTGGATTCCGGCTTCATTTCCGGTCAGATGGTTCACCGCATTTGCCATATCGATGACACGCTGTTCCTTACTTGCCCCGAGATTGAACGCTTCTCCCACTGCCTTCTCCTTGACGCCCATGGCAAGAAGTCCGTTGACAATATCCCCGACATATGTCCAGTCCCGGGTTTCCGTTCCTTCACCGGTGATGGGAAGGGGCTGTCCCTTCATCGCCCAGTAGAAAAAGTTCGGGATCACATTGCGGTATTTTCCGGGTACTTCTCCCGGACCATAGGAATTGAAAAAGCGGGCATTGACGATCGGCAGGTCGTAGAGGTTGTGGAAATAATTGGTATAGAGTTCTCCCAGAAGTTTGGTCACCTGGTAGGGCGTATGGAGATGAATGGAGACATCATGCTCTTCAAACGGCATCTTGGACTCCAGACCATAGACGCCACACCCGGATGAAGAGTACACGAATCTTTTCACATCGGCAAGTTGTGCATACTGCAGCACCTTTAAAATTCCTATACCGTTGATCATAAGATCTTTTTCAGGATTGTCCACAGAATTCTGGTTGGCAAAATGTGCGGCAAGATGGAAGACATACTCGGGTTTTTCCTTAAAGACACGTTTCAGGATTGCATCATCGAGAATATCCCCCTGCACGAACATGACGTTTTCAGCCTGGGGAATGTTCCAGAGATAGGACGAAGAGAGATTATCCAGGATGATAACTTTTCTGGCATTCAGCGAGGAGAGTTTTCTGCAGAGATTTCCCCCGATGGCACCTGCTCCCCCGGTGACGAGAATCGTCGAATCCTGGTACTGTTTTGAAAAATCTTCCATCTCAATCACCGACCTGATAGTGCTGTTTCATCCAGGCGACAGTTTTTCTGATCCCCTCTTCCGGAGTGACTTTCGGGTTGTGCTTAAGATCCCTGACCGCTTTTGAAAAGTCCATATGCTTGACTTTTGTCGTAAAGGGTTCAGCCTCTTCGTAATGCACAAGAGAATCATCCCTTCCTACTGCGCTGAGAATAAGATCTGAATATTCCTTGATATCCATCTCCCATTCAGGTTTTCCCCCGACATTGTAGACTTCACCCGGAATGAAATTATCCACGATATTTGCCCAGGTCCGGCAGGAATCCTCGACATAATCGATGATCCGTTTATGACCTTTGAAGACTGTGTAGGGTTTGTTAAACAGGGCGTGATAGATGAATTTCGGGATAAAACCGCGGTAGGGAGTGTAATGCTCATGAGGACCATAACAGTTCACCGGTCTGACGCGGACCGTCTCTGTACCAAACATCGTGGCCGAATTCATGCACATGAGTTCCCCTGCCCATTTCGTTATGGCATAATCGTTCATCTGGTACGTATCATGGATAGGATTTTTGACCATCACATCCTCGGACATCTTTCCGTTCAAAGTCCCCATAGACTTCAGCGCTGGAAAAAAAGATCATCCGGAATTTCAGTTTCTCCTGGAGCCGGATCAGGTTTTTTGTCCCGACACAGTTGGTCTGCCAGAGATTCTCGTAATAATCCTCGCCATTCCACCGTCCGTATTCAGCAGCAAGGTGATACACATAATCAAAGGTATGTTTTTCAAAAATACGTTCGATCTGCCGGTAATTCCGGACATCCGACCTGAGATACTGATCCCGTTCCGTGTTCGCGACATCAACCGCGAGAACCTCATGACCCCGTGCATGCAGTTCATTGACAAGATTTGTGCCGATAAATCCTGCTCCACCGGTTACCAGAATCTTTTTTGATTTCATGTAATCACTCCTACTATTGATACCATTCTGGGTTTTATTATAGTTGCCGGACATCTGTTCAGATTATGAAAATTTTTTTTCATCAAGTTCTCACGAACAGCCCTCATTGTCTGAAACCTGTCCCGGTTTTTTCAGCGTCGTTGCTCGTTGATTATACTCACCAGTGTGTTTAACAACAGTCCTGAAATTCCCATGAACATCCCAATCACGAGAAACACTAAGCTTACCATCGACAGAGTGTAAGAAAATTTAGATGTGATATAATACTCATTGAAAGCCTGGTAAGCAGACAGGAGACCGATAGCGACAAAAATTGCTCCCGGCAGCCCGAACATGAGAAGCGGTCTCTTACGGGTAATCAGATCGATCAACCGGCTGAGTACGCCAAATCCATGGGTAAGCGGGTGCTTTTTGTGTTTATTGGGTACGTTATAGTTCACCGAGATGGGAACTTCCATAATCGGAAGTCCCATCGCGGAGAAGTGAGCGATCATGTCCGATTCAACATTGTACCCGTCGGATTTGAAATCCAGATTATCAAGCGCCTGACAGGAAAGTGCCCGGAATCCTGACTGTGAGTCCGTGACTTTGGCTTTTGAGCCGATATTTGTGAAGAGGTCAAGGGTTTTCTGTCCAAACTGGCGGTACGGAGGGATACTCCTGTTTTTGTAGAGAAAACGGGATCCGATGACAAGATCGGCTTTCCCTATACTTACCATTCCTGCAACTCTCGGGATTTCACTGGGATCGTGCTGACCATCCGCATCGAGCATCACCGCCACGGTGCACCCGGTTTCACGGGCATGCCGGAGACCCAGGAGAAGTGCATAGGCTTTTCCGGTATTATGATCGAGTCGGATTACATCTGCACCGGCCAGTTTTGCTACTTCAGCAGTGCGATCAGAAGATCCATCATCAACAACAATTACGCGGTCCACAAACTGCCGTGTGCGAAGCACAACTGATCCGATCACCAGCTCTTCATTATAGGCAGGCAGGACTGCATAGATACCTTTTTGGGGTGGCTCAACGTCTTCAACCTGGATCAGGTGCAGCATACCCGATCGGATACGTCTTGGTCTTGGTGAAGGGTTGATCCTTTGAAACGGGTGATGGAAGTGCTGTGGTCATGGATATTCCGGAACAATTTTTTAATTGGTGTTTTCGGCGGTATTGATAGGTAGTCGAATCGTATTAATCTGACGCATCATCGTGCGATATCAGATACGGTGTATCCATTAGAGGAAACACACTGATTGTATTCTCATCTGATTATATATTCTGGCAATGCGCTGGCGCATTGCGTCCTTCAGAGAAACAGTAAAATGTGATTGACAGGCTGCCCTGTCAATGGCATGTCAACAGAAATCCCTGCCTATTCCTGGAAGGCGCACGTTCTTTATCCACGGGAAAATTTTTTTCTGAACCGAAACAAGAAAAAAACTCATTTTCTCCGGTGTGGAGTTCCGCGGAAGATCAGGAACGGAGAACCGGTGGATTATCATTAAATGGGTGATTTATTCCGATTTGGTGATCATTCAGGAGATTTCAATTCAAGAATGGGAATCGCACGTGGAAATCAGATAATCCGGGCGATTAGAGTGTTTTCTTTTTTTTGCATACCTCAATGATACGATGCGCTGCATCACCATCTCCGAAGGGATTCTTCCACGTACGGGGGATTTCGAGCATCCGGTCTGCCGCCGCGAGGATCGCTTCTGTATTCGTGCCGGCGAGTACATTGGAGCCGGCATCAACGGTTTCAGGTCGTTCGGTATTCTCCCGCAGAGTCACGCACGGCACTGAGAGAATACATGCTCTCCTCCTGGACTCCCCCTGAATCGGTCAGGATGAGCCTGGAGTTGGATTCCAGGAGGAGAAATTCAAGGTACCCTACCGGATCAATAACCCGGATTCCTTCGGTCGGGAGAGAGAACTCGCGCACCATCTTGTGCGTCCTGGGATGCATGGGGAAGATAACCGGAAGTTCATACTGTTCTGAGAGCTTCTTAAGAGCCGTCAGAATTTCGCCAAGACGTACCGGATCATCGACATTTTCGACCCGGTGGGCAGTCACAAGAAAATACTGCTGCGGCTCAAGACAAAGATCTTCAAGCGGATCTGCTTTCTCGTGTGCAATCCTGATGTTCTGCTGTACTGCATCGACAACCGTATTACCGGTAACTGTTATTTTCTCCTCGCTGATACCTTCATGCAGCAGGTTCTGGTGTGAGATTTCCGTAGGAGCATACAACTGGTCTGCTATATGATCTGCGATAATCCGGTTGATCTCTTCGGGCATGCTGCGATCATGGCTCCGTAAGCCTGCTTCCACGTGCCCGACCGGAATATGCAGCTTTGCTGCGGCAAGTGCCCCTGCGCAGACCGTATTTGTGTCTCCCTGGACAAGGACGATTCCCGGGGGGTGTTGCAGCAGAATTTTTTCAATACCGGTAAGAATCGCGGCGGTCTGGACACCGTGGGTCCCGGATCCGACATCCAGATTGTATTCCGGAAGGGCGAGGTCGAGTTGTTCAAAAAAGATCCTGTCCATCGCATAGGAATAATGCTGGCCGGTATGGACCACTGAATATGCAAGACCCTGAGCAGCACATTCACGGATAACCGGGGACATTTTAATAATTTCCGGGCGCGTGCCAATGACAATTAGAATCATCGAAACCTCAGATAAGATGTGATTTTTTGACCTTCCTCATCATTTTTTCTTAATTGTATGAATTCAATAATTTTTACTCTTGTAGTTCTTTATCCCAACTCTCATTTAATGTGTCGTGTCAACAAAATATTCACGGGATGCACAGTCGGACTTCAACTTCACGGTTCCGGAGAATCATTAATTATTTCAGCAGTTTCAAAAATGGTACAACAAAGACCAGGTAAGGATTATTGTTCTCTATGGAATTGCTCAGCCCGTCATTTTTTTCCACGACCCGTGCCGGAACCTTTTTCGCACCAGCACCTGCTCTTCCCACGGTTGTCCCGGACCTGTCATTTTCGGTAAATGATGGCGAAAGACCTGGATCTGCCACAGTCTTTCCAGGACACGGCACTTATACCAGGCCTCTTATTTCCACCATCAGGGCGTCCGGATTATTACGCTGGACCATGAAATCCGGAGCAATGAAATCTTATCAGCAGGTATCCCGATGAGAAAACAACAGCTCGCCATTATCGCCCTCGCTTTGTGGCTTTGTCTTGCAGCCGGCTTCATGCTCCTTGCGCATCGGGTTGATCCTGGAATCTTCTTTGTCCTCGGTCTGATCGGAATGGTCGTAATAATGCAGTTCATGCAGTCATATTATGTCCAGCCCGGATATCTGCGGTTTATCAGATATGTAATTGCGGTCGGGTTAGTGATATTCGGTGTAATCGTCGCACTGAAAGTACTGGATATTGTGGGATGGGAAATTGTTATACTCTAAGACCTCCATCTGACCCCATTCTTTTTTAAATCCAAAAATACAGTGCCTTAAAGGAACTTTCGCATCTTCTGCCCTTCTCGTCTTTTATCTGGAGAGAGTATCGTCTTTTTTTTACGTTGTATGACAATTATGGGTTCCCCGTCACCTTTAAAAAAAGCACAACTCCAACGGGTAGATTTTAGTAAAAAACGCATCGATACCGGTGACATAGTTCGCATGAAGATATAAAAATCTTAAACTAACCAGGGGGCTATTATATTCTGAGAGAAATCTGCCTGAGCATCTGAAAACCCTTTTGTGGCGATGATTTCAGTATGAAAGGAAATAAGGGAGAGAATGTGAATCTGCTCCATCTGAATAAGTACTCTACTGCTGCAATTCTCCTTATCGGCGCGGCGGCCTTCTTTATCGATATCGCTCTGTTAACCAACAGCGGGGATATCACAACATCTGTGTATGTAATCTCCGGTATGGTCTGTGCCATCACGGGAATTTTTACCCTGACGTTTTCGTGGAGTGAGCCGGTAGATCCACGACTGATTGGGATCCTTCCTGTACAGGGATGCATAAATCTCTGCTGTACTATACATCTCCTCGGCATATCCGGGAATGCGTATTTTCTCCCACCCCGCATTACGGGAGAAGCCCGGGTCATGCAGTTCAACCCGACCACCATCCTATCAAGGAAAGTGAAGGATCTTCTGCAAAGGGATCATTCCGGGAAACAGGACCCGCCGGGCTTGTTACCGTCCCGTCTGGGCGATCCGCTGATCCAGGAGCTCAGACTGCGAAATGCACTGGTAATTCCTGACAAAGAGGCTGAGATAACGGTGCTCCTCCGTGAAACGATCGAAGATGTTTTTAAGCTCGCACCACGGGTTTCTGCCAGATGGGACAACAATTCGGTTACCCTCACGTTTCACGACTACCCGTCTGCTGATGGTTGCAAAACTATTGCACAGGGATCCCCGAATTGTTGTTCTATGAATCCTTGTCCTCTCTGCAGCCTCTGCGGAGCATTGATTGCTGAGGGTAAAGACAAGGTGGTCACTCTTGACAAGTGTTCATTCCCTTCTTCTTCAAAAGATGTGACTGTCGTTTTCTCGATACTGCCCTGACCGGATTAGTTTTCAGATTCCGGTTCCCCGACAGTTACCCAGAGATGAAGATTCCGGTAGCTCGCGTTGATACGATCACTTCCGGTTACCTCGAAACCCGGGACGTTTTCATTGAATAACAGGAACTCAAGACGGTCAAATCCGGTTTTCTTTATGGACAGATTATAAGGGATTATCGTGGTCTCGTTATGTGCAAGGGTGAACGAAAGATGGTCATGGGGATCCATCGCATATAATCCGGGATGTATTTGTCACGTTATCGAATTCAGTTGCGAGCAGCCATGTTTCAATTGTATAGGCCACATCCCGGTTCTCATGATTCCCGACACCTATGTATATCGGATAATTCTCTCCGGCAATAATATAATCCGGGTAATCGGTGGCAGTCTGTTTTTCACCAAGAAGGTAAAATTCCGTGAACCGCTCTCCTTCTTTGGGGAAAGCAAGAACAAAAATTGTGGTCACAAGGGAAATGAGAATAACGAGGGTCAGTATCGACCGTGATGAGCTGGTCGACCCGGCTTTCATCCGGTGGTAAAAAAATCTGACGGATATGACGAAAAATCGTGGAAAATGGTATCCTGAACCGGTGTCATAGGCAACAGAATGGCTCTCTCACAGTAGGCAATGTTGATTATCACCAGCGTGAAGAAGATTAAAAAAATAACGATTTTATCAATCGGGAAAACACCATGCGTGAAATATACCGCCAGCCCAATCAGGGAAAAAATTGCAACGGAGAGTCCAACGGAGAGGATGATCCGCTCGATAAGACGGAGATCCCCTTCTTTTCGGGAAGAGTGCCAGCATGAGACAGTATCCGGGAATAAAGAGTATAACGGGAAAGGCAAGCACAATCCAGAGAGGTGTATCCTTCAGGACAGGCAGATAAATCGCTGCGAGGCCTGCTACAAGCCATACCACCATAATTGCAAAGTCTGCAGGAAACTCCTGTTCGAAAAATGCTGCATAAATCTTTTCAGGAAATGATTGATCAGACAAACGAATCACCGTTGTATACTAACCTGAAACCTGTGACCGGTAGTGTACCATAATTGCAATAACAGATCTGGCAGGGATAGTAAAGACTATTCCCTGATTTTGTGTCTGGCTCACGGAATATCGCCTGTATTCTTTACATTGACTTGCACATGATGATTATATATTCTGATATGGTCTGATGGCCGTTGAAATACCCGGTATTACCGTAGTACTAGTGAAGGTATTGTCGCTATTAAACTGGAAGGGAGATATTTTTTTTAAAAGATAAGATGCAGATTTTTTTAAAAATAATGCAAAACAAAGTATTTTTTTTTGAATTTTTACACGATTTCTCAGATCCTCTGGTGCACTTTTTAAACAAAGGATCGGCTGTTATTTAAGAAAATAAAAAAATGAATCTTACACCCAGTGGCAGCAGTCACGCGAACTGTATCCGGGGTTGGGACATTTACCAAAAGGACACCCTGCATTTTAACCACACGTAAGAATACATTGGAATACGGTTCAATTTTGTCGGTGAGGATAACCCGGTAATAAATCGATAAAAAAAGGGATTTGTTACCGTCATGCAAAGTTACCTGCAACAGGGAGGTCCCCGACGGCATTATCCCAGGGAAGAAAACGATCGGTGGATGGATTCCAGGAGTTTCCATTATCCATCTTGAGATAGAACCCGGCACCGGGGCGATACACTCCTGTCTCTGCCCGTCCATCCGCATTCCAGTCCCCGGCAATAGGGCGGTCCCCGACGGCATTATCCCATGCGAAGATAACGATCGGTGGAAGGATTCCAGGAGCTGCCGTTATCCATCTTGAGATAGAACCCGGCACCGGGGCGATACACCCCTGTCTCTGCCCGTCCATCCGCATTCCAGTCTCCGGCAATAGGGAGGTCATTTGCGGCATTATCCCATGCGAGATAACGATCGGTAGAAGGATTCCAGGTGCTGCCGTTATCCATCTTGAGATAAAACCCTGCACCGGGCCGGTACACCCCGGTCTCGGTCCGGCCATCCGCATTCCAGTCTCCGGCAATAGGGAGGTCATTTGCGGCATTATCCCAGGCAAGATAACGATCGGTTGATGGATTCCAGGTGCTGCCGTTATCCATCTTGAGATAGAACCCGGCACCGGGCCGGTACACCCCGGTCTCTGCCCGGCCATCCGCATTCCAGTCCCCGGCAATAGGGAGGTCATTTGCGGCATTATCCCACGCGAGATAGCGATCGGTTGAAGGATTCCATGAGGAGCCGTTATCCATCTTGAGATAAAACCCCGCACCCGGCGGTACACTCCGGTCTCAGCAGTGACATTTGTGACACTGGTGACGGTGATGAACGTACTTTGTATGGAGACATTCTGTCCTGCATCATTGGAGGCATCCAGTACGATGGAGAAGTTACCGGCGCCGAATGTGCGGGCCGGGTTTTGAAGAGTGCTGAACCATACCTGTGTGTTGTTCCCTGTCACGTTCCGGAACGACCAGTTCCATGCGGTCGGGGTTCCTGTTGACGTATCGGTAAATTTCACTGCAAGTGGTGCTGAACCTGAAGTGACATTTGCGGTAAAGTGTGCAACCGGCGCAACCGGAACTGCAGTCACGGTGACATACTGCGTTCGGATGCGTGAATTGGATCCGCTTGCATTTGTCACCGTGAGGTTTACCGTGTACGTCCCGGCACTGGTGTAATGGTGGAATGGGTTGGTACTCACGGTATAATCAGTGATGTTTCCGTCACCGAAGTCCCAGCGGCGGTTCGAGATCGATGAACCCGCGGAAGTATCGGTGAATGTCACCTCAAGAGGGGCAGGACCCAGAAGAGGTGTTCCCGTGAAGTTTGCCGCCGGCATCCCGGCAGACTGGATACCAGCATCCAGCTTCATGGAAGAAGTACGCTGCTGGATATTCGTTACAGCAACGTTCGTTATCGAACCGGTATAGGCTTTGGTATCCGGCAGGGTTCCGGGTCCGAGTGCCTGACCGGGAAGGTAAAAGTCGTTCACATCCCAATCGCCATTGCCGGCTTCGATCTCTTCCTGGCCATCTGCTTCCATAAGGCGGAGCAGTTTATGGGATGTATAGGAATTGTCGTACTGGAAACCCCATCCCCCGGCAGTAAGGGTTGAATCCACGTGCCAGATCCACACTGCTCTGTTCGGTCCTCCTGACAGCGGATCATTTCCGCTCCCCCTTTCCCGGTACTGGACCAGGAAAAACTCACCAAAGGAATCCGGAACTGCACCGGGCATAACCAGCACAGCATTTTCAGACGATGTTGTACCCGATGGTGGCAGAATTATTTCCTGTGTTCCCGAACTGATAACAACGGGATCTATCCAGCCCAGCAGGTATTTTGAAAAGGCATTGTGATCCCCCCAGTTGTAATCCATCATATCCCAGCCACCGACTCCTCCCTTTGGCCCGCTCGCATCATCATAGTCATAATAATCCGGCAGGCCAAGGAGATGTCCGGTCTCATGGATATCGACCTGGGGATGGTAGACTCCGCCATTCGGTTTAGAATACCAGGACCATACGTATTTGTAGGGTTTTACTCCGTCGAGCGTAATGGGGGTACTGTCCGTTGACATACATGCCCACCAGAAATTGCCCCATCCGTTATCAGAGCCTGCCCATTTGATGAAAAGGGCATCCATTTTCCCATTGTGATCAGCATCGTAATCTGCAAAATTGATCTGGTTGTCGTATGCCTGAAGGATCTCGTTGATGAGAGCTATCCTCCCCTGGGATGCCCCCAGAGACAGGTAATAACTTCTTGGATGAGCAGCGGGGTACCATCCAAAGACATCTCCAGTGATGGTCAGCTGGTTATACGATGATCGCTGATAATAATTCTTCAGACTCTCGTAAGGATAATCACCACTGTTCCCCTCGCCGAACATTTTTGACTGTACATCAGTGACGGTCTGGGAGGGGTCATGGGGGGCATCAGAAAACTCCACGAGAAATACCGGAACCCTCACGGTACCCTTCGTAGGCAATCCCCGCCAGCCCGGGGGTGGCTGCAGACTTGAAATACCATATTCGCGCTCCTCTGTGTTCTTTCGTACTTCATAGACGAGAAAAGGATCAGGTTGCGAATGCTCTCCATCCCAGAGGGGACAATAGGGATTGAGGGTAGTGTCATTGGTAGTCCCGCACAAGGAAAAATCCGGTATGTCCGGATCCATGGCTGCTCCAAAAGAACCTTTACCATCACCTGCAGCGGAGACCATCGGCAGGCAGAAGGCCAGAAAACTTATCAGAACAATGGCTTTGAGATAAGACCGGTTCATGGCCCACCAAACCGGGGTTTCTTATAATCGGCGCTGGTGATCCGGTTGAAGGGGCGGAATTGCCCGGAATACAAAACAGATCTCCCGGGATATTTCACATTCTCCGTCTTTTTTTGGGAAATATCCCTGCTGACAGTATCAGGAGGCAACGATGCCGGTAATGTCTTCTCTCCCGCAGATGAATACGGGACCGTCATCATTGTGAAATCCTCCACACATATGCCCCGGGAAACCTCATCCCGGATATTCGGGAATACCGGGTTTTTCCGGCAATCTGTATTCCCGTCAGGCATGGTTTGTCAGTCTCCCCGGGGATCAGGAACCTGTGCATGGTTCCCCTCATCTTTTTTCCGTTCAATAAAAAAACCGCCCCCTGATTCGTTCTCCGGAGAGCTTACCAGAAAAGAGATGGTTTTAAAGGCGGACACTCTTTTTTCCGGTGCGAACACTCCCCGTTCTCTCTGACTCTTCCCCGTTTTTTTCACGTCATTCAACTCCTCTGATGCATCACGCGGTGAATTTCAATGATTAGTAATAATGCAATGTATTGATGTAATTCATTACTCACCTGTTTTAGTTCTTATATTTTTTTATCTATGATTTTTCAAAAATACCGGAATAATAAAGTAAAAAAATGAGCGAAGATCGATTTTGTAAAACCTCGAACTGATATATGGTCCCACAGGCAAAAATACCGGTGAAGTTCTTTTGTCCGGAAAAAATCAGGTCCTTCGTATATCGAAGCCCTAAAGACCCTTCACCACCCATAGATATCCCCATGATTCTTGTGGACTGGCAGCTCCTGGATCGCATTGCCCGGGGCCATATCAGGATTGACCCTTATGACCCGAAACTGGTGCAACCCAACTCACTGGACATCCGGCTGGGCAACCATTTTGTCTGGTATGAACCCGGCACCGGGGTCATCGACCCCTACAATCCCGAGAGCATTTCTTCCCATACTGGTGAAGTACGGGCCGACACGTTCATCCTTCATCCCGGGCAGTTTGTGCTTGCCGAGACACTGGAGTGCATCGGACTTCCCGACAATATCGTTGCCACTATCGAGGGCAAATCGAGCATTGCCCGGCTCGGGGTCACGCTGCACCAGACCGGGGGTTGGATCGATGCCGGCTTCCGGGGTACAATTACCCTCGAGATGGCAAATGTCAACGCCCGTCCGGTAAAAGTTTATGCAGGAATGCCGATTGGTCAGCTGGTCTTTTACACGACTGAGCGGGCAGAGAACCCGTATTATAAGAAAGGGGATGCCAAATACCTCGATCAGCGGCAGGCAACACTGTCGCGGTATCATGCGAATAAAAAGTGATCGCCTTCCTCCTGTCGGAAATCTCCTGGTTCTGTAATTTTTTTAAAAAAACTATTAACACTATATACAATCAGGGCGCATTTTATACGGATGATCCCACCGGATCGGAGATGAATTAATGCGACTTCTTCTCATTCATTCAGATTACATCGAATACGAAGCAAAAAAGAAGACAAAGATGGCAGAGGAGTGTTCTGTCCTCTCCGATAAGGAGACGGAAGCACTCACGGTTTTCTGTGCCGTGGAATCGATTGACGAGGAAGACCTTGAAGGGGTTGTCCTTCAGGCCATTGAGGAGGTAAAAAAGACTGCCGGGCAGGTGCATGTCGATAAGATCGTCGTGTACCCGTATGCCCACCTTTCCAGTGATCTCGCTTCACCCGAGACTGCGATTGCTACCCTGATAGCCCTCAAGGAAGGCCTTGAGGAGGAAGGATTCACGGTCAAGCGGGCACCGTTTGGCTGGTACAAATCCTTCAAACTGTCCTGCAAAGGCCACCCTCTTGCAGAGCTCTCAAAGACGATTGTTCCCGGTGAAGAGGGAACCGTCAAAAAGGAGAAATCCGAGGTCACCCACGACTGGTTCGTGATGACCCCGGATGGCACATCCCATGACTATAAGGAGTACCTTGACGACACACCGTTTGGCTGCCTTGTCAAAAAGGAACTGGGCGTTGCGGTCCCGACCGGTGGGGAACCTGCACATGTCGGCCTGATGCGCTCAAAGGAGCTGGTGGACTACGAGCCGGCGAGCGATGTCGGCTGCCTGCGCTGGATGCCGAAAGGCAAAATCATCCGTGACCTCCTTGCAGACTACGTGCTGCGCCTGGTTCTTGAGTATGGTGGCACACCCGTTGAGACACCGGTCATGTACGACCTTGGCGACCGGGCAATTTATGAGCATGCAGAAAAGTTCGGTGAGCGGCAGTACCGGTTCAAGTCAAACAACCGGAACATGATGCTGCGGTTTGCCGCCTGCTTCGGGATGTTTTCCATCATGCGGGACATGCACATCTCCCCCCACAACCTCCCGATGAAGATGTACGAGCTCTCCACCTACTCGTTCCGCCACGAGCAGAAGGGGGAAGTGATCGGGCTCAAGCGCCTCCGGGCATTCACCATGCCCGATATGCACTCGCTCTGCACGGATATGCCCGAAGCGTTGCAGTGCTTTGAAGAGCAGCTTGCCATGGGCTGGCAGACGGGTAAAGACTTTGAGACCAAGCTCGTTGCCGCATTCCGCTGCACAAAGGACTTCTATGCCCAGAACGAAGCATGGGTAAAGAAGATCGTCAGGGAATCAGACTGCCCGATGCTCATCGAGATCCTGTCCGACCGCGTCCATTACTGGGTTGCCAAGATCGACCTCGCTGCCATCGACGGGCAGATGCGTCCGATCGAGAACCCCACCGTCCAGATCGATGTCGAGAGTTCAACCCGGTTCAATATCAAATACCATACGGAAGACGGTACAGTTGTTCACCCGCCGATCCTCCACTGCTCCCCTACCGGCAGTGTCGAGCGTGTGATCTGTGCCATTCTCGAAAACATCTCCACACAACCGGTCCCGGCACTTCCCACCTGGCTCTCGCCGGTGCAGGTCCGTGTTGTGCCGGTTGCCGAGCGCCATGGTGCCTTTGCAGACGAGATCTGCACGGCGATCAATGCCGCACAGATCCGCTGTGATGTCGACGACCGGGAAGAGAGTGTGGGCAAAAAAGTCCGCGAAGCCGGTATGGACTGGATACCCTTTGTCATCGTTGTCGGTGATGAAGAAGCGGCAAGCAGGAAATTAACGGTCACCATCCGCAGGAAATCGCAGCCCAACAAACCGTTCAAGGAGCAACTCACCCTTGATACCCTGATAGAAGCGGTGCACAGGGATACTGCAGGCAAGCCGTTCAGGCCGCTGTATACGCCGCGGAAACTTTCAAAGAAGGCCCGGTATATCTGATTTAGAATCTTTTTTTTGTATTTGTTCAGCATGATCTCATGCTAAAAACGCAAGGAGACAGTGCCTGTCCCACGTTCTGTCTCTGTGCATTGAGAATGAAGCGAACAACCTGTTAAGAATCGGCACCTGGCAATGATACCCGGGTGGCAGGAAGAAACAAGAGTGAGAATCATACTTTTCGGGTATAGTCCCATTAAACCCCTAAAATAAACATTAATGTACGACGTAAAAAAATGAAAAATATAAGTAATGATTCAAGACAGAAAAGTGCTTCATTTCTGACAACCGGATTATCGGAATTATCATGATTATCATTCTATCACATTATGGGGCCGCCACCGCTGCAGGGCTGGGGTAAAAGGCGAAGCCCCAGGAACGTTATCAGTCATTAATTCTGGTAAATCGTACAGAAAAGTTATTGCCAGTCTTACTCTTACTGATCCATCGTGAATAATGATTGCCGCCGCCCTCGAGGGGGCGCCTCCGCGGCGGATCGGTGATTCAACGTTAAAAAATAATTCGCTGCCCGCTGTGCCCCGGAGAGGCCCTGAGGCGGTGGTCCATCATAGTCATACTTGCCGGAGCTCGGTTACGAACCTCGGATATATCTGCATCTGCGGAGCAATTATTCCGGGTCAGATGATCAACAAAGATAAACAAATCCCAAAAAGTGATGATCCTATCCCGGGAATATGCAGGACCAGTTAATCTCAGTCAGCCGAGATAGCGTCCGATTCCGGCTTTCAGTTCGCCAAAGGAGACCGGTTTTACCAGCACACCCAGGAACGGATCCTTGAGCTCTGCCATCTTTTCATCAATCAGGGGTGAGGCGGTAAAAAGAATCACCGGCAACTCACGCATTCCATAGTCCCCGCGGAGTTTTTCGAGAAATTCCCACCCGTTGATGGGTACCATCATGATATCCAGCAAAATAAGGGCCGGCGGTTCTTTTTTGATGAGTTCAAGCGCTTCCAGTCCGTTTGCAATCAGGACCGGCTCATACCCGAGTTTCCGGATCATCAGATCCATCAGATCAAGGATGGGCTGATCATCCTCCACTACCATGATTCTACGTAACATTGTGCTCTGGCTCCTCAGGTCTTTTTTTCGGGATGTGAATGCAGAATGTTGTCTCAAGGTTCATTATGCTGTCCACGCTGATGTATCCCTCATGCATCTTGATATATTTCTTTGCAATCGCAAGCGAAAGTCCGATTCGTTCATATTTCTGTTTCTTCTCCCCGGATTCGGTGATCGGGAATGGTTCAAAGATCTCATCAAGGCGGGAATCCGTGATGCCGACACCGTTGTCCTTGATGGAAAGGCGGTCCATGGTATCATTGGGCGAAGAGATATAGGCGATGTGAATCTTACGGGGAGGAGTTGAGTAATTCACCGCATTGGAGATCATCGTATCGATGACCGTTGATATCTTGTTCCTGTCAGCATCGAACGTGAGATAGTGCGGGATATCCAGGGTAATCTCTGCATTTTTCCGATATCCCCCGGCATCGATGATCGTTGTGACCAGGTCAAGGACAGGGAATATCGAGTATTCCAGAGGTATCTTTCCCGCATCGATGACGGAAAGTTCAAGCATCTGGTTGATGATCTGGCGTTCGCGGTCAACACTCTTTGCGCAGCGGTCGAGAATGAGCTTGGTCTCCTCTGTTACTCCGTATTTGTCAGGATCCTGGGTGAGCAGGTTGATATATCCCATGATGGGCTGCAGGGGTGTGCGCAGTTCATAGGCGAAGGTGCTGATGATGCCGCGCTGTCGTTTGGAATCCTGCTGGATCTGTTCTTTCAGGCCCTCCTGCCCGGGAATATCAACGAGGTTGATGAGTACGGCGGGAATCTCACCCTGCAGTAACCGGGTAAAAAACAGGGTTGCAGGACGGATTTTTCCGGATTTTATCCGTATACCAACTTCTATTCTCCCGGGGGGCGGTGACCGTATCTCTGCAAGATGACAGGAATTCCGGAACTCCTCATGGTCGTCCGGATGAACGAGCGAGATCGGATCTTTTCCCATCAGGTCTTTTCGCGCATAGTTGGAGAATACTTCAAATGACGGATTTGTGTATACAATCATCTGGTTCCGGATGATGATGATGCAGGTCGGGAAATTATCGGCCACCTGTTTGTACTGGGAATCGATTTCGTCAGCTGCCTGCTTGGCAAGTTTGTATTTATTGATATCAATAACCGTGCAGCTCACCAGGTTTTCGGTGATCCGGCTCGCGGAAAGGGTCACCCAGATGGGCCCTTTATCCCTGGTCACAAAAACGGTCTCGATATTCTGGGTCTCTTCCCCTTTTTTTAAGGATTCAAAGAATTTCTGCTGGTCATCCTGGGAAGAGAAGAGCTGGGGAAATGTCATGCCGGCCAGTTCTTCACCCGTAAATCCCAGCATGTGTTCCAGGTGGGCGTTTGTCAGGTGGATTGAAAGGGTATTCTGGTCAAAAAGAATGATGCCCGACTGGGCTTTTTCAACGATGCTGCGACTGCGGGCCTCACTGGAATTCAGTTTCTCACTTACATAGGCAACCAGGGCAGCGACACAGATGAACAGGATCGCTTGTCCGGTTACGTAGATCAATGCCGCGGTATCGGGAAACAGGTAGAGGTAGGCAAAACTTTCATACAGAATGGCACAAGCGCCGGCCAGCCAGAGCCCCTTCCGGGGATAAAAATAGGTCGCATATACGATGGGGAAATAGAAGAGCTGGGCATATAAAGTTTCAAGAGCCCGGGAGATGGAAAATATGGTAATGATGATGCATATCAGGGTGAGGGACGCAATAACACTGAAACGGATGAGATCAGTAGAGGAAACCGGATATCCAAAAATCCTGAGATACGGTTTCATGCCTATTCTCTATGTTCATTTTCAGAATTTATAAATATACTATTTTTGTGCCGGGAAAGGATGTTTGAAAATTAAACACTTACCGGAGTTTCAGGCGCTTCCGCGCTTTTGCGCTTCTCCTACGTATGATAACCGGGAGGTTCTGGATTATGACAGCTGTTGCACCTCGGGATAATATGAGGACAGTCTCATGACCCCCACTTTATACAACCTGCGTTTTACTTTCAGATCTTCAAAAAAGAAATTCTCGTACCCGGAATTTTTTTGCAGTGAAGAAGACCCCAAAAAAACACCAGTTCCTCCGACAATACCTGTGAAAAAGGGTTCTGGATCTAAAAGCACAGCGGGGACAGTTTTTCTATGACCCGGTCCACCTGGCAGATCGATGTACCGATATAGGAATCCGGGTTGAGGAGTGCAGCAATATCGGTACGGGAACAATAGCGCAGCACTTCAGGATCCGCTCCCAGCACGTCACCAAGCGCCCGCTCTTCGACAAGTGCCTGCATGCTTGCCATACGGATCCTCTCGTGGGCGTCCTGGCGGTTCATCCCCTTCCTGGTGAGTTCGATCATGACGGACTCGGCCATATTGATCCCATGGAGGAAGGCAAGATTCCTCCGGATTGCCGCACGGTTAATCACGAGTCCTTCGAGCACGGTCGTCATCAGCCGGATGCAGTGATCGGTGAGGATTGATGCCTCGGGGAACAACACCCGCTCGCAGGAGGAGTTGGTCAAGTCCCGTTCATCCCAGAGCGTATTGTTCTGGAGTGCCGGTTCGACTGCTGACCGTACGATGCGGGCAAGGCCGCAGACCTGTTCGGACCGGATCGGGTTGCGTTTGTGCGGCATGGTAGAGGAACCCACCTGATTCGCACCGAATGCTTCTTCCACTTCGCCAATCTCGGTCCGCTGGAGCGAGCGGATCTCGATTGCGATCTTGTCCAGTGTGGTTGCCACGTTTGCACAGAACATGAAATATTCCGCATACCGATCGCGGGAGATCACCTGGTTGGATACGTCCACCGACCCAATACCCAGCACCTCCATCATCGTAGCCTGAACCTCCATCGCCTGAGGTCCGAGTGCGGCCTGTGTGCCCACCGCACCGGTCATCTGTCCGACTACGACACGCGGACGGAGCTGTCCGAGGCGTTCTATGTGCCGCCCGATCTCACTTGCCCAGATGGCAAACCGCAGACCGTAGGTGGTCGGGACCCCGTGCTGACCGTGTGTCCGCCCGATGCAGACCAGCGATTTTGTCTCTCCCGATCTTTTTATGAGCGTCATGAGCAGGAGACGCAGTTTTTTATCGATGAGCGTAAGCGCCTGCAGCAGCTGCAGCCCGGTTGCGGTATCAAGGATGTCGTTGCTCGTTGCACCATAGTGTACCCATCGCCCGGAATCCCCGCAGACTTCAGAGATTGCTTTTACCATCGCCATCATGTCGTGGCTGATCTCGCGTTCGATTGTTTTTGCCCGCTCCAGGGATGCCTTCTGTGCAGACTTGCCAATTTCAGCTGCAGCTGCTGCCGGGATCATGCCATGCGCTGCCTCGGCCTTCGCCAGCGCCACCTCCACGGCAACAACACAGGCAAAACGGGTCCTCTCGCTCCATACAGCCCGCATCTCGGGCGTGCCGTACCGCTCTTCGATGGGGTGGACTGCCATGAGAACAGATCTGTTGTTCAGGGATATAGTGTTTAATGATCCGGAGTGAAGTTGCTAGCCGGAGCCGGTCAGTCCTGACTGACTGACTGACTGACTGACTGACTGACTGACTGACTGACTGACTGACCGATACTCAATCGGGTTTTTTGCAGTGAACCGGGTGCAAACTTATTGGTGTCTGGCGAACTGGAGATGAACCGTTTCCGGGCTGAGAAACAGGTGATACTACCCGACACAATCACAGGGATTTTCTGAATCAACCGGATTTGCTCTTCAAAAATAAACAATTCACTGAACAGGAAAGTCCTCATTTGTAAAAAAACGGAAGTACCGGAATGGACGGGCAAGGGTGCTGTAAAAAATCGGACTATCCAGATATACTACAGGAATTGTTACCACTCATTTCATAAAGGTGCGATGAGTGCCGCCGCCCCCGACGGGGCGCCCCCGCGGCGGATTGGAGAATAAAAATAAAAAAATCTCCCCGTCCCGCCGTGCCTCGGAGAGGCCCTGAGGCGGGTTCCCTCATAAATATAATAGATTTTTTTGGTTCGGAAAGAGCGAATCGGTTCACGTTCATGCACTGGACTTCTTTATTGCACTCCTAACCTTTCAGTTCCTGCTCAATTCTTTCTGAAATGTGTCTTCCGTGCGAACCGTTCCAGTAGAGTTTGCTGCACTGCACACACCAGAAAAAGGTGAGACCGTTCTTATCCTGCGGGGCGTAATCCGCATCCTCACTCTCCCCGGGTGTCGCCTCCCTGAGTTCCGTGTTGCAGAGCGAACAGCGGGTCATCCTTAACCGGCGGGCAATCAATCCCCGGTCGATAAGCTGCTGCACCTGTTCCATCACGTCATCGGATTTCATCAGGACGGCCTGATCCTTACCTCTCGCAGCGAGTCTCGGTGTCCCGCGTGAGCAGGATGCGGTTCTCCTGCAGGGCAAGGTTCAGCAGCAGGGTATCCTCTTTGGCATTTCCTTCGGCAAACCCGTTGGCACTGACCGTATCATACCCCATAAACCGGAAGTACCGGCTCAGGGTCCCCAGCATGCGATCGGTGATGAACCGGGTTTCAGCAGAGGGATCAGGCGGCATCGCGCACGATCTCGATCTTTTCACCGCAGTTCCTGCACTGCTGTCCTTCGAGTCCCAGCACCTTACTTGAAAATCCCTGCCGCTCGATCAGGGTTACACCACACACCGGGCAATAAGTGTTCTCGTACGGGTGGTTGTACACGTTGCCAAGGTACGGGAAACGGAGCCCGAGTTCCTTTGCCATCGTGTAGATCTTTTCGAGTGTAGCAAGCGGTGTTGCACCCCTGTCGGTCATCTTGTAATCGGGATGGAACCCGGAGAAATGCATCGGGGTTGACGGGCCGAGATGCTCGATGACCCAGCGGATCAGTTTCTCCATCTCTTCTTTGCTGTCATTGAGCCCCGGTATGACAAGGGTAACTGTCTCGACATGCATGCCGAGTTCCCGTGCAAGGAGTGTCGAATCAAGGACCGGCTGGAGGCGGGCACCACATATTTTTTTGTAGAAATCGTCGGTAAATGCCTTGATGTCCACCCGGTAAGCCCCGAGCATGGGTGAAAGTTCACGGAGCCCCTCCTCGGTGATATACCCGTTGGTGACATAGATGGTGCCAAGCCCTTTTTTGCGGGCGATGGTCCCCATGTCGAGAGGATACTCGTGCCAGATGGCCGGTTCATTGTAGGTCCATGCAATGCTTGCACTCCTGCTGGCGATCGCCCGGGCAACTCCTTCTTCCGGTGAAAGATTACGCAGCTGTGCCCCTGCCAGTTCAGCTCGTGAGATGTGCCAGTTCTGGCAGTGCTGGCAATGGAAGTTGCAGCCGACACTGCCCAGCGAGTACGAGAGGGTGCCGGGCAGGTAATGGAAGAGAGGTTTTTTCTCGATCGGATCCACGGCCTCGGAACTGATCTTCCCGTAGGTTGCGGCATACAGGGTGCCGTTCTCGTTCAGTCTCACCCCGCAGATCCCGTGATTTCCCTCCTGGATCGTGCAGCGGTGGTTGCAGAGCGAACACTTCACGGTAGCATTTTCCATTTTCCGGTAGAGACGGGCTTCGTGCATGGTGACCCTCAGACGTTGTATTGCACGCAGGTGTTATTGTTCTTTTTCCCCTGCCGGGGTTTCATCCGCTTCATCGGTTTCAAGGACAAATGTCCCCCGGTATCTGCAGTTCTTGCAGAGATACACCTGACCCATATACCCCCCGGCAACCGGAAAGATATCGTGGCTTTTACAGACAGGACAGTAGAGCATATTCAACAACTCTATATGAGCAACCGGCACAAAAACTAGTGCAATGAAGACCGTTGTCATCTCTCTGGGCGGCTCAATCCTGATCCCCACCCTGGGGAAGAACAGGATAAAAGAATACGTTCCGGTGCTTGAAGAGATCGCTGAGCACCACCGCCTGTTTGTTGTCGTTGGCGGTGGTGGTGAGGCGCGTCGCTATATCACGGTTGCCCGGAACCTCGGTATCGATGAGGGGACATCGGATGAGATCGGGATCCTGATCACCCGTCTGAACGCAACCCTGCTGATTGCGGCTCTGGGTGACCGGGCATACCCGAAAGTAGCTGAGAGCCATGGGGACGCAAAAAAGTTTGCCGAATCCCGCAAGATCGTAGTGATGGGCGGGATTACCCCCGGCCAGACTACGGATGCGGTTGCTGCGGTTCTCGCTGAACGCGTGGGAGCATCGGTATTTATCAATGTCACCTCTGTTGACGGTATTTATTCCGCTGACCCGAAAAAAGACAGGAAGGCACAACGTTTTGAGGCGCTGACGCCAGAAGAGCTGCTGGCAATCGTCGGGGGAACAGCGCTCACGGCCGGCTCCAACACGGTTCTTGATATCGTTGCCGCACGGGTCGTCGAACGCAGTCATATTCCCCTGCTGGTTCTTGACGGGCGCAAACCCCAAAACCTTTCCCGCGCGATACTCACCGGGGATTATTCCGGCACGGTCGTGAGCGAGAGGAAGAAGAAGATCTTTCCCCTGTAAAGGATCAAAAAGAGAGACCGGGAACCATTACGTATTTTTATGTTCCCGACACAGGTATGATGGCACGGGGTAGTAGGGTAGCCTGGTCCATCCTAGAGCGTTTGGGACGCTTTGACGGCGGTTCGAATCCGCCCTACCCCATAGGGTCAGGAAGTTTCGCAGAAGTCTTTGTCACCGCCAACCTTCCGGGTGTTTTTTATGAAAAAACAGGACGCTGCAACGATCTATTCTCTTCTGTGCAGGCAGTATCCCGATGCCCGCGATTCTCCTGCCATGCTCTCGAAAGGTCCGGCCTTTGAGGTACTCATCCTCACCATCCTTTCTGCACAGACCACCGATCGCGCAGTCCTCCAGGTAAAAAAACCTCTTTTCACCCGCTACCCGACCCCGTCAGCTCTTGCAGAGGCAAAAGCAGAAGATGTAGAGACGATCATTCACAGTCTCGGCTATTTTCATGCCAAGGCAAAACACATCATTGCTGCTTCACAGTCCCTGGAATCGGAATTTGGCGGCAGGGTGCCGGAATCCATGGAGAATCTCCTGAAGATCCCCGGCGTGGGCAGAAAAACTGCAAACATTGTGCTTTACCATGCGCATGGCAGAAACGATGGTATCGCGGTGGACACCCACGTCCGGCGGCTTGCACAGCGGATCGGATTTTCCGATACGGATAATGTGAGCGTAATCGAGCGGGACCTGATGGCAATGTTTCCCGCAGGAGCATTGGGGAGATCTCACGGATGTCCTGATCGCACACGGCCGCTCGATCTGTGACGCCCGAAAACCGAAGTGCGAAATCTGCCCTATCAGCGGGTATTGCCGGTATTTCCGGACAGTACAAAAACAGTGATTGACTAAATCGTGTTCTCATTCATAAAAAAATCTTTGAGGTTCACGATTGATATCATTCCGATTCCACGTGTATCCTTTCTGAAATGCGATAATTCCAGACTCTGCTCCTATGCAGGTAATACGTCATCATCACATTTCGGCTGCCTGGGAAATACGGGGAACCGGGACTCAAATCCTCCTCTCTTAGGAATTTTCGTTAGCGGATCAAGTATCAATGAACGACAAAAATTCTGATTTTTCCGGAATTTTTTTTGAAATTATGGTCCCGGATTCATGCTAATGCTGAATTGTGCGGGAGAGAAGAAAAAAGGTTGATTTTTCTTTCTAGTACCCGATAATCACCCGGATAACCATGAATGAAAAAAACCCGATTATTGCCGCAAGAGGGATCGTGAGAATCCAAGCGAATGCGATTGTCCGTGCAACGCCCCATTTCACCGTGCTTGTACCCATGGTTGAACCAACACCCATGATAGACGTGCAGATGATATGTGTCGTGCTCACCGGGATTCCCACCACGGAAGCGCCAAGGATTGTTGCCGCTCCTGCTGTCTCTGCAGCAAACCCGTGAACGGGGCGGAGTTTTGTAATCCTGTAGCCCATCGTTTTCACAATACGCCATCCACCGGTAAGGGTGCCGAGCGCGATTGCTGCGTGGGCAATCAGGATCACCCATATAGGTACCGGCAGGTTGTTGGGATCGACACTCGCACTATAATACCCAATCGAAAATAGTAACGGGGTGATAATTCCCATCGTCTTCTGGGCATCATTTGTCCCGTGGCTGAAACTATACGCAGCTGCCGAGACGAGCTGAAGCCGCTTGAAATAACCTTCAGCAGTCGATTTATGAGCTTTCTTGGTGATGTTAAGCACAACTACCATAAACAAAAACCCACAGGCAAGACCGATAAGAGGAGAGAGGATCATGAATGTGACAATCAGTTCAACGGCTGACCATTTTATTGCTGCAAGTCCTGCTGCTGAAATACCCGCTCCGACCATACCCCCAATGAGGGCGTGAGAAGAGGACGTGGGAAGACCAAAACGCCAGGTGATCAGGTTCCAGACAATTGCGCCGGTGAGGGCACCTAAAATGATATAGGGAACGATCACAGTCGGGACTACCTCAAGCTGGATGATCTTACTGATGGTACTGGCCACCAAGACACCGAAACCAAATGCAGCGATAAAATTAAAAAAAGCAGCGAAGGCAACGGCGTTGCGGGGGGAGAGGACTTTTGTGGAGACCACCGTCGATATTGAGTTGGCCGAATCATGGAACCCGTTGGTGTAATCGAAAAACAGTGCGATCCCAATAATGAATATGATAAGTCCCCACGTTGCTTCGATCATTCAACCCACACACCAGCATTCATGAATGGCGGATTGCGATGTCCGATAGCACGTTTGCCACATCCTCGCAATAATCCGTCGCAGTCTCCAGGTGCTCGTAAATATCCTTGAGTTTGATGATCGTGATCGCATCCGTTGTTTTGAACAGATCGGTCACTGCATGGGCGAGGACATCATCAGCGAGGTTCTCCAGACGGTTCACCTCAATGCATCTCTCTTCAATGTAGCGGGGATCTTTGATGGAACGGATACCCTTGACAGCGCTCTCGATCTCGGTGGTGGACATGTGGATCAGCTTTGCGAGTTCGATCATATGCGAATCGGTGGCGCCGATATTGTAATAGTACATCTTTTCGGTTGCACCATCGATATAGTCCAGCACTTCATCCAGAGTGGAGGCAAGACGGGAGATCTCTTCAGGATCCATGGGGGTGATGAACGTGCTGTTCAACTGCTTGTAGATATCATGGGTGATCTGGTCACCTTTATGCTCAAGTTTCTCGATCTCGTGACGTTTCTCTTTAACGTTGGTAAAATCCTCGGTCAGTGCGACAAGCTGCCACGCCGCCTCCTTCATGACTCCCGCCTGTTTTTCGAACAGATCGAAATAAATCTTATCGTGCGGTATCAATAACTCGCGAAGACCCATAACAAACCCACTGGTAATCGGTGGAGGAACTTAAAAAATATAGCGAAATTGTGCGGACGCTACACCACCGTCAGCACAAAACTGATAATCTGATAACCGGCCCAGGATATTCCCAGTGCGAGCGGGATAGTGATGATCCATGCCGTCATCATTTCGCGGACTACTTTCCACTGCACGGCGGTCCTTCCCCGGGTGGCACCCACACCCACAATAGAACCATTGATCGCCTGGGTTGAAGAGACGGGAATACCCTGCCGGGTGACCATCACGAGAATGGCGCTGCTTGCGGTTGCTGCGCAGAATCCCTGGTACGGGCGGATCTTGGTAATCTCTTTTGCCATCTTGTCGACAACTTTCCAGCCGCCAAAACAGGTCCCGAGGCCAATTGCAATGGCGGAAGTGAGGATGACCCATGTCGGTACCTCGAATACCAGCAGGAATCCGGAAGAGACGAGCAGGGCAGTGATCAGACCCACCGCATGCTGACCGTCATTTGCACCGTGGGCAGTAGCCTGCGCCAGGCAGGCGAGTATGTGCAGAGGCTGGAATGTCCGTTTTGCCCTGTTCTGGTGTGCGTGTTTGATCAACTGGGTAAAGAGCACATTTAAGAGAAATGCACCGGACATGCCGATGAGCGGTCCTATGAAGATGAAGAGTACGATCGCAAGGAGACCCTGGAGGTGCAGCACACCGGCAATCATCATGAGGGGGATGATTATCCCGGCACCGAAAATTGCACCCAGCAGAATCCCGAGCCGGATATCCCCTTCCCCTGCGGCACATATGACAGCGAGTACCAGTGCACCAATTATCGCACCAATGAAAGCGAAGAAAAACACCTGGAGCACCGCAGTTGGACCGGGAAGGATAATGGCAGAAAGACCCACTGCCCCTATCGCTGCTCCCAGCAATCCGCCCACCATTGCATGACTGCTGGAGACCGGAATTCCCATACGTGTGGCGACAAAGACGAGTGCAATCGATGTCAGCATTGCCACGATAATCGAGAGGGGAGTGAGTCCTTCGGTGGTGACAATTTCAGTCCCAATCGTTGCTGCAACTGCCGTGGAAAAGAGAAACGGCCCAATCATATTACAGATCGCCGTGGAAAACACTGCACGAATGGGCGAGAGCGCTTTTGTCGCAACCACCGTTGCGATCGAGTGCGAGGCATCGTTGAGCCCGTTAACAAAGTTCAGGGCGAGCGCAAGGATAATGCCAAACAGGATGAAAGGATCCAGTCCGGTCATGCATGGCTCGCTGCGATGTCATGCAGCGTGTGTCCCACATCGTTGCAATCTTCCATGACCTTTGCAAGTCCCTCGTAGATATCTTTGAGTTTGATGATCACAAGAAGATCGTTAGTCTTAAAGAGCTCGATGATAGCCCGTGAGAGAAGCTCTGTGGAGAGATTGTAGAGCCGGTTAATCTCCGTTGCGTGAGATTTTACCTCTTCGGGGTTCTTGAGGGTGGCGAGTGTAGTGATTGCCATCAGGATTTCGGTGCCGGCGAGCTGGATAATGAAGGAAAATTCCTTGAGGACATCGTTGGACTCCGGTATCCCGTAGTTGCAGAGCTGGTGGGTGACCCAGTCGATCCTGTCCAGCACATCGTCGAGGTCCGGAGCGAGACGTGCGATCTCTTCAGGTTCGAGTGGTGTGATAAGTGACTCGTTCAGTCTGTTCGAAGATCCTCCGGGTAGTATCATCCCCGAGATGCTCGATCTGGCGTACCTTATGCGCCTTCTCCGTACTCCCGGGAAGTTCGTGGGTGATCTCGTTTAAGATAGTGGAGGCCTCGGCAATCTTATCTGCCATATCCTTTAAGAGAGTAAAAAAGACCTTGTCTTCGGGAAGGATCAGGGTACGGATGCGCATAGTCGTTCTGAATAGTCCCTCTGGTATATAAGTATAAAAATTCCTCGGGAAAAACACGTGAGAAACGAGTGGACTGGGCGGGAATTGAACCCGCGGCCTCTTCCATGCCAAGGAAGCGATCTACCACTGATCTACCAGCCCGCTCTACCATTGTTGAACGGCATTGGTTAAAAGAATTGTTTTTGGCTGTGTGGTAAAATTTTTTTGTGGCAATGATGTATGATGAAATCCTCCTTCAAAGATGGAACAGGGAAGTCACTACGCTATTAAAGGTACAATTCTGCGCGGATTATAGCTAAATATTAGTGGTGACGGACACAATCATTCCTGAGAGCTCAGGTAATGCATTGTAAACGTTTAACCGGATATTGCAGGGGATCAGCACTGTATACGAGGTGGTGCTGATGCTGGGTATCATCGGGGGCACGAGTCTTTTATTCTCAACGCTCCCTTCGCTGAAGAAGCGGACCGTGAACACCCCCTTTGGCTCTGCGGAGATTCTGGCCGGGAACATTGTGATGCTGATGCGCCACCAGCATGGACTCCCGCCCCACCGCATCAATCACCGGGCGCATCTGGCAGCACTCGCTATCGCCGGTGTTGACCGGATTGTTGCATTCGGGTCAGCCGGATCACTCAAACCCGTGATTGCACCCGGATCCCTGGTAATCCCCACCGATTATATCAGCCTGACAGATATTCCGTCCCTCCACGATTATGACATTGAGCATGTCCGTCCGGAACTGTCAGCCGGGCTTGCAAAAAAACTTTCAGAACTGGTCCCTTCCGCACGATTTGGCGGGGTATATGCCCAGACACGGGGACCCCGGCTTGAAACCGCAGCTGAGGTTCATGCACTTGGCCTGATAGCTGATGTCGTAGGGATGACCGTGGCCTCCGAGGTGACACTCGCATGCGAACTCGGAATGGAATTTGCTGCACTCTGCACCGTAGACAACTATGCAAACGGGCTGGATGGCGAAGCTCTCACGTACGAGCACATCCTTTCGTCAGCAAAAGAGAACCGGGCACGGACAGAAGAGATCCTGATGAAGATCATCGGACATATGGGCTGATTCCTGATGGCTGAACATGATATGACAGACATTTTTGAAAAGAGACGTTCGCTCCTGATTACCAATGTAATTGCTGACGGCAACGCTGTCGATATTTTTGTTGATGATTCGGGAACTATTGCCGGCATCGGTGAAAAGGAACGGAAAAAGCACACCGGTGAGGCGGAGTTTATCATCGATGGCGATGGGGCGATCGCACTCCCGGGTCTCGTAAACACGCATACCCATGCGGCAATGACGCTTTTGCGGGGGTATGCAGATGACATGATCCTGCAGGACTGGCTCACCCGGAAGATCTGGCCCCTTGAAGCACACCTCACCGGGGATGACGTGTACCAGGGTACCCGCCTGGCCTGCATTGAGATGATTCGCAGCGGAACTACTGCGTTCAATGACATGTACTTTTTCATGGATGATGCCGCCCGGGCGGTTGACGAATCCGGCATCCGGGCAATGCTCTCGTATGGGTTCATCGATCTCTTCTCTGAAGAGAAACGCGAGAAGGAGTGTAAAGCGACCGAGAACTTTGCAGCACATATCAGGAGCCTGAGCAACCCCCGGATAAAGGCTGCCGCAGGACCCCACGCGATTTATACGGTATCCCGGGAAGGACTGCAGTGGTGTGCAGAGTTTGCCCGGGAACAGAAGATCGGAATACACATCCATCTTTCTGAGACAGAAGGGGAAGTGAATGACTGTATTGCCCGGTACGGGAAGCGTCCCGGCGCCCTCCTCGATGAGTGCGGTATTCTCACACCCCGCACCGTTGCTGCACATTGCTGCTGGCTGGATGAAGCGGAGTGTCTGCTGCTCGGGAGCCGCGGGGTCCATGTATCCCACAACCCGGCAAGCAATATGAAGCTCGCCACGCACCGTGCGATGCCCTGCCACTGGCTTTCCCGGGCCGGGGCAAATGTCTGCCTGGGTACTGATGGCTGCGCCTCAAATAACAATCTCGACATGTTTGAAGAGAGTAAGATCGCGGCGCTCCTGCAGAAATTTTACTGGAACGACCCGACGCTCCTTCCGGCACAGGAAGCACTCACCATGGCAACGGTGAACGGGGCAAATGCACTGGGATTTGGGACCGGAAAACTCAAAACCGGTACAGCAGCAGATATCGTGCTCGTATCCCGGCACTCGGTCTGCAACACCCCACTCCATCATGCCAGCTCCAATCTTGTATATTCCTGTAATGGCGGGGCAGTTGAAACCACGATCTGCGATGGAAAGGTGCTGATGCTTGAGCGCGAAATTCCCCGTGAAGGGGAGATACGTGAACATGCTGCACGGGCAGCCCGTGATCTTGTCTGCCGTACCCAGAGCAGCTGATATGGCCAGACCTGAAAAATCCCCGTGGGTATTGCCGGCGTCAGTGTCCGTATCCATTCTTTTTGTCCTTGTTTCCTGCGTCGTCACTTCCGGCTGCCTTGATAATGTCATAATTCCCGTTTTTACCAATACCGGTCACACCCACCTTGCAGATAACGAGGGAAAATTATCGGTGTACTTCCTTGACGTCGGGCAGGGGGACTCCACCCTCTTTGTCATGGACGGGAAAACGATCCTGATCGATGCCGGGGATGTCGACATGGGCGATCGGGTTGTTCATGATTTGAAGAAGCTCGGCGTCACCAGACTGGATCTTCTGGTTGCCACGCACCCGCATTCCGATCATATCGGCGGGATGCAGGCGCTCCTTGCTGCCTTCCCGGTAGGCCAGGTACTCGATACCGGTTTACCCTATCCGTCACCGGCGTATGAGCATCTTCTCGAAACGATTGACCGGAAAAATATTCCTTACCGGGTGGCAGAGCAGGGGCAGACGATTGATGTTGACCCGGCACTTCGGGTTGTCGTGCTCTCGCCACCTCCCCGGCGTCTCAACGACGACCCCAACGTAAACTCCCTCGTCCTCCGCATTTCCTATGGTACCATAGATTTCCTGATGACCGGCGATCTGGAAGGAGAAGGAGAGGACGCCCTGGCCGCGAGTGGATACCCGCTCGATGCCGAGATCCTGAAAGTCGGGCATCACGGAAGTTCTTCTTCAACGTCACCCGTGTTCCTCGCACGGGTCCGTCCGGAACTGGGTGTTATCTTCACCGGGAAAGACAACCCCTACGGTCACCCTCACCGGGAGACTCTCGATATCCTGAAAGAGAACGGGGTAATGGTATACCGCACCGATAGCGACGGGACCGTTGTAGTCAGGACTGATGGGCTGTCCTACTCGGTAAAAACCGAAAAAGATAATCCTGATATCTGGAATGGTCCGACAAACCGGGAAATAACCCCGGTAAAACCGGTTTTTACCCTCCCGACCCTACCGGTACCGGAACCCGTTCTTTTCCCTCCTGTCACCCTGCCTCCGGTACTGGCAGACCTCACCATCCCGGTTCCCGTGCTTACTGCGCCCCAGATTGGCAACGCCTCATCGATATATATCAGCGCTACGCAGTTCGATGCAGCGGGTGATGACCGCCAGAACCTGAACGGCGAATGGGTGCAGGTGACAAACGGAGGGGATGACACCGTGATCATTGCCGGCTGGACCCTCTCTGACAAGGGTCAGACTACCCGTTATACGTTCCCGGCAATCTTCCTGGTTCCCGGTGAATCCGTTACGATCTATTCGGGCAGCGGTACGCTGAACAGCACGGCACTCTTCATGGGTAAAACTGAGCCTGTCTGGGGCAACAGCGGGGACATTGCCATCTTAAGAGATGGAGGGGGGGCAATACGAGACACGGCATCTGAAGGTGAGTCACCATGAAAATGACTATTGACAGGTTAGAAGGAACCATTGCGGTGTTGATCTCCCGGGAAGACGAATCCGTGCAGATGAACCTTCCGGTTACCCTGCTTCCCCCCGGCTGCCAGGAAGGGGATATACTCACGATACGGATCGAGCGGGACAGGGCAGCAACAGAAGCTGCGAAGAGCCGGGTTTCGGATCTTATTGAAAAACTAAAAAACAAAAAATAACGGATAATTCCGACGATCCCTGGTACCGTAATCTCTCCCTCCTGCTCCGCTCGATGACGACTCAGGAAATCGTATTTCAGGGAGCCATGTCTGGCGGGAGAGAGTGACTGACGGGAGCGATTATATATTCGTATTTCCTCTGGAATACTGGACTATTCTGATGTGATGTGGTGGTTGCCGATCCCGCAATTTGAAAGGTATGATGACTGCCGCCGCCTTTTGGGCCACTCCTGCGGGGATCGCGGACAAAAAAAAGGTATAGTACCGGTTAAAACCACTGAAATAAACATTCATTTCAGACGTAAAAAAATGAAAAAAAGGCTCTGTAGAAATCCCCTCGGGTTTTTTTTAGTTGGGCGTGAAAAATTGCGAGGGTGACCCCCCTCTCTCCCCCAAAGGGGGAGGCAGCCCAAAGGGGCAAGCCGCCTTGACCCCTATTGAACGGTTGGATTTTTCTTTTACGCTGCCGTAGTACGATCCACAGCCATGCTCCACGGGGCGAACCCCGACGAGGCGGTGAGCGCCCGTGGCCCCATCGCTCTCTGATACCGGTCCTCTCTTTTAGTTTTCTCAAAGAGCAGGATTTCTCCAGAGCAGAAGAATATAATCCACTCAATTTTAAGACACAAAACCGCGATTCATTATTCTGACAACCGGATTATTGGAAAGTATTATGATTATCATTCCATCACCTTGGGGGGTCGCCATAGCGGCGGCGTCGAGGCAAAAGACGAAGCTCCCATGAGCGCCATAAGTCAGTAATTTTGGTAAATCGTACAGAAAAGTCAGTTGCCAGACTGTGACTCTGCCCGTTAAAAAACTCCCGGCCCCTTTGCCTCGGAAGTGGTTCCAAGGAAGAGATTCATCCCGCCGATGACTTTTTTGAATTTGTTGTGAACTAACCATCATTCAAATCATCTTCCGGGAGACGGATTTTCTGTAAAATACACCTGTCCCGATTCACTCCAGCCAGCGCGTGACGTCATCAACAGGCGGGCGGATTGATGGAGGGAGTTTTTCCTGCGGATAGCCTGTTGCACATCCCATCAGTTCCCATTCTCCCGGATTAATTCCGAGAATGTTACAGAACCCGGGGTTTCGTGCCATCTCTGACGTGATCGATACGATCTGGAACCCAAGTTCCAGAGCAGTTGCCTTCAGCCACATATTTTCCATGCAGTGTGCAAGCGACTGCAGCTCGACCGCTGGATATCCTTTGCGTTCCGCGACAACAATATACCAGGGTGCCGTGCCAATGCCCGGTACAGCCCCCTGTTTTTTTATCATTTCAAGGCGCCGGGCAAACCCGATCGCCTGCTCCCGGAGTCGGGGGTTGTTTTTCATATCCTTATCGAGGCTTTCTGACATCCGCAGGATTTCTGCCATAACGAGTGGAGCAGCTGCATTCATGCCCGGAGATCCCTTCTTCATCACAAAGAACCGGCGGAAATAATCAGCAGAATTCCCTACTGCAGCTGCGGCAAACGGGGCAAGAAGCCCCGCATGAATAATATCCCTGACAGCGTCTTCAGGCGGGGATTCCGGCCTGAACATCCGGTAAGAGCGGCGCTCTGCAAGAATCTGGTCGAGAATTACATTTTTCTGTTCATTCGTATCCGTGCACATACCTGTTCACGGAACTGTTTTTACGCGTGCCGGTTCTTGAATCTTTGTCCTGCGGGTACCAGGACACCGTGGTGATTGTCGGGAATGTATGTCTGATTTATAGCCACTGCTTTACCGGACAATTTTTTTTGCAGCAGTCCTCTTTCCTTTTACCCTGCATTCAGGGATTCGGACCCGGTTTCAATTGCAGCTGCGCAACAGTGATCGGGTCCGTTCATGAACTGCCAGACAAAAAATGGTGGAAGTGACGTCCGGAATTTCAGTGAGCCACACGGGGATGAATGCTCCTGAATAAGATCGGATGTATCGGTATCTTTCATCCCTGAAAGAGTTTCACCGGTTGTCTTGAGAATTGCTTCTTTTAACGCCCATATCCTGAAAAAAGCCTGGTATTTCCGGGCAGGTTCAATTCTCTGCATGAACGCTTTTTCAGCAGGTGTCAGAATATATTCTGCAATATCATGGTAGTGATACGAGGGATCCATTCTGACTACATCAACACCAATCCGCTGCGTCCGGGTGATTCCGATGATGACCATTTCGCTGGTATGGGACAGATTAAAAGACACACCTGCATGACCCTCGTGAGGAACCAGTTCGGGCTTACCATTCACTCCGGTTGAAAACGATACCTCCTGTGGGTCGCGATGGGTATAGTTACCCAGAATAATTCTCAATAACCCATGCCGGAGGACATACTTCCGGCTATCGGCATCGTTCCTGAATAAAGACGCTGCATATCGCTCTTCCCCGCTGGTGATGCCCGACAGGACTTTGCGGTGAAGGTCAAGGTTTCGGTAAAAGGCTGACCAGACGTGGACCCTGTTTTTTTGTAAACAAGGGGGAAATTCTGCTGTTTGCAGCGCACCTTCCCCCCCGAGACCAAATACACTATACGGCAGGCAATCCTGTAAAACCTTATCCATGAGCATCTGCCATTTTGAGTGACTCTTCAATTTTTTTTGCCGTTATCTTACCCAGTGGCTCCCGGTAAAGGGTAATATGATCTCCGGGAATTTCGACGAGGATGGTTTTCCCTGTTATGCATGAGTTCCAGCCTCTTGCCGGATCACCGGGATAGAATTCAGAATCCGGCCCGGTAGAAAAAAGAGTGATGTCTCCGGAAAATATCCGGGGCCTGTAAATGCTGATTGCCCGGATCTGTGTTATTACCAGCATTTTATGCTTTTCCGGTAAGGTAGAGATCCAACCCCGCTGAACATCAGTTATATATTCGACATCCGATCCGGATGCAGGAAGAGCCGGGGAACCTTTTAACACGAGTAAAACCTGGGAAAAGCCTCTGACACTCCTGACAAAAAGTGAATAGAGCAGACTGTCAGGATCTTTTTGCAACCGGTTGTTCAAAATGGAGTAAAAATTATAGCCGGCAGTAATCAGTTTATTTGAACCCTGCCCCCGGGTCATATCGTAAAGTCTTTTTAAAGGTGCCGGTAAAGACATATCAATTATCCCCAGAAAAGTTACCGATTCCCCCCGGCTCTGGAGCTGGCAGGCAAGATCAAACGCATAGATCGCCCCACCGGAAAATCCCAGCAGATGATAGGGCCCTTCTTTCTGGACCGTTTTTATGGCTTCAATATATTCCCGGGCAGCTTCTTCAACGGTGAGGACCGCCTTCTCCGCAGGTTCCAGTCCCCGTGCCCGGATACCGAAAACCGGCCGCTCGTGATCGAAAAACCGGGAAATATACTGATATTCCTGTATCCATCCGCCAAGCGGATGAAAACAAAATAACGGTGGCAGCGTGCCGTTTCCCCGGATCGGGACAATGAGCGGGTGATACCGTGAAATTTTTTCATCTTTTCGGGCAATCTGAATCGCCTGTTGACGGATTGTCGGATACAGATAAATCATATCCGGCGGGAAAGTAACGTGAAACGCTCTCTGGATCTTGATAAGAAGTTCGATCGCTGTCAGCGAATTTCCCCCTCCACGGAAAAAATCGTCATCGGGAGACAGGGACTCAACATTCAGGATCTCACTCCAGATCTGCATGATTTTTTCTTCAATTCGGGATACCTGCGGGGATATTCCAGGAACGGCTCCTTCATGAGTCTGTTCATCTTTGAATGTGCCGTTATGGTAACGTTCAGTGCCCGCATACCGAAGGAGTTTACCGGTGGGCCCTTTGGGGATTTCTGCTACAAAATAGATCCTCCGGGGGACCTTGAACTGGATAAGGCGGTCAAGAAGATACCGCCGGAGATCGTGTTCTGTTACTGTTTCATCTGACAGTACTACCATGGCAGCAACATCCTCTCCCAGGACAGGATCATCAATCCGGAAGGCCATTACCTCCCGGACTCCGGGATATGACACAAGGACCGCATCGATCTCCTGGGGAGAGAACTTTTCCCCGCCCTTATTGATCAGTTCTTTTTTGCGACCGGTGAGGAAGAGATACCCTTCATTATCAAGATAACCGATATCACCGGTCCTGAAATAACCGTTGGTAAAAGCAGATACATTTTCATCCGCATCCTCATATCCGCTGAAAACAACGTCTCCCCTGATGGCAACCTCACCGTTCTCGAAATTCCCGAGAATAGTGCCGTTCTCATCCATGATAACCAGGGACCCGACCATGGGAATCCCGGCTGAACCTTCCTTATGGGGCATATTGATAGTGATGACAGGCGATTCTGTCATCGCATAACTCTCAATCACCGGGACTCCGAACAGTCTTTCGAGTTCCTTCCGGGCATGTTCGGGCAGCGGTGAGGACGTCGACCTGATATACCTGAGTGAATGATCTTTCAGTTCATCAGCAGGGACTTTTTTGAGTTCATTCAGGATACCTTTGTGATGTGCCGGTGCAGCACAATAAAAAGTCGGGCGGTATTTTTTAAGGAGGGGAAGAAAATCCGGGGAGATATAATCCCTGGCGCAGACAACCGTCCCTCCACCCAGCAGCGGGGCAAGCAGGGTGTGGGTGATCCCGAGAATATGAAAATGGGCTACGATGTGAAGGCTGATGTCCTTATCTGAAAGGTTCAACCGTGAAAAATAGGAATATGCAGCTTTGCAGAACTGCTTCTGGGAAAGAGGAACGATCTTGGGGACAGATGTCGTACCTGAGGTCTGCATGACAATGACCGTATCATCAGGCCGGGCAAACAGGGCTTCTTCTTTTTTCTCCGGTATACCGGCGCCAATTTCAAAAATACCGGCCTTATCCGCTGAAGGAGTTATTTCGATGACCGGAATATTGCGTGACAAAGCCACAGCCCTTGCTGCGGTCTCCTGGTTTTTTTGAACGATAATTGCCCTGACCCTCAGTCGGGAAAATATTCCCTGGAATTCGTCATCCTTGTACTGGGGATTCAGCGGCGTGTGAGTGAATCCTGCCATGATCCCGATACCCAGCACAGCTGTTTCAGGACCCCCGGGCATAATCACCGCAATCCTGTCATTCCGGCCAAAACCCAATGAATTTAACGTTTCTATGACAAGAAGAACCTGTTTCCGGAGATCACGGTACGAGAGTGGTTGTTGACCGGGAGATTCAATTGCAGGATGGTCAGGATCCTGATTTCCATTAAATATCAGCTCTTTGATGGTATGAGGTTCAGGTATCTCAATCACTTAGGAAAAAAAAGGGTTGTATGAGAATATTAAATGTATCCAATCCGTGTCCGTTCTCTGGTAAAAGTCAATAAATCTGCGAATAATTATGGTTTAAAAAAAATGAACCTGTTGATTCTCTCCATCATATCGGTATTTTACCTTGTGACGTCTGATGAACCCGGGCAATATCCCCACGCAAAAGAGCACTCGCATCATTCCCGCCGCTCACCATGGAGCACACCCATGACCCCCAGCGCCGAATGAACGGGTTTGCGCTCAATCCCGAAATGATAATGTCGTCCCAGGTAATCGAGAAGTGCCGGGTCAGGGAGGCCGCCGATAGGGGGAATATGCAGTTCCATCTCAATCCGGCGGATACCTGCGAGATCTTCCGGCACGATCTGCCATTCAGCCCCTTCACAATCGCATTTCAGGAAATCACATCCTCCGGCCATCTCAATGATTTTATGAAGCGGGCAGGTAGGTGAAATGATTTCGCAATCATCCCAACTGATTTTTTTTGGATGCCCGTCACCAAGCGCTCCCTCAATAATACGGACGGGGACGTCGTTTAACCGGATATTCTGTCGGAGCAGGGAGACAGTCACCGGCTCAACCGCAACGACGTGGTGAGAGCAGCGGGACGCACGGATGCAGAATGCTCCTACGTTTGCACCGATATCAATGACACGGTCATCAGGACGCATGTCATCGAACTGGTATTCCGGCACATCAAAGATCTGGCGGTACCCGGTGTCCTGAAGATGAAATCTCACCCCGTCAGATGAAGTAAAAAAAGATGATTTCTTCATAGAGTCACTTCCCCGGGGCGGGTTGTGGAACCTCATAGCTGCCAGATGCCCGGTGCTGACGGAAGCCGGCGCCTTTACCCGTTGGGTATGCTCTGAGAACACATTCAACAGCGCGGCCCACTGTCATAGTGAAGAGAACAAAGATGGTTTGGTTCATTACTCTATGGGTTACTTGTAGGAACAACTTCAAAAGATCCCTGTCATGGTTATCAGAACATCATGTGTGCATGCCCGGAAATTATGGGTCTGAAAGATCAGGTGCGGGGGAGAATCCCTGACCATGCGCTTAGCCACCTTTCTGACCATTTCGATGTGATCGGCGATATTGCTGTTCTCTCGTTGTCTCCTTACCTCAGTGGGTATGAGAGGACCATCGCGCAAGCCATAATCTCGGGGCGCCGTTCCATCAAAACGGTACTCAACAAAATTTCCCGGCTTGATGGGTGCAACCGTACAGCCTGCTATGAGGTTCTCGCGGGAAAAGATACCGTTACCCTCCATCATGAGTATGGGTATGCGTACCAGCTCGATATAGGCACTGTTTTTTTCAATCCCCGGCTTGCAAGCGAGCGCAAACGGGTCACTGACCAGGTAAAGTCCGGTGAACGAATCCTGATACCCTTTTGCGGTGTGGGACCCTATGTGATTCCTGCAGCTGTCCGTGGGGGGCATATCATCGCTGTAGAGAAGAATCCGGAAGCATATCTCTGGTTTCTCAGGAATATACACCTGAACGGTGTTGAAGATCGTGTCACTCCCCTTCAGGGCGATGCCTTTGATATGTCACTTCTCCCGGTTTGTCCGTTCGATCGGGCGATCATACCGACCCCCTATGGGATGGATGCGATCTTTGATGTTCTTGCATTGCGGGTAAAATCCGGGGGCATGATCCATTTTACCACGTTTAAAAACCGGGACCAGGCAGATTCTCTTGCCGGGGAATTTGCCCTGAAGGGATTTGAAGTGGTTGTCCAGCGACGGTGTGGTAATGTAGCGCCGGGCGTGAGCCGCTGGGTATTTGATCTGGTGAAGTGACCGGTGTCTGATCAAAATCGGGCGGGAATGGCAAAAGAAATTTCTTTACGATAAAAACTGCTCTGGAGAAACAGACATGAACAGAGTGTTCGCACCCAAACCATGAAAATCGTAATGTATACGATAGAACCCCGCCTCAGGGCCTCTCCGAGGCACGGCGGGCCAGGAATTTTTTATTTTTGGCTACTGATCCGCCGCGGGGGCGTCCCATCGGGGGCGGCGGTGTCCATCATAAAAGAAAAATACAGATGGTATTCCTTCATCATGCCTGAATTTTTTGATTTTCATGGGAAATCATGCTCTTTTAGAAAACTAAAAGAGGGGAACCGGTATCGGATAGCGATGGGGCCACGGGCGCTCACCGCCTCGTCGGGGTTCGCCCCGTGAAGCTGGCTGTGGATCGTACTTCGGCAGTGAAGAGAAAAATCCAACTGTCATGGGGTCAATGAGGGGCTTACCCCCTCATGCTGCCTCCCCCTTTAGGGGAGAGAGGGGGTCACCCTCGCAATTTCCATGCCAGCTCAAAAAACTAAAAAGGGATTTCTACAGAGCCATAAAAACCTATTGTTTTTTACGGGCATCGCCTCTTTTCATGCAGGGAGAACAAAAAAAAAGAAAATGAAACGAACACAAAAAAAATGCTCTGGAAGAAATATTATTCAGAGGAAACCGTTGCCTGACCCAGGGATAGTATCATCTCAAGACAAGAATCTATCTTGTTGAGTTCGCTGCGCCATCTGAGGAATTGCTGACAGTTACCATAGATGATACCGCCAACACATTCTTTATCACAGGTATCACAGGGTTTCGCTGTCATTAATCCCCATTATTCCTTTTATTGTTTTATATTCACGTGATCCATCGGGTTATATCATATAACCAGATGATTAGATAAAAGATCCCGGTACAGTACGGGCATTTACCGGCTATAAAGTTTGTCTCCGGGTATCTTCCTTCAGACCGGGGAACCGTATCCCGGTTAACCTGATTGTTTTTCGGAGACGGTCATTACCCTGCTTTACCTGCAAACCTATTTTGTATACAAAATAATAATATAGATTTAAGGACTCGCGTGGAATTTTTCCACTCGCAAAAATAACTTTCATCCTTTTATGATACGATGAACGCCAAAAAAGCAACGGAGAAACCGAACTGAGGTGAAATGAAACATTTTTCCGATATGTCCGGGAAGTATCAGATCCTGTTACTGTTTGTGCTTTTTCTCGTCATAGTGAGTGCGGGATGTTCTGAACAGACTGATACCACCACCCTGAACCCGGCACCTGTGACTCCCCCGCTCCAGGCAAAATTTGTTCAGGGAGATATCATCGCAAAGACAGCATCTTCTTCTGAATCCTTGTGGATTATCCTGAAATACGATTCGCAGACCGGAACATACGAACGGGCTGCCGTGCAAAAAAAACCTGACGGACGCTGGTTTCGGAATAATGAAAGATCAGAATTTGCTGATCGTACCCTGACAGAAAAGATCTACACGGTAAAAGCAGGTCACGTCAGTTCACTTTCCCTGGTACCGGTAGAAACGGCTCTACCGGTTCCCTTGACTACGCAGGGAAAGATTATTCCGTCAACTTCCCGGACAGCTGCTGCCCGGTACCTGCCAAAACCGGCTCCGGCCTCACAATTCACTGCCAGTCCCCTGCAGGGTATTGCCCCTCTGACTGTTCAGTTTTCAGACCAGTCGGTTTCTGCAGGCACCAGCGCATATGCGTGGGATGTCAACATGGATGGCAAACCAGAATATACGACGCAAAATCCACGGCATACGTATCCGGCACCCGGAAAATTCACCGTAAAACTAACGGTAACCAATGCATCGGGAAGTGACAGTGAAATTAAAACTGATTTTATTACTGTATTAAATGCTGAACCCTCAGTATCGACAGGAACCGGAACCTTCGGGGCAGAATCGAATCCGACAGGAAACCCTCTTGGTGGCGGTACAGGCTATTTACGGATAATCAGCGAAACAGACCCCCCGGTGAAGTATGTGGTATCGAGCAGAGAACAGTTGATAACTGCCCTGAAGAATGCAAAGTCCGGAGAAGTGGTATTCGTAAAAGGCAATGCAGCGATCGACATGACCGGAATGGCGAGTATAACAATTCCTTCTGGTGTGACGCTGGCCAGTGACCGCGGGTTGATCGGTTCTTCCGGAGGGCTGATAAAACGCACCAAAAACCTGAATGGCAACTACGAAGAGCCCATGTTTATTGCCGGTGGAGATAATGTCCGGGTAACCGGTTTACGGCTCCAGGGCGAGATGTATGCCCAGGATTACGGCAACAAGAAGGGAGAGACCTCCCAGCAGTATTATCTCGTGGGTATTTTTGCCGAGAACAGGAAGGGTTTTGAAGTGGATAACTGCGAGCTGTATGGCTGGGCGTGGGCCACGATATCGCTGAGAGAAAACACCGATGCTCCGATTCCTTTCATTCACCACAATTACATCCACCACAACCAGGCCCGTGGTGAGGGGTATGGAATCTGCATGTATGGCGGAAAAGCTCTCATTGAAGCCAACCTCTTTGACAATAACCGTCATGACGTAACCGGTGCCGGAATATCCGGTGAGAGTTATGAAGCACGGTATAACCATGTCCTTGGTAATGGCAACCCAATCGGCGCTTCCCATTTTGATGTTCATCAGGATGAGGAGACCGGGACAGGATATGCAGGGAACGTTTACAAGATTCACCATAACACAGTCGAACCATCTGTTCCCATGGCTGTCGGAATCTGCGCCATTCCCCAGACAGGTGTGTATGTCGATCACAATATCTTCAAAGGTTCTATTACCGATTCTGAGGGCGGGGTGCCCATATTCCAGGCCGGAGGCAAAGGTAAGATGTTCGTGACGGACAATTACTGGAAAGATGAACTCTATGCCGGTGATGAGATAGTGTGGTATCTCGATCAATAGTCACCATCAGCGGGAAAGTACCCTCAGACGAACTCCACCGTCTGCTAAGAATCCGGGCCGGCCTCCTTTCAGACGGAGGAGATGGGGCAGGTTTACCCTTTTTCCAACTCCTGAAGGAAAGGGATGTTTTCAGGAATAATCAGGCCAGCCTGAATAAAGGCTTCACAGGTATTCATTGCCTTCTTTTTGATTTCCGGCTGACTGATGAAAACAACCAGCATTTTTTTATCATTCAGCTGGCCTGAAAAATCACAAAATCGGCGGTAATTTTCAATTCAGATCTTTATTATTTCTTTTTTAATTTTAATTCCTTCACTTCAGGAAAAAAATTTTAACGGGAGGTAAAATTGAACATGTTTCATACCGGGAAAATCCGGCTTCCATACACTTCGTTGATGACCTGCCCCATACCAATGTAGAGTGCAAGACCCCCCGCGACGAGGCCAACGAGCCCCCCGATATTCAGGATCAGGGTATTGCCGGTGAGCTGGGCTGTAACAAGGAGCAATACCAGGATTACAACGGCCATTAACGTAATCTGCAGTATCCGGTGCATTTTTAATGTACAGATAAAAAGCCCGACTGCAAAAATTCCCCATACGCTTAAAAAAGCTGCCAGTTCTACCGGTTGGGGCGCTTTTGCCAGAGTGAGAGCCGGGAGGAGCAGCAATGTGGCAAAGGAGATCCAGAAGAAACCGAAGCTCCCAAAGGTGATCATGCCAAACGTATTGTTCTTCTTCCATTCCATGATACCAACGATAACCTGGGCAATTCCCCCATAAAAAATTGCCATCGCAAGGATGGGACTTCCAAGAGCAGTAAGTCCCGCATTGTGGAGGCTCAGTAATATCGTTGTCATACCGAATGCGCACAGGCCCAGAGGTGCAGGGTTTGCTGTGTTATCGTTCAGGAAAAGGTTATTCCGGTTCTTTTCTTCAATGATTTCCATGGTATCCCCGAGTAAGATTTAAGAACTGGTGCAGAAAAACACCCTCATATCGCGAGAAACGTGTTTAATCGCACCAACCCGTTAAGGTTGTGGTGCACAATATTAAACAATTTCCATCAGGTGCGGGGATCGTTCATACTCATGCACCGCAGTTACCAGGCAGTAAAACCTCCCTTGACCTGCCGGGATCTCAAAAATAATCTGCGTGAAGAACCAGATTCTCTTCGTTAAAAATTTCTTCGGGATCACCAGAAAAGAGATCCGTGATTCAAAATATCCGTTGCTCTAATCCTCAAAGAGTGGCTGGTCTTCACTGTTTTTTTCATAAAAGAACATTTTATCTATCGGGACTTTGAACAACCCGGAAATCCGGAATGCGAGTTCAAGTGAAGGATCATATTTTTCTTTTTCAATTGCAAGGATCGTCTGCCGTGTTACCCCGAGCTGGTCGGCAAGTGCTTCCTGAGTAAGGTTACGCAATGCCCGGTAAACTTTAATCCTGTTTTTCATTTCCTGTATAATCCGGTTTTTATTTCATTAATTCGGGTGGAATGACCCGTAGCATGTAAATTCAGAGGGAATGGCGGGTGATATTGTTGCCGGCATACTACCCTTATTCCGGGGGATGCAAGACGGTTGAGCAGGATCAGACAAATGACCGCAAAGGGTGAGGAAAGAATTTTTATGAGCAGAGATTTCTCCGTCTGCATGGTTCATAGCCCCTTCCTCCAGCGCTGCACACAGGAAGAGATACGATGACGCAATTTCTGCATGTGAATATCCTTTGCGATCAGATGGCATACATCACGATGATGGCCATGGTTACCGACACGATCACTGCTATCCAGAGCCCCGGATGACTGACTGTCAAATCTGCCCGCTTTCTTGTTACAACCGGATAGGATGTTGCGAGTCCTCCCAGGATACACACGTAGAGGATCAGATCCCTGGTGAGCTGCTCTGTTGGAACGTTGAGAATATTTTTGAGGGCAATCACAAGAGCAAGAAGGCACGCACCCGCAGTGAGTGCGACCAGGGTCTGATTATCCCGCCATTCGTTGGTTTGGTCCGAATGGGTGAGTTTTCCATATTCAATTCGATCCATGGCTGTTCAACTTCTATTACTTAATGTAAATTATATTTAACATTTTAGGATATATAGTTTACTTTTTGTTGGATTTAATTTTCCAATAAGGATTCATCAGATCTTCAAAAAAAAGACGATACCGATGAACCGACATCAGTCCGATAATCCCGGGGATATTTATGAGTGGTAAAACTTTTGTAAAATACGTCTCCGGTTCCGGATTTTCTCTTCCTTTCCGATCAAACTACAGCCTTTTTTTCGAATGAAATGAAGAAAAAATCCCGGAAATGGGGGTGAACCTGAGCCATCTTCAGTTCGTTTGGATAGCATGATATCCCATGGAAGAAAAACTCGTATATCAAGAGGCGTATGGAGCAAAAAAACGTTCGAGTGGGTCTCATCCAGATGACCGTAGGTCCGGATCCCAACGAGAATCTTAAAAAGGCATTGTCGAAAGCTGAGCAGGCGGCAGAAGAGGGATCACAGATCATCTGCCTTCCCGAACTTTTCCGGACGCGCTATTTCCCCCAGGGAATTGGCGTGAATGCGTCACCTCTCGCAGAAACGATTCCCGGAGATTCAACCCGGGCCTTTTCTGAGATTGCCCGCCGGAACAATGTTGTCATTATCGTCCCGGTCTTTGAAAAATCATCAGATGGGAGGAATTATAACTCAGCCGTAATCATCGATGCTGACGGGACCCTCCATACCTCCTATCACAAAGTCCATATTCCGCAGGACCCCGGTTTTTTTGAAAAAGGTTACTTTTATCCCGGAGACCGGTATCACGTTCATACCACACGATACGGGCGCATCGCGGTGCTCATCTGCTATGACCAGTGGTTTCCCGAAGCAGCACGCTGTGTTGCTCTTGATGGAGCCCAGATCATTTTTTATCCGACTGCAATCGGTCATCCTACCCTTGAGGAACCTGCAGAAGGTAACTGGCATGAAGCATGGGCACTCATCCAGCGGGGCCATGCTGTTGCAAACAGTGTCCATGTTGCGGCTATAAACCGGGTCGGCAGGGAAGGCGGATATAAAATTTTTCGGGGGCTCGTTTATCTGCGATGCGTTTGGCAAGATAATTGTGCAGGGGGGAGATACGGAAGAGACGCTGATCGCCACCCTCGACTTATCCATGAACCAGGTAGTCAGGGAATCGTGGGGGTTCTTCCGAAACCGGCGGCCGGACACCTATGGAGCAATATGTACACTTTTTCCGGGAATTGACGGGACATTCCCCGGAATTCGTCCCGGAGATACCCCGAGAAACCGGGGGTTCCATATGCCGGCCGAATGGGAACCTCATGAAGCAGTATGGCTCTCGTGGCCGCACAACAAGACTACCTTCCCAAAACTCCCTGCAGTCGAAGAGGCCTTTTTTGAGTTTATTACAGCAATCCACACGTCTGAGCGGGTTGAACTGTTCATTCCGACTGCAGCTGTGCACAGACGAGTCAAGACCCGGCTCAGGGAAAGTCAGATCGATCCATCACGGATCACACTCCATACAACTGAGTTCTCGGATGTCTGGATTCGGGATTATGGCCCTACCTTTGTTATCAACCGGGCAATGAAGCGATCTGCGATGGTACGCTGGAATTTCAATGCGTGGGGCGGGAAATATGAAGACCAGGTGGATGATGGCAGGATCCCCTCCGTTATGAACCGCTGGCTCGATCTCCCCCAGTTTGTTCCCGGGATCGTGCTTGAAGGCGGGTCTCTTGATGTGAACGGGAGAGGAACGGTCCTGACCACCCGCTCATGTCTGTTAAACCCGAACCGGAACCCGTCGTTATCTTCAGACACTATCGAGGAGTTCCTGAAAGAATATCTCGGGGTTGTGAAGGTAATCTGGCTGAATGACGGGATCGCGGGTGACGATACGGACGGCCATATCGATGATATAGCACGTTTTGTTGCTCCGGCTACCGTTGTTTGTGCGTACGAAAACGATACCCGGGATGCAAATTACCGGGCCCTGCATGAAAATTACGAAATTCTCAGACAATCAAGCAATCAGGACGGGACACCTCTTACTGTCGTGAAACTCCCGATGCCTGCCAAAATTGCCAATGGTGATGAGCAGTATCCGGCGAGTTACACAAATTTTTATATCGGAAATACTGTTGTAATCGTACCGGTTTTTAACGACACGAATGACGCAGAGGCCCTGCGGATTTTACAGGATCTTTTCCCCGGCCGCAGGGTAATCGGGATAGATGCCCGGGCAATGGTTGAAGGATTTGGCACGTTCCATTGTGCAACGCAGCAGCAGCCACTGGTTTAAACGGCAGCATTGCCTTTTTTTACCGTATATCAGATGCCAGAACAAGGGACTCGTAATTTCTCAAGGTAAGATGCCGGTAATACGATCGTTCTGCTGTATCCCTGTCTGATGGAATTGCCAGGACTTCCTGTCGGGGCTTTCTTTGGCAACGTGGTTTTTTTTTGAACCAGATACGGTAAAAACTGCACGCCCCGGGGGCGCTCTGTCTGGGGGGGTAAGTCGTCATATCAGGTAATACAAGGGCTTGAGCGTCTCTCAATACGTGTGTTACCTCTTTAAAAGAGGGAAAAACAATCCAAAACCTGATATCTGCAGAACGAGAGGAGAGTAGTGATGGTGAGATGATGGAACAACTACCGATGGTTAAACCGGGAGATCCGGCAAAGAACTTTTCCTTAAAAGACCAGAATGACACAACCTTCGATCTCTACGAAAGAATGCACCAGAGGACACTCCTGTCCTTTCATCCGCTGGCGTGGACGGCTTTCTGTGCGGGCCAGATGAAATCGCTGGAGGATAACAGGAACGTTTTTACGGGACTCAACACCGTTGCAGTCGGCATCAGCGTCGATTCCGTACCCTGTAAAAAAGCCTGGGCGGAGAAGCTGGGTATTACCGAAACATCCCTCCTGTGTGATTTCTGGCCTCACGGGGCTGTAGCTCAGCAGTATGGACTGTTCCGGGAGGCAAACGGTTTTTCGGAAAGAGCTAATGTGATCGTAGACGAACAACAGAACGTGGTTTTTGTAAAGGTCTATCCGGTTCACTCTGTGCCGGACATAGGTGAAGTGATCACCGTTATCAAAAATCTTTAAACTCCCCGGGATGCCTGGCAGGAAACGTGTGCTTTTCCTTAATGTCGGGACGACAGGGCAGATGCCCGTTTCTTATGAAGAGAGAAAATAAAAAACACTTTTTTTATAATTTCAGCCGATGAGCGGGAGCACGTGTTTTTCCCATGAGGAGTAATCCATGACATAATCAACGCCACAGACAGTCGTTACCGGGTGTTCCGGGATCAGGGCAATCAGCCGGGTAAGTCCGTTTCTTGTTGCATCTCCCGGACCGAAAGGATTGATCACCAGTTTTCCCTGTTTTTTCATCACATAATCGCAGATAAACAACAGCTCATCAAAAAAATAGCAGGTAAACCCGGGGGTGTGACCGCCCAGATGCACCGCATGGAGCCCGCTGTCACAAAAACTGCCCGAAAAGAGATCATCGAATACGAAACCCCGGCAAAGGTCATGATGGGAATCCGCTTCATGAATAGCTACGCGTGCCGGGTAGAGGTCCCGGTACTGGTTGCATGCACCGAGAAAATGGTGGTGAGTGAAGAGGATGGTGTCCATTTGCGGGAGCGAGCGGTCAAACGTGGAGGGGCAGTCGATCAAAAATACCACTCTGTCGGTTACAACCCGGTACGCCGCGTGTTCGTAACCCAGGGCTGGCACCGAGTTGATTCGGGTCACTGATTCATTGATCTGCCTGCTTTCGATGTGGCGGAGGGCTGAATTTTCTTCGGCAGACAAAAATTTGTCTTTCGTTGCACCGCAGAACGGGCAGAAATCCGGATGGTATCCTGCCATGTTATATCCGCAGATCTGGCAGACATACTGCCCGGAATCCTTGCTGTTCATAATCCTCAATCAGGGTTTGTTGAGGATTATGAGATAAAATAGGTTATGTTTCCTGCAGGATTCCGGCCTCTCTGTTGAATCAGGCGTTCAAAAGTCATCCGGATTTCCCGGACCAGGTCACCGGTAAAATGATTCCAGGTACCTTATACAGGATTCGAAAACCGGAATCTCATTTCATAAAAAAACAAAAATTTTGTGATTCGGAAACGGGTAATAACCGCTCCAATCCCCGGCAAACGCAACTCCCGTTCCTGATCTGTGCCATTATGCGATGGTTAATACTATCCGGGGCATAGTTCTTTTGATAATGAATTCGAAAACTTTTACAATCATCGTTATTGCGGTTATTATCCTTATTGCAGGAGTATTATTCCTCTTTGGTGGAGATGGCATGCGATCCATCCCGCTCCAGGGGGGGCCGCATGCGCTTCCTGCTGTTGAGGTGAGGGCGTACCAGGGGAACGATCTCTCTTCGATCAATGATTTCCATGAAAACTCTATCAAAGGCCCGCAGTACATCAACACTTCCGATTACCGGCTCACCGTGACCGGGCTGACCAGCAAAACAGATGTCTATACGTACCAGGATATCCTGACCAGGTACCCTCATTATTCCCGGGTTGTCACGCTCTTCTGTGTGGAAGGCTGGGATGCGACGATCCTCTGGGAGGGTGTGCTGGTCCGCGATCTCATCCGGGAGGCAGGTATCGATCCCCGGGCAAATACGGTAATCTTCACGGCACATGATGGCTATACTACATCCTTCCCGCTTGACTACCTGATGAACCATGATATCATCATGGCATACAAGATGAACGATGTCACACTCCCTGCGGACCGGGGCTATCCGTTCCAGCTGGTAGCACAGGACAAATGGGGATACAAGTGGATCAAATGGATCGAGAAGATTCAGTTGACCAGTGACCCTGATTACCGGGGATATTGGGAGCAACGGGGATATTCCAATACCGCGGACCTGGAGAAGAATTATTTCTCAGATTAAAAAATCCCTTTTTTTTTGCAGGAGCACATGCTCACCGGGATTTCAGATCAGGGAGACGTGGTTGCACCGGTCAGGATCTTCCTTGTCATGGATACGATCCATGCCCGGTTTACATACAGGTGGGCAGCAACAAAAAAACCCAGAGCAAGACCGGCCCAGTCGTGAATATTGCTCATCAGAGCCAGGGGGAGCACCAGGTCCACCAGGCCGAACATTCGCATGAATAGTGTAAACTTGAAGAATCCGGTGATAAAAGTGACCAGAAATGCTATTCCCATCCCGAGATCCAGGGACCATTTTATAACCTGTCCGTTCATGATAACCATATCCGTTTGTGATATTCCGGCTCACTCTTAAAAAGGTAATGGGAGATGAGCAAATTTACCGGACGTTAATATCCTTATTCCTGGTTTTTTTCTGAGATCTGCAGTCTTGCTTTTTCAAGACGGTCTTTTGCGTCCTCCGGATTGCGTATCCCATACAGGCTCAACAGGGGGTTGCGCGACCCTTCTTCCCAGCGCAGAGTCGATGCCTGATCGGTATCCGGATGCGCTGTATCTCCCTTCGTATGGTGTCCTCTCATATCTATCTGGGTAACCCCGAAAACCAGTCCTGCGGGAACAATAGTGCCAAAATGAAAAATATGGCCCAACCGACCCTGCACAAGAACGACCCTCTCAATCTGGTGAAGAGGAATTACATTCTCTACAAGGTTCCAGAGACCCCCGGTAATAATCACAACATCCCGGGTTAAGGTATATTTTATGGATCGACGGAAAAATTCAAGCCCTGCAAGGACAGTAAGCGCTGCAACAACACTGAACGGCTGAATCAGATATGCTATCCATCGGAAGAGGGTAAGGAGGTAGCTTGTGGAAAGCATCGGAATTGACGAGACCTGCATGAGTACCAATCCTCCCAGTATACTCAGAATCAGCGTCAGAGCAGCTCCCGTCCAAATCTCGGTACGGTTCATCACATCACCAAAAAAGATGAAAAAGAGGAAGATGCCAATCGGGGCGATTAAATACACGTATATCTCCAGAAGTGCCGGAAGATCGGGAATTATTGTTCCCAGGGGACCCACAAGCGAAGACGGAAATGACCTCGCTGCATCGATCATGATTGTCAGGACAATTACCGAGAGTGCGGCTAAAAGGACGGGTGTGAGACCCAGAATATATTTGTATATGAAGCCCCTTGGAGCCGGATGGGTAGTGAAAAGAACAGGACCGTAAATTCCCATCATCTCCTTTGCCGGCCGAACCATATACCGGCTCTTTATTTTATATTTTATTTAAATGTTTCTTTATATGAATACGTTCATTTATTAAATAACCGCAAAAAAAATTATCAGAATGAATACATTTCCCGGAAATATTTCCGATCCTGCAAGATGCAAAATTTTAGCCTGTTTTTTAATCACCCTTTCTTTCAACCCGCCCGGTAAACGACACCCGAAGGATAAGAAGGATTGATGTTTGGATTTGTCCTCAGACGTTTATGTTCAGTACCGTGCGGATGAGTACTCCAATAACAAACGATATCGCTGCAATACCCAGACTGATGACGAGCATTTCGGCAAAACGTCTCCAGAAAGGAAGGTCCTTAGCCACAGATATGTAGAACGTGAACAGGAGTATCACCATGACAGCACCCAGCAGGGTAACCATGATTGCGTAGTAGGGGTTGGAAAAGACAAGAAATGGCAGGATGAGCAGGGCAACAGTCAGGATATAGGCAACCCCGGTATAGACGGATGCCTTGACCGGGTCGGCCGGCCCTCCATCTGATCTCTGCGAAAGGTACTCAGAAGCGCCCATCGACAGCGAGGCTGCAACTCCCATGATCAGGCCGACAACCGCGATGATCTGCGTGTTCTGGATGGCAAACGTGAGCCCGGCAAGGGTTCCGGTGAATTCAACAAGGGCATCATTGAGCCCGAGTACAACCGAACCAACGTATTTCAATCGTTCTTCATCGATAAGGGCAATAAGTTCACGTTCGTGGGTTTCTTCATTTGTCAGGATTGTCTGGATCCCGGGAATTTTATGGATGAGGGTTTTATCGTACTCCTGGGCACGTTTTTCCACACCCTCCATGAGTTTAATCGCAAATGTGATGCCAAGGACCCGTGCGATGAGATAGTAGAACCAGATGCGGAGGGTGTTGGGTTCCACGTCCTGATTTGTATACTGTTTCCATATTCCATAGTGCCCAAGTTCATCCATGGCGATCCGGTTCAGCACTTCGCGGTTATGGGGATCTTTCTGGACGGCTCCAATTTTCTTATAAATATGATATTCGGTAATTTCGCCCTTTTGCATGGCAAGGATTGTAGAGATAAGCGCCGGCTCGAAGATGGTTTCAGTCATGGACACCTATCCGATATGCAGGATATATCTTTAAATCATGCGACATTGCGTGCCAGCTCCGGCAGAGTTGCCGGTATGAAGTACCGGCTCAATAAGGGAGGGATGTCCTGTCACCCTCTCTGCCGCCCCCTCCGGGATGGGGCGCCCAGCGCGGATCGGTGACTAAAAAAAATCAAAAAAAACTCCCTGCCCGCAATTCACCTTAAAATCGTCTTGAGCTGAGAGTCTTATACAGATGATGATTTAGTTGATCACATAAACTAACCTCAACTTACATCTGATTCTTTGACTACCTGCGGAATTTATGTTGATGACCCCCGGCCAGAGAAGGCAATTGTGGCTTGTGCCAGTACCGGGGTATCTCGCTGAAACAATATTTAAAAAAAACAGATCCGGCATTCACCGGATTTTCGATCCTGGTTCCACGGGTTTTAAGGGTGTGAGCAGAGATGCTGAATCCCCGGCTGCAAGGATCATCCCATTACTCTCAACGCCGAATATTTTTGCCGGAGCAAGGTTAATAATAACTACCACATCCCTGCCCACCAGTTCCTCAGGTTTGTAGAACTGCTGCATACCCGCGACGATCTGGCGGATCTCCCCTCCGATATCTACCTGTAATTTCAGGAGTTTGTTCGATTTTGGTACAGGTTCTGCGCACAAGACTCTGCCGGTCCTGATGTCCAGTTTCTGGAACTCCTCGAAAGTCACCAGGGGCATTTTCTCCATCTTTTTGTTGGCTTTGGCCACACGCATCTGGAGCAGGGCATCGAGTTCCCTGATCGTATCCTCTTCTATCTTTGCAAAAAGCGGTGCCGGAACTGCGATGCGTGTTTCAGAGACTTCCCGGACTGCCTCGCTGATGGGATGGTCTGAGATAGTATCGTTGTGTCCCAGCATTGTCCAGCATTCCTGTGCTTTTACCGGCATAACAGGTTCCAGGAGAAGGGCAACGGCTTTTACGATCTGGATACAGTTCCTGATAACCTGTGCAGCCGCTTCACGGTCCGTCTTGATCAGCTTCCAGGGTGCCTGAGTCTGGATGTAGGTATTTCCAAAGGCCGCAAGCGCCATCATAGCGTCCACCGCTCCCTTAAACTCATACTCCCGCATGAGCGCGTCCACGTTTGCAAGGCTTCTTTCGATCTCTGCAGTGATGGCGGGATCTACCGGACAGGCAGGAATACCTCCGAATTCTTTGTGGGCAAAGAATAACGTACGGTACACAAAGTTTCCGAAGATGTTGACAACCTCATTATTGATCCGCTCTGAAAAGACCTTCCAGGAAAAGTTGAGTTCCTTGGTGTGGCTGGTATACGCGAGCAGGTAGTAGCGGAGGTAGTCTGCAGGCAGTCCCTTGTCGAGATAATCATCATTTGTCCAGACGACATATCCCCGGGATTTCGAGAACTTGTGATCATCGACCTTGACCATCCCGCTGGCAACGATCGCATCCGGTACTCCATACCCCGCCGCTTTTAAGAGGGCCGGCCAGAAAATGCTGTGGTGGTAGATGATGTCGCCCCCGATGAAATGCGTGACCCGGTTTTCGCCACACCAGTAGTCTTTCCAGTCTTTGCCTGCCTTCTTTGCCCATTCCTCGGTGAATGCAATATATCCAATCGGGGCATCGACCCAGACATAGACAACGAGATCGTCGCGGCCGGGGAACTTCACCCCCCAATCAAGTGTGCGGGTGATGCACCAGTCATGGAGTTCGTCTTTTATCCAGCCGATTGCATAGTTCTTTGCGTTGCTTGTTCCCCGCAGCGTGTCAAGATAGGGAAGGAGGAATTCCTTGAACTCAGAAAGTTTAAAAAAATAATGTTCCTGGTCCCTGAACTCGGCCTTCGTGCCACAAACCCTGCAGACCGGATCTTTGATCTCTCCGGGCTCGAGATGCTTCCCGCAACCCTGGTCGCATTCATCGCCCCGTGCCTGTGTGCCGCAGTGAGGGCAGACGCCTTCCACGTACCGATCCGGGAGAAATCTCCTGCATTTCGTGCAGTATGCCTGGTGCACAATCTGCTTATAGACATAGCCTTTCCTGATAAGCTCGGATACAATAGCAGTCGTCCGCTGATGTGTTGCAGGGTCATCGGTCATGCCGAACCGGTCGAACAGCACACCCATCCGTTTGAAGGTCTCGTCGAAATGGCGGTGGTAGCGTTCTGAGAGTGCACGGGGAGAGATGCCTGCTTCCTCAGCCGAGACGACAATGGGTGTCCCGTGATTGTCCGAACCGCAGACGAATACAACCTCCTCTCCTGCCCGCCGCATGTAGCGGACGTAAGCGTCAGCAGGCACATACGTTCGCAGATGTCCAAGATGGCAGGGGCCGTTCGTGTAAGGCAACCCGCAGGTGACCAGCAGCGGTGGTGGGTTCATCAGTACTTTTTAGATGCTTATGAGTAATAATATCTGTATATGGCAAAACGGCAGAAACTCCCGACACGGGCATTGGGAGCAGAGCCTGGAATGCCGGATGTGACCGCACTTGCAAAATGGATAGCCGATCACCGGGGTACGACAGCAGATATCATCACATACCTCCTTGACCGTTCGCTTGAACCCCAGGTATCAGCGGGAATCATGGCACCCTGTGCAGGGGGCCGGTTCTATAAAAACCGGATTATGCAGTGCCTGCTCGGTGTTGAAGGCAGGATGGCAACCGGAGAACTCAGCCTTGATTCACCGCCAGTCATTGAAGATGCTGCCAGCATCATTGTGCAGAAAAAAGATGCCTGGTGTGCCCTGCCTGCACCTCACATGCTGGGCATCACCGATGCGTACTATGATGATGAATATGAATGGAATGATGCGATTACGGGCTCGTACCGGACCCTGATGCGCTCGATGAGGGATACTGGAATAAGGGGGCATGTGCTGATCTGTGATACGATAGCAGAGCCTGAGATCGCTTCCCTCATCCGGCAGAACGTCTTCTTTTTCCAGCCAAAACCAGACCGGCAAAGCCTTTCCTGCCTGCTCGAACACCAGCGTCAGATCGCCATCAGCGGAGATCAGCTTGATACTCTTCTCGATCTTTCCGGTGAGTATGATCTCCGGAAGATCATTATCCTTGATCCTGATCCGGAATCCATTGCCCGTGCACTTTCGTGTCTTGATCCGGATCAGGTCAGTGCCGGTGGTTACTGTAAGAATTTGTGCGAAGATTACTGGAAAAATCTGGTGGATGCAGCAGTCTGCTAAGAGTAACCCACGACATCCGGATAATTCTTTACAAAAATCGTTGTATTCAGATTTGATGCGAAAAACTAAACTATTCTTTCCCGAAGTTCCTGATATTTACCGCCGTCGCTGATGGATCGCCCCCGCGGTGGATCAGCGATTAAAATTCAGAAAAGGCTCTTTGCCCGCCGTGCTCTGGAGAGCAGAGGCGGGAACCTTGTTTATTTCAGGGATCAGATGTGCACTGAATCGATTCAGGTCAAATTTCTCGGGAGCCTTGCTTTTCCTCTTTGATCCTGAGCACTTTTTTGGAGAACTGGTACCTAAACCCCCCCTCCTGCCGGGTCACGCCTCAGGAAAATCCCTGAGATCTGGAACTTCGGGCAGGAAGTTTTTCAAAAGATCGGGGAGTTCACCGAATCGGTTCTTGTCTTTTAAAAAATGGGTAAAGTCCCAATTAAACCACTAAATAAAATTTATTCACGACGTAAAAATATGAAAATATTAGTTACTGATTTCGAGATAGAACGGGGTGCTTCATTTTTTGGAAAATAGATTTTTTAGATTTCATTAATGATTTTGGTTCTATCACATTTTGGGGGGTGCCACAGCGGCGGGGGCGGAGGCAAAGCCGAAGCACCCAAGAGCGTTATCAATCCCTATTTTAGATAAATCGTTCAAAAATTTAGTCGCTAGAATGTGACTATACCCAAAAAATAAACAAAAACTTTAACGGGAAGCTTTTGTCCGGATAAACTACCCGTTGGCAAATGAGGTTTGAAAAAAAGTACATAATCGCAGATCAATGCGCATCGGCAATGGTCACAAACTCTTTGAAGTGCCTGCTCTTCTTGAACAGCCACCAGGTGAAACGCTCGATTACCGTAAAATTGAACGAACCGCCTGCAGCGTTCGGGTGGCCGCCGCCGCCAAATTCCCTTGCTATCAGGTGGCTGAGCGGGGGGACCGACCGGAGCGAGAACTTACCATCTTTACTGATGATCACTTCGATGTCGGTCTTTCTTTCGTTGCGGATGAAATGCGCAGTCTCACTCGGGTATCCGTAGAGCGGAGCGAATGCAATCCTGTACCTGCTGCCAAGAATGGTTGCATGCTTAAGGGACCTGTGCATCATCGCGTCCATCTCGGATTTGATCTCCGCATATTCCTGTTCGATGAATGTGTCACTGAATATGCCGGTAACGAGGCAGTCACGCACATGTTCCCGGTTTTTTTTGCGCTGGAGCACCTGCCCGAGAACTGCTGACCGGGGATCCTCATGTTTCCAGAGATCATAATCACACACAACCCGTGCAACCTCAGCAGCAACTGAGTTTTCCGGTACCAGGTCGCGGGCGACGATTCCACATGCGCAGACAGCAGTATCAATGCGGAGCAAAGAGACCTCCGCGGTAACTTTCTTTATTTCATCCTCCCGCCAGCGGTGATGGTCCCGCCACTCTATCTTCCATCCATTAGCCCGCGCTTTTCCTGCAATCTTTTCAGTGTCCTTATGATAGCCGAGATCCGAAATGGAAAGCAGATCGCCTTTCCCTTTACAGGATGCGACCAGGGAAAACAGCATGGCAAATTTTCCGACCGAACTCCAGATGGTGAATACATCACCGCTTCCATATTTCATACGGTGGATGGCATCCGCTCCCACTGCATCGAGATCGTTGTGCGTAAGGTGAACGACATGCGCTGAACGGTTTTTGACCGCGTTTGCGAGTCCGGAATCTTCACCCTTGACGGTCTTATCCGGGAGCGGCATCTGTTAATACTGTCATTGCAGCGTATAAAAATCAACGGTCGCATCATAACCCTTGAAAAATATGAGCATATCATTTATTAGTCACCAGCGACAACAATTGTACTCCTGCCCTAGTAACTCAGCTTGGGAGAGCGCTAGACTGAAGATCTAGTTGTCGCCTGTTCAAATCAGGCCTGGGGCACTCTTGTTTTTATTTAAACTTCTCTGACGAAATGCTTTTGTCCTGCACCGTACGTTGATCACGTTTGTGGAATTTTAGCACCACCTGTCGCAATATCTGGTGCATTTTTGGAAAAGAATAATACCTCACCTCCCTATTTTCTAGTATATACGTCGGGGAGAAAGTGGTGCATGAGCGGAGAGTATGAACGGGCGTTCCGGGAATCTGTTTCCGATCCGGAACGTTTCTGGGGAGAGGCTGCAGAGAAAGTCCAGTGGTACCGCCCCTGTGACCGCGTGCTTACACGTGAAAATCCGCCGTTTTACCGCTGGTTCGAAGGAGGAATTGTTAATTCCTGTTACAATGCCCTGGATTATCATGTTGAGAACGGGTTAAAGGATACCATTGCATTGATCTACGACAGCCCTGTCACGAAAACAGTGAAGCGTTATTCATACGGTGAACTGCGGGATCTCGTTGCACGATGTGCAGGAGGTCTCAGGCAGCTTGGCGTAGGGAAGGGAGATCGGGTGGTCATCTATATGCCTATGATTCCCGAAGCGGTAATTGCGATGCTTGCCTGTGCACGTATCGGGGCAGTCCATTCTGTTGTCTTCGGAGGTTTTGCTGCACGGGAGCTGGCCACCCGCATCGAGGATGCAAAACCCCATGTAGTCATATCGGCTTCGTGCGGGATCGAAGTGAACCGCATCATTCAGTACCAGCCTCTTCTGGAGTCTGCCATCGGTTTATGCACCTTCAAACCGTCTGCCTGTGTCATCGTCCAAAGACCTGAAGCACCCGCAATGCTCAGAGATGGCAGGGATATCCTCTGGGATGAACTCATGGAAGCCGATCCTGTCCCGTGCGTTCCTGTGCTTGCAACCGATCCGCTCTATCTCCTTTACACTTCAGGCACCACCGGGAAACCCAAAGGTGTGGTCCGGGACAATGGGGGGCATCTCGTCGCGCTGATCTGGACCATGAAAAATATTTATGATGTGCGTCCCGGCGAAGTCTACTGGGCGGCATCCGATATCGGCTGGGTGGTCGGCCATTCCTATATCGTGTACGGGCCCCTGTTTTATGGATGTACTACAATTCTGTATGAAGGAAAATCTGTTGGTACTCCGGATGCCGGTGCATTCTGGCGGGTTATTGCAGAACACGGTGTTTCCGTTCTTTTTTGTGCCCCTACGGCATTCCGTGCCATCCGAAAGGAAGATCCCAAAGGTGAGAAGATCCGGGCTTATGATCTTAAAAAGTTCCGGATGCTTTTTCTGGCAGGTGAACGGTGTGATCCTGACACCCTGATCTGGGCCCAGCAGCAGCTGAAGGTTCCTGTCATTGATCACTGGTGGCAGACCGAGACCGGGTGGGCGATTGGTGCGAATTGTGTCGGTCTTGAACAGCTGCCGGTGAAGCCCGGTTCGTGTACAAAACCGGTCCCGGGATTTGAAATCCTCGTACTTGACGCTCATGGAGAAGCCGTTCCTGCGGGGGAGACAGGAAATCTGGTGATCAGGCTGCCCCTTCCCCCGGGATGTTTTACCACCCTCTGGCAGAATGAACTGGATTTTGTCAAGACATATTTCTCCGCGTATCCCGGGTATTACCTGACTTCCGATGCCGGGTATATCGATACCGATGGGTATCTCTGGATAATGGGCAGGACCGATGACATCATCAATGTTGCCGGGCACCGTCTCTCTACCGGTGCAATGGAGGAGGTGCTGGCTTCCCACCCGGATGTTGCAGAGTGTGCAGTTGCCGGGGTACATGATCCGGTAAAAGGAGAAGTACCTCTTGGTTTTGTCGTCCTGAAAGCCGGCGTGACCAAAGAACCGGATAAAATCAGGAGTGAGCTCATTGCTCTCGTGCGGCAGAAGATCGGCCCGATTGCATCCTTCAAGGCTGCAGCAGTTGTCAGACGCTTACCAAAAACACGATCCGGTAAGATCCTGCGAGGTACCATAAAAAAGATCGCAGATGGTGCTTCCTATACCATTCCGGCCACCATTGATGATCCTGCAATCCTTGATGAGATAAAAGAGACATTGAAAGAGATGGGATATCCAAAAACATAAAAAAACGGTGGAAATAATGATTACCGGGCCCTGGCAGAACGGACAAAAAATATCCGGATCAAAAAATATTCCACCCCCCTGATTCCATGCCGGTTGTTTACCTGTATCCAAGACCTCCCTATGATTTTTCCCTGAGTGCTGCGATCTTCGCCGGGGGCGATTCACAGATCAGGATCTATGAGGATAACCGCTTTTCGCAGGCACTGGATATCGGAGGGAACCCGGTTCTGATAGAAGTTATTTCGGAAGGGTCGGCAGACAGCCCAAAACTGCGTCTCACACTCCGCCCGGAGTCTGCATTTTCAAAGAGCAGGATGAAGGAGGTCAAGAATCTCGTTTCCTCTATGTTCAATATCTCTGAGGACATAACCCCATTTTACGAGGCTATGGAGAGGGATATGATCATGGCGGGTCTCACCCGGCAGGCTGAGGGGGCTGAAGGCCCCGACAACTCCTACCGTTTTTGAGGCACTTACGGACTCGGTCATGGAACAGCAGATCTCCCTCAAAGCAGCGCACAGTATTGAAAACCGGCTCATCCGCGCAACAGGGAATTCCCTGACCCTTGACGGAGACACCTTTTATTGTTACCCAACACCTTCCGTTCTTGCAAAAACCCCGGATTCCACGTTCCGTTCGTGTGGCCTGACCCATCGTAAAGGCGAGTATATCCGGGAAATATCACAACTGATCGTGACAGGAACCCTTGATCTTGATCTTTTCAGAAGCTTTCCTGATACGGAATCCATTATCAGAGAGATGGTAAAAATCCGGGGTATCGGGCGATGGACAGCAGAGCTCACGATCCTGAGGGGCCTGCATCGTGCGGATGCATTCCCCGCGGATGATGTGGGTGTGCGCCGGTTCATAGCGCAGGTTTACCGGAAAGGTGAAAAGATCTCCCCTCACGAGGCACGGGAATTTGCAGAGCGGTGGGGGGTATGGAAAGGGTTTGCCGCGTATTATCTGGAATTGGCAGACCTGCTGGGGATATTTCCGGAGAATAAAAGAAATACTGCCGGCTCTTAACCGGAAATACCCTCGCAGCATCCTTCATTCCACCGGGATCAGGAAAAACCCCGTGATTTTTTTTAGGATTTCATGCGGAACATTGCATCGGATATCGGTAATTACCAAAATGCCATATCAATATTTTTTTATAATGTTAAAGACTGTAATTTAATATGATATGCTATAACATAGCATAGTGGGAGTATTATGAAGTATCAAGTCCTTTTCATCGTATTAGTGCTCATAGCAGCATTTTTTGCCGGATGTACGCAGCAGCAGGCAACGACGGCTCCGGGTGTCATCAAGGTCGGGGTCATTGCGTCAATGACAGGGCCTGCAAGCAATGTCGGGAAGAATATGTGGCAGTCAGCGTCGACTGCGGCAGATGAGATCAATGCCAGGGGAGGCGTTTATGTCAAATCCCTCAACAAAAATCTGACCCTCCAGCTTGTCCAGGGAGATGATGAGTCAACCCAGCAGGGTGGCCAGAAGGCTGCAAACAAGCTGATCACCGATGATAAGGTTGACATTCTGGTCGGTGGTTACTCGAGTGCGGTCACTTCCGCGTATGAGCAGACCATTGCAGAATATAAAGTCCCCTACATCGTAACCGGTGCATCAAGCCCCATCATCACCCACCGCACCGATATCGACACGAGTTGTGTCTTCCACCACTGCCCGACAACCGACAGCTACGGGCAGTATACCACCAGCTTCATTGATCAGGTGATCCGCCCGGCAGTAAACAAAAAATATAATTTCCCGGCAGAGCGGCCGTTCAGACTTGCCCTGATATACCAGGATACCGCGTTTGGCAAGGGAGTGCAGTCGGCGGTCAACAACACCATCACCCAGAATAACCTGAATATCCAGCTGGTGTCCCAGCAGAGCTTCAAGATGGGCGAGAGTGATTTCAGGACATCCCTCACGGCTATCAAAGCCGCAAAACCCGATGCCGTGTACATTGCGGCATTCCCGAACGAGGGAGCCCCGCTCATCACTCAGGCACGAAGAGACATCGGTCTCAATACGATATTCCTTAATGTCGAAAATAATGACAACGCACAGTTCTACAAGGATGTCGGGCAGTACGGTGAGGGATCCATCATCGAAAGCCGGTTCTCGCCTTATGTCGCACCGGTCGGAGCAATCGCCAGCTGCCCAGGATGCCTTCAAGCAGAGTTATTATGCAAAGTGGGGTTCCTATCCTGACATGATGGGGGCGTCTACCTATGAGGGAGTCTATATCGGTGCAGAGGCGATTAAGAATGCGGGAAGCCTTTCAAAGACTGACGTCAGGAAGGCGCTTGATGACCTCAGGATGCCCCAGATAATAGAACCGATGAAGATCACGACGATCTCATTCTCACCAAATTTCCGGGAATCATCCTTTGATCTCTGGATGGAACAACTGTCTTACAACACCACCCTCGGCGAGACCCGTCCTTTTATCGTCTGGCCTGATAACCTGAAGACAACGGAATTTATCCTTCCCTCCTGGTACAGCCCCGGGAGTGCATAACTAACCATATCTCTTTTTATTCCTTACCGGCGGATAGGTAATTAACAGAGCATGTACGACCTTGGGATCCTGTTACAGATTGTTTTCTGGGGGCTGTATGCCGGTTGCATCTATATCCTGCTTGCTACCGGGCTCAACCTGATCTTCGGGGTCATGAAGATTGTCAATTTCGCGCACGGCGAATTTCTCATGATCGGTTCATATATCACGGCAACAATTTTTTTGTTTACCGGTCTCAATCCCTATGCGATTATTATACTCTCGATGCTGGCTCTGGTGGTGATAGGCGCGATTGTGGAACGGTTGTGTTTTCGTCCTATCCTGGGCACAAGCAAACTCAATGAAATATTTCTTTCCATCGGGCTCATCTATATCTTCACCAACAGTGCTGCCATGATCTGGGGGGATGAGTGGCAGAGCATCAAGAGCCCGTACGCAGGGATCACCATAACAGTCGGCCCGCTTAATATCCCGCTGGATTATATCATCATCATCGTTACGACTGCAGTTATTCTCTGCGGACTGTTCCTGTTTTTAAGAAAGACGAAGACCGGGAGGGAGATGCGGGCGACGAGCCAGAACCGGAAAGGAGCAATGCTTGTCGGGATCAATGTCGAGCGGATGGATGTCCTGAGTTTCGGTATCGGGTGTGCCCTTGCAGCAGCAGCAGGAACGCTCTGGGTGGTAAGCGGGCAGGTATTCAATCCCTACATGGGATCAATCCCTGCAGTAAAGGCTTTCGCGATCATCATTCTTGGCGGACTGGGGAGTATTCCCGGTGCTATCATTGGTGGTCTTATCTACGGAATCGCCGAGAACGGGGCTGCGTATTTCCTGGGGGGGGTCTGGAAGGATGCGATCTCGTTTATTATCCTGATTGTCGTCCTTGTTATCAGGCCTACCGGTCTCTTCGGGGAGTCAGGCGAGTGATCGGTGATGAACATCAAACGGGATGAGATTATCAGGTACGGCACCATTGCGGGGATTGCTCTCGCAGTCGTAGCACCATTCCTTGTAACGAATGTATACATCCTGAACCTTCTCTCCCTGATGCTGATCTTCATCATCTTTTCTTCAGCATGGAACCTGCTTGCCTATTCCGGCCAGGGATCTCTTGGTCATGCTGCCTTCTTTGGCATCGGTGCATACGCTTCGACGGTCATTGCGGTAAAAAGCGGTATTACCCCTTACGTTACCATTTTTCTTGGGGCTGCAGTAGCGGCAGTTATCGGGGTCCTGATCGGACTTACCTGTGTCCGGCTCAAGGAATGGTTCCTTGCCATGGTCACGTTCGGGTTTGCGATCATTGTCCAGACAATAGCGGTGAGTATCCTCGCCCCGGTGACCGGAGGCTGGGATGGAACAGCCTCCCCCGGCTCCTGAGCCCGGACATACCCGGCTATCAACTGATTGAATATTACTCTATCCTGCTGATTACCATTGCATCCATCGTTGTGATCTGGTATATCCTGAAATCAAGGGTTGGTCTCGCATTTTCAGCGATCCGCGAAAACGAGATCGAGGCACGTGCCGCTGGTGTTGATCCCGTGCGCTACCGTCTTCTTGCGTTTGGGTTAAGTGCGTACCTTTCCGGGGTCGCGGGAGCGCTTGAGATCGCACACATCGGGTACATTACACCGGAAATATTCGGCGTCGATCTCTCATTCTGGCCTGTCACCTATGTGATCTTTGGCGGTCTCTGCACCCTGGCCGGCCCGGTGATTGGTACGATCGTTCTTACCGTTATCTGGGAAGGTCTCAAAATGGCCGGTCTCACGTTCAGCCGCTACGTTATCGTCGGGATACTCCTGATCCTGGTGATCATATTTTTACCCAAGGGTCTCGTGGATCTTCCGGACAGGGTGCAGAAATGGAGGAAGGATCACAAAAAACCAGGATCTGATCCGGTACCCCTCCAGGAATAATCTCCTCTCGAAACTTTAAAAAAAACAATTGCCAATGATCTGGCGAATTCCTTCTCTTACGATATAAAAAAAATAATTTCAGACGTGTCTGAAGAAAGGGACGGTACCAGCCGCCTTACATCCCTAAAGCGAAGAGCTATACTCATTAAACCTGTTCAGGAATTATTGCCTGGGGGAAATCTGAAGCTAATGGGGTGAAACCTTTATTGAGGGTTCAGGTTTAAAAAATATAATTCCAGGGGCTCTGTAGAAATCCCTTCTTTGTTTTTTGAGCTGACGTGGAAATTGCGAGGGTTACCCCCTCTCTCCCCCAAAGGGGGAGGCAGCCCAAAGGGGCAAGCCCCATTGACCGCCTATTGAGCGGTTGGATTTTTCTTTTACGCTGCCGAAGTACGATCCACAGCCATGCTCCACGGGGCGAGCCCCGACGAGGCGGTGAGGGCCCGTGGCCCCATCGCTATCCGATACCGGTCCCCTCTTTTAGTTTTCTAAAGAGCATGATTTCTACAGAGCAATTCCAGGCCCTTTAAGCCTTTTTTTGGATCAGAAACCGAGATAGGCTTTCTGGATATGAGGATCATGCATGAGCTCTTTTGCTTTTCCTTCCTTTATTATCCTCCCGTTTTCAAGGACATAGCCCCGGTGGCACATGGTGAGTGCATGGCGGACGTTCTGCTCCAGAAGCAGTATGGTCATCCCTTCCCGTCCCAGTTGCTCAAGGGACCTGAATACCTGGCCGACCAGGAGCGGGGATAACCCGGTCGAGGGTTCATCAAGAATCAGGAGCTTGGGGTTTGACATCAGTGCACGGCCGATAGTGAGCATCTGTTGTTCACCCCCGCTTAATGTGCCCGCCATCTGTCGCTCACGTTCCTGCAGGATCGGAAAGAGCGAGTAGACATGCGCAAGACTTGCAGAATAGTCAGTCCGATCACTTGCTCCGAGCATAAGGTTTTCGACTACCGGCATTTTTGGAAAGATCTCACGTTTTTCCGGTACAAGGGCAAGCCCTTTATTGAACAGATCATACGGATGCATTCCAACAATATTCTCACCGAGAAACGTTATGGATCCTCTGGCTTTTTTGTTCAGACCCACGATGGTCTCTACAGCGGTAGTTTTACCGGCACCATTTGGTCCGATAAGGGTCACCAGCTCACCCTTATCGACATGAAATGAAAGATCCCAGACAACCTGGAGGTTTGCGTGAAATACATTCAGCCCGGATACTGACAGCATCGGTTCTGCTGTTTCAGAAGGCATTCATATCACCGAGATAGGTATCAATCACTTTCTGGTTGTTTACCACTTCATAGGGCCGCCCCTCCGCTATCTTTTCCCCATGATCCAGTACAACAATCCGGTTCGACACTCCCATTATGACACTCATCACGTGCTCGATGATCAGGATAGAAACCCCGCTATCACGGATTTTTTTGATCAGCTCCACTGCTTCGTTGCTCTCCTTGGGATTAAGTCCGGTAGTAAGTTCATCCAGCAGAAGCAGTTTTGGTCTTGATGCCAGTGCCCGGGCAAGCTGCACCTTTTTTAATTCAACCACATTTAAATTTTTGATGATGGTATCCCGTTTTTCCGGAGGGAAGCTTACAAAATCAAGAACCTGTAACGCTTCGATTTTTGCCTCACCCATGCTGATCTTCCGGTCGTTGCCGAATAACGCTCCGATCATCGTACACTCCATCGCGGTAAGTCCGGGGAATGATTCAGCGATCTGGAACGTTTTTGCGATCCCCTTTTTACAGATCTGGTAGGCCTTGAGTCCGGTAATCTCCTCCCCACTGAAGGTTATCGTTCCGGAGGTTGGGACACTGATGCCGGAGATCATATTGAGGAGTGTGGTTTTTCCCGCCCCGTTCGGACCCACCAGCCCGACAATTTCATTGTCCCCCAAAAAAAGATCCACGCGGTTCACTGCACACAGGCCACCGATTTGTTTTGTCAGACCACTGAGTGTGAGCATGAGGAGTTCCCGGCTGTTTTATCGTGCTAAAAATTGGCATGGTGCCGTATTAAAGATAATCCCGCATCTGCGGTGAATACACCGGGTTGAGACAGGAAAACGACCTGGCAGACCATCTTAACCGGTCAAAAAAGGCATAGTCAGGAAAAAAACCGGTTTTTCCTAAAGAAAGATGAAAGACCGTGAAGTCACGTTCCCGGATATCAAACTCGCTCCTGCTGCTCCGGGTCGCGGCAACGCAGTTGGCGAGCCCTGGTTTTTTTGCCGGCGCTGTGTCTTTTGAAGAGCGAATCTTAACTGATGAAAAATCCGTGTGGATTTCACTAAAAAATGTTCGGGCGAATCCCGTTAAAGGCAGGGAATGTCACCCCCTCCAGGTATCCGGATATTCAATCAACCTGCCTGATCTCCCCTCAGGTATCCGGCCCGGAAGTGACCTGCCAGAGTGAAATCTTCCAGAGTTTTCCGATCAGGGAGTAGTGAGCAGTTACCGGAAATGTTCCGGCCTTTTTGACCTTTCCAAGAGTACTATCCTCGGTGCAGAGATAGGTGATCACCGCTGTATCCCTGCCCGTCTGCTTAACGCGGGGCGCCTCAATCGTAAAGGAGTGAAGCGAGAAAAGGGGAAAAATACGGTTCATAATATCTTCGCGGGTGAAACGGCCAAAATTATTGATCTCACGATAATCCGGTGCCAGGAGAGCATCCAGTGCGCGTCGATCCCTGCGAAACCACGCGTCTGCCCGGGCATGTTCCCGGGCAAGAAGGATCTTCAGGAGTTGCTCCGGAGTATCGGGATCCGGCGGGATTTCAGTCATGTTAATCTTTCATCCTCGATCAGGAATTGTATTTTTCTTGTATATCAAATGGAGTGGAGGTATCTGTCCTTTTTTTCCTTACATAAAGAAACGATCCTCCAAAAACAGGATTCATCATAACGGAACAGTCAGGCCCTGTCAGCTGTGAATAGTTCACCGAATATTTTGTTCCACCTTCGGCAGATGAAGAGTGAATGTACTTCCGGTGTCCAGGGTACTCTCTACGGAAATATCCCCTCCATGCATCTGCATGATCTTTTTAGTTATCGAAAGAGAGAGCCCGATACGATCATACCTGCGGGACAGTTTTGCCGCATCTGCGAGTTGGAATGGCTCAAAAATTGACGAAAATGCACTTTCTGAAATCCCTGCTCCATTATCCCTGAAGGCTATGTGATGGTAGGCGTCATCGATCCCTGAATGATAAAAAATAGTGATTTCACGGGGTGGTTTGGAGAAATTGATCGCATTGGAGAGAAGGGAATCAAAAACGCCAAAAAGACGGTCCATATCTGCGGTGATGGTCAGGTGTATCAGGAATATCGATGGTGATAGCAGCCTGGGGGAAATACCCGTTTGTATCCAGCACGCTCCTGACCAGTGTTGCGAGTGGGAACCTTGAGCAGTTCAGATGAAGCCTGCCGCTGTCGAGCACCGAGAGATCAAGCATCTGGTTGATAATCTGACGTTCCCGTTCCACGCTCACCAGGCAACGCTCGAGAATCTTCTTTGTCTCATCAGGGATACCAAACCCCCCGGGGTCCTGGACAAGTAAGTTGAGATAACCAAGGATCGGCTGGAGCGGTGTCCGTAACTCATGGGCGATCGTAATGATAATTCCCCGGCGTCTTTCATTGTCAATCTGGATACGGTCTTCGAATCGTTGTTTTTCAGAAATATCAACAAGATTCATCAGGATTGCGGGCTCGTTCCGGTGAATAATCGGAGTTGCGAAGAGTAAAGCCACCCGGAGATCGCCGGATTTTGTGACAAACCGGAACTCGCTCCGCCTTACTTCCGGTTCCGTATTCACACAGCCTTTTACAAACAGGGTGAATTCGTCATGATCCGAGGGATCGACGATGGAGAGCAGGTCCTTTCCGATAATCTCCGTATCGGTATATCCTGAAAAAACTGAAACCGCCGGGTTTGCATACAGAATATTTCCGTTCCTTGCAACCAGAATGCAGGTTGGCGAGTGTTCAGCAAGCTGGCGGTATTCCATCAGCACAAGCGCTCCCGGACAGGTCGACTGACCGCTGCTCCTCCCTTCAGGTACGTGGTATTATGGTATCTTTGCCTGGTCATCCTATCCATATCATCTACGCCATATGAATTTCTTGTTATTTTAAGATACACCTCTGAAAAATTCCGGGGCAAAGTACGATGATCCTGTCTGTATTTTTTTTAGCATAGTCGCGGACTTAAGGGAAGCACAAAGAAGCTGGTCGTGAAACCTCTTTGAGCATTCAGGGTTTTTGAACCCTTCACATGAACCGATCTTCCATGATTAATATTACAGAGATCAGTGGGTTGAAATAACAGGGAGGGTAAAAACGGTACGATATGCGCCCGTACGTCGTAGTCAACATTGCAATGAGCGCTGATGGTAAGATCTCCACCCGTGAACGCCGACAGGTCAGGATATCGGGTTCGCAGGACTTTAACCGGGTTGATCGGCTCAAAGCCGGGTGCGATGCGGTCATGGTAGGTATCGGGACTGTGCTCGCTGATGACCCTTCGCTTACGGTAAAATCAGAAGAGTGCCGGACATATCGGAGAAAACAGGGGTGGGATGACCATCCTGTCCGTATTGTAGTTGATAGTTCATGCCGATATCTCCCCTGAAGCATCGATCCTGAACCGGGGTGAGGGTAAGCGGGTTATTGCGGTATCCAGACGAGCGGATGCCACGAAGATAGCCCTGCTGGAGAAAAAAGCCACGGTAATTCTCGCAGGGGAAGACAAAGTCGATCTCAGCGCTCTCATGAACAAACTTGGAGCTATGGGAATCCATCGTGTTATGGTGGAAGGTGGCGGGACTCTTATTGCAGGATTGATTGAGGAGGGTCTTGTCAACGAGATCTATACATTCATCGGCAATATCATCATTGGAGGAAAGGATTCCCCCACATTCACTGATGGGGAAGGTTTCATTCAGGAATCAGCCTTTCCCCATCTCACGCTTCTTGAAGCACGCAGGCTGGAATCCGGCATACTCCTGCACTGGAATGTTGAGAATCCTTCAGGGAACAGAGAATAACTATGAAAAACCGGCTGAATCAGCGGTCTGAAAAAAAAAGATCGAAGAATTTTTTTAAATTTATTTGGGTATAGTCCCAATTAAACCCCTAAAATAAAATTTATTCACGACGTAAAAATATGAAAATATAAGTTACTGATTTCGAGATAGGACGGGGTGCTCATTTTTTGGAAAATAGATTTTTTAGATTTCATCAATGATATTGGTTCTATCACATTTTGGGGGGTGCCACAGCGGCGGGGGCGGAGGCAAAGCCGAAGCACCCAAGAGCGTTATCAATCCCTATTTTAGATAAATCGTTTGAAAAATTTAGTCGCTAGAATGTGACTATACCCATTTATTTTATCTGCAGTTCTTCTATTACCGGATTACTAAAGCATATGCTGGCGTCACTTCCCGGTAAATACATATCTACTCTGTTTGTTTCCTTCTGCCCGGCATTCACGAAGACGGTTGTCCTGGCATGTGCCGAATCCCCGAGTTTTATGTGTGATCTGCTGTCAATGTACGTGTACCCGAAACTGAGGTCTGCAGAGATCGTGTGGTCAATGGATTCGGGATTCACAAACTCTACATACACGGAAACTACATCCCCGTTCTTGTAATAATCAAGGATATGCGCAGTCGGTCGCGCAGTCGGGTTTGGGAACTCCACATCTCTTTGTATCCGTTCACTGAAATCGATGGTCACGTATGTTCCGAATTTAGTCGTGATATTCTCCTGCTCACATACTGAATTCAGGCAGACTGTGACGGTATGGTTCCCTTCGGATACCCTCAGGTACAGGGGCGCGTCGGGTTTTACCGTCCCGACCGTCTCATTATCAAGAACGACTGACAGGACAGCAGGATATAAAATTCCACCGATGGACACTCTCAGTGATCCTTTCAGATCCGGGGTACTATTCGCTGTGGGGATTATTGTCTCATTCAGACCGGGATCTGATATACTGGGAACCGGGTCAGAACCTGCTGCAGTCGTTGCATTCATCGTATTCTTATTGACCATGGCTACACAACCGGCAGCCAGCATGAGTCCGACAGCCGTCAGCAGGGCAAATGGCACAAAAAATTTCATATGTGGTCTATTATACGACGTATAGTACTTTATCTGATAATAGTATGTTGCAAGGCAATGAAGCCTTGCAGTTCATTTAAAGACCTCCGGAGAGATCAATCCTGATTTTTTGCCACTTTTTACTGTATGTGAATACCAAAGCTCATCACTCATCACTTCGAAAATCTCTTCTACGTACATTCCGATTATCGTTCTTGGGGCCGTTTTTGTACTCATAGCCATCCGCCAGATTGGGAGATATAATCTCAAAATCTGGCAGATCATGCTCGGCGGAGCCCTTGCAGTCCTCATCTCCGGGCAGATAACCATTCCTGACGCGCTTGCTGCGATAAATGTCGAAGTCATGCTTTTTTTGTTTGGCATGTTCATTATTGGTGAGGCAATGACGGAAAGCGGATACCTGTCCGCACTCTCCCGGCGTTTTTTTTCCTATGCCCGCACCCCGGACCAGGTGGTTTTTTTTATCCTTTTCGGGATAGGCTTCCTTTCGGCTCTTCTGATGAATGACACGCTCGCAATTATCGGAACACCCCTGGTACTAGGTCTCGCAACAAAATTCCGGATCTCACCAAAGCTGATGCTTCTTGCTCTTGCAATAGCGATTACTACGGGCAGCGTGATGAGCCCGATCGGAAACCCCCAGAATCTGCTTATTGCTGTGAACGGTGGGATGGATGCCCCGTTCGTGACATTTGCTCTGTACCTTTTCATTCCTTCCCTTGTCAGTCTCGGTGTCGCGTTTGTTCTTCTCCGGTTTTACTTCCGCACGGATTTTTCACCCCGGGTTCTTGACCACGATCCAATCCTGCCTGTCGAAACAAAATTTTTCCTTCCGGTGAAATGTTCACTGGCTGTCTTCCTGATCCTTGCTGCCGCCAATGTCATCGCTTCCCTGTATGGGGGAAAAATCCTCGTACCACTGCCGTTTATTGCCTTATGCGCAGCGATTCCCGTTATCATTTTGGGAAGAGACAGGAAGAGACTGCTGAAAAACATTGACTGGTTTACGCTTGTCTTCTTTGCTGCGATGTTTGTGCTGATGGAGAGTGTCCGCCAGACCGGTTTTTTCCAGTCTTTTGTGAGCGAAAGCATGGTTACATCCATACCGATGATTCTCCTGACCAGTGTGTTTTTCAGCCAGTTCATTTCGAATGTTCCTTTTGTAGCCCTGTTCCAGCCGATTATCATGCAGACGGGGGGCACAACAGCACAGCTTATGGCACTTGCGGCAGGGAGCACGATCGCCGGTAACCTGACAATTCTTGGGGCTGCAAGCAATGTAATCATCATCCAGAACGCAGAAAAGCAGGGAGAAACCCTGACGTTCTTTGAGTTTATTAAGGTGGGTATCCCGCTGACCGGTCTGCAGCTTATGGTATATTGGGCATGCCTGACCTTCCTGCCATTTTAATAATTGCGGAAATTCTTTAAAAAAGATGATCCGTCAGGCTGATGAATCGAAACCGGATCACAATAAGGGCAGAGGATTTTTCATTCCGGGGGTATATTGAAATATATCTGAAAAGACCGCGCTTGTCTCACCATAATCATTGCAAAAGAAAAAACCAGCGATATTAACCTCATGCACCTGCATCAGAAACGGGGAAGAATTGTAATGGCAGAATACAAACACGAAAATCCGGATACTCCCGATAAGAAACGGGAAGAACTGAAAGGTATCGTCCTGCAATTAAGGGATCTCGTGAACTACAATGAGGGCACGGTAGCAAGCCGGATGATTGTCTCGCGCAAGGCGGGAAATATTACCCTCTTCTCGTTTGACGAGAACGAGGGACTCTCCGAACATACTGCACCATTTGATGCAGTGGTCACTATTCTTGATGGTGAGTGTGAGGTATGGGTATCGGGAAAGACATACCCGATGAAGGAAGGAGACACGATTATCTTCCCCGCCAATGTCCCTCATGCACTGTCTGCCATCACGAAGTTCAAGATGTCACTGACGATGATCAGGGAGTGAAAAAAAATGGCCGGAGATGACAGGAATGGATACTATTGCTCAATCTGCGGGGGGATTCCACCGGACAAGATCACGACAAAGAGGATTCTGATTGATGGCAAGGAGACCGGGATTGACCACCTGGACTGGATCTTTGACGAAGTCAAAAAGCTCACAATACTCGATGACGCTGCCGTCACAGAAGAGCTGCTGAAAAGAGTAAAAGAGTTCAATTACGTGCCCACGAAAAAAACCTGTGCATATGCTGCGGCGCTGCTCGTGGAATATAAGAAACGGCAAAGCGGAGGCGTGTTTTGAAAAATTTTCCGGGAGTATTCATCAAGGTCATAATCACCTGAACCCTATAAATAAATCAATGATCCTCGTTTGTTTCCCGATTTGAAAATTGTTTTTTGAGATTTGACCCCGGATTTCGGAGATTTTTAACAGGCGCGATAACGTATTTTCCATCCGCATAAGACAACCTTTTATCTGGGATTTCATGCCGAACGCCTTACATTTTAAATGGGCAGCAGCGGAAATGGACCAAAAAAACAGACTCCGAAGAAATATTTTAAAAAAACCTGAACTCCCAAGGGGGTTTCACTTCACTATTTTGGCTACTGCAAATGCGATAAATTCTGAAACAGGTTATACAATGCAATCATTCCAACCTCAGGGTTTAAGGGAAAATGCACTCTGCTCTCATTGAAGTTAAAAGAAAACAGGTATCTTTTCTGCCCTTATCCAAACTTGTTGCGGAGCGTTAAACAGCGATGGACCGTAGAATTCTCAAACAGTATATTTCCGGTATTGATATCCTTTTATCTTACCTGAACACACGTTCTGGATATACTGCGAATGTGGAGTATCTCATGAAAATAACGGAACCGGCAAACGTGGTGTCGGGCCCCCACCCTCACCATGTGGACGTGCGCAGGATATATGAGTCCCCGCATGCGATGGCAGTCGTAATCACCCTCAAACCCGGTGAATCATTGAAGAAGACACATCACACCGGTTGATGTATTTTTTTCGTCCTGGAAGGATCCGGTGTTGGTGAAATTGCCGATGAGAAACAGACTGTTGGAAAAGACATGCTGGTTGAAAGTCCGGCAAGGATTCCGCACCGCTGGAGCAACGAGAGCTCGATCACTATTCCGTGTTCTTGTTGTAAAGGTGCCAAAACCCACGGAAGAAACCAGGTTGCTCTGATCCAGGAAAAAGACAGGGTGAAAAACCATGGCAGAACCGGAAAAAAAGAAAGCGGAGATAAAAATTTCAGGAATGCACTGCGCGACCTGTGCAATTACCGTCGAAGAGTCCCTGGCAAACATCAGGGATGTTTCTGCGGTTCAGGTGAATTTTGGCACGGATACTGCGCATGTTGAGTTTGATCCGACAAAAGTCTCACTCGCTGAACTGGAAAAAGCGGTGAAGGATGCAGGGTATGAGGTCGTGAACCGCGAAGTCACTCTCAAAATAGGGGGCATGGTTTGTGCCACCTGTGTCCAGACAATCGAAGCAGCCCTCCGGGCACTTCCCGGTACTATCTCCGCCAGCGTGAATCTCGGAACTGAAAAGGCATATGTCACGTATAATCCCTCGGTTACCGAGATTCCGGATATGAAAAAAGCCATCGAAGATGCGGGCTACCAGTATCTCGGGATTGCCGGAGAGGTGAGCGAGGAAGCCGAGAAGACTGCCCGGGAATAAGGATCTTCACGATAAATTTCTCCGGTTCTCTGTCGGATTTGCCGTAAGCATCCCGCTCATGCTCGCCATGTGGGTTCCGCTTCCGATATCGATGCAGACGCTTGCCTATGTGATGCTGGTTATTTCAACCCCGGTTTTTTTCTATGTGGCCTATCCCATCTTCCGTGCCGCCTCCATGGCTCTGCGCAACCGTTCCCTCAATATGGATGTGATGTATGCTATGGGTACGGGTGTTGCATTTGTCGCAAGCGTAATGGGTACTTTTGGCATTATCCTGACCAACGAGTTCATGTTCTACGATACTGCGATCATGCTGGCCTCATTTCTCATGCTCGGACGTTACCTTGAGGCACGGGCCAAAGGGAGAACTTCAGAAGCTATCCGGAAACTTGCCGGGCTCCGGGCAAAAACTGCCATACTGATCCGTGATGGCAAGGAAGAGGAAATTCCCATTGACGATGTGGTCTCCGGGGATATTGTCCTGGTGAAACCCGGCAGCAAGGTCCCGGTTGACGGCGAGGTTGTGGCAGGCGGGAGTTATGTGGATGAATCAATGATCACCGGTGAACCAATCCCGCCTCTCAAAACCAAAGGAAGCCGGGTTGTTGGCGGGACGATCAATACAAACAGCGTGCTTTCGGTGAAAGCTACAAAGGTAGGCAGGGAAACAGTCCTTGCCCAGATCATCCAGCTCGTCGAGGATGCCCAGGGTTCAAAGCCACCGGTTCAGCGGATTGCTGATACAGCGGTGACCTATTTTATCCCGGTGATCATTGCCATTGCCGTAACTGCATTTATCGTGTGGTTCTTCATCTTCCCGGTCCCGCCGGATCCCCTTCTCTTTGCAATGACTGCTTTAATTTCGGTCCTGGTAGTTGCATGCCCCTGTGCACTGGGTCTCGCAACACCCACAGCAGTGACGGTAGGTATTGGCCGTGGCGCTGAGCTGGGAATCCTGATAAAAAACGGTGAGGCCCTCGAGGTTGCAGAAAAAATTACGACCGTTGTTTTCGATAAGACGGGCACACTGACAAAAGGAAAACCGGAAGTGACTGATATCATCCCGGCTGGCATTTCAGAACAGACCCTCATGGGACTTGCTGCAAGCGTCGAGAAGAACTCACAGCACCCGCTTGCTCAGGCAGTAGTACGAAAAGCCATCGCCTCGGGAATTGTCATTGAACAGGCTGAACACTTTGACACGTTTGGCGGCAAAGGCGTCGAAGCAACCGTGCTCGGAGAAACAGTGCTGGTGGGCAACCGCATCCTCATGGGGGAAAAAGGGGTTGTGATCCCGGATGAGACCGAGGCGCGGATTGCCGCGCTTGAGCATGACGGTAAGACGGCCGTTCTTATCGCCGCAGGTAACCACATGGCAGGTGTGATTGCCATTGCAGACACGCTAAAGGAGACAAGCAGGGAATCTGTCCGGCAGCTCAAGGCGATGGGAGTTCGTGTCGTTATGATTACCGGCGACAACAAACGGACTGCTGATGCAATCGCCCGCCAGATCGGGATTGATCGTGTAGTTGCCGAGGTACTCCCGCAGGATAAGGCTTCAGAAGTTAAGGCACTCCAGGAAAAAGGCGAGATCGTGGCATTTGTGGGTGATGGGATCAATGATGCCCCGGCACTCGCGCAGGCAGATGTGGGGATTGCCATCGGCAGCGGCACTGATGTGGCGATTGAAAGCGGGGATGTGGTCCTGATCAAAGATGACCTGCTCGATTCGGTGGCAGCAATCCAGCTCTCCAAAAAAGTGATGGGCCGGATCAAAGGGAACATCTTCTGGGCGTTTGCCTATAACGCTGCACTTATCCCGGTAGCAGCAGGTGTCCTCTATCCATACTTCGGTTTTGTATTCAAACCGGAACTTGCCGCTCTTGCAATGGCGCTCAGCTCTGTGACGGTTGTCAGTCTCTCTCTGCTGCTCAAAAAGTATATACCCGAGGCAAAGAAAGGGAGATAACTGAGGTGGAACAGTATGGCAATTGATCCAATCTGCAAGATGACGGTTGACGAAAAAACGGCAAAGTTCACCAGCGAGTATAAAGGGTAAGAAGTATTACTTCTGCGCTCCCGGCTGCAAAAAGAAATTTGACACCGACCCGCAAAAGTATGCATAAAATGAACCGGGCTGGCTTATCTGCGTAATACGGGATTCGGCCCCAGCGCTCTCTTTTTTTAGTATTTTCAGAGAATCTTGATATAGATGCAGGAATCACCTTTTCAATGGGTAAAAATACGCATGCAAGGGAAGGGGGAAAGGTAATGTCGTTTTTTGTCAGCGATCCTGAATTCTACACCTGGGTAATTCTGCCGATCCTGATATTTCTCGCCCGGATTTGCGATGTGAGCATGGAGACAATCCGTGTTATCTATATTGCCCGGGGTATCAAGTATCTCGCTCCAATCATCGCATTCTTTGAGATTGTGATCTGGCTTCTCGCCATAGAAGTTGTGATGAATGATCTTTCCAATGTCGCTAACTTTATGGCATTTGCCTTCGGATTTGCAATGGGCACCTATGTCGGTCTCGTGATTGAGGAGAAACTCTCGATCGGAATGGTGATCCTGCGCATTGTCACGACAGAAGACTCAACAGATGAGATCATCTCTTTCATGCAGTCAGAAAATTATGGGATAACTACTGTTGATGCCACAGGGGCACGAGGGAGTGTCAAGATTATCCTGTCCCTTGTCAACCGTACTGATGTTCCCCGTATCACCGCTCATCTTCAATCCACAAATCCCCATGCGTTCTTTTCCATTGAGGATGTGCGGTACGTAAATGAAGGAGTCTTCCGCCCTAAAAAGCCCAATGCTATCACCGGTCTGTTTCATTCCTTCATTCGACCCCGGAAGAAAAAATAAGGTCTGACTGACTGCAGATAATTGCCTTTTTACAAAAGAATTAATAAACCCTACACCCATTATCGAATAAAAAGAGGTGTAAACACATGATTTCCAAGACCATGGAGCAGGCGCTCAACAAGCAGGTCAACCGGGAGTTCTATTCGGCTTACCTGTACCTTTCTATGTCTTCGTATTTTGAATCCGTCAACATGAAAGGATTTGCCCACTGGATGAAAATACAGGCAAAAGAAGAGCAGATGCACGCATTCAAGATCTACGACTATATTGTCGCACGGATGGGAAAAGTCAGTCTCCTTGAGATCGAAGCACCCAAAGGAAAGTGGTCCTCTGCGGGCAAAGTGTTCGAAGAAGTATATGCCCATGAGCAGAAGGTCACAGCCATGATCAACGGACTTGTTGATCTTGCAATCAAGGAAAAAGACCACGCAAGCTTTGAGATGCTCCAGTGGTTTGTCAAAGAACAGGTCGAAGAAGAAGAGCATTCGAGTGCAATTCTCGGGCAGATAATGTGCATCGGGGATGTACCCGGCCATCTCTTCTGGCTCGATCACCAGTTGGGAAAGCGGGAATAAACCCCAATCTTTTTATTTTTTTGCAGCGTTATCACCGTTAGGTTACAGTATGCTGTCAGTCCTTGTCATTGATGACCAGAAGTCGCTGCTCGAGGTAATACGCCCTTTACTTGAACGTTTCGGCAACATGAATGTAAAGACAGCAGTGTCAGCACAGGAAGCACTGGATCTCCTGTTGAGCAACACCTACGATGCGATGGTTGTCGATTACGATCTGCCGGATATCAATGGTATTGAATTTTTAAAGATAATCCGGGCAAAAGGAAATACCACCCCCCTGATTATTTATACCGGTGTTGGCAGGGAATATGCAGCAATAGAAGCGCTCAATTATGGTGCAGATTTTTTCTTAAAAAAAGGTGATGATGTTCAGGATCAGCTTCTCGATATGGTTCATATGATCCGTCAGGCAGTTGACCGGAGAAACATGGGAAGAGGACCGGGCACTACCCAGAAGATTCTTTCCGATGCGTTCAACTTCTTTCACCAGCCTGCATTCGTCATAGATCGGGAGGGTACTGTGATTGTATGGAACAAGGGAATGGCAGCAATGACAGGAATCAGAGAAGCGGACATGCTGGGCAAGGGAGATTGGGAATATTCAATTCCTTTTTTTGGTCATAGATCTCCGATGCTCAGCGATCTCATCTTTCAGGATGATGCAGCACTTCTTGAGAATCACTACACCATTATTGAAAAAGAGAAGGGGACTGTCACTGCCTGGACCAAAGCGACACCGGAAGAGGGGCGCCAGACCGTATTATGGATGAAATCCACAGCTCTGTATGACAGCAAGGGAATCTTCATGGGCGTAATGGGAAGGGTAAGAGATGTTACCGAAGAGATGGGAGCTGAACTGGTAACTCCACCTCAAAAAACCGCGGACTCTTCAGGAGCGACTCCCGCTTCCCGCGCCGGCATATTTGACAAGATACTGGGAAAGGCAAAAACCAATTACCGGAAAGGCATGCGGCTCTCATTCTGGGAAGGGAAGTATGCTGAAGCCATCCCGTATTTTGACAAGGCGATTGAGATCGACCCTTCGCACGCTTACTACTGGCATGACAGGGGTGTATGTTACCGTGTGCTGGGAAAAGACGCAGAGGCACTCCGGAATTTTGACAGGGCTGTTGAACTCGCACCGGATGATGAAGAGTTCATGTTTTCCCGTGCAGAGATGCTTAAGACAATCGGCATACTGCGACAACGACAGGATCTCCTTGAATCAGCGGTACAGATCCTCAATCGCGTGGTGGAGAAGAACCCGAACCATGCAGAGGCCTGGAACTGCCTTGGAATCTGTTCCCGGGAACTGGGAAAAGAACTCTTGTCCCGCCAGTATTTTGAAAAGTCCCGGGAATTAATCAAGCAGGGAAAGAACAGGAAAAAAACCCGTTCCTTTGATTTTCTTGCCTGAATATTCAACGATAGATTTTACATATCGCCCACAAATATCCTCTTTTTAACTGAGGATGTTGAAATGAAAAGTGCGGTCTATTTTGCCGGCCTGCGGGCACATTCAGATCAGGAAAGTGTAACAGTAAAAATACAGAGGCTTTTTGACCATGCAGGGTTTTCCGATGTCATTTCGCAAAGTGACAGAACTGCTGTTAAACTCCATTTTGGCGAACGGGGGAATGACGGATTTATAAGCCCGGTGTATGTTCGTCAGGTTGTTGATAAAGTCAAAGCGTGCGGAAGCCTGCCCTTTCTGACCGATACAAACACCCTGTATATCGGCAGCCGTTCGAATGCAGTTGACCATATCACGACTGCAATTCTGCACGGGTTTGACTTTGCTGTTACCGGGGCACCGATAATTATTGCTGACGGGCTGTCGGGAAAGAATGTGGCTCAGGTAAAAATCGGGAAAAAACATTTTGACACCGTTTCCATCGCCGGAGACATCGCCCGTTCTGACAGTATGATTGTGATGAGCCATTTCAAGGGTCATATCGTATCAGGATTCGGTGGTGCCATAAAGAATCTTGCAATGGGCTGCGCACCTCCGGCCGGGAAAAGGGCACAACACAACGCACGCCCGTTCACGGTCACCGATCGGTGTTCCGGGTGCGGAATATGTAGCAGAAGTCTGCCCGAAATCAGCCATCATAATCGAAAAAAAGAGATCAGTGATCGACAGGGACAGCTGCATCGGGTGTTTTGAATGTATGCATGTCTGCCCGGAACATGCAATAGATATAGACTGGGAGACTGAGATCCCGATATTCATGGAACGCATGGTTGAGTATGCCTGTGGTGCGGTTCATGGAAAGAAAGGAAAAGTGGGGTATATGAACTTCCTTATCCGCGTCACACCGGATTGCGACTGTTTCCCGTACAGTGATACACCTATCGTGCCGGATATTGGCATTCTCGCATCAAAGGATCCCGTGGCGATCGATGCAGCAAGTTTTGACCTCGTGAACCAGCAGTCCGGTTTTACCGATTCACTTGCTCACCAGGAATCATCGCAAAGGGCTGGATAAATTCAAAGGAGTTCATGCACAGACGGATGGATACAGCCAGATAAGGTATGCCGAAGAGATCGGGATGGGAAGCAGAGCATACGATTTAATTGCCATATGAATATCTGGCATTTTTTATAAATATATAATTTTTTGAGTATTTTCCTGATTTTTAATTCTTTTTTCACGAAAATCAAGTAAAATCTATCGCCATCTAGCTGTTAAAAACAGTAAAGTTTAAATGAGGGTGGAAAGCAAGCGCTTATTAGTGAACGAGTTTTAAATCATTTAGTTTGAGATCGATTTTCGCTCAAACCACATCTTCGTTCAGGATCGAAGGACATCCAGTTATTCGAATGGAGTGTATTCATGAATCTTAGACAACCAAATGCAAATGAGGCAACCGGGACGGTAAACCGTTCACGGGATGTTGCCCCGTGTTCGGGTATCTGTACCCGCTGCCTGGACGGATGCAAAGGCAGCTGTGAGATCTGGTTATCAACGTTCCGGGGAAGGGAGGTTTTGTATCCCGGTCCATTCGGTGAGATGACTGCAGGTGCTGATAAGAATTATCCGATTGATTATTCACACCTGAATATTCAGGGGTATGCAGTCGGTGCGATGGGGACTTCCTGAGGGAGTCGAAGCCGGTCCGGATACAGCGGTCTTCTCAACCGTGGATACCGAGACCGAGTACGGCTGGGACAAAAAAGTCAGGATGCGCCTGCCAATCTTTACCGGTGCACTTGGATCAACCGAGATTGCCCGGGTAAACTGGGAACATTTTGCTATCGGTGCTGCAATCTCCGGTATTACTTGTGTCTGCGGTGAAAATGTCTGTGGTATTGATCCTGGCCTGAAGCGTGATGCCAAAGGTAAAGTTACTGAGTCTCCCGAAATGGATCGACGGATTAACGTTTACAAGAAATTCTACGAAGGCTATGGCGAGATGCTTGTTCAGATGAATGTTGAAGACACCCGGCTTGGAACCGCGGAATATGTCGCAAGCAAACATAATCTGGACACTATTGAACTTAAGTGGGGCCAGGGAGCCAAGTGCATTGGCGGTGAGATCAAGGTCAAGTCTCTTGAGCGAGCAATCGAGCTCAAGAAACGGGGTTATATTGTCCTGCCTGATCCGACATTCAAAGAGAACCAGATGGCGTTTAAAGCAGGCGCAATCAAGGAATTCGAACGCCACTCCCGTCTTGGATTTGTCACCAAAGAAGGTTTCCTCGAAGAAGTAGACCGCCTCCGTGATATCGGTTTCAAGCGGGTTACGTTAAAGACCGGTGCCTACTCCATGGTCGAACTGGCGATGGCGCTTCGGTACAGTTCAGAAGCGAAGATCGATCTGCTCACCATTGATGGTGCACCCGGCGGAACAGGTATGAGCCCATGGCCGATGATGAACGAATGGGGTATTCCCACGTTCTACCTGCAGTCGCTTGCGTATGAATTTGCCTGTAAGGCTGGAAAAGAAAGGCTTCCGGGTACCTGACCTTGCAATGGCAGGCGGTTTTTCGGATGAACCCGGTGTTTTCAAGGCACTGGCAATGGGCAGTCCCGTATTTCAAGGCAGTCTGTATGGGCAGGGGGCTCATGATCCCCGGCGATGGTAGGCAAAAATATCGAGAAGTGGGTTAAAGAAGGCGATCTTCCCAAGACAGTCTCGAAGTATGGTAACAATATCGAAGAGATCTTTGTCTGCTATGAGGAACTCAAGGAGAAATACGGCGCACGCATGAAGGATATCCCGATGGGTGCAGTCGGAATTTACACGTATACCCAGAAGTTCAGGACCGGTCTCCAGCAGATCATGGCAGGCAGCAGGAATTTCCGCCTCTCGACCATGAGCCGTCAATGACCTGATGGCACTTACTCCAGAAGCAGCAGAAGTGTCCGGCATCGACTATGTCATGAGTGCACGGTATGATGAGGCCATGGGTGCCCTGCTCGATTAAACACAATGAACGGGATGATTAATTTCGTATATTGGAGAAAATAACCCTTACGTTTTTTTGATAATCAAAACCCTTTATTTCTTTGGCTGATCGGGTAATGGAAAATGTTTCCAGCACCTGATGGGTAATCCGTGTTCCGAGACTCGGCTGGATGGCTTCAAGCCAGAGGAAAAAACCCACTTTTGGCGGGGTTGGTCGTTCAAATTTGAAATGGCCGTCCTTTGCCTGGATCATTTTATGGTACTCTTTTTTCTGCCGTGAACGAAGGTAAATGATCAGTTCATAATTGGGAAGATCTGTAGCAATGATTGCTTTTGAATAATACTTTGAAAAATCTTCAAACTCAATCTTCCTGCCTTTTACCGTCAGACCATAGGTATCACACAATAATTTGACAGACTGCGGGAAGAGTCCTCCGTAGAGGACTTTTTTCACGAGTTGCCCGGTCTCGCTGGTTATCTTCGGAAGTTTTCGTTCGCCCCCTTTTGCAATCTCGCTGAAGATCTGCGTGCGGACTTCATCATGGTAGCGCTTGTAGTCAAACGGGTGTTTCATCGGGAAATCCGTAGCCGGGACCAGGTTGGGGTGATTATCCGGATTGTTGTACAGGATACGGGGACGATAGTGCTTGAGAATTGATTTGATCTCTTCGCAGGAACTCGTATGAATGATTGCGTTTGTCTTGTCCTTTGCAAGCCGTTTGACAACAGAATAGTTGGAAAGATCAAAGGACGAAACCAGAAGAAAAGGGGTGATCTTCTGATTGTACAGGTACCCGATGAGACGTTTCTTGAACGCGATCTCCTGCTTCGAACTCTTTTAAATCTGAGGGGGATGTCACAACTTCTGCAAATGCTACATGATTATCCGAATCTGACGAGCAGCATATCAAATTCCGCAAGATCCTGACCGTTGCCCCGGATTGTGATGTCACCGTATTTCGAATAAAAAAGACCGTTCTGCCCGAGTTTGACATCCTCGCGCCTTCGTGGGGCATCCGCACCTTTCCGTGCCAGGTATTTTATCCGGCCTGATTTCTTTGAAATATCCAGAAACATCTCATAGACAATCGCTTCGAACCACCTGCCTTCTGCAGTCCGCATGGGTTCGATATCCGGGGAGAAAAGTTTTTTTCGCTCGATCTTGTTCATGTGCCGCGTGGCATTGAGTGCAATGGCCGCATTGGGTTTAAAATTTTTAAAATTTGCGGAAAGCCACGGGATCATGATTGCAGTATAGAATTTCAGCAACCAAGGTAAATAACAATCTTTTTTTTTACAGATTTTCAATGAGTGTCCACAGATAGAAAATTATAAATAGATAGGAAAGATATTGCCTTTGTACCTTAGACTGTGTGACAAGAGCATATGCCAAGGGAGGAAGGAACGAAGGGGGTTTTAGAAATGCCAAAAGCCAAAAAAGTCACCGGCCTGGCTCCGCTGCCACACTATGTTATGCCGGATGAATCGGAACCTGAATACGAGCTGATCCTGGAACAGTTACAGGATTATCGTAAATCTTTGATTGGCTCCTCATATTACTATATCAGAGCGGGTGATGAACGCTTCTGCCTGTGCAGGATCGTACATGGTGGCGGCAAGGTATTTTTCCATGAACTGGTGGATCACCATAAACATGGTATCAGTGATGAGGACATTCAGGAGTCTGTAAGACAGGATATCGGAACATTTTCCCTGCCGGGTCATCACCCGATATCGCCCCATGTTGAACAGAAGTTGCGTATATTATACGATATATAATCTTTTTTCAATCAGACCGAAAAAAAATTCCCTGAATTCTCTTCGCAGATTCACGGATCTGATGTCCGAAGGACACTCTTTCGCTAAATCTTTCAGGATTATAAGGATGATGGGTGCTGGCAGGGAGATGGAACAAGAAATCGGACAATTATAAAATTTCTCGCGCTCATTATCGGATTAACGACAGGCAGGAATCTCTGTAACAAAAACACCAAAAAAGGATTGGACCCTGGAAAAAATGAAAGATTATGGATTTTGCCCTTCTCATGTCTCCATCTCGCCCGTGCGTATTCTGATTGACGTTTCTACCGGCATGATGAATATTTTTCCATCACCGATTTTCCCGGTCCGGGCCGCGTCAGTGATGGTAACGACAAGTCTGTCGACATCGGTGTCCCTGACCACAATTTCCAGCTGAATCTTTGGGAGGAAATCAACGGTCATCAGACCGCCACGGTATTCGAGCGTGATCCCTTTCTGTTCGCCTCTTCCTTTAACATCAGTAATTGTCATTCCGACAAACCCGTTGTCTTCCAGGGCTTTTTTTACAAATTCGAACCGTTCAGGTTTGATAATTGCTTTCACCATTTTCATGTTCTCTCTCCGGATTAACACCGTTCTCCATGCTGGGAAATATCAAGGCCGACATATTCTTCCTCTTCTGTGACCCGCAGACCTATAGTCCTGTCGATGACTTCTGCGAGGATATAGGTCACTACAAACGCGTAGATAAGTGCCGCAAACGCACCAACTGCATTTGCAATGAACTGGTGGACATTGCCCTCAATCAATCCAGAAGCACCGTTCACGGCAGCAACTGCAAAGATACCGGTCGCGAGTGCACCCCACAGGCCTCCCATGCCGTGAATTGCCCACGCATCCAGGCTCTCATCCAGACCTTTCCTGATGCGGAAGAGCAGCATACCGTAACAGACTGCGCCACCAATGGTACCTATTATGAGTGCTCCCATAGGTGTTACATACCCGCAGCCGGGAGTGATGGCAACAAGTCCGGCCACAGCACCGCTGACAAACCCGAGAGAACTCGGTTTTCCGTGGAGCCAGCTGATCAGGAGCCATGCCATCGCGCCGGCAGCGGCTGCGATGTTGGTAGTGACAAAAGCCTGGGCCGCCAGACCATTTGCCCCAAGTGCGCTTCCCGCATTAAACCCGAACCAGCCGAACCAGAGGAGTGCCGCACCAAGGATGGTCAGGGGAATGTTGTTCGGTTCCATTGCATACTTGCCAAAACCAACGCGTTTCCCGATCACGAGCGCAAGTGCCAGGGCAGCAAACCCGGAACTGATGTGGACAACGTCCCCCCGGCAAAGTCGATTGCACCGAACTGTGCAGCCCAGCCTCCGCCCCAGACCCAGTGGGCCAGCGGGTCATAGACGATCGTTGTCCAGAGGAGGGCGAATACAAGGTAAGCACTGAACTTGATACGTTCTGCAAACCCTGACGTGACAATTGCCATCGTCACGGTTGCAAATACGAGCTGGAATACCATGTACAACAGCCCGGGTATTGCCGCACTGTAGGGCCCTGGTTCCATTCCCACGTTTTCCAGCCCAAGATATTGCAGCCCACCGATAAAACCGCCGATGTCGGTACCGAACGCAAGTGAATACCCGACCAGTACCCACTGGATACTCACCAGTGCAAAGGCGACGAACGCAAGCGTAATCATCGAGATTAAATTTTTCCTCCTTACCAGTCCGCCATAGAAAAAACCCACGCCCGGCGTCATAATCATGACAAGCGCCGTTGCTGCGAGAATCCATGCTGTTGCTCCTGTGTCTAAAACCATTACCTGTTCACCTTCATATAATCGTGAATTGCCTGCAGCGGATCTAATGAATCTTCCTTTTTTTCCTGATCCCTGCCGGACCAAAAATCCGGTGGCTCCCGTTTCACTTCCGCTCTGCAGCATACAACTTTGCGAAACTCTCGCAGGAAGGAAGTTGTCTTCCTATGCTTATAAATATATTTATCAAATTCTCATTTAGGAAAAATGAATTAGAAAAAAAAAAATTAAACCGATCGCATGCGATCCGGAACTTATGTAACCGACTTTTTAGTGTTCCATTTCACCAGTACGTACCCTGATGACAGTTTCAACCGGTAAGTATGAAGATCTTGCCATCACCCATCCTGCCGGTCTTTGCAGCACCTATTATCGTGGCAACCAGTTCGTTCACTTCCTGGTCGCGGACAATAATTTCGATCTGGATCTTGGGAAGCATGTCAACAACCATCGTCTTTCCCCGGTATTCCAGGATAATGCCTTTCTGCTCCCCCCTTCCCTGAACTTCGGTAACGGTCATGCCGGTCACGCCATTATCCTCAAGTGCCTTTTTTACCAGCTCGAATTGTTCCGGTCGATGATTACTTTTACCAGTTTCATGCGTGATTACCTCATACCCTCTCACCATGCTGCGAGATGTCCATTCCTACATATTCTTCAGCGGTGGTTGCCCGCAGACCCATTGTCCTGTCGACGAAAATTCCGATCATATAGGTGACGGCAAAGGAAAAGACGACAGCGACAATCGCAGCAATGCTGATTGATCATAAACTGCTGCACATTGCCTTCAAACAGTCCTGAAAATCCACAAACCGCCATTGCCGCGAATGCTCCGGTTGCAATTGTCCCCCAGAATCCTCCAATGCCGTGGATTGCCCAGGCATCAAGGCTCTCATCGAGCCCTTTCCGGATCCGGAATAACATTGCTCCGTAGCAGATCAGGCCGGCCACAGCCCCGATCAGGATCGAGATCATGGGTGTAACATATCCTGCTGCGGGAGTAATTGCAACCATGCCTGCGATTGCCCCGCTCACCATACCCAGAGAACTGGGTTTTCCATGGTACCAGCTGGCTCCCATCCAGGCAAGCGGGCCTGCAGCAGCTGCAGCATTGGTAGCGACGAATGCATTGACTGCGATGCCGTTCACACCCAGGGCACTGCCTGCATTGAACCCGAACCAGCCGAACCAGAGCAGGGTAGCGCCGATCAGAGCCAGGGGAATATTGTGCGGTTCCATCGAGTACTTTCCAAAACCAGCCCGGCTTTTGATGACAAGGGCAATGGCAAGAGCAGAGAACCCGGAACAGATCTCAACCACCGTACCCCCGGCAAAATCCAGGAGTCCCATCGACTGGGCCCATCCCCCGCCCCATGCCCAGTGGGCAAGCGGACAATACACAAACGTCATCCAGAGCAGCATAAACACAATAAACGATGAGAGCCTGACACGTTCTGCCACACCGGATGTAATGATGGTGAGGGTCACTGCTGCAAAGAAGAGCTGGAATACCATGAATCCCAGCGGGGCATACCCGTTTTCCCCTGCATCCGCTCCAACACCGTTCAGGAAGGCATAATCGAGGTTTCCGATGATTCCGCCAATATCAGGTCCGAAAGCGAGCGAGTACCCGATCACCATCCAGTAAATACTGACAACCGCAAGCACAACAAAAGAGAGCGCGATCATCGATATGATATTCTTCCTGCGAACAAGTCCTGCATAGAAAAGACCCACGCCCGGGATCATCAGCATCACGAGCGCTGCAGACACCAAAAGCCAGGTTGTAACACCGGTATCCAAAGCCATATCTTTCACCTTTGATAGTGTTTTCTTTCCTGGCGACCGCTCTCCAATACGGGAATCCGGATCTGAGTTAAGAGATGATATTCTTCCGATTTGCCTTATTCCGATGCAAAATCGGTCATATCAAAGCAACCACGGATAATCCCGTCCGAGAGTTCAATCGACAGTCAGTTACCGGATTACAAGTCCGAACCCTGCCGATACAATTTTTTTAAAAATTTAAAATTAGTATGTTGCCAGATACCGGTCAAGTTCCCATGGGTGTACCGCAAGGCGGAACGAATCTGTTTCCATCTGTGCAATGCTGGAGAGATTCGTGATCACATGGTCACCAAGGGTCTTGCAAAGTACATCATCTTTAATGAGTGCCGCGTTGGAGTCCATGAGGCTGCCCGGAAGCATATCGATATGGAGTTTCTTGCGGGCTCTTTCATCGAGATGATAAATATTCGTGTTCGTGCTTTCAGGAGGCATAACCTTGTTCCTGATACCGTCAAGTCCTGCTGCAAGCATGCAGGCAAACGTAAGATACGGGTTGCACATCGGGTCCGGGCTGCGGAACTCGGCACGGGTGCTGTTACCTCGGGCTGCCGGTACACGAACCAGTGCTGAGCGGTTCGCGGCACTCCAGGAAATATAACAGGGGGCTTCGTAACCGGGGACGAGCCGTTTATATGAGTTGATGGTTGGGTTTGCTACACGGGTAATTGCCTTTGCATGCTTCAGGATACCACCGATATAATACATTGCAGTATCGGAGAGCTCGATTCTCACCATTTGGATCGAAGAAAGCATTCTTGCCATTCTTTGCCAGAGAGCCGTGCGTATGCATACCGCTGCCATTGATGCCTGCAATGGGTTTTGCCATGAAGCTCGCGTGCAGGCCATACTGGAGAGCGATCGACTTGGTTGCGAACTTAAAGGTAATAACCCGATCTGCTGTGATGAGTGCATCACCATATTTGAAGTCGATCTCATGCTGACTGTCAGCGACTTCGTGGTGAGATGCTTCAATTTCAAATCCCATATCACTCAACGCCAGGACAACATCACGTCTGACGTCCTCTGCGGAGTCGGTGGGTGCAAGATCAAAGTAGGCGCCGTGGTCCTCGAACTCTGTAGTTGGTACGCCATCATACATTTTAAACAGGAAAAATTCGAGTTCGGGTCCTGTATTAAACGTAAAACCCATTTTTGCTGCTTCAGCAATGGTCTTGCGCAGGATAAAACGCGGATCGCCATCAAACGGTTTATTCCCGTAGGTCTGGACATCACAGATGAACCGTGCAACCTTTCCTTCCTGGGGTCTCCATGGCAGGACAGCATATGTTGCCGGATCCGGCTTGAGCATCATATCGGACTCTTCAATCCGGGCAAATCCCTCGATGGAGGATCCATCGAACCAGATACCCTCGGTCAATGCTTTCTCTGCCTGAATCACCGGGATCGAGACGTTTTTCGGCTGACCCTGGATATCAGTGAACTGAAGACGGATAAATTTAATCTTGTCCGCCTCAATTTTTTTCAGGAGTTTGGTTACATCTGCTGACATATTGGAAGACATGTTCCACCCATTTATATTTATACTTATTTAACTAATCTGATTGAACGGATATTCATTAAGAAATGAACATATGTTCATCAGTACAACATCATTCTGCTTTGTGATAATATGTGCGGTATTATAGGTGTGATTGATAAGCGCCGCCAGAGTGTGGACGGCACGAAAATCAAAGAAGCACTCTCCATGATGAATGAGCGGGGAAGTGGTGAAGGGGCCGGGTACGTTGCATATGGAATCTATCCTGAATATAAGGATTATTTCGCTCTGCATGTTTTTTTTGACAATATCCGTGAAAATAAAACTGCACTTGATACCCTGCTGGAGAAATGGGGAACCATTGTCCATGATGAAGCAGATCAAGACCTAGAGCAGCCCAATATCCGGAAAGTTCATACACCATGGCGTTATTTTTTCCGTCCTGACCGGAGCCTGATGCCGAAAAGTACCACCCCTGATGAAGACATTGTTACCCACCTTGTCATGAAAGTCAATGCGGAAAAGAATGGGGCGCTCATCTTCTCCTCCGGTAAAAATCTGGGCGTTTTCAAGGCAGCGGGCTGGCCCGAGGATGTTGCTGATTTCTACCGTATCCAGGATTATAAGGGTTATCTCTGGCTTGCCCATAACCGGTATCCGACCAATACGCCAGGCTGGTGGGGTGGTGCACACCCATTCAATCTCCTGAGCTGGAGTGTTGTCCATAATGGTGAAATTACCTCTTACGGCACCAATCGGCGGTATATCGAGAGTTACGGATATAAATGTACGATGTTTACTGACACTGAAGTCGTTGCATACCTTGTGGACTTGCTGGTCAGAAAACACGGACTCTCAGAAAAGATGGCAGTACGGGCGCTTGCTCCTCCGTTCTGGAAAGAGATCGACCGGATGCCGGCAAAAGAGAAGGAACTCAACCGTGCAATCCGACTGACCTATGGCTCCGCACTTATGAACGGCCCGTTCGCGATTTGTGTTGCCAATGAACATACGCTGGTCGGATTCACCGACCGGATCAAACTGCGTCCTCTCGTTACCGGAGAGTATGGTGATCGACTTTATATATCCAGTGAAGAAGCAGCAATCCGCCGGATCGAACCGGATGTTGATTCAATCACTATGCCAAAAGCCGGTGAACCGGTTATCGGGAGGGTTATTGCGTGACCATTGGCAGTATTCCTCTTCGCTACAAAGTGGAGATCGATCCCGACCAGTGCATGCTTTGCGGACGGTGTATTGAAAACTGCTCGTATGGCGTCTTTCGAAAGGAAGATGACAATCCGGATCAATTCGCGAAACTGCGTTGCCTGCCACCGCTGTGCAGCGTTTTGCCCCCGCGATGCCATCAGCATTTATCGAAAAGCCCACGGATTACCGGAGTCACCCGGTCTGGACACGCGAAGTCCGTGAGAACGGTCTTCAACCAGGCAAAAACCGGTAAGATCATTCTTGCCGGTATGGGAAATGCCTTACCCTACCCGATGATTTTCGACCGTCTCCTTCTCGATGCCTGTCAGGTCACCAACCCGAGCATTGACCCGCTCCGGGAGCCCATGGAACTGAGGACTTATCTTGGGAAAAAACCCGCGTCGTTGTCGGTGAGAGATATCGCCGATGGTGATATTGAACTCCTGACAAAACTCTCCCCGAACCTCCAGATCGAGACGCCAATCATGGTCGGACATATGAGCTATGGGGCAATCAGCTTAAACGCCCAGACGGCACTTGCAAAAGCGGTGAGCAGGAGTCGGTACGTTTATGGGAACCGGAGAAGGTGGACTCCATGAATCGCTCTATCCTTACCAGAAAAACATGATTGTCCAGGTGGCCAGCGGGCGATTTGGTGTAGACATCAATTATCTCGAACGCGGTGCTGCCATTGAGATCAAAATCGGGCAAGGTGCAAAGCCAGGTATCGGCGGGCACCTTCCGGGTGAAAAAGTATGTGCTGATGTTTCATGCACACGGATGATTCCTGAGGGCAGCGACGCAATCAGCCCCGCTCCTCATCATGATATCTACAGTATTGAGGATCTCAAACAGCTTGTCCGGAGCCTGAAGGAAGCAACTGAATGGAAAAAACCCGTTTTTGTTAAAATTGCAGCAGTCCACAACACAGCAGCGATCGCTGCGGGAATCGCACGATCATCCGCCGATGCAGTTGTGATTGATGGGTTCCGCGGTGGGACCGGTGCAGCGCCGCGTTGTGTTCCGGGATCATGTCGGTATCCCGATAGAAGCGGCCGTCGCGAGTGTCGATGCCAAACTTCGCAGCCAGGGAATACGAAATAAGGTCTCCTCATCGCAAGTGGAGGAATCCGTGAAAGTGCGGATGTCGCAAAGATCATCTGTCTCGGTGCAGATGCTGTCTATATCGGTACATCTGCACTCGTTGCCATGGGATGCCGTGTGTGCGGCACCTGCTATCGGGGCGTTTGCGCATGGGGAATAGCGACCCAGAAACCGGAACTTACCCGACGGCTTGATCCCGAGATCGAATGCAGTGCAGGTCGAAAACCTCATCCACGGGTGGACTCTCGAAATCGCCGAACTGATGGGTGCGGCAGGTATCAACAGCATTGAGAGTCTGCGGGGCAACCGCGACCGGCTCAGGGGCTACATGCTGGATGAAGGATTGCTGAATGTTCTCGATGTCAAGACTGTAGGGGCCTGACACGATGAAGACGGTTCATGATCGACGCAAAGAATCTTCATTACACGCCCCTCAATCAGCAGATCCGTGCAGCAATTGCTAGCGGAGCAAAGGAGATAGTTATTGACAACGTCCTCGGCCAGCGGTTTATCGGTGACGGGATGCGTGGCGATGGAGTGACTATCACGGTCAACGGAATTCCCGGTGGGGATCTTGCTATGTTCATGAGCGGACCGACAATAATTGTCAACGGGAATGCGGACCATGCACCGGGAAATACCATGGATAAGGGAAAGATCATTATTCATGGCAGTGCCGGCGATGCAGTCGCCCACAGTATGCGGGGCGGCCGAGTATATGTGACGCGATAACATCGGTTATCGCGGTGGTATCCACATGAAGCAGTATAAGGAAAAACGCCCGATTCTTGTTGTCGGTGGAGCCGCACGGGCATTTCTCGGAGAGTACATGGCAGGCGGTTTGCTGATTGTGCTTGGATTAACTGGCATCCCTCCTGTTACAGAACGTGACGTTGGAAGTGGGATCCATGGGGGTGAGATCTATATCCGGGGCAAGGTTGATGATCTCTGTCTTGGCGTAGGAGCACAGACAGATGCCGATTACCGAAGAACAGAAACCGATGATACGGCCGGTCATCGAGGATTTTGCAAAGTCCTTCGGGTTTGATGCAGCATCCCTGCTCGCACTCTGAATACTCGCGGATCGCACCAGCAAGTGCACGACCATTTGCGAATAAATACACCTGGGAGTGATGGTGATGGCAGTAAAAAGTTATCTCGATTTGAAAAGTGAGGTCTGGGACACGGGCCAATGTTCGGGATGCGGTGCATGCGTGGCAGTCTGTCCTGCGGATGCCCTGTTCTTTGATGAAGGAGAAATGGTTGAATCGTCCAAAGAGTAACGGGTACTGCAAACAGGCGACGGATCAATGTCACTGCGGGGCGTGTTACGCAGTGTGTCCCCGGATCGGCAATCAACCAGCAGAAACAATCGGGAAATTTCTCGAACTTCTGACAGCAAAAGCAACATCTGACGTCCCGCGTAAACAGAGCGGGGGAGCAGTCACGGCAATTCTTGCAAATGCGCTTGACGAAGGTCTTATCGATGCAGTTGTCACGAGTTACCGAAGATCGGTGGACGCTCAAACCCTCGTCCGTAATCATTACAAAAACCGATGTGCTCATTGAGCAGGCTGGCAGCCGGTACAGCTGGTGGGTACCGCTTCTTGCGGCTCTCAAGTATGCGGTAGTCATCAAAAAGTTCAAACGGATTGCAGTTATTGGTGTTCCCTGTGCCGTTCAGGCAGTAGCCCGCATGCGTGAAAGTGAAAATGATCTCCTAAAACCGTATGGGAAAGCAATTCGCCTCGTAATCGGCTTGTTCTGCACCGAAACGTTTGATTATAATGCACTCATTCTGGGAAAACTCAAGACCCACTACAATCTCGAACCTCACGAGATTAAAAAACTCAATGTGAAAGGAAAACTGGAGGTGCTGAAGCAGGACGGCAGCACCACAATCGTGCCGCTTGCAGAACTGGAAACCTGCGTCCGTAAAGGCTGCCATTTCTGCACGGATCTCACTGCAGTGCTTTCTGATATATCAGCAGGAGCGACAGGCAGCCCTCCGGGATCAACAGCGCTTATCGTCCGAACCCCCACAGGGAAAGGATTTGTCGACAGTGCAGTGCAAAACCAGAAGCTGGATGTCACGCAGGGTATTGATTCTGCAGCCATTGAGAAACTGGCATTAGCAAAAATCAAGAAAAATTCAAAAAAATAATTAAAAAAATCAGCATTCCTGTCTATGGGTGACACGTATCAGATTACCTGTAGTAATGGTTTCTTTTTTTATCTGTCTTTATTTTTCCCAACTCCTTATCCGTGTCAGGGGTGAGCACCGATCGAAAAATTCTGCGATAAATGGTGAAAATTCTTCTTTCCAGCATTCAGCGCCCTCAAGAAGGGTCCACCCCATCTCCAGCGACTGCCGCACATGTTTCCCCAGACTTACGCTGATGAGAGCATCTGAAGACAGCAGGCTTTTTGCCGTCTGATAATCTCTGGGTACATCGATAACGTACCGCCCGTCTTCAATAAACGGATGAGACTGACATTCCTTCAGGTATTTTTCCCGGAATTTGTCTGCATTTGTACGGTTCCAGAGTGGCGGCCCCAGGTGGCGGCGTATTGCCGGAAGATCCCCCACAAGCAGCTCAAGAAGGATCATGCATTCCTCTGATTGCATATCATAGGATGCGTGATGGACGGCAAACCCGTTTCGCTCCAGCAGCTCCCTGATTGCTGAAACACTGCGCTTGAGCTGCGGCACAACAATTTCCGGTATATACCGGGGTGTCGCAAAGATGACAGCAAAAACATACGTATTCCGTCGGGCGATATGTGCAGCAAGTTCTTTTTTCAGGATACAGCGTTCCATCGGGTGAAGGAAGAATCCGGTTTCGGGTTTTTCACCGTACCCTCTCGCCAGCTCAACAAATCCTGCCATGCGATCCAATGATACTGCCGCTGCCACGTTGCGTTTCGGATCGACCGGATCGATCACGATTAATGGTTCCTCGAATGTTTTTGCCGCGTGGTTCTCAATATCGATCACAATCCCGGGTCGCCATGATGCCGCTGCCTGGATAAGTGGAGTAAATCCACCATAATGAAGTACAAGAAGCTCGCAGAGATATCCTGAAAATCCTTCCGTCATCTGGTCTGACCCATAGATACCCCCGGCTTTTGTGAATTGTTTGAGCAGGAGGACATCATCTATTAAACCATTGATCTTTCCGGTAATGTAGCGGGTGTGAAACGGAGTACGATCTACGGCACTCTGGATCCTCGTAGCGCTGTCCACGTTATAACAGGGAACAAGATCCACATCCACATCCTCAATAGTCGCATTAATGTACGGATGCTCGGCATACTTTTCATGGAACCTCTCGGTGAATGAGGCTGCAATGGTCCGGGCGAGTGCCAGCCCCTCGGTTTCGAGTTCCTCCCGGGACAAATCCGGATCAAAGAGCATGAATACATCGAGATCCCGGTCTCCACGAACCCATGTATGTCGTGCAACAGATCCCACTACCATCCCCTCGGCCCTGCCACTCTGGGCAATCGCAGCGAGCAGACGCCGTGCAAGATCGGAGACATGATCGCGTTCCGGGCCGGTTGGGCGAAGATCTGTAAGGACCTTCTCTTCAATTGGCAGACGGTTCACCATTTCACCTCAAGCAGGTCTTCGTATACCGGGCCCTGCTGCAGGAGAGTACTTTTTTTTAATTTTAAACCGCAGATTGTGCACCTGCCATACGACTTGTCTTTCAGGCTGTCAAGGGCGGAAAACAGGGAAGGATGGGGTGATTTAACTCTCGCCAGAGTTGCGTGAGGAGTGAAGCGGCGCGTTTCCCGCTCAAAACCAAGCGGGAGAAGTTGATCTTCGATATGATGGAACAATTGTTCCCCCTGTCCGGAATCATCGATAGCACACCAGATGGTGTGGGGACGTTTTGGATTGTTTACCGTAACCAGGCCAGCTTTTACGGGAAATGAGGGAAAGGCAAAAGACCTGAGTGCATCTATTACTCCCGGGAGTCTTTTCTCATCCACTTCACCGAGAAATTTTACTGTTATATGGATATTTTTTGGATCAACAAAGGTAAGACGGGCTCCGCACCCGCGGATGGTCTCCTGCGCCAAAGCGAGCTGATCCTGGATATCTTTTGAAAGTTCGAGTGCTACAAACGTTCTTACCATTACCGTACTATTATTTCATACCACTACTAATGATAATCGCTTACGGTATACATCATGGGGAATGAACAAACCATGATTTTTTTATCTCGGAAAGCCTATTGGATAGATAACTGTGTGAGGGTGTTTTTTGTGCCGGAAAAATCGCAATTGATCGTATATACGCTTGAGTATTGTCCGAATTGTGACAATCTGAAGGGATTTCTGAAGAACAGCGGCTATACCTATTTCGAGCGTGACCTTTCGACTGCGGAATCTCTCACGGAGCTGCGGATGAATGGGATCTTTGTGAATGAAGCCCCGGTTTTACAGAAAGACTCCGATTTCTACACTTCTGCGGATCTTTTTCCCGCAGGCAAACTGGACGGAGAGCACTTATCAAAGCTGATATCAGGTGAATAATGGCACACCGGGAGACCAAGCAGCTTACTTTTGAGGGAATCACAGTTCCCCTGCTCCCCTCCGTCCGGACATCTGACGGGCATATCATCGAATGGGATCGCAATTGCATTGTCCGACAGATTGTTGAGGAGACTAAACTGGTCGAGACCTTTTATGGGTACGAGGGCGCTGACGAAGCGACAGCGCAGGAAATCGCGCATGATGTGGAAAACCGGATCAAGAACATGGGTTTGAAGTCCCTCTCCGGGCCGCTTATCCGCGAGATCGTTAATATCACACTGCTTGAAAAGGGTATGATACAGTACCGCAATGTTTCGACCCGTGTCGGTACTCCTGTTTTTGACGCACATCAGATCGATGTCGGGAGGGGATTTGAAGCGCACGACAATGCAAACCTTCAGGAAAATGCCGAGACTTCACACAAAAAGAAGGCGGACAAGATATCAAAGGAACAATACCTGCTCCAGCTCCCCCCAATCTCGCCGATCATCATCTTTCCGGGGAGATGCACATCCACGATCTTGAGTATTTCGGTACCCGCCCGTTCTGCCAGGACTGGGATCTGCGTTATTTCTTCTATTATGGACTTATGCCCGACGGCAATGGCACAAAAGCTTCCGTGGCTGGTCCCGCCAAACGTGCTGAGGTTGCAATCCTCCATGCAGTGAAAGCACTTGGTTCTGCACAGACAAATTTTGCCGGTGGACAGGGTTACTACAATTTCCTCACCTTCCTCGCCCCTTACATGGAGAAGATGGAATATAACGAGATCAAACAGAACATGCAGATGTTTGTGTATGAAATGACGCAGATGATGGTTGCCCGCGGGGGTCAGCTCGTCTTCTCATCGATTCAGCTCTCGCCAGGTGTCCCGACACTCTGGCAGGACAAGCCCTGCATCTATAAGGGAAAAATATGGGATGGCAATTCTGCACCCCGCCGGACGTATGGCGAGTTCGAGCGTGAAGTGCGCCTCCTTTTCAAGGCCCTTATGGAAGTGATGCTCGAGGGAGACTACTGGGGAAAACCGTTCAACTTTCCAAAACCTGAGATCTCTATTGAACCTGATTTCATGAATGAACGCGAAGAGTTCAACCGCAAAAACCCTGACCTGCCTACCTTCCAGGAATTATACCTCATGACCTTTGAGCTCGCCTCGAAGTTCGGCACACCTTATTATGATAACCAGCTTCCTGCTTACCGGGGAGCTGGAAAAGGGATTTCCTGTTACCAGTGCTGTGCTTACCAGTTCTCAACAGTGGCAGACAAGGATTCTGATTTTGAAAAAAAACTTTTCTTCGAAGATGGAAGGCATTTCTCGATGGGTTCATGGCAGGTTGTTTCGGTGAATTGCCCTCGCGCAGCCTACAATGCTGAGGGAGATGATGCACGGCTTTTTGCCGAACTCAAGGCGCTTATGGATGTCGCGGTGGAAATTTTTAAGATCAAGCGTCGCTGGATGGACCTGATCCGGGCGAACAGCCGGATGCCTTTTGCGATGCAGCGCCCAAAAGATCCGAACACCGGCGAACGCGGTGCACTTGCAGTGGATCTGGAAGGGCTTGTGTACACGATTGGTGTCGTCGGCGTGAACGAGATGGTGCAGCATCACACGGGCAAACAACTCCACGAATCAAAAGAGGCGTTTAAACTTGCCATACGCGCAATGACAGAGATGGAACTCTACGGTCATGAACTGTCAAAGAAGAACAACATGACCATAGCGCTTGCCCGGACACCGGCGGAGACAACGGGGCAGAGGTTTGCAGTTGCCGACCTGCTTGATCGCCGTTATCACAATTCTGCCGTAAAGGTGATCAAGGGTGACATTGAAGAAGGTCTGGAGATGCTGGGCAAGAGCCGCGACCTCCCTGTTTATTACACAAATGGTACCCATGTCGCACCAGGTGCCAACGTTCCGCTGACAAAACGGATGGAGATTGAGCATGTATTTTTCCCCATTGTAGATGGCGGAAACATCTTTCATATCTGGCTCGGTGAAGCCAGACCAGACCCGCGTGGACTCATGGATATGGCGATGAAACTCTGCCGGAATACTCAGATCGGTTATTTTGCCTTCACCCGTGACATTACTGTCTCGCTGCGGCAATTCCACGAAATGCGCTCGGGAAAATTATCTGTTGCCCCGTTAGTCTCATCAGATTTACCGGTGAAAGTGTAATCTTTTTTTGGTACACTGCCAATTTTGCACCTGTTTTTTTCTGAGAACTCACTCAGGATACATCCCTCATGACCCTCCCGGGGGCTTTTGCAAAGCCTCAACCCCCGCCGCTGAGGCTACCCCCATAACGTGATAGAACTGCGTATTCTTTTTTTCGTCATTTGAATATATCAGAAAAAAAGGAATTTTTTTTTAAAATTCATTTTAGTTCAGTTTGTATGAATCGTTTTTTACGTCGCAGGGCGATAGTTATCTTTGGTATTTTATAAACGGTTTACACGTTTTTTTAGTTTACGGGATTTAATTCCGGGAAATTCCTTCTTCTTTGATAAAACTGGTATGATGAAAGAGAGGATTTGGTCTGTCCGTCAGACAATCCTGCCGGGGATAATGACGAAATACCCGTTTGGGGTATCGCTACAGGGCGGAGCATAAAGGGTCGGAAGGGAAAAACCCCTGCCCTAGTGGCCTGGTTTTTTTCCCTGGGAAAAACGGATGTTCTGGATTTTAAAAAAGAGATTGTCTGACTTACTCTGTTGGAATGAACGCCGCCGTTAGCGATGGGACGCCCCCGTGGCGCTCAACTTACTGGGAACGCTGAGAGATTTATGCCCCGCGGTACCTATGAGCAGCCTTAATTCGGGGAGGATTCTCGTATTTTATCAATTTTCACGGTTTGGAATGAACTCAATGGGTTCAGGCCGTTTTTTTCAGAGCCCGAACCATATAAAAAAACAGAATCAGAACTGCTTCATTTTTTTGAGTGTGATATCCATCAAACCCCGGTGGATACGATAGTAACTGTGAATTCTGTCGACAGGCTTTTCAAGCATAATCGTGACGTCCCGGTTATCAACACTGACATGTACGGTGTTTGTCTGGATGTCAATTGAGGGAGCATTCTTCGGATCAGCAGGTATCGTTGCGGTGATATAAATCATATCTTCGGATTCCACAACTTCGTAGGGAATTTCATCATCATCGTCGGCATTGCCAGGCCGGAAGATCTCGGGATCTCCGTTTGAAGGATGTCGGGTTATTATCGTGTATCCTACTATCCGTGCGTGATGGTTGTCGGGCATGTTTTTTACAAGGTCTTCAACGATCTTTGCGAGGTTGTTAAAAACATCGTCGTAAGGGCCATTCGGATTATTCTTCATATACACCCCGGAGTATATATCTGTCTTTTATCCGCCCGATGAGTCCCTTACGGTCGAACCGCTTCAGGATTTCACCAAGATCTTTTTGTGGCATTTCAGTGACCTGTTCCAGTTCCTGAAACGTAAGAGAGTCATGCGAAAGCGCAATGATTACAGTAATCTCTCGATCGCCCCTGAATAAATCCTTATGGTTTCGGGCAATATCGACAATTTTTGTTTCGATATCATGGTTTACCTGCTCGAGACTGGACAGGATCTTATCGTGGGCTTTGATCATTCTCCCCAGCGTAATGACCGAGTTTTTAAGATAGTTGTTCCTTGCTGTATCCTCATCAATTACTTCGGTGAGGACTCGCAATTGCTTGAGATTGATATCGATGAGAATGTCATTCTCGAGATAATAATATTTCCGGCGCCGGTCGTCAATATGGCAGGAAAGAATTGCTTCCCGTTCCATCATCTGGAGATGATCGATAACCGCTTTTGGCGAGAGCATCAGTGTCTCAGAGATCTCAGTGACAAAACAGGGCTTCTGCCGCAACAGTTCAATGATTCGTCTCCGGTTCCGGTTCCCGAGGATGTCGAGCAGGCGGGAAACCTCAGCAGCATCGTACATCTTTACGTAATGTTAGTGCTGGGATTATTAAAAATTAATATAAGGCGGGATGATATTCCCGAGATATCCGGTTTTTAAGAAGGTGACGTAAATCCCGCTGGCCAATGTATAATCATAAAAGTATGATATCTATCTATTTTTATTATTACCAAGCATTATCTGGTAACAGCACCAATAAGCTATGGTGATTTATGTTGGAAAGACAGCCCGTTGATTCCTGTAACCTGAAAACTGTAGGTTATGATACTCATTTAAAGAATTTAGAGATTGAGTTTCATTCCGGGATGGTGTTTCAATATCAAAATGTTCCTTCCCATATTTATGCAAATCTGTTAAGTGCCCAGTCAACCGGAACATTTTTTACCGATAATATTAAGAACCGGTATCGATCGAAGCGGCTTGATAAGGTCACTGTGCAGTAATTATCGCGCTGTAATCGTCGGGAAAGATCTTTTATCGTTTGAATTTTTTTTTAATTTTTTAAAAAGAAAACTGGTATTGAGCTATTTTGCAGATATTCCTAAAAAAAGCACCCATAGTCAGGATTTGATCCACCTGTCTTAAAGGAAACTGATTTTTTTATCAATTGGCATACTTTCCTGTCTGATTTTATTTACAATTAAAAAAAACGCGGAACTTTCATGATGATGACGATCCCTGCGCCGGCAAGGAAACCCTGCAGCACCGGAACCGGCAATTATGGCGCAAAGAATTGTAAAAAAAAAAGCTGGATTAAGCAGTACCTGCACTATCGTAGAGCAGGCATATGTATCGGGAAAAGAGGAGTGTTATGGGAGCGATGAGACAGAGGTAAATAATGATGCCGAGGTAGGGGATCATCATTAAGATGCCGACAATAATTCCTACGATGATTCCCACAATAATCAGGACGATCAGTGCGATGATATACGGTACCCAGCCTATTTTATTGATTGTTGCAAGAATGGCAGACAGGTTAAACGCTTCGCCGATGCTTCCTGTACGGGCAAAACGAACTATTCCGATTACCTCAAAGACTGCAATGATGATTCCGAGAATGAAAATGACTATGAAGCCGAGGGCCATGGCGCCGAAGGCTGCCATCATTGCCGAGTAATTTCCGGACATATATGCCGCCGCCGATGCTCCCATTACGAGAAACAGGACAATAAGGATCGGTATTGCGTATATCAGGGAAACGATGAAATATTTAATTCCGTCAATGAACAGGGTGCCCCAGCCTTCAACTTCCGGGGCTGGCTTCTCGCCCCGCAGAACCTTCATCGCATATCCCATAAGTGGCAGCCCGAGGAGAATCGTTGCTATGATCAGCATCAGCCACTTGTTCCACTTGCCAACGACAGACTTCCTTTGCATATTCAAAGGACTCACCAACCATACTACCGTAATCCATATCTGTCAACCTCTTCGAGGGAACCTTCCGCCAGAGTTCTGCGGCCATCAGCCACAAGCGATTTAAATAAGCTATGATGGCTAATCAGAATATAAATTTATCGCCCTTTCCCGGGATATCCTCTAAAAAAAGCTCAGTTTAATGCCTGAAATACCGCACTCCTGTAAAAATCATTGCCATCTGCAGCCGGTTTGCTGCATCGATCACTTCTTTATCGCGAATAGATCCTCCCGGTTGCACCAGTGCTGTTGCCCCTGCGTGAGCGGCAACTTCGAGTGTGTCCGGGAAGGGCAGAAACGCATCTGAAGCAACAGCGGAACCTTCGAGTGATGCACAGGCTTTCATAATGGCAATCTTAGCCGAATCCACCCTGCTCATCTGCCCGGCGCCGATTCCCAGGGTGCGTTTCTGGTCGGCAAAAATGATCGAATTGCTTTTGGTATGTTTGCATACCTTCCAGGCAAGCCGGATTGCCCGCATCTCATCTGCGGTTGGATCCCGGTCAGTGATGACTTCCCAGTGTTCCTGGTAAGGGGGAGTTCGCTGGACCAGAATACCCCCATCGATTGACCGGATCTCGTCAGATCCAGATCCCGGGGGGATTGCAATCACCCGCATATTTTCTTTTTTTGCCATAATTTCAAGGGCATCTTTTGAAAATGATGGGGCGACCAGGACTTCAACAAATGTCCCGGCAATTTCTTCGGCCACTTTTTTGTCAGTTTCCCGGTTCAGGCAGACAACAGATCCATAAGCAGAAACAGGATCAACTTCACGGGCTGTGATATAGGCATCGAGTGATCCGCTGCCAACCGCTACTCCGCAGGGGTTATTGTGCTTGATGATAACGGCAGCAGGCTCCTCAAATTCGCGAAGAAGAGTGACCCCGGCATTCACATCAAGATAATTATTATATGACATCTGCTTTCCCTGAATGGGCTGAGCACCGGCAATACCCGAATTGCCATAGACTGCCGCCTGCTGGTGCGGATTTTCTCCATACCTCAGTGCCCTGCCATGACTGAATTGCAGGGTAAAGGTTGAGGGAAACGGGGCATCGAGCAGATAAAGATAGTTACTGATCGCTGCGTCATAGGCTGCAGTTCTGGCAAATGCTTTTTTTGCAAAAGAAAGACGCTGGTCCAGGGAGATCTCATCATTTCGGATTGCCGTGATAACTACCTGATAATCTGAAGGGTCAACTACGACGGTAACATTTTTGTAATTTTTAGCTCCTGCCCGGATCATTGCTGGTCCGCCGATATCGATAAATTCGATTAATCCTTCAAGACTCAACTGCTGCCCGGACATCTTCTCGAACGGGTACAGGTTTACAACCAGTAAATCGATCCGGTTGATACCATGCTTCGCCATTACCGCATCATCGATTTGCTGTCTTCCCAGCAGTCCCCCGTGCACTTTTGGATGCAGTGTCTTGACTCGTCCGTCCATCATCTCGGGAAATCCGGTATAGCTGGAAACCTCAGTAAACTTTACCTTGGCTTCAGCAAGTGCCTTTCCGGTTCCGCCTGAACTCATGATGCTGTAGTTATGTTTCAGAAGTTCCTTTGCGAGCTCACTGATACCCGTTTTGTCCCAGACCGAGAGAAGTGCCCACTTCATGGTCTAGTGTATGCTGGACAGGAAAGAAAAATGTATGCAGATTATTTCATGATAAAGAAAAATAACCTACCTGCCTTATAAAAGTCGCACAGGTAGTTTGAATTTTTTAATGTTCTTTAGCAAACATCCTGCTTATCCAGGTCCCGGAAAATTCTTCTCAGTTGGCAATGAAACAAAAAAACAAGAGGGATTTTGAAAGCAAGGGACCTTGTCAGTCCTTCTGCCCGCCAAAGCTCTCATTACGATGTGATCTCTCACCAATGTCAGGATAACAGCCGCTGGGAAAATACCTGAAGAGGAATCCAAACCCTTGTTCACATATCACAGATCTTTATTGGAATTTTCCCGATATTCTCACTATCTCTGATTTAAATAACCTTAGAAATATGCAAAAAAAAGGAATTGTACAAAAAATTGCGCTTCATTTTTAAAAACAGGCAATATCCAGCGATTGCATAGTCAGGATAATGTAAAAATATATATAGAACCACAATACAATAAATAATGGAACATCACCTAGGATGTATACTATGGACGACGCAGAACGCAGTACGGTAGGGAATGGGTCACAGGATTGTTGTTCGGGAGATAATCCTCTGTCGGAATGCCATCCGCTTGAAGATGAACTTATCGTACAGAAGAGAGCTCATGCTGATCTGAACGATCAGTTCCTGCGACTTGCTGCTGATTTTGAAAACTTCAAAAAACGAACAGCACGCGACAGGGAGATCTCAATTTCCCTTGCCAATGAACGATTCGCTATTGACATTCTGGAAGTTGTGGATAACCTCGAACGGGCGTTAAAAGCAGATGACATTCATCTTCGGGAAGGGATCATCCAGATCCAGCAGCTGCTGGGTGCTCAATTACTGCGTAATGGTATCAATCCTGTAGATGCACTTAAAAAACCCTTTAATCCGTCAGAGCATGAAGCAATCGCTCATGTTACTTCTGATGAAACTGTGGGCACTGTTATTGATGTGGTTGCCCGGGGATATCGCATGCATGATAAAGTAATCAGATATGCAAAAGTAGTAGTCTCAAAAGGAAATCAGAATAATCAGGAGGCATAAAATGGCAAAAGAGAAGGTTTTGGGAATCGATCTGGGAACAACGTTTTCCTGTATGTCGATTATGGAGGCAGGGAAACCGATCGTGATCCCAAATGCAGAAGGAGGACGGACAACCGCTTCGATCGTCGCATTCACCAAAGAAGGAGAACGACTGGTCGGGAGCCTGGCCAAACGCCAGGCGGTTACCAATCCCCAGCGGACTATCCAGTCAATCAAGCGTAAGATGGGATCTACTGAAAAAATCAGGATTGATGATAAGAGTTATTCACCTCAGGAGATCTCGGCTATGATTCTTCAGAAGATGAAAGTCGATGCAGAAGCGTATCTGGGTGAGAAGATTTCAAAAGCGGTTATCACGGTTCCTGCATATTTCAACGATGCACAACGGCAGGCCACCAAGGATGCCGGAAAGATCGCCGGTCTTGATGTCATGCGAATCATCAACGAACCGACAGCAAGCGCACTGGCATATGGTATTGATAAAGAGCAGGATGCTACCGTACTGGTGTATGACCTGGGTGGCGGTACATTTGATGTCTCAATTCTGACCCTCGGTGACGGGGTTTTCGAAGTAAAATCAACGGCAGGTAATAATCTCCTTGGTGGAGATGACTTCGACAAACGTGTAACGGATTACCTTGTTGAGGAGTTCAAGAAAAAAGAGGGAGTTGACCTGCGCAATGATCCTTATGCCATGCAGAGACTGCGTGATGCATCGGAGAATGCAAAGATCGAGCTCTCACAACGCCAGTCCACCAACATCAACCTGCCCTACATCACTACGGATACAAGTGGCCCCAAATTCCTTAACCTCGATCTCACCCGTTCAAAACTCGAACAACTGATTGGTGACCTTGTCGAATCCACGGTCGGACCCGTGAAGCAGGCACTGAGCGATGCAAAGCTTGAGCCAAAGGATATCGATCACGTTCTCCTTGTTGGAGGTTCCACCCGCGTACCCCTTGTTCAGGATACCGTAAAAAAGATTCTCGGGAAAGAGCCGGACAAGGGCATCAACCCTGACGAGTGCGTTGCCCTCGGTGCAGGCATTCAGGGAGCTGTGCTGACCGGTGAGACAAAAGATATTGTCCTGCTCGATGTGACGCCACTTACGCTGGGTATAGAGACTCTTGGAGGTATCGCTACCAAACTTATCGAACGCAATACCACCATCCCAACGCGGAAAAGCCAGATCTTTTCGACAGCGGCAGATGGGCAGACCAGTGTCGAGATCCATGTGGTGCAGGGCGAGCGGGCTCTTGCAAAAGACAACTTCACCCTTGGCAAATTCCAGTTGACCGGTATTCCCCCGGCACCCCGTGGAATCCCCCAGATTGAAGTCACTTTTGATATAGACTCCAATGGTATTATTCATGTATCGGCAAAGGACCTTGGGTCAGGCAACCAGCAGGCAATCTCGATCAAGGGAGATAAGAAACTCTCCGATGAAGACATCAAGAAGATGATGGATGCCGCCAAACAGTTCGAAGCCGATGATAAGAAAAAGCGCGATGAGATCGAGCTTCACAACCAGGCAGATACTGCTGTGTTCACGGCTGAAAAGATGCTTAAGGAGAGCGGTGACAAGCTCGAAACAGACGACAAGGCAAAAATTGAGGAAGGAACTGCTGCGGTAAAAAAAGCGTTGGCCGACGACGACATTGACGAGATAAAGAAGACCATGGAAGCACTGACTGAAAGTGTGTATGCAGCAACCACCAAAATCTACCAGAAGATCCAGGCAGAGCAGGCATCACAGCAGCAGGCAGGGGCTGGTGCAGCACCGCAACCTGATAAAAATACCGATGATAATGTTGTCAATGCAGATTATAACGTAAAAGAAGAGTGAGCTGAAAAATGAGTGCGGATGACTATTACGATACCCTCGGAATACCCCGGAGTGCCGATGATAAGGAGATCAAGAAGGCATACCGCAACCTCGCCCGGAAATACCACCCCGATGTCTGCAAGGAGAAGGGTGCGGAAGAGAAGTTCAAGGGTATCAACGAGGCGTATAGCGTCCTTTCCGATGAGCAGAAGAGAGCCCAATACGATAACATGGGCCATGAAACGTTCACCAACGCGTCCAAAGGCTCGTACACCGGTGGAGGCGGTTATGGTGGCGGAGGTTTCTCCACCGATTTCTCGGGATTTGGTGATATCTTTGATTTCTTTGGCGGGGGTCAGAGACGATCGGGCCCCCAGCCAGGTGCCGATCTTCTCATGCGCATCCAGATCAGTCTTGAAGAAGCAGTATCCGGCGTAGATCGGGACATAGAAGTGATGCATACCGAACCCTGTCCTGCATGTAATGGAACGGGCAGTGAAACAAAACGACTGAATACCTGTCCCCGGTGTGGTGGCAGCGGACAGATGCGACAGGCCGCTCATTCATCTTTCGGCCAGTTCATCCGGATGATGACCTGTAATCAGTGCGGCGGGAAAGGAAAAATTCCTGAAAAAGTATGCAAAGAGTGTCGGGGGTCTGGTCATTCCCGGGTGAAACGAAAGATATCCGTGCATATCCCTGCCGGAATTGACAACGGGATGCGGCTTCGTATGGAGGGGTATGGCGAGGCAGGTGATTATGATGCACCCAATGGCGACCTGTTTATAGAGGTCTATATCAAACCCCATGACCGTTTTATCCGGAACGGAGATAACCTCGAAATTGCCCTTGAGATCAGTCCTGTACAGGCAGTGCTCGGGACATCGATTGAAATTGAAACGATAGATAAACGACATATTGATCTGAAAGTACCTTCCGGTATACAAAACAATACGGCGTTGAAAATTGGGGGTGAAGGGATAAAGCGTCGCGGAAAACCCGGGGATCTGCTTGTCAGGATAAAAATTGTCACCCCTAAATCGATCAGCACTGAACAGAGGGAACTCTACGTAAAACTTGCCGAACTCGAAGGAACGAACAGTGGTTCCGGAGGATTTTTCTCCGGGATCATGGGAAAAAAGAAAGGTAAGAAATAGCCGGAAAATTCCCTTGTTCAGACCTTTTTTTTGCGGAGAAGATTTATTATTTCTGCACACATATTTGAGCGCATGTAACAAATGAGATCTGGATGAGACTGCTCGTTGAGCTTTCCGGTGAAAATGCGACACTTCCTTTTGCCGAACTTGATTGCATCGGAAAAGTCCTCGATCAACGGCTTCAGGTTGCCGTGATTGAATCACCCGATCCGGAAAAGGCGCACCGGCTTGCAATGACGCAGGTCGTTTTAGAATATCTCGGGGAATGTGAACCTAATCCTCCGGCGTTCCAGAAATTACTCAAAGACCTGGCCATCGAAACCAGCCGGTCGTTTGCAGGACGTGTCAAAAAGGTTCATGATGGCTGCCTTGAAAGAAATCCCTGTTCACAGAGAGAGTTTGAACGGTTGATCGGTACAATGATAACGGGTCCGGTTTCACTGGATAAACCCGACGCAGAATACCGTGCAATACTATCCGAAGACCGTTGTTATTTTGGCAAAGTCCGGTTCAGGATCAATCGAGGAGCCTATGATGCCCGTGATCCGGGGAAACGGGAGTTTTTCCATCCGGGAGTGATGATGCCAAGGATGGCACGGACACTCATAAATTTAGCCTGTTCACAAGCAGGGGATGTAATGCTTGATCCTTTCTGCGGCACCGGGGGCATCCTGATCGAAGCGGAGATGCTTGGAATGTATACAATCGGAAGTGATTTTGACCCGATGATGGTTAGTGGCTGCCGACAAAACGTTGCACAACCGGATCTTTTACTTGCTGACGCAACGCTTCTGCCGTTTGGCAGGCATACCATCGATACCGTGGTGACGGATTTTCCCTACGGGCAGTCAGTCTGTATTAAAAAAACCGACACGATGGCAAATCTTTACGCTGATGCACTGGAAGAGATTCATCGTGTCCTTAAAGTGGGACAGAGGGCTGTGATAGTTACCCATAAGGATATTTCAGACATTGCTGCATCATATATGACAATTCTGCAACGACATGAGCAGCGGGTACATAAAAGCCTCACCCGCCGGGTTCTGGTACTGACTCATTAAGGTCATCCCTGAGAATCTGAAAGTGCCCCTTTATGTAATACCTGTTCCCCATATACTCTGGATACTATGAAAACCGGGAATGTGACGGGAACAGCAGTGATTTTGTGTATCTTTCTATCATGCATCTGTATTCCTGTTTTGGCTTACTCGGGCGATGCGGCGGGGTTGTTCGAACAGGGAAATGCATTGATGAATACCAAAAATTATACTGAGGCAATTGTCGTATATGATAAGGCCATCTCCCTTGAACCCGATTATTTTGAAGCATGGAATGGAAAAGCTGATGCACTCAACCGGGTCAGACAATTCACCGAAGCACTTGCGGCATCAGACAGAGTACTATCTCTTAACCCGGGTTATGTCCCGGGATGGATCAACCGCGGATACATCCTGTACAATCTCGGCCGTTATGATGAGGAACTGAAAGCGTACGAGACCGCGATTACTCTTGATCCTTCAAATGCAGAGGCATGGTTCAACAAAGGTTACTCTCTTGCCGGTATGAAAAGATATGATGAAGCAATCGCAGCATTCGATAAGGTTCAGGAGCTTAATCCCACCTACCCGAACCTGGCAGGGAATAAACAAATTGCTGAAAACTATCGGAATGCAACTAAATCTCTTAACGCAAATGAAAAGATACCAATAACCCTTCCCTCACAATCGCAGATAAAGACATCCCCCTCTCTGCCGTCAGGCGCAGTATCAACTACCGAACCAAAAAAATCCCCCGTTTCTGTGGGAGGGGTTTGCGGAATATTTTCAATTATTGTTACGATACACTCTATTGGAAAGAGAAAAAAATGGTAATCTCCCGATCCCGTGAAAACGGGCACGAACCATTTCGAGTTCATTCCGGAATCATGTAAATTAAATTGTATTTGGATCCTCCCTGTTTCGGGGCCTTTAACGAAATCACGGTGGGCAGGATTTTTAAATTTTTTTTAGCCACCAATCCGCCCGGGTACCCCGTCGATGACGGTGGCGTTCATATCAGGGTAATGGGGAGACACATTCATAAAAATATCAAAATTTCCATTTTTTCCAGAAAATAAAAAAACCTGACTTTTCTGTCAGGTTTTTCCCATGGCCTTTTTGCTCCTCTCAAAATGCGATAACCCCCGGACAGTTAACTATTATCAACGCACGTGAGGAGCAGCGGCGGCACGAGGCGGACAGACACTATCGTTCCAATCATTCCATAGCATCTCCTGTTATCAGGAATTTTCCAGAACTGATAATTGATTTAGGGTATAGTCACAATTAAACCACTAAAATAAAATTTATTCACGACGTAAAAATATGAAAATATAAGTTACTGATTTCGAGATAGAACGGGGTGCTTCATTTTTGGAAAATAGATTTTTTAGATTTCATTAATGATATTGGTTTTATCACATTTTTGGGGGTGCCACAGCGGCGGGGGCGGAGGCAAAGCCGAAGCACCCAAGAGCGTTATCAATCCCTATTTTAGATAAATCGTTCAAAAATTTAGTCGATAGAATGTGACTATACCATTGATTTATCAAAAAAAGAACGGATCTTATTTCGCCTTGTTATAACAAATCCTGGCCTCTTCATGTTTGCCGATTGTATCAAGTATCCCTCCGATATCATTCCACACCTCTTTACGTCCAGGATCGATTTCCAGAGCGTGCTTGAAAGTAGTCAGAGCTTCCTGATACTTGCCGAGCTCATGCAGGGCCCGGCCTTTATAGATCCACGCATCAACAAAATCCGGTTGGATGGATATCATGGCAGTAAATGCTTCGCTGGCATCCTGGTACTGCCCGAGTGCGATAAGTGCACTACCTTTGGTGAAATAGGCTATTGAGAAGGAGGGGTCAACGGATACTGCCCGTTCGTATGATGCAATTGCATCCTCGCTTTTCCCCTGCGCTGCAAGTGCCATGCCGTGACGTGTCCAGCCAATAGCATTTTCCGGGTCCAGATCAAGGCTTTTCTCATACGCAGCCTGAGCTTCCTGGAGCTTTCCGAGATCGTAGAGTACATTTCCTTTTCCCATCCACGCATCTGCAAGATTATTATTCTGTTCCAGGGCTTTTTCGAATGTTTCCAGAGCATCCCTGGACATACCAAGCTCGGCGAGTGAAACACCTTTATGGGAAAGTACTTCGGCGCTATGAACGATCTCAAGAGATCGATCATACGACTGGACTGCCTGCCTGTGCTGATCCAGCGCAGCATATGCCTTACCCTGATAATAATATACATCAGCAGTTCCATGGTTGTTTTCCAGAGCCAGCTCGAATGATGTGATTGCCGCATCATAGCTGCCCATCTCAAAATATGCCCGTCCCTCCCAGAAAAATGCCTGATAGCAGGTGGGATTTATTTCCCATGCCCGTTCAAAGGCGGAGATTGCAGCATCAAAGTTACCGAGAGCCAGGAGGGATCTGCCTTTTTCATAGATAGCAATTGCAAATCCGGGATTATGGGAAAGGATGCGATCGAACGATGCGATTGCTTCTTTATTCTTTCCGATATGCATAAATGCCCTTCCCCTTTCATAAAGGGCCTCCTGATAATCAGGATTAATTCTCAGTGCAGCATCGAACGAAAGAATCGAATCATCATAATCCTTTTTGTGAACCAGTGCCATTCCTTTGTGATAATACACCTCTGAGTACTGGTCATTTAACGCCAAAGCCCGATTAAATGTCATTATCGCTTCATCGAAGCGCTCAAGCTTAAGATACGTCATGCCCTGATAATAGAACGCTTCCGGATACTCCGGGCGGAACGTCAGTGCCAGATCAAATGCCTTCAGCGCCTCGTTATATCGGTTAAGGTGAATTAATGCAACTCCCCGGTGAAGATGCGGTAAAGCATACGTTGCATTCAGGGAAATTGCGCGATCATAACAATCAAGTGCCAGATCATATTTTCCAAGATTTTCTTCTGAAATACCCTTGTAGAGCCAGGCATCGGAAAGTGTACCATTCTCTCCGAGAGCCCGCTCGAATGCACTAATCGCCTCCTGATACATTGAGAGACTCGCAAGTGCCCGACCCTTCTCATAGAATGCTCTGGCGCATCCGGGACTATGAATGAGGGCAGAGTCGAAGTTTTTAATCGCATCATTATATTTTCCTGTACGGGAGAAAGAAACTCCCAGATAATAATATGCCCGTGCATCTTTTGTATCGATACCCAGAGCCTTTTTATAACAGCTGATGGCCTCCTTGTCCTGACCGAGAGCAGACAGGGCTACCCCCTTCCCGGTCCAGATAAAAGCAGCTGTAGGTTTAAGACGCAGTGCCAGGTCAAATGAAGTGATTGCCAGGTCATAGCGGGATAATCGGGAAAGTGCTATTCCCTTATGGAAAAGTGCCTCGATATGTTTCGGCTGGATTGCAAGCACATTGTCGTACGATACAACTGCTTCGTTATCTTTTCCCTGTTCATAGAGTGTCCGCCCTTTATAGTAGAACGCTGATACAAAATCCGGGTGTATTTCCAGTGCCTTACAAAACGCTTCGATCGCCTCATCGTAACCGGAAAGTGCGAAGAGTGCGGTACCCCTGAGATACCAGGCATCGGCATTCAGCCGGCTCAATCCCAAGACCTTTATCATAATCCCCGATTGCATCTTTATATCTTCCAAGATCTGCCAGCGCCATACCACGATGTAACCATGTTTCGACAGACCTTGGGGTGATCTGTAGTACGTGGTCAAATGCGTCGATTGCATCTTTCTGCAGTCCGGTTGCGACCAGGGACAATCCTTTATGATAGAATGCTTCAGCATTTCCTGCATTAAGGTCAATATTCTTGTTGAAATCTATGATAGCTTCTTCGTGCCGTCCCAGATTTGCCAGAACAAGTCCTTTGTGGAAATAAACATCGGCATAATTCTTGTCGATCACGAGGGCTTTTTCAAATGCCCTTATACCCTCCCGGTACATGCCAAGTGATGCCAGTGCCTTTCCTTTGTCAAACCATGCCTCAGTAAAGGAGTTATCGATCTCAAGAGTCCGGTCAAACGCTTTGATAGCCTCTTCGAACCTTCCAATACGTGTAAGTGCGACACCCTTGTAGTGAAGTGACGGTATATGTGACGGATCCAGATCAAGTGCCTGATTATAAACGGCAATTGCATCGCCGGTTTGCTCCAGCATATCCAGTGAACGCGCCTTGTTATAGTATGCAGCGAAATAATCCGGTTTTACAAAGAGTGCGTTATCGAATGCGGATATCGCATCTTTGTGACGTGCGAGTTTTGCAAAGCTGATACCCTGTTCAAACCATACCTCTGCGTTATCGGGAGTAATAGCAAGCAATCGTCCGAAAGCTTCTGCTGCTTCATCGTATCTTCCCAGCTCGGCAAAAGCGGCTGCATAGTGATAGAGAGCGTCGGTGTTATCTGTTTCAAGGGAAAGTGCCGTTTCAAGAACTTTGATAGCATCTTCAAATTTACGGAGATGGTACAAAGCGATTCCTTTCGCACGCAAGGCTCTGGTATCTTCTGGCAAACGGTCAATCACGCAATCGAAGGAACTGATCGCATCCTCAAATTTACCAAGACTGGCAAAAGCTCTTCCCCGCTCAAAAAAAGCCCCTGGATTATCAGGCTGGTAAATAATGCTGTCATCGAATGCGGCTATTGCTTCAGCAGGATGACCGAGGTTTAAAAGCACTAATCCTTTTTCATACCAGATTTTCCGGATCTGTTTTATTCAAAGCGAGAGCAGCATCAAATGCATGTCCGGCTTCTTCAAATCTGCCGAGCAAGACCAGAGATAATCCCTGTAAATAAGGTGGTTCGTAGCGCCCGGGGAGCTGAGCAGCTGCATATCCGAAAATCTCCTGCGCCTCTTCATCCCGCCCCAGTTTTGCAAGTGCCCGCCCCTTTTCAAACAGGATCGCACCATTGTCGGGATCTTTTCTGAGTGCATGATCAAAAATCCGAACTGCTTCGTCATACTTTGTGAGCCGGAAAAGAGCATTCCCCTCGGAAAAGAGCAATGAGATATTGTCCGGATCTTTTTGCCGGGCTCTCTCAAATGCTTCAACAGCTTCCCCATCTTTTCCTATCTGTTCAGATGCAATGCCTTTGTGATACCATGCACCTGAAAAATCGGGAATACGTAAAAGTATCTGATCGAATGCACCAATCGCCTGTTCGTACCGCCCAAGATTTTCCAGTGCCAGTCCTTTGTTATAGTAGCCTTCTGCAAAGTCACTATCGAGGGAAAGGGCTTCTGAAAACGCCGATTCGGCCTCTTCATATCTGCCGAGCATCGCAAATGCGAGTCCCTGCTCGAAATGTCCGTCTCTGTTCCGGTCATCTATTGCAAGTGCACGCGAAAATGCAGTTATCGCTTCTTCATAGTGTTTCAGATTTATGAGAGCGTAGCCTCTTTCATAGTGTGCAGCGTAGGCATTTGGATCGAGGGTAATTGCCCGGTCGAAAGCAGTTTTTGCTTCTTCAAATCTTTTCAGGTATGTCAGGACCATGCCTTTGTTAAACCAGGTGTCATAACTTGATGTATCAAGGGTAAGGGCTGCGCTGAATGCTGAAAGTGCCTCCTCATAGCGTTTCAGATTTTTAAGTATCAGTCCTTTCTGGAAATACGCAGGGAAATAGGAAGTATCAACTGAAAGTGCCTGGTCAAATGCCGCGATTGCATCCTGATTTCTGGCGAGCCGGATCAGCGCCAGTCCTTTTTCGTAAAATGCATTGATAAACTTTGGATCCAGTGTCGTTGCACGTTCAAATACTTCCACTGCTTCCCTGTCCTTACCTAACTTTGTGAGAGCCACACCTTTGTCATAATAGGCATTCGCATATTTCGGGTTGATAGCAAGCACCTTGTCATACGATGCAACTGCTTCTTCATATCTGCCCAGTTCCAGGAGCGCGATCGCCCGATCATACCATCCGTATGCAGACCCGGGTTTAATATCCAGGGCCCGGGTAAGGGCTTCCAGTGCAGGTTCATACTGACTGAGTGATAAGAGCGTACTCCCTTTTCGTAACCATGCAGAAGCACATGTCTGATCTCCGGAGAGGACACGATCAAAGCATGCGATTGCCTCACGGGGATTCCCGACCTCAATATATGACTTCCCCTTCCGGTACCAGGCAGTTATGTTGTCTGGTGCAAGGGCAATAGTTCTCTCAAATGATTCGAGAGCTTCGGGCATACGCTCGAGCTCAAAAAGCACACTTCCCCTGAGGAGCCATACATCTGCGATAGAATTTTCACTATTCAGGGAAGAATCGAGTGCCTGGAGCGCTTCATCATATCGTTTCAGATATGTCAGAACCTGGCCTTTGTTAAACCAGGTTTCATAACTTGATGTATCGAGCGTAAGAGCTGCACTGAATGCCGAAAGTGCCTCTTCATACTTTTTCAGGTTTTTAAGTATCAGTCCTTTCTGGAAATATGCAGGGGTGCAGGATGAATTAACTGACAGTGCCTTGTCAAATGCAGCAATGGCATCCTGATTTTTGGAAAGTCTGATAAATGCCAGTCCTTTTTCGTAAAATGCATTAACAAACTTTGGATCCAGAGCTGTAGCCTGATTAAATACTTCCACTGCTTCCCTGTCTTTACCTGACTTTGTGAGAGCCACACCTTTGTCATAATAGGCATTTGCATATTTCGGGTTGATAGCAAGCACCCTGTCATACGATACAACTGCTTCTTCATATCTGCCGAGTTCAAAAAGCGCGATTGCCCGATCATACCATCCGTATGCAGACCCGGGTTTAATTTCCAGGGCCCGGGTAAGGGCTTCCAGTGCAGGTTCATACTGACTGAGTGACAGGAGCGTACTCCCTTTCCGTAACCATGCAGAAGCACATGTCTGATCCCTGGAGAGAACGCGATCAAAGCATGTGATTGCCTCACGGGGGTTCCCGATCTCAATGTATGACTTCCCCTTCCGGTACCAGGCAGTTATGTTGTCTGGTGCAAGGGCAATAGTTCTTTCAAATGATTCGAGAGCTTCGGGCATACGCGCCAGCTCAAAAAGCACACTTCCTTTAAGGAGCCATACATCTGCGATAGAATTTTCACTATTCAGGGAAGAATCGAGTGCCTTAAGGGCCTCTTCAAACCGAAGGAGTTTTTCAAGAGAAAGTGCCCGCATATACTGGACCGTGGCATTGTCGGGTGTAATCTCCAGTATCTTATCAAAAGCGCCGAGTGCTTTCTCGTGTTTCCCGAGGCTGGCAAAGGAAATACCTGTCTGATATACCGCATCTGTGAGAGTAGAATCACAGGTGAGTGCCTGGCTGAATGACCGGATTGCCTTTTCATATTTTCCCGTCGCGTTTAAAACGAGTCCTTTGTGGTAATGAGCAAGTGCATGCCCCGGAACATATTCGAGGGTATAATCAAAAGCTTTTATCGCATCCGGGTACCTGCCGATGCGGTAGAGTGCGAGCCCTTTGTTATATGCAGCATCAGAAAGAGTGGAATCCAGGGCCAGAGCCTGTTCATAGGCAATTACTGCTTCTTCATCATGCCCGACTGCAGAGAGTGCCTGTCCTCTGCCAAATGCGGCCTGCGCATTATGAGGATCCAATGAGAGGGTCTTATCAAATGCTGCAGCAGCTTCGTTGAAACTGTTCAGCCTGAAAAGTGTTTCACCTTTTGCCAGGTTTGCTGCACTATCGTCAGGTCTGAGTTCAAGTGAACGATCCAGGGATATAAGTGCGTCCCTGTCGCGCCCGGCTCCGATGAGAGAGTGTGCATGGTAATAGTAAAGTGCTCCACTCGCCGGACCGAGGGTAAGTGCCAAATCAAATGCGGCCACTGCCTCATCGTGCCGTCCGATAGTTGCGAGAGCGAGCCCTTTGTTATATGCAGCATCCTGCATTTCAGGATTAATTTCAAGAGCACGATCAAAAGATGGAACTGATTCATCGGACCGATTCAGTTTGCCAAGAACGCATCCTTTATGGTACCATGCGAGTGCACATGTACTATCGAGAGACAGACTCTTTTCAAATGCACGAAGGGCATCATCCTGGAGTGAAGTATGGTCATACCCGATTCCCTGGTAATACCATGCATCGGCTTTCTTTTCATCAAGGGCAAGTACTTTTTCAAAGGTCGTGATCGCGTCTTCCCAGCGTTTGAGATGCAGAAAAGATTTTCCCCGATAGAACAGGGCAAAGATATTCTGAGGTTTTCGTTTCAGGGATTTTCCGAAAGATTCAACTGCTTCCTTATATCGGTTCAATTTGTAGAGCGAATATCCCTTGCATGCAAGGAGATCAGGATTCACTGAATCATGTTCCAGTGCCCGGTCCAGCGCAACTACGGCATCTTCATAGCGGTCGAGTTTTGCAAGTGCGATACCCCTCATCCGGTGTGCCTGAGCATTTTCCGGATCAAGAGCAAGGGTAGCATCAAACTCACTGATCGCGTCTTCATGCCGCCCGATCTTTGCCAGAATCTCTCCTTTTACCCGGTGCGAGACTGTATCGCCAGGATCCATTTCAAGGGCGCGATCGAATGATGCCAGGGCATCCTCATATCTTTCCAGTTCAAAGAGGACCAGTCCCTTTTCTGCATGCACGCGGGAATTATTCAAACCGAGCTCGATGCAACGGTTAAATGCTTCAAGAGATGAATCCGGCTTTTTTAACTGGGAGAAAGAGAGTCCTTTTTCAAACAGGATGTCTACCGAATCGGGTTTGAGTGCGAGAAATTCATCAAAGGCTTCTATGGCGTTTTCATATTTTTTCAGGATAACGAAAGCTCTTCCCTTTTCGCTCCAGGCCTCGATCCGGGACGGGTTAAGGGCAAGTGCCCGGCTGAACGCATCGATTGCTTCGGGATAGGCGCGTGTGAACATCAGTGCAACGCCCTTATAATAAAACACCCGTTCGCATCCGGGCTCAATCTGGTTAATATGGGTGTATGCAGCAATCGCATCCTCATACAATCCCTGGTGATCAAATGCCCGGGCCTGACCATACAGTGCTGTCAGATCATCGGGATTTGATAGGAGCACCTGCCTGAATGCGTCAGCCGCCTCGTGGTAGATGCCAAGTGCTGCAAGTGCTCTCCCTTTTTCGAGATAAGCATCGGCAAAATCGGGCATCAGCCGGTTAGCCTGTTCGAATGCAGCTGCTGCCTCGGCTGTTTTCTCACCTCTGGCAAGTGCAATTCCCTTATAGTAATATGCCTCGGCGAACTCCGGATCGAGAGTGAGCACCTGATCGAATTCCTGAACCGCATCAGCATAGTTGTCGAGACTGAGCTGAGCCCTTCCTTTATAGAACCAGGTGTGAGGATTTGTTGCGTCAATCTCAAGGGAAGCATCATAGGCTGTGATGGCTTCCTGATGGCGCCCGACAGCGAACAGGCAGAACCCTTTAATCAGCCATGCATTTGCGATTGCCGGCGTGACTTCAAGTGCCCGGGAAAGGTCTGCAATAGCCTCGTTGAACTCCCCAAGTTCGGCGAGGGAAAGGCCCTTATGATAAATGGCATCCGTATAACCGTAATTGATCTCAAGAGCACGGGAAAATGCTTTTACCGCTTCACCATGGTGTCCCAATGCTGCGAGAGATAATCCTCTCTGGATATTGAATTTCAGGTTTCGTTGGATCGATAACGGAGGCAGCTTCAAAGGCGGTGATTGCATCTTCGTGATTTTCCATGTGTGCAAGCGCGATTCCTTTCATGATGAGCGCTTCGGAATCATCAGGAGTAATCTCCAGCTTTATGTTGAATGCGAATACTGCTTCATTATACATACCGACATTCGCAAGTGCAATACCTTTTTGGAAAAATGCGGGAGCAAAACCGGGTATAAGTTCTAAAAGACGATCGAATGATGCAACCGCTTCCAGATTTTTACCGAGGTGTATCAGTGCAAGGCCCTTGTCATAATATGCCTCTGCATTGTTTGAATCAAGTTCAATTGTCTGATCGAAGGCAGCAACTGCCAAATCATACCGTTCGAGGCCCACGAGAGCTTTTCCTTTCTGGTATACTGCTTCAATAAAGTCCGGTTTGAGTTTAAGTGCTTCCTCGCAGGCAGCAAGCGACTCTTCATTTCGATCCAGATCATGGAGTGCGATAGCTTTGTTGTAGGAAGCTTCGGCTGAATTCCGATCCAATTCCAGTGTGCGGTCAAATGTATCTATTGCTTCCTGGTAATGGCCAATTGCGTAAAGCGCAAGTCCTTTCTGGAAAAACCCGGGCGCATAGCCTGGCAGCAGGGACAGTGTTTTATCAAACGCGATAATTGCATCGCTGAACCTGAAGAGCTTTGCAAGGGCAATACCACGGTTGTAATATGCAGCTGCAAGATTGGGATCCAGTTCCAGGGTGCGATCGAATTCCAGAATTGCGTTTTCAAACTGTGACAGTTCTAACAGAGCGTAGCCCTTGTGAAGATGTGCATCGGTAAAATCTGATTCCAGTTCAATTGTACGATTGAAGGCATCAATAGCATCGGATACATTTCCCAGGTCAAAAAGAGCTCTTCCCTTCTGGTAATGAGCATGGTAATTTTTTGGGTTTTCAGTAATAATCTTGTTAAAGTCTTTTACAGATTCTTTGAATTTCCCAAGATTATAGAGCGCGATGCCTTTACGCATCCGGGCTTCGAGGTATTTTGGTTTTAGCTGAAGCGTCTTTTCAAAAGCAAAGATCGCCTCGCTGTGCCGGTTCAACCCAACATATGACCGTCCCTTGTGATAAAAAATAAGTGCATTTTCAGGATCATGGATCAGTGCCTTGTCAAACGCCACCAGGGCTTCTTCATATCTTTCGAGTTTGGAAAGTGCCAGGCCTCTGTTGTAATGACCCTGAGCGTTACTGGTATCCTTTTCCAGATTTTTATCGAACGCTTCGATTGCTTCAGAATATTTTTCCAGCTTTAAAAGTGCGAATCCCTTAAAATAATATACTTCGGTGTATGCAGGCTCAATCTCGACTGCCCGGTTAAAGGCATCAATTGCCTCCTGGTATTTTCCGGTCTGGACTAAGGATTTCCCCTTGTTGTACCAGGCAGGTGCAGATGAAGGCAGAATATCAAGGGTCTTTTCGAATGCACCAACAGCATCGCGGTGATCGCCAAGTTTGGCAAGTGCAAGTCCTTTATGATAGTGCGCATCGCCATTCCGGGGATCGATTTCAAGGAGCACCTCAAAAGCATGGATCGACTCATCTGTTCTGTTTACTTTTTCCAGTGCAAGTCCTTTGTAGTGGAACGCTTCAATACATCTCTGGTCCAGGGCAATTGCATTGTCCAGGGCATCCAGTGCATCCTGATATCTGCCAAGTTCATAAAGTGCCTTCCCGTTTTTGACCCAGCCGTCTGCCTGATCCGGGTCTATTTTTAAGGATTTGGTGTATGCCGTGATTGCATCCTGTGTTCGCCCGAGCTCGTTAAGAGCATCCCCTTTTCGCATCCAGATATCCCGGAGGGCAGGATTGATATCAAGTGCCTTTGTGAAGGCGGCCACAGAATCCTGGATCTTGCCGAGATCATACAGGGCATTGCCCTTTTTTACCCAGCCTTCCGCAAAATTTGAATTGATCTCAAGCGCTTTTGAATAGGCAAGAATGGCATCCTGTTTTCTGCCAAGAGAAAAGAGTGCATTTCCTTTCTGCATCCAGATCTCAATAATTGTGGGATTGAGTGACAGGATCCTGTCGTGTGTTTCGATAGCTTCGGAAAACCTGCTCAGCCTGACAAGGGATTTCGCACGACAGATCAGTGCTTCGATACGGGATGGGTTTGCCGATAAGGCCCGGTCCAGTAGTGGAAGTGCCTCCTCATACCGCGACAATTCAGCATTGGCGATACCCTGATACAGGTAACTGTCCGTAAGTGACGGATCAATTTCTGTTGCGTTAATAAATGCAGAAACAGCCTCTTCGTATCGTTTTGACTGAAGATAGGAAACCCCAAGATAATAATAATTCAGTGCATCCGAAGGGTCGAGGGTAATGGCAGTCTCGAAAGACTTCAGCGCATCATTGTATCGTTCACGCTGGACGAGAGCGACACCTTTGAAATGGTGGGCGGAAGCATTTGATGGATCAAGTGCTATTGCCTTATCGAATGCTTTTATTGCGTCAGCAAATCGCTCCTGTCCGGCAAAAGAGACTCCCAGGAAATAAAAACCCAGTGCGTTTTCCGGTTCGATCGCCAACGACTTCTCAAAAGCCACGATGGCATCATCATACCGCTCGCGCTGAGCGAGGGCAATACCTTTCTGATAGAGAATTTTTGGATTTTTGGGTGAAATTTCGAGTGCCTGGTCGTACGATGCGATGGCATCCAGTGGTTTTCCCAGATGCAGCAGGGCGTTCCCTCTCTCAAAAAATGCACGGGCGCAACGCCTTTTGATTTCAATCGTTTTGTCAAATGCATGGACTGCTTCTTCGAATCGTCCAAGGGCTATAAATCCGATGCCAAGGTAACACCATGCCCATACATCGCGGGGCCGTTCTTCGGTTGTACCGCTGAGGATTGTAACCGCTTCTTCATAGTGATGAAGCCGGATAAGCTCGATACTTTTCCTTACTGTCGCTTCGGCGAGTTTTGGGTTTAGCGCAAGTGCCTGATTGAATGCCGTAACAGCATCTTCATGCTGACCCAGGTTTGTGAGGGCAATACCTTTGTGTAACCACGATTCAATGTGTGCCGGATTCTGTTCGAGCGCTTTTCCAAACGTATCGCATGCTTCCTGGAAGCGGGAAAGGCGTAAAAATGCGATTCCTTTTCCGTATAAAGCCTCTGTATATTGCGGGGAAATCTCAAGCACACGATCAAATGTCTCCAGTGCAAATGAATATTGTTTGAGCTGCAACCGGGCGGTTCCGACGTTATAAAGGGCAGGAATATTGGCTGGATCGATATCGATGACAGATTCAAATGCATCTATCGCTTCACTATATTTTTTCAGTTGAATAAGACAAAGCCCTCTGTTGAAATGAGCGTCAATAAAATCAGGTTTAATCACAAGAGCTTTCTCAAATGCCCTGATTGCATCAGCGAACTGCTTATTATTCTGAAGAGTCCTTCCTTTCTGATAATTTGTTTTTGAATCGTCAGGTTCAAGTTCAAGGGCCCGATCATAGGATACAACAGCTTCCTGATTCATCCCCAGGCTGGCAAGGGCATTTCCCTTACCATAGAATGCCGGGGCACATAATTGGTTCATTTCAATCGTTTTGTCGAATGCATGGACTGATCCCTCAAATTGTCCCAGGGAACCAAGTGCGACACCATAATAACACCAGGCCAGGGCATCATGGGGATTTTCCTGAAGTGAGCGGTCGAAAACCGCAGCAGCCTCTTCATTTCTTTCAAGTTTGACAAGAGCAATTCCTTTTCGGACCAGAGCATCTTTTCCTGATGGTTCCAATGCATTTGTCTGGTCAAATGCTGCGATGGCCTCTTCGTATTGTTTTAACTGGAGATGAACGATCCCTAAGTAATAATACGAGGGAGCATGATCAGGATCGAGGAGAATTGCATGATTGAATTCGGTCAGGGCGTCGTTATAGTGTTCTATCGCGGTAAGAGCGATACCCTTAAAATGGTGGACGAGGGCATTTGAAGATTCGATCGCAAGAGAACGGTCAAATGCTGTTATTGCCTCAGAATACCGCTCCGTTCCGGCATACGCTACACCAAGATAATAATATCCGGAAGCATTTTCCGGCTCGTGAGAAAGTGCATGGACAAAAGTGTCAATTGCGTCGTCATATTGTTCCTGACGAAAAAGTGCAACGCCTTTTAGGTAAAGAATTTTCGGGTTATCGGGTTCGATCTCCAAGGCATGGTCATACAATGCCACAGCCCCGGGCTGGTTTCCCAGGGATGAGATGGCATTTGCTTTCTCATAGATAGCCCGCGTGCAGCGGCTGTTGATTTCCAGCGCCTTATCAAAAGAGCGGATCGCTTCTTCAAAATTTTCGATCGCAGAGAGGGCGATCCCTCTGTTGCACCATGCCCAGTCGTTATCAGATTTCTCTTCAAGAGCGCGATTGAGGAATACCAGCGCTTCATCGTATCGACAAAGAGCGACAAGGATGATCCCTTTTCGAATTGCCGCCTCGACGTTTCTTGGATTTAAAACAAGCACCTTGTCAAATGCAGCAACTGCATCTTCCGGCATGCCGAGGTTTTTGAGGGTCATTCCTTTATAGAGCCAGCCTTCAACAAGTCCCGGGTTCTGTTCGATTGCGTCGTCAAAAGCTACCAGCGCTTCCTGATACCGGGAAAGGTTAAAGAGGGCGATCCCTCTGTTATATAATGCCCCGGTATTCTGGGGTAAGAGTGCAAGAACATTATCAAGATCCGCTACTGCCTCCGCATAATGATTGATATGCATGAGAGTAACGCCCCGTTGATAAAGCACAAGGGTATTTGTCGGATCAATTTCCAGTGCCTGATCAAATGCGTAAACTGCATCGTCAAATCTGTCGAGTTGAAGAAATGCCAGTCCCAGGTTATAATAAGCATTTACGTAATTAGGGTTGATCGCAATTGCCCGCTCAAATGCATCGATTGCAGTCTCGGATCTTTCGAGTTTTGCTAACGAGAGACCTTTGTCAAAGTATATCTGGGCATACGAAGGTTTAATCGTAATACTTTTGTTGTAAGAATCTATGGCATCCTCATATCTGCCCAGTCGTGCAAGAAGGAGCCCTTTCTGGTGATACGCCTGCGCATTTTCCCGGTCCTGCAGAATGGTCTTATCAAATTCCTGGATCGCTTCCGTGATGTTACCCAGTTTTGCGAGTGCGAATCCTTTATTATAGAGTGCATCAGTAAAAAGTGGATTGATTATTAATGCCCGGTCATACGCGGTAATAGCCTCGGCAAACCTGCCAAGACTCGCATATGCTATCCCTTCCTGATACGCAGCGGATGCACAGTGGGGATCCAGTTCGAGTGCCCGTTCGAATGATTCAATCGCTTCTTTATGCCTGCCAAGCTTGGTAAGTGCGATTCCCCGGTAATAAAATGATGCGGGATGTTCTGTTTTTGAAAGTGTCTGCGTGAATGAAGCAAGTGCATCTTCATACCGGCTCAGTTTGATGCAGGCAACTCCTTTCAGATAAAGTGCATCTGAATTTTCAGGATCGAACGAGAGAACACGATCGAAGTCCAGTGCCGCATCACGGTATTTATTCTGATAAGCAAAGGCAATACCGCGGTTATAGTATGCACCTGCATTTTTCGGGCTGAGCTCAATTGCTTTGCTGAACGCAAAAACCGCATCGCTGAATTTCTGAATCTTATTTAACGACAGTCCCTTGTGGAGCCAGGCGTCTGCAATAAGGGGGTCAATTTCAAGGGATCTGTCAAGTGCAGCGATAGCGTCTTCATATCTTCCGATCCTGAACAATGAAATTCCTTTAATGGCCCAGATATCAGAATGTCCCGGTTCGTATTCAAGGAATTTATCCGACGATTCATTGGCCTCGGGATAGTGTTCCTGTTTTGCATGAATAAAACTGCGGTAATACCATACCCAGATATCAGCAGGATCCAGTTCATACGCCTTATCGAATGCGATCAGCGCATCATTGTATTTTCCGAGGTCATACAGGGATATTCCTTTGTTATAGAATGCCTTGGCATAGCCGGGTACGATCTCAATTGCCTTGTCGTAGGCTGAAATTGCCTCATTGTGGCGGTTGAGATCAGCGAGTGCAATCCCCTTATTATAATAAACCTTTGCGTGGCGGGGATCAACGGTCAGCGCGTGATCGTATGCACTGATGGCTTCTTTAAAGCGGCCCAGCTCATAAAAGGCAATACCTTTAAGAATCCATGCTTCTGCATTGTCCCATGATATTGCGAGCAACCGATCACAGGCTTCGAGAGCTGCTTCGTTCTTCCCAATCTGGGCAAGTGTTGCTGCCTTGTTGTACCATGCATTCGTATCCGATGGTTCAATGGCAACTGCATGATCGTAGGAATCAATTGCCTCTTCGTATTTGCCAAGGTCATACAGGGCTATACCTTTGAAATAATAGGCTTTTGAAAGGTTGGGAAAGAGGGCGAGTGCCCTGTCAAACATGATAATGGCTTCCTGATATCTGCCAAGATCATAGAGTTCGATGCCCTGTCGCAACAATGCCTCAGCATCACTCTTATTCATGAATTTCTTACCTCACTTTACTGGCATTTGATATTCTGGTATTTTTCGCACACTGAATGCTCACCTATAAAATTTAAATATGGGCATATACCCTTTCCGGTACTTATGTATGTATATCAATATTTATCAATGCTATTTATATACCATAATCTTGTTCGTCAGGATTTCAGATTTCATTCACAGGAGATTCTTACAAAATAATCTGCCAGCAGATATTGTTTTTTAATAATTCACTTTTGATTACGATTTTTTTTAACCGTAATGAAAAAAAACGAAGGTCATCGCATTCCTCCGGGCATTATCTGCATAAAAAATTATGGAGGACCAGCACTTTCATAGAGCAGGGTGATGTACCGTGGAGAGAACAAACTCAGGAATGGGAGCACTATAAGAAATAAAATAATGCCAGTGTAGGGGATTATTATGTTGATTACCAGGCAGATTATTACTATATTGACGAGAGTGATTAGTATCATCAGCAGGGCGATAGTATACGTCATCCAGCCGATCCTGCCAATATGAGTAAAGATTGCCCCGAAATTGAACGCTTCACCTATAGTATCAGTACGTGCAAAACGCACACCTGCTGTCATGACAATCAACCAGACCGAAATGGCAACGATAACAAGAATAATCGCTCCGGTAAGAATGGCAATTATCAAACCCCCGATTGTACCGGGGTTCACAGAAGATCGTATCATATCTGCACTCTCAAAAAGCACAAAAGATAAGATGAGTACCGGTAAAGCGTAGATTAAACCAACAATGAAAAGTCTGATTCCGTCAAAAAACATACTCCCCCAGTTATCTAATTGCGGGGATGGATTTGCACCACGAAAAATACGCAGTATATATCCAAGGTAGAGGGGGAAAATGATACAGCTGATAACAAGCAGTGCCCATGTACCCCATTTTCCCGCGAGACCCTCCTTTGCATATCCAAATGAATCTTCGATAATTTTACCGCTATCCACGCTGTTCACCTTAATAACGAAATTATTATTTACCGTTGGGTATTCCTATATAAAAACCTCTATAAAAAACCGCAGGTTTCTTTGAACAGGGAAAAAAAAGATTTTAAACGTTTATAAAATAAGATAGGGTATATTGTCCTTTTGTACTGCAAAGATGAAAAATACCAGATACTCAACTATTGGCTGATATGACGTATGATGATGATGAGTTGAAAGTAATTCTGGATGATGTTATTAATATTTACACCAGAAACCCCATTATTTTATCAGATTTCTGGGACGACAAGGGAGAAAAAAACTATATTGATTTTTCGCGTTTTCACTACGAAAAGATACTGACAGGTTTCAATAAAATTTTCAACCGTAATTTTGAACATAAGAGGATTCTGGAGATCAGCTCTTTTTTGGGTGTTGCAGATATCGCTCTGGCAAAAATCGGATCGGAAGTTTATACCTATGATATTCCGGAATTTCAAAAAAATGAGAACCTGAATGAGTTATATCTGAAATTCAATATTCGTCCGTCTTCCGGATATTTAAAAGACGTCTGGCAGGACGGATTGCCGTATCCTGATAATCATTTCGATGCGATTCTTTTATCAGAAGTGGTCGAACATCTCAATTTTAATCCTTTACCCCTCTTTCAGGAGATTAACCGAATCCTGAAAAAAGATGGAATCTTTTATATTACGACACCCAATCAGGTGAATTTAATCAACAGGATTAAAATTATTTCAGGGCGCTCGATACGGAATTCCATCCATGACTCTGTTACGCAACTGGATCAGACAAAGCATACAATTTGTGGCATCCACTGGAGAGAATATACCCTTAAAGAGTTAATACAGTTGCTGGATAGTACGGGATTTGGCATAATGACCACTGAATATTCCCCCGGGGCCATAACAACCTCCCCAACATTCCTGTCAAGGATTTTTTATGTATCCGGACTATTGTTCCCCGGATTAGCGGAATCGATAACTATCATCGCCAGAAAGAAAGAATTCAGGCCTTTGAAATTCCGGTTCGCTACCGAATATATAAAATATATAAAAAAGTGAATTCCGCCCGATAATCAGATCAGAACCGGAGTGCATAATGCCGAAATATTTCGTCATCGAGCGGGGTTTTTCTTCCCACGATGGGTAACTCTGTGTTGCCTCTGTTTGACAATCCGATAATCCTTTCAGGTGCACCGCTCATCTTCTGACAGTTCCGGCAGGGCCGAATGTCCATCCACAAAAAAGATACGTCCATAACTGCTGGTTTTTTTGAAATCTTCCTTCTGTGGCTATTGTCCTGCCACAAAGGATGCCGGTGAACTGATCCTGTTCAAATCTCTCCGGAAATGGCATCCACTCCTGCATCCTCGTTTCCGGAACGCATCCGTTTACCAGAAAGCAGTCCCCGGCAGGATTCGGCCAGAGGAGTACGACAGGCATCGCCTCCAACGGCGTGTCCACCTCAAAAAAAGCCGTGAATTGTTTTTCTGATACGAGCTTTGGTTATCGTAATTTCAACGCTTTTTTTATTGTCCTGAAATCTGATGAGCGGATTCCGGCGCGAATATCAGCTTCTCATCGGTATCATGTCTCATACAACTGTTCACCTCGTGTTTTTGTAAGTATGAAATATTTATCAAACCCCACCCCACATATTAATCAAAGGGGCTGAATTATTCCATGACGGTTCAAAAAAGACGGGGTTTGTTTTCAGCGTTTGTTTTGCTGTTGTGCCTGATGGAATCTCCTGGTCCCTCTTTTACCGTTACCTTTCTGGAAACTCCTGCAATCATTCCTCAATCCTTTGAGGCTTTTCCGGGTTTTGGGGGTAATTCGTGTCTGCATCCTGTTCCTGACGATGAGAATGGCATATTCATGGTGTATCCCTGATGCAGGAGCCCCATCCATACGATACGATCCTTGAGGCATTCGCATCCACAAAAATTCCCACCGATATTGCGCTATGCTACATCTGGATTGCCGCCACCCTGCTCTGCATCTATCTTCCGATTCTCGATGATTCTTTCCTCCGGGTCCTGTTTGGTATCCCCATGGTCCTGTTCATCCCGGGCTATGCCCTGATCGCTGCATTATTTCCCGGTGCACGGGATATTGACAGCATTGAGCGGATAGTCTCTTTCATTCGGCCTTTCCATTGCCGTTGTCCCCCTTATTGGACTTGCCCTGAATTATACGCCGTGGGGTATCCGGCTCGATCCGGTTGTCATTGTCGTTTGCCTTCTCACCATCGTCCTGTGCCTCTTTGCCCAGTACCGCAGGGCCCGGCTTCTGCCGGAGGAGCGCTTTGTCCTTCCCCTGGATACCATCCGGCAGTCACTGTCGCGTGCATTCTTCCCCGGGGGAATATCACGGCTTGATCGCATCATCTCTCTACTTCTGCTCATCGCGATCATCGCAGCGGTGGCAACCACCCTCTATGTGATCGTTGTCCCCAAGGAGGGAGAAAAATTCACGGAATTTTTCATTCTGGGGGAAAAAGGGAAGGCCGCGGATTATCCTTCAAGGCTTTCTGCTGGCAGCAACACGTCCCTGTTTATCGGGATTGGTAACCACGAGTACCGGAATCTTACCTATACGGTTGAGACCTACCTGGTCAATATGTCATTTGATGAAAATACCAATACCTCATCCCTGCTGGCAATGGAACGTCTCGACCGGTTCACCGTACCTCTCGCTCATAACCAGACAATCACCCTTCCGTATACGTTCATACCGGAAAGGACCGGGTATAACCGCATCGAGTTTCTTCTCTTCAATGAAAGCGTCCCGGACGAACAGGTAACCGGCATGGATCGGGTGAACCAGAGCTACCGGGACCTTAATCTCTGGGTCACGATCAGGTGACTGAAAACAGGCAGGGTCACGTGCTTCCCGATAAAAATTCACGGTAAAAAAATCGCAGGTAATAAAAATCCCCGGTGTTCACGATGCTGTGGCTATCCGGTCCTGTTACGGGAGCAGCGTAAAGACAGCGATAACGGTCCTGGCGTCAAACTCCACGCTGCAACGCTCTACCTGGACAATGGATCCGGTACCCTCTGCAAGAAGACAGGCAAACAGGCTGCAGACCGGGCATGGATTTGCGGTGCAGACCTTCGGTGATTCTGCGGCAACGGCCTTACAACCACCAATCAGGCGGTACCCCTCCAGTTTCACCGTTATTACTGGTCCATCCGTTTCAGCAGTGACCCGGTCTGCAATTTCGAGCACACCCTCTCCCAGTTCCTTTAAAAGAACGAGGGTATCGGCCAATCCTTTTGGAACAACAAGGTGGTTCTGTTCCCGCATCTCACGGAACAGGGGTTCACCGTTCGGAACGGTTACGAGACCGGCAGTATCCTGCCCTGTCACAAAGGAATCCCCGGTCACCGCCGAACCATTATAGCCGGCAACCGGGATAAATTGCATTGTCCGGGTCCTGCCGTCTTTACCTGCAGGAAGCATGCAGGCATTGCCGGAGATCCCCAGGTCAGCACACACAGAGCAGAGATTGATGCATCCCTGTACGGGGAGCAGGCTTATATACCGGCTGTCAAGTGGTTCACTGCTGGAAAGCAAGCGTGAGAAAAATGCCGGTTATGAGGCATACTACTGCTGAGATCACGAGCGCGGCACTGGTAAGATCGTTCCGGTCGGTAAGGATCGCAACAGCGACCAGGATTACTGCTGCCACAACCAGGATAAGCGATGCCTGGTAAAAGGGATTGAGCCGGGGGAATTTCATGGATGCGCCCCGGCATACTGTTTCCTGAACCGGTAATCACGCAGGATCTGGACTGCAACGAGCAGGACCAAAAGACCGGCAAGGATCATGAGCGGGAGCAGAACGTGGTTCGATACTTCTATTCCCGCAGCGATGACCAGTGTTGCGCCGCAGAAGGCTGCATAGGATATCCAGTCACTGGCTGATGCCAGCATTCCCAGGTCGGCCAGCACGATGCCGGCAAGCATCCAGACGGCAAACAGTCCAGCCCATATCAGAACCACGGATAATGCAATTACCAGCGGCTGCCCTGCACAAAGGAGATAAAACGCCCGGTCCTTCCATGTCCGTGTAGCATACACTACAATTCCGGTCAGGAAAAGAAGAAGTGGACCGATATACGGTGATGCGGGTGGAGCAGCAAAGGTGAATAGCAGGACTCCTGCCACCAGCAGCAGAAAAAACCCCTGGACCTGGCGAAGAGGGAAGTTCATGCAAATATCTCCACGGTATCAGCTCCCAGGAGATCCATCGATACGGGAAAAGATGGCAGATCCAGACCTTTGGGCGCCCGGACATTCACCCGGAGATTCAGGGTCTTGGCCTCCCTGATAGAGCTGTCGCAGGTGACTGATATCTCCAATAAAGAGCGAGAAAAGGTAGATCTCGTCCACGTTAAACGTGGTGAGAGTACGTGCAATCTGGGCGTTGAATGCCGGTGTCTGCTGAGCCCGGAACGAATCGAGGTACTGCTTTTTTAATGACCCGGGGAATTTCTGCAGGGAAGGATCAAGTACCCGGTCAGACTGGATCTCAAGGCTACGGATCTGTCTGCGGATATCCGAACGGTCGGTCATGCGGTAGAAATGGGCTGTGCGTTCGACCGGATGCATCCATTCCCTTAATTCCGACAGGGAACGCTGCAGGTCTTTTTCTTCGAAAATAAAATGAAGGATGTTTGGCCCGGATACCAGAAGTACCGTGGAGGAATGGTAACTTTGTCGTGGAATGCTCCACTTGTCCAGCCACGGCAGACACCATGCGGGAAAATGCATCGCCATTACCGGGAGCCCCCCGCCAGGGAAGATCCACAATGATAAGGGGGGGCAGGTTCATGACACCCGCATATTCCCTGACGAAGAGCTTATTGTGCTTTGCAGTCATTTTCCAGTCGATCCTGCGCAGGTCGTCACCGGCATAGTATTCCCGCAATGAGCGGACGCCAAGGGCTGAGAGTGCGGCCATCTTCTCGATCTCGCGATTTCCTGAATGCAGTCCCCCTGCCGAAGGTTCAAACAACCCCCGGGGCTGAACGGAAAGGACAGGCCCCCGGAACTGTTCTGCTGACAGCATGATTCTGGTCTCAAAAAACATGTCCTGTGCAACCAGAACTATCCCGGAAAATTGCATGGTCCCGTGCACGACCGCTGTTATCCGGTACGCGAGCTTCAGGGCCAGGTCTGCTTTGGAGGTTCCGGACGAAGCGATGGTTTCCCCATCCTGCACCACGATTCCGTCAGGAAGAATTTCTGAAACACTGATCTGCATATGAGCGGGTACCTGCAGTGTTATCGCGGTTGTCACCCGCAGTGTTGTCCCCGTCCGCACCACCAGTCGCTCAAGCGATCTCTGCACCCTGACGGAACCGACTGACTGCCGGAAACGGCGGTCAAAAGAGTACCAGAGAACGCAAAGCCCGGCAAGGAGTGTGCTGGCGGCGAACAGAATTGCAAGGTCATCAAGAATGAGTGCAGAGGCAGACAGGAGGATGACCAGCAGGGAAATGCCCTGAGTACACCGTTTCATCCACAATTTTAGAGCACCTCGACAGTTGACAGGATATCGTCAAGCACCTGCTGTGGTGTAATCCCCTCGATTTTTGCCTCGCGGGAGAGAAGAATCCGGTGGGAGAATACCGCCGGTGCAATCTGCTTGATATCATCGGGAAGGACGTAAGCACGGTTCCGGATCGCTGCCATGGCCTTGCCCCCCCGTACGAGAGCAATTGAGGCACGCGAGGATGCCCCGAGGTCGGTGTCGGCATGAGTCCTTGTCGCGATCACGAGGTCCCGGATATACTGCAGGACCGGTTCCTCGATGGCGACAAGGCTGACAAGGTCAATATGGTAATGGATATCCTGCTGCGACAGCATGGGTGTCAGATTCTGGGAGAAATACTCCCAGTCCAGCTGCCCCTCGTGGACGCGCCTGATCATACCCAGTTCGTCCTCAGGGTTCAGGTGTGCCGAGTCGATGCTCAGCATGAAGCGGTCCCGCTGCGCCTCGACCAGGGGGAAAGTTCCTTCGAATTCGAACGGGTTCTGGGTTGCAATTACAAAGAACGGATTGGGGAGGGGCATGGTGATCCCGTCAATCGTCGCCTGGCGCTCGGCCATTGCCTCAATAAAGGCGCTCTGGGACTTGGGGTTGACGCGGTTGATCTCATCGGCAAGAAGGATATTGGAAAAGATCGGCCCTTTCCGCAGTAAGAATTCCTTTTTTTGCTGGTCATAGATGCGGACCCCGATCATGTCTGCGGGCTGCAGGTCGATTGCTCCCTGGATCCGGGAAAAATCGCAGCCTGTTATCATGGCAATAGACTTTGCGATCGTGGTTTTTGCCGTCCCCGGCACACCCTCGATCAGGATGTGCCCCTCGCTCAAAAGACCGATCAGGATAAATTCGATTAATGGTTTGTTGCCCACCACAAACTCTTCCAGTTTCTGGTTAATCTCGACGTAAACCTTTGAAATTTCGCCAATCTCTTTTTCCAGTAAACTGTGTTCCATCCGTGTACCTATACGATTTTTCTCTTCCATGCGACAGCCGCGATCAGGAGCAGCACGATAATAACTAGTATCTCTGTACTTAATGTGGTTTTCATGACATGAAGGATTGTGCTCAGCCCTTCCGTACCGGAAGTCCGGGAGTTCATCTGGCTGATGAGCACCGGCCCTCCACCTCCGGCGAGATTTTCGATCAGTTTCGGATTATCATACTTCCCGTCAAGGTCCTGCATCGCGTTAATGAAAATACTCGGGTCGGACAGGACAACGAGTTCGCCGTTGCCGATCTTCTCTTTGGCCATGACAGGAAACGTGCCCAATGCTTCTCCTGAATCAATCCGCTGGTTGCCGTTCGTATCCGTCCAGCTCAAAAACGAGGTCATGAGAAGCGGTGTCCCTCCTTCAAGCGGCGCTGCACGGTTCAGGACAACTGCCGATAGTGACTGGACCGGGCTTACATTCGTCACGTTGTACACAACCACGGAGTACGGGTCACCGTATGCCCGGTCGATGCTCGAGAGGTTTCCCGGAAGGATACTGATGCGGCTGCCAATCCCGTGCAGGATCTCGTTCCCGGTCCCGAAATCATCTGCAAGAAAGAGTGTGTTCCCGCGCTCAAGGAATGCCCGGTATGCATCAGTCTCCTCTGCGGTAGGGTGTCGATCAGGTGCGATGACCAGGAGGATCGTGCTGTTGCCGTTAGTTGCGAGACCGGCCGGGTCTGTGACCTCAGTTACCCGGTGGCGATCGAGCCCGGAAAAAAATGCTGATGTGCCGTTCCAGCCGGTATTGTACCGGGAAAACTCTACGGTGTTTGAGGTAAGGTGGGCAGCGAGGAGAAGCGCTGAAGCAAGGAGGATGATCCCGGCAATCCAGAACGATGTCCTCACGGCAACCCCTCATCCAGCTCTGACTGGATTGCATGCATCCGCGTCTCGAACTCTGTCTGGGCGGCAACGGACCGCTGTCCGCCATACCGTATCCGTTCATATGTGCTCACAAAAGAGGCGAATGCTGCACAGAATGGTTTTTGCACGCAGAAGCGGGACAACTCGCGGGGGGTCAGCGTCGTGTGCCTTGGTATGAACAGATCGTGGGCAATGTGGCGGGCAAACTGGCGATATACAGCCCACGATGCACCACCCATCCCTTCTTTTTTGAGGATGCGGGCATACCGGGAGATGACCGTCTCATCAGGAATGAGCGACGTGTCCAGGGAAGATGCCCCTGACTCCTCTGCACCTGGTTCACCCTCCGGCCCGGAAATCTCCGTCTCGGGTGTTCTTTGGGAGGCTGGTTCCCGCCCCCGCAGGAGATCGAAGGTCCTTCTGCCCGGGATACGTCTGAGATAGTACCATGCGATCCCGATAAAGAGCAGGAGTATCCCGGTAAGGGATAACAGGACACCCGCTATGGTTTCAAAGGGAATGATCCGCAGGAGTGAGACATCAACAACCTGCGGCTTGCTCTCTGAGGCACTGATCGGGAACTCCTCGCCGGAAAACCGTGCGACAAGGGTATGCTTTCCGTCCGGGAGCTGGAGTATTGTCTTAAACTGACCCTGTGCATCGGTTGACGTCCCGACGACATGGGTGGTGTCCCAGACCAGCTGGACCGGGGCGGAACGTACCGGGAGGTTTGCGATCACACTTCCCGTGCAGGTCACTTCACCGGTTGTGTTCGGCCTTGTTACCGAAAGGGTGGTTGTTGAACCAACCGAACTTATCGTAAGGGTGCGGTTATCCGAGAACGTCGTGCCGGACTGTGCATGGAGGGAATGGGGGCCGGTCGAGAGACGTTCGACCGGGATGGTAACGGTATAACTTCCCGACTCATCGGTTTTCAGGGTGGAAAGAGAGGCATTGTCGATAAAAACCGTCACTTCCCGGTCTGGTAACATCTCGTGCCCCGTACACGGAAAAATAGTGCCCGAAACATTCGATCCTGTCCCCGTACACCCCGTGGTCAGGGTGTATGAGGAATGTCAGCTGTGCACTTCTGTTTGCCGGAAAACTGATAGCCGGGTTCACTGTATCCGGTTGATCCACGACCCGGCCGATCTCCTTCACGTACTGTTCAAATTCCACAAGACCCGACTCTTCCTGTGTTGTATCAAGCCCGAATTTTGTGCTGATCGCCGTAACCTTTGCCGTTTCAGTCTTGTACTGGTTGTAAAGATCCTGCACTTTTTTCCGGATTGCGTCTCCCTCGTATTGTACGGATATCAGGCTGTCCGGATCGTTCCGGTCACGGTACTGGATCTCGAGGTTATCAAGCTCGTTTAAGGAAATGGACGAATTCAGAAGATCTGCCAGGAGCTGTTGCTGCAGGTCTTTGCTCTTTGAAAATTCCTGCATCTCGCTCTCGCTCATGTCGAGTTTTACAATCAGGTTTTTCAGTGAACCCCGGCTCTTAGCGAAGCGCTCAAGATCGCGGCGTGCCTGTTCAATATCGTTGATCCGGATACTGAGCACAATTGGCCCTGAATAATCGAGCAGGTCCTGCATCAGGGGCATCACATCTGTTGTACTGTTGACGGACTGCAGCTTCAGTATACCGGTGTTGTCATGGAACGGGGAAGGAAAGGTATCCTTTTCAGGAGAATAAAGAAGAGGACTCGTGAGAAAGAATCCCAGCGCTGCCAGGACACCAAGGACCAGTATTGCGATGAGTCCATACTTCGCAATGGCTTTCATGGTGCAAGGATCTCCAGCACCTTCTGGGTCACGATTGCCCCGAACGCAACGATGCCGGCAGCGGCAAGATATTTGATGTAGCGGAGATACGAGGGCCGGGAAAACCGGGTGTCCAGCAGTTCAACAATGACCAGGAGCCCGATCAGCCAGAGGACAAAAAAAATTTCAAGGTCGACGCGGTAAGCAAGAAGGGAAAAGACGGATATAATCACCAGCCAGATTGCGAGCGTGATGGCTGCGAGGACCTTCTTCTTCATTTGAATGAGTAGTGATGGTAATTAGGTCTATAGGTAATTTTCTTTAATAGGCTACGCCCCGGGCGGATATCTTTGTCGGGCTGCGACCATCTGCACCGGGATACTGCCTTCCCTGAATATTCAGTCTGGACAAGACTCCGGAAGCCGGTTTATGGGTATCTCCAGCCATAAGAAGCCTTATGAGACTGCATCCATAATACCTATCCGGAGATTATCCATCTATGAAAAGTTCGTTCGTCCTGGCAGGTATTCTCATGCTTCTGCTGTTGTCTGCTGCATCCCCTGTCCAGGCATTCACCGCAAAGAACCTTGACATCGTCGTACAGGACAATACCGATGCGGTCATTACCTTCACCTATGGTCTCACCTGGTATGAACATGCAGCCGTCTTTATGCGGATTGCTGATCCCGGCAATGAACTAAAAAACGCATTAGAGAGCAGTTACGGAAAACCGGTCATGGTAACAAAGGCCGATGGCAGTGAGTCCCGTGTCGTTGTGAAGGGCTTTGCCTCAAAGGAGGAGCATGATGGCAGGGTTATTATGACAACACCGGCGCTCTCGTTTGTGGAAGCCGAGAAGATCCTGAACCATTACTGGTTTGCCCGGTTCATCAGCCCGGACTTCTCGCCCGAGGTCACCACGGTCAGGTTCCCTGACGGTTATGTTGAAACCTTCTCAAACCAGATCAGTATACCCGCCATTGTTCACATGCTTGGTGCATGATACGGATGTAAGGTTCTGTCCCGGGACTTTTTCTTTTGCGATTTTTTTTGGGTTCTGAAGGAACGGACATGAATCGATCGAGTTCATTTCAGAACTATGTACATCGTATCATTTATGAAGATCTCCCGCCGCAAGGCCTATCCGAGACAGGACGGGTAGGGAGTTTTTTTCGCGTTAGTCACCTCTCTGCCGAGAGGGCGTCCCTTTGGGGGCGTTGACATTCATCGTACCTGATGGATTGGATTGTAACATTCCCGGCTGAATTGTTAAATAATGGATTTTCATTGGAAATATTCAAAATTCTTACCGGTGATCTGCACTTTCAGGATCTTCACGATGTCGTGTTCATAGAACCATCCTGAAGTCATCATCTCTTGATTAAAAATCCATTTAACGGACGACGATTCCTTTTTAATATTTCCCTCAGCCCCTTCGCAGTTTTTTTCCTGGTGGAAAAAAAGCCCGGAATAGTACGGTAACCAGGATGCCAGCATGGAAAAAAGCACTTGTCAGGGAATTTCTCATCCATAAGAGATCTCCGCAAGAACGGCATTTGTATATACAATAAATGTAAACAAATTACTATGTCTTTGACATCTGTATACAGTATAAGGATAGATACCCGGGTCCGGAAGATGATTGAGGATATGCCGGATCAGAACTGGCAGGAAGAGATCCGGACACTCGTAGAAAAATCAGTAAAAAAGAAGCGTAAAGAATATCTTCTTTCCCGGGCTCGCGACAACCTGCACACGCTGATCAATGGTATGCCGGCAGCTCAGGCAGTCCGTGAGGACCGGGATGCACGATAAGATCATTCTGGACTCCTGTGTTATTGCGGCAATCTTCTTACCAGAAGCGATCAGCGCTAAAGCCATTGATGCAGCAGCTGATCACGACTGCATCACGGTTGACCTGGCCTTAACTGAGGTTGCGAATGCTGCGTGGAAACGGGCGGTGCATGCAGGTAACGATCCGGAATCCGTCAAGACATACCTGGAAGATGCAATCGCGTTTATCCGGGAGACCTGTGAGGTGATTCCGGCACAGGACCTGCTTACTCCCGCATGGGATCTCGCATGCAGCCACCGGATCACGATCTATGATGCACTTTTTGTTGCTGCATCGATCCGTTGTGATGCTCCGCTGGTAACTGCGGATACAAGACTTGCAGGTGCGGTACGTAAAACCTGCAGGATTATACGTATAGTGTAATAGTATCCTGAAGGACCCCCAGGTGCAGGCTCTTATATTCCTGATAGTACGAGACAGTCCTTCGGGTTCTTTTGAATTTAAATCTGATGCACCTCCAAAATGACACGGGAGTATCCGCTCCACGTACTATACTCCCTGAAAAAAGGTCAGATGGAGCTTCATTCAGGGAATCATTTCAGAGCCCGATTCAGCCCCCGTCTGCCAAAATACGTGATTCCCGATCGTGCCGGATTCGATCAGGTCGCACAAAACTGCGAATTACCTCACCCTGTTTTGGAACTACCCCCATACTGCGGTTTTTTCTCAAAAATACGGTATAATTGCCCTCGAAAAATGATCCCGAACAGACCCTTTTGGCTGGCGGATCTGCTTTGGGATCACCCCTAACAACCGATAACGGAAAAGAACCCCTGTTTTGATCGTTACGGACAGGTACGAAAAACAGCGATCCTCCTTTTGGCCCTGCTTGTACCTCATGTATCGAAAAAGGCTCAAAACGGCAATCAGGACGCAATTCAGGTTTATTCTATTTTTCGCCAGGTTCCCGTAACCGGTCTTATTCGGGCATTTTTGATCACATTTTTCCGAATTCTTAATGGACGGGCGCAGAATCCGAAATACACGATTTTAACGGGAGGAAAACCGGCCTTATTATTCCCTATTGGGAGGCGGATCTGCTTTGGGATCACTCATATCTACCGATAAAGGAAAAGAACCCCTGTTTTGACCTTCCCGCTGATCTCCCCCTCTGTGGATGAAAAGTACCCAGACTTTTTTCGACATAGGATCACCCCCTATCCGTAAAAAGGTCTAAAATGGCAATCAGGACGCAAATTGCGTGTATTTTCTTTTTGGCCGGATCCGGGCGACCGGTCTTATTGGGGCATTTTTGATCACATTTTTCCGAATTCTTAATGGACGGGCGCAGAATCCAAAATACACGATTTTAACGGGAGGAAAACCGGCCTTATTATTCCCTATTGGAAGGCGGATCTCCTTTGGGATCACTCATATCTACCGATAAAGGAAAAGAACCCCTTTTTTCAGGATAAGGAATCCATTAGACAAGACCGGTCTGCCGGCTATCACAGGGGTGCATCATTCTTTAACCTTAAGGGAACCAACCCTTTCACCAGCGTGTACATCGAGCATCTCATCTACTCGGCAGCCCTTGCAGTTATTGTCGGCATGTTCTTCTCCCGGTTCAAGGGAACAGACCCGTCATGGATTATCATAGCAGTGGCATTTGTTCCGGATATCGATTTTGGTTTGCAGGAATTAAGGAAAATTCCCGGCATTACTCTGCCCTTCACGGTCCTGCACGGTGACTTTCACAATATCCTGGCATTGATTTTTTTCTCCCTTGTTATTGCTGCGGCTGCATCCGCCATCGGGATGTGGTTTTCCGATGCATTTGTCTGCGCCGTAATCGGGATTGCGGCTCACTTTTTCGAAGACGCATTGATTGCAAATCCGGCATACCGTTTTTTCTGGCCGTTTTCTTTAGAGAATTCACGGGATTGGCATCTTTACCGAGACGCCGGATATCCTTGGGATTGCAAATAGTGAGGTGCTTTTGATCGGTATCATCCTCTTGTCCGGAGCTCTCTGCGTACGGACGCTGGTCGAAGGAAAAGGGTGGTGGAAGGTATTCCTGCAGGGTGAGGAATCCGGAAAGGGAAATGATCAGGAGTAAAAAAAACATGAAAAATAAAACTGCATTTGAGAGAATGAGTGTGATCACTTTTGAAATTGCAATTTCCTAATTATGACATTGGATCTGCGATTGCGGTACCTGTAGTGTCATTATACCGGATTCATTTCCTCTTTTTGAAATTATTAAAACCTAAAGTTAATTCAGATTATTTTCAATACTGTTATCGTTCGAGAGAGTTAATCAAATAATAAGGATTGTTCCGAGGCCATGCTAAAGGTATTTCCGGATTGACAAAGGTGGATCCAGTATTTCTATATGTGTTGTGATATATATGAAAAATTTTGATGGAATACACCATCATCTGTAATAATCGTGTCATTTGTCAATAAACTAAAGAATGTCTTTTTGCGAAATAGCATGGCGTTTCTTTCTTTTTTTTATGAGAAAATCTACCAAGAGCCTATGAATGAAGAAGTTAAAAACTTTGTAAAAAACCTTTCATTTGTCGGTCTTGGGACAATATTTTCAACTATATTCTCGTTTCTGTTTAATATTATTGCAGGACGTATACTCGGCCCTTCAGGGTATGGTAGTTTCACGCTTGTCCAATCTATTGCGATGATTCTATACATCCCCATGCTGTTAGGATTCAATACAGCGATGATAAAATACTGTGCAGAGACAACGGATCATGATCGCCTTAGCCGAATTATTTCAACGACTTATATTACCGTAGTTTTTCTGACAGTAATTTCCGTAATTATATATGTAATATTTACTAATCAGTTAACAGCCTCTTTTTCAGTAAATCAGGAAATAATTTGGTTATCGATTATTTTCGCAGTGCTTTTTGTGTTTTATACTCTGACAACATCCACCCTTCGCGGTCTGCATCTGATGAAGGGATTTGCGTTATTCCAGCCAATTTTCGGATTTATTCTGTTATCAACATTTTTCATCTTCATATACATTCAGCCTCCCTCTTTTGAGGCAATGGTTTACGCGAATTATCTTGCTTTTGGGGCCATCGGATGTGTCATTGTTATTATTTTTCTGAAAAAATACCTTGCGTTCCGAGTAGACCGTCTTTGGTTATCAACAGCATGGAGATATAGTAATTTTGCACTCATTGGAGGATTAGCTTTTACTCTTTACTCCAATATCGACCGTATCCTCATAAATTATTATATGGATGTGGAGAGTGTGGGGATTTATGGAGTTTATTACTATGCATCATTTGCAGTTATTGGGTTATTTTCTGGTATATTTACCACAGTATTTTTTCCCACAGCATCGAAAATACTTGATAAAAAAATAATATACAGCAAACTTAACAAAACAATTCCATATTTACTCATTTTGGGAATTCCGGGTAGCATTAATAGGTGAATTCATTATATTACAATTTTTTGGAAAAGAATACCCGATAGATTTTCCACTAATGATATTATTTGCAATCACTGCAGTATTAGTTACCTGGTATACAATTTTTGCATGGTTTTTCAATTCAGATGGGAGTAAATGGAGTCAGATTAACTGTTTCCGGGACATTGATAATTGCAATTGTAAATATTGTGCTAAATATTATTCTTATTCCCCAGATTGGACTTTACGGTGCTATTGGGGCAACAGCAGTCGCTTTTTCATTCGGGTTATGCTATAATTACTATTACGGAAGAAAATATTTCACAACTCTCATATATCATAGAAGGAGTTAAAAACGGAAAATATCGCGAATCAGATCCTAAAATTAATTTGATCAAGTATCAAACAGATTTAGAAAGATGCGGAAAGATTTTTTGTCTATCGGGTTAAGATTCTTGAGGAATTTATTATCCAAAAAAAGGTAGGACTTTTCTGCATTACTATAATCATGACCGTTATAATCACAGATTTTTCAAACAAACGTGCTAATTCAGATGGAGATATTGATATCTTGTCGATATTACAAAAATCCCAATTTTTACAAAAAATATTTCACAAAACATCATCAGGATATTCTATCTGATGACTAATGGGAAAATATAACCCTATAGAAAATTAAAAGTTGAAAAATAAATCTGTAATTCAGGGAATTTCAGTTAAAGTAATTGGAGTTCACTTCACAATGCAGAGAATCTGAAATTCAAAAAAATTCGCAATTGAAGAGGAATATATGGCAATTCAGGACTTGGCAAAAAAAGAGCATTGGGATGATACTTATTCAGACTCTAAAAAAAATCTCCATAAAAAATGGACCCCTAGAAGGTTACGACTTCAAAAGTAATTGAACACATCCTAATGAAAGAAATTAATCGTGTAATCCAAAAACTATTCTGGAAATTGGTTGTGGGGATTCAACTGGTTACCATATTTAGCAAAAAAAACAAATGCACAGGTTACTGGTATAGATTATTCAGAGGAGGGTTGTCACCTTGCATTACATCGTCTTAAGGTGGAAGGAGTCGAGGACGAATTTTTTGCAAAGATATTTTCGAGTGAGATCATGAAAAGATCGGAGCAATATGATTTTGTTTATTCATTGGGAGTTGTTGAACATTTTTCAGATTTAGCAGGGATATTAAAAGAAGAACTTCGATTCGTAAAGCCTGGCGGAGTATTGTTCACCGAAATTCCTAATTTAAAAAAATCCATCCATGGACTATTATTTTGGATTTATTCACCAAAATTACTCGCAAAGCATAAAATAATTTCTAAGGATGGATTTGATCAAAGCATATGATTAATGTGGATTGAATAACATTGAAGGGAATTATTCGGGTCTATTTCCCTTGGTATTAATTCCGTTTGGGGAAAGTGTCCTCGATGGAAGATAGCATCAAAACATTGTTTGCCAATAATAATAATATTTGGACTCGGTTTTGATTACTTGTTGTCAAAAATTGAATTTTACAAGGGTTTTGCACCTACTTCACCATATATCTACGTAAAAGGAGAGAGAAAAAAGAAGGATGGAATGATTTTACGAAACCACTAGAATTTCGTTGATCTGAATCTCCAAATATAAAAAAACCCAGCATTTTTCCGGAAATCACGTATTATCGCATATCACATCCGCTACTCCGAAATAATCATATTTTGTTGCTGTTTTAATAATAATTATTGTTTCACAATTAAAAGTTCTAAACAAATCCAATAATGGTTTGGAATAATTTCAAGATTGTTATTAGATCAGCCTTACCACAAGATTCCCATTATCGTAAATTTTTTGTATCGACGCATCATAATTCAGTCGTTCAAAGTCAACAGGATTAAATCGCCATTTTTGTTGATTCCCGGATACATGTTCTGATAGAGGAATTTTCCCTGATTGGTTAAAAGAAAATACTTATAATCAATATATCCTCTTCCCAAGGAGGCTTCCGCTGAATAATTGAAATGATCGGGTGGCAGAAGGGAATCACCAGAATTGTAATACCGAACGTTTACTTTCGGATAGTCGAGACCGTAGATTGCACTATACATTCTGTCTTGGGATATCCCATATTCAAGAATTTGATAGGATTCATCGCGATCCTGATAAAATGTGATCATGCCAATATATTCGCTTTTTGTAACCTGTTGATTTAACTGTTTAGAAATAGGTGAAAGATAGAGATTAAACATAGAGAACCAGATAACTGCTGCCAGAATTGCCAATACATAATTCCAGTTAAAACACTATTGATTTTAAGTTCAGAATTCATTAGTAACAACGTTGAAGGGATAAGAACAATTGAAAATATCAATGGGGATTGAGATTCCTGGCAAAACCGAATGAACCATTGATAAAGAACATCAGGATTGATAAAATAAAAAAAGTAAGACAACAAATAGAAAGAATCAGATAAATATAAGAAATTTTTTCACGCTTGATTATCTTTAAGAAAACATAAATGGAACAGATAAAGGGGAAAACTATGAAATTAATCACCTGACCATAGATACTAATGATTAATCGAATTAGAAAGGGTATATCGACGTTGACCTGACCGAGAAGATTTGAATAACTCTGGAGTTCAGAAACAGATTCCGCGGAACCAGTAATCAATTCGAAAATAGGTTTCGCGGTTTTTGTGAGGACAGACACGTAAGACTTACCATGAGCAGAAAAGGATAAACAATAAAAAAAGGACTTTGTTTAAATTTTTATTAAAAGAACCTATTACATTAATTTTTTTCTCGATCTTCGATATCATTTTCAAAAGCACCATGATAAAAATTGTAATTACTGTTGTTAACGGATGAAAAAAAACAAGTAGGGTGCATATTATTATCAAGAGAGAAGAAAAAATCTGGTCCCCCTTGTAAATATTACTTTTGAATAAGAGATAAAGAAGAAAAGGCAATAACATGAATGCTTGGGCATTTGGTACAAATGCCATCTGGTAATTGCTAAACATGAGAATAGATGCGAATAAAAGTATGAGAAGGTGTTCAGATTGGTTTGAAAAGATTACTTTTGAGAGAATATAAAACGAAATGATAAAAAATAGTGAGAAAAATGCTGGTATAATCATTGTGATTTCCTGAAGAGTCAAGCCGGTAAAAAAGTTAAGGATCACCCCAAGAAGATGGTCGATGGGATATAGATTTAAACTGCTGATATGTCCAGGGTATTGATAATATCTTTCATAGACCCAATATGGCTAAGAACATCTCCTAATCCAAAATTCAGATATCCCCGTATGATTGGCATAAATAATAAAATCGAATCGACAAGAAAAATTATCAAAATACCCAAATCCATTGATAATTGTATTGCTGTTTGAACAGTCCACTGATCAAGAGAATGCTTAATCCTATGACAATGGCTGCAATCAAGGCAAGCCAGAAAATGAGGGGAAATGTATTATAAATCGAAAATTCATAATTGGCTGCACTTGGTGTCATCAAAATTATTAATAGAAAATTGGATTAGTCCAATGCCAATTAAAGAAAGAATTCTAATTATCCTATATAATGAACGCGGATGAACTATCTCTAATCCCGTTTCAAATCGCATCTGATATTTTTCTCCATTGTTCTACCGATATCTCAAACGTAGAAATTTTCCTCAACCAAATGTTCTTCTATATTCTGCCTATCCGCGTCAGAGAGAAAATTAGGCCATGATCACATTTCTGCAATACACTTTAAGTTATCCACCATAATAAAACCCATCTCGTCATACCGTAATATTCTTTTATAGCCCTGAAAGGTGTTGCAAGAACCGGCGTGACGCAGAACCATCACTTCGACTTGATGTTCAGGGCACCCTTATAGAGGTGCGCTTCTGCAGAATAAGGAATTGCAAGATGTTTTTCATGGAAAACAAAGATTAAATGATTGTTATCAAACACTATACATCATGAGTGACATTTTATCGAAAATTCAGATATACGGGATCACAAAATCATTTATTTTATTTATTTTTGAGGTTCGATTACTTTTTAGAAGACTCTTTTTTGGGTCTTATTCTCAAAATGGTGAAGATTATGAAATAGAATTCCTGTTAAATAATAAAAAGAATGGATTTTACATTGACGTTGGTGCGATTAATCCAATTCGTTTTAATAATACCAAAAGATTCTACCAAAAAGGCTGGACTGGAATAAATATTGAACCAAATCCTAAAAAAATTCCACTTTTTTTAAAAGAAAGAAAAAGAGATATTAATTTGAATATTGGGATAAGCGAAAAAGAGGGAATACTTGAATTTTATGAATTTTTTCCTGACACACTATCAACGTTTTCTATAAAAATAAGCCGAAGGAATCAAAGCCGCGGTTTCATTTTAAAAAAAATTGAAAAAGTCCCGGTTGGTGACCTTGGAGAAAGTTATTTGATTGTATTCCGCTCGGTCCGGCGGATAACGGAGGCGGTTGTCACGGAGCTTTTTGGCACGAGGGCAAGCTCTGGTTGGCCTCGCTGCGGCTGCATGGAATTCTTCGCGTGGATCCCACCACTTGGGAACCTGAATTCTTTATTCCATTTTACGAAGTTCCGGGTCGGCCGCGTTACCACGGTATCGCTTGGGATAATGGCACCATCCTGCTTGTCACCGGAAACAATAGTAATACCTACGCAGAAGGACGGCCTGGACTTGTCCGCTACGAAGCGGCAACCGGAAAAGTGCTTGAGACTATCGAATTCGAGCCCAATTCCGCAGATCCGCATGGTCTGGCGATACACGAGGGGGCACTCATCAGCTGCGACGCCGGTATTCATCCTGGCTGGCCGAACAGCGATAGTCCGACGACTGGTTGGATTTTCAAGATCGACTTCGTTTGACTTGTGCGCCTTCCTGAGCTGCTCGCCAAGGAACCTTTTTGAATAGTCAGCAACGATATCGGCACCCTGTAAAGCGATCGATGTCGCCGCCGGATATCTTGAATATCGCAGATTTGAGGGATGCGGCGCGTCGCCGGTTGCCCGACGTTGTTTTCGATTCCTTGATGGGGCCGCCGAAGACGAAGTGACCTTGCGCGACAATGTTAAGGCGTTTGAAGAGGTAATGTTCCGGCCGCGCCTTGCAACTAAGATTCCCCATGTTGATTTGGCGACGCGAGTTCTCGGAGTTGACATTGCAGTCCTGCCGCATTGCTCTCTCCTGTCGGCTATAGTGGCTTGATGCATCCTCGCGGAGAGTTGGCTGCGGCGGCAGGAGCGGCCAGCGCAGGAACGGGCTACATACTGTCAACACTTTCCGGCCATTCGCTTGAAGATGTGCGGTCGAACAACGCATGTTTTTTTCAGCTCTATCTTATCGGGGGACGGGAAGCCTCGGAACATACTATCGCGCGCGCAAAGGCAGCAGGATATAAAGGATTGTTCATCACCATCGACACGGCTGTGGCTGGCATGCGCGAGAAAGACTTTCGCAATGGTATGCGTGAGCTTATGGGAACAGAGCTCCTTGCGAAGCTGAAATATGTACCGAACATTCTTGCGCATCCTCGCTGGCTGGCGGGTTTTCTGGCAGACGGTAGCGTCCCGGTGTTTCCCAACGCGGTGGGGTTGCGCGCGACTGACGTTGGGGCCGCGCTGGAAAGTGCAGCAGTTTGCTGGGAAGATGTAGCGTGGATCCGCGAAGCTTGGAATGGGCCCCTCGCAGTTAAAGGTATTCAGACGGTCGAGGATGCGCGCCGAGCTTTGGACGTCGGCGCGGCAGCGGTCGTTGTTTCGAATCATGGCGGTCGCCAGCTCGATGGCGTTCCCGGCTCCTTGCGCTTATTGCCCGGTGTCGTTGAAGCAGTCGGAACACAATGTGAGGTGTTGTTTGATAGCGGCATAAGGCGCGGCAGCGACATCGTGAAGGCTCTGTGCCTTGGGGCTAAAGCGGTGTTGGTGGGACGAGCATATGCTTACGGCATGGCGGCGGCAGGCGATGTGGGCGTTGAGCGAGCGATGGAAATTCTGCATTCCGACTTGGTACGTACGCTCAAGTTGCTTGGTTGCAAATCGGTACGAGATCTCGACGCTTCTTATGTCCGCCTGAGAGATGGCTTTCGGGCAGATTGAGCACCCTTGGCTATTATCAACGTGATGCGCCTTAGACGGTTCTTCTAGAGAATATTGCAACAAAAGCAAAGAAAGGTTTAACGATATGCCCCTTAAAAGCCAAGTATTATGTTGCGTGCTCTTGTTGAGCACTGTTATATCCAATACGAGTTCGCAAGCGCAGACCCAGTCGGTTAAGCCGGATCCAACTCATATACCTTTTGCATTGCCGAAGGATATCAAGTGGACAGTGGATCAAAGCTTTGGCGAAGAAGTTGCCGTCTTGGCCGGCGATCCCGCGAAGCCGGGCCTTTACGTCATGCTGATTAAGTGGAAACCCGGCCAGTTCAGCACGCCACATTTTCATTCGACGGCGCGCTACATCTATGTTGTGTCTGGCACCTGGTGGGTTAGTTCCAGCGAGCATTACGACCCAAAAACAACTTATCCATTGCCGGCGGGATCGTTTGCGACCGATTTGCCAAACAAAGTTCATTGGGACGGTTCCAGAGTGGCACCGTAGTGCTGGAGCTTGTTGGGATGGGTCCCGCGACAACTGTTAAAGTTGGAGACAATCGAGAGTGGGACAATGTCGAGTGCCGACTACGCGGCAGTGTTGCATAATTGAGCGGATTTTGCTCACACGCTCAGAAACTCAGGGAGAATGAATATGGGTTCTTATGTTCGCGGTGCCTTTTTTGTTGCTTTCTGTTCTTGGTTCGTCGGCGCAGCCCGCCCACCTGCGTCAGCGCCCCCGGCTCAGCAATTTGATGTGCCGACTAACGCTCCACAGACGGTAGCAATCATCACGCGCGATTTTGCGCCTGGGCAAACCGCTGGACGTCATATTCATCATGGTGTGGAGATGACGATCGTGATCAGGGGAGATCTTGAGCTTGTGGTCGATGGGTTCCCGCTCCATGTCTATCACGCCGGCGATAGCTTTCTTGTTCCCCGCGGAATTCCGCATGATGCGAAAATCTCGGCACCACGCCTGTGACCATTGCTGTTACATACGTGATTGACAAGGGTACGCCATTGCGTGTCGCTGTCCCCTGAGTGGCAAAGCCAGGCTGCACTTTGCAACCCGCCGGTGTCCAGATCGGCGCGGCGATGCTGCGGGATGCGAGGAAATCCTGACGCCGGAGGCAGGTCAGGATCATCCACGCAACTACTTAGAAACATGGCGTGGAATGGATATCTCGCTCTCCTTTGGGACATCCTCTGCAGAATCGGTATCCATAACGCCCACGTCATCTTTGATCGCTTTACTGCCCCTTTTGTTGAAATAGACGGTGATACCGGTGACTGCGAGGAGCGGGAACGCCAACGCGCCGACGGCCCATACCAATTTAAGTATCGGGGAGCCAAATGCCCCGAAGTGCACGACGCCGATCCAGTTCACGATCCTATCCCCAATGCGCTGGTCCTGCAGCAAGTCTGCTCGGAGTAATTCGCCGGTCGCAGGATGGTAGAACAAGCTGCTGGCTTTGTGAGAATTGATCGCGCGAGCCCTCATACACCACGAATCGGATGGGCTGGTTCGGCTGCTCGGGAAAGATCACTCGCGTCACTGAATGATTCGGAACCTGCTGGTGAACCGATGCCAGAAAGCTGGAGATCGGCAAATAGGCGGATTCGGGTACTGGAGGTAGCTGTCTCAGAGGCTTGTCGAGAAAGCTCATGGGAAAGACTTTCGCAATCGCTCGATGTATCGGCGCACGGTAACCGAAGTAGCCTCCGGTCAGGCAAAGCGTCAATAAGAATGCGAGGGAGTAAATCCCCGCGACCTGATGCAATTCCCAAACGAGGCGTTTCGGCCTCGCGGACCATCGGATCGACCAAAAAGCTTTCGCGACGGGTCCCCGCGGCCACCATACGAATACACCCGTGACAAGGGAAAAGACGCAGGCAAGGCCTAGGGTGCTGTTGAACGTCCGGCCAGCGCGCCCTGTAAGTAAGTTAATGTGCACGATCTGGAGCCAGCGCCAAACACTCCTTCCGTAGTCGTGAACATGAAGGATTTCACCGGTCGTAGGGTGAAGATAGACCGCAAACGCATTCTCACCGGGAACTCCGATCCGCCTGTTTTGACTTCAGCGAACCAGGGCGCGGACGAGTTTTCCGGCCAATATAGTGTATGGAGGTGCATCTCGGGGAACGCCTGGCGGATTTCGAAACAATCGTATCGACGTCCAGCCACGGCCCGGACGCCCCGGTCACAACCGGGACGCGAGATGCGGCAGCGGCCTCCTCGTGGAACACCAGTGCTCCGCCGCTGATCCCAATGACGCACAAATAGAGCGCGAGGATGATTCCCGTCCAGCGGTGGAACCACAGAATCGCGCGTCGCATCAACTCTAGAATCTCGCCTGGTCCATGAAATCGAGCGGGGCGTGCCGACCTGGTACAGCGGACTCGAGCCGGGCGTTAATTCCGCCGGCGCCCAATCCTGCGCCGTAGTTCTGCTGCGACGCTCCGAACGAGGATTCGCGATATCCAGAACAGGCGCTCCGAAGTTGGGATGGTTGAACAGATTATACGCTTCCGCGCGAAACTGGAGCTTCAAGCGCTCCGTCAACGTGAAATCCCTCCTGACGGACAGGTCGACCTGACGCAGCGGGAACGCGCGAAGAACGTTGCGCGAAAGGGTGCCTTGGCGAGCCTCCGTAACAGCCCGGAACGCCGCGACATTCAAAGCCTTTCCTCCCGGAAGCAGGCCGGATTCCAAATACACGGGAACTCCAGAGACGAGATCCGGGCGCGTATACAGAACCGCTAAGTCCAGGAAATACTCTGTTCTGAAAAGGCGTGACCGGCAGGGCGCCCTGAATACGGAAAATTGTATCGATCCCCCAACCGTTCGCGACCCAATTCGCGATCGCCGGCAGGCTTATTGGACACGAGGTTCCCACGTGGCGCCGACGGTGAAAACGTGCCGGACGTCGAAATCGGAATTCCCACGGTCCACGACCGAATTCAGGATGATCGGAGGCGAGAACACTGTGTCGTCTCCGCTGCTGTTATCGATCGAGTGGGACCATGTGTAGGAGATCAGGGCTTGAAAACTCCTGGTCATGCGGCGCTGGAAGCGAAACTGGAGAGCGTCATAACTGCTCTCAGCCGTATTTCGAATAAACCGGAGCTGCTGGAAGGTCGGATTCGATCCAGGAAGAACTGAGTCTGAAGAAGCCGTTTCCCCTGCGCACCCAGATAGCCGATGAAAATGGTCTGGTCTTGAGCAATGGTCTGCTCCAGTGTGAAATTCCAGTGGAGCGAATACGGAAGCTTCAGATTCGGATCGGTGCCCGTAACGATTGTATACGGAGGATTCGCGGGCAGCCCCAGCGGCTTCAGGCGATCCGCAGCTAAGGGGAAGGTTACATTGGCGGTACTCGAATCACGAGTGTAGAGGTTATCGCTCAGACTCCGCTTAAGCCGGAGCCCAGGTCATAAGAAGACTCCGAAGCCGCTTCGCACCACCAGATCCCAGCCGGGCGTACGGCGCGCCTGCCAGGCTATACCAATTCGGGGGGCGAAATTATTTTTCGTAGTCTTGTAGAACGGCGTGTCGGGGGATCCAATCGAGAAGTTCGGGAACGATCCCACAATCGGATACAACTTGTAGCCATCGCGCCCGGAGGGGGCGGTGTTCATTTCCCAGCGCAAGCCGTAAGTCAAAGTAAAGGCAGGCAGATTCGCCATTCGTCCTGCGCGAACAAAGAGTAATTGGAATAGCTGAAATTAACGACCGGGAACCCGCGAACGCCGGCCGTCTGGGCCACGCCCGTAACCAGCGCTGCTGAGTTCGCAAAGCGATACGCGATATCGAAATCCCGGGTGTAGACGTTGGGCCTCATCCAGCGGAAATCAGCTCCGAACTTTACCAGGTGGTTTCCGGCCGCCCAGGTGATCCCCTCCACCCAGTTGAGTTGTTTCTGTCGATTGTGAGATGTTGCCGTTCACAAAGCCGAGTCCCTGCGTCATCTGAAAGAAAAACGCTGACTGCGAGGCGTTGGTAAAAGAAGGGAACAAGTCAGCTTTAGGAACAGGCTTCGCGCCGCCAAACGTATCCACCTGCTCCTTGGTGGCCGCTTCCATAAAGCTCGTGTTAAAACGGCTATCCAACGATAAACGTGGCGAGAGAGTTCCGGTGGCTCCGAAGGTAGCCGTCCAAATTCGATTCTGGTCAATTTGCTGAGTGTTGGGCGCGTAGGTTGCCGTTTGTCGTGTGCCCAGGCTGGATCGTGAGTAGTTTTGTCGTCCGAAAATACTTCATTTGGGACTTAGAGAATGATCCAGCTTTATGGAAGTTGCATTCAGCTTGGATGGATCCGAATAGCTCGCGTTGAACTGGGCGAGACCGTTTCCGAGTTCGGGACCATTCGGCAGCACGACCGCATCCACGTATGGCTTCAGTGCAGCAGGCACGCGGGATCGCGTTTCCAGGTTCGCCACCGCCAAGCTGGCCACCTTGGGCTGACGGAGCTGGAGTCCCTCATCAGTGCCCAGAAAGAATGTCCGATTGCGGATAACCAGTCCAGCGCAGCGCCAAAATTATTTTGCCGCAATGGAGGCTTTGCCAGCCGGTTGCGATTCGCGAACCAATCAGCTGCGTCGAGCTTGTCGTTTCTGAAGAACTCGTACACAGTACCGTGGAGCAAGTTTGTCCCTGACAGAGACGTAATCTGAACTTGCGCGCCGGGTTGCCTTCCATACTCGGCCGCATGGCGGAAGTTTGAATATGGAACTCCTGTATCGCTTCGAGCGGGAGTAGGGCCGCAGTGGTTCCGGTCACGCCCAAAGCCGGGAGAGCACCCGCTGCAGTTTGTCCCGGACGAACGGCGGAGCTCATCGAAAAATTGGCGCTCACACCGTCGATCGTAAAGTAATTCGAGCTGGTGCGCTGCCCGTTGACGCTAAACTGGCCCTGGGTTTCGAAACTTGCGGGGGCACTGACGGCACCGGGAGTAATAGCAATCAGGGCCTGAAACGTCCGCCCGTTCAGCGGAAGGTTCTCCACAAAGCTCGCTCAACATTAGTCGCGACCGCCGGCGCGACCGCCGCAGAGGAGTCGATCACCGTGACTGTTTCTTCTATCCTTCCCAGCGCTAAGCTGGCGCTCAGTCTCCGTTCCCGCTACCATTTAGGATGACCGACTCGCTGACCCAAGTTTGAAATCCAGTCTTCGAGACGGTGACGTTGTAGCGGCGCGGAGGGAGATCCACAAACGCGAAATCCCCCTGGGCGTCAGTGGACACCTCCCGCTTCGCGCCACGATCGGCATCCACGATCCGCACGGCTGCACCGGAGACGACAGATCCGCTCGGGTCTAGCACCGTTCCTCGAATCACCGCCAGGTTGGTCTGGCCGAACGTCAGGCCGCCGAGCACGCATGCCAACAAAATGAGTTTTAGATCCAAAGGATTTCTCCAGATTACGCTGGCCAGACGTGCCTGTATCAGGCCAGATTAGCACGACATAGACGGTCGCTCGAGATCACAGTCAGGTTGCTGGAGATGTATGTCATGCCTAACGTATTGACCTCTGGACCCTGAGGACTTGATCAGTTCCGCGACGATGGCTACTTGCTCCATTATTCCCTGGACGTGCGACGGGAGCGGAATCAGCGCCATTTTCTACCTGCACTACCTTAGTGGCGCTAACTCTGCAGCAAGCGCGCCAGGTTTCAAGCGTGATCCGAAGCCTCGAATCCTCAATACAGCCAGCGCTGCAATGCACCTCCGGCGCCGAAGCGCGCACCACTAGTTTGCAGCCAAGTAGAATGTCACGGGCCGGCAGGTCCCGGCTTGAAATGCGTTCCAACATCGCTGCCATGGCCACCTCGCCGATGTTTCGGCACGGCTGATGAATCGTCGTTAAAGGGAGGGGTTGCAAGCGCGCGTCTTTGACGTCATCGAATCCGACAACCCGTATGTCGTCCGGGATGCGGCAACCGATAGCTATCAGGGAACGCATCAAAACTCGGGCAGTGAGGTCATTGGCGCAGATTATCGCTTCCGGGCGAACTGATTCGATGATATGGCGCACTTCGGTCTCCTGCGTGGGGTCGATGCTCTGAATAATTCGGGTCTAGGCTGAATCCCGGAAACGGACAGAGCATGCTGGAAACCTGAGATCCGCATAGCGACGGTCGATGCAGAGTTCGGATAGGAGACGAAGGCAATGCGCCGGCAGCCCAAAATGGAGAAGGTGGTCCGTCAGCATAACGCCGGCACGGTGGTTATCGATACCAATCAAATCGTGATTGCCTCTCCGGGGATAGGGCAGAACTTCACGATCCAGCAGCACGATCGGGATCTCCGCTTTCTCAAAGGCGCTCAATATACGGCGGTTGATCTCCTGACTCTCAGGCGTGAGTTCCAACGGCGCGAAAAACACCCCCGCTACTTTTCTCGAGATGAACCGCTTGCACAGTTGCCATGCTTGTTCGTCCTTTGAAGCAGAACTAGGCGTGGTGTTCCCCCACAGCAGAGCATGCGACAAGGCCGACGCAGCTGGAGCATGCCGCGACAAATGGGTTCGAAGATCTCGGTCTCCCCCGAGCCTGGAATCAGCACTCCGAATACCAGCCCAGGACGGTTCTCCGCCCTTACGTACGTGCCCGAACCAATGCGCCTTTCGACGAGGCCTTTGTTCACCAATTCGCGAATGGCGCGTCCAACCGTGATCCGAGATACTTTAAGTTGACGAGTGAGAGTTGTCTCGCTTGGCAGCCTTTTGCCCGCCGCGAACTTGCTCGACAGAATGTTCTCTTCGAGAAGATTGAGCACCACTTCATGTTTCAGGACTCCCTTTGCGGGTGCGCACCCTGCGAGGTTCCGCCATTGATTTGCGAGTGTCATTGAGTTATCTCGTTTTGTCTTTTGAGCGCAACAATGTGCAGGCGGGGAGCGTCACCCGCGCCACGCCAGCTACTCCGCCAAGAGAATACGATTGAAACATGCGAGGTACAAGTAATGTTACGGTAACTCTTGTGTAACCGAGCATCGTCAGAATGGATCTACGCACCTGCAAACGCTGATCAAAAGGCCCAGGAGGAATAGTCATGAAGGCTGAACGTCACTAATCCGACGGATAAGACGAGTGTAATAAGGCGCCCGTCGTTTGTACGGCAGGACAACACAGACCGCCCGAAAGGAAGCTCGGCCCCAGCTCGCGGGATCACACCAGATGTCCCGGAACGCCTCCAGGCTCGATAATCCAGCCTCCCACCAAGTTTCTCCTGGTTCCCGCCACCAGGTGAACGCTGGCGTACAGGCTCACGCTAGCGAGACTTACTTCGACCAGAGGTGACGTCCCTTCGGAAACCAGCTCAAATAAAAGCCATGCTGCACGCGTAGTAGAAGCATATGGCTGATCAGATCCGCATCTGGCACGCGGCCAATCTGTTTCCTAGGAGACCGAAACAAATAAACACACGCGCCGACCGTAGCCAACCAGCCGAAGGATACTAAGGGCGGCGTGAAGCACCTACCTGAGCTTCGGCCTCGTGTCCTTTGCCGCTGGCTGGAGAAGCGCTGCAGATCCTCTTGCCGTCTCGGCATGAAGGGTCAGAAATACGCCCATGGCTAACAGCTGGGCGTGCAAAGACCATACGATTCCTCCAATCGGGTGATGCTTGTCCGGACGCTGCAGGCGAGGCGCCACAAGCGGCAGGGCCAGGGCATGGAACGACGGCAACAGGGTGAAAGTGAGGCGTTCTGGTGAATGTCGGGGAAGGCGGTGAACCGTTGCTCCCTGCGGGCCAAACGGCAAACTTCGGTGGTGTCTTACACGTGCTTTCAGACACTACCCGAACTTACTACAGTAGTTAATCCAGGTCTTATTCGATTAACATAGCCGCTGCCGACCTTGGCGCGATGCAACGCGACCGATTGTCAGTTCAACCCGTTGACCAATCACTGCCGTTCACCAACTTCTTTCTCCATCTTGCGGAGCCGGTAGAAGCCGCTCATCTTCAGCGTGATCACTTGTTTCTCGCCGGTGAGGTTCAGCCAGAACCAGCCGTGGATTCCTTCGAACGGCGCGACAAACGTTCCGTTGGACTTGGTGTTCTCCTGCTCCTCGCGGTAGCGCGTCGAGCGTTTCGGATCGTTTGGGTCGCCGTGAAAATCGTAGTACACGGTGCCTCGGTCGACTGCCCAGCTATAGACCATCGCCTCGCCGGCTTTCATCTCGACCTTGTACTCGAGCTCGCCGTCGGGACCGAGCGGGATCTTGACGGTGTCGGTCCGGTATTCGGTGGGATAAAACCATGCGGTCTTCGAGAGAGCGGGCTCGGTCGCGGCTTTGCCATCCGCGGGCGCGGCGTCGGGAGCAGGCTTGGCGACGGTCGGCGTCGCGAGCGCGATCAGACCGGTCAGCTTGCCGAAACCGGTGGGATCTTTGCGGTACTCGGCGGGCATGATCACGCACACCGTCAGGATCGCTCCCACCAGCGCGGCTACACCCAAGCGGATCAGCAGAGCCGCCGGCGGAAGGCATTGGATCGGGGCGGGGTTCATGCGGTGCTCCCGAACGCGTAGCCGGACAATCTGGTAGCCGATCAAAAGGAAGCCGGCGGTCATCAATAGGACGTTGGCGAATACGGCGTGCTTTCCGAAGTCGGCCGTGCGGCGCCACTGCGTCATGACGAAGAGAATCACGGTCAGCGCGAGGAGCTGGCCGATCTCGACGCCGACATTGAACGAGATCATGTTCGCCACCAGACCTTCGCGCGAAAGATTGAACTCCTGAAGCTTGGTCGCGAGGCCGAATCCGTGGATCAGCCGAAGCCGAGTACCGCCGCCTTGGTGTTGATCTGGAAGCCGAACAGAGGTTCGGAATCCGTCCAGATTGTCGAAGGCTTTGTAGACCACCGAAAGTCCGATCAGCGCGTCGACGATGTAGGGGTTGACGTGAATCCCGCCCAGCACGCCCGCCAGCAGCGTGACGCTGTGGCCGACGGCGAAACAGGTTACATAAATCGCGACGTCGTTGAGCTTGTGCAGAGCGATACATC
>CAWFHC010000003.1:0-68627 GCA_963815395.1 uncultured Methanoregulaceae archaeon
ACAAGCACGAGGTTGTGCTTGATGATAAGACAGGAAAGATCGACAAAGCAAAGGCAGAGGCGCTCTGGAACCGCTGTCAGGTTCTCTCTGATCTGACCGGTATCCCGCACTTTATCCAGATTATTGCGGAATACGGCGAAGCATTCGAGAGCTATATCAGCTGGTTCGACAGCATTGACAACAAGACCGCCTTCCTGATGGACTCATCAGTTCCCAAGGCCCTTGCTCATGCATGCAAGTATGTGACTGATGTCGGGCTTGCACACCGTGCGATCTACAACTCGATCAACGGTTCGATCATGCCCGAGAGCATCGAAGCACTCAAGAACAGTGACGTAGATGCAGCCATAGTCCTCGCCTTCAACCCGGCTGACCCATCTGTGGTCGGCAGGGAGAAGGTTCTCGTTGAAGGTGGCGTTGCCGGACAGACCAAGGGCATGCTGGAGATAGCAGAATATTGTGGTATCAAACGCCCGATTCTCGATACTGCAGCGACCCCACTCGGTCTTGGATCAGGAGGATCATATCGTGAGATCCTTGCGTGCAAGGCAATCCACGGCTATCCGACTGGTGGTGCATACCACAACATGACCGTTTCATGGACATGGCTCAAGCGCTGGAAGGGGACAAGCAAAACCCCATCAGTTCTTGCGGCAGGATACGAAGGTAAGGATCTTCTCCTCAAGCAGATGTCTCACCACTACCTCGGAGGTATGGAAGGCATCAAGCAGGCGGCATGGTCAGCTCCCGATATTGGATGCAACATGATTGCCAGCACGCTCGGTGCAGACCTGATTATGTACGGACCTATCGAGAACGTAGAAGCAATGATCACCGCACAGGCTTACACGGATATCGTTGTCCTTGAGGCTACCCGTCAACTGGGTATCGAGTGCAAAGCTGAAAACCACCCAATCTTCAAACTTATCTAAATTTTTTTTGTATTTTCTTTTTCGCTGTGGATCTTCGCTGTGGGTTTACTTCGTTCGCTACATAGGAAATTTCGGGTTTCTTTCTCTACCCGTCGATAGAAGACGAATTTATAATATCCCCCGGCGTTGTTATCTTCTGATACCTTCTTTTTGGACATATTAAAACCAATAACAACCGTCGCTGTTTTTGTGGTGCGTTACGTTGCAACGACCTGCGGCGATCGATATCCTCGGAAAAGGAAAATAATCACCCCTGGTTTATTTCAAGCACGAACGGGTGGAAGAGAGGATCGCTTCAATCTCCCCTTGACAGAGGAGGGATTTAACATCACAATTTCGCCCCGGAACATTTCAATCGGGTGTCGGGAAATAATCTGACCGTAAGCAATAAAGGATTGTAATAATTTTCTGTTTTTTGCGAAATAAACTACCGGTGAGTTTATACATGAATTGCCATAACTAAACTCCTTCCAAGATTAAAAAAAACTATTTAAAAGGTTCTTTAATCTGGAAGAGGGCTGATTTTTAAAAAAAAATTATGCTGATTTCTCTTAAGAATTTTTTTAAAAATAGGGGATGTTAATCATTATTCATAGAGGGGTGAAAAACCCTGTTTGAAAACATTCCCATACCGTAAGATAATTTTTGGATCCGTTGCACAAATCGGACAGACATAATCTTCAGGAAGATCCTCAAATTTTGTCCCGGGTTTGATTCCACGGTGGGGTTCACCGCGTTTTTCATCATAAATATAGTCGCACATGGAACAGATATAACGTGTCGGGCGCCATTCGTCAAAGCCCCATTTGCCAACCTTGCCCTTTCCCTGAAATCCGCAGACCGGGCAAAGATACGTTTCAGGAAGATCCTCAAAGGCTGTACCGGTAGGAATGCCATTATGCGGCTCCCCTCGAAGTGGTGAATAAACATACCCGCAGACCCTGCACTTGTACCGTAACAGAGATTTGCCTTTATTTTTTTTCACAGGTTTTTTTGATACTGCAACCTTTTTTGCTGCTGATGAAGATTTCTTTCCCGCCCCTTTAACCGGGGTGGTGGAGATTTTTTTTGTTGCAGTAACAGACTTTCTTTATCGCTGCGGCCGGTTTTTTGGTCTTCGCACTGCTCTTTTTTGACGTTGTTGCTGCTTTTGCCATAAATGATTCACACCTTTAAAAGCTCTTCATTAATTTTTTTAGAAGAGCCAGTAATAAGTGAAAATGGAAACTACCGGCTATTATAAATTTTGTTTAATGCAAGAATGAAAGAGGATATATGGCAGATGTTGGTTCTTACAAACGATCACTGGGATTGTTTGAACTTGTCAGCCTCGGAGTGGGGGGGACAATCGGTTCGGGTATTTTCGTAGTTCCCGGAGTGGCCGCGAAACTGAGTGGTCCATGGTCACTCTTTGCATGGCTGATTGTTGCCATATCCGCATCATGTGTTCTTCTTTCCCTTGCGTATGTATCTTTCCGGTTTTCAACATCCAATGGTTTTTATTCACTCTTCAGTTCGGTATTCGGTACCCGTTTTGCGGTACCGCTCATTGTACTCTACCTCACCTCTTCCGTATTTGGTATTTCTACCATAGCAGCAGGAATAGGGCAGTATATATCATACTTCGGCATTTCAAACGTGCTGCTTATCGAGATTGCTATTATCAGTGCATTCTGCTGGCTTAACATCAGTGGTATCTCTCTTTCAGGGATGACCGAAAATATTCTCACCACGCTTAAGATTATCCCTCTTGTAATCATCGCGCTCCTGCTTATTCCTTCGATTAACATTGATAATTTTGTCCCTCAGACACCAGTCACAGTCACTGGTTTTCTCGCGACGATCATTATTGTATACTGGCCTTTTACCGGTTTTGAGATCAGCGCAATCCCGGTTGATGAGACTCGGGACCCGAAACTCATCCGGCGAGCGCTCATCATGGTCATGGGAATTGTAGTTTCCGTCTATCTACTTCTCAATGTTGCGCTTATTGGCAGTGTTGGGGTAGATGCCCTCGCTGCCTCACCTGCTCCAATTGCCACTGCGGCCGCAATCATCTTTGATCGTTCAGGAGCTTTTGTCGCAATAATTGGAATTGTTGCGATGCTTTCCGCAATAAACGCCTATATAATCGGAACTTCCCGCATTCTCCAATCCATGTCGGCCCTTTTTTCCATTCCGAAAATCCAGGATTTGACCCCGCGGGGAACACCAGCAGTTGCGTTAATTGTTGGTTGTGCAATAAGCGCGATTCTCCTGTTCTTTTCGAATCATTTTGACCAGCTCGCAACAATTTCCGTGATCACAACCCTGATACCCTACATCTTTTTCTGTCTTGCCTCATGGGTGGTTGTAACTGATACCCGGGCACGCCTTATATCTGCCGCAGGAGCGATCTCAACTGCTGCTATTCTAGGCATTTACTTTATCGTTTAGGAAATTTGTCCCTAAAAGCGAATGTAATCTGCTAACCACGAGATCCCTCAGTTTTATCCGCTACCAGAGCCTATATGTTAAATCAGACTATGCCGGAGGAGATACTTTCCGAAATTATCTATGCATTTGCTGCCTTGTTCATCATCCTTGACCCCATTCTGTCCGTTCCCATCTTTGCTGCAATGACCAAAGGTCAGACACCCGCGGAAATACATAAACAGGCATTCATTGCAGTGGCCGTTGCAGGAGGATTGATGTACCTCTTCCTGATTTTCAACAAGATGATCTTTGATATCTTCAGGCTCAATATGGCCAGCTTTCAGATCGCCGGGGGTATTCTTCTTTTCCTTCTCGGGATTCAGGAAGCACTTGGTATTGAGATCGGGCATTGTAAAGACCATTCAAAAACAGCTGCGGGTGTGGTCATCGGAACGCCACTTTTGTGTGGGCCTGGTGCCATCACCACGGTAATGCTTCTTTCAAAAGATTATGGCCTTCTTGTCCCATTTATTGCTATCACTCTTTCGCTCATAGCCACGTGGCTCGTTCTCTACTATTCAGAGAACATCAAGCGTCTCTTAGGAGATGTTGTAACTGATATCATGGGAAAAGTCCTTGGCATGCTGGTGGCAGCTATTGCTGTTAATATTATTGCATCAGGTATCATGGCTTATCTTGCACTGGTGTAACGCTTTTTTTTGCCCTCATGAGTTTTTTTTATTTCCATGGATAAAGGGCGTAAATTTATATGCACAGTTTTTGTGATTGAGGAGGCAGCTCTATCCTCCAACCACCCTGCGTGTGGAGCGATGATTTGCATCATCTGTTTGAGGGGTTGTCGCATGGTGTGAGGGGACAAGATTCAGGGAAAAACCTGGTGAACATCCGGTTTTTACCTTTTTTTTAGAGTTTTTAACCTACTTGTGGTTTCAGAAATCTTCACAAAAGATTCAATCCTGAAGAGTCTTTACTTTTCTAAAATGACTCTGCTCTTTTTAGTGAGGTGAATTCGAAAACCACTAAATTTTTTTGACAAAACTATAGTTATCAGGAATCGCGGACCAGAGAATATACTTCAACCATGTGATGGGGATGATAGCGCATTTTTGCTTCACGGAGTCCGGCTATGCCAAGATCGCTTTCCCGGTTAAGATAAGTATATTTTTTAGTCAGAAACGCTGCGGTTTCGGTATTGATCACTTTATAGATCCCTTCACAATCAGGCAGACCCTTTTCAAAATGTACCAGAGCTGTATCAGCATTGAGGTGTTCGAACAGAGACATTGCACCGATTTTTGAAAAAACCCGTATGATCATTCCCTTAATCGCCAGTTCGTCAAAGTGATCAATAGCATAAAAAACCGCTTCCTTTTCATGTGCAAGAACCTTATCGTTTTCACAACCTTTCCATTCACACCATTCGATCAGGAATCTTTTTACTTCCTCCCAGTTTTCCCGGGTAATTGGCTCGACCGAACTTGTGCAGCTGCGATGAAACTTGTTTATCTGGCGACGGATTGTCAGGTAGTTTTTCCCGGGAAGCTCTGCAAGGTCTGAAGAACGGTACACATATTCAAAATGATTTCGGTCAGGGACAAGATTTATACCGGGGCAGATTTCCCGCATCCAGCTGGCGGTGTCCGGATCTATCAGCACTACTGGTTCATTATCGCTGATATCCGAAGCCAGCCGTAGCAACGATCGGAGGATCTCAGGATCCCTTGGACCGATGGGGGGGCGGAACCGGGTGACATCATCAATGGTACTCGCGATGATAAGATTTTTTTGAATATAGGCATACTGGTAGTGTGCGTAGTGATTCCAGCAGACCATGTTTGTGAATGTATTGTCACTATGGGACTGCGGATACTGGGCATAGTGCCGCTCAAAAAAAGCCCGATCCGAAAGAGCAACAGGTTTAAAGTTTTCCTGGGTAAGCATCACTTAATCACTCCGGAATATCAGTGGAATATGTCCTGCCATGGGGCGAAATCCGAAGGGCTGGTAGAATTTTTCCGTATCTGGTTCTGCAATGAGGCCAATCCAGGAAATTTCCCGATCAACGCAATTTTTTACTAATGTGGACACGATCTGAGCTCCGATTCCGGTTTTACGGTTTTCCGGAAGCACAACAAGGTCCTGGATATAACCATCGGAAACCCCATCAGATATGACTCTGCCCATACCTACAGCACGCCCGGTTTTTTTGTCGACAGCTACGACAAACAGGAAACTTCCCCGGATCAGACGGGGTAGCTCCTTTTGATCATACTCCTCCTTCCACCACCCGCCGGCACGGTACAGGTCTGCGATTTCCGCCTCATCCCAGGCTTGAACGAGTTGGATTTCAATGTCATCTTCCATTGTAATCACGTTCCCTGATCTTGGCTTAAGGATTCTTGCTTCCATTTGCCGGGTAAAAAAACAGATATTCGAAAATGAAACGGTACGATATTCGTTTGAATACAGAGTAAAAAGCTACCGGGTTTCATGAGAATTGAGCTGAACGATTGCAGTATCAATTATTGAACCAAGTCCTTCAACACTCCAGTGTTCGGAGTTCAGGATAATCTGATAGATTGAGAGATCGTTGATGTCAATGTTATAATAGGTGTGGTACCTTCCCGCTTCGCACTCTTCCCGCTCAGTCGTGATCCGTTCTGCAGTCTTATCATCCGCTATCCGATCCCTGAAGACAATCCGTTTTACCCGACAGCCAATCGGAGCAAAGAGCCAGATCCTGATATCTGCATCCTTGACCATCCAACCGGAGAGCCGGCCTTCAACGATTATATTGTCCCGCTGCTCAGCAATCTCTTTTTGCCGGGCATCGATCATTGTATCAAAAGCCGGATTTTCCTGTGCCAGACGTCCAAACTCAGCCAATCCCATATTGTGCTCCTGTGCAAGCTGGCGGAAGACTTCCCCGGCAGAGATCAATGAAAAACCGTGGCGTTCTGAGAGGTACCGTGAGAGTGAGGTTGTCCCGCTCCCGGGCAGCCCGCTCACGGTTATCCTCATCAAAGGCCCCCGATGTTTAAGGATTTTCTTATTACCTGACTCAAAGTGATGGAGCAGATCATATACCAGATCATCCACGCCGGGATAACCCACAGCACCGGAGCAAGGAGGCTTTGAAGACCGGCATATGGCAGTGTGATCGTGCTGGGGACCTCGTTCAGCCGGAAGAGCAACCAGAAAAAGATTGGTACTGTCAGTACCAGAATATAGGCCATCGGCTTGAACTGGTTCTGGGACATTTCAAGCTGTTCACGCATTACCCGGTCTTTTTTTGCATCCATTTTCTTGATTTTTTTCTCATCCTGAGAGAGCTGAGCTTCACGATACTCTGCCTGGAACTCCTTCATCCTTTCCTGGGTCTCTGTCATCTTCTCGTAATCAATTGTATATTTCTGGATAACGGAGGAGTAGAGCCCGGTAAGTGCAGAAAGGATAACAATGAGAATATAAAAGGGAATCTTAAACCCGTCAATCAGGGGTGAGAATGCACCATCCATCCCCCGTCCGACTCCTACACGGAGCCACTCGATGCTGTAAGAAAACATCATCAGCATCATAAATCCGAGTGCAAAATAAATTCCGTATTTATCCCAAATTTTTCCTAAATCCATATATTCACCTGAGCACGGCTGCCATATCCTCTGCAGCCTTTTCGAGAAGGAAATCCGCATTTATTACAATTTTTACGGTACAGCCGGTAAGCATCGCATAGGCAGCGGCAATAGAACGATTGAACTGCTGGTGCTCCGCAATAGATCGTGCACCTTCTTTGTCCCGGGACCGCGTTTCGTCAGTTAACCGCCGCATAAGGATCTGGTCTTCATCCGTTTCAACGAGGATGATACTATCCGGCATAATCTCGCGCAGCACCCATTCAGGAAGTCCGGCAAAATACCCCTTCGGAGTTTTCACGGACGCATGGGTATCGATCAGCACATTACCCGGAACCTGACCAATCGCCTGTGCAGCCCGCTGTTGCAGTCGTTTCTGGACTGCACGGTCCAGTGTGCGCATCTGGTCCCGGTCCTGAACAACCTTGTCGTTCATGGCAACTTCAAACATAAAGGTGCCGAAATTAATGGATTTGTACTCGACACCTTCTTCTTTGATTTTCTTTAATGCCTCGTTAACGACCGTCGTCTTTCCGACGCCCGGTACTCCGGTGATGATGACCTTTTTTCCTTCCATCCTGGTCCCTTCCACATCTTCACTCTTTACCAAAGAATGTCCGCATGAACGGGTACATCTCCATGATTTGCTGGCTTGCGATCTCCTCATAAAGACGGTACGTGATACTTACCGTCAGGAGCAGTCCAGTTCCGCTCACACCACCAATGACACCGAAAAGGTTTGCAATTACACTGAGCACACCAATAAAGACACCACCGATGACGGTGACACGAGGGATATACCGGTCAAGATACTTTTCAAGTACCTGCGGGTTCCTGCGGTAGCCGGGAATGGACATGCCTGATAACTGGATCTGCCGGGCCACATCCTTTGAATCAAGCCCGGCGGTTTTGATCCAGAAGAGCGCAAAAATCGCACCTCCGACCACCATGAATGTGATATCTACTCCAAGACGTAATAGAACCTGCCATGGGGCATGTCCCAGATCAGAAACCCACCACATCCAGTCTGCTGGACCGTTGATTGGATTCAGGTAATACATGATACCGTTAATTGGTGTCGCACCAACGAATGTTCCGAGGATGGTAATGCCGATGTTAGACAGGAACATACCAATCATCTGGATATTCGCTTGTAACACCCGGACGAGGATCATTGGCAGGACACTTGCGTAGATGAGTTTAACCGGGAATCGTGCCCGTGCACCCCTCACCTGAGCGTGAGCGAGCGGAATCTCGATGCGTGTTGACTCGACATAGACAATGACTAAAAAAATTGCAATGGTCGTGACAAAAGCAAGCATATCCCTGCCGAAGTAGGTGAGATAACTTCCCCCATCCAAACCTATGGCCACAAGCCGTGGGAAAAATCCGACCGGATACTGATCAGCAACATGTGCCCACTGAATGAAACCATTCACCAGTGCCTGAGATATACCGGCGATAATGAAAAGACCGACACCGGAACCGATACCCCATTTTGTCACTACTTCATCCATGAAAAAGATGAGGAGACCACCGATACAGACCTGGATGAATATGAGGAAGGATACTGCAAAGAGGTTGCCACCAAAGAATTGCTGGGCGATCACCGGATCGGGCTGAAGGAAGCCTCCCACAAGGTTCGGGGCAGCTTCAACAACAATCATGACCATGACCAGGATCTTCTGGAGACCCATGTACATGACCTGTCCACGCGTCTCGCTTGTATCAATATGAAGAATATCTGCTCCTTTGAGCAGCTGGAGTACGATGGATGCGGTAACGATTGGGCCGATACCCAGTTGAACGATTGAACCACTTGCACCTGCAAGGAGTGCACGCCACGCGGCAAATAAATCCTGACTCGTTGGAGCGAGACCAAAGATCGGAATATTCGTCAGGGCAAAATACAGAATCAATATTGCAACAGTCCAGATCAATTTATTCTTGAAATGAACGTGTCCCTCTGGACTCTTGACTGCGGGCATCGCAGCGAGCAGGGGTTCCATTCGATCCAGCAGGTTTCCCATTGTTTCACCAAAAATCACGGGTCTGGTCAGACGATTTGCGTCTTTCCACCCATTTTCTCTATCTTTATCTTGGCTGATTCAGAGAATGCCTGCGCGGAAATATTCATCTTTTTTGTGACCTTTCCACTGCCCAGCACTTTACAAATGCCCATATCAGCGATATTGATCACAATGGCATCTCCCTCATTCTTCGCAATACCCTGCGCCAGAAGGGATGGTAGTATCTGGTCGATAATCCCGACATCCATTACCGTAACGGTAACCTGGGAACTATTCGAGAAACCATCCTTTCCAAAAACCGGTCCTCCCATCTCCTTATACCACTTGACAAAGTGGTGAGCGTTAATGCCGGCGCGTCCCCGGCCGCCGCGGTTACCTGCTCCACGGCGGTTTTTGTGGGTACCGCCACCGCATGTCCGCGATCCGCGGTACTTTGAACGTTTGTTGGTTGGCATCCTACTTCACCTCATCTTATAGAGGAGAGTATTAATCTCCTGACCATAATAGCCAAGCGCTCCACCCTGAGGGAAGGTACGTTTGGTGGTCTTGTAACCCTTACGCGGGGGATGAAGACGTAAAACGGGTTTGAGTCCCGGGATTTCACGTAATTTTGTTTCACCACCCGCAAGCGCCTGTGCAAATTGAGAAATGCTGCTGTATGCCGAATTCGATTTGATGTACTCATCGGTGAGCGGTGCATCACCAATAACCCTGCCGCGGGTCATCAGCAGTGTTTCAATAGTAGATGCATCCGCTTCACCGTAGGCAACATAGTCCTTTACCTTGCGGATCATACCAAGATTTTCCGGGGTATCCGGTACGAGTACGCAATGGTTGATGTGGTGAAGACGCAACATCTTGAGTGTGTCCTTGATATCCCGGCGAGTTTTGACGACGCCGCGGACCTGAACAACCGCGAACATTTACTGCGACCTCCCTGTCCTTATCATATTGGTTTCATTGAGGGCGTTGAAGGTAGCTTTGGCAAAATTGATAGTAGTGCGCGTCTGTCCGCGTGCAAAAGTCCAAACGTCCTTGATACCTGCGAGCTCAAGCACTTTCTTACTGATATCACCTGTCACCAGTCCGATACCCTGGGGTGCGGGTTTAAGAGTGACCCGGACGCTGCCTGCAGTTCCCTGAACCTGCATCGGAATCGAATGGGTTACGTCACAGCCACATTCCCAGTCTGCCGCAACCACGCCGCACCTTAATGATATTCATCTTTGCCTTCACGATCGCCTTCTTGATCGCATTACCTACCTGAACATCTTTGCCCTGACCAAAACCGATATAACCGTTCCGGTTGCCAACGATGACAACGGCACGGAACTGAACGCGGCGACCTGAGTCGGTCATCCGCTGCATCATGGCAATATCAAGAACTTCATCTTCCAGATCGGGAAGAAACATATCGACGATCTGGGGTTCCTTGATCGGCCTGCCGCTCTCAAGTACCTGGTCAATACTTTTAATTTCTCCTGAGGCGACGAGTTTGCCAAGACCGGTGACCGGGTGCCACTCCTCTCTTTCATAAGCCATTTACACCAGCTCCTTTTTTATGGCGTCTGCCACCTGTTCGACAATTGTAACGATATCACTGGCATTTTTGTTATAAGCAGCGATATGTGCACCCTTGGCACGTTCGTCTGAGGGGAGGATCTTCTCCCCATGAGGCACATCGAGTCCTGCTTCAACGGCACCCTTAAGTGCGGCGAAGACCCGGGCACCGGGAGTAGCGCGGTTGAGACCGATATCCAGAATAGCCCTGCCGTAATCTGCTTTTTTCGCTTTTACCGCAAAGAGCATTCCGGTCAGGTAGGCTGCCGGTGTATTGGAGGTCGATCCCTTGTATCCGTAGGTTTCAAGCTCTGCAGAATTTGCTGCAACGAGTGTGCGGTCGCCATCCATCTCCGCTGTAACGAGCTGGATAATGATATGCCGGTTTGTCTTGCGCACAACCATTCGTGGTGCGTCTGCTACGACGAGCCTTGTCCGCTTGTAGTAATCGGTCTTGCCCTCTCTTCGTCTTCTGAAAGGAACAAAATACCGTGATCCTGTTGCCATGTTACTTCATCCTCCCCGCGAGGATCTCCATCTGTGCCTTCATGTGCGCAACGCTCCTGAACTGACCGCCGGCCGCTTTCCGGTAAATTATGCGGTACAAATGCCGGTCAATCGTACCGGCATCGCGGAGTTCAACCAGCACTTTTCGTATAGCACGGATCTTCTGGACCCAGGCTGTTTTACTTGGATTGCGTGCACCTGCTGCACCCTTTCTTTTTCCCGCACCCTTACGGTGCCCGTATGATCGCTTTGCGATCCGTGCACGAGCTCTGCCGCGGCTGACACCTTTCTTCTGATGGGCCTTGATTGCCCCGTCAGTGATAAGCCCTCTCAGGTCTTCACGTGAGATTGCGTTCTCGATATCCGAGATGCGGGCCGGGTCAAACCAGACACGATTGACACCGCATTTTAATACTGCAGCAGCTATACGTTTCTGTCCGGCAACATCACTCATTCTTCTTCACCTCTGACTCGGTCTTCTTTTTTGCCTTTGGTTTTGCAGCTGCCTTGGGTTCGGCTTCGGATGAAGATTCCATCTTGGGCTTAGCATTTGTCTTTGCTGATTTTACAGGAGAGGCTGCCTTCGTTTTTTCCGGTGTTTTTTCCGCTGGTTCCGCTTTCGGTTTTACCGGTTTCTTCTCTTTTACCGTCTTTTTCTCTTCTGCCTCGGGCATTTTCTTTGTCTTCTTTGTTTCTTTCTTTACGGGTTCTGCCGGGGCTTTTGATGTTGCGGGCTTCTTTTCTTCGGTTTTCTTGGTGTCCGCCACCTTTAATGGTTTTTGGATCTTTTCCTGTTCCGATCCGGTCTTTACTGTGCGGGCATTCAGCACTTTGAAACCTTCAGCAAGTGCCTTTTCCTGGAGTCCGATACGCCTGCGCTCACCGACTGTTGCTCCTATCCGGATTGCATGAGTCTTTGGATCAATACCAATAAGTTCCTTTACCGAAGAGACCAGCACCTCAAAAAATCCGCTGGGGTGCATGCCGCGCACCGCAATCGGGCTTCCGAACCCGGGCTTGGGAAGAGCTCCTTTTGCCTTTTTCTGTTCTCTCTGCTTGTTGTGCTGCCCCCGGGGCTTTCTCCAGGAATCAGAGAGTTGCTTCTTCTTACCGTATCCGTCACGCTTGAAGGTTGCACCCTTTTCCACACGCACCCGGATTAACCGTTTTATTTCAGTGGTCATCGATCTTCAGCCCCTCTGTACGATATAGATGCCATCCTGGAAGACCCTGGGATCACGATTACGGATGTGGGTAGCATGCTCAATGTTTGCTGCCGAGGTCCCGACCAGCTCGCGGTCGATTCCTGTGAGGACAACTTCATCATTTGCAATCTTTGCCGTAACACCTGGTTCAATCCGTGCGTAACGCGCCTTCTTCTCGCCAAGGAAGTTGGCGATCTCGAGCCGGTTTCCCTGGAGTTTCAGCTGGATGGGGAAGTGACTGTAAACCATTTTCAAATGGTACTCAAACCCTTCACTGACCCCACGGCACATGTTTTTAGTATGCGCCTCGAGGGTCCCGACCATCGCTGCCATCTCTTTTCTATTGGATTCGGTTGAAATAGTAACCTCGTTTCCTTCGCAGGTTACGATTACCTGGGGGAACCGCATGTTTCGTGAAAGCTGCCCTTTTGGCCCTTTCACTTCGAGCTGCGAGCCATCCAGACGGGCTTTTACGCCCTCGGGAATTTTAACTATTCTGACTGCCGACATATTCTCGCACCTTTTAATAAACATACCCAAGCAGTTCGCCACCGATACCCTCTTTCCTCGCCTGTTCGTGTGAAATTACACCACGCGAGGTTGAAAGTATCAATAGCCCGAAGTTCTTTCCGGGCAGGTACTGCTTCTCCCAGTATTCCATCTCATCCATCTGTACCGAAAACCGCGGGGTTATCGCACCACATCGGTTGATTTTGCCCGTGAGATGAACCTTAAGCTGTCCACCTCTGCCATCATCGATGAACTCGAAACTGCTGATGTAACCGGCGTCCTGCATAATACGGAGCATTGCACCGAGGAGTTTACTTGCTGGTTCGATGGTGCACACGGACTTACCGGTATCACCGGCATTTTTTAAGGAACACATTCCGTCTGCTATTGGATTACTTCGTGTCATTGTGCATTCACCTTCAGCTCATCTTTTTAAATCCGATTTTCCGGGCCCATTCACGGAAGCACTGCCTGCAGAACATGATATGATATCTGCGTACAAGCCCCTGTTTACGCCCGCACATCTTGCATTCGTTCGCACCGCGACCATAGATCTTCTTCTGTTCTCCAGCCATTAGCGCACCTCAACCTTATATTGTTCCTTAAGAAATGCAATCGCATCCTCTTTTTTCACGCGCTGTTTTGCCGGGAGTTTTTTCTGCTCCATGCGCCTGCGGGTGATCCGTATGCCTTTGCGTTCGAGCACCACATTGACATCCATACCGAAGATCCCAATCTGTGGGTCGTAGGACATACCTGGAAAATCAGTATGTTCTTCTATCCCGAATGAGATATTCCCGCTTTTGTCAAACTGGCTCTCAAAGACCGTTTTGTTGATAATCCCAATCGATGTCGAGAAGAAATCCCGGGCTGATTTGCCCCGTAGGGTGACCTTACATCCTATCGGTGCACCTTTTCTGATAGAGAATGCCGGTTGAGTCATCCTCGCAATACTCCTGATAGGGGTCTGTTTGGTGATCGTCTTCATGATATTTTCAGCTTTTACGAGCTTTTCCCCGCTCTCGCCGACTCCCATGTGAACGACAACCTTGTCGATATAGATATCGCGCATCGACGTCACTGTTCAATCCCCCAGGCTGCTATTGCGGGCGTCTTTTTACCGACCATATAAATATATGGTGCGATTGTGTCAAACCGAGTCTTTGTCACTTCATCCTCTAAGATAATCTTATTGGGCACGCTTCCCGGTATCGTAACAATATCAACAATTCGTGCGACCTTTCCTGAGTGACGACCTCCGATAACCATTGCCATGTTACCGATAACAAACGGGAAGTGATCAACAATATTGAACCTTGTTTCGGGTTCAAGCGAGAGAACGATCGAGTCACCGGATTTGTAAGTATTATCAGCAAGCAGATTGGCTCCATCCCTCATGTTGAGCTGAACCTTTCCACCTGATACGATTGTTTTGTTTTTAACCTTGCACAGACGAGTCTTTGCTGCTTCTGCATCAATTTCGATGGAAACATGACGACCGTTTTTGTCCCGCAGGATACGGTAGAATTTGTTGATCTTCGGTAACGCGATAATATCAAAGATACCGATACCAACTTTTGCGTCACGGCAGGGTCTTCCATTGATAATTACATCATTCTGATGGAGGATCTGCTTGACTTCTTTTAAATTCCGTGCAAAACCCATGTGATCACGGAGCCAGACAGCAATCGGCATTGCGTTTGCATTGTGCGGTCCGGGTGCCGTTTTCGTAATAAATTTCGTGGTCTTCTTAGCTATGTGCCACGAGTCCGGGGCGTTTAACCGCTTCAGATGATCCGACATTATTCAGCCTCCCCTAATTTTGCCTCACGGCGCTTGTCAGTGAGATTCAGTTTGGTAAGTTGAACATTTGAGGCATCGATATTCCGGGGTACTTCGGTTCCATCTGCTTTTGTGGAAGAAACACCATGGACAATAATTTTTGACTTTTTTATATCAACTGCATCAACAAGCCCTTCATTGCCAACGAAATCTCCGCGGGTTACCTTAACGGTATCACCCTTGATCACACGCAGCGTCTTTTTCTTGTATTTTTCTTTGAGCGCAGCGGAAAGCGGGGCGTTGAGGTATTTGGTCTTCACGTGTGAAGGAGCCTGGTAGCGCGCCTTTCTCTGCTTTCTTGGCTGTTCGCTTTCTATTCGTACCATATTTCCCACCTCACACAATGATCGTTGCCATGGAACCGAGCTTAGGGAACCGTTCCGCGACCTCGCGGGCTATCGGACCCTTGATCTCCGTCCCTTTTGGCTCATTTTTCTCATCCACAACAACAACTGCGTTGTCATCAAAGGATACCCGCATTCCGTTCGGCCTGCGCATCTCCTTTTTCTGGCGTATGATCACTGCACGCACCAGCTTGCGGCGCATGTCGGGCGTTCCTTTCTGGACACTCACCGTTGCGAGATCCCCCAGCCCGAGCTTGGGCTGACGACGCCTGACCCCATGGTAGCCAAAAACCGAGATTATCTGCACGGTCCGGGCTCCGGTATTATCGGCGCATGCAAGCCTCGTCCCCGTCGCAAGAGCGCGTGGAATGGTAGACTGCTTCGCCTTCATGGCTGAAGCACCTCGACGACAACGAAGGTTGTACTCTTAGAAAGCGGCCTGCACTCAGCGATCTTCACCATGTCGCCAACCTTCACCTGGATGCAGGGAGTGCTGTGGGCGTGAAGTTTCGAGCTCCGTTTTTCATACCGCTTGTATTTACGGATGTAGTGCAGGTAATTACGTGCTACTACCACCGTTCCCATCATTCGATCGCTCACGACTTTGCCGGTGATCACCTGGCCGCGCACCGGTAAAGTGCCGTGAAACGGACAATTAACATCCTGGCATTCTTGTTTTGGTGCCTGAACGTTCAATCCAATGTTTTGTGCCATTATTTTATCCTCTTCCTTTCGTGCAGGTTTATTCTCTTTTCAGGAGCCAGAACCATCACGGATCCATCAATCTCAACAAGTTCACTGCCTGGAAGGTGCAGCTGAAATCTGCTGTGCATCTTAGGGATGCGTTTGACCCCGTTTGAGGTCTCAATTATCAGCAGATTTTTTGTTTCATCGATAATGTGCCCGCTAAGTCCCCGGTGAAGGGGGTTTGCCGCTCCTGATACCAGAACGTCCAGCCCGATCAATTCATGCCGGAGGACATTCTGGGAAGAGATCATGCATTTCTCCTGCGGTTCTGCTCGGTCTTCAAGCGGGCGATTGTTCGCCTGAGTTCACCAATATGACCCGGATTCTCCGTGGCGCCACCGGCACTAACCTTACCGTAATGCTGGACAAGCTCCATCCGGAGTTTTTCCATCTGTTCCAGCAGTTCTACTTCAGAAAGCTGCTGGACTTCACGGGACCGTAATATTGCCATTTACCTCTCCTCCCTGAAGGGTATTTCATCGGGAAGGGCTGGTTCATCGACGTCAATATCTCCTATATCAGTGACGGTAACTTTGGGTGCCTGTCGCTTCTTTTCCTGTTCAATTATTTCAAAGTGATCCGGTAGTTTCGCTCCGGCAGGAACAAGCTTTACCTGTACACCTATTACACCCAGTTTCTTGATAGCGACTGCATAACCTTTCTCAACAATAGTGTTACTCGGTTCCCCACAGTGCTTGATGTAGCCTTCAGTAAACTTCTGGGTACGGGCACGGGCTCCGGTTAATTTACCGGCAATCACAACTTCGCATCCCAGCGCACCGGAATCCATGACCCTGCGAAGAATGCTCGATCCCGCTTTACGGAAGTACCAACCTCTTTCTAGTGCATTTGCCAGCCGTTCTGCCATAATCTGAGCGTTGAAGCTGGGGTTTGTAACCTGCTGTACTTCAATCTGGGGAGATTCAACACCATAGTTCTGTGCAAGATCCAGGGTCAACTGGTGAACCAGTTTGCCACCTTTTCCGATAACAATACCGGGTTTCTCCGCAAAGATGGTCACCTGTGTGCCGAGAGGAGTTCTTGCTATATCCATACCACCGTAGCCTGCGCGCTTCAATTCCTTGGACAGGTACTTTTCAACCCGGGCTTTCCGCACACCTTCTGAGATAAACTTCTGCTCTACAGCCATTACACCACCTCGCGGACCACGACTTCGAGGTTCACAGTTTCGCGGACCTTGGGAGTTGCTCGTCCCATTGCACGAGGGAAGAAAGATTTCTGGGCCCGCCCGCGGTTTGCCGATACGTGGATGATCTCAAGATTGTCGGCATCAAGGCCGATATACTCCGCATTCTTCTTTACCGATTCAAGAACCCGGATATATGCCTTTGATGCCTTCACCGGGTACCTGCCTGCATCCCAGTTACCGGGGAGACCTCGCTTGTGAGCCACATTCCGGTTGAAACGCCGGAACGGAATCGCTTTCTTTAAACTGACCACCTCATTCAGGTACGCTATCGCGTCATTCACACGCTGGTGCCTGATGAACGTGGCGATTTCGATCGAGTGTTTGGGCGACATGTTAAGTTCATTAGCCTTCGCTTTTGCGATATTGTCGCCGTTGATTTTCTGTGAGTAATCAATTCGTGCCATGTCCATCACTTCAACGGTACGTATTTGCTTCCTCGTGTTGCACCGATACCGGCACTGCCATGAGCGACTTTTCTTCTTGTCAATGCAAACTCACCGAGGTAGTGGAAGACGGACTCCGGCTGAAATTCCACTTTCATGAATTCCTTGCCGTTATATATCTCAATGGATTTGCCCACCATCTCTGGCATGACAATCATTTCGCGCAGATGCGTTCTGATCTTCTCGTCACCCTCGCGGACCTTTGTAAGCAATATTTCTTCACCACGGGAGAAACCGCGTACTATTTTGCGGCGTGCACGAGCCGGCATGAGCGGGAGGAGTTCGCTTATCCCCATCGCCTTCAGCTCGTCAATCCTGTATCCCCGATAGGTGAACTCTTCACGCCTTCTTGGCATTCTCTTCTGAGTCTTTTTTGGTGCTGCCATACCGTTCACTTCCTGCTCTTACCTGTCCTGCGTGCAGCCACATGTCCAACGGTCCTTCCAGGAGAAGTTCCTCGTGCTATCGTCTTCGGGCGACCAGGGTGCTGGTGACCGCCACCACCAAACGGGTGATCGATGACGTTCATTGCAACACCACGGACTCGTGGCCAGTTTGACGCTGTATTCTGCATCTTGTGGTACTTATTGCCTGCTTTCACAAACGGCTTATCGACACGACCGCCACCTGCGACAATGCCGATAGTTGCCCGGCAACGGTGGTTGAACCATTTGGTCTTTCCGCTGGGCATTCTGATACCGACCCGATCTTCAATTTTATCAATGACAACCGCCTGAACACCAGATGCACGGACAAATTTGCCGCCATCGTTCGGACGTGCCTCAATATTGCATATGTAGGTCCCGGTCGGAATGTGCTGGAGAGTGAGCGTGTTGCCGTTCTTTACCTCAACATCGGATCCCCAAGTGATGATTTCACCAATACCGAGACCTTCGGTGACCAGCATGTAGACTTTTGCCCCATCTTCGAGTTTTACGAGAGCTATCGGTGCATTGCGTGCCGGATCGTGTTCAATATCGATGACAGTTCCCGTGATTTTTTGGGTATCATCACCGATATGCTTCAGTTCAGCCTTGTACCGGTGGGATGGTGCTCGATAGGTCGGGCCTCCCTTGCCCCGGCTTTGTGTTGTAATACGATGTCCCATGTTCCCACCTACATAATACCAAGCCGGCTGAGAATTTCCTCGGCGGCCTTTTCGTTCTCAAAACTCACAATTGCTTTTTTCTGACCGTGCATGGTCATGAGAGTGCGAACGTTTTTGACATTCTGTCCAAACGCTTTTTCGATTTCACGTTTGATCTGGCTCTTGGAGGCTTCACGGCTGACAAGGAACTGGAGTTTTGCCTGGTTCTCTAAAAGGACCATTGCTTTTTCTGTGACAAACGGGTATTTCAGAGCCATTTATCTCCCCTCCAGGCGCACAAGGGCGCTCTCAGTCCAGACCGTAAGGCGTCCTGCCAGCATACCAGGTGCAAGATGCTCGACATTCAGCTGGTCAACGGTTACTACATCGACACCGGAAAGGTTACGGGCTGCCCGGAGAGGTTTTCCTGCAGTGACAATGAGCAGACTTTTTCTCTGCTTGAACCTTCGACCCCGCATCTTACCTCTTCCGGCACGGACTTTCTTGCTCTCTTTTGCCCGTTCGATATCATGATAGACACCTGCTGTCGTAAGCGCTGATATGACATCCTGCGTACGGTCGAGTGACTCGAACTTATCCTCAAGGATGATGGGGACTGCACCATCGAACCGGTGACCACGACCACGGATAAGATCCGCAGAGATACTCGCGGCTACAGCCGAACGGAAGGCTTTTTGTTTTTCTTTCTGATTGATCTCTTTGATCAGGATTTTGGCGACTTTTGGAGGATGTGCCTCACGGCCTCCTTTGGCCTGCGGAACTTTTGCAGCGCGTGAACCGTTCTTGATACGGGGTACATGCGATGAACCGCGGCCACTTCCCCAGCCAACTGCTGAAGAACAGATACCAGCATATGGATTCGTTCCATGGGGTTGTCGCCGGGTGCTCTGAAGGGCCATAACTGCCTTTTTGATCAGATCAGGGCGGTACTCCTCGGAAAAGAGTTCCGGAAGTTCAATATCTTTCGCGATTCCGCCATCAAGTGATTTAACCTGTGCTTTCATCTCTGATCATCCCTGTTTGCTCTGGACGCTCACAAACTGGATTGTCGGCATCCTGACAATATGTTCACCAAGGCGCATTGCCGGACGAATACGTATAAGCCGCTTGACCGGTCCCGGAATAGATCCTTTGACAAGGACATACGGGCTCCTGAGTACACCATAATGCAGAAATCCGCCAGAGGGTGTTATCTCGCTCGCGTCTTCACTAATCCTTAAAATACGTTTGTTAAACTCTGTCCGCTGCTGGAATCCCAGCTGGCCCATCTGGGGCACCTGCCACCTCACATGGTGGGGATTCCAGGGTCCAAGTGTACCAAGGTGACGTTCCTTTCCGCCAACGGAGTGTTTACGCTTGCGCAGCGCAATACCCCACCGCTTCACTGCACCATTCGTACCTTTACCGGTCGTTATTGCAGTAATATCAGCATAAGCCCCGGACTGGATGACATTGTTCAGCGAAACCTCTTTCCCCAGGATTCCCTGTGCAAAATCCCACTGCTTTTTGATGTCTCCGCCGCCCACCTTGATCTCCATGAGATCGGGAATTTTCTTAGGGACACCGGACAAAATTGCGGGTTGTGTATAGGAGACCGCGTAGATCTCGGCAACATTACCCGCAGCAACTGCATCCGAAAATTTCTTCCGAGCAGCCTCTTTGTCATAGTCTTTCGGCAGGGTGATCCGGCGACCAAGCACGGTATCGAGCTGGTCGGCCCAGACTTCTGTCAGCGCATGTTTGCCATAGGTATCTTCAGAGTAGGCACGGATTGCAGCGACCTTCATAGAGGGGATTTCAATGACGGTGACCGGCACCATAATTTCCTTGCCCTCAGTAGGACTGTTCTTGTGATCATCTACCATGATAACATGCGTCATACCTACCTTATATCCAGCAAACCCCTGCAGTACCGGTGCCCCTTCATAGAGAGGCCACGATTGATATTTCGGGATCGGGCTCTTTGCACGCTTTCTTGGGCTGAATGCAAGAGAACCACGGCGTGGTCTGTTTATTTTTGGCATATGTTAATCAATCCTTTTTCTGCGTGTAGGTTATTCCCATTGCGACACGAATTTTTGATTAATCCGAGACCGTGTGATAACGTTGTCTGGTTAAGGTGCCAACACGCGACGCCAGTGAGAAAACGGACAATTCAGGTAATACACTAATCCACAGGTGCGGATCTTACAGGTATTATTGAACGTCCATTTTTTTCATTTGGCTACGGACATAGGGATGATATTTCACATCCATGAGCTGATATTCATCAGCTCTCCTGTCTCGCGAAAGAAGATCCTGACAATAACGCATCCATTTGCCCTGAATGAGAGCAAAGTGGAACGGGCTCGTTCGTTCAAACGTCGACCCATGCGTGCTGGTCAGATCCCACTTAGTCAGCCTGTTGTGACGAGTCACAACTCCTTCTCGGGTTTCCCCCCGCAATCAGGCGGAGTTCACCAATCGAGGATTACCCACGGCACAATCGACTTTCCTGTGTCCGGAAGTCTGGTTCCGCCGTATGATGAAATCAAAAATGTGCTTTCTGTCATCTCAGCACATGGATACATCAGAGGATAACCTCATATCGGCTTCCTTAATCATTGCATAAAAAAGAATATAAACATTATGTAAACGGCCGTATACAAATACTACAAGGCCAACCGGATAAATCAGCTATTTTTTATTTTTTTCCGGTTTTCATAAAGGTTTTTTATCCAAAATACAATTCACCAAGATCAGTGATATACACAAGAATATCTTCACAAACACAACGCGCTTTACAACACTGGGGGCGGGTTTCTCTCAACCGGTTAATCAGGGAAATTGTATCATACATTACTTTTATGTTTATTTTTTCCGCTTCTCCGAAGATGATAGAAGGCACATCAAAAAGATCCGTACCTGAAGGGATAGTACACAAGTGTGTAGCGTCCAGCGTATAGAGAAATTCAAGGGTTTCTTTTGCCCTTTTGATATTCTCCATTGCGCTCTTTTCAATGGTGCAGACATTCGCTTTGGAGGTCGAGATAATATCAGCAATCTGCTGCTGGGTCAGACCTTGTTTACGGTACCGGAGAACCTCCATCTGGCGTTCAGTGAGCAGACCATCTTTCATATTATTAAATCTTATGTATAAACTTAAACACTTTTCGTTAACTATTCAAATACGAATAATTTTTTTGTGTGATCTCAATAAAGATCCCATCATACTTTTAAAAAAAATTGTTTTCCACACAATTTTTCGAGGGAAAAGGACATTTCAAAATGTTTATATGAATACCGGGTCATAATAACGTGTTATAAAAAAAATTTAGGTGATTTAGATGGTTGTAAAAGTAGGAGTTGCAAAACTCGGCAATATTGCAAGTGGTGTAATGGCAGAACTGCTCCTCGATGAGAGAGCAGACCGTGAAGACATGCAGACATTCATGGCGACAAGCGGCACAAAACTTGAGCCGGCGGATGTTGACCGTGTCGTGTCTAACCTGAAGGCATACAAACCGGACTTCTGTATTGTTGTTTCCCCCAATGGGGTTCTCCCCGGGCCGACTGGTGCAAGAGAACAGCTCGCTGCAGCAGGTATCCCGGTTGTCATCATCACTGATGATGTAACCGCGAAGAAGGAATGGGAAGGAATCAAGGCAAGCAAGTTCGGGTACATCATCATGAAGGCAGACTCCATGATCGGCGCACGCCGGGAGTTCCTCGACCCCGTCGAGATGTCAGACTATAACGGAAACCTCGTCAAGGTGCTGGCAATTACCGGTGCATTCCGCAAGATGCAGATTGCTCTTGACAAGGTCATCGACCAGGTCAAGGCCGGAAAGAAAGGCGACGCAATTGAGCTCCCGAAGATTGTCATGACCACCGACAAGGCTGTCGACGGTGAATTCACCAACCCCTTCGCACTTGCAAAGGCACGCGCTGCCCATGAGATCGCCATGGCTGTTGCAGGCCAGAATGTAAAGGGCTGCTTCATGACCAAGGAGTGGGAGAAATACATCCCGATCGTTGCGAGCGCTCACGAGATGATGAGATCCGCAGTAATGCTCTGTGATGAAGCCCGCGAGCTTGAGAAGGCAGGCGACAGCATTCTGCGTCAGGCACACAAGAAAGACGGGACGCTTGTCGCCAAGAAGAAACTTGTAGCAAAGTTTGAGTAAATTTTTATTTTTTTTCTTTTTTGTAGAATTTTCCTATATCTTCAGGAAGAGTCAGTATTACCGGCTCAAAATGGAGACGTTCCATGAAAGCAGAATCGCTCGTTGATGAAGGATTGGGATTAATCCGGGAGATCATAGAACAGAATGCACGAAATCCATGATCGCAATTACCCTTATCAAAAAACAGGGACATATTGAACGCAGAGGTACCCAGTTTCCGGTAGAGTAAGATGATTTCCAGTATTCCCTGTGCAACGAGATCCACATAGTTTTCCATTTCATCAATAGTGGATATCGGAAGTAATCCCCTCACTTCGCGCTCCCCAACCGGTACCGCATGGGCTGACCAAAGTATTTCATCGCCAAACAGATAGCGATCTGAAGATTTTTCCTCCTCGATTACGGCATCCCAGTAGTTTCTGCCCTTTTCCCTGCGGAACTGTTCGCTTGCGTTAATATAGCAGTCAACAATACGGGAAGGGCATGAGTCTGATAACCCCTGCATATGGGGATGCACAAGACTCGCACCTGCCGATGGCAGAAAATTCCAGTTGATGCTCGCATAGCCATCAATCTGCCTAAGGGCGTCGATTTGCGCTAGAAGCGCATCCACTATCTGTTGCCGGCTGAAGGAATCGACCATGTGCTCACGGGTCATTACAGTAACAACATGTCCTTCCCCGAAAGGAAACAAATTCGGGAAGGTTACACTCTCCCCACGAAGGATCCGCCTGCCATCGGGAAATGTGGGTGTAACAGAAAAAACGGCATCAGGGCAGAAGGGGCAATCGTCAGAATTTGCAGGGAGATATAATGTCTGATCGATCTGCCTTTTTAACCGGTCAGGACTGATTCTGCATCGTATCCCCGTTAGATGTTCTTCGCGATACTGGAGTGTGCCTCTGCTGGTGACTACTTCACGGACCGAAAACATGCCTTCTCACAAAACTATTTCCGGTGAGATCAGATAGTCGTTTGCACAGTGACTAATCCGCATCTTTATAAAGATCCGTTGCAATTTTTTTAAAAAAAAAAGAATTTTCTATCTGCCGAGGCATCACTGCCTCGCCTCTTTCGGCTATATTTCAGGCAGGAAATTTGTTCCGCATTATACGACGTACTTGCCGAGCAGGCGGATAGAGGTGGTCATATCTGGACCAAGTGGTGATCCGAAGATGATCTGGGTGACACCAGCTTTGGTGAGATCTTCGCATTTCTGCTTGACCATCTCAGGAGTTCCTGCAATGGTGAATGCATCGATCTCTTTGTCTCCTACGAGTTCTCCAACCGTTTTGAAGTCAAACTTACCCAGTGCTGCCTTAATCTTTGCAACATTGTTGAGATCGAGACCGTGACGGGTGAGGAGGTCTGGCGGAGAGCCTGCAGCGATAAATGCAGCGACAATTTTTGCTGAATTGCGTGCCTTCTTCTCGCTCCGGTCAATGGACATCGCTGTATATGCACCGATATCAAAGCCCTTCTTGCCAACTTTGTCGCAGGCGGCCTGGATGATCGGGATTGCAATCTTGAAGTCTTTTGGGTTGGATGCGTTAATCAATGCACCGTCGCCGATCCTTCCGGCGAGATCAAGAACCTTGGGTCCCTGTGCTCCTATGTAGACCGGGATACCCTTCTTACCCGGGAGAGTGACTCCCGTAAGCTTTGCCCCATCATAGTCAAAGAATGTCATTCCTGACTTCTTGATCTCTTCACCGGCACAGAGCTTGCGGATCTGGACTACGGCTTCCTCGAGACGTCCGACCGGCTTTTCAGCGTTGATTGCAAGCTTCGGGAGCGTTGAGAGGTCACCAGGGCCGATACCGAGGACTGCACGTCCATCGGAAATTTCATTCAGTGTGCAGGCAAAAGATGCCATCGCTGCGGGAGTGTCGGTAAACGCGTTCATGATACCCGGGCCCATCTTGAGGGTCGTGGTTGCCTGCGCAATCGCGGCGAGGGTGGGGTAGCAGTGACGATTGTTGTAGTGGTTAGTGATCCATGCGTAATCTATGTCTTTGGATTCTGCAAGTTTACAGAAGTTTACAACTTGCTTTACATTGACATTTCCTGGTACAAATTCAATTCCATATGTCAAGGGTTATTCACCTCATGGAGTATTACCGTCCATGCATTTAAATAAATTATCATTTTGCGTTGACCCTTTCAAGCTATCCGCTCAAAATATGCCCATTTTAACGTTTTTTCCTAGCGCAATCATCCTGTGTGGTCCTTCAGCGGAGGTGAACGCACCGAGATATGCTCATTCAGATGTACCTCTGACGTTTTCACCGATTGTGGGCATTAATTAGTTGATGCTGTTCATGAATAGATCAATTAGTGATTCCACCCAGAGATTCTCACCGCCGGATAACTGATTTTAAAATGATTTTTTTAGATTTATTACGATTTTTTAAAAATCCCTGTGCTATATCTCATTACATCGCAGCAGACTATAAGATTTTGAACTTCAAGCAACTAATAGTACATTATAAACTTTAGGGTATCCGATAGGGATTTAATTGGGATTTCTTCATGCGAATACTTGCTATAGGATTGGGCGGCGCAGGCTGCAGGATTGTTAATAGTCTTTATACGACAGATCGGCGTAGCAGTAAAGTCGTGTGCGTCCAAGCACTTGCCATAGATGTAAATGCAGACACATTAGCTCAGATGGTTGGTCTACCTGACAGCGCAAAACTTTTTTTCCCACCTCTCGACCCGCAAATTCAGACAGAAGATAAGGGAGATTCTCAAACCGCAACAATTGATATCGGGGAAATCGTTGCCCGCATCCATAACATTGAGTTTGGGGAGACCGATGCAATCTTTATATTTTGCGGGCTTGGGGGCAGCATGGTTGATGTTGCTCCGCACATCATCGCTGCTCTTCGTTCCTCGGTTACTGAGCCGATCTTTGGTCTTGTCACTCTTCCCTGTCTCGCGGAAGGAGAGCGTCGTTCGGCTAAAGCAGCAGATGATCTCGATATGCTGACGCCACTCCTTGACGGTATCATTCTCTTTGATAACGAAACCTGGTATAAAAAAATCAAGGCACTGAAATCATCGCTGACAAAAAAAGAGAAGGGGTTGGCCGAAAAACTCGGGTTCCGGAAAAGTGAGCCTGCGATTTCTCCACAACTCGCCACATATTTACTCCTGAATGAGGGAATTGTCAGAAGAATTAGCCTCATTCTGAGAGCCGGAGAATTCAAGGCAGATGGCGGGCTTGATTTTGCAGAGGTTGTACTGGACTCAGGCGAAGTACTCAATACCATGAAAGGAATGGGGTATATTACTATCGGATATGCAGTTGAACGACTTCCCCCTAATCCATTGAACTTCCTGACCAGCTGGCGTCCGACCGGTTTTTTCGCTGATGAGCATATTAAGAAAGCTTCGCGAATCGTAGACCTTGCAAAACAGGCGATCTATCACGAGATTTCCACCCCATGCGACATGACAAGCGCGCATAAGGCATTAATTCTTATCGCCGGTCCCTCTCATGAGTTGTCATTAAAAGGATTTATGACGGTGCGTAAATGGATTGACAGAAGTATTGCCGGACTGGAGACGAGATCCGGTGATTATCCTGTGATGAATACAAAAAATGTGGCAATTATCATCATGCTCTCCGGGCTTGAAAATATTCCCAGACTTACCGAACTCAAGGAAATCCAGATCCAATATAAAGCCAATCGCCAGGATAGTATTGCGGAAGTAATACAATCAGATTCCGATTCAATGAGCGCATCTGAAATAACTGGAATCAGCAGTATCATGGGAACATCAGCCAAGCAAGGATCTGCAAAGATAAAAGATGAAACTCTTATTCTTCCCCTCACAGCGTACAAGAAAAAAGAATCCTCTCAGGGCGAATCCGGAAGATTTTCGAATCGGACGAATGAAGAATATTCGTGGAGTGTCGAGACACCACGGCCGGTAGTGCGGCGACGAATCCCTTCGGAGCCAGAAACTAGTGAAATAAAAGCCTCACTTCGGCACATTACAAAACCTCAGATTATTGAAGAGGCAATTCCTTCGCAGCCTGCACATGAAATTAGCACTACGGAGACGTCAGGTTCTCATGCCTCCCGGCATCGGGTTGTTGTTGCGAAGAATCATGCTGATCAAACCGGGCATTCAGCACCAGGTTCGATATCACAAGAATTCTCAGTTCATGACATATCCCAAGGTAAAAAATCCTCGCATGCCAAAGATTCGAGAGGGTTTGATGAGAAACATTTACCGCATATAAGCGATGATCGTTCGAGAACCAAAGAGACGGAACGGCAGATAATTGAGAGAGAACTACAGCGACAGAGATTGATTGCAATCTCTGGTCGTACTCCAAAAACAGGGTCAGATGCGTCAATACAACCCACGCCTTCCCCTGAAATTGTCAGATTCAAACGCGAAGATACGGAAAAAACATTCCTGAAAAAAGAACATGAGCCATCCGATTCTGATGAAGTCGGGCATAAGCAAAAGAGAAGAACGGTAGTCATACAAAAAAAGAAAATGTATCCGGTGACACAGGATACACCAGTCTCCACGGGTGAAAACGGCGAAGTTTCTTCCAAAAATGACGATCTTTCAGTCATAAGGCGCCATGAGATCTATACCAGACAATCAGATTCTGAAGATTCCAGGGTCAGCATTAAAAGTTCAGTTTATAAATCAAAGGACGAAATTTTTGAGGGAAAAAGTGTTCAGAAGCCTGCTGCTACCCAGGTAAGGGATTCGGCACTCATTCATACGGATCTAAAATCGAAAAAAACTCTGGATACAAAACATGGTGAGAGTGAGCCGGAAAGCAGTGACCATGTAACGGAATCATCCAAGACAGCTAAAAAGCGGGAGAAAAACACTCCAAAAAAAGACGAGATTTCCTGGATATAGTCAGTTAATCTCCATTACTTTTGAAAACTGAATATTGCCGGCACCTATTTCGGTAGTAATCTCAATACCGTGTTCCACCGTATTTCCAATATAATTCAGTCCGCTGAATGCGACTATCGATATACGGAAAGGATTGGCAGGCAGGTTGAAGACTTTATTCCCCATTGCAACGGGAAAAACAAAACCACATGTATTCATGAGACGGATCGTTTCCTCAACCTTTTTTTTCGCGGAACAGGGAACCTCACGTACATTTGCCAATGCAATCCCGGATTTTGATCGTGCAAAACCTGATATCGATGTGAGTCCAGATGAAATGAAAAGTTCAAGTGGATCTATCGTCGTTCCCCGGTAACCAATCAGATCCTTGAACTGCGTTGGTATCCCGTGCCCGATCTCCAGCCTTCCGCCATATGCCATTTTTACCGGGATTCCATTTCTTTGGAAAACTCCATCCATTGAAATACTGCAGATGGTCATGATTCCCACTGATCCGGGAGGAACCCGGGGATCACGATCGAGAATCCGGTACGAATTAAAAAAACCGCATTCTGCTTTCACTACCTCATCAAATGCAAGTTTTACTTTTTCCAGTGATTCTACGGGGACAATGGAGAGATTATAAGCAACATCACCTGTGCTGGTTGCTGGATCAAATGTACTCCGATATGCCAATCGTTCGAGTTTTGAGATAACAAAACCTATCCTGTCATCTACAAGAGCATTACCTGTTTCATCCAGCCCTGCCCTTGTCAATATCCTGCCCTGGTTACCGATTTTTTCCGTGAACCCCATCGTATCAAGGTAGCTAAGATAATACTGAACTGCCCGATCACTGAGGACAAAACCCCGTTCTGCCATAAGCTCCGAAAGCCTTTTTGCACCAATAGGATCCCGGTGTTCTTTAAGAATGCGAAGAATTTCGATATATTTTCTTTCGGTACGGATCATCGTCACTTTGCCTCCACCGCTCCAATACTGTCCTGATAACGTCCAGAATAACTCTCGCTGCCTTCCCGCACTTCGTGAAGGATCATCTGCACTACGCGATCATTCTTCTGAACAATAATATCATCGCTTCCCAGATTTGTCAGGCAGAGCGTCAATTGTCCGCGAAATCCCGGGTCTACAAAACCTGCACCGAGAAGGACCCCACGCCTCCCGAACGAGGAACGGCACCGGAGCGTTCCGGCAAGATCCCCGGGTAGTTCGACCCACTCAAGCGTGGGAACGAGTGTACATTTACCTTTGGGAAGAAGATTGTCACCGGCAACACGCAGATCGTAGGATGCAGGTTGCTGGCATTCGCTACTGTAGGGTGTAAGGACGAGGTTCCCCCGCCCACAACCCTGCTCAAGACGGCGGATAATCTCCGGTGCGGATAAAATCATTCACTAGATTATCGGTAGAAAATACTTAATATCTTTTGATATATATGAGATGAGAAGGATCCATGGGGTAGAGGACATCCTCTTGGGCTTCGAACCCAAGGACGCGGGTTCGATTCCCGCTGGGTCCGTTTTTTTTTAGTAAATAAAGGTCATGAGAATTTGAAAACTCCTGAATGCTTTCCCTGAACTGGTTTTATCAATAAAATTTTCAGTTTGTTCTATCCGGAAAATTCGATCAGGGATATAATATGCGGAGGGATCACGATAGGAAAATCTCATACCAGTGAGGTAAGGCTGCAGAAAAAAACTTTTTCTTCTCCGAAAATAATTTTTACATGATTCTTATTAAGGAATCACCCCAATCTCATCTTTTAAAGAGTTAAATTTATTTGATCTGGAAAATATCAATTTATTAGCCGGAAAAAGAGATTATAAGTCGTTCTTTTTCACACTTTGCTGTGGCTTACGACTACCCCGCTTTCTGATAACGCCAAATGCTATAAGAACCCCCAACACTCCTATAACGATAATGATGATAACACCCCAGTCCAGACTCTTTTCCATGATGAGAGTTACTGATACTGTAGCATTTCCCTGAGCAAACTGTTTTTGGACTGAAACCGGCTGGTAGGTATCCTTTACTGCAGTAATATTATAAAGCGTATTGAATTTGGCCTTGGTCCTGAACAATCCATGGTCATCAGTAATCCCCGTTGTGTTTCCATTAATTATGATAGTAGCATTGGGCACAATTTTCTGGTCTTTTTCCTGAACAAACAGAGTGAGGTCTGCACTTTCATACGGTAACTCAAATGTATAGTCTTCACTTTTAGTTATGACAATTATAGTACGATTTACCGTGATATATCCGGTCTTCTTAACTTCAACGGTATAGGTGCCGGCAACGAGATTTGGAAAATTTATTCGTCCATACTGGTTTGTACTTCCCGAAAAAATACTGTTAATATATACATCTGTATTATTAATCGGAACCCGGTTTTCATCAAACACCGTGATGAATGCCCCTACGGGTTCTTTTATCAGTGTCACAGAATAGAGAGCATCGGTATCACTGATGGTTCTTGATTCAGTGATTGCCTGATACCCGTCTTTTTTAATATTGATTGTGTACACTTTTCCCCGTTTGACCGGAACGGTAAGAATACCCCTGCTGTCGGTTTTTCCTGCAAGTGCGTTGTCAATACGCACCTCAGCATCAGGAACCGGGGTCATTCCAAGTTTGTCTCTGGTAAAAAAAGTGAAACGGCTTGCATTGAGCATCCAGTACTGGGCATCTTTGTCTTCCGAGCCCATATCAATAATGTTGCTCCGGGGCAGATGTCCCTGAGCAGTAATTTCTATAGAATACAGGGTTGTTGCATTTACATCAAATGCAACTGACCCGGAAATATCCGTCAGATTCGTCTGTTTCATGCGTTCAGAAGAAACGTTTACCAGTGCACCCGGAACAGGTCCGAGGGAATCTGAGTCGTAGAGATATATTTTCAGGGTGAGGATCTTTCTGCTCAGGTTAACAAGGACTGACGTTTCATTTTTAGCCACCAGTTTTTCCCAATCATCATACCCGGTCATGGAAACCCGGATACGCTGATCATTTACTCCAGAATGATTGAGGAACACCAGTCCATAATTATTAGTTCGGCCAAAATTTTCTCCATTTACAAATACCATTGCTTGTGGGATTGTTGAATTATCTATGCTATCCTGCACGGAGATTTGCAGGATCGTTGCCTGTGCAATGCTGCAGAAGAGAATGGTGCACAACAAGGCAAAAAGGAAACGATTTTTCTGGCGATACATAAAGAATATCGCCTTCTGTTCATATATGAGGGCATCGGTCTTAAAATTCCGATGCAGAGGGTACCCGGTCCAAAAGCATTCCTTCTACGAGAATTGGCATAAGCCGCCGTCCTTCCTCAATTGCTTTCTGGAGCCGCCAGTTTCGTTCTGCAAACAGGGTAAAAAGCGGTTCACCTGTCTTGATAAGTTTTCCTTTCTTTGCGTGAAGGAGAATACCCGCACCGGGATCATGAGGTGCCCCCGCTGTACGGGCAAGGGTTATTAGCGACCGGTTATTCATTTCTATCACATATCCTGATGAGGGAGAGTTTACGATAAACTGATGTTCACCCGGAAAGATATCTGTGGATTTGACATTTGGATTCCCTTCCTGGATCTCTATGATCTGGCGGAATTTTTCAAGTGCCTTTCCTTTTATGAGAATTTCCTGTGCCACGGATGCACCAGTACCTCGTGCGGCTTTGCCTGACATCTCAAGCGCAATACCCGCAAGCGACAAACTTTTCTGGATGAAAGAATTCGGTTCCGTCGCCCCTTCAAGCACGCGGAGAGCTTCTATCACTTCGAGTTTCGGACCAATACTCCTTCCAACCGGAATATCACCATAGGTAAGGGCACATTCAACCTTCATGTTCAACCGCTCACCGAGTTCGATAAATTCCCGGGCAAGTTTTCTCCCCTCCTGCATTGTGGCAATCTTTGTATGCTGTCCGATAGGGATATCAATCACTACAAGATTCGCGCCGACGGCATATTTCTTAGCCATAACACTTGCAAGCATCTGACCGCGGGCATCGATTTTAAACGGATATTCCTGGAGGATAATGCGGTCATCCGCTGGTGCGATATTCGTCGCACCACCCCAGACTATCACTCCACCCACCTTTTCAGTCATCTTTTGCACGTCGCCAGCGGAGAACTCAACCTTTGCAAGGACCTCCATGAGATCCGCAGTGCCTCCTGCCCCGGTGATCGCACGCGAACTTGTCTTTGGTATCTTAAGCCCGCTGGCAGCAATGATAGGGACAACGAGCAGGGAGATCTTGTTGCCGGGAACACCCCCGATTGAATGTTTGTCTACAATCGGCCGGGATGCGAATTTGATCTGTTCGCCGGTCTCGACCATAGCGCGGGTCAGGTGCTCCACCTCATCCATATCAAGGGGGTTGATATAAGATGCAATTATAAACGCAGTGAGTTCTGCGCCGGAAAGGTCTTCGCTTACAACATCTTTGATGATGGTAAGTGTCTCCTCTTTGGAAAGTTTGCCACCATCCATTTTCTTTTTGATAAAGTCAAGGGATGCCGGTCTCCCCGCTTCCCTTACTTCAATTTCAGTACCCTCATCAAGATGAAGTCGTTCATTCGTATAGCCGAAGACGCCGATTGTTCCCTGCTGTGTAATGGTTGAGGTAGTCTCCACAAAAGCCGCAACAGATACACCATTTTTCGGATTGATTACCTGGACACGGTCGCCATCAAGCACACCTATGCTGCGGGCGTCAGCCCGGTTGAGCAGCACGCCCCGTGATGTAATATCCAGATTTTTTACTCTTAATTTCACTGCTTGGCCCTCCACAGGTGGGGATGCTTCCCCAAAAATGAACTCTTTTCACATCTACGTTATCCGCTCGGACATTAAAAGGGTGCCACTCGTAAAAGCCAGGGCGGTAACGTCCCCGCAGGATTTACCAGTGTCTGCAAAAGAGCATACTCATGATTTTTTATTTTGAACGTTGCGAAAAAAAAGAGATTTAAATGTTAGTTCAGTGTCTGCGCACGATGATGAGTGCTACTGCACCGAGACCGATCAATGCAATCAATGCACCGAATCCGGGCGTCTTGGTTGGGGTCGGGATCGGGGTTGGGGGCACTGTTGTCGGCACAGATGTTGCTGCTGTCGGTACAGGCGTTGCACTTGTGGTCGTGACTGGGGTTGGGGCAGGTCCTTCAAGAACATTAAACAGTGCTGTGCCTGTTGCTTCCTGAATGACTGCGTCCTCAGTAACGATGTACTCGTCGGGTTTGAATGTTGATGAATCAACATCGAACTTGATCGCGTTCATACCGGTCTCGCCCTTCTGGACTCTGACCGTACCGGTTGCGCCGCTGAACTCGCCGCTCTGGCTCTTCTGAGTCGGCTTGAACGATGATGAATAGACCTGAACGAGGATTTCGTCATCTACCGCAAGGTTGGTTAATGCGGAGATTGTGAACTTGTCACCTACATGCTTGTCGCCGATCGGGACAATGGTGATGACAGGCTGCTCAATCAGGAACTGGAGCTTCGTGTAGGTATCGTCAATGTACGGCTGGTTGATACCCTGAACAAGGGCTTCAGCTGCATCGGATCCCTGCAGGCTGCCAGGTCCAAAGATCTTGAAGAGACTGACTGGTCCTGTTAGCCCGGATGTGCCGGATGCTGCAAGTCCATAGTCATAGACGTACTCTGCAGGTTCTCCTGCCCAGTCAATATCGTATATGCCGTTCATCATCGGGTGCTGGACGACTACGAAATACTGACCGCTGTACATACTCTTGGTTGTATCCTGTTTAACCTCATACTTGAAGGTCCCGTCGGAGTTCACGGTTTCCGTCTGGCGGACTGCAAAGTTCTTACCGAGTATCCAGATTGCAACCGAGTTTGGCTGACCCTCTGCGGTACCGGTAATGAAGATCTTGTCACCCTGTGCTACGGTTGACTGAGATGCTGTTGCAGATACGAAGGGCTTCTTGATGATGATAGAAACCGTGCCGTACGCTGCTCTGGAGAGGAGCGTTGAATCCTTGTTGTAAGGCTTGCTTACGGCGTAGATCGTGTAGGTTCCTGCATCGAGGTCAACGTTTGAAGTTCCCCACTTGTAGGACCAGGTGTTGTCTGCCAGGACATCAGCAGTAACGGAATTCCATCGTCCAATATCCGCGGGGAGATTAACTTCTGGAATTACTGCTACTTTCGGGTTGGTTAGAACGCCACCATTAGCTGGCAGGTTCGGTCCGATAATGAACAGGTAGGTGGTCGTGCTCTCGGTGTTCGTTCCGGAGAGTTTAATCTCCTCGCCGAGATAATAGCTCTGGTCGCCGGCTGCCACGATAGTGACTGCGCCCTTCTCGACCTTCACATCGACTTCATCTCCCTTGAATTGGCCGTTTGTGTAATCCACAGTGGTGTTACCAAGGCCATCGCCGAAGGTGTTTACTTCAACACGGACGGTGAACTTCTGAGCTTTGGTATTGGATGTGGTTGTGAACTCAACGGTTCTGGTACCGGAAGTGCTGAGTTTAACCTGAGCATAGGCGAAGTTTGTACCATCACCGTATGCATCTTGTGTAACGTTTCTTCCGCCACCATTCTGGTAGAGGTAGGCATCAGTGGTCGGGCTGCCAGGAATTACATTATCCTGGAACGCGGTTACGACCGGGGCACCGTCATCATAGACGGCATTATTCATGTTTTTGGTGCTCTTGATCCAGACATTGTAAAATGCACTGGGTCTGCCCACGATTGTTACCGAGAACGGCTTGGTCCGGACAACGGAGTCCTTGTTTGCGGTAATACTTACCGTGTCAGAGACAAGGGTGATTGTTTTTGTCTCAGAAACTGTTCTTCCGGTGTATGCTGCTGAACCGCTCAGGTAGTTGCTGTTCATGTTGTTCAGTTTGGATACAACACTGACAGTGTAGGTCCCTGCCGGATATGCTTTCTCATTCGTACCGGGTGTCAACGCATTGGTATCCCAAACGTAAAGGACTGAACCTGCTCCGGTTCCTGCTCCATTGAGACTCCTTCCCCAGACATATGGCTGGACTGAAACGTTCAGGGCCTTGATGGTGTTGCTCGTAACGGGAACGCTGTTGTTATACAGCGCCGTAAGAACAGCTCCGGAATCGGTTTTTACCACAATATCGAGGTAACCGTCACCAGTTGCGCCGGATCCTGCATTATTGAATACCGGGAACCGCTGTGCGGTATTCCCAAGCACCGTGTACATGTTGGTGCCAATCTGGAACTGGAGTAGCGAACCTGTCGGAACCGATTTGCCGGAAATGTCCGCTCCGTCGTTCTGGTTGGGATCCCTGATAGTTACATCAAGCTTAGGTGCCTTAACGTTGAAGACTGCACCCGCGCCGGGTTTCGCACGCTGGTTAAGATCAGAGGCAACGAGATACCACTGGCCTTCATAACCGTCAAATTCTGACTGGGTTACGGTAAACGTAGCTGCCCGTCCGGTTGTATCAACGGAAACGGTTGGTGCAGTAGTCTGAATATCAGCAGCTGATGCCCACCATCCGATGGTGGTGTAAGCAGAGGGAACCCCTGCTGCATTAGCCGCAGCCAGAGCAGTTGTTATGTTAAGACCCTGCTCTCCAATAAACACTGTCGCACCCTGGCCGACGTTCTGGGCTACCGCATAGTAGCCGTTTGTTGAGACTGCCGATACCGGCAAGACTGCAACAAGCACGAACATGGCGAGTGCAACGAGTGCAATAGTTAATCGCTTAGTCATTTGTTCAATTCCTCCAAAGTTTACATCATACATTTCAAGCCGCGAACAATTTCGACAAATGCCGAATATCAGTTCTGCGAGCCCCATACTCCGTTTAGACGGAATATGAAAGAGTATTTGTAAAAGACCTAATATATCCTTTGTGGTCGGTTTTTTTGAAGTTTCTGGACTCAATATGCTGTCAGTTTGTTAATCAGAGCGATTAAAATGAGTTTTGTGCGATCCATCCAACTTCCCCGGGGGTTTGTGCCTGAGTAAAATATTCCTTATACTTTGTTCCGGTTTGGCGCATATTCATTACAATTTATTATATTAACTTATGTACTTATAAGTAATTTAAAGTACAATAAAATTTCCCCGCCATTTTCACCAAAATATCAGTAACAGAAAAAAAACAGTCAATAGAGTTCTGCGGAAATAATTTAAACATACATGACTTGGGGATTTTCTTTTAATTTTGTTGAATTCGAGGCAATTCCAAAGTTCGCCAAATTATTTCAACAAATATACAATCTTTTAGGACACACATTTTTTTATGAGAATTATCCGGGCGCCAAGCATTGGAAGAGCACACGAACTGGTCGTTCAATTGATTCTTGAGAAAGGCTGGGTTCTTCAAACCGAAGATTGTGAGGCAACCATCGAGTTCGAGGAAATTACGTTGCAGGTTGATACCCCCCTCGCAGAACCTACGGTAAGCCCTCACTCCAGGTTCCAGAGAAGATTTGTAGAACAGTACGCCAAAGATCTTTTACAGGGATCACATGCTTCTTTCGAGTACGATTATCATGGCCGCCTCTTCGATTGGGGGGAACGTCTTGTTGCTGATGGTCAGCAGGTACATATAGACCAGATTGCTTATATCGTGGACAAACTAAAATCATCGCCGGTCACGCGGCGGGCTATAGCAATAACATGGAACCCCGTAATCGATGAAAAACTCGATGACTGCCCCTGCCTCCAGCTTATACAATGTGTCGTGCGGGGGGGCAGACTCAACATGCGGGTAATCTTCCGTTCAAATGACATGCTTACCGCAGCCGGAGCTAATATGTATGCCCTTGTTCAGCTCCAGAAATCAATAGCCGATGCGCTTTTTGTCCCTTGTGGCACCTATACCCACGTTTCTCTCATCCCTCACATTTACTATATTCGTGATATTCATGATATAGAACCATTCTGCAAAAAGGGTGAGTTCATTCAGCCCGTCAAGGAAGTATGTCGTACCTGCCAGAGGTGCGAGCGTGCAAAAACAGTATAACTGGTTGCAGTCCGTCACCTTAATTAAGCAACAGCGGCAAAAAATAAGAGGCACGAAGCCCGGTAGTGTAGCGGTCAATCATGGGGGACTCTGGATCCCCCGACAGCAGTTCGAATCTGCTCCGGGCTACTTCTTTTCAAGGTGTTTTTATGGGTATCTGCAGATTCTGCCTGCCTGTGTTATTATGCAAGCAATGCCGGTAGTATGCAGCAGATGAATATAGATCCGAATGTACCGGCACCGCCGAGACTAACCTCCGGGACTTCAAGATCCTTTATCCTGTACAATTTAGCGAGGTTACCTCCCAACAATACCCCGATCACTCCGCTCACAAATGCGATAACCGATGCCGGAAGGCCCGTTCCTCCGGCAAAAAGTAAACCGATGAGAAGTGCTGAAAGCCCCGGAATAAGTAAAGGTACCTGTATACCAATATATGTCACAAGACGCGTTGAAAAAAAAGTAATAGTTGCTACCACCATGATGCCAGCACATACGGAAAAAATCAGGGATGATCCCGTGATCAATGTTGCCTGGTATAACATATACAGAGATATGCACACGGGAACAACAGCACCTCCGAGATTAAGAGATATTATTGTGTCCCATATTTCACTTGTGGTACAGCGAACACATACATCGAAGTCGGATGCTTCATCTTGGGAGCTCCGGATCATATCACGCCGGATATGATATAACGGGATGTTAACAAAACTACCAAAAAGCATCAGCAGCACAACAGCGAGCGCGGAAATCCATGAAAAGCCCAGCCGGGTAAATGCCGCGCCGATAATCCCAAGAATGAGCAGAGGGAGGATTATGATTAAAAGAGCGATAAGTAAGATAATCGCGAACAAGGAAAGCGGACCAGCCGAATAAAAACGGACTCCATTACTCATGGTAATTCCTTATCCTTCCGGTTTCGTGCAGACTATTGCTGCATGATCGTGATGGAACGGGGTAAGCCAAACAGATTCCTGTACAATAAGTCCGGCTGACACCAGCACATCAAGGGTATCCTGAAAAACTTCAGCAGGTTCTTTTCTCACATCTACGCTCCTGGTCTTGAGCATCAGAACCAGAATTCCGCCTTTTTTTAAGAACGGACAATTATGCAATGCTATACTTGCCTGTTCCGGTTGAGCAACATCCTGGTAGAGCAAATCAACAGCTTCGACCAGCGGGGCATAGAGTTCAGGACGGGCAGCATCTGCCATAATCGGGATGACATTCCTTCGCCGCCGCGATACTTCAAGGAGATCCTGCATTGGACGGGGAGCAAACTCAACAGCGTATACCACATCAACATAATCAGCTACATGGGATACTGTCGTCCCGTTCGCTGCTCCAAGATACAGCACTCGCATTCCGGGTCTGAGCTCGATACCGGTTCCCACATGATACAGGGCAGACATCTTGCTTCGGTGAGGGTCCCATACCCGGGCACCCCCCAGTATCCGCTCATTGTAAACCCCCCCCTCACCTTGTGAAACCAGAACATCACCTATCCAGATCACTGTTCACCCAGCCTCCCGACAGCATCAATGCGCTCCTGCGCTGCCTCAAGAAAATCCGTGGCTGCCACTCCCCTGAAATAATCAAGCCGCGCCGCGATCGCAATTTTTCCTGCGAGCACCCGGGCAACTTTGCCCCGGACTTTCCGGGGAGCATTATGTACCCGCCGGTGTTGAAAGATGATCCCATGCTTGGGACAGGGGGACCGGGTTTTCAAGTGCGCAAACAGTGCCGTCCGGGCGCCAAGTACCTGGATCGCACTTGCCGGTAGCCGCGAGAGTGAAAGAAGTCCCCCTGCATGCGACATGAGCCGGGCAGCAACAAGCCCACCGATGATCGCACTGGTATTGGGCAGTACATCATTCGCCCGCGCCGAAACCTCTTTTGCAAGAGCGACCCGGGTTTCTGAAAGCTGCTCGATCTCCCCGGCAACTCTGCCAAGCGCCCCTTTACTTCTCTCATGCATTGTTTTTACCAGTATATGTGCGGGGGTCCTCCGATACTTACGGGAGAATGCCGGGTGCCGGACCAGATACCATTCTGCTGTCCGTTCCGAGAGCAGGTTAATGACGGTATCGATCTCGTCAAGCGTTCTTACCATCTGGAGCAGTTCTGCATCTTTTCTTGAATACTGCTCCCGAATTGAACGTTCGGCAGCGCCAATACAAACTGCCTGTAATCTTGCAAGATAATCACTGCGGTTTCGGCATGCTCCGCAGAGGACTGCCCGCTCCCATTCGAGCGGTATAAAGGAGGCCATTTGGGTGGAAATCGATCGAATGCGATCGATTATGGCATTTAAATCTCCGGGAAACAATGTGCAGTATCCATCACCCACATCACCAAACCAGTAGGACTGCATCTGAGAAAATTTAGGGTTCGTATCCGTATAAAACCATAGATCATAGGAGCGGGATGATGCAGAACCCACCAATCGATTATATCCCTGCAATTCCAAGAGAGTAAAGTATGACAGGGGCTATAATCGCGCCCATACAGAAAACTCTCGGAATATTTACCAGATTCGGTACCAGTCCCAGTGCAGTTGCAAGGATCAGAATAAACACGCCGAACGGGCCTGTGAGGAGGATACAAAGAACGACAATGAACGCAATAACCACTCGGTTCAGCAATCTCCCGTCAATCCCGTTAAACATGCTCGCAGATCGGGACAGAAGCACTGTAATACAATAAGCCGCGCAAGCGGCGAGAATGCCGATGAGGGTCAGTTCGCTCATAGTGGGCAACGGGAGTTCTGAGATAGCAACCATTACACCGTTGCGCATTCGGGACAGTGCGAAGAGCGCAGCCAGTCCGATGAACGCATTTGAAGTGTTCGCCGCACTTGTCGCAAGGATATATGTCCGCCGGTTCTTCTCATATCCGATAAGAGATGCAAGTACACTGTTTGCAGATGCTGTGGAGAGTCCCGGAAGCCATCCAACTGCGATTCCGGCAACTGTACCGACTACGGAATATTTCATTATAGTTCTGTCTTCCATCCGGATACCCCGGAAATGCTGTTCCGGCATAATTCCCTGCGATGCGGTGAGGAGGACTGAAATCCCAAAAAGACCCGTGAGAAGTGGCATAAGGATCGCACTGCTTCCGGCGAGTGTGTGCCAGCTGAGGAAGGCATAATTGAGTGAAAAAATCCCAAGAATCCCGGATACACAAAACAGGCCAAGTGCCCAGCCGGGGCACTCACTGGTAACGATCATATACCCCATGGTTGCAATCAACAGAATTCCAATCCACCAGTCAAAGTAGGGCTGAAGAGCGGGCAGGATGAAAAAGCAGATTACTGAAAGAGGTACAGCTATGACCATCGCACAGGCACTGCCAAGTGCTGAAATCCGCACTGCTTCCTCGCCATTACCCTCAAGACAGAGAGCATGAGCTGGGAGTACAGCAAGTGAAGTGTCGGCATCCGGAATTCCAAGGAATGTGCTGGGGATGGCGTCCACAAATGTATGCGTGATGAGGGCTGCGAACATGGCACCTGCAAGTACGAGAGGACCAAAAAAAGAAAGGAGTGCAACCTGCAGACTTAAAAGCACCCCTGCAAGGGTGTTTGCATGGACGCCGGGGATAATCCCGCTTATGGTACCAAGAATTACCCCAATGAGAGTACCAAGCAAAATCTCAATCATTCAAAAGAGATGTGGGAGAATGGACATAAATTGACCGAAATGCATACCATCATATCATCATGAGGTTATGAATCCGTTATGAAGATCGCAGTCACCCGGCTTGCAGGGAAAGAAAAAAACGACGTTGCCCGCTGTGCAGAGTTCGGTCATATCTGCTATAGTGTCCACCCTTTACGATCGGAAATCAGACCTCACGCGATTACGGCTTTCGTCGAGGCAGTGGATCGTTGTGAATTTGACCTTCTTTTCTTTACCAGCGCTCTCCCGGCTAAGATCGTCGCCCCGCTGCTGACCAGGTATCCCCGTGTAATTGCAATCGGACCTCAGACAGCAAAAGAACTTCGGCAATATGAGATCGATTGTGAAATTCTGACCAGTTTCTATTCACGGGATTTCGTACCCTATCTGGGAGAATGGATAAGGGGGAAACATATTGGCATTCCACGAGCTGATGTACCGAATCCCTCCCTTATCGACGCAATCAGTGCGGCTGGGGGAATTCCCCACGAATTCCGGTGCTACGGGCTGAAGGCTACAGGAGAGTCCCTGTTTCTTGAAGAAGCGGAGGCGATCCTTTTCACGAGCGCCATGTCATTTACAAAGGCTGTCTGGACCAGGCACCCCGACATTATGGCGATAGCAATCGGTGACATCACCGCCACAACAATGCGGGAAGCGGGAACGGACCCGGTTGTGGTTGGGGATGGTTCTCTCGAAGGAACAATGAGGGCACTCAACAATTATCTCACCAGACAAAGGAAGTGAATAAGATGGCCGTAGATGCTGAAAAGGACGAACCCCTCCATTTGTGGAACCATTCCGGAATAATCGTCATTGACAAGCCGAGAGGACCGTCAAGTCATCAGGTAGCTGCATGGGTAGGGAAGATGCTCGGCTGCCAGGTAGGACATGCAGGAACACTCGACCCGCAGGTTTCCGGTCTTCTTCTTGTTATGCTTGGTAACGCGGTGCGCCTTGCCCCGCTTCTTCTCCAGCACGACAAGGAATATATCTGCCTGATGCGATTGCATGGCGATATCGACAAAAAACGAATTGAAGAGATCGGGATTGAGTTCACCGGGAGACTTTACCAGCGCCCTCCGCGGAAGAGTGCAGTTAAGCGCGTCCTCAGAATCCGCACCATCCAGAAACTTGAAATTCTTGATAGTGAAGGTCGCCTTGTCCTGTTCCGCGTCGAATGCGATGCCGGCACATACATCCGCTCACTCTGCCACCACATGGGACTTGCTCTTGGGGTGGGTGCGCACATGGTAGAACTTCGCCGCACACGATCGGGATCATTTGGTGAGCAGAACATGCATACACTATACGAAGTACAGGATGCCTGTTACGCGGCAAGGGAAGGAAATCGTGTAGCACTCTCATCGATCATACTGTCAGTAGATTCCGCAGTACCCAATCTCGCGACGGTTATTATCCGGGACACCGCTATTGATGCTGTCTGTCGCGGTGCGGTGCTTGCAGGAGTCGGCGTGATCAGGTGCGATGAGTTCAAAAAAGAACAGACTGTTGCGGTTCTATCGCAGAAAAAAGAGTTCATCTGTCTTGGCAGGGCGCTTGTACCATCCAATTCCTTCAAACCTGGAGACACCGGTCTTGTTATCGCGCCTACCGCCGTTTTCCTGCCACCGGAAACCTATCCCCGCGGTTGGACAAAATCAGATAAGGTAAAAATGCCAGGTAAAAAACTGGATAGAAAACCGGAAAAAAAGATACCATTAAAAAAATACCCGTCTAACAGATAGGATACACTTTTTGCTGAGGTAGTCTAGCGGTAGGGCGCAGGCCTGGAAAGCCTGTGGTGCGAAAGTGCCTCGGGGGTTCAATTCCCCCCCTCAGCGTCTTATTATCGCTTCTTTATTTTACCCGCTTTTTGCCGGGGTGAACAAAGACATTCATTTGCAAAGGCAAAATATTCAGGTACAATTTCGAACCCGAGAAAATGTCGTCCCTCCTGCTTCGAGACGATTGCAACCGTTCCTGAACCAAGGAACGGGTCAAAAACCAGATCTCCCGCATTACTCGAATACGTCAGCATTTTTTTTACAATTTCCGGGGGGAGTTTTGTTGGCGTCTTCTTTTTTCCTTTCCAGTATTCACGGTTGATTACCCAAACGTCTTCCGGGTAATGCTCAATTTTATTAAAGGTATAGTGTTTCGGGTTTTTTACCACAAACAGGATGTGATAATGACTGGTCACGTATTTTTTCTTTGTGAAGACACCGAACTGGTATTTCCAGATGATATGGTTGATTGTAGTGAATCCTGCCGCGTCAAGTCCTTCAAGGATATCCTTAAGCCGGTTCCAGCCCGAAAAAACATACATGCTCCCATTGGGGGCAAGCACCCGTGCAGCATCTGCCATCCATCTCTGGGTAAACGCATGGTACTGTGCTTCAGGGATTTCCTGATATCCTTCAAGGACATTCGATCCGGTGCGGTTGTAGTTCCCCCGTTGCGCTTTGAAGTCAATAGCAAAAGGGGGGTCAGTGATGATAAGATCAATCACTCCATCGGGAATCTTCGACATAAGCTCGAGTGAATTGCCATTGTAGATGGTATCAGGATCGAAAGCACCCAGCCTCCTTTTCATCAGCACGTCCCGCCAAATTCCCTTCCGGCCTCAAAGGCTTTTATATTTATATCGATGGTCTTTTTCGGAACAAGATTCCTGACTGCAGCTAAAAGCGATTCGGGGTTAAGAGGAATGGATTGCGATGCTGCACCCAGCATGACCACATTCTGCGAGAGAGAACTTCCTGCTTCTTCTGCCATTTTATCTGCATCAAGCAGGCAGAGAATCTGTTTTTTTAACACCTCAATGATCTCACCCTCAGTCGGAGCCACAAGTTTTTGGGTATATACTGATGTTGGGAGAACAAGGTGCCGGTTCACTACCATCTTTCCGCCAGTTTTCAGGTAATTGGAGTAGCGGAGTGCTTCGAGAAGATCAAACGAGATTAAAAGATCTGCCTGTCCTGGGGAGATCAGCGGTCCGAGCAATCCGTCTATCCGAATATGACTCTCGACTGATCCCCCGCGTTGTGCCATGCCATGCGTCTCTGCCCCCTTCACATGTCGCCCTTCAATAATGCACGCTTCGCCAAGAATGTTAGAGGCAAGAATTGTTCCCTGACCACCAATACCAACGATCAGAATATCAAAACTTCTGATCATTTCTTCCCCTCCCGGACAATTGCCCCGACAGGACAGAGCTCAACGCAGACCGTGCAACCGCTGCACAATTCATTAATCCGGGCCTTTTCATCTTCAGATTCAATGGCAGGGCAACCAAACCGGATGCAGGTCCCACAACCGGTACATAGCTCAGGATTGACCTTATACCTCCCGCGTTTCACCCCGGCACGACGAGCGGAGATAACACACATCTGTTTGGCAATGACGACCTTCACGCCCTTCCGTTTCTTTGCCTCCTGTAAGAGGTTAACCATGCCAGTTATATCGTATGGGTCAACACTCTCAACAAAACTTACACCGCAGGAGCGGCACAATGCGTCGAGAGATACCGGAGGACTCTCCACGCCACATGCGGTTACACCGGTGTTTGGGTTCGGCTGGTGTCCGGTCATTGCTGTGATCCGGTTATCAAGAATCACAACGGTTATGTTTGCTCCGTTGTAGACTGCGTTTATCAAGCCTTGGATTCCTGTGTGCAGGAACGTAGAGTCCCCTATTGTACAGACGATGTCACGCGGATCACCGGCATGGGAAATGCCGCTCGCAACAGTAATCGATGCACCCATGCAGATAGTAGTGTCAACAACCCCAAGCTGGAGCCCGAGTGTATAGCATCCGATATCACTGGGGTATATCGCATCCTTGAATACTTTTTTTATTGCATAGAATGCACCGCGGTGCAGGCAACCGGCGCATAGGATCGGAGGTCGGGATGGAAGGTTTTGAATGGGATCGACCTGTGGGAATGGGTTTTTTGGCAAAAACCCCGCCTTTTCCATTATCACCGCTACTGCCGGAGGAGATAACTCCCCTTCGTATGGTGCATACCCATTTTTTTTCCCAAAGACCGGAACACATCCGGCGACCTGACGTACAGCCTCTTCCACTTCTGGTGCGAGTTCCTCGATAACGAGGACCTTTTCATGTTTTTTTACGAAATCGCCCAGCCATTCTTCGTCTATCGGGTACGCCCCGATTTTCATGAGCGAGACCCCTTCGGGTAATAACTCCTGCACATAGGTTGCGCCAATCCCGCTCGCTATGATTGCGATCTTTCCCAGTATTTTGTAATTATTGAATCCCCGTTCAACCAACCGCTTCCGTATTGCAGGCTGCTTCTCGTTAAGTTTTTTATGCAGGACACGGGTATGCACCGGGATTACGACATACTGACGCGGATCTTTATGGAACTCCCCTTTCCGAGTGCTCACAGCCGACCCGCCCAGCTCCACGTCACCCTTCGAGTGGCAGATACGTGTCGTAGGACGGAAGATAACAGGCAACCCTAATTCCTCGGAAAGTCCGAATGCTTCAGAGATCATGTCATGTGCTTCCTGAATGCTTGCGGGATCGAGACACGGTACCCGGGCGAAATGTGCGTAACACCGTGTATCCTGTTCGTTCTGCGAACTATGGGCGAATGGATCATCCGCACTCATTATTACGAGTCCTCCGGTGATACCCGTATATGCACTCGTCATCAGGGGATCAGCAGCCACATTGAGTCCCACATGTTTCATGGTACATAAGGAACGTATCCCGCACCATGCAGCGGCGAGAGCATTTTCCAATGCCACCTTTTCATTGACCGACCATTCAACATAGTAAGATCGGTCAGGTTGTACTCGCAATACATCGATCACTTCAGATGACGGTGTGCCGGGGTATCCGCTTACAAAATCCACACCGGACTCAACACACTGCGTGGGCGATCGCTTCATTCCCGAGAAGATATTTTCGTCCCATGAAATCAGATCCGTACTTATACCGTGGCTTTTTTACACATATCCCTATCTGAATGATTTTGCCATCTCACTCTGCGATTCACAACTTATAAAAACTCTGATGGAGTAGTAAATAAGGTAAATTTCAGGCAAACTTTTGGGCCCGTAGCATAGCCCGGTGGTGCGCCCGGCTGATAACCGGGAGGTCATGTGTTCGAATCACATCGGGCCCATCGGATTTTTTTTCGCGAAATTTAACGAATACACCCTAAAGAATTTTTTTTTCACTTTTTCACCAGAACTGGCAAATTTGACCGTTTATGGTATTTTTTGCAAAAATGTAGCCCATCACTTTTTCGAGTGCTTCAACAAGCGCTTCTTCTCCTTTCAGGTAATCGTGCATCGCGCGATAAAGCATGAACATAATATCATAGCCGTAGTGCTCGATTGCGGTCTTTGTACCGATAGGATTGAGATACGAGTCGGTAAGGAACCCATCAAAACTGTACATAAGTTCGTAAAATTTACCTTCCTCAGACATCACACAGAACTGGTCGGTAATCGGCATTTGGGGGTTATCCGGTCTGAATGCAGTGGACTCGACTGCCTTCCCGAGAATGATCATCTTTTGAGGGTAATATGCGGGATCGTAGATTTCTCCCTTGGTATCCTGCTTACCCTTCCTCAGCATATTCAGACCCACAATTTTGACAACCGGAACTGCGGATTTGGCCATCCGCGCAAGGAGTTCTGCGTCATGGTCCCTAATCTCTTGTGAGATCGAATCACCTTTTTTCTGCAGTTCCTGTATCTTCTGCTCTAGTTTTTTTAGTCCAGTTTCAATTTCATCCATTGAATTCACCATAATAAAGTGGTAATTGTACGATAAGGAATGTTCATTCAGTAGGTATAAATCCGCTCGTTTTTTAAGAAAGTCACGACAGAAAATATCTATGGATGAGGTTTTAAGGAGTGATAATGGCAGATCCTTAAGGATTATTTAAGGAATTCATTTTTTTAGCGCGCACGTGAGTGGTATTTTCGTTTTAAGAACTCGCCAAGCTTAAGAGTTCAGAGATTCGGATTTCAGATGACCCGATGCCCAATAAAAAAGTACTTCCGGTCTTTTTTCAGGATTGCCCGGCCCTCGTATCCAACAGGGAGATCTTCATTTATTACAATTCCCAGATATTCGGGAGACCTGGCCATAACTGATCCCTTTTTCATTGTTTCTGTCACAAGAAAGGACACCTGTTGTCCAAGATAACCAGCGTTAATTGAACCATAGACCTTCTCAGCATGGATATTCATGACACGTGAACGATCCTTTTTAACCCAGTCAGGAAAATCATCTTTCGAAGCGAGAGGTGTAAAAGGACGCTGTGAATATCGGGTGATATTTACTTTGTTTGGGCGCACCCTGTCAATCAGGTCAAGCGACTCTGAAAAGTTTTCTCTCGTTTCACCGGGAAACCCTACAATCATATCAGTCGCCAGGGTAATTTTTGGATACCGGTTCTTAAACGCAGTAACAATCTCTTCAAAATCAGCTACAGTATATCCCCTCCCCATACGGTCAAGTATTGCGTCAGATCCTGACTGGACTGGGAGATGAACGAATTTGAAAATACGGTCACTCTCAAAAACATCGACAAGATCATCGAGGATTCCTTTCACGTTGGCAGGGTTCATCATTCCCACCCGGATCATAAAATGTCCCGGCAAATCCCTGATACTTTTTAAAAGACCGGGAAGTGATTTTCCAATATCACTTCCCCAACAACTTGTGTCCTGTGCCGTAATCTGAATTTCAGGTTTCCCGTTGTTTGCATCCGCAACTATCTCCGCAAGAATCTCCTTTTCAGGGAAACTTTTCAGAGGCCCGCGGGCGATCCTTGTAAGACAGTATGTGCACCTGCCTAAACATCCCTGTCCCACCTGGACAATCCCAACACCACCACCACCAACAGATCTTATCCCGCGGTATACTTCGTGGATTGTTTCCGATGGGAGGAAAGTAGGTGTACAAACTGCAAAAATTGCCTCGCGCTGCACTTCCGGCATGCATCCTGTTACATAGAGGTCACAATCCCGGAACTGTGAAAGCCGCCTGAGCATGCGCCTCTCAGTTGATCCAACAACAGTACAGGTATTAATAACAACCGAGTCCGCCGCTTCCGCTGAATCGACAAAGGTACTGCCTTTGCTCTTTAAGATCTCGATAAGTTTTGCCGTGTCGCCGAAATTATAGCGGCACCCATACGTTTCGATATATACGCTCCGGTCGCGAAACGATTCCAGAATTTGAGTATCAGCATATTTTCCGCATCCGGATTGCGGTGGTTCTACCACTTTTTCAGCACCACCGGATCTATTGAACGAACTCAAATAAATAGTGTTAAACTAAAAATAACAGAAGAAAACTAAAAAAATCTGAAAAAACAGGTCTTTTTTTTTAATATAAAAGGAACCCCGGCTTACTTCATCTCGTGAGCACAACACTTAACCAATGACGCCCATATCTGTTTATCATGATGAGGATCGGGCTGCTTGGCTGTGGTAATATTGGACACATCATAGCACAGCATGGGGGCGGTTTCGAAATCTCAGCGGTCTACGATAAGGTATCAGAGCGGGCAAAAGAGATCGCAAAGATTTCCGGAGCACACGCATATGAAGATTTTGAGTCCTTTATTACAGCGGATGTCGATATAGTGGTGGAGGCGGCATCTGTCAGTGCTGTCAAAATTTATGCAGGTCTGGTGCTATCCCACAAAAAAGATCTCGTGATTATGAGCGTAGGTGCACTTTCCGATACGGTCTTCCGGGACGAGATCAGGGAATTGGCAGTCAGATATGGACAGAAAATTCACGTCCCCAGCGGGGCAATATTTGGCCTCGATAACCTCAAGATAGGAAAGATTTCAGAAATTAAAAGGTTGCTTTTGAGAACCACAAAAAGTCCTGCATCTCTGGGTATTACCGCTGATTCTCGAAGACTGATATTTTCCGGGAAAGCCAACGAGTGTATCAAAGCTTTTCCGAAAAATGTCAATGTATCAGTCGCCATGAGTCTTGCAGCTGGGCAGGATACGGATGTAGAGCTCTGGGTTGACCCGGCAGTCGACCGCAATGTTCACGAAGTATTCATTGAAGGGAGCTTTGGTGAAACGTATATCAAAGTGACGAATGTTCCAAGTCCTGGCAATCCTGCAACCAGCTATCTCGCAGCCCTATCTATTCTCTCGCTCCTGAATAGTCTTAGCGACCCTATTATTATAGGAACATGATTCTCTATTCAGGGTGAGGTCCGGGATGGTATTAATCGATTATCTGCTGCAGTTCATTAAGGAGGATGCCCCCTACGGAGATGTAACCTCTGCTGCAATCCTACCTGATATTACTTGTAATGCAGTCATTCGGGCAGAACAGGCGGGGATCATCGCAGGACTCGAAGAAGCATCCACACTTTTTTCCCATTTTGGTGTTTCTGTGAAACATCTTGCAAACGATGGGGATGCTGTCTGTCAGAATGACTCCCTCCTTTTCCTCAATGGTGATGCCAAAAAAATTCTGCTTGTTGAACGAACTGCACTCAATATCATCGGCAGAATGAGTGGTATCGCATCACAGACAAGAAGGATTGTAGATATCGTGTCAGCAGTTAATCCGTACTGTCGGGTGGCAGCTACACGCAAGACGTGTCCGGGATTCCGGCTGCTTGATAAAAAGGCGGTAAAGATTGGTGGCGGTGATCCTCACCGTTTAAGCTTAAGCGACGGAATTCTTATCAAAGATAACCATCTGGCACTGGTTCCACTCGGAATTGCTATCCAGGCAGCAAAAACGGAGACCTGTTATAAAAAAATTGAAATCGAGGTAGAAACACCTGAAAATGCCGTTGTCGCTGCAAAGGCGGGAGCAGATATCATTATGCTTGACAACATGAGTCCGGTTAAGATTACCTGGACAATCAATGTACTGAAACGCGAGGGTTTGCGGGATCGGGTTATTATCGAAATTTCAGGAGGCATTGATGAGAGTTCCCTCCAGCAGTATGCCAAGCTTGAAGTCGATGTGATCAGTTTTGGAGTACTGACCCATTCAGTAAAAAATTTTTCAGTTAACCTTGAAATTATTCCACAAAATAATCCGTAATTTCCCATTTTCCTGATTATTTCATAATTTCATTGGATTTTTTTATCCGGATAATCATCTCCTGAGAAGGGGCAGTCCTCCACTATTGAAAACCTTAATAGTCCGGTATTACGTATGGGTGGCTATTGGAGGAACGGCAATGAACAGTCATGAAACACAGGCAAAAAGTGATGAGACTTTCCCTGAACCGACTCCCGACGAATTTGTGAAAATTAAAGCACGCAAAAAACTACGTATCGAAGGATATATTGTCCTGCTCAAAGATCCTAATCTCAACTACCGCTGGCGGGCGGCAGAAGCTTTGGGAAATGAAGGTGATGAAACTGCAGTGGGACCACTTCTGGAGGCACTCAAAGATCCTTATGTGGATGTCAAATGGCTTGCGGCAAAATCTCTGGGAAAACTGGGGGATCTTCGTGCAATTGAACCTCTGATAAAAGCATTGAGCTCCGAGGATAAATGGCTCCGAATTGGTTCGGCATGGGGATTAGGAAAACTACAAGATTCACGCGCTGTAGATCCGCTTCTCCCGCTTCTGAGGGATAAAAAGAAAGCCGTCAGGAAAACTGCTGCATGGGCTCTTGGCACTATCGCTGACGAACGGGCGATTGAAGCACTGACTCAAACACTTACGGACGAGGATACTGAAGTTCAGGATGCAGCACAACAAGCTCTTGATTCGATAAAAGATAAAAAAATCAGAAAGATTACTGATTCTCCGGTAAAAGTATAGATGCCGGAGTTTGCAGACATTTCGCTGAGTTCCGGTATCAAAACGCATTTATTCAATTTTTTTACTATTGCCTGATACAGGTAATTACTCCCGGGAAATATTTCCTGTAAACACAGGAATTACTGCGATATCCTTTCCGGAACTGATTAAAATTTCTTTTTTCCCCCGATATGTCTGAACTACCCCATAGACTGATATTGCATCACCTTTCTGGAGGGTCAATTCCTCTGCAATCTGAGCTGGCACAAAAATGGTGATATTAGCCAAATACACATTCATATGTCCACCATTTTTGGTTATCGTAATCTGATCGATTGTACCACCGACAATTACCAATTCTCCATCTGCAGAATTATTGGTAAAGGGTCGTGCAAATGGTTGTTTTCCGAGAGTCCCAAGAATCAGGTGTGCGGTGATTACTGTACAGGCCACCCCCAGTAAAAGTAAAATTGCAACATGTTCCTGACGCTCGAACATAGTTGAGTATTGAGAGGATGCGTTTAAATTACCGATAGATTCATATGTTAACAGTGTTAACATTAACCTATGTATTCTACAACCTTGCCACCCTCATCGAAAACGGTGATGGAAATACTGGATGCAGGCGGAGCAATGACCCACAAAGATCTTGTACAAAAAACCCATCTTGCTCCTCGAACCGTACGCTATGCACTGAAAAAACTCAAAGAAAGGCATCTTATCATCGAGAAGTTTAACTTCCGCGATGCCCGTCAGATCATATATCAGAACAGGCCCACACAATCAACTAAGCCGCAATCCGTGTGTGTATGACGAAACACACATGTACCCTGATGCATTGTGATACCATGGTCAGGAACCTTCTGCCGCCAATGAGAGCTGAAATGATTTCGCGGTTGGTGCAAAAGCAGGGGCTTAGTCAGAGTGATGCTGCAAGACGAGTCGGAATCACAAGAGCAGCAGTATCGCAGTACATGAGTAAGAAGAGGGGTGTAAGTGAAGTTCAGATCTCCAGCGAACTAGACTCACTAATAGACCGTTGGGCTCTTGCTGTAGTTACTGGTGAAAGTGACATCAATTTGTGTGATGTGTGCCAGTGTGCACTAAAAAAGTTCTGAATTCCTGATGCTTTTTTTATTGATCCCTGTTTTCCATGTGGGTATCCGGTAAATTGTGACTGTGGGTCAAACTCTTTTACGGTGATAGTAGAGGAGAATAAGTAAGACCAGAACGACTCCTGCCACGGCAATTTTCAGGTAATCGGTGTTAATTCCGGGGGATTTTACCGTCGGATTCCAGTCATCTTCAAATACATCAAGGAAATATTTTGCAACTCCGGGATGGTCAATAATCACACCTGCTTCACGGTTAAAGTTGGGAGAGTTGCTGTTCCAGTTGATACTGCTCACCAGCACTTGCTGATCATCAACAATCACTCCTTTATTATGGATTTTATCGATATCGCCCATCTCGAGATCTGCACACCGGGCCTCCAAAGGAATGTGTTCGGACGCGCCGATGCGGTTGATCAGGGCAACCATCTCATCATTGTCCTTTTCATCTTCAATATTATACCAGTATGCATCGAGCAGTATCCTGACATGAACGCCTCTGCGAGAGGCATTTATCGCCGCTGAAAGATACGGGTTCAGGGAATTCGGCGTCTCATTGGTGATATAAGCCTGCTCGATCTCGATACTCTTTTCTGCAGAGTCTATCATCTCAGAAATCAGGTTGCTGGTATCTGGTGAAATTACAGGTCGGACCGTGGCACCCGTGAAAAATTTTGGAGAGAACTCCACCATATGTTTCCCTGAAGGTATGGATTCGGGATTTCCGGTTGATCCATTATATGCAGTCATGGATTTTCCATAATAATCGGTCATGTAGACCGTTGAAAAATACTCAGTAAGTTCAGGATCTTCGAGATATACTCCCCATCCGCGATTACCATTCATTCCTGAAGGGGGGAAGCCGCTATATTTGAAGTTCTCACTGGTAAGCAGGATTGCCCGCCGGTCTATCACCATATATTTTGCATGGTCGTAGCGATAGGGGGCAGGCTCTCCTTTACGTGATACCATCATTGAGACAGGAATTCCATTGTCGGTGAGCTCCCGGATCACCTCTTTTCCTTCCGGACTGATTCCCCCAACAGGACCGCCTTCAATGATAATCTTGATGTCAACATCCCGTTCTCGTGCGGTAATCAGGGTGTCTGCCATGAGCGGACTCGAAAATTCATAAACATTCAGCAGCACCTCCTCCGATGCCTGATTCACTGCATAAGAAAAGACCTCACTGGACGAATCCGGCGAAACAAACGTGGTGATTGATACATTCCGGAATACCGCCGGAGAAAAACGGGACTGCCCGATCATGAGCGGGCGGGGATCCCATACCCCATTTTCGAGATAATGAATCTGTCCTTCACGAGGTTCCACATCTTCGGGCCATGCAACTTCCTGAACAAGTATCCCATTCTCATACAGCATGAGATCATCTTTTGAATTCGCCAAACGGAGAGGATCTCCATTGATCACATTGGGAACCAGCTGAGAATAATCCAGCCATTCAAAATCAGGGTATTTTCCATGACTTTGTTGAAACGCCTTACCATTGCGGGCGACCGTTAGCAAACCATTAATCCTTGTTCCCGGGGGGAAACGAAATCCACTTTCGCCATCGGAAATTGTGATACTATCGAGGGAGCCGGTTCCGGAAAGGACAAGATACTCATCCGCATCCTCGTAACTATGAGGATCAGGACAGAACTCAACAATCTGGATTGCAGCACCTGCATGCATCACACTCCACAAAAAGAGGAAAAGCACAAGGAACCGACGCATTATCACTCTATTTTGCCATGCTCCTTTTATAATCTGGCGATATAACTCTCCGGGAGTATGAAACAGGGCAGGGAATCACACAAAGGTCAATCAACCTCACCACTAATAGTGAAAGTTGGGGGAAGCCTGTATAATCGGATCCCCGACCTTGTACCTATCCTTATTGCATCAAAACGCCCGTTATTAATAATCCCAGGTGGGGGGCCGTTTGCCGATCTTGTGCGACAGGTTCAGGTAAATAACGATGCGGCACACTGGATGGCCGTCGCAGCAATGGAACAATATGGCTGGTTTATCTCATCATTTGGCATTTTGACGACGGACAAAATATCAGTGCCCCCGACAACATCAGTATTGCTTCCCTATCGGTACTTCAGATTGACTGACGTCCTTCCTCACACATGGGATGTGACTTCTGATACTATCGCTGGTTCGGTGGCAGCCGCCCTTCATGTCGATCTTGTCCTTCTCAAATCTGTTGATGGCATTTTCATCAACGGGATCCTCCAGGAGCGAGTATCCGGGCCTGTGGAATCAGATGTAGTTGATCCATATTTTATTCCGTTTGTGATAAAAAATACGGTTAAAACAACTATTATTAATGGATCGCACCCAAGTCGAGTGGAAAAATACCTGAAAGGGGATTTGGTCCCACGTACTGAGATCGGTACAACATTTTAAAGGTTCTAAAAGAGATACTATTGGAATCCTTGGAGGAGTAATAATGTCAGATAAAAAATGTACATCCTGCAATGCCCCGCTTGCAGAAGAAGGTGCAACGGAATTCGGATGCCCAGCGTGCGGTATAGAGATCAACCGGTGTTACCGGTGCAGGGAGCAGAGCATCCCCTATACCTGCCCAAAATGTGGATTCGGGGGACCGTAATTCATGGGTAGTGTAGCAGTTATTGTCAGGGTTATGCCCGAATCGCCGGAAGTGGATCTTGAACAATTAAAAAAAGCATTAAAACAAAAGCTGCCCGGAATTCATGAAATACGAGAGGAGCCAATCGGTTTTGGTTTGAAGGCGCTTAAACTTGTTGCAATAGTCAACGACAGTGGAGGGGAGACCGATGCAATCGAGAAGTCCCTTGGTGAAGTAGCGGGTGTCGAACGGGCAGAAATTGTGGAAGTTACTTTAACCTGATTCAGGTTAAAAAACACTTTTTTTCTTATTCTTCAAGATTTACGAGAACTTTCTTGGTTATAGTCCGGATTTTTTCAACCGATTCGCGGAATGCAATCACTTCGGATTCATCGATCTTGATAGTGATCGGGAACACACCGTTGCGATTTACCCTGGCCGGGACGCCGATGCAGATATCCCCTTCTCCGATACCATGGACCTCGCTTTTTATATACGCTGAAACGGTAAGGATTCGGTTTTCATCCCCAAGCACGGTCTTTACTAACGAAGCAATCGCTTCTCCTGGTCCATAGACCGTAGATCCCTTATCTTTGATAATCAGGTTTCCGCTGCATTTTACCGATTCAATAATCTCTTTTACCGGGAGGTGTGCAAATGCTGGCAGGTTGGATATCTTGATACCGCCAATTGTCGTAGCTGACCAAAGCGGGACCATGCTATCGCCATGCTCACCGATGATCCGTGTATGAACTTCGCTTACATGAACCTTGAAATAGGATGCAATAAGCGATTTTAAACGCATTGAATCGAGATGTGTTCCAAGCCCGAATACCTGACTTGGCTTGAGGCCGGAATATTTCAGCGCAACACAGGTCATTACATCAACCGGATTCGTCACGACAAGAATCTTGGTTTCCGGAGCGATAACCCCGATGGTCTGCGCGAGCGGGGTTATAACCTTTGCATTTTCCAGCGCAAGATCAAGACGGTCCTGTCCAGGAGTTCGTGGAATACCGGCGGAAATAACAACAACATCAGATCCGGCAGCATCTTTCAGGTTTGTGGTCCAGTTGATCTTGATATTCGTTCCGCGTGCAGCAAATGAGTCCACAAAATCCTGAGTAATTCCACGGAGAAGTGTTTCTCGACCTTCCCGCCCATAGAGAAGGATTTCCCGCACATGAGGATTTGCTGATATTGCATATGAGGCAAACAACCCCACATTGCCAGTGGCACCAACAATTGTCACTTTTGACATGATAATCGAACATGGGGACGTGTTATCAGTCGACTGTACGTTACTACGTTTACCAAAGCATCCATCCTCCGCCCCGTTACCCCATGGGCGCCGGATGTCTACGGTAAGTCTGCTCCCTTCCGGGCCTGAACCGGTCCCCGCAGCAACAGGTCGCCATTCCCTCCGGAATATTGATACCTGGCCATCGACCTCATGGGACGAGGTTTCACAGTCAGAACGCACAGGCTCCCGCAGGCCGTTGCAGCCTTCGTCAAACTTCGCCCCCCGCGTACCGACGGTTTCAGGTTACAGGTGACGCCGAACCACCCGGGCTAGTCCCCATATACCTTTGTGCACTGGTCAATAAAGGCTTTTTACCCGTAACAAGATCTCCTGCCAAAAGTTCCCTCTCAAAGGACTCCATATTTAAGGGACGAATATCTCTCCACCCGCCTTTTCCAGCCATTCGCGTTTGAACTGCTCAAGTGAAGCGAGATCTTTTTTATCAAAAACGTCAAGTGCGGTAACAGGATTGCTCCCGGGCGATAATACACTATATAATTGGTGGAAATCTCCCTGGTATACTTCGATTACCTGATCTCCCACAGTTTCTGCTATCTTAATCGGATCAATCGTAACCGGATGTTTCTGCATATCCTGCAACTGTTCAAAGATCTTCACCCGGCTGATTTTGAGATAACCCCGGTTTACTTCGAGGTTGAATGCTGACCAGAATGCCGAGGCATACCAGGCATCATTCATTACAACGCGGGGTACACCAAGGCATGCTGCGGTGAGACCCAGGGTTCCCACGCCAGAACATGCATCAACGAAATAGGAAACCGGAGGTTTTCCCACGTGTTGCTCGACCGCGCGGATCTTCGGGTAGCCAATTCGTGGGAATTCGATATGGATAAGCGATTGTTGTTTATACATTACCATTGGACCCGTCCTGAGGGGAAAAACGTCTGCCCTTACATCACATCCCGCGAGAAGTTCGTAGACTTTTGGAATAGAATGCAGATCGGGATTTGTAATTCCCGGCACAAAATCACCTTTCTTTACAATCCCACGAAGTTCGGGAACTTCCGTAACGAGGCGTTCTGCTGTTTTTTTAGTTGCACGTTTTGTGAGGAGCACAAGTGACTTCTCCGGAAGGAACGGCGGACGATCCATGGCGAAACCGGGGTGCACGAGCGGGGATCCTACACCAATGAGCGGATCTGTCCGGATAAGATCACCCTCTTCAACCATAATGACATATATGTGGGCAAAAACTTCATCGATAAATCGCTTTCCGCATGAGCAGGGATCTGTATATTCAAGCACCGGGAGCGGAGAGTGTTTGTCAAGAATCCGCATGCTGCAGTCAGTACACGGCAGAAAAATTGTCGGAAGTGTGGCAAGAAGATCTTTTGCTGACTGGACACAATCCATCTCGCACACAGGACATTTCATGCTCCTCCGTTTGAATGTTTAGAGATAGAAAGGTTTTCAATATATCCCGGTCGGGGTTTCTAACATGTTATCCATTCAAAAAATAATAAAAAAAAACTAAAAATAATGGGCCCGATGCGATTCGAACGCATGACCGCCCGGTTATGAGCCGGGCGCTCTAACCGGACTGAGCTACGGGCCCAAAAGCGCCCCCCACAGGGCTCGAACCTGTGACATTCGGATTAACAGTCCGACACTCTACCAACTGAGTTAGGGAGGCAATATCAATACGCTTTATTAGATTCTTTGTGAGTGCTTTTAAAGGTAACTCTGCAAGAGGATCGCAGTTTACAACACAGGGTTGAAACATCATCATGATTGATTAGTAACGCTTGATCGCGGAAAGTAACTGGATTAGTTCATCCAGATCAACGTTAAGATGTTGAAATAACTCGGCCGTTTGGGTGGTGGCTACTGCACCTTCCGGTGAAGCTCGGATATACCCCAGGTGTTCCAGAACATGGAGTGAGTAGCGGATGCGGTGAGAGGGGAGATCAAGCAACTCTGCAAGCTTCATGATGCCGATTGGTTCGTGATCTGCCACCGCTTTTGCTACCCCAATATGACGACTAAGCAGTTCGATCTCATCTTTCATTTTCTTGAGCATAATACTCCTGTAAATCCCTCGACTAACAATTTATATCGTGCCATTCTGGCTGGTACCATCATCTTTCCCTTTTTCCGCTTGCACATCAAGCCATTTTTTTGTTTCTTTGTATTTCTTAAAAAAATCCAAAGACAGAAAAAATGCCAGGATGAGCATGCCGATGATTACGGGAATGCTATACGGAGAATGAAAAATAAAAAAAACAATTATCGATATGGCTACGAGAAGAATAATGATATTAAGCTCGATTGTTAGCCGGTAAAATTTCCATTTGAATCGGGTTTTTGCATCCTCTTCCATCACTGGTATGTCAACTCCGAAATAAAAGTACTTGACGTTTAACTACATATATCCTGAGAGATGGACCCACTTTCAGACGCGGTCAAAAAAAGCGGCGCAGATGCCTATGTAATATATGCATCCTCGCGCGACGCTGATATGAGGTACCTGACCCATTTTACGACAAGCGATCCTTTTGTCTTTTTTAAGAAGCCTGGAGATCAGGGGGTTATTATCGTATCCCAGATGGAACTCGGGCGCGCATCACGTGAAGCTTCTGCTGCAGTAATAACCCGAACCCAGGCCGGACTTCCAGACATTCTAAAAAAAGAAAAGGATCCATACCAGGCAACTGCGAAGATGATTGCGGGGCAGGTAGGGAAAAAAATCCTCGTTCCCCCGAATTTCCCTGTTGCTTTGGCAAATGCCCTCAGCAAACATTGTACTCTTCTGGTTGACGGGGGTATAGTCCAAAAGATGAGGGCAAAGAAAGACAAGAATGAAATCCTGTTGATGAAAAATGTGCAGAAAGTGACGGAAAAGGCAATGGGGCGTGCGATTTCACTGATCAGCAGCTCATCGGTAAAAAAAGGAATTCTTCATTTCGATAAAAAACCATTAACCGCTGAAAAGGTAAAATTCGCCATGCACAGTCTGCTCCTGCAGCACGGATGCGGAGCGGTGGATACTATTGTTTCATGTGGAGAGGACACTGCAATTCCCCATATGACAGGATCCGGGCCACTCAAATCAGATGTCCCCATTGTTATTGATCTCTTTCCCGTAGAAGAAGTATCAGGATATTATGCGGATATGACCCGGACCGTTGTCAGGGGGGAGCCTTCAACGGATATCCGCGAGATGTACGAAATACTCCGTACAGCAAAACAGCTCGGAATCTCCCGCGTAAAAACTGGAGCTTCGGGGGCAGAAATTCATCTTGCAGTAGTTGACTTTTTCAAAGACCATGGATACGAGAGCAACACACGAGGATTTGTGCACAATCTTGGTCATGGTGTGGGGCTTCAGGTGCACGAGCTGCCTACGGTCGGACCTTCGGGGAAAGCCCTTTCATCCGGGAATGTAATTACGATTGAACCTGGACTCTACTATCCCGGAATCGGTGGTGTGCGTCTTGAAGACATAGGAGTTGTTACGACTAAAGGGTTTGAAAACTTCACAGTATTTCCTGAGGACCTGATTGTATGAGAGATGAGATTTTTGAAAAGTATCGGGAAGCCGGAGAGATAGCGGCAAAAATCCTTAACCGGAATGCACGGGAGATTCGCATTGGGGGATCATATCTGGAACTCGTCGAATCAATTGAGGTTCAGGTAAAAGAAGAGGGAGCAGAACTCGCGTTTCCTCTTAACCTTTCGTTAAATGAAGATGCTGCACACGATACTGCATCATCAGGGGATGCGCGGGTATTTACCAAAGGGGATGTCGCGAAACTGGATCTTGGTGTCCAGATAGACGGGTATATCGCTGATACTGCAACTACTGTCGATCTCGGGAACAACTCACTTCTCATGGAAGCTTCTGAACAGGCGCTCGATTCAGCAATAAAAGCGATTCGGCCTGGAGCAACTGCAGGAGATCTCGGGGCTTTAATCCAGTTAGAGATTGAATGCCGTGGATATCGGCCAATATCGAATCTTACCGGACATGGGCTGGATCAGTATATTCTTCACCGCTCTCCCACCATTCCCAATGTCGGAGTTAACGGAGGTGTTGTGCTCGAGGAGGGGATGGTGTTTGCCATTGAACCTTTCGCAACTACGGGAAGTGGACATGTTGGAGAGAAAAGCCGGAAGGAAATTTATTCGCAGGTTTCACAAAAACCCGTCCGGATCCCGGCAGCCCGTGCTATCCTTAATAAGGTAATAGATCGCCACGGTCTGCCGTTTGCACGACGCTGGCTTGATGAAAAAAAACTCGATATTGCTCTCTCTTCACTCGTCAGATCGCAGATACTTCATGTTTATCCGGTCCTTTCCGATATACCGGGATCCAAGGTGTCCCAGCATGAGCATACGGTAATCGTAACCGGTGAGGGTTGTATCGTAACTACACGATGAGATAGGCTTATTCATTCAGGAAATGAATAATTAAGGTTACAGCCATGTCTGGAGATTCTGAAATACTGCGCATAATGGAAGTTGTTCTGACCGCTGAAATATTCAACCAGAACCCCCAGCTTGATATCAATGATCTGACCCCCGCCTGCCGTGAGATTTTTTCCATCACAACTTCATCAGATGTCAAACGGCCGGTCTATGTAAGCGACGGTCTGATCAAGCGCTCACTGGCTATTTCGGATGCCCATCAGAAACTATCTGAAAATCCCTTTGTCGCATATGAAGAATTCGGACAGCGGCTCCGTATCACAGCACTTGAACCTGCAGCACTCTGGTTCCTCAAACAGGGGGGTAAACCCATCATCGACAAAAACCCCGCACTCGCATTCTTCTTTGAGAATATTGATTCGACGGGAATAACCTACAACAGCGTTCGCAAAGCAAATCCTCCTTTTGAAGATACTAAGGCATACCTCGATTCCCGTGTTTCAAAACTTATAGGAGAAGATGAAAAACTCAGAAGCGCACTTGACCTTGTAATTATCCTTGCTCCAGAAGAAGTGGAGCAGCAGATGGACGATCTTATCCGCACGCAGGAACAGACTGCAGTTATCGATAAGATACAGCTGGCAATCAGCCACCGGGAATTCCTGCACCGGCACCGGATTCATGAAGTTGGAAAACTCCTTTTTGTGGGCCCGCCAGGGACAGGGAAAACCTCACTTGCGCTTGCCATGTCCCGGACAATGCACATGCCGGTCCTTGAGGTCAGACTTTCAATGGTAACATCCCAGTATCTTGGAGAAACTTCAAAGAACATAGACCGCATTTTTGAGTTAGCTAAAAAACTCGCACCTTCCATTCTTTTTATCGACGAATTCGATTTTGTTGCCAAGAGTCGTGTCGCGGATGACCACGGGGCTATGAAACGTGCGGTTAACTCGCTGTTAAAAAACATCGATAAGATCAATCTGGTAAGAAATAATGTACTCCTGATAAGTGCAACAAATCATCCGCAGCTGCTCGATGAAGCAGCCTGGAGAAGATTTGATGAAGTGGTTGAGTTCTCATTGCCCAACGAAGAAATGCGGAAGAATATCTTAATGAAGGTTACTTCCTCTTTCCAGTGTACTCTCGACTATCAGCAGCTCGCTTCCAGGACAGATGGATTTTCTGGTTCCGATCTCCGCATGATGGTCAAGGAAGCGATTCTTTCTTCACTTATGGCCAACCGGAAGACTATCAGTCCTGAAGATATCGAAAAAGGTATTCAAATGGTGAAAAACCGGGATGCAATCCGACATCTGACCTGGATATAATATGAAAATCACCCTCCTTGGAACGGGCGATGCAATTGGTACACCAAAGGTGGGGTGCAATTGTCCCCAATGTTCCCACGCCATGAAAACGGGAGCGATGCGGCTTCGAACATCGCTTCTTGTGGAAAATGAGGGGAGACACATCCTTATCGATTCATCCCCGGACCTCCGGCAACAGCTTATCCTGAATGGTTCCCCTCAAATCGATGCTGTGATCTGGACTCATGGGCACTATGATCATTTTATCGGATTTGGCGAGTTTTACCGGGTTCAGAAGATCCCCCCGGTATTTGCCGCTCCTCCGGTCCTCAATTATTGTTCAGAAGTCTTCCGTTTTCTCACATTTGATAAAGGAGAGGTTCAGCCCTACGAACCTTTTGAAATTTTCGGGATAACCATCACACTGTTTACGGTGAAACACCCCCCGGCGTATACCTGTGGCATGGTATTTGAAACCGCGGATTCCCGGATAGGATTTACTTCAGATACCAACATCGATATACCCCAACAGAGCCTTGATCTTCTCACCGATCTGGATCTTCTGCTGCTGGATGCACTCGTACCCTCCGATATCAGGATTCACAAGCATATGAATTATCTTGACGCCTGTACCCTTGCCCGGAATCTTGAACCGGACGAGTATCGGTGCGTTCATTTAAGCCACCTTATTCCCTGGGATCTTCCCCACCTCGGAAATGATGGGGATGTGTTCGAGTTCCGTTAACGATTTTTAGTAAAAAAGAGATATAATACCGGGAATCAGGGATTGAGTTCTTGTCATCACCACCCATACTTTAATAGTTTTCAGGTGCCCAAACATAGGTGCATGATTGTAAAAGTTCTCGATCTCGAAAAAGACAAAGTGCGACTCGTCATCAAGGGGGAAGGACATACGTTCATGAATGCCCTTGTTGAAGAGCTTTTAAACGATCCGGATGTCGATGTCGCCAGGTATATGATTGAATTCCAGTTTTCGGACCCGGAACTTCTCGTCACAACAAAAGGTAAGAAAAATCCCCTGCCGATTATTAAAAAGGCATGCAGACGGATATCCGGTCATTGCGATGAACTCATAAAAGACCTGAAGAAAAAATGATCTAAATCATTCCTGATAAGGTATAAATTTTTTTTAAACAACTCTTAGTTCTAATCGTTCTTCGATTATTATTTTCTGAATCAGCTAACAACCTGCTTTTCCAATTTCTCGCACTGCTGACCGTTTACATCTTTATTCCCGTCATTAGCTCTGGAACTTTGTGCCTCATATCAAGATTTTTCCTATCTGTTGACAGAATTTGGATATAAAAATTTTTTAAACAACTACTTTTTCTTAAAATAAATGATCTCCCGAACGTGTAAATTCCTGTAAGAGGGATGGGAGAATAATTTTAAAGATGAAAGGTAAGATTCTGGTTAGATGATTGACAATAAATCTTTGATGTGGATTTGTGCCTGCCTGATAGTGACGGTTGTTATTGCAGGATGTGCATCACCTTCTGCTTCTGTTCCTGTACAGACCTCTTCACCTGCCACCGTTATCCAAACAATTCCTCCGGCAACGAGTCAGGTAACCACAGTTCCCATTACTACTACCGTCGTAACAACCCCCACAGCGGAACCTGTTGTTGAAAAGGAAATTCTGCATGATACGGGTACCCTTTCGACAAAAACATATAAGACCTACGATTTCAAGGATATGGGCTTTAAATTCATATATCCCGGAGATAAATTCAGGGTCACTATCAAGGCAGAAAAGCCTGTATTGGGATATGCGCTCAATACAGAACAGGCGACTGGATTAGAGGGATCGCAGTTGATCCCTCATTATGAATCCTATTCGAAGAAAGTTCAGTGGGGTCTTATTGATCCCTCGTTTGTCCTTGAGAAAGCAACGAATTCAACCGGCGAGTTCATTTACGGGGATTATATCGAGTATCGTTTTGATGATGGTAAGTATGTCGCGATGAATAAGACAAAAGGAGAAGTACACCCCCTGACCTATGTTGTCGACGCACGATGGATGAGCTACGATCCTGTTTACGATAATGTCCAGACCTTCACATACGAGATCACAATTACAAAGACCGGAGGACCGACCATGCAATCCTTCAATTTCTAAGGAACACATGTCGGTTTTTTTAATAATTTTTTGAATCTCAATCAATATTTCCCATTAAAAAAACCGGGAACATATGCGAAGGTAGATCCTGGTGCATCATTCCTGTCTACAGTTGCAGGAAGGTAATAAAAGTACCTGAATTTAGAAACATAATTTTTTAAAAAAAATTATTCCTCTGCCCGTTCGGTAAAAACAATCGAACCTGAAATCCTTGATATTTTGATCTTTACCTTCTGCCCGGGTTTTGCATTTGCAACATACATGATATAGCGACCCATCTTCACGACACCGTCTCCCCGCTTGGAGATAGACTGGATTTCCACATCCATGACCGTCCCCTCTTCGAGGTTCTCAGAGACCGGTTCGGTACGGGCTTTTCTCTTCCTCACCGGGCGGTGACTCCCGCAGGCATCACAACGAAGTTGCATTACACGATCATCTTTAACAAGCCGTGTATCGGGTTTACCGCATTCAGAACAGATAACGTAATCCTCAACATAACTCTTTATTATCATCTTGATGAGTGAGATCTCAAATTTTCCGTTAAAAATTGCACGATTTCCATCGATTTTTCCCGATGTACCAAGCTCGCCGAGAAGAAATTTCATCAGATGATCCGGGTCACGGCGGACCTTGCTCACAATTTCGGAAAAATTTTCAAGGACTGTTGTTTTGCCTTCAACATATGCCTTGGCTTCAGGAACTACAAAACGCTCCGAAGATTCTGTTTTTTCGGTGATATTGGAGTATGCCTGTTTGAGGAGAGTTTCATATTCGTCCGTCATAGTTGTATAGTATAAAGGTGCCTCCCGCCAAAAGTCTTTCTCCCGGAACAACACGGAGGGGTTAAATCCGGCTTGTGGAGCGCGGAAAATCCCAAAAGATTTGATAGGAAATGCTCATAGAAGAATGGTCGATACCTTTATGGACGTGGCATAAAGTGCCGGATCAGGCAGTCCTGGTTATTCTTTTAAAAAACGGAGGAAAGTCAATGTGAATAAAAAGAAATACAATTCTTTACCGAGTTCTGGTACAAGTCAAAAAAACCCAAATACAGTTGGGTCGGTCTGGCCTGGTCTTACACCATTGTTGAAAAGCAACATCCGGTTTACCAATGTCCTGTCACACTGTCAGTTCCTTCATGAATAGCCATCAGAGATTTGAATACCACAATGGTTACCTGAATAAACCAAATCCTGTTCAGACATATCCGACGAAGATGGCTCGATTGTGATTTTCTCTTTAACCTCTTGCCATTTTGCCCCGATACAGGAAAGGACCGTCAGGCAGAGAGGGATGCCATGTCACTAACTTCGATCAGGAGTGCATCGAATACAGAAGCAATATTGTGGGCTACATAATGGTTGTTGCCGATCTTGCTATAGTAAACAAAAAATATTCCCTAAGAGACTATTGGAATAAGAAATAAAAAATTATCAGAGAGAATTATTTTTTAAATTGGGGCATCATACCGCGGACTTCTTTACCCACTTCCTCAATGAGATGCTCTTCATCTGCTTTGGTGAGTGCATTGAAAACAGGTCGGTTCACCATATTTTCAAGCATCCATTCCCGAGCAAATTTACCGCTCTGGATCTCTTCAAGAATCTCCTGCATCGCTTCGTAGGCTTCAGGACCAATAACTCGCGGGCCACGGGTAAGATCACCGTACTGTGCAGTGTTACTGATATACTTGCGCATGTTGGTAAGCCCACCTTCATAAATCAGATCAACAATAAGTTTGAGCTCGTGGAGAATTTCGAGATATGCCATCTCCGGTTCGTAACCTGCATCGACAAGTGTTTCAAAACCGGCCTTGACAAGAGATGTGCAACCCCCGCAAAGAACAGCCTGTTCTCCGAAAAGATCTGTTTCTGTTTCTTCACGGAACGATGTTTCCAGCACTACTGCACGGGTCGCACCAATGCCCTTTGCGTAGGCAAGAGCAATCTGGTGGGCTTTTCCAGTGTGGTCCTGATGAATGGCAATAAGCGCGGGAACACCTTTCCCTTCTTCATACTGCCTGCGTACCATAAACCCGGGACCTTTGGGAGCAACCATGATCACATCAACGGTGGAGGGTGGAACAATCTGTCCGAAGTGGATATTGAACCCATGGGAGAACATGAGACACTTCTTGTCCGAGAGATTGGGCATGATCTCGCTCTTGTAAACAGCAGCCTGGTGTTCATCAGGAAGGAGGATCTGGATAACATCTGCCTTTTTCACTGCCTCAGCAACAGACATAACCTTCATGCCATCTTTGACGGCGGCATCCCAGCTCTTTCCCGGGCGAAGCCCGATCATTACATCAAGCCCGCTGTCCTTCAGATTAAGAGACTGCCCCCTTCCCTGTGAGCCGTAGCCGATCACTGCAATGCGCTTTCCCTTCAGCACCGAGAGATCCGCATCTGCTTCATAATATTTTTTTAACATAGTAGATCCCTTTGATATCTGCAACAAAGCACATAAATATTATATTAAAAAACCAAAGTAGCAAAACTGGAACATTTACCGGGATGCGATGACTTATTAATAAACTGTCAACAGATCAGAGACCAGACCAGACGTTTGCACGGGAACTTCCTGACATTCAGGCAACATCTCCTGACTTCCGGATAAACCTCACCAGGGTCGGCGTGAAGAACGTGAAAAAACTGGTCGAAGTACACCGTCACGGAAAGCGCCCCGTCATATTTATATCAAATTTTGATGTATACGTAGACCTGCCCGGGAGCCTGAAGGGAGCCAATCTCTCTCGTAACTTTGAGGTGATTGATGAAGTCCTCCAGCAGGCTATCGATGGTGATGTAAACAAGATCGAGAAGCTCTGCAGTGTGGTCGCACGAAAACTCCTGGACCGTCATGAGTACGCTGACCGGACAGAAGTCTTCATGCGCAGTGAGTACATGATGAAGCGTGAAACCCCGATCAGTCGTACAGCCTGTGATGAAGTAGTAAAAGTGCATGCACGTGCTGTTGCAAAGCGCACCTTCCGGGATCCTATCGTGCGTAAGAGCATCGGGGCGGAAGTTACCGGCATGACAGCCTGCCCCTGTGCCCAGAACATTATGAAAGAAAGAGCCGATCGTGTTCTCCAGAATCTTGGAGTTGGCCAGGACCAGATCGTGGCATTTTTTAACGATGTCCCCATGGCAACCCACAATCAGCGGGGCAGGGGATTTCTCTGCATTGAAACTGACGATGATCAGGACGTTGACCTTGAAAAGATTATCTGGATCTTGAAAGAATCGATGAGCGCCGGTATTTACGAATTACTCAAGCGGGGCGACGAAGGTGCGGTGGTCCTTGCCGCGCACAAGAACCCGCGGTTTGTCGAAGACTGTGTCCGGGAAATGGCAAAGAAAGTTCTGGCTGAATTTGAGTATCTTGCCGGAGATTCGGTAGTCACGATCAAGCAGACGAACGAAGAAAGTATTCACCAGCATGACGCCTATGCCGAACGACGGGCAACCATTGCAGAATTGTTCGATGAATTAAACGGTGACAAGCAGATAGCAGAATAGAAAATTAATATCCTGAAAACTTATTCGAAAAAAATCTCTTTTTATTTTAATATTATAATATGAAAGATCAGAGATATCGATGCAAATGATTTTATTTGGCTCTACGACTGATAAATTGATAGTATTTCATAAAAAATCTGTTTTAAGGATCGTATAATAAGGGTTATAAAATCTATCGTGTAAGATAGATCGAACGTACTTTGTACGGTCAATTATCTCTAGAGATGAGAGAAGTATAAAGCAAATTTTGTACAGCGGTATGAACAACTCAACATAACATGAGGCGATAATATTGTCGAAAGTTGTAGAGATTTCCCCAACCACAAGACATGAGGGACACTCCAAGCTCGTCTTGAAGATTAATGATGCAGGCATCATCGAGACGGGTAACTGGTGTTCCATTACCCCGGTGAGGGGAGTTGAAAAACTCGCCGTCGGAAAGACACCCGGAGCAGGTGCCCAAGATTGCATCCCGTGTCTGCGGTATCTGTCCGATTGCCCACACGCTGGCCGCCACTGAAGCAATGGAAGCATCCATCAAGTGCGAGATCCCCAAGGACGCACTGATGCTCCGTCACATCCTCCAGCTGGCAAACCGGCTGCACAGCATTGCACTGCATGACATCCTGATCCTGCCCGACTTGCTATATTACCAGGCACCGAGACCAAGATCAACCCGTTCACGGCTGAAGAGCCGGTACGAACCGTTGCAAAGCGCATCCAGCGTCTCCGTGAGATAGGCCAGACCATTGGCCAGATCGCCGGTGGCGACTGCATCCACCCGAGGAACACCCGGGTCGGCGGTATGTACCGGAACTGCTCCGAGCAGGCCAAGACCAAGATGCACGATCTTGCCAAGGAAGGACTTACCCTTGCCCAACCACAGGCGGACTTCATGATCGCGGTTATCCGCAACTACCACAAGAGAGACTTCGTAGACGTCGGCGGCATGAAAGTCGCCATGCCCAAGACTCTCGGGTTACCATAACCAGGGCTACATGGCGACCCACCCGTTCTATGGCAGCTCGAGCCTGGATGAGCACCCGACCTGGGACATGGACCGGTTCAAGGAAGTCCGGCCCTGGGACTGGTACATGGGCGAATGCACAGTTGATTTCGAAGAGCCAAAGTACCCGGTTGGCGGGACTACCAAGGTCGGGACCGTATGCAACCCGCAGATGGAAGCCTGCACCGGTATCCCGCTCTACGACGGCCAGCCCGTTGAAGTCGGCCCGCGTGCACGTCTTGTCAAATTCAGGAATTATGACGAGAAAGGAACCGTCGGCCAGAACATTGCCCGCGAGATGGAATACCAGGACAGCCTTTATGAGATGCATCGATAAGATCGACGCGCTGAACACGAACGGCAAGGTCCTTGCAGATCACATCCCCGATGGCGATGGCTCTCTCGGCTGGGCATCCAACGAAGCCCCGCGTGGAACCGATGTCCACATTGCACGGGTCAAGGACTGGAAGGTCCAGTACTTCAGCATGCTCGTCCCGACCACTTGGAACTTCGCAACCTGCAGCAAGGCACTTACCGGTGCACCCTGGCAGCTTGCCGAGGTTATCATGCGCGGGTACGACCCCTGTGTGTCATGTGCTACCCACATGATCGTCGTGGATGAGGACAACAAGATAGTGGCTCAGAAGCTTATCCAGTGAGTGTAACCCGCGATGCTGTATTCGGAGATCGTGATAGCAGGGTGTGGAAACCCCCTGTTTGCCGACGACGGCTTTGGCCCGGCAGTGATCGAGGAGATGCAGAATCTCTCGCTTCCCGACAATGTAACAATAATCGATGCGGGCCTTGGGGGCCCGCACTTTATTTTTACCCTGCTCGATCCGGAAGTGACAAAGAAACTTATCATCATCGATATTGCGGATTATGGCGCGGAACCAGGATCGATAACCAAGCTCCGGGTGGAAGACCTGCCGCCGGGCGCCTATCGTGACGCCCATTCATGGGATCTTGCCGAACCGCTCCAGCGGATCAAGGACCAGATCGAGGTGACGATCATCGGGGTCCAGCCGGCGACGGGTTACCGCCCCGGAATTTGAACTCGGGCTTTCTGAAGAACTTCAGAAAGCAATTCCGAAAACCATCCGGGTCATACTGGAAATTATTGGAGTTGATTATGGGACTATTATCGAGCGTCTTCAAGAAGACCGTCAGCGAGGAACCGCCGAAAGCAGCGGCTCCACAGAAAC
>CAWFHC010000004.1:0-53198 GCA_963815395.1 uncultured Methanoregulaceae archaeon
TTGCAGATTCACAGGGTAAAACCCTGTATTATTTCGCAAATGATGTCCTGCCAGCGGCGCAGACCCTGTAATGGGCAGTGTGCCGTTATCTGGCCGGTATTTTACCCGGTAAGTTACTGCCGTATCGTCCCCTCTTTGACGCGGCAGATTTCGGAACCATAACCCGAGCCGATGGGACAAAACAGACAACATATGGCTGGCCACTATCTTTATTATCAGGAGGAATACAAACCGGGCGACGTGAATGGTGAAGATGTGCTCAAGGTCTGGTTAGTCGTCACACCTTGATGAGAGCGTCCTGATTGCAAATAATAAAAACCTTCGTTTTCTATCTTACTGACACATCCGGAAAAACGCTGTACTTCTTCACGAAGGAATTACGCGGTACAAGCACCTGTACCGGTACCTGCCTTGGCTTATCGCAGGCGTTTGATCCGGTTAACGACTCCGTCGGTTTTGAATCCGTCTGATTTTACTTCCGTATCCAGATTTGATGGCGTCAAACAGACGGCGTATATGGAAGACCGCTTTACTCTCCGGTGGATCCAACCGGGTGAGGTGAAGGGACAGGGTTTCAATAACGTCTGGTATGTCGCTACTACCAATGGTACCGTCCCTCTGGCGACAACGCAGGCAATAACCATTCCGACAACCGTTCGTCCCGCAGAGCCCCTCATACGGCTATAGTGGCGGCGGGTATTGATTTGTCAATTCTCCAATTTTTCAACTAATAAAAACCGACAGTTTTTTGATTTATGTCTTCATCTCAAATTCGCGGACTTCTACTTCGGTTATTCTTCATACATCATGGCGAAGATTTCTTTTCAATATCTCAGATACGTCATCTGGCAGGCTCATTTTTCTCCCCGCCATTTTTGGGCGAGCTTTACTTCCATAACTGTCGTATGATGTACAGGAAATTATAGTTCCTTCGCAGGCACAGGGAGAAAAAAGTAGTTTTTAGAACCTTTTTGAATCTGTTTCCACATCAATTATCACCGGCACTTTTGGGACATCGCACTGATAAGTGCAGGTTCTAAGTTGTGGGACGGCTGACGCGGATACCAACACCACCGCACCTTCGGCGTGGCGCAAAAATCCAGTTAAAGGTGCGTCACATAATTGGGATAGTGCTCCATCATCTGCTCGACCTGGATCATCCCGACTGGTGGTTGTTCGGCACAACCACGATGATCGGGAGATCATATTTCACCGCAGTTACGAAACTCTGCCATTGCCATCGAAAATGCCCCGTCACCGGTAATCCGGAATTCCCGACCCGCCGGATGCGCAATTTTCGCAGCAATTGTTACCGGGCAGGCCAAAACCCGTCGGTGCGCAAGGTAACCAGACATCGCAAACCGCTGCTGTTTCATACGGAAGTTCCTGCCGACACTGGTTTTCCCCGACATCGAGAGAGATGACTGACCCGGGGGATCGCATTGACAATACCTTCATGATAAACGGGGGTGGACGGGGTGCCGCAGTGCTGTCGGCCTCAGCGTCACGCTGCAAATCCCATTCTTTTTTTATGGCTTCCAGCCGTTCTTTACCACCTGCGTCTTCCTTATCCTGAAGCAGGGGAAGAGAGTTCGGAGCACAAGAGCTGCAATTTCCCCAGAGGGCAATAGTTCTACCAGTTTTCCAGTTTTAAAGGATCGATATCGACCTGTACAAAGATTTTTCTGTCGGCACATTGGTATATTTTGAGAACCCTACCCCGAGGGTGATAATAAGATCGACTTCATTTCACGATTCCGTGCATGGGTAATCCAACATTTGCCAGAATCCCGATCACCCGGGGGTTGTACCCGGTATAATCCCTTTTGCCCGGAACGTAGTGAGAAATGGAGGACCTGATCTTCTCTGCAAGAGCCAGCACCATCTCCCCGTCGGGTCAGCGCCGACAGCCAGGGAATTAACCGGCTTTTTTGCATTGTTTATTGCCATAGCGGCGGTTGCTTAACAGGTCTTCAGGAAGAGCAGGATTACTGCAACTGCAAATGCAGGACTCACGGGAGCAGAACCGCGGATCGAGGGGTTGTTTCTGGATATCATTCAGAGTAAGAAGATGTCTGCGACCCCCCGATCAATTTTTGCATACCCTGAGAGCACGGGTCAGCAACAGGACTGCCAGGTTCTTTTTGCATAAATGGTGCCTGTATGAAACCGTTATGGGCGGAAGAAGTGCGTTTCCTGGTCGATTTCCTGCACGCCACGGGGCGGGTGCCCTGTGATTCTACCTGACCGTTAGATGACGGAGCGAAGCATGATCTTTCTTTGCATCATCCGGTTGCAAGGTTGGTTGTCCCGGACCAATCGTGAGGCAGGCGGCAATTTACGGTCAGTTTATTGTAGGCTGAAGCAGCAAAAGCCGCATTCTCCTCATGCCGGACGACGATATAGCGGATACCGGGATTTTTCCGGATTGCATCGACAGTCCCAGCGATGAGGTCCCGGAAGACCGAATACGACGGTTACTCCCCATGCAACCAGTTCTGCAACCAGCACATCGGATACGGTCGTCACTGCACCGGCATCGATATCTTCGGTGGGCACTTTCCTGAATGCCTCCTTTCCTGCCCCGCAGACCGGACATGTCCACGTTCCAGGCAGATTTTTAAAAGACGTCCCCGGGTATTCCGGCCTTCGGGATCCCCGGTAGTTCCATCATAGATATAACCGCATACTCTGCATTTCCATTGCGCCATTTTGTTTCCCCCACGATTTTTGGTCTGCTGACCTTCACCTACATGAAAGATACGTCCGCATCACTCTGAGACATAAAAATAGGTATGAAGGATAAAGTTCTTCATGCTAAAACGTCATTTCTGTGTTCGAAGGAAAAAACAACGGGAAAGAGATTGACAGGAAAGAAGAGCAACAGGTTGGAAGGAAAGTATGGAGGAACGCTTCGTCACTACCAGATCCTGAACGTGCTGTTCAATGGTGCACCGGAAAAAAACAAACAGAACATCCGATGCATTCTTGCCATACTTACAGATTATGCTATGACCCCCGAGGTATCAGCACGATCACTCATATCCATCTCAGGAAGGATACCCCTGATCGGAGAGCATTCACCGGGTACCTCCTTTCCGCAAAACCATCTGCGATCGGAATCCTTTTTGATGTTCCTGGCGATATTGCGGAACATATTTCTCCTTGTTAAAAATCGGCGCGCGCGACTCGGGGTGCCTTTTGAGATCGACATGGAAGGCCGCTCTCTTCGTAGATGATACCCTCAAATCAGCCATCGACCTCGCCCGTGAGGGCAAAACGGTTACCCTTGCTTTGCAGGCATACCTTGATCGCACTTGATGATGTTCCGCATGTCTGAGAAAACGCAGAAATAACCGTCCATTTCTTGTCAAAGGTGCGTATCTTGGGATACCAATGATTTTACCCTGTGATTCAGAAGCGGTTCCAGTACACATCCAGAAACCCTCATTAACTCCCGGTATCCCTTTTTCAGCAAGGAAACACCATCCGAAGTATTGAGTGGCTCAAAGACAAGATGCGTAGTCGCAAAAACACTATCGATCAGAATTTGAAGGGGCTTGCCGACAGAACAAAAAGCGAGTTGTCAGAAGAGAGATGCGGAAGGTTGCCGAATATGTCCCGTTCGGTCCAAAGCCAAGGCAGGTTGTTCTCGACGACGGGAACTTTACCTGAAAAACCTTTCCCATCTTGGCCGGTTTCCTGTGCCCTGAACTGGTGTCAGTATTTTAAAGGGGTCACGGAACTACGGTGATTCAGGAAAATCAGGAACTCACGGTCATCCCATCCAAAGAGGACCAACCAGAAAATGTCGGCTCTTTTTAAAAAAAGAAACATGTTGAATCGAGTGCTGCACCTGTCCCCCGCATATACGATATCAGGTAATACGGACCACCCACTCCCCTGCCCGAAGACCCGCTCGCTTTCCAGCCACAAAAATGGCTAAGAAACCGGCCATGCCCGGGTCGTGAGTTCCTATCACAGGTTTGCATAGGTTACACCTGACTGGATAGTGTGAAAGAACACGGTAACCTGGTCGTCATCCTCGGAAAAAAATTCCGGCAGTTAACCCGTAATCCGTGGTATTGGCTCTGTCAATCGCCTCTTCTAATGTGGAGAATGTTTCAATAATGAGAATCGGAACAAGAACAACTCCTCCTGGCAAGCGGGTCGCCAGGTCAGACCACTGACAACAGTGGATTGTGCATCATCTGCCGTGCGAATACCTTCCTTCAGGAAAATTTCCAGCCCCACAGATGATTTGCCCATCCTTTACCAGGTCAACGGATTCCCTGAACGTCCCTACAGCCTTCATCAATCAGCAGGCCAATAAATGAGTCCTTCTGGATCGCCAACGATAACTTCTGCGCCTGCAGCAAGTCGTTTACCAAACAACAGCAACGGACTGGTGGACATACACCGGGATGCAGCGCTGCATTTTTCAGGCCGCTGAAAGCCAAAAGCGGATTGAAAACACCTTCAACGGCTTTTTCCAAATCAGCATTCTCGGTGACAATCACCGGGTTCTTGCTTCCCATTTCTGAGATTAAAGGTTTTACGTAGCGTTGTTTTGCAGCAAACTCCCGATGGAGCACCATCCCGGTTGGCCAAAGCGGTAAATGCGATGCCACCGACATTCCCGGGTGTGCAGTAATCATGTCTCCGAACGCTCTTGCAGCACGGTCATGTACTGGACAGCATCCGGAGGTACTCCGGCATCAACGAACGCGTGATAGAGTTTCAGTACCCAGAAGGGTCGATGCTGGTCGGTTTCGGTCCAGATCGTCTCCAGGTGATGAGCGCTGCTCCTACCATGCCGCAGCAAGGCCAACGGGAAATTAAAAGGGGAGAGATGACAGCAAAAACCCCGTATGCGACACATAACGCTCCTATTTCAGCCCGGGGACTCTCAGGGTGGGTAAGGACAATGAATCCCTTGTTTCCCGGTAGATCTCTGCATGGTAGCGAAGCATGTCGATTGCTTCACCCACTTTCTGCTATTGCCTCGAACCTGTTCTTCCCGCATTCATACGTTATGAGTGCCGCAAGGAGAAATTTTTCAGAGTCAGGATCTTCTGCTGTTCTTCTGATGATCCCGGCACGTTCTTCCCATTCCCGGTCCCGCCATGCGGGAAAACCTTCTGTGCGGTGGCAATCGCTGCCCTGATAATTGCGGGTGTTCCATATTGAAATTTGCCGCAGTAATCCGGTTGTCAAACGGTGAGAAAACATAAGAAATTCCGGTGCCGAGAAAATTTCGCTGCCACCAATCATAATGGGATCTGAGATTCCCAGGTCCGGCGTTATCAGGTCCAAGCCCTTCATATCCCGAATGTATCTTCTTGTCAGAGATGGAGTCAACGTACGTGAGAGTTTTTCCTTTTTTCATGATAAAATCCCCCGGTATCTTTTCCTGAAAATCATCCTGCTTCCGCCGCAAAAAAACAGTTCAGGATTACTGCGATACCGGTGTTGGTGACAGGATGTTTCCAGCCGACATCCATTCCAACACGGCAGAAAAATTCAGGAGCGCGTTTGCCAGTCCGCATCCCCCGTGTTCAGACCTTCGCACGATCAGTAGCAGAACGGTACTCCCATCATCAACAGGGGAGATTGCCGATTGTCACGTTTCAGGAAGGTACCTGCTTTTGTAAGGAAGGTTGTGGTGTATTCCTGGGTTTCATGTTTTTTTATTGTGCATAACATAAAATACTTTGGTACCAGATAAACGATGGGCAGAAAAGTGGTATGGATTTGCCCGTCCATAATATTGCTTTCTCAAAAATAATATACATTTAGATCCAGTAATTCCCGGCAGAATCGAGATTCACATGTCTGGTATCAGAGTGCCCGGCAGCCCACAAATCATACCACCTTCTCATCCTGAAGGCATGCATGGTCTCGGCGATACGCTGCTCAAGCCAGCGTTCATCAATGCCAACGGGAAGACAAATTTTACCTGGTTTGATCTTCCAGTCCTCCATTACCGGGATCTGCAACACGGTCAAAAAGTGAGGTCTCCGGGCAGAGGAAGCGGAATGGTGAAGCCATCCCTCTAGTCAGAGAGGAAGAGACAGGGCAAAGGTCTTTTAGATCGACTTGATCGTATTTCGGGTTTACCGACCATGAAAAAACGGGCGGTGCTGATACCTGCCCCGGGAAAAAGACTGTCCTGCCCAATTTTACCTGTTCAACCGTGACCCGTTTGTTCATAAGTCTGTAAAGTACATTCTTCCTGACTCGAGACCAAGGATGACAACCCGGGACCACCCCGCACGTTTCATGAGATCAACAAGAATCAGGAGTGAGCCTGTCGACACAGGACAGACATGTCCAGCCAAACCGGTATCCCCACCGATCATTTCACGACAGAAAGCGGTAAAATACTCACTATCGAGAGTAAAACAGTCATCCGCTATCCACAGAGACTGGTGTAACCAAGAGACCTAATCTCTTCGATCTTCCCGGAAGAGTTTTCGAGCGGAGGTTTCCTGAACAGGTTCACCCCCATACCGGTTTTAAAAAACAGAAATCGCACGAAAACGGGCAGCCGCGGGTGACAATCAGGCTGGTATCTTTTAAGCCTGTATTTTTTTCCATTGCTGACTGGTACTGATGGTAATCAATGCCGGCGGTTTGCCGGGAAGGGAAGCCATTGGTTGGAAGAGTGGTGGACGGGAGGCGTGGATTGCACCTGACCGTCTCTGTTCATCTGCCGGTTACCCGGTCAGGATGTGGAATATCAGGTTTGAATCGTTGGGGAACTTCCTGATGAAAGGTAATCCTGACAAAATCGCGGAAAGGTTACATCACCTTCTCCACAGAATACCATATCAAATCTTCCGGCAAACATGTCGCAGTTAAGTCATCAGTGTAACAGCCAGCAGGACAACGAAGAGACGCAACCGTTCCTGCAGTTCCTTAAGCAGGTTAAATGCATTTCCTGCTCATCGTGACCATAATCGAGATACCGACAATGGCAGGCCGTCATTCTGCAATCCGATCAATTACTTCATCGAAGGTCTCAAATGTCCAGTGCTTCCACAGTACCGGAACCCCCCTTTCTTTGGAGCTGGCTTGCAAGGTACGCAATTCCCAGAGGAGAAAACAGTTTTTCGACAGGATCTTCACCGGAAGTAGGGGTAGAGCAAGGGTAACTCCTGTGAGGGAACAAGGGTTCACAGGCACCCCTCCTGAACAAAACCGATGGGGTCTTGTACCGCTTGTAATCCCTGCGAACAATCAGAGAGGACCCAGTTCGATGAAAAACCAGCCCAGCAGACATCCCCAGTCTTCCCGGCCCGGTAGAGGGGAAAAGGGCACAAGTCGGCTGACTGATGGCTTTCCGATAAAAAACCGTATTCCATGCACAGGATGACGAGAGAAACGGGCAGCTGGGTGGTGCTGACCTTTTCCGGCGGGAGGAGGAGAAACCTGTTGTTCCCCATCCCACCGGAGGTAAACCCATGCAGCACACTGGCCCATTTAACAGGCAAAGAGTATCCTGTGGCATGAGCGGGGTACTAATCTCCACCTGCACATCCACGTTACTTCCCCGGTCATCCGGTGCACGAAGGTCGTCTGTACCGGGCTGCTATAGTCTCGAAAGAGGGCGAATTCCGAGCAGGGTGCTGATAAGGGGAAACGGCAGCATGATACTCCCCCTGGAACGGGGCACTGCATATAGGCGCTGATACCGGTCCTGAATCCAGCGGGACACAAGATTTGAGGGTTTCCCTTTTATACTCCACCTCATACGGGTAGTCAGACAAAGGTGCGTTTGAGAACTCCATCTTCCGATGAGTCGGTCCATGACCGTGAAAAGTATGTGCATTCCTGGTCCCTGATCGCAATACTGCCAATGCCCATTCCCTCGACGGTGAGGTTCTGGTCACCATAATACACCAGCAGGCCCCGTGCCAGGCCTTTGCTGATCCCTTCTCCCTGGTATGTACAATCAGGAATGATGCGGATTTTGTTCATGGATACCTGTTTTAGTGGAACATCAGATGGTGTGGTTGGAAATCGTGCCTGAGGGGCAGGTTTAATGTTCCCGGAAACGGACAGGGTAATCATTATGGCAGTGAACAACAGGCTGCGGAAACTGACAGGCAGCCAGGAGCGGATCGGCCTTGGGGGCGAGGGAGTACTTCGGACTGAAGGACGCAGCCAGGAAGCACTCACAATGCTCACTGCAGCATACGAGGCGGGGATCAGGTACTACGATTCGGCGCCCGCATACGCCGGGAGCGAGCGGGTACTACGGGATCTTCTGGACACAGAACCCCGAGAGAAAGGAACACACGTTTCAGACAAGCAAATCAGCGCAGAGAAGCGCAGACGGGGCATCGGATGATCTTGCAAGGACACTAACCCGCATAGGGCGTGACTACCTGGGGCTCTGGCAGATCCATGATGTCCGGGATAATGCCGATATCCGTGAGATTGAGGGACTTCAGGGTGCACTCCGTGCATTCTACGAGGCCCGGGAGACAGGGATTGTCAGGGGCATCGGGGTGACCGGTCACTATGACCCGTCGGTCCTGCTCCATGCGGTAACCCATTGGGACATCGATACGGTACTCCTGCCGGTAAATCCTGTTGAAACGATTATCGGGGGGTTTTCTGACAAGGTGATTTCAGCAGCAAGGGAACGAGGTATCGGGATAATCGGGATGAAATGTCTGGGTGCGGGAAATTATATCCATCCTGGATCCGGGCTCAATCCGGAGACATTGATCCGGTTTGCACTGTCACAGGATGTGGATCTTGTTATCGTCGGGTGCTCAACAGCAGATGAAGCCCGGTTTCTTGCCCGTATCGGTCAGGAGCAAACAATGATGGGGGAGGAGGAGCAGACCCGGCTTATTGAGTCACTTCGCCCGCAGGCACATCGACTCGCATACTATCGGGGGTTTATCTGAATCCGGTGCTTTTCAAAACATCCTGTCCCATCATGTTCAGGATGTGACCGAACCTTTTTAAAAAACAAGGTCTGTCAACCAGCGAGGAAGATGGCAGAGACATACGAGATTCTGATAACGGATATTACCGGTTTTATTTGAGGAGCTGTCTTTTCCCTGAGATCCATCAATGAAAAAGATTTTTTCAGATTTTTTCGGGAAGTATTATCAGGAAATACACTAAGGGGGGTAAAGGAGTGTTTTGCGATGTTACGCCCGGAAGATGCTGAAAAGATCCTGACGACCCATGATTTATCCATATATCTCAGGGAAATCGTGCAGAAAGAAGATGGTGATCTAAAAATTGATATCGATTATGAATCCGGTGAGTTATTTATCAATTGTCCGGGCTTCTCCCATGGACTCTCAGTTACCACAGACCCGTTCGGCGTATGGGTAATCAATGAGGTGATCTCACAGGAAAATGACGGGGTTTTCACCCAAAGCGGGAACTTCCACAAGACCGAAAGGACCATTACCGTAATAAGGGCCATCGCCAGCTGGATCCACGATCTTGAAGAAAGTACCCGACCGTGCTAAAAAAAATCTTTTTTTAAAAATCAATAATTCAGATATCCCAAGGCCAGCCCGTTTGATAAAAAAGGGCACGTTAATCTTTCAGGATCTTAGAGGTTTTACCCGGTTACAGTAAACCCCGGGCTCCATCAATCAGTTGAATGCTGTAGTGGTGGGGATAATCACTTTTTTTAAAGGCAAGTGTTCCCAATATGTAAAATCCAAAACGTGTCTCCCGGATACGATTACTGTATAAAAAATTCAGCATTGCACTGATCGATTGTGAAGATTTACCTGAAAGGTGATGAAATTGTGCTATATCCCGGGCTGTGACGTCTGCACGGGTAATATTATTCCGGAGTAAATATGCACAGATGAGATGAGCACAATTATATCGCCTTGTTGAATCCATCCGGATGCGACCCATGTCCGACTCCTGTTTTCTTTTTATAATTTGTATTTGATTTTTCAGGAGAAATAGCTGCGTATTATTATTAATTTCGAAAAAATTGGCAGAAATGCCCCGGAATTCCAGGGCAGGGATGTCAGGTTTGAAATTACAAAAAAAAATTAATCCGCCGCGATACCATTTGGACCTTTCTTTTTCTGGTTAATTCATAATTCTTTTGCGATGCTGCTGATAACATAATGATCATCAAAAAACCATGCACAGTCCTTTCCAATGCAGGGAACTTCAATGATCATGCCTTCAATGTTGCCTGCAGCTCCGAACTTCAGGAGACAATTTTTTTGGGAAGGCATGGAGAAGGATTGGTTGTCCAGTAATGCACCTTTCCCGTGCACATGCAGGTTTCCTCCCATCATACTATACACTCAGGCAACCAATACTAGTATAATCACAAACGATTTTGGCACTACGCCCCCTTCTATCGGGATAACCATGAACGGGCGGTCAACTCCCTTTATCCTGCAAAATCCTCTTTGCTGGTAGCTGATGATCAAAAAACCGGATTGGGATGCAGTTCAATCAGGTGCGAAAAAACCATAAAGAAGGTTACAATGACAAAACTATCTTTAAAACAAGAGGTAACAGGAACAAGGACCGGGTACGTAATCCGGTTTACCTGTCCTTCCTGTCTTCACGACAATGCTATTATCAACAAAACCCCCAAAGAGTGTTACCGGGAAACCCGGGATGCCACGTGTCACCAGTGCAGGAAACGTTCCACTGTCCTGACTCCAGGTATGTATGAAAGAAAGGTATATTCTCCGGTATGATCTCCTCCCGAACCTCAGACGGTATGGATATTCTCCGTTTTCTTGTGGCCCGGGTTAAACCAGATTATTCCGTATCAATAAAAAAGATGCTCTGATGCCACCTGGCTGATGGATTGTTCCAAGGCTGCGTTTGCTTATCGATAGTCTGTGTATGACAAAACAAAAGAGATAGCGAACGATTGAGTTTTGCGCGGGCTGAATTTCTAAAAGCAGTATCGGAATATGAGTTACAGGACCGCGGGATACAGATTGGGAGATTCTAAAAGAGTAGGTATAAGATACAAATTAGCATTTCCTGACCAGCAATCCTTTAGCCGGATAAGGAAAAAAGATTATTTTTTAGTATATTTTTTATTCATCTGTGTTTTCATCAGATGAATATCGAGCACCCCGTTTTTTAACGTTGACCTGGCTCCTTTATCAGTAACCATGGCTGGAAGGTGGATTTCACGGTGCAAAGAACACAGTCGTTGTTCGGTCATGGAATAGCCCTTCAGTTCCACTATTTTCCTTTCCTGCCGATCGCAGGAAATTTTTAATGTTTTTTTGTCAACCAGGCTACATGAATATACCCGGTTATTAACACCAGGGATCAGGCTGACAGTCACAATTATTTCATCTTCAAGATCAGTCACTTCCGCTTCAGGAATGTGCGGATAGAGGCTCACGGGTTGGGATGCTTCTCCTTCAGGCAACAGCGGTTCATCAACCGGTTCAAGAACAAGCTGGAACAGGTAGTCCATGGATGCTCTCAGGTCATCGAGTTCATCATAGATTGATCTTCGATAATGTCGTACCATTTGTCTACCTCCTTTTTTTTGTTGCCCAGGTGATGATCCACCTGGTTACAGGGACGATTGTTGTTGTTCTCAATATAGGTATCGGTAGGATCGGATGAATGAACGACGGGACTCTGGAGTACCTTGATGATTTGAAAAAATCCTGATTTGAGAGACGAATAGAACAGAGGCCAGTGCAAACGGTATTCTAACGCTACTACGACGAAAACCTGGTGAGAATATACTGCGTCAGGACCTTTCCGGTAAGACTTCTTGTCGACGCATCAACCCTGATAAAAAACAGTTCTTCATTGCCGATGCTGACAAAAACCGGCCGGTCTGATGGTGTGATATGCACATGGCAAAGTGTCCTGCCCGGAAAGAGAGGGGAATGACAGGTTAATGAACCGGCTTGCCGTATTAAAAATCTCCGGAAGATATTTCTGGATAATCGAGTCGACAATCATTCTCCGGTACCCATCAGGATTCCTGTCTTTTTCCTGCAGTTTGCCATAGTCATCCTCGATCCCCACAGCCTGAATCGAATTTTTTATCCTGTCCTCCTGTATACCGATAATGAGGTCTCCCCCGTCTGTATTTAAAAAACCGGCAATCGAACGTGCAATGATGAACCTTGAAGCATTATTCCGGTATTTCCGTATTTCAGAGGAGTCAGTAGCGAGGATTTCCTCCCGGGTGAGATCCGAACTCCACAAAGACTGAAGTTTGAATTCTATGTGGTTGTTCTCTCCATTCTTGATCATGGTCCGGATCGTTTCGGCATCATCCTCAGGCTGAACAGGTGTTGAGATCTCACGGCGCTTCAGAACGATTGCCGCTGCCGCTGCAATGACGACAAAGAGAAGGGCCTGGAATAGTATCCCCATCACCACATAAAGTTCCGGAACTGCAAAAAAAGCAGCAACAAACGAGTAGGCTACCCCGCAACAACAGGCAACATACATACTACGTTCAGGATAGAAATAGGTTGTATAGATGATTGGAATATAGAAGAGTTGGGGGACGATAGTACCATAACCCGCTGACATCGATACGTAGGCAATCCCTATGATAGAAATGATGAACGCTACGATCACCCAGAACCTGACAAGATCGGTATGCGAAACCTGAGCCCGTAGCGGGTTTACATATCCTGTCATTCCGGATGACTGTTCCATGGTTTATTTTGCATTTGGTCGGATAGTTATAAGATAGTATCTGAATTTTCCTTTTGAGGAGGTTACTTTTTTTTTTAGCATTGAAATGCAGTGCAACAAATTGTTTGGAACCAAAAAAGAGCCGGATTCAAAAGGAAGCGGAGTCGAACAGCAGGTTTGAATTTTGATGAAAACATTCGGTTGATAAAGATAGACGAGGAACATGTTTTTAGATCTGCTGCTGATCGATTATGGGTGTTTTTACCTGCAGTCGGTAACCGTTATTGGTATCCCTGTATAATCCTGCTGTTTTCCAGTCTCAAAATCAGAAATCTCATTTGCCATGCAGCGGCGCCTTGCCAGACTTAATGATAACTTCGATCGCTAGTACTTTTCATAGTCCATATTGTTATTTTTCTGAAGTGGGGTGAAAAAATTAACAGAAAATTCCGAATCGTCTTATCAGGGTATCTGTTTGTAATGCTCTTTTTAATTCCCGGTGTCTGTGCTGCAGATAGTGATACGGTGTTCAGTTCCGGAGCATATCTTGCCTGGGATAATGCCGCTGGTGATCTGCCTGTTGCCGGGGACTGGAATGCAGATGGAATGGTAGCGACCGGGGTGTACCGGCCCGGAGCAGGGTTCTATCTCAAGATGGACAACGAAAACACCTGGAATCCAACAACCGATGTTTATCTCGCCTGGGATAATGCCGCTGGTGATCTGCCTGTTGCCGGGGACTGGAATGCAGACGGGAAAGACGAGACCGGGGTTTACCGGCCCGGAGCAGGGTTCTATCTCAAGATGGACAACGAAAACACCTGGAATCCAACAACCGATGTTTATCTCGCCTGGGATAATGCCGCTGGTGATCTGCCTGTTGCCGGGGACTGGAATGCAGACGGGAAAGACGAGACCGGGGTTTACCGGCCCGGAGCAGGGTTCTATCTCAAGATGGACAACGAAAACACCTGGAATCCAACAACCGATGTTTATCTCGCCTGGGATAATGCCGCTGGTGATCTGCCTGTTGCCGGGGACTGGAATGCAGACGGGAAAGACGAGACCGGGGTTTACCGGCCCGGAGCAGGGTTCTATCTCAAGATGGACAACAAAAACACCTGGAATCCAACGACCGATATTTATCTCACCTGGGATAATGCCGTCATTGACCTCCCGATTGCCGGGGGCTGGAGTGCAGATAGGAAAGACGAGACCGGGGTTTACCGGCCCGGAGCAGGGTTCTATCTCAAGATGGACAAAGGTGTTAGCCCGACCCCAACTGCTGCATTCACATCAGATGTTCAAAAGGGAACTGCTCCCCTCAGAGTTGTTTTCAGTGATCAATCAACAGGAGCAGGATCATTGACCTATGCATGGGATTTCACGAATGATGGTGTAATTGATAGTTCAGACCAGAGTCCGTCATTTACGTATACAACAGCGGGAACATTCTCCGTGAACCTGACGGTTACGAATACTTCCGGCAGTGATACGGTACTCAGGATCGGCTATATCGTTGTCAGCCCTCCACCAGTTGCACCAACTGCAGCGTTTATCTCCGATAAACAGACCGGGACAGCCCCGTTCACGGTTATATTTACCGATCAATCTGCCGGAACTGCTCCACTGACCTATACCTGGGACTTCACCAATGAAGGGGATGATGAAAGTAACCAGCAGAATCCATCATTCACCTACAGTACCGCAGGTACTTATACCGTAAAACTTACTGTTACGAATGATGCAGGCAGCGATGCGGAAACAAAAAACGGGTATATTACCGTGAGCCCGGCACCTTTGACACCAACTGCAGCATTCACTTCCAACAAACAGACCGGGACAGCCCCCCTTACTGTCACATTCACCGACCAGTCAACCGGGACATCTCCGTTGACTTATACCTGGGATTTTTCCAATGACGGTGTAACTGACAGCACAACAAGGAATCCGTCGTTTACGTATTCTGCTGCAGGTACCTATACGGTCAGATTTACTGCTACGAATGCCGCAGGCAGCGATGCAGAGATAAAAACCGGGTATATCACCGTTAATTCTGTGGTTGCACCAGCAGCTGCATTCACCGCCGATAAGCAGACAGGGACCGTACCTCTTACTGTCACATTTACCGATCATTCAACCGGGACTTCTCCTTTTACCTATGCCTGGGACTTCACCAACGACGGTGTAAATGACACGACAACCAGGAATCCGTCGTTTACGTATTCTGCTCCCGGCACGTATACAGTCAGACTTACAACAACGAATGCCGTTGGCAGCGATGCAGAGACAAAAACCGGGTATATCACCGTTAATCCTGTGGTTGCACCAGCAGCTGCATTCACTTCCAACAAACAGACCGGAACAGCCCCCCTTACAGTCACATTCACTGACCAGTCAACCGGGACGGCTCCCTTTACGTACTCCTGGGACTTCACCAACGACGGTGTAAATGACACGACAACCAGGAACCCGTCGTTCACCTATTCTGCTGCAGGTACCTATACGGTCAGATTTACTGCTACGAATGCCGCAGGCAGCGATGCAGAGATAAAAACCGGCTATATTTCCGTAAGTCCTGCCCCTGTTGCACCAACAGACTGCATTTTCTTCCGATAAACAGGATGGGACTGCTCCACTCACCGTGATGTTCACGGATCAGTCAATCGGGACTGCACCCCTGAGCTGATGCTTGGGACTTTAAAAATGATGGAACGGTAGACAGCACTGATTCGTCACCAGCCTGCATATACACAACACCAGGTATTTATCCCGTGAAACTTACCGTAACCAACGGGGCTGGAAGTGACATAGAACTAAAGACCGGTTATATTACGGTAACTGCAGTTCCCGTTGCACCGACAGCTGCATTTACCTCCAACAAACAGTCCGGGACTGTCCCTCTGACCGTCACATTTACCGATCAGTCAGCAGGAACATCACCTCTCAGCTACGATTGGGACTTCACCAATGACGGTATAAATGATACGACCACGAGGAACCCGTCGTATACGTATTCTGCTCCCGGCACGTATACAGTCAGACTTACAACAACGAATGCTGTTGGCAGCGATGCAGAGATAAAAACCGGCTATATTACTGTTACTCCTGTGGTTGCACCAACAGCTGCATTCTCTTCCGATAAACAGGGCGGGACTGCTCCGCTCACCGTGAAGTTCACGGATCAGTCAACCGGGACTGCACCCCTGAGTTACGCCTGGGATTTCACCAACGACGGTGTAAATGACACTACTACACAGAGTCCGTCGTTTACCTACTCTGCCGCTGGTACTTATACAGTCAGACTTACCGCTACGAATTCGGCTGGCAGCGATATCGAGATAAAAACCGGTTATATTACCGTCACCGCAGCTCCTCCCGCTTCACACGTTGGTGTTGCCCTTACGTTTGATGATAATTACGTTGATCGATGGTATGCAGCACGGAGTATATTCCAAAAATACAATGCACATGTTACATTTTTTGTCTCAAATTTCGCATCGCTCGATCAGGACCAGATCAACAAACTGAAAACATTACAGGCAGATGGTCATGAAATTGCCTTCCATGGATACAACCATGAGGATGTTGTGCAATACCTGCAGAGTCATACCCTCGACCAATATATTAATAATGAGATTATCAGAGGAGTTAACCTTATGAAAAATGAGGGATTTAATCCGGTTGATTTTGCCTATCCCAATGGGTCTGATGATCCTGCAGCGACACAGGCTTTGCAGGCATACTTCGGACACATCCGGGATACCCATTATGACTGGGACGATGCAGTATACTATGAGTATGGCTCAGATCGGGCTTTTATTGCAGGAATCGGATTGGATGAATCCTATGGACATTCAATGACTGAAATTTATAATGGTATTTCCCGAGCAAAAACTGAAGATAAGATACTTATTTTCTACGGTCATGAATTGGTAGCAAGTAATCCCGGATCGTATCAGACATCATATGACCGACTGGATAAAACGCTAAAATATATCTCAGATAATAATTTAAAGACATTTACCATTTCCGAAATACATTAATTTTTTCATTTTCGCTTGAATATACGTTAGTCCATTTCCCAGGGATCGGCTGATTTTTTGGGCCTGATGAAAAAAACTGATATTTTAAAAAAAAATATGTTCATTTTAAAAAAGGGGCTGCCCTTTAATAATCAGGCAAATCCTTCTGGTTCTGACTTATAGCAATTATTTCTCCGGTGTTCTCCAGAAGTCCACCAAGATAATTTTGCACCCAGGGTTCATTTTCATATTCCCCGAACGGACGGTATGACCCCTGTACTGAACTATTTTCTTTTTCAAATCGCAACAACCCTATGGGAGCTCCACCCCTTTTTACCAACGTATTCAGGTCTTCAAGCGGACGGCTGCCCGAACTGAATACAAACTTTGTCTCATTTTCAAACCCGACCGCTATAGCGACGAGCCATGCTTTTTTTGCTTCTTCTTTCATTTCCTGTATCAAATCGGCAGTTTTTCTCATGTTTCACTCAAATAGAAGAATGCAATTCATCACATAAATAATTCATTAAAAATCATGAACCAAGAGAAAGGACAACCGGGGTGATTTTATTCTTTCTTGACTTTGGAAGAGACGTGGGAATTGCTGATAATGACGGGTGTTTGAGGAGAGGAGTGACAAACAAGGGATGGTTAAAATCCCCCCGACTTCACCGGAAGACAACATATTCCAGACCTATTGCAACAATTAATAAGGATATGCCCACAAGAGCGACAGGAAACGTGTAATTCCTTACGACTGTTCTGATATCATCTCCCGTAGTACGCTGAACGAGCCAGAAGTAAGGGTCAGTAACATAGGATACTATACACGACCCGGCACTGATAAGAAGGATAAGGGGGATCGGGTGAATTGCACTGACAACGGCTGAACCAGCGAGCACTTCCGCTGATACCACAGCCGTAACAACCCGCGATCCCTGTGCGGTTTCGATCAAGGCGGCAAACAGGAAAGGGACAAGGATGATGGGAATGAAAAAGGTAAGCTGCCCAAGGGCTGCCTGCGCAAAACCACTCCTGACAATGACAAAACCCAGGGCCCCGGCCCCGCAGATATCAAAGATGATAATCCCTGCATGTTTAGCTCCCTGTGACAATCCCGGTAAACGTGCAGTCTGCGGGGCAAGGGCAAGGGCCGTGACTGCCCCGATCAACATAATAAAATTGATCATGCTCATATGCGACAGGTTGAGGACGAAGAGAGCAACCGGGATGGATGAAACAATCGCAAGGAAGGGAGCCCATGCCCGCCAATGAAACGGACCTTGTGAACCTGCGATCATCACTGGGGTCCGGCTGTTTTCGATTTTTTCGGATTCACCTCCCTGCATACCGTCAGCACACCACCCCCTGAAGAAGATAAGAATTCCCGCTAATACCAAAAGGGATAGCGGAATAGTTATGGCATCGAATACAAGCGGGCTCATCCCTCCGGAGAATGCATCGAACAGCGGAATGACGACGGGTGTTGGATAGATCAACGCGTAGGAAATGATACTCCCGACAGCAGCAAGATAAAGGAGCACAGTGCGCTTTTTTGGATTTGTTTCAAGACTATCGAGGATGGGATTAAGCAGGATGTAGGCGGTAATACAGCAGGTGATGGGCACTGCCAGTAAATACCCCGATACTCCAGCAATTACCGGCGGATTCTGGACGGCCCGACGGATATCACCAACCATCTCTTCTATCTGGTGCTGTTCCTGAAGGAGTTTTGCGATTACAGCCCCGCAGAGAATGATAATCCCGAATGCCGAAAAAACGTTTCCGATGCCTGCTGCAATTCCCACCAGGGTCGCATCCAGGGTCAGTCCTGCAAGAAGACCGAAAAGAACCGAACCACCAATCAGCGTGAAGAACGGCGAAATCCTGTACCGGATGCTGACAAGGGTGATGAGCGCGAGTGTTATGATAAACGCGACCAGCAGATCCATGAGTACTATCCTGCACTCTGGTAAAAATATACTTGGAATCTGTCGATCAAAAGGATACTCGATGGGGTAAAGGGCCTTAAAGGAAACGCGGCAATGCCGGAATGATCACAAAAGTGATCCCATGACCTGATCATGAAGAAGCGCCAGGGAAAATCCGGGACAGACTAAAAAATGGGGAGTATAGTTCTCAATATCTTGTCTGCCCGGGATCAAAACGGAGATACTGCAGAGAGGGTGTCCGGGCTGTGCATCCTGTCATCTGTTTTTTTTGTGTGAAGCTGTGATCAGATAGTGATAGGGCCCGGAATCAGCCACCGATGCTATTTCAAAACCTGCTGATTCAATCAAATACCGCGCTTTGTCAATCGAAAACCTCTTCTGTGGAGGAGGACCAAATTCCATAGGTTGGTCTTTCCAGTCCAGGTCGATCAATTGTCCCTGAGCGCGAAGCATTTTCTTTGCGTTCATGAGTACGTGGGACGGATCCCTGAAATCATGTAGGTCTATACCGAAAAATACATAATCTGCACATCCTTCACAAACTACAGTTTCTTCTGCCTCCCTGACTTCTGAAAACAGGTTGCCCAGACCTTCCCGTGCTGCCTGCTCCCGGAGCCTTTGAATGGCTGCAGCATCACTATCAACAGCGTATACTTTTCCCTTCGGACCAACCCTGCGTGCCGCAGGGATGGCAAAATAACCATCCCCGCATCCTACATCAATGAATACCATTCCCGGTGACACACCCAGCGACGTGAGAATCTTTTCCGGGTCCTGCCATTGTCGTCTTTCCGGATCATCGGATTTGAATTGCCGTTTGTTCATAGGATATACCTTCGTTCTTTTAGGCCGCTGATGGTCATTATAGATATGTAAGAACCGATTTTTTTTCTCTTATTTTTTCCCGGGTTGAATGACGTACCCTGAATAAGGGCTATGCTACGGGGACCGCAGGAAAAAACATCCAATTGTCTGGAATGATTAACTGGTTCATATCGTTATCAGGAGGAATAAGATCATCTTCCTGAGGACAAATTCATTCGGGGACTCATATTTTTGTCCATTCCATGAGGATTCGGACATTTTAATTTCATGAAGCCACCCTCGCGTATCATTTTTCCTTAACAGTACTGCACGTTCCGATCTCCTGGCCATCACGCATTCAATGATTCGTTCCCAAATTTACTCCTGAGTAATGGTACCATAAATCAGAAGGAATTATCCTGCCCGAATGATGTGGTAGCCTCATCAAACATTCTGAGAGCGGCTAACGTAATTCCCCTGATAAAACGGGCAAATCCATTATCCGGATGGATTTTTATCGCCTCGTCAAAATACAGAATAGCTTCTTCATATTTCTTTAAGGCGACATAAGCAACTCCCTTGTTATTCCAAGCATCAGCATTATCCGGATTTATTTTAAGGAACTGATCGTAACAGACAATTGCTTCATCGTACCTGCCAAGATTAGCCAGATTGAGTCCTTTATTGAACAAAGCTTCAGCGTTATACGGATTTGTTCTGAGGACTTCATCAAAATATGCGACTGACTCAGCATATTTTTCCCAGTCTGCAAGAGCGCCGCCTTTGTTCATCAGAACGAATTCATTCTTCGGATTGATTGCAAGGGCTTTGTCGAAATATTGAATGGCCTCTTCATACTTTTTCCCCGCGGTTAACGCAACCCCCATGTTGTTCAAAGCATCAGTATTGCGGGGATTAATCAGGAGCGCCTGATTGTAACAGAAAATTGCCTCATCGTACCGGGCGAGACCGGCAAGACTTACACCCTTGTCGTTCAAAGCATCAGCATTGCCAGGACTGACCCTGAGGACATTCTCAAAACAGGGAATTGCCTCCTCATACTTTTCCCTGCTGGCTAGAGCAACCCCTTTATTATACAAGGTATCGATGTTTTCCGGATTGATCCTGAGGCCTTCATCAAAACATGCGACAGATTCCTCATATTTTCTTAAAGCAGTAAAATCTACATCTTTTTTACCCGGAACTAATACTTTCTGTGAAATGACGTTGAGAGGGTGGTCGTCTTTCCGGGTTTTATCATTCTTTTCCCGGGCAGCATGGGCAGATTCATGATTATATAAAACATCAGCATTTTCAGGTTTTATTGTGAGGGCTTCATCAAAACATGCGATAGCTTCTTCATTCCTTTTCAGTCTGGCAAGTGCACGTCCTTTGTTTACTAACACGAGTACGTGCTTTGGATTGATTTTGAGAAACTGATTGTAACAGAGAAGCGCCTCGTCAAACTTTTCCAGAGCAGCATACGCTACTCCTTTGTTGAACAAAGCATCTGCGTTGCAGGGATGATTTCTGAGGACTTCATCAAAACACGCGATAGCTTCTTCATTCCTTTTCAGTCTGGCAAGTGCACGTCCTTTGTTTACTAATACGAGTACGTGCTTTGGATTGATTTTGAGAAACTGATTGTAGCAGAGAAGCGCCTCATCATACTTTTCCAGAGCAGCATACGCTACTCCTTTGTTGTTCAAAGCATCGGTATTCTGAGGATTTCCCGTGAGGATCTGATTATAACATGCAATAGCTTCATCATATCTTTTCAGATCATCAAGTGCAACTCCTTTACTGTTCAAAACTTCGGGACTGTCCGGACTTATCGCGAGGACTCGATTGTAACAGGCAATCGCTTCACGGTATTTTTTCAATCTGGCAAAAGCATGCCCTTTGTTGTGCAAGGCATGCTTGTAATCAGGATAAAGAGAAAGGGCTTTATCAAAACTGTCGATTGCTTCTTCATATCTTTTAAGAGAAGCATACGCTACTCCTTTGTTGTTTAACGCTTCAGCATTATTCGGGTCGATCCTGAGTACCTGATCATAACAGGCAATTGCCTCTGCGAACCGGGAAAGACTGGCAAGCGTCGCTCCTCGGTTATATAAAACATCTGTGTTATCCGGATTAATCCTGAGGACTTTATCAAAATACAGAATAGCTTCATCATATTTTCTGAGTTTGCTAAGTGCACCGCCTTTGTTGACCAAAACGAGTTCATGGTTTGGATTTATCGCCAGGACTTTATCAAAATACAGAATAGCTTCATCATATTGTTTAAGAGCAGTGAAGGCAACGCCAAGGTTGTTCAGTGCGTCGGCATTATAGGGATTGATCTTAAGGGACTGCCTATAACAGAATATCGCTTCGTCATTCTCGTGCAAGGCCGCAAGAGCAACTCCTTTATTATACAAAACATCAGCATCGTCCGGATTGAACCGGAGGATTTCATTAAAACATGCAAGCGCTTCAACAAAATTATGCAGGTTAGCAAGGGCCACGCCTTTGTTGAACAGGTCCTGAGTAAACATTATACCGGAGTCTCCTATTTTCCTGCCTTAGTCTCCAGTACACCCTTACTATCCATATTCTCTTCATATAAAATAATTCTGCTGATAGGCATAATCGTGGAACCGGGTGAAGAATTAGAATACCCAGGGTGAATTTAATAAGTTTTTTTCAGGGTCCTCAGGAAATTAATCGTTATGATGTTGCTGATTCGGAAATTGTTTTGTTATTTTTGGAGTGATCTCTATGATATTTGACTATTTTCCGGGTTTCCGTCTTTTTTTTCCGGGGTTTCAACAACTCAATATCCTTAATGATATTTGACTCTGGGAAGACAGACATGAAGCGATTTAGTTTATTCATGTATCATCAAAATCGTCTTGTATACAAAGGACTCCTGCCTCAGGCCTCTTTCAGAGGCGCTGCGGGAAGTGAATATTTTTAAATTGCAAGTTATCGATAACCGCGGGGAGGCCATAAGGGGTGGCGGTATTCATCTAACCGATAGAAAAAGGGTAATTATTTCCGCGATTTATATGATTAGTAAAATTTCACCGGATATGCTCAACCGGCCTCTGATCCCCGCCATTTTGTGGTGACCTGAAAATGCGATACCACTGAAAGGATAAGACGATATCATTGCAACAGGTTTGGTTGTGGGCGGGTTATCAGGTACCCTCCCTCGCGATCAGGTTACCGGCGTTTTGTATCGTATGGCATAATGCCATAGTAAAGAAATTCTGAAAAGCCGGTTTTTATGGGATGTATGCGAAAAAGAGAGTCCGGGCATCTTCAACCCGAGTCATAATGCCAGTTCAATTGCAATCCGAAGATCATCATCCGAGAAAGGTTTTTTTACATATCCTTTGGATCCGGTATTTTTCGCACGCTTCAGGATACTGTCTTCGGTGTGGGCGGTCAGATAGATGAAGGGGATTTTTGTCTGTGACGAAAGGAGTTCTCCCAACTCAATCCCATCCATGGGTCCTTTCAGTTCAATGTCCAGTAAGACGAGGTCCGGCTTTTTTTCCTTGATTAAGGTGATAGCGTCGACACCATTTTTCGCTGATCCGCAGATGTTGTAGCCAAGCTTATTCAGTCTCCACCCGATCACATTCGCGACAATTTCGTCGTCTTCGACAAAAAATATCCTGGTGCCTGTCAAAAAAATCCTCTTTAAAACTGATATGATTATTTCCTTTATAAAACGATCAACCAACATTAATTTATTTGCCGTTGAGTTTTTTTAAAAATGACGATGAGGTTGATAAAGTGACCTTTTTTAGGATTAATATTTAAACCTGTTATATCGATTCTCCGGTTTTTTTTTGGATTTAATGCCTTTCTTGCAGTCATCTTTGACACTATTTTTTATCGCTGCCAGATGCCGAGGTTTAAAAGCGAATGTGACATTTTTCATCAGGTAGTTGTCCGGCACTTCTTTATGGAATAAAACCCGGGACGAATCTGCTCCCTGATTTTCAATAGTTGAGTGATAAATTTGGTGGAATCGTTCTGGAAGTTGGCGGGCAAAAAAGATAATTAAGGGATGACGGAAAACGGTATCTTTATTCAACCAATTATCATGGTTAAAGTTAATTCAGAATATATATATCCTTTAAAAGAGACCATTTAAATTCCTTTCATTAAAAGAGCCAGCCGAACTCGGGCCGAGGGGTATAAAACGAACTATCCAGCAGGGTCTTATCAATGATGCGCAACCTCAACAAATGGCTGATCATCGCAATAATTGCAATCCTCACCAGCGGCATTGTTTTAACCCTGTGGACTGTTCAACGGGAAGAAACTCTTCTCCGTGCGGATCTCCTTACAAAAACCCGGCTTGTGCAAGGAGGTATCAGTCCTGGATACCTGAAAGGGTTGAATGGTACTGATGCTGATCTTGTATCACCTGATTACCTGGCCATCAAAGAACAGTTGATTCAGGTCCAGTCCACAGATCCAATGATCCGGTTCATTTACCTTCTTGGCCAACGGCCGGACGGGAGGGTCTTTTTCCTTGTCGATTCGGAACCCCCGGACTCCGGGGATTATTCGCCACCAGGGCAGGAATACCCGGAAGCTTCTGCTGTCCTGTTGAATGCATTTGCTTCCGGTAAGGAAACAACCGAGGGGCCATTGAACGATCGCTGGGGCACATGGGTGAGCGGCCTCGTCCCGATTCAGGATTCACGCACAGGAAAGGTTATTGCAGTATTGGGTACAGACATCGATGCCCGGGACTGGACAATTCAGATCATCATCGCCAGTGCACCAGCGGTAATAGCGAATGCTCCTGCTCCTGTTGCTCCTGCTGATATTTTTCTATGTACAGCAGCGAAATGAGCGGGAGCGGCAGATCCTTGCCGAATCCGAAGCTGCAATAAAAGAGAGCGAAAACCGGTACCGGACCGTTTTTGAAAGCACCGGCACGGCAATGCTCATCATAGAAGAAGATACTACCATCGCTTTTGCAAATAAAGAGTTTTTCAGGTTAACCGGCTTTTCTCAGGAGGATATTGACAGCGGGAAATCATGGACCGAATTCGTGTTCAAAGAAGATCTCGAAAAAATGGTCACCCGGCACCATCTTCGCCGGGCAATTGCCGGAAGAAGCCTTATCACAATACGAGTTCCGTCTTATCATAAAATCCGGTGAAATACGCAACATCCTGCTGACCATCGATATGATCCCTGGAACGAAGAGGAGTATTGCATCGCTGAACGATATCACATCGCGGAAACAGATAGAAAATGCTCTTAAGGAGAGCGAAGAAAATTTCCGGTTACTCTTTGAAGAAAGTCCGGTCCCAATACTGCTTTCCGAAATCCCCTCGGGTTTCATTACTTCTGCAAACAAAAGATTCCTCAAAGACGTCGGTATGACCTTAGACCAGGTTAGAGGAAAACGTGGTGTTGATCTGGGTCTCCTGTACGACCCGGAGGATCAGGGTCATCTTACCGATGCAGTAATGGCGAATGGCAGTGTTGATGACTGGGAAGTCAGATTTGTAAACCAACAGGGTATGCCGGGTATCAATCTTGTCTCCATGCGGATTGTAACCCTGAAGAAAAAACAATATTGTCTCACGGTAATGCAGGACATCACCGAACTCAAGGTGCTCGAACAACAGATGGCATTCAATAACGCTGAATTAAACAAATATGCAAATGATCTCAAGCAGACCAATGACAAGCTCAATCTTCTGAACACGATTACCCGGCATGATATTCTCAACCAGCTTACGGTAGTTCTCGGATATCTCGAAATGATGCGGATGAAATTTCCGGATCCCTCATTACAGGAATATATTGACAAGGAGATTCATGCTGCCCAGAATATCCAGACTCAGATTCTTTTCACGAAAGAGTACCAGGATATCGGGGTCCAGTCTCCGCAGTGGTTTGATCTCAAAAAGGTTATTCTCGCAAAAGCCGCAACTCTCCCGCTTTCAAATCTGAGCCTCATCGTACATTTCGATACCCTTGAGATCTATGCAGATCCCTTACTCGAGAAGGTTTTCTACACACTCATGGAGAATACCCTTCGTCATGGAAAAGACGTGACATCCATAAAATTCTCATTTAGTACTTTTACCGGGGGGATTGTGGTGATCTATGAAGATAATGGAGGGGGCGTACCTGCGGAATACAAAGAGGCGATCTTCGATCGTAAATTTTTCAAGCATACCGGTTTTGGCCTGTTCCTTTCACGCACTATCCTCGGCATCACCGGGATGACGATCCGGGAAACCGGTGAACCGGGAAAAGGTGCCAGATTCGAGATTATGGTACCGAAAGGAGCTTTCCGGTTTAGCCGGGCTGAATAAAAATTACCTGCCGGTGTTTTTTTTGTAATCCTGAATTCATGGATCTGTTTTTTGGAATTCCTTTGCCGGTTGCATGAGAAACTATCGTGATATGGAGGATGGAAAAGAAAACATATCATTTTTTCGTGATTTCTATTTTTGTTTTCCCCGGGCTTTTAAAACAGATCACAGGACCTTTTACCGGTTCAAGGATGGTGATGATCTCCTCAAAATGCTCATAACAATAATCCAGAAATTCTTCCGGAGTAATTTCTTCCGGAACTATTTTTCCCCCGGCAGGTATGGATAATTCGTCATGGAGGAGGAAATAGAGATGATTTATCCATTCGACGCCGTAATTTTCAAATTCCGGTGTCAGTTTGCCTTCTTCGTGCAAACGGGTATACTGACGACTTAGTGTCATCATGATGTAAAATTTTGCGGCCATCCCCCATCCGCTCTCATATTTTTTATCAAGTTGCACAACATTTCCAAAGGAGAGCAACGCATCCCGATAATTTCCATGGTAAAAACATGTTTGTCCTTTCCGGTACCAGGCTTTGATATAATGGGTATCGAGAAACAGGGCTTTGTTAAAACAATCTACTGCTTCATCAAATCTCTGGAGATTTCTTAAGGCGTTTCCTTTATTGTACCAGTGGGAAGGATTCTCGGTGTTGAAGTTTTCTTCAATTATGTGAAGATATTCAGCATAGTTTTCTTTTTCTATGCATTTTATCATTTTTGACGAGGTCTCGCCGTGGGTAGATTCGTCTTCTTTCATTTTCGAAATACAGGTATCACAAATCGGTTTTGCTTCGGTTAGTTCAAACGAACCGATTGTTTTACCGGGATAAATAAAAGACCTGGAGAAAATTGTTTTAAAAGATCTGCATTTTTCGCATCGTGACATTATGCATCCGTCCAAAAATCCCCTTTACGAATTACCAGTATGCTGTCCATTGAATCTACTGTTATTCTTATCGAAATAACTTTTCATGGTACCTTTTTCGCACTCCAACAAAAAATGATGGCGCGTTCTTGGCCACATAAAAAGAACACTCAGGCGTTGCACTATCGTGCAAGCATCCTGGATGGGGACAATACACCAAAAATTCCCCAAACCGGATTTACCGATGCGTTCGTTTGAACACCCACCGGTTAATAGATTCCTTCTTTGAACTACTCCTTTTTAATCCTGACTTCCCAACCTTCCTGCATGACAGTTGAATCTGATGCAGTGAAAATCGTAGCCGGGCTCATGGCACTGTCGGCACGGACAGCACCAAAAGCGGTCGGGATTGACTCGATAATTATTGAAATACTGATCGGCAAGGATCAGGAAAAACTCTCAAATCAGATGATCAAACGGGGAAAAGAGTTGAAAATGGACTTTTTCAGGATAAATGGTGAACAGGTAAAGATAAGCGATGCTACGCTCTTAATCGGAGTTGAAGGACATGTACCACCGGGAATCAACTGTGGTGGGTGCGGGCATGCTACCTGCGCCGATATGATAAAGGCAGTTAAGGAGATTAAGAACAAAAAAACACTTTACCCTGGTCCGAACTGCGTCCTGAAAATCTCTGATCTTGGCATAGCCGTCGGATCAGCAGTCAAGACCGCGAGCATCCACAACGTGGACAACAGGATCATGTTCAGTGCCGGTGTTGTTGCCCTGGAGCTGGGCATGCTCAAAGGCTGCAGCGTTGCGTATGGCATTCCGCTTAAGGCATCCGGTAAGAACATCTTCTGGGACAAGAAATTTTCTGAGCATTAACCATCACGGTTTATCAGAATTCAGTAATTACAGGCGGATACCGTACTGAAGGACCCTTGGCACCTGTCCTTCTTAAAAAACAAAGAGACAAACAGATTTTTTTTAAAAGGGAGAATATACTCGTATGACCGCCGTTGAGTTTATTCCTGTGAAGCAGCTATTACTGGTTCATGCAGCCCACTGGTCGCATATTCATGGAACAGACCCGGTATGAACACCTGACTGAATCTGACCAGGCACGAGGGCTTCCTGCTCCCCTGCTGGAAAAACCCGCACCGCTGGATTCCCATCCCATCCCGCTTCCCAAACCTGGAGACATTGTGGTACCCCCACGGGAACTCCGTAGGACTATTGAGGAGCGCAGGTCTGTCCGTCATTATGCCCGTGATCCACTTACCTTCGAGGAACTTGGCTACCTGTGCTGGTGCACTCAGGGAATTGTGGACGTGAAGGCGCCATTCTACACACTCCGCAATGTCCCCTCTGCCGGCGGGAGGCACGGTCTGGAAACTTACCTGCTCATCAACCGGATCAACAGTTTAAAACCGGGGTTGTACCGCTACCTCCCGTTCTCTCATAGCATTGCCACTATAGAGACAACCAGCGGGATTTCCGATGCAATAATGTCTGCATGTCTCGGTCAGGTGTTCGTCCGATCATCTGCGGTTACGTTCATCTGGTCAGCAGTGATCTACCGGATGGCGTGGCGGTACAGCGAACGGGCGTACCGGCTTGTGCATCTCGATGCCGGACATATTTGCCAGAACCTCTACCTCGCTGCGGAGCAGATTGGTTGTGGTACGTGTGCGATCGGGGCATTTGATGACCGGCAGATAGCTGATATACTGAAGATTGACGGAGACGAAGAGTTTGTTGTGTACTGCGCAACGGTGGGTAAGAAAAGCAAATCATAATGTCAGATGATCCAAACTGCCCGGCATGAAAGAAATTGATTGATAATTAGATCGTTTGAAACCTGCCATCAGTCAATCCGGTTGTACCAAAACTATGAAAACCTATATCATGATTAACCCCACCTTCATCACCACTCCGAAGCACGATTTGGCAGGTAGTTTTTTTAATACTTGTCCACGAACCACCGAGGGTCCCCCGATCTCGGCAGCGGCAATTCTCGCACCGAAATGGAGAACTATACCTGCTCAAGCTTTTATTTTTTTTGCGAAATACCGAAGGACGTAGCCATCATGGAGTTACCCTCAAAAACTCTCCGGCTCTCAGCCTTTTACAAAAACGATTCGCGCTGAATACGCATCAATGCTTATGGCAGGAAGGATCCAAAAAGATCTGTTTACATAGCACCAGCGTTCCATATCACCTGTGCTCTATAATGGACTATGCAGAAATCCTCCATGACCACCCCCTCCTTGTCCGAAGCCTGAAGCTTACCCTGCCATTTGCGCTCGTTGCCACCGAGGTAACTTTGCTGTATTTTTTCCTTGACTATCCTTCTTTTCTTTTAGTGATCGGGCTGATGATCGCCTATATCCTCCCTCCGGCAGGAAAAGAGACAGTGATTCCCGCCGGGATCTTCCTGGGCATACCCTGGTGGCTGATGGCCCTGTCGATCATGATGATTGACATTGAAACCGCACTGTTCATGGGATGGAACTTCGATCTCGCACTCAGAATTCCTGTCCTCGGCAGGATCATGGAATCATTCATCAAAAAAGCACGCGAATTTATCAAAGAACAGCCCTGGTTAAAAAAACTTTATTTTACCGGCATTGTCGTGCTTGTGATGGTACCGGTCACGGGCAGCGGGGGCATCCGGGGCACCATTATCGGGAATCTGCTGGGTATGCAGAAGATACCACTGTTCCTTGCTATCGTGATCGGTGCATTCATCGGCTGTTTTGGCATCGCGCTCGCAGCAGTATTCCTCCAGGAACTGTTCATAAAAAGCCTTCTGCTGGGTACCGCTGCAGTTATCGCGATCATCATCGTTGCTCTTATCGGATGGTTTTACTGGAGGGTAAACCGAAACCGTGTTCACCCTTGAAAAATTCATCCAAGGATCCGGCATATAAACGATACAGATAGGGATGAGAATCCCCGGAAGTATCTCCCCGTTTTAAAAGCCGGCCTTCGTTTGCATTAACCTGTTTTACTTCATCAAAGAGACATGGTGAGGAGAAAAATTCTTCCGTTTCCGAACGATTTTTTAAATTTTACAATTATATCATGAATAATTCACCAATCCGGCAAATTGAATATGCTTTTATACCCCTTTTCTTCCACTGGAACGGACAGTATATAAAGCGCCAAATTGAAGAGGACGGATTTATAAGCAAATTTTAAACCAGGGGATTTTGTGAGGTTCCGGCTGGTCCGATTGGATGCGAAATGGTGCTGTCTCCACTCAATACTGTTAAAAATAAAACATTGTCGCGATGTTGCTCATGGAAACCAATTACCTTAGGATTATAGAGTCCGGGAAGATTTATTATTGTTTTTTTTGACGAACTTCATCAGGGAAAAGACAATATCTGGCACACAATACCGAAGAGCTGGTAATCATTTTCACCAAAAAAAGGAAGGTCACGCTTCTCAAAGGATAAAATCTCCATAACCGATCATTTATTTTATTTATTTGTTGGCAACAGAAATATATCCCGCTACCAACGACCCAATTGTTTTTCTAGTCCACAGACACATGGTTTTTACTACAAGTTCAAAGAGTAGTCTCTCTATGGTAATGCGGCACTATATTTTCCTGACGATCGTGCTTATCTTCCTTCTCCTTACAGCCGGCTGCTCCGATACGCCTTCCGATGTGCGACCGCTTCCAACCATGAGTACCCTGCCAGTCCCGGGGAATAACCCGCAGGAGACCCTGCAGACCTTCGGAGATGTAACCGGGCAGGGAATACCGGGCGGCACCATTGATATCATAACATTCACTGTCGGTCTTATTGACAGCCACAAATCTGTTGATATGGAACAACTTTCCATCGTGTATGCAGATGCCATACGGACAGAATCACTCCTTCCGGTTGAAGGCTTCCATAGCGATCCGCCGAAGGGTTTCTGGAGCATCACCCGTGTGGAAAACGAGGTGGGAGACCATAATAACCGGCTCGATAATGAGGAGCGGTTCGTCATCAGTATCAACCCGAGAGCTCCTCTTGTTCCCCGGCAGATAATCACTATCGAAGTGAAACCACCCAATGGCCATTCCCTCACCATCCGGCGTGTCGCCCCCTCAACCATTCAGGCAGATAACATCCTTTTACCCCCGTAATCTTCCATAATTATCCCGCTCACCTGCGTAAATCCCACGACAGCAGTTTCACGTGTCCCGGGTATCCTTCGAAAATGAGCCAGGATTTTTGATTCAGGTGCTGCTAAAACGTCCCGGATAATATCAATGGATTTTCAGCCATCACGGTATAAAAGATCTCTTTATTGCAGGATACAGGGAAAATACTGATATCCGATGAAAGGAGTCTCTTGTATATGGAGCTCTTCATTCTCAGACATGGAAAAGCAGAAAAATCATCGTATGATATTCCTGATGCAGCCAGAGCGCTCACCCACGATGGAAAGGAGGAGGTAAAAAAAGTGGCACACTGGATGAAAGGAAAAAAGATCAGATTCGATGTCATTGCAACAAGTCCGTTAAAACGAGCCTGGGGAACGGCAAAAATTGTTGCAACGGTTCTTGATCAAAAAGACCGGGTTGTTATCTGGGATGAACTGGCACCAGGTGGCGATCCCGATACGGTCTGCTATCACGCTTCAGAGTATGGTGAACATGCTTCGGTTCTTGTCATCGGGCATGAACCCGGGTTATCCATGCTCATCAGGAAAATAACGGGAGATACGATTAATGATTCTATGGGCTTGGCAAAAGCGGGTCTGGCGAAAATCCAGAATTATTCATACAAAAAACGTCCAACGGGAAATCTTCAATGGCTGCTTGCTCCGAAACACATGAAGGATATGGGATAAATTTCCAAAATATTCAATGCTGACGTATCACCTTAACGCTCAACCAGGGAACTAATCGTTTCTTTTTCTCTTCATTCACTTTATTGAAATATTCCGTTGATGCTTTTCAGGTAAAGTAGCAGCATATTGAAAAACCTATGAATTGTTTTAGTAATCCGCATTCATTTCAATTTCACGCGAGTAATGTTCATATTCCGATGATTCCATGTGATTGGGTATGGAACTCTCCCAAACTGCTTTGTGATCTGCCATCGCTGCAGCCATGAAGGGGTATATTTTCGGTTCATGGTTTGCATCTTCCTTGCCGGCCGTGGTTCGTCGAGTCCCTGTTGCGGGGTCCTCAGTACACGTTGATTTTCAGGATTCGGGTGAAACGAAAAACCGGTTCATTCCGGTTCCTGAGGGAATTAAAAAAACATTCATCGGAGGGATTTATCATGCGGCAGGAGATGGTGAATGTGTGTCCCCTCATTCATTTGTCCCAATCCTTGCATTCAGGGGAAACCAGTTTTTTCCCGGCTATCAGAACCAGTTCCACATGTAATGTAATATATAAAATAAGAAAATACAGAACAAGACGACAAAGGCACTTACGGCAATAATGTCCATGCTGTCCGATATCAGGTGACTCCATCGCGTCATATATAATCTTTGTACGAGGGCTATATTATTTATCAGCTTTCAAGAATCAGGTTGGTCACAGAACGGTTTTCGTTTTCTCTTATCACCCGGTACTTCATAATTTTTCAGTGAATAGGACCTTAAATATAAATGAGAATCATCAGAAATTAAAAAAAGAGGGAAAAGTTATCTCTTCCATACTTCCTCAGTCATCATGTTCCCGTGGTATACGATCTCTGATGCAGTAAAGACCAGGACGACAAAATCAGGGTTATCCACAGTTTTGAAATATTGTTCAAACATCGGGTTCCAGTACTTCTTCTTGGTAGCCAGGTCATCATAGACTTTCCCCTCGGCCTGCATCTCGATGTAAGGATCGGAAAACTCTTTTCCTGACCAGGTCGAAATCGCCACCTTGGGATTCTTTTTAATTTGTGCTACTTTTTTAGAGGTCTTCTTGGTTCCTCCGACAAAGGTCATGTCCGGAAAACCGTTCAGGACCATGAACCGCACTGCAGGCAGTTTGCCGTCGACCGTAGCGATGGCCGCTACATGGGGGCCACCCACTACATCCAGAATATTCTCTTTGAGTGCCATGCAGAACACTCTCGCGGGATCTCATATTAAATGTTACGGGAGGGAGCTGGACCTGCACATAATACTGGTTAGTCAGAACTGAAGTTTAACACTTTCAACTGAAAGGATTATGTCTATCAAAGGAGTATTGGCTCTGGAGATTTCTTTTAATTCAGAATTTGAAGGAAAACCCGGATAAAATCCTGAGGTGACAGGGGCCCGGTCCTCCCCGGACTGCTCAGGAGTGGTGGTGACGAAATTTCCTGTTTGAGTGTTATTGCTTTTTCAGGAACTCAAAATGGCAGGGGTGAAACCCTGTTTGAAGCGTTTTGGTTTTTTTTAAATCTCCTAAAGGAGGATTTTTTCCAGATTCAGATGATCCGGAATTTTTAAAAGATGTAGCTCAATACTCATCGATTTGATGACCGTAAACCTGATTGTGACCCTCTGTCTTTTTTAACCCGACCGCTGTAAGCTTCAATTGCATATTTTTTTATGGTCTGCGCCAGGTTTTTTCAGGCAGCATATAGGATTTTTTTATTTCTTTTTTGGTTCCTTCCTCAACATTACTGAGAGGGCGATTACCGCGATCATTACGATCGCACCCGCCGCCAAAAGCAAGTCGGTAACGGAAGGTTTGAATACCTTCTGCAAAATCGTAGAATACTTCTGCGTCTGTCCGGCAGTGATGGAAATGCTGGTCGTAGTATTCGCATACTCCTTCAGGGTTAACAAAACCGTGTGCGTCCCGGTGGAAAGTCCGGTGATGGTCACCGGGCTCACCCCTTTAAAGTCACCATCCATAAAAATCTCGGCACCCGGGGGATCGGTGAGGACTGCGAGTGAGCCGGTAATTTCTTTTGGTGCAAGGAGTTCGGCATTGATCGCAGACATTCGTCCTGATCCGACCGATACGATGCGACTCCAGTCATCATACCCTTTGGAAGAGAGAGTTACCTGGTGATTGCCGGGGAGAACCTCAGCGAAGATGGCCGGTGCCGTTCCTCTCTGTTGTCCGTCTATGTATACTTCAGCTCCTGAAGGGATTGAAGTAATAGCGATCGATCCGTTTTCGGGTGGCTGGGTCGTAGGCTGTGGAATGTTCCTGGTGAGTACTGCTGCGATCGTGAGAGGGGATGCGGCTTCCACGATAATAGTACGGGTATACTCCTCATAACCGTCCATCATAATCGTTATCCGGTGATCACCGATAGCGGTATCTGTAAGCGTCAGGGGTGTTCTGCCTTTTATGAAATTATCAACAAATACGGCTGCACCCGGAGGATTTGAAGTTACAGAGAGTGTTGTCACAGGAGTGGTAACCAGGATAAAATTGTTCATGCTTACACTGTTGACAGCCCCTGAACATGTATCACGTGCCTCGAGGGAGACCGAATAGAGTCCCGGGGTTCTGTAGGTATGTCGGGGATTCTGTGCCAGGAGAGGTTCCACCATCACCGAAATTCCAGGTATATGCATCAGTCCCCCGCGACGTACTGGTGAACTGAACGGTATGAGGGGCTGTTCCCGAGGTTGGACTCCCCACAAAACCTGCAGAGGGCTGTGCAGGTACACATTCAGGAATCACCGGGGAGTAATTTGCCGGGGGAATATTCATCACAAAGGTGCCGGATCTCCATAGATCACAGGAAGTGCCTGCCATGTATTTCAGGGTAAAAAGCCCTGAACGGTTGTAGGTATGGGTAACCCCATCCACCTGACCATAATAGGGTTGTGAACCGTCACCAAAATCAAGGGAATACTGAGTAGGGAAATCCCCGCCAGCAGAAGGTTGAGCCGGGAACATAAATCCCTGGGTGCAGGGAAGACCTGGCAGCACCCGATCGCATCCGCCACTGAACTGGATAAAAGACTGGCTTTGCGGCGGCCCGTCACAAACGACTGCATTCACCGGAAAAATGCACAACCCCAGCATAACGACTGCACAGCCGATCATGATCAGGTTATAACCCGTTAGTCTTTTCATTCCCCTCCCTCTGGTTCAGATACAACAAGAATGATCTGAAAATAATTCGTTATACTCTTACACCAAGACATTGATCGTTTTATCGTAAAAACCCCAGCTGTCCTGATAACTGATCATCTCCATGTCTGCCAGTTGCTCTGCCGTATCCACAGATATCGGATTTATCTTCTTACTGGGATAATAGCAGATGCTGCAGACTTCGTATGGCAAGGTAATGGTTTTAAACGGCTCTGGACATAAAAAAAAGCCAGAACGCTAAAAAACAGGGTTCACTTCCGATTCGCAGGGTGCCCCTCATAAGAGATACCTCTCAACTCAGGTAATATCATCATCAGTCCTGACTGTAAGGTGGGAAAGGGGAGGAGGCAGATCACTCCTCCAATATCCTGCTTCTTATTTCATATTCTCCTATATGGGTTTAACGTAGAGCTCAAACCTATCCGAGACATGCCCAATCATGAGATGGGGGTTCAGATCGAACCAGCAGGAAAAGATGGCTGAGGATGTCCTGGATAGTTTTTTTTCCGAAAGGGGAATTTTGTTTTTTTAAAAGAGATTAGTTCCCGAACATAAAATCCACCCGGTAATCCTGTGTGCACTCCCCGTCAAGAACCGTCTCATAGGTCCGGGTCTCTCCTTTACCTACAGGGCCGGTAAAAATGGACCGGGAGTCACGGATCGTTCCGGTTCCGGTATTCACCAGATTGAAATTCAACTGTACCGCTTTTTCCGAGGTGTTCCCTGCGTTGTAGACATACCCGTTCACCCGTTCATAGCAACCCTGACCGACCGACCATCCTTCAGTGTACCCATAATGGGCATGCAGATCTCCCTGTGCGCTGTCATATACTGCTGAACTGGTGAGACACCCGGAAAAAAAGACCAGTATGATAATCAATATGATACTTATTGCATGAATTTTCATTGAATTTACCCTTCCGGCAGATCTGTGATTCAATGTTCCTGCCTCCAGAGAACCACGTCATGGCAGGACAACCGTGGATGGTCGCAATGACAATGACCAGCCAGGCGAGGTTCACTTCCTGTGAAAAAGGTATACCGGCTTTTCCCCACATTATCAGAGAACCAGGAGCTGAAGTACCGATATTGCAGAAGAATAAGGATACTCCCTGCAATCTTAATCAAAAGTAACGCAATCCATGCCGATAACACCATATACAGTCGTTAACGTCATGGCTGATAAAGGTTTCACGAAGGAGCATCCCCTTGTTATGTAACCGTTGAGAAGGGGAACGATGTTGATGGAACCACAGTGCATTTGCCGTTTAAACACCCGCAGCTTCCCGCACCACAATCAATCGGTCCCTGGCAGCTCATAGTGCATGCCAGATTACAGACTCCCTTGTTTGCAACGTTGGTACAGCTCGTCGGATGACAGCACTGGGCAGGTATACAGTCGTCATCAGTCATACAATTCTGCGCCGAAGCAGGAATAGTTGTTACGGCAGGAACCGGAGTCGGAGTCGGCGAAATCGTTACAACAGGGGGATTTGCTGCGGTGCACCCGGTTACTATAATCAGGCCTGCAGTGACCAGCAGGAGAATGAATAATAAATCAGAAGTGTTCCCGGCCATGTTTCCGGATATCACGGGGGACATGATAATTATTTTGGGAACAGGTAAATTTTTTTAAGAAAGTCTGAATCGTTTGAGATGGATTCAGCTTGTCCGGCTGGTCTGGACATGGTCCCCGATCATTCTCTTTTTCCTGAGCAGAGTATGATATGCAATTGCAAACCGGTGTGCTTCATTCCGGATCTCCTGGATGTATCGCAGTGCCATCCCTTTTGGATCAAGGTGCCGTGGGAGCATTTCACCGGGCACAAACACCAGCTCTTCTTTTTTGGCAATCGCTATCACCGGTATAACAAGGTCAAGACCCTGAACCACGTCAAGCGCAGCGGACAACTGACCTTTCCCACCATCAATGATGATCAGATCGGGCAGATCCGTGTTTTCTTCGATGAGTCGGTGATACCGTCGTCTGACGATCTCTGCGATTGAGGCAACGTCGTCGACCCCTTCGATCGTTTTGATCTTGAACCTGCGATAATTTTTCTTGTCCGCAACCCCGTTCCGGAACTGCACCATGGACCCGACCATCGAAGTACCCGAGAGATGTGATATGTCAAAACACTCAATTACTTCCGGAGCATCCGGGAGATCCAGGACTGCCTGCAGGTCTTTTACTTTCAACTCGTTTTTTAAGAATGCGTGTCCGATATTCTTCTCGACGAGGTCAAGCAGACTTTTTCTTCTCGCCGATCTTTGGTACCGTAACCAGAACACTCCTGCCTTTTTGTGCCGAGAGATAACCTGCAAGTGCCTCATCAACCTCATGGGGGAGTATCAACTCTCCCGGGGGTACACGGTCGGCATAATACTGTACAAGAAATTCCTCAAAAAAATCTTCCCGGTAGTCAAAAGAGTATTCCTGCTTACTCATAAGGAGTCCTTTTTCAACGGAAAAAACCATCAGATAGACCATTTCATCTCCTATGGTATATGCAATAACATCCTGGTCGGTCTCTTTCGGGCGTTCAACATGCTGGCGTTCGGTCAAGATGACTGATTGCGGCGATCTGGTTTCGGAGGACAAGCGCCCGTTCGTAGTCCTGTGAAGCCGACGATGCGGCCATCTCTGTCCGGAGCAGGGCCAGCAATTCACGACTCTTTCCCTTCAGCAACGCTGATGCTCTTTCGACCTGCATGCGATAATCATCCTCGCTGATCAATCCGATGCACGGGGCACAGCACGACTTCATATGGTACCGAAGACAGGCACGTTTTGGAAGTTTTTTGCATGAACGGAGACAGAAAATCCGTTTTATCACCCGGAGCAGGGAATCGCGCTCTGATGCTGAGACAAATGGTCCGAAGTATATCGCATCAGTGGCACTCATCCGCCGGGCAATCCCGATCCGGGGAAATGGTTCGCGGGTGAGCTCGATATACGCAAACCGTTTGGCGTCCTTCAGGTCGATATTGTATTTTGGCTGATGCTTTTTTATCAGGTTATTTTCCAGAAGCAGTGCCTCGGTTTCTGTGTTGGTCACCATCACGCTGACCGATTCAATACGGGAAATCAGATTCCGGGTCTTGGAATCGTGATCGGTTTTCTGGAAATAACTTGTCACCCGTTTTTTGAGATTTTTTGCTTTCCCGATGTAAATAACCGTGCCGGCAGCATCCAGGAAAAGGTAGCAGCCGGGGTTACCCGGGAGGGAGGTGAGATCGATCATTTGTGATACTTAGTCGGAGTACAAAGGTCATAAGGACTCGGGATGGGGTAACGGGAATCAATAGAGAAAACGTGCTTATCCCGATGATGGGGGTATACATGACCGGTTCTTTCGGATGCGATCACACGAGAAGGGATTCGACTCCCTGCAGTTGATATTCAGGTTGGAGAAGCCCGAAAGCGCACTAAAATATCTCAAGCAAACAATGGTCATCGCTCCCTGTTATTCAGAGGCACTCTTTGAGATGAGCCAACTGCCTGACCAAGCTTGGCGAACATGAAGAGGCATGTGTTTGTTATGAACAGCCTGTCCAAAACGATCCGTCATTAAAAGGTCCGGTGGAAAAACGAGGATGATCTTTTTTTTTTATAATTAAAAAAGGGGATGTATCTGACAAAAATCAAGCCCGCTGCAATATCGGTTTTAAAAACTGTCCTGTATAGCTCTTCGCGACACCTGCAACTTTTTCGGGTGTCCCGGCAGCAACAATCTTACCCCCTGCATCACCACCGTCTGGACCAATATCTATGAGGTGATCCGCTGATTTGATCACGTCAAGGTTGTGTTCGATCACAACAACAGTATTGCCTTTGGCGACAAGATCATCAAGCACCTTGATCAGTTTTTTCGTATCATCAAAATGGAGTCCTGTAGTCGGCTCATCCAGCAGGTACAGGGTTTTTCCCGTGGCCCGCTTGGCAGAGCTCACGGGTGAGTTTGATCCTCTGTGCTTCTCCACCCGAAAGTGTCGTTGAGCTTTGTCCGAGTTTGATATAATCAAGACCAACGCGGGAGAGTGTCTCGAGTTTGGTCTTAATAGACGGGATATTTTCGAAGATTTTCATCGCCTCTTCGACACTCATATTCAGCACATCCGCAATGGATTTGCCTTTGTACTTCACCTCTAGCGTCTCGCGGTTGTACCGCTTTCCCTTGCACTCCTCGCACTCGATATAGACATCAGGCAGGAAGTTCATCTCGATCTTGATGAGGCCGTCGCCTTCGCATGCCTCGCACCGCCCGCCCCGGATATTAAAGGAGAACCGGCCCGGCTTGTATCCCCTCATCTTTGCCTCCTTTGTCTGGGTAAAGACCGCCCGGATCTCATCAAAGACTTTGGTGTACGTTGCCGGGTTGCTTCGGGGCGTCTTACCGATAGGAGACTGGTCGATGACGATTACCTTGTCGATCTCGGCATCGAAGACGATCCGATCGTGCTTGCCGGCCTGCTCCCGAGACCTGTTGATGATCTGCATCATGCCTTTGTAGAGGGTCTCGTACACAAGCGTCGACTTCCCGCTTCCCGAGACACCGGTGACAACGGTAAGGAGGCCGATGGGGAACTTTGCGTCGATATTCTTGAGGTTGTTCTCCCGGCAGCCCTTGATCGTGAGGAACTTCTTTGCCTGCCGCCGCTTCTTCGGGACATCGATCTTCTTTGCGCCGACGAGGTACTGGCCCGTGAGGGACTTTTTGTTCTTCTCGATCTGTTTCGGGTTTCCCTCAGCAACAATATGGCCGCCATGCATCCCTGCCCCGGGTCCCATGTCGATGATGTGCTCTGCGGACCGGATCATGTCCTCGTCGTGCTCCACCACGAGAACCGTGTTCCCGAGGTCCCGGAGGGTCCGTAGTGTTTCGATCAGCTTCCGGTTGTCCCGCTGGTGGAGCCCGATCGAGGGTTCGTCGAGGACATAGAGGACGCCCATCAGGTTCGAACCAATCTGGGTGGCGAGCCGGATCCGCTGGGCTTCCCCGCCCGAGAGGGTTCCGGCGTTCCGGGAGAGCGTAAGATATCCCAGGCCGACTTTTTCTAAAAAATCGAGCCTGGCCTGAATCTCCTTGATGATCTGGACTGAGATCTCTTTCTCCTTCGCGGTCAGCTTCAGGTCACGGAAAAGGGCAGCACTCTTCCCGACCGGCAAGTCGGTGACGTCTATGATGGACTTCCCGTCTATCCTGACGGCGAGCACCTTGTCCTTGAGCCGCTTCCCGTGGCACGCCGGGCAGTCGGAGACCCGCATGTAACCTTCGAGTTCCCGCTTGCGCCAGTCGGACTGCGTCTGGGCGTAGAGCCGTGCGGTCTGGGGAAGGAGACCTTCCCATTCGCCTGTGTGCGACCACTGGGCATCCCCGCCTTTCATGCTCATCGAGAACTTCATCCGCTTGTCAGAGCCGAACATCAGCGCTTCGTACCTGCTCTTTTGTAAGATCCTTGATCGGCGTGAGAGCCGAGAAGCCATAGTTCCTCGCAAGCGTAGCGAGGTACTGTCCCCGGAACCCGTCGATCGCATTGCGGTACGGGGCGATGGCGCCGTCGGCAATACACCGCTCCTTGTCCGGGATGATGAGGTCAGGATCAAACTCCATCTTCACGCCGAGGCCATGGCACTCCTCACAGGCGCCGAAGGGGCTGTTGAAGGAGAACATCCGCGGCTGGAGTTCCTCGAACGCTATCCCGCAGACCGGGCAGGCCATGAGGGATGAGTAGGTCGACTCCTTCCCGTCCCCGCCCGCCACCAGGACAAGACCCTCGGACTTTTTGAGGGCATTCTCCACGGCTTCCGCGAGCCGGGAGCGTTCGGAGGATTCGAGCCGGTCGATGACGATCTCGATGTCCTGCTTTTTGTACCGGTCGAGGCTGATCTCCTCGTCCGTCCGGATGATCTTCCCGTTGACCCGGACCCGGGCATAGCCTTCTTTGTTCAGGTCTTTTAAGAGCTGCTGGTACGTCCCTTTCTTCTGCCGAACAATGGGCGCAAGGACCGTGATCTGGCCCGGGTGTTCGGCCGCGATCTGGTCGGCGATCCGATCGGGGGTCTGGGCGGCGATGGGAATATTGTGGTCGGGGCAGTAGGGTGTGCCGACCCGGGCGAAGAGGAGCCGGAGATAATCGTAGATCTCGGTGATGGTCCCGACCGTGCTGCGGGGGTTCTTGGAAGTGGTCTTCTGCTCGATGGAGATGGCGGGCGAAAGCCCTTCGATGGAGTCGACATCCGGCTTGTGCATGAGCCCGAGGAACTGGCGGGCGTAGGTGGAGAGCGATTCGACGTACCGCCGCTGCCCTTCGGCGTAGAGCGTGTCGAACGCGAGCGTCGATTTCCCGGAGCCCGAGACCCCGGTGATCACCACGAGCTGGTCGCGGGGAATCGTGACGCTGATATTCTTGAGGTTGTGCTGGCGGGCACCTTTGATGACGATGTTTTTCATTTTACGTGAGGTACAGATTGGCGTCCGGTATTAAAGAGGTGAGGATTGGGGTAGGTGAAAGTGAAAGCATTTTATTGGTAAAAGATGTGAACATCGAATCCAACATTTTTGTCGAATATAAAATAAAGAATGGACCAGACATGAATTTATGGGGGTAGGCAATAAAAAAATCGTTCGAGAATTTGTTTGGACACAAAAAAAATCAAAAATATCTGTGAGTGAGTGAAAAAAATCCCCATTAATGCCAAGACTGAATATTAGTCTTAATTCTTTTTCCCGGGAGACACCTCCATCGGAGAACTTCCTCATGGGAGGTCGGGAGGTCCCTGAGAGAATTCTGGGACAGATGCAGCCCGGAACGTTGCCGGTTTCCCCTGTTTTCCCAAAAACATCAAAATCGGAGGTCATAATTCGCAAAAACGCGGAAAATGGCCTGAAATTTACAGTGAGTCGTCGACGGGAATAGGTGAGGTCATATTTAGCCTCATTTGTATCGCAAAAGTCAAGGCAGGATGGAGTTCAGGAGGTTATGGGTTCTTTCCGGGGTCGGGAATTGGATTCGGATGTTTGGACAAAATATATGACGGCAACTGTATCGACCCGGGTTTCCTTCAATCATCTGCGAGAGGGCCGTCCTCATCGCACGTGGGCAGTTGGCACAGGTTCAGGTATGCCAATGTCGCTATCTGAAGGCTTATCATCATGCCGCCTGATTACCGGTGCGAGGTTTATGTAATGAGAAAGATCATTGTTCTTACCTTTGTAACGCTCGATGGCGTCATGCAGGCCCCGGGTGGGCCGGATGAAGATCCCTCCGGGGGTTTCCGGCACGGCGGGTGGATGGTACCCTATGCTGATGAGTTCCTGGGAAACGAGATGATCCGGCAGATGAGCAGGCCGTTCGACTTACTTCTCGGGAGAACGACATACGAGATCTTTGCGGCATACTGGCCAAACGTGAAAACCCCGGGTGATACTATTGCAGAGGGACTGAACAGCGCGACGAAGTACGTGGTCTCAAAAACCTTAACGAAGCCTGGATGGGGTCCCTCGGTTATTGTCAGCGGGGATGTTGTCGGGAAGATCAAACAGTTAAAGGAACGGGAAGGACCTGATTTACAGGTTCACGGAAGCGGAAACCTCATCCAGACACTCCTGAAACATGACCTGGTTGACGATTTATGGCTGAAAATATTCCCCATCACGCTTGGCCCGGGAAAGCGCCTGTTTGCTGATGGCACAATCCCGGCGGCATTCAGGTTGCTGGAATCCAAAACCTCTCCGAGCGGAGTAATCTTCGCTTCTTACCAGCGTGCGGGAGAGGTAACTACGGGATCTTTTGCCACGTAGCCCGGAAGAACGGTCATCATCCTCCGTGGAGACTAAAGGGGACGGCGAATTATGATCCAGTTTAATGAGAAACACCACGCGGGATCCCAATTGCTTCATCTTTTATTTTGAATCCTGTATTCCTTAATCACCCGGGAGGCTGGAGGGTGTTCCCCCGACTCCGGAATTTGACGACGGCTATAGTACCAATCCGGTTACGGGTCGGCACCGCATGCAATGCCCGACATGATCCTAAATACTAAAAACTCCCCATAATTTACTGGAAGGTTTATCATGCCGGTTGTCATCCTGAAAATCAGAAAGGGCTTGTCAAGAGAGCAGAAAAGGAAAATTGTTGAGGAGTTTACCCGGACGCTGGTCGGTAATGTGGGAGTTACCCCCGATCTTGTAACGGTCCTTATTGATGAACACGAGATGGAAGATATCGGCAAATCCGGAAAGCTCCGGTGTGACCAGTAACTTTTCTTTTTTTTGCTCCGGGAGAAATTATTCTGAAAAAATTCTGTCTTTGAGGCACTGTCACCCGACAGATGGTATCCTTAATTGCCATGACGATGTCTACTGCCAAACTCAGCTTATCGCCCTTTTTTTGAGTTTTCGTCCCCTGACGGGGAACGGGTTTCTGGAAAGAGGGAGCAGTTACATCAAAAAGAGATGTTTTCCAACCGGACTGGTAAAATCGCGAGATCTTCCGCCGGATACTAGCATGCTCCGTGATACGCGCGTCTGTCATTGTTGGTATTCACACCCGTAAAGAATCGTTTTTTATCGCTACTTATATCTCCCGGGAAATGATTTCTTCTGACACAGACGATTCTTTGTGGATTCCCGGTTAATGAGAACCTTCATTCATAACGGATGCTAACATCTCCATTGCAATGTCTGAAGAAAATATGACTGAGGAACCATCTCTTATAAAACCGGTTCCGGAAAAGACAATCTATCTTGCCAAGTGGAGTGCACGTTTCTGGGCATGGCTCATTGATATCATCCTCATTATCCTCTTTTTAAATATTATCCGGGGCATTTTCGACCCGTATTGGAAATTACCCCTGCTCTGGGATTACCCCCACTGGGAATTTTTTGCTCTCGGTTTTGAATCCGTGTTTTTCTTCGCTTACTGGACGGTTATGGAGGGATTCCGTGGCCAGTCAATCGGCAAGATGGTTATGAATTTAAAAGTCGTCAACCGTGACGGTTCGAACATCAGTTATATAACCGCTGCAATCGAGAGCGTGGGAAAGGCGTTCCTCCTCCCACTGGATTGCGGGATCGGGTGGCTTGCAATGTCAGGCACAAAATTACGGGTGTTCAACCGGATTTCAAATACTATCGTGATCAAAGCAGATTATAAAGAACCGCAGGGTATCCTATACGTCAGGGAAAAAGAATAATCTGGTGATACATCCATTCTTTTATTCATGAAGAAATGTGCATTTCTGCTGATCGTATCTATCGTCGGAGTCATTGATCTGTGGATGTGTGTCCGTTCCATCAGGTTCTTATGAGTCTTCCCCCGTCAATCCTGGAATAACAACTGTCCCCGACACCGGGACGGTCACGGTGATTCTTAAGGCGAGAGCTTTTGACCCGAAAATAATCACTATCAAAGAGGGTACTACAGTTACTTGGATAAACGATGAAACCATGATTCACCGTGTTGTTCATCTTCCGAAGGTTGCCCAGGCAGAACTCTTCAATTCCGGACCACTTTCATACGGGCAGAGGTATAGTTACATGTTTTTAGAGAAGGGAAGGTATGAATACGGGGACCCACAACTTGGAGGCAGCAGCCCCCCGCTTGTCATCGTTGTATAGTATTGTGCAGGATGGAAGCCTGTCTGTCGCCCCAGAATCTGCTGGGCGACAAGGAAGTTTAAACATGACTGATCAGGAAAAACAACCCATCGGGCATGATCCTGATGAGGAAACCAGATGGATCCAGGAGTCAGCAGGGAAGAGCGGCTGGCACATTTCATCCGGATGCTTTCCGATGATGACGAGATCAGTCGCTGGAAGGCCGCAGAGTCGTTGGGAAGAATGAGGGATCCCGGTGCTGTGGAACCTCTCATAGATACCCTCTGGGATGACGATTCCCGGGTGAGACTGAAAGCAGCATGGGCCCTTGGTCAGATCGGGGACATACGGGCTATCTCTCCCCTCAGACGACTCTACCGAATGGAAAATGAGGGAGTCCAGGAGATAATAACAGAAGCAATTGAAGAGATCAATCTCCGAATGAGTTCGCAATAGTTCACCTGAGATCTGATGCCCGCAGGAAAACCCGGTAATCTGTCGCAGGATCAAACGGTGCCAAAGGCAGGTTTATCGACTTTGCCGGAATATAGCAATTCAGGAAATACAGCGCATGGCTGGATATAGAATCACTCTATAAAAAAGAAAACGGCAGGATCCTGATCGAGATCAAACTCTCCTCAGTCGCACAGCTCTTCAATTCATTCGATCCCGCGCCATTCCATGAAAAGGAACTCGATTCCGCAGCCGAACATTATATTGTTGATATGGTCAAGGACTTCCCTCCTAAAGACACGATCTTCAAGATGAACATTTACCTTCCTCCGGATATCGCCACAACAGACCGGGCGATGAAAATCCCCCCTGCGATCCATAATCATTTCCAGTACAAAACACTGGTCGCAGAACGAAAATTTCGTTCCCACTTACGGTATGGCAGAACTACCCTCCTCATCGGGCTTACGTTCCTCACGATAGCCCTGATAGCCCGGCAGATCGCCTCATCACTGGACAATCATTTACTCGCACTGATTATTGCCGATGCGCTCCTGATTATCGGCTGGGTTGCCATGTGGGAGCCCATTACCGTACTTCTCTACGAACTCTGGCCTATCATCCAGCTGAAAAAAACCTACGAGAAGATCAGCACAATGGAAATAGATATCCTTTCCTCAGCCTGATATTTCAGGGAAGATGGGTGTACTGTTTTCAGAATTGAAACCATTGTTTTTGTTCTTTTTGAGGGTATTCCTGGTGCTTTCACCTTACCATCAGATGTAAGTGCTGCGAATATGTGATGCACAGCCTCGCCATGTGACGGACTGTATCCCCCCTCCAGCACCAGCGCCAGAGGAACTCTCGCTGCATTGACAAGCATCCGGGTCAGCTCCTCAAAATCCTGCGGCCGGATATTCATCCTCCCGATCGGATCATCAAAGAGAATGTCCTGGCCTGCAGAAACGATCAGGACATCAGGAAAAAAACGCTCGATTGCAGGGATAAAGATATCAGAAAAAACACACTGATAATCGGCAATAATAGATCCTGGGTGCAGAGGTGCATTTATGGTATATCCTTTGCCGTCTCCAATACCAATTTCATCGATTGTGCCGGAATACGGGAAAAAATGTTCCTGGTGTGTGGAGCAGTAGAGCACTCGGTCTGTACCGTAAAAAGTGTTCTGCGTTCCGTTCCCGTGATGCGCATCCCAGTCAACAATCGCTACGGTATCAACATGTTCCAGGGCTTTTTTTGCGGCAACCGCAACATTATTGACCAGGCAAAATCCCATGGCACGATCGAACTCCGCATGGTGGCCTGGCGGGCGCACAAGGGCAAAACAGTGTTCACCTTCCATGGATCGTTCCACAGCAGCAATCGCTGCCCCGGCAGCGTGAAGGGCGACATCGAAGGATCGGCGGGTAATATAAGTATCAGAGTCCAGCCAGCCAAGTGTAGAAGTTGCGGCACAACGCTGCTCAAGCCATGAAAGATAGGAGGGGTCGTGAACACGCTCGACGTCCTCGCGTGATGCAGGTTCCGAAATAAGCAGCGATATTTCCGGGGGAATCCCTGAACACGCATTTACAAGACGGGCATTGCACTCAGGGTGTGACGGATTATCATGTTCAGCACAGATTGGATCGATGATTGCAGAGCAGCTCAGCATACCGGATTTCTCATACGTAGTCGCGATAATGACCTATCTTTGAATATAGCTTAGCCATTTCCCGCTTAAAAAATCTCGTCCATTCCCTGATTTTCCGGGACAAAACCGGGAGACGGGTATAATTCTGTTTATACCCGACATCTGCCTGGAACACTCGCACCATGAATCAGAGTTTTCTGTTTGCTAAATCCTTAGAAACTATAAACTATATCCAATGGATATCTGCCGCTCCATATCAGTAATGATGACGTAAGGATCCTTTCTAAAGACTATGAATTTTGGGGGACATTCACTACCCAATCTCCGGTCAGGACTAAAATACCACTGCCTGCGGGGCACCCATAGACGGATCAGAAAAGTTTCCGAGAGGGTCTGGATGATGCTCCCCTTTGAATGAGAGAGGGGGGAAGTCACCTTCCTGAATTATCGCAGAGGACAAACGAAAAGACGAAAAAAATAGGATTTCAACAAGATCGTTTTTTATGAATCCTGTCCGACCGATGAAAGATACCCGGTAAGCCGCTTATTACACCTTGTGCAGAGCACCTTTTTCTTCCTGTCCAGTTCGTCGAGGGTGTCTGGTTTGAACATGATGCATTCCGGATCTGGACAGTGGTCAAGGCCGAGCAGGTGCCCCACTTCGTGCGTGCCTTCTTTTGTTATCCGGTCAATGAGGTCATCATCATTCCCGTCTCTTCCGTAGTATTCATTTCCGAGCCGGGCAGTTGAGACTACTGCTGCCCCGACATGTTCACGGGCAAGTCCGAATACAAAACTGTTGCCATTTTTAAAAAGATCCTGGTGGACAACAAGCAGGAGCGGATCTTGCATGGCATGGCGATGTTTGTACACCTGGATGCTATCTAACAATACCTGTGCATCGATCTGTTTGCGCCCGTCCACATATCCCATCATACGTACATGGTTCTCCGACACCGATACCGGCATTCCCAGGATTGAAGATATCATGCGGGTGACCGGTAACTGGAGACCAGGCGGGGAGAGAGAATCCCAAAAAATATTGATGTGCATCGCTATACTCTGTTTAAATGGGCTTCTATAAACATATTGAGACGTGTATCGGGGAATATATTATAAAACATTATACCGATACTGTTGAGGTCGGGATCGGGAAAAACACTGAGGTAGCACGCATTCTCCTTGATGCCGGTGTCCGTGTCCGAAGTACCGATGTGAAAGAGTGTGGAGTGCCCGGATGGCTCTGTTTTACGATTGATGACGTATTCTCACCGGATACCAGCCTGTACGAAGGCGCAGATGTCATCTACGCTATCCGCCCTGCTATCGAGATGATCCCCCCGCTGCTTGCCCTTGCCCGGACGATAAACTGTGATCTCATCGTCTATCACCTCGGTTTTGAATGCTATGGGGATGGCGGCGAGAAAATTGACTGCGGTGTCCTACTCCACCGCTATTTCAAAGATTCAGAACCCGTCGAACAGCGTTGACTGAGAGCGGGGAGGAAGTTTTTTCTCCTCCGGTTCAGGTGGAGTGCATGATTTCTCAATTTCCCGCTGGGCCGGTTTCTGGATTTTCTCTTTTCTGGGTTTTTTCTCCTGAACTTTTGCCACATTTTCTTCTGAAAACGAGGGATTTTATGATCTCATGCGAACGAACCTTGTCATGGAGGAAGAAATTGAGCTGGTCTGCATCGAACATCAGCTCACGTACATACGTGACCGGATCATGCTCGATAAGCAGGGAAATTATGTCCAGATAGTTCTCGCGAAGCGTATTCTGCGGAATATGCATGGTTCCGGGCAATCTTATTCAGAGTTATGATTCGGATGGCTTTCTGTTTCTTCGCCGTCGACATTTTCTGCCATCGTTCGGGAGGCAGAATCCGCGTGTGAATGCCTTTTCCCTCTGCCGCATCAGCGACTCCCAATAGCATAACTGCAGTCGCGTAGCGCCAGAGCATATAGTATTGCCTTCGATAGGTATACCCGAGATATTCATCTGCCCGCGAGAGATGGCGATATCCCTCCGCAACGGCGGAAGGTGTAGGCAGCAGGTGGATGTTACCTTCAACCCACTGCTCAATTGTTTCTGGAGTATCATCAACATCATACGAGAGACGCATCAGCTCGTCATCCGGGGTAGGATGGAAAATTGCGGTGATCAGTGAGAATATTGATACCCGTTCATCTTTCTGTGATGTGCGCACCTGTAAATCTTCCAGCCGATCCCTTCCGATGGCCGAGGCATAAAGCATGTTGACCGCTGAGCGGATATCCCCCCCGGCACTCTCCGCGATTGAACGGATTGCGGCATCGCTGCAGGTAATCTTTTCTGAAGCGCAGAGATATCTGAGGCGCGGTCCGATAGAACGGGCGGGAATTGCCTTGAACTGGACTGGTTCGCAGCGGAACCGAAGTTCCGGGGAAAGACCGTAGAGATCATTGGCAATCAGGATCATTGGCTGTTGCGCTTTCCGGATACATTCGATGATGGCCTTTGCTCCCCCGCGGTCTGCTGTGCCCTGAAGATTATCTGCTTCATCGAGGACAATCAGTTTCCTTCCCGACCCGCTGAGACTTGCCGTAACACTCCCGATCCCTGCAATACGCTCGATGACTGCTGCGGTCCGCTGGTCACTTGCATTAAGCTCTGATAACGTCCCATCCCATATCGTTGGCAAGCGCGTAAGCACAGGAGGTCTTGCCAATACCGGGCTTTCCGTAGATGAGCAGCGGCTTGGATTTATTCGTCCAGTTTATCGCCCACGCTGCAATCTGCCGGATTGCAGTTGTGTTACCCACAATATCTTCAAGCCGTGCGGGACGGTATTTTTCTGCCCAGTCCATACCAACACGTTGACTGTATATCAAATAAATTATCTCTGATCAAATGAAACTACGATACACAAACTAATGAATCATCCATTCTTCAGGTGATACCGTGGTCCACAGCTGCTCCACAGAGACGATTGCAAAAGTAGTCAGGGAATACGAGGGAGTCCGGAGGAAGCATTCCATCGGAGAGATGGTCAGAGCATTGAAGATCGACGCCCCTCACGTTGTCGCCTCATTCGGGGAGGATGCCGCAGTAATCCGGGACAATGATGAGGCTCTCCTCCTCGCAGTCTGACGGCATCTGGAGCCGGTCATGGAGGCGGATCGGTACTGGGCGGGATATTGTTCAGTCCTCGTCAACATTCATGATATCGCAGCAATGGGAGGGCATCCCCTTGCTATGGTGGATATATTCTCTATTGCAAAGACCACAGGTACAGGAACTCGTCGTGAAAGGGATGCACGACGCATCCGCACAGTTTGGCGTACCGATCGTGGGAGGGCACCTTCATCCGGACGCACCCTACAGTGTCATTGACGTATCGATTCTCGGTTCAGCCCGGCTTGATGCTCTCATTTACAGCCACACGGCAAAGGAAGGGGACAGCGTTGTAGCTGCTATCGATCTCTCAGGACGTGTGCATCCCTCCTGTTCCCTCAACTGGGATTCGGTCACGATGAAAACAGCCCACGAGGTCAGAGTCAGATTGCCGTAATGGAAGAGATTGGCAAACGTCACCTGGCAACGGCAGGTAAGGATATCAGCAACCCGGGTCTTATCGGAACACTGGGAATGCTCCTGGAAGTCAGCGGGAAAGGAGTGAGATCGATCTTGATCTTATCCCCCGGCCGAATCTGGCAGCGAACAATATGACGTTCGAACAATGGGTACGAATGTACCGGGTATGGGTTTTATCCTGACCGTAAAAAAAGTACATATCCCTGAGCTTGTCGACCTCTTTGCCGGTGTTGGAATGACAGCACGTGAGATAGGGACCGTCAACAGTTCGCGGGAGCTGCGTATTACTTACCATGGGCAGGAAACGCAGGTCTTTGATTTTATTGATGACGGGATCATGCACCTTTCTGATGAGGATGTTGCATGTCTGGCGCGATAAAACGTATCGGTATCGGAATCGCGGAAGATGCAGAAAAAGTGATTTCCAGCGCGAACGGTGTGAGCAGGAATTTTACTACAGTCTGCTATTGCCGACCAGGAACTGTTGATATAAAAAAAGTCATAGACCATGCAGAGATTGCGGAGCACACGAACCCCGAGCAGGCACTCATCGACGATCTCATGGCAGGCCGGATTGATGCTGCCGTCCGGGGAACACTTCCCGCAAATTCTACACTCAGGGCGCTAAAAAAGGCTGAAGGGGTCGATCATCTCGAACGCATCGCGCTGCTTGAAACGGTGTCCGGTAAAAAATTCTTCTCGCACCGGTAGGAGTGGATGAAGGATGGACAGTAGCGGAAAAACTTGAACTGATAAAAAAAGGGCGCCTGATTGCGCAGAAATTCGGTCTTTTGAAAAAGGTCGGCGTCCTTTCCGGCGGCAGGCTGGGAGATGCCGGGAGGCATAGCCAGGTAGACGCCAGTATGGCCGAAGCAGAACTGGTCGCACGGCTTGGCGATGCAGAACACTGCGAAATTCTGATTGAGGATGCTGTTGAAACCTGCGGACTGATCATCGCTCCGGGACGGGATATCCGGCAATTTAGTCTTCCGTACGCTCACCTTTCTGGGAGGGGGGCTCGGACATGGCGCGCCTGTAGTAAATATCAGCAGAATTTTCGTGGATACTTCGCGCGCCTCACCAAATTATGCGAATGCGCTATTGCTCGCTGCTGCTTTGTTGGAATAATTTAAAATCCCTATAACTCCCCTGTTTTTAAAAATAAACGATTTAATAAGTTTAAAAAATATTCTGCGAAATTTTGCGCTTCGTTTTCCACTTGCTTAACAATATGCGTTCCAATATCGGAATGCTTGATAAAATGAGGTATTTCCCCAAAAAGTATTTATATATACCAATAGACTTTCTTTTTGAGGTTAGAAAAATGGCAGATTTACCAATCGCCGCAGTTGTAAGGATTGCAAAGAAGAACGGAGCCGAAAGAGTCGGCAGCGATGCAGCTGAAGCCCTTGTTGTCAAGGCAGAGAAGTACATTGCTCAGCTCCACCAAAGAAGCGAATAAGCTCTGCCTGAGGCATGCGGGAAGAAAGACGATCAAGAAAGAAGATGTTGACCTGGCTTCAAAATCCTAAAAATCAACTCTTTTTTCACGTATATTTGAAAATATTCCATTGTTTGTTTGACTTTTTTGAGGAGAGACATCCCTAAAAAAATTATTCTTTCACGGGCAGTTCTTGAAAAAAAACCGACTCTTTTAAAAACAGACTGTACCAATCGGATTTATTCCGGACGTATTATCGTATAATATATAAAACATCTTTCCACAAAATCGGACCTCTCCGACGAAAAAACCGACAGAGAATTTTTTGAATTTTCAGTCACGGATCTGCCACGGGCATGCCCCATTCGGGAGCGGCGGCCGTCATAGTAGCCGATGGAGAGAGTGCTAATAATCTCTTCATGATATCTGAACACTACGAATTTAATCGTACAATCTCATTTCATTCATTCAGTTTCTCAACTTGTCTATAAAAGCATCACAAGAGACGAGAGCGGCAGAGGTAGATTTCCCGAAAACATTTAAGCCATTGTTGAAAATTAAAAAAAAGTCTAAAATCTTCCTTTTTGTACTCCTGATCTGTTTTATGTTCCCGCTGATTGAAAGTGCCTGCCCAAGCGCAATCCCGAATGCTTTGAATACTGCTTCGCACTGATGATGATCATTCTTACCGGAAAACGCGATATGCGCCGTGATACCTGCCCGGGTACACAGACTGTAGAAGAAATGCTCAAAAATATCGACCGGAATCGTACCGATAGTCCTGTTCCCGAACTTTCCGGTGAAGACGAGATATCCCCTGCCTCCGCAATCGAGCACTACAGTAGCCAGTGACTCGTCCATAGGGATAATGGCATGTGCGAAACGCTGCATACCCAGTCCATCACCAATTGCCTGCCTGATGGCGTCCCCGAACACGATACCAACATCTTCGACAGTATGATGACAGTCGACACCGAGATCACCTTTGGCAGTGCAGGTGAAATCGAAACCCCCGTGCTTTGACATCGCAGTGAGCATATGATCAAAAAATGGCACACCGCTGTCAACTGATACGTTCCCGGAGCCGTCAGGGTCTAGTTTGATCGTGATACTTGTCTCTTTTGTCTCCCGCTTTACCGTAACATTTCTCATTGACTTTCCTCCAGAGCCTCTTTAAGGGTGATCTTGCCGCTGTAAAGGGCAGAACCGAGCACAGCTCCGAATGCCCCGGTATCCCGCAGGCCTGCTATATCCGTTCGTGCCGATATACCACCGGCAACAACCACCGGAATATGGTAACATCAGCAATCAGTTGTTTCGACCGGCTCGAACCGGACTCCCTGCTGCAGTCCTTCCACGTCCACGTTGGTATAGAGAAGGGAACCGGCACCCATCTCCTCGAAGTATCGTGCCCATTCCAGAAAATCACCTGCCGTCTCCTGCCAGCCATGAACCGCGATCTGCCCGCCTTTTGCATCAACTCCCGCCATCACTCGTTCACTCCCATACTCATCAACAAGAACCCGTATACTTTCCGGTTCCGGGTTGCAAGCGTTGAAATAATAATCCGTGAAACACCGGTATTCAGCCAATGGACAGCATCTTCCGGGGAACGGATACCCCCGCCAGGCTCAATCTCGACGCCGGTTTTTTTGATCAGGCCCATGATAAGCTCAGCATTTTTTGCCGATTCCCCAAATGCCCCGTCAAGGTTCACCACATGAAGGGCATCTGCCCCCTGGTCAAGCCAGCGTGTT
>CAWFHC010000005.1:0-224980 GCA_963815395.1 uncultured Methanoregulaceae archaeon
GCTGACGTAGCAACAAAACCAGCAGAAACAAAAAAGGAGGTTAAGCCTGTGGCAGACAAGATTACATTAGGCTATACACACCTGAGTGGGTGTACCGGTTGTACTGTGGCATTAGCAGACAACTATGCCGGATTATTAACACTCCTCGACCGATATGTCGACCTTAAGTACATGCCAACACTTGCAGATGCAAGGCACGTCCAGAAGGTCGATGTCTCATTCATCGAGGGTTCAGTTTGTATTAATGACAAACTCGCAGTGCAGGAGCTTAAGGAAACCCGTGAAAAGTCAACGGTGGTCGTGGCAATCGGTGCCTGCGCCTGTTACGGAAACATCACCCGGTTCTCCCGCGGTGGCCAGCAGAACCAGCCGGCACACGAGGCATTCCTGCCCGTCGGCGACCTGATCAAGGTCGACGTGTTCATCCCCGGATGCGCACCGACACCCCAGCTGATCCGGAACGTCGCGGTCATGGCATACCTGCTCCTCAAGGGGACCAAGGAACAGAAGGATCTTGCGACTGCATACCTGAAGCCTCTCATGATGGCAACGGAGAACACAAGCGCCTGCTTCTGCGACCTGATGACCAAGGTCATCAACCAGGGTCTCTGCATGGGATGCGGCAGCTGTGCATCAGCCTGCCCGGTTAATGCCATTACCCACGAGTACGGCAAGCCCCAGGGCGAGCGCGACCTGTGCATCAAGTGCGGTGCGTGCTATAACCAGTGTCCGCGGAGCTGGTACAGCTTCGATGTTGTTGACAACTATGAGGCGATCAACGAGGCCATAATGGCGGCACTCCAGTGAAGGTGATTGAAATGGGAGCAGAACTCGGAAAATACAAAACATGCGTCTCAGCACGGAGCACCGACAAGGAGATTCTCAAGCACGCACAGGATGGCGGTATCGTCACCCAGCTGTTTGGATTCGCTCTGGATGAGGGCATCATTGATGGGGCAATTGTCGCAGCAACCAAGGAGTTTGCGCACAAGCATCCTGAAAAAGCCATGAGGGACAACTCGAACATGGAGTTCCATGAACCATGGAGACCAATTCCGTGCGTTGTCACATCAAAGGCTGATATGATTGCTGCAGCAGGTACCAAATACAACATCAGCCCGAACGTTTCCTTGATCAAGGAAGCAACCCGAAGCTTCGGCTTGGACAAGGTTGGTATCGTCGGAACCCCCTGCCAGATGCAGGCAATCCGGAAACTCCAGCTTTACCCGGTTGGTGCCCGTGATGTCGGAGCCAGCATCGCACTTGCAGTCGGTATCTTCTGTATGGAAAACTTCCCCTACCAGAGCATTCTCCAGCTCGTGGAAGACCACGCAGCCATGAAAATGGAAGCAGTCAAGAAGATGGAGATTGGCAAGGGCAAGTTCTGGGTCTACGGCAAGCGCGGACAAGTAGTCCAGCTTCCGCTCAAGGTCACCCACAAGTACGAACAGCCCGGCTGCCATGTCTGCCTCGATTACGTGGCAAATGTGAGCGATATCTCAACCGGTTCCGTCGGAAGTCCCGATGGATGGAGCACCGTCTTTGTCAGGTCCAAGATCGGAGACTCGGTCTGGGCAAAGGCAATGGCAGCAGGTGTCTTTGAGATCCAGCCGATTGAAAAGGTCAAGCCAGGTCTTGAACTCGTTTCCAAACTGGCAAACGAGAAGATTACAAAGAACAAAGCTACTGTTGAAGCTCGCAAGACCTTCGGCGTTGGCAAGGGACTCCGCATCCCTTACATCTAATTTTTTTATTTTTCATCGACTGTATTCTTATTTTATTTCGGCGTTGTTGTTAGGAAAACAGGTGATTTCTTCTTAATTGGTTTCTGAAATGTGAGGGCAGGGGTATCCAAACATTCAGAAGAGTTTTAAATGCCCCAAGATAGTCCCCTAGCTTACTTTCCATGTTACCGCGACCGGATCAATAGTCCCATCGATCAACATATCAAATGAAATCGTATCGAGCCATCCTGCCTTTTCAAACATACTCATAAAACAGACGCCAATTACTTTTACATTCCCATGCCTTCGAATGAGTTCTTTCGCATCTGCCTTAGTCACTGGCATATTAGGCATCGCAAGCACGCCATGAAAACACGTACTTTTGGAGTGATGCTGCCAGGCAGGCCACCGCATTCCTGCATTCCTATATTATCAACATTTACAATCTTTCGGGCTTTAGTCTCGTCAAAGAGCGGAACAAATACCTGTTCGGCCTGAAGATTACGGCTGGCAATGGCAAGAAGTTCAATAAAAGGTGTACAGGTTCCAACACGCCCATAATACACTATCTGGTCTCATACGTGATATTCTGGGATAGAAGAAATTCCCTGAACGGGCGAAGGATCCCCGGTACACTTGTGTAGGTTTTTTTTTGCATCATGATGACTGTGTCACTTTGTCCTGGTTGATAGTAATTGCCCAAAAAGGTGAAAACATAATTTGCGATTTCCTGCGACCCGCCCTGTTATGATCCTCTCTTTTGCAAATATAAGCCTGAATTGTGAAGTTGAGTTGTGAGGAGACCTCTCCGGGTACTTAACGATAATGCGTATTTAACCCAGCCAGAATAAAAAGATATAAAGTTTGGATCCGCGGTAAAGCTTTGAATGAAATTGGGACGGATTTGTTAAAATCAATATGAATGTGGTATGAGAAAAAAACTGGAGATTCATAAAAATTTATAGAATTATTTTTAAGGTCTCTAAAGGTCCTTTGACCAAAAGTTATTTTATTGTTACGTTCTTTTTTATTTTTTTAGAGAGAGGGCAAAAAAATTATAATTATTAAAATTTTAGCTAATATTAATCGGATTGAGCTTTTTTTAAAATAAATATATTTATTAAGTATTAGTAAATAATGAAGATTACAGGGATTTGATTACTGTGATCGTAAGAAATATTGTAAGTCAAAAGAACAGGAGGAACACATATGTGTGGTGACGGTAAACAGGCATTCCGCATGTCAGCTATCCCAAAGAGTGAAGAATTACTGAACACTATTTCATCGGTTTGCAACGCATGTTCCTTGTATTGTACCTGCACTATTGCAAAAAGTATGTCTGCTATGGATCAATGCGATGTGTTCAGCATGAGGGGTTTACCCTCGTAAAGCATACTTCAGTTACAGGGAACCAGAACGAACCCGTTGGTTCTACCAATTTTTCCTGCGGGGGGTAAAACATAACTCCGGGTATCAGCGCATTATTATTTATTACGATAACTACCAGTAAGCCAGTAATTAAGCAACAAGGAAACGTTCGATTTGGTGGTGTGTGCCCCTAATGAACAAATCGGAAATTCTCAGGATTGGGTTGATTTTTCTTTTTTTTAGTGTACTTTTCATTCCGCTGACAGAGGCAGTAACCCAAATCCCAGTCCAGTCCGGCAGTAAAGACCAGAATAATACCGCGAGTATTTCGCCACTCAAAATGCATATCGCATATATAGGGAAGATCCAGCAGACTCGCATGGATGGCGTGATCACCTATATTGACGCAATAAGCGGGGGTGCCGGGATTGCTGGCTTGCAACAAATACAGGAAGATTACTTAACGGCTGCGTTCACTGTTCCCGCGATGCGAACAGTCGAAGAAATCACTGAAGCCCGCGAGGAGATGCGGCACCAGAGCATATTGTTTGCGGATGAGACCAACGTACAGCTTTCGCTGTTTAACGGTAGTACCACCGAGATGCGATCGAGCGCGGAAGCTGCACTGCATCCAGTTGAGCAATCATTCAATTCCTTAAAGTACTCTTCATGGCTTGCCAGTCAGACCACACGGTTCATGGTCTTCAACCAGAGTTCTGAACGGCGCACTGCGATTCTTGATGACCTCAGCCTTCACGGTATGGATATCACCTATCCGAAAACTCTTTCATCGCTGATTGATACGCAGCACAATGAGCTGGAGAATGCCCTTCTCCGTAACCAGGACGCGGGGCTACTTTCAACGAACAGCAGGATTACGACTCCTTAAACAACAATTCCGCACCACTGTTGCAGGATATCAGATGGATCTGCAGGCACAGATGAGAGCGGCTGACAGAAACGCTTTAGCAAACTAAAATTCTTTTTTTAATAGTTCTCAACTCCAGTCTGATGATTTAAGGGAATAATACCAGAGAAAAGATAAAATCGCGGGTCTTCAGATGATGAGAAATATATCCATTGCCTTTGCATTCCTGCTAATTTTTTTGGTCCGGGCAAGTGACATCATCAAGGTCTGATTCTTCTTCAAGCGCAATACTTTAGGAAGATATAGCGAAGATATATACAAAGGTGCAGTGTGAGGAAAGGCTTCTTTTTTGATAACGGTAATTCCCGTATAATAAACGGGAATATTTTCACGACAAAAAAGATTGAAGCTGAAAGTATAGACCTCCTCGTCACCTCCCCTCCATACAATGTGGACATCCAGTACCTCTTCTCACCTTGATCGCCTCACTTATGAGGATTACAAGGATTTTTCACGGCGTTGGATGAAACGGTGTTTCACCTGGCTCAAGGCTGACGGGCGGTTCTGCCTCAATATCCCGCTCGACAAGAATAAAGGTGGCCAGCAAAGTATCGGAGCGGATCTTACTACTATTGCAAAAAAGATCGGTTTTTCATACCATTCGACAGTTGTCTGGAATGAGGGGAATATCTCGCGCCGGACAGCATGGGGATCCTGGAGGAGTGCATCGGCACCTTACGTGATTGCCCCGGTGGAACTTATTGTGATACTTTACAAAAATTCATGGAAAAAAACGAGCGGGTCGAAAGAGTCCGATATTTCCCGGAAGGAATTTATGGACTGGACGAACGGGCTATGGACATTTAATGGTGAGAGAAAAAAGAAGACGGGTCATCCTGCACCGTTCCCTGTCGAACTTCCACTACGGTGTGTGAAACTTTTTTCTTTTATCGGGGATACTGTCCTTGATCCTTTCATGGGCAGTGGTTCAACGCTTGTTGCTGCGTCACAGTGCGACCGGATAGGTATTGGAATCGAAATTGATCCCGGTTACTGCTGTACGGCTGTTTCCCGGATAAAGAAAGAAGGGAAAAAGAAATTATGAGACGTGCTCAGTAAACTATCAGTCCATCATCAACGGCATTTCCTTCCAAGGATAAAGACAAAATTGAGAAAGATTTCATATCCTGAGGAAGGTTACCGCTACAAAAGGATACCTATGGACGGAAATACGGAGATTTTTATCAGCCGGTGGATCGGATCGAGTCATCGGGGTGGAGAGAGTTCTGAAAGATGTTGACATGTCGGTTTTCTCTGGTACCGAAATTGCCCTGAAGGCAAATTTCAACAGTGCCGATCCGCCACCGGCATCTACATCAGTCGAAACACTGAATGCATTGTGTACTGCAATTCTTGCAGAAAAACCCAAAAAACTTACCCTTGCCGAACGTAGCGGCATGGGGAATACCCGGAGTGTGCTGGAAGAGCGGGGGGTACTTAATCTGGCACAGAAGAAGGATTTTTCCGCGGTCATTCTCGATGAAATCGACAGTACCGGCTGGAGAGAGATCCAAGCTCCCGGGCTCCACTGGTCCCGCGGATTTTTTATTTCGGATATATTTGCCCGGGCCGACAGAGTAATACAGACCTGCTGTCTCAAAACGCACAGGTTCGGCGGGCATTTCACAATGTCATTGAAAAACTCTGTAGGCCTGATCGCAAAACGGGTTCCTGGAGTTAACTATGATTTTATGAATGAATTGCACAGCTCACCGTATCAGCGCCTGATGATTGCAGAGATCAATAAATTCTACCGCACCGATCTGGTTATAATGGATGCAATGGAAGGTTTTGCAACCGGTGGGCCGGACAAGGGGAAGCTCGATTCACCCGGGACTTATCATTGCCGGTTCCGACCGGGTTGCCATCGATGCAGTTGGAGTTGCCCTGCTGCGCTCGTTCGGGACTATGCATGATATTATGGAGGGAAGGATCTTCGAACAGGAACAGATCGCCAGAGCGGCCCAACTGGGGATCGGTGTTACATCCGCTACAGATATCAAACTCTTACCGCTTGACAAGACAGCAGAAGACATCGCCTCAAGGATACAGGTTCAGCTTGATGCAGACAAATAAAGGGAATATGCCGGCATATTTTTTACCCTTACGAGGTCAATGCACTGTTCGTGAAACCCGTGCAGAAAAGTGTTTCAGAAGAGGCTCTCTGATGCAGCAAAGAACTGGCTTGCCATGGATGGGCTCTGGTTCCAGGCAGTTGAGCAGAGATACGGGATGGATACTGCCATTGCTATGGACAGGCAGGTCTGGGAACTGTTTGCTGTTATCGAGGCTCTACGGATTAAAGAGCGGCTTAACCTGCCGGAAAACGGTGGTTTGGATGCACTGGAGATCGCTTTAAAAAACCGGCTTATTTTTCTCCTCAACGAACTGGAAATCCTACGCCCGGATAAAAACACACTCCTCGTAACCACAAAAACCTGTAGGGTGCAGGCTGCCCGGAAAAAGAAGGGTTTGCCTGATTTTCCCTGCAGGACCGTAGGACTGGTCGAATTTCCTGTCTTCGCCCATACTATTGATTCCCGGATAGTAACCTCATGCCTGTCGTGCCCGCCTGAAACCCTGCCTGGGATACCGTACTGTTCATGGAAATTCACAATTTGGTGAGCAGTGGATTTAGCAAAGAAACAATGATTGACTCGACTATCAGGAGGTTCTTCTACCCTGTTATGGTTATAATCTGTTCATAACGAATTATTCATCCACCGATGGCCATCTACCCTGAAATCTTTATTTTCTTTCCCACTAATATGAATAACAATGTCACCATTGCGTACCCTCATCCTGTCAGTTCTCCTCATTGTAGGTTTTATTTTCTGTGCGGGGTGTACACAGTCCGCACCAGCGACAAAACTGGCCACTACAACAGCCGGGACAGTATCCATGACACCATCTGCTGAATCCCAGAAATTGGTAAAACTCGAGACAAACATGGGAAATATCACCATCGCGCTCGATCCTGCCATGCCAATAACCGCAGGCAACTTTGAAACACTCGTGAAGAAGGGCTATTATGACGGTGTAATCTTTCACCGTGTCATCAATGGCTTTATGATCCAGGGGGGAGATCCGACCGGAACCGGAACCGGAGGCCCGGGTTATGTGATCAAGGACGAGTTCTTAAAAAGCAACCGGAATGATCGGGGAACGATTTCCATGGCAAACGCCGGTCCCAATACTGGGGGAAGCCAGTTCTTTATCAATCTTGTTGGAAATAATTTCCTGGATACAAAACACCCCGTTTTTGGTAAGGTCGTTGAAGGGATGGACGTTGTCGACAAAATCGCCAAAGTAAAGACCAGCCCGGGAACCGGCCACTCCAGAATGTAACCATTGTCCGAGCCGTTATGATCTGAAGAATTATTTTAACTTACAGTGCAACAATTTTTGCAAACAGCCCATTTACTTTTTATGGCTGTTTCCACAAATGTCAATAGATCTATGAAATCAGAATTCGGCTGGATAGAGATCGACCAAATACGGTATGATCATGACGTAATTATTCATCTCGACGGTTCGGTCACCAAGCGGTCCAAGAAAAAATCCAAAGAACTTAAAAGTACGTACGGGCACACTCCGCTCTCTGATCATGAACTGGAAGTTTTAGTGAGGGAAAAACCCAAAATCGTTTATATCGGGACCGGCCAGTATGGTGATCTCCCGATAACACCAGAAGCCCAAAAAGAGCTCAACCGGTTTGAGTCGACAATCCGGACAACACCGGAGATCCTGAATATGCTGAAAAAAGAACATCGGCCGTTTGTTGCGATCATCCATGTGACATGTTGACAGTCCGGTAATCTTAGGCTGTATGTAAAGATTTCTGTTTTCCGATCGATTTTCTGGTTGTGCCTATCCGAGGCTTTTCTGATAATACAAGGTTATGTTCGATCGGTTACCAAAAAATCGTAATCCCTGTGCCCGTCTCAAGCTATTCACCCTCTTCGGGAATCATCCGTTCTTAAAAAAATGGCAGTGCCTCATCGCAAATACTTTTTGCGATTACAATCCGAAGCTTTTGTGCATCAGGAAATTGAGGGGAAAATTTCAGACCCTATCAATGCAGAGATACCATGCGCTTGTAAGCATCGGATGGGGATAAATGAGTTTCTGGTATTTTCCCTTCATTCGTTCCGATCGGTAATGTCAATCAGAGATGCTATGCTTCTTTTTGTTCCCGAAAACATTTCGATCGTCAGGAGAATAGTTCGGATCTCACCAGATTTTGTAATAAGCCTGAATTCATATTGCCGGAGAGCATTCCCGGAGCCCTGTACGTCGAATCCTGTGTTGTTCGATCATCCGGTCGAGGTCTTCGTTATTGATGAATTCTGTCCAGGACTTCCTGCTGTCAATATCGTCCTGAGAATAACCGGTCAACCGGAAAAATTCTTTGTTGGCAAAGCCGACCGTTGTATCATCTTCGATGATCACCATAGCGGTGCCAGTGTTTTCGAAGATGGTACGGTATCGGATTTCACTTTCCCTCAGGGCATCCTCTACTCGCTTCCGATCGGTTACATCACGAAAACTCCATACCCGTCCGACGATCTCATCACCGAGTTTCTGCGGTTGGGAGTAACGTTCAAAAATGCGCCCATCCTTGAATCGCACAACATCAAAACTAAATTCGAACGGATTGCGGTATAATTCCAGCACTTTTGATAAAAAACCATCCGGATCCTCTAACTGGCCAAGCACATGGCGGATCGTGGTAGCATCATCCCCTGTTTCAAGAATATTCAAGGGAATACGCCACATTCGGGCAAATTTCTTGTTGTAATTTAAAATCTTTCCCTCGCGATTGATCACCAGGAGACCATCAGCTGTGGACTCAAGGGTAGATTCTAATAATGAGAGTGCCTGAAGAGTGGCCTGCTCTGCCGCTTTGCGTTCGGTGATATCAACAAGCACTCCCCTGAGTCCTACCGGCATATTATCCTGAATTATTGGAACTGAATAGGTGATGACAGGAAATGTGCTTCCATCTTTCCTTTTTGCCGTATATTCAAGAGCCCCAGTCGGCTCTCCCCGTAAGATTTTTTCTATATTTTCCGCTATGCGAAGATGATCCTTATCCGAGAATACTTCAAAGACATTCACTCCTTTTTCCAGATCGTTCAGGGTATATCCAAAGGATTTCAATGCTACAGGATTGATAGAGGTTATCGTACCCTTCTGATCAATTTCAAAAACGGTCTGGGGTAGTAGATCAATCAGCTGCCGGTATCTTGTCTCGCTCTTGTGCAGTTCATCTTCAGTACGCCTCCGGGTCACTGCCTGCATAATTTTATGGTTGAGCTCCGCGAACTGTGATTTCGGATCCCCACCTTTCTGGAGATAAAAATCCGCACCGCAGTTGATCGCCTCGATAACCACCTCCTCACGCCCTTTCCCGGTAAAAAGAATGAACGGGATGGTGCTCGTTGCCCGTATTTTTTTGAGAAATTCAATCCCATCCATTTCAGGCATCTGGTAGTCAGAGACTATCGCATCATACGTCTTTTTCACCATTCGTTCAATCCCCTGACGGGCTGAAATGGCAATATCCACAGAACAATCGCCCGGACGTTCAAGAAATAACTTACCGATATCAAGCAGCATCTCTTCGTCATCCACATAAAGGACTGAAATCATTAAATTCTCCAATTTTTTACTTGAAGAGACTAAGGCGGTCCTGACAGGTTTGAATTTATATCATATATTCATTGATAATCCTAAAAAGAACTTATTGAAGAGGAAATTCCCCTTGCTCCCCTGGTATTTTTTAGTGAGTGAACTATAATCCACCTGAGACGCTGAAGATACCCCCTGTGTCACTCGATCCTGACAGAATAAAAAAATTTATTACAGCAATGTCCTGCAGGATGACGGTTCATGTTACCATGGTGCTCAAAATCAGAAGATCCGGTAGGTGGATAAAAAATGCAAAAATTATGAATGCATGTTTCCTTTCTGGTGCGGTTGGAGGGTCTGTGCAAACGTACAAACTGCCTCAAGAGATTGTTTCCTGTCTTTTGCCGAGACCTTCCTGATAACTGAAGTTCTAAACTCTTTTTCAATTAATGCGGGTTGTGCTCCCATACAATCGCACTTGTTTAAAAAAATTACAAAGTTTATTCCAGAGACAGTCAGCGAATTGTGAAGATGCCGAATGAAATCATCAACCGCGCTTGTTGCATCGATCAACAGTATCGCACCATCCATCCCCTTACCGATAATCTCCCTGGCGAACTCAAAACGGTCCTGTCCCGGAGTTCCAAAAATGTGGATATGATTCCCATTTACCTGTATTCTCCCGAAATCAAGTGCAATTGTTGTAGTGCCTCCAGCACATGCAGTTTCCACATGTTTTGATTCAGGATCGAGTGTTTGGATCAGCGTGGTCTTCCCGGCTCCAAACGATCCGAAAACAACGATCTTGTATCTTTTCTCTACAGCCATCAGGATAAATTGGCTGGGACAGTTCTTACTATTTTGGTAAAATGTGAAAGGGCAAAGGAAAAACGCGACTATTATGAAATTCCATGAGAACACGATTGCAAAAGGGTATTTTAATTCCACAGATTTGCAGATCGCACTATCGATCATCTTTTTTGTCTTTACCGAAAAAGAAACAGGGAAAAAAATTTATCCCGCAAGGTAATCGGATGGTGTCGGGAGTACTTCTTTGAGTCCCTTGCGCTTGCGGATCGCGACTACAACTTCCTTGAGCATACTGTTAGGGACGAGTTCAAATCCTGAAAACTCCGTGTTCCACATGGCACGGCCTTCAGTTGCGGAGCGGATATCCCCAGAAAACCCGAAGAGTTCGGCAACCGGTGCCTTGCCAACGACAGTAATCGTGTCGCCTTCACTCGTCATGTCAAAGACCTGTCCTCGCCGTCCCTGGATCTGGGAGGTTGCGGCCCCCATCTGATCCATCGGGACAGTGATCTGGATCTTCTGGACCGGCTCTAAAAGGGAATCGCCGGCAACCAGCATGCCACCCTTGATCGCACTACGGACAGCGGGGATAACCTGTGCCGGACCCCGGTGGATTGCATCCTCGTGCAGTTTGACATCGACAAGTGTCATCTTGAGATTCTGGACCGGCTCATCAGCAAGGGGACCACCGGCGAGTGCCTCGTGGATACCTTCGATAATCAGTTCCATAGTCTCGTTGAGGTACTGGACACCTTTGGTCTTATCGATGAGCATGTTAGTACCCTTGATGTCCTTGATATTTTTCGCTTCGTCCTTCTCCATGCCCGCCTTGATGAGAATGTCACGGCGTTCGAGCATCTGCTGGTTCATGGAGACTTCACCTTTCTTGATCAGGTCGACAATCTCATCGGGCAGTGGCTGGAGATCGAAGTAGAAACGGTTGTGCCGGTTCGGCGACTTCCCTTCCACCGACTCAACCTTCTGGACTACGGTCTCACGGTAGACAACGATCGGTTCTGAGGTGACGATCTCGACACCCTTATCCCGCTTGATACGGCCGGTAATGATCTCAAGATGCAGTTCGCCCATACCCGAAATCAGGTGTTCACCCGTCTCTTCATTGATAGTGATGACCAGAGTCGGGTCTTCCTTTGCAACCTGCCTGAGCACTTCAACAAGCTTGGGCAGGTCCTTCATGTTCTTTGCCTCAACGGCAACCGTCATGACCGGTTCAGAGTAGTGCTTGAGCGATTCAAACGGGGTCATTTCCATAAGGGAGGTTACTGTTGAGCCGACCATCGCGTCCTTAAGACCGGTGACTGCGGCGATGTTCCCCGCGACAATCTCTTCGACTTCCACACGCTTTGGGCCCATGAAGATACCGACCTGCTGGAGCCGGTTCTCCTTCTTTGCCGAACCCATTACATAGAGCCCATCGCCACGCTTAAGGCTGCCAGAGAAGAGACGTCCTGTGGCAACTTCACCGGCATGGGGATCAAAAGAGATGTCAGTGACCATCATTGCGACTGGTCCATTTGGATCACAGGAAAGCATAGCCTTGCCTTCAGGGGATGTCTTATCACCGTGCCAGATAACGTTGACACGGCGGGGTTGGGCTTCTAAGGGGTTCGGGAGTGTACGCACTACCATGTCCAGAAGGACTTCGGAGAGCGGGCTGTTCTTTGCCAGATATTTCATATCGCCGGAACGGCACTTTTCATAGACATCCTTGAATGAGACACCGCTCTTCTTCATGAACGGTGCAGATACTGCCCAGTTATAGAGTGCAGAACCGAATGCAACGGTACCTTTTGCAGCATCAAGCTTCCAGCCGTTGTTATAGGCTTCCTCGTTCATCCCCTTGATCAGCTTGTTGACTTTATCGATAACCTTGCCGAGCCGGATCTGCATCTCCATCTCGTCTACTTTCAGCTCGTTGATAAGACGGTCAACCTTGTTGATGAAGAGGACAGGGCGCACCTGCTCCTTTAATGCCTGCCGGAGCACGGTTTCAGTCTGGGGCATGGTACCTTCAACAGCATCGACCAGGACGACCGCACCATCGACCGCACGCATTGCACGCGTGACGTCGCCTCCAAAGTCGACGTGCCCGGGTGTATCAATCATATTGATCAGGTAGTCCTGGCCCTCATATTCATGCACCATTGAGACGTTCGAAGCATCGATTGTGATACCCCTGGCCTGCTCTTCGGCGTCCGAATCCATGAAGAGCTGCTTGCCGGCGAGTTCTTCTGAAATGATACCGGCACCTGCAAGCAGGTTGTCGGACAGAGTCGTCTTACCGTGGTCGATGTGTGCCACAATTCCAATATTCCGAATATGCTTCGGATCCTTCATGAGCTCAGTTGCTCGCTCAACAGATTTTTTGCCGCGGACCATGAAATAACCTCAAAAAAAGATATTAACGGGCGGATTTTGCAATGCGCTCGCGTTCTTCCTTTTTTCCTACCGAGTAACATTTCATGTCGCCCTTTGATGCGGCGATCAGTTCATCGGCAAGAATTGCACTCGCTTTCTTTTTGCTTGAACGCGATCCTTTCAGGGTCGCTTCAGCGATAAAACCGATTGCAGAATCGACCCTGCGCAGCGGTGCAGTGTCGACAGATTTCGGAACGTTGATGCCCCCATATTTAAGACGGACCGTCTCTTCCCTGGGACCGGAATTTGCAATTGCCTCAACGAGTACTTCAATCGGGTTGCGCTTGGTTTTACGATTTATGATCTCAAATGCTTCCCGCACGATCCGGATGGTCATCTGCTTCTTTCCGGTATTATTCTCGGTCTGCATCAGACGGTTAATCAGGCGCTCTACAATGGGCATGTTAGCTTTATTGAACTCCTGCTTAGAGAATTTACCGCAGGAATGGGGGATGATTAAAGCTGTCAGGTTCACATAGCGCACAAGGCCCGGGTCGTTAACCTTGACTTCGCTCGCGTCCCACTTATTAAAAAGTAATTTCTTTCCTTCTGATTCTTTCATAGTGATCACCTGCGCGGTTTCTCCTTCCTGCCAATGACCATTTCATGAAGGCAGACATTGTTTACCTTGGTTACGACGTACCGTACACCGGGGATATCTCCCATAGAACGCCCGAGACGCCCGCCAATACCCTCAATCTCAACTTCATCATGCTCATCGATGAAGTTAATTGCACCATCACCAACTGCAAAAGCAGTAACCTGACGTCCATTCTTGATCAGCTGCACACGTACGCACTTACGAATTGCGGAGTTCGGCTGTTTTGCCTCAACACCGACCTTTTCCAGCACGATACCTCTCGCTTGTGGAGCACCCTCTAGAGGGTCTGACTTCACATCGAGATTAAGTTCGCGGCGGGCATAATTTTTATCTGCCCACCGGAACTTGTTTGAGTCCCGAACCAATTTTCTGGCTGCAAATTTACCCTGTCCCATTAAATAGCCTCATTTTTGTTGTTTTTGTGGTTATCGATAACCTACACTGAGATATATACAAACGCAGGTAACCGATTTATAAATTGTGGCACCCCACCTGCCTGTCTTTTACTATTATCCCTCACTCGTAATAATATTATATCCTCCTATGGCCTATAGCATACAATGAAAATCGGGATCTATAAAGAGGTGCATCTTGATACCAGCCACCGTCTGCTCCATTATACTGGCAAATGTGCCAACCTCCATGGGCACCGATGGAAGGTTGAGGTCTGGATCGAGGGAGAACCGGACCCGGCAACGCAAATCCTGATAGATTACAGTTTGATCAAACAGGTCATTGACAAGTACGATCACCAGATAATCCTGAACAGCGATGACCCGATGGTACCCCGCATCCAGGAGTTCCACCCGGTAATTACCACACCGGGAGATCCTACCAGCGAACTTATGGCAGCCATCATCCGCGATGATCTCTATAAGGTTTGCCGGGATCTGGGGATCAAGGTGACAATTCCGAAGATTCGTGTCTGGGAATCCCCGACAGCATGTGCCGAGCTTACCGAATGAAGATTGCTGAAATTTTCAGGAGCCTTCAGGGTGAAGGCAGAAACCAGGGAAAGCCCTGCCTGTTTATCCGGCTTGCAGGCTGTAATCTTCACTGCAACTGGTGTGATACCTCCCACGCACAAATCGGTGGCTCTGAGGTGGGTATTGATGCAATCCTCGAACAGGTCTGGCGCATCAACCCCGCTTATGTTTGTATAACTGGGGGGGAACCACTTTTGCAGGCCTATGATCTCGAGTCCTTGCTCTTCTCGCTTAACAAGCGGGGAACAACGATCGATATTGAAACGAACGGCACGATCAACTTTTCCCGGTTACAACCGTACGCATCTATCTGCATGGATGTGAAATGCCCGTCGTCAGGAGAGCAGAGCGACCTTTCACTGCTTGATGCCCTTCGCCCACAGGATAATGTCAAGTTTGTCGTGATGGACGAGACGGACTGCCGGTTTGCCCGGGAGATTATAACCTCATACCAGATCGCAGGAGAAATTTTCTTGTCACCGGTCTTTGGGAGCGATTATAAAATGATAGTAAAATTCATACTGGACAACAATCTCCCGGTGCGGTTTCAGATCCAGCTGCATAAAATTGTCGGGGTGAAATAATGAAAGCGGTATGTTTACTCTCTGGTGGGATGGACTCGTCAACGCTCGCATATGTGGCAAAGAGCCGGGGCTACGAAATTCTCGCGTTACATCTGAACTACGGGCAGCGGACCGAACGAAAGGAACTGATAAGCGCAAAAAAGATCGCTTCACTTCTTGATGCTGAAGAGTTTGTTGAAATCAGCCTGGATTATTTTGCGAAGTTCGGGGAAAGCAGCCTCACCGATGAAAAAATTCCCGTGGAAAAATATGATCCGGAGAGAGCACATTTGCCTAATACTTATGTTCCGTTCCGGAATGCAAACCTCCTCTCGATTGCAACAAGTTTTGCAGAAGCCCGGGGCGCAGATGCAATCTTCATTGGCGTCCAGTCACTCGATTACAGCGGGTATCCTGACTGCCGGCCACAGTTCATTGAGGCATTCCAGCGTGTGATCGATCTGGGAACAAAGGATACGACAAAAATAACCCTCTTCACTCCTTTCATCACTATGACAAAAACTGATATCCTTCATGAAGGTCTGAAGCTCGGCGTTCCCTATGAACATACCTGGTCCTGTTATCGTAATGAAGACAAAGCATGTGGTACCTGCGGGTCGTGCCACTTCCGCAGAGAGGCATTCGCCGCGCTCGGCAAAAGGGATCCAATCATGTACGAGGAATAAATGGAGATCTTTCGTGGCAGGCGGCTCTGGATTGAGAACAGTACGATCCGGTTTCCGAATGGAATCGAAAGAGAGAAGATAATCGTTCACCCAAGCAATGCAGTGGCCATTCTTCCCCTCGCAGGTGACCGGTGCAAACTGTTGAGGCAGTACCGTTATGCGATAGATCAATACATTTTTGAAGCACCGGCAGGTACGATGGAACCAGGGGAAGAGCCGTTGGTAACAGCGCGGAGGGAATTAATCGAAGAGACGGGCTTAACCGCACAAACCATCGTTTCGAAAGGATTCATTTTCACAACGCCCGGATATACCGACGAGAAGATCTTTCTCTTCGAAGCCCGCGACCTGTCGCCTTCGAATGAGTATGGGAAAGATGAGGATGAAGTAATCGAGGTGGTGGATATTGCGATACGTGATCTTATTGGGATGGTCCGGGAAGGTACAATTGTAGATGCAAAGACAATCTGCCTGATCCATCTCTGCATTGGGTGCTGACCATGCGCACGGTTATCATCGTGACAGGAATTCTAATTGCATTCATTGCCTTTGCCGGCTGCATGGGGAATCCGGCTTCATCCTCGTATTCCGTTGACGGTAAGGGCGTCCTTTCTGTTTCGTGTGCACCAGTGACCACAAGTGAAGAGATACAATTCACAAACGGGACCTATACCAAAACAAAGATCGTCATGCATACTCTAAACGGGGATGTAGTCACCTATCTCGCGGCACCGGAACACCCCCGAGCTGCGTTTGTCTATGTACCTGGAGCTGGCGAGAAACCTGCTGGACACGAAGAGCGTATGATTCGCTACGCTGCCGCGGGTTATGCGTTTCTCTTTGTTGATATTCGTGGTAATGGCGGGGAAACTCCCGGCTACCCGTTAAATCCCCAGAGGGACTATTCCCTGTTTGAAAAAGGTGAATGGCCACAGTACTATCTCACAGTCTGTGATCTTGTGGCAGCACAAAAAGTTCTTTCTGGCCGGTTCGGTGTACCGGTCTACGCAATGGGGTCAAGCAACGGTGGCCGTTATGCAGCTGTTGCAACCGGTGTTAATCCGGAATTTTCCGGGTATGTGGGGATCTCAACATCAGATTGGGGAATACTCGACTCCGCTATTCAGCAGGGATATTCAGGAAATCTGATACGTTTTGCAAAATCGCTGGAGCCGAGTTCGTACTTTGCAAAAATATCCCCACGCCCGGTCTGGATCTTCCATTCATTAAACGACCCAATTATCCCGTTCGATAGCGGGAAAGAGTTCTTCAAAGATGCATATGAGCCAAAGACATTCATTGAATTTTCCGGAGAACACGGCATCAATACCGATGTCGATGACCGGATCATTGTGCAATGGGCGCAAATTTATGCCACACGCGAGTGAATAAGTAATAGCTCTAGAGAGGTTTGAGACCGGCAATGGCAGAAGAAAGGGAGATGGACGACGCGCGAAAGCGTTACGAGTTCAAAAAGGCGCTCGAGAAGCTCGAGTTACAGCAGGGAGACGGAACGGAGCTTATTACGATCTATATTCCTCCTGATAAGCAGATTTTCGATGTCACCAATCAGCTCAAAGACGAATTTGGCCAGTGCGCCAACATCAAGAGCAAACAGACACGTACGAATGTCCAGAGCGCCATCTCATCCATCCTATCCCGGCTCAAGTACTACAAGCGCCCGCCAAAGCATGGACTCGCGATCTTCTGTGGTACGGTAAAACTTTATGGGGATCGCACTGATCTCCAGTGCACTATTGTAGAGCCCCCCGAACCGCTCAACCTCTATATGTACCGCTGCAGCTCGAACTTCGAGCTCGACCCGCTCAAGCAGATGCTGGAGGAGAAGTATGTCTATGGACTCCTTGTCCTTGACCGGCGGGAGGCATACTGGGGCTTTCTGCGCGGCAACAGGATCGAACCCATGGGAGGTGCTAACTCAACAGTACCCGGAAAGACACGAAAAGGCGGCCAGTCCGCAGCCCGGTTCGGGAGACTCAGGGAGATTGCGATTGCCGAGTTCTATACAAAAATCGGGGAACGGGCCAGCGCCATATTCCTTGCGGAGAAGGATTTCTTCGAGCGGTTCAAGGGGGTGCTGATCGGTGGCCCAAGCCCGACAAAAGAGGAGTTTGAGGCGGGCAACTTTCTCCATCACGAGATCCAGAAGCGGATCATCGGGATCTTTGATGTAGCCTATACGAACGAAGACGGACTTTCCGAACTTGTAGATGCGGCAAAGGACGCGCTCAAAGGCATGGGCGTTGTGAAGGAAAAAGCGCTCATGGACAAGTTCCTGAGAGAGCTTGTTAAGGATGCGAGTAATGCTGCCTATGGGGAAGAGAGCATCAGGAAAAATCTTGAACTCGGGGCAGTCGACACCCTGCTCCTATCGGCAAATCTCCGTAAATCCCGTCTCCGGATAAAATGCCAGAACTGTGATTTCACCGATGAGAAAACAGTTCACATTGATGCAGGAAAATCGGTCCGGGATATCCCCCTCGGTTCATGTCCGAAATGTACGGCACCGGTCATACTCGAAGAAGAGATCGACATGATCGATGAACTGACCAAGCTCGCTGAACTGAGTAGTGCCAAAGTCGAGCTCATCTCCGACGATTTTGAAGAGGGGTCGATCCTCTTCTCCGCATTCGGCGGGATTGCTGCAATCCTCCGTTACAGGACGGGATGCTGATGTTACAGGAAACATACAAAACGATACGTAAAGCTATCGAAGAAAAAACCGGTGTAACAGACCCACAACTTATTGATGGCGGAGAGCATGCCGATCTCGCCACAACAATTGCATTCACTCTCGCAAAACAAAAAAAACAAGCACCAGCTCTGATTGCAAAAGACCTTGCCGCTGAACTCGCAAAAGACCTCACACTCCAGGGAATCACTATTGAAGCAAAAGGACCATATATCAACTTTATTTTCGGTGCCCGATATGTAAGTGAAGCGTTAAAGGAAGCAGTTAAACCTGGCTACGGCTCATGCCAAAAAAAAGGAATACGGGTCGTTTTAGAGCATACGAGTGCCAACCCGAACGGTCCACTCCATGTAGGCCACATCAGGAATTCGATAATTGGTGATACGCTGGTACGGGTGTTCCGTAAGGCAGGATACTCCCTCGAAGTGCAGTATTATGTGAATGACATGGGACGCCAGATCGCAATCGTTGTCTGGGGTTTTGATCATCTCGACAACTCCCAAATTACAGATGAGAAAGAGGACGCTCATATTGCCCGGATATATATTGCCGCCAACCGGGTTATAGAAAGTGATCCGGGCTTAACCCAACAGGTGAACACCCTGATGCAGTTGGTGGAGCAGGGAGATCCGGCCACAGTGAAGAAGTTCCGGAGAGAGGTTTCCCGTTGTCTTGATGGATTCAAGGTAACGATGAAGGATCTCAATGTGGTGCATGACCGTTTCGTCTGGGAAAGCGATTTCATCCGCAATGGATATACTGACCGGATTATTGCAAAACTACGGAAACTCCCTCAGGCCCGGGATGATGAGACCCTTGCACTCGATCTCTCGGAATTCGGGTTTGAAAATAAGTATGTGATCCGAAGAAGTGACGGTACCTCAGTGTATGCTGCCCGAGACCTTGCATACCATACCTGGAAAGCGGCAAACTTTGACCGGGTCATCGATGTGCTGGGTGCCGATCATAAACTGATCGCAGCACAACTTCAGTGTACCATGAATCTTCTCGGGGAAAAATCTCCGGAGATCGTGCACTTCGAGTTTGTTTCATTGCCGGAAGGTTCGATGAGTACCCGCGCCGGGAAATTCGTGTCAGCTGATGACCTTATCATGGAGATCAGGAAACGTGCATTTGATGAAGTCACACTCAGAAGACCGGAACTTGATGAAGAGACGCGAATATCAATCGCGAAATCGGTCGGTCTTGCTGCTATTCGCTATGATATCGTAAAGGTTACTCCTGAGAAAAGTACGATCTTTGACTGGAAGGAGGCGCTGGATTTCGAGCGCCAGAGCGGGCCTTACATCCAGTATGCCCATGCCCGTGCCTGCAGTATTCTTGAAAAGGCAGGCACATTCACCGAATGTTATGACCTTGAGTCCGACCAGGAGATAGCACTCGCCAAGCAGATCGCAAAGTTCCCATCTGTTATCGAGAAGATTGTTACAGAGCTCCATCCCCATATACTTGCAACCTATTCACGCGAACTTGCGGATACCTTCAATACGTTCTATCACTTCGAACAAGTCCTGAAAAGCGAGGGGAAGATCCGGGATCGCCGGCTAACGCTGGTCAGGGCGTTGCAGAACACCTTGAAAGAAGCTCTTGAAACGCTGGGAATCGATGCCATCAGCACCATGTAACGCCTTGACCAGGCAGGGTTACCAGTTTTTTTCCAAGACGTCATCAGCATCGCTCAAGCCCTGTATGTGGTGCAAGCGGGCACTTACCGGCGGTGACATGTGCTACAAGCACCAGTTCTACGGGATTGTAAGCCACCGTTGTGTCCAGATGACACCCACCCTGCGCTGCAACCAGCGATGCCGCTTCTGCTGGCGCTCATTTGAACACGAAGTGATTGAAGAAGTAGAGTGCTCACCCGAAACAATTCTTTCGGGCATTCCGAAATTGCAGAAAAAGGCGCTTGCCGGGTATAATGCTGTTCTGGATAATACCGTTACAGAGAAGCAGTGGCAGGAAGCACTGGAACCAAAACATGTGGCGATCTCGCTCTCCGGTGAACCCACACTCTACCGGCAACTCCCCCGGCTCATCGACCTGTTCAACCAGAACGGCTACACAACATTTCTGGTAAGTAACGGTACAAATCCCACTGTGCTGGCCCGCTGCCACCCGTACCAGATGTATGTCTCGCTTGACGCTCCGGATGAAGAAACATATGTTTCTCTCTGTCGACCTCAGGACGATTACTGGGAACAGGTAAAGGAAAGTCTTGGTCTTCTTGGATCACGTCGTTCCGCAGTTCGCATAACGCTTGTCAGAGGATTAAACGATATTGAGCCGGAAAAATACGCAGCACTCCTGCAGGAGTCTGGTTCGATGTTCGTGGAAGTAAAGGGATATATGTATCTGGGATATAGTAGAAAACGGTTGGTACGCGAGAATATGCCGGAACATGAACTGGTTCGCTCATTTGCCGAAAAGATCGCAGCTGCGTGTGATTACCGGATCAAAGATGAGAATATATTGAGCAGAGTTGTTTGCCTGGAGCGTATGAAATGAGATTCAATCCTGAGGACTGGAAGAAAAAATCGCATGAGAATTTCGAAGAGACCTGGCATGAAGGACCTTCTATAGTGACACCTGAAAGTCATGCGGGAAAGTATCCGTTCCTTACATATAAGAGGGCTCAGGCTCACCCGGTCTTTGCGACTATTAACCGTCTGCGTGAGACCTACCTTTCGCTCGGATTTGATGAAGCTGAAAATCCGGTGATCATCGATGAAAAGGACATCTACCGGCAATTCGGTCCTGAAGCGATGGCCGTGCTCGACCGTGTGTTCTATCTGGGCGGGCTCCCCCGCCCTAATGTAGGGATCGCAAGGAAACAACTCGATGAGATCAATGAGATCCTCACCAGTCACAAGAGTCCTCTTGCCCACACTGAGTATGTTCCTGTCGGACAGGCGCATCACCACTCACCCTATTCGCGGATGACAAAAGAGACCGAGGAACGGTTGCGCGAGACTCTTCATTCCTACAAGAAATCTGAGATCGACGGGGATGAACTCACCATCGAGTTAGCAAAAGTGCTTGGCGTTGACGATGCCCTTGTTGTGCACATACTCGACGCAGTATTCCCGGAATTCCGGGCTCTTGTCCCGGAGTCGTCGCGCAGCACGCTGCGCAGCCATATGACAAGCGGATGGTTCATGACTCTTGGCGCCATATGGGAGCGGTCACCAATGCCCCTGCGCCTTTTCTCTGTTGACCGCTGCTTCCGCCGGGAACAGGCAGAAGGACCTACCCGCCTGATGACCTATCATTCTGCATCCTGTATTGTCGCAGGTGACGATATCACCAATGAAGAGGGAAAGGCAATAAGCAAGGCTCTTCTTTCCGCATTCGGGTACACTGATTTCCGGTTCCAGCCGGATGAGAAGCGCTCAAAATACTATATGCCGGATTCCCAGACCGAAGTCTACGCCCGGCATCCTCTGCACGGCTGGGTGGAAGTGGCAACCTTTGGCATGTACTCTCCTTCTGCACTCGCTGAATACGGAATCGGCGTCCCGGTAATGAACCTCGGCCTTGGTGTCGAGCGTCTCGCGATGATCGCATACAATGCAAATGATGTCCGACAACTTGTTTTTCCCCAGTTCTTTCCTATAACCCTGACCGACCAGGAGATCGCCCGTTCAATCCGGCTGCGTGAAGAACCCCTATCTCCTGAAGGAAAGATGATCTCTGCTGCTATTATACAAACAGCCATAACGAATGCAACCTCTCAGGGCCCCTGTTCGTTTGATGTATGGGAAGGTATGCTCGTTGGATTAAAGGTGAAAGTGACTGTAGAGGAACAGGAATCCAATGCAAAACTCTGTGGTCCGGCTTTTGGTAATGAGATTTTCGTCCATGAAGGTTCAATTCTCGGTGTTCCGAATGCGGAGAAATGGAAACAGGTGCGCACCGAAGGAATCTCAACGGGAATTACGTATCTTTCCGCAGTGGCCGCACTTGCGGCCGCACGGGTTGAAGAGGCGGCACGGTGTGGGAAATCCACCATCATCCAGGTCAAAATGGCGAAACTCCCCAGTGACATTAATTTAAAAATTGATGATTTCGCGATGAGAGCAGTCACTGATAACAATAAGAAAGTTGATGTGCGGGGGCCGGTTTTCCTGACTGTGCGATCGACCGTCCAGGAATAATTTTCTAAGTTTTTATCATTATTCCATCATATCAGTTCATCTTCCATTACCGTTCCTTTCCGGAATGTTAGAAATAGATAACATTAATAAGCATGAATGTTAGAAATAGATAACATAATAATGGCGATACCAATGAAACCAGGGAATCTTTATCGGATTATTATCGGAATGCTGATGCTCGTCAGCGGTATCATCTTCATCGTTATGAATGCTGGAGAGACCGGCGTTGGAACAATACTGGTGGCTGCAGGGATTGTGTTCCTGATTACCGGAATCTCCCGTCACCGGAAATTTGGGAATGATCCGGAATCTGACGAACGATCCAAAAAGATCGGGGCATATGGGTTATCCTACGCATGGTTGACCGGCCTCTTCTTCATGTTCGGTCTCTTCTGGCTGGATTATCTTGGCATGCTCAGACTCAATGTACAGAATGCACTCATGGCCTCCATTCTTGTCCTTGCTCTCTCAGCGGCGATCTACCAGGCATATTTTTTCCGAAAAGGGGATGTGGAGTAGCATTTTCCGGAGGTATATCATGCAGACACGAATAAAAGAGTACCGGTCCCGCTTGTCCCTGACGCAGGATGACCTTGCCAGAAAAGTCGGCGTTCGACGGGAGACTATCGTCTTTCTGGAACAGGGAAAGTATAACCCTTCCCTCAGGCTCGCACACGATGTTTCCCGTGCCCTGCATGCAACGATAGATGACCTGTTTATCTTTGATGATGGGCAGGAGCCTGAGAGCCCGGAACAGCGGGTAATACTTATAGATTAAAAATTCCCTGACTGGAGGGGGGCCTGGCCGGGTTCACCGGATATTGCACGGCAGTCTCTATTTTCTGGAGAGTTACACAAATCCCTCAATATGAGCATAGCACCCTCCTTATCAAGCGGCTGGTTATCATTCCCGCATTTGGGGGAGTAGATGCAGGACGGGCATCCTTCATCGCACCTGCAGTCCCGTACCAGTTCATGTGCACTCGAAAACACATCAGGAAGGATCTCATATGCTTTCTCTGCAAGACCAATTCCCCCCTCATAACCATCGTATACAAAAACCATGGGTTCGCCATCCTCACCAAATGACGGGGAGGATAATCCGCCGATATCCCACCGATCACACATCACATGCAGAGGCATAAGAGCTATAATCGCATGCTCTGCCCCATGCAGTCCCCCGGCGAGATCGAGGCACGATTGCAAGATTCGTTGTTCGGATTCCGGCGAGGGTATCAGCCAGAACGCCTTTGTCCTGAAGGTGATTGGTGGCAGATCAAGGGGTTCCAGACCGACAATAGTGTCTTTGCGTTTGATTTTGTATGCGGTATACCGTTCTGTTACCTCCACATCGCCAAACGCACACCGCGCACCCTGTACCAGACGGGTCTCCAGGGTCTCAATGATGGAGAGATCGACGTTTTTGAGCGGTTGGGTGTAGTAATCCACGTCGGTCTCCGTTACCCGGATGGTATGTGTTTCGAGGTCCATTTCGCTTACGATATATGTCTCGCCCTGGTGCAGCATGATCGCCCCTTTATGGGCTTCGCGGTAGGCTTGTGCCCGATCCATTGTCTCGAGAAGCCTGCCATGGCACAGGACGCGAAATGTCGAACCCGGAATGCCATCCAGCTTCACCGCGTCAGCAGCCCTGCCGCGCCCGGAATATACCCACCCGCGGCTTGTTTTCCTGATAAGATCCGTGGAAGCAAGTTCAGAAAGAAGCTCAGGGAAGGTGTCTCCAAAATATACCTGGTCCTGATCCTCACGCAGGGGCAGTTCGGCGGCAGCGCAGAGCAGGTGACCGGAAACGATGTAGGGATTTCCCGTATCTATAATCGCGTGCTCGTGCGATCGGTTGAAGAAGTGATGAGGGTGGTTCATGAAATACTGGTCAAGTGGGTTTGCAAAGGCAACAAGAATAGCAAGTGAATCGTCCCCCTTTCGCCCGGCGCGTCCTGCCTGCTGTCGCGTGGACATCATAGTTCCGGGATACCCGGCAATGATCACTGCATCAAGCGATCCTACATCGATTCCAAGTTCAAGAGCATTGGTTGACACGACACCCTTCATTGTCCCCTCTTTCAGAAGGCGTTCTATAGACCGCCTCTCTTCCGGCAGGTCAGCCGGCACGATAGGCTGAAATCGATTCTGCAAGACAGGCAGATGAACGACGTGCATCTTCCCGTGCCCAAAGAGTAACCAGTTCAGCCATTTTCCGTGAGCCGGTAAAACAGAGGGTCTGGAGATCCTCTTTCACGCAAGACACCAGAAGATCTTTTGTCTCCTGGTATGTAGAGCGTTCACCGATACCATCGTAAAAAGGGTTGTAGAGGACAAAGTCCTTCCTGCCATGAGGAGAACCGTCCTCATCCACCAGCTTGAATGGTTGTCCCGTAAGCTTACCTGCAAACTCCAGCGGATTAGCCAAAGTTGCGGTAGAAAGAATAAACTGAGGTGAAGAGTCATAAAAATTGCACAGCCGCACCAGCCTCCTTATTAGTAAAGCTATATGAGATCCAAAAACTCCCCGGTACCGGTGCGCCTCATCGATCACGACAAATTTCAGGTGGGAAAAAAACGGGCGCCACTTCGCGTGCCAGGAAAGCACCTGGTGGAGTTCATGGGGATTGGAGATGATGATTCGTGAATTCTCACGAATCGCTGCCCGTTTTGACTGGGGTGTATCACCATCGTAGATAACCGGGCGGGTAGCGATGCCGGTAAACTGTGCCATTTGTTCGAGGGTGATAAGCTGATCGTTGGAGAGCGCTTTGGTTGGGTATAGGTAGAGAGCCCGTGCCTCCGGGTCCGATTCAAGTCCTTCAAATACCGGAAGATTAAACGCAAGAGTTTTACCGCTGGCTGTCGGGGTGGTAATGATTACATTTTTTCCGGATCTTATACCGTTGATCGCTTCGCACTGGTGAGAATAGAGTCGTATGCGGTTTTGTCCGAGATACGATTCAAGTGTATCATTAAGAGGTACCCCGAGTATCCCAAAACTAGGGAGGACCGGTATGATTGTTTCTCTGTACACAACCCGGTTCCGGTATACGGGGTTTACCTCAAGGAGACGGATAATATCAGCAACTGCCATAAAACTCCTCCAGAAGGTAAAAAAAGAGCAGGGCCAGCGAAACTACATCCTGTTTATTGTGTTCAACAATGGGAACGAGCGGTCCGCAGTTACCTGTCCGCAGGTATGTTTCGTAGAATTCCGGTACCATCTGCCCCGGAATATCGTCATCACGATGGATGCCCAGGATTGCCGTTTCAAGCGCAGATAGTCGAAGAGAGGGAAGATGATCTTTCCATCGCCAGCGGCTGAAATGGAGAACATCGAAGTGAGGGATACTACCTAAACAACCCATTCCATAGTAAGCAAGCCGGTCCGAGACATAGGGGACGTCAAACGATTTGCCATTGAAAGTTACCAGTGCCGGGCGGTTACCTGACAGATGATCGATTGTTGCAGTCAGTGCTGACTGTTCTTCATCGATATCGCGAAGCAGGTACTGGTGAACAATAAGGCTGCTGTTCTCAACCGTACCCACACCAAACAGGATAATAGGGCGGGAAAAAAGACCGAGTGTCTCGATGTCAAGAAATACATAGTCTTCCGGTTCGTGGAGTCCAGCCACACCCAGAACTCTCGGATGCGATTTTGCAAGCCTGCAGCCGATTAAATTCATAATTTCTGCCGAACTGCCGCGCTGCAGGCATTTCAGCAGGTCCTGCACAGGCGAACGGAATTTTGGATGCCGCACCAGATCAGGTAATGTCTGATATCCTTTCGATATCAACCGTGCTTGTATTCTTGGTCCGATACCATGTACAAGAGTAAGGTCTTTCAGGATTTCCGATTTGAACCGGTCAACATCTATCGGCGGGATCCTGATATCCTGGCGGGTTTTTTGCAAAAAACAGGGCCCACTTTCATTGACTATCTCACGTCCTGAAAAAACATCTTTAAACCTGTGGTTCCGGTGCTTCGTTACGAGTCCATCCAGATGGTTCCGGGCATGTTCATAATCTGAAGAATAGACAATACTGTTTGCAAAACTGGTTGCAAAAACGTTGCCATCCCGGATGATTTCGTATTCCCGCATCGAATCAAGGCGTTGCTGCCAGAGAGACCCAATCCGAACAGGTGCATATATGGCCGACATGGTTCTGAATACAAAAACGTCGTCAGGAATTTAAGTATCAATCCGTGCGGGGTGAAAGTAATCATGCCCCCGGTTAAAATTCTCTGCAGCGGTAAACGGCCTGAGGAACCTGTTTTCCGGGATTATCCCGGTTCAGAATTATCCCATAGGCAGAATAAGACGTTTAATGCTCATTGCTGAGTAACTCAGCATAGTTATGGGAATCCTGTTCAACAATTTATACCGACCTATCTGTCAACGAAAAAAATGTAATCCTGACGGGAAAAATCTTTCCGATACCGTAGAGGTCAGAATATTTCCGCTACAGAGAACAATACCGGACTTACTACGGTTCAATAGGAATTCTGCAGGAGTCCCGGCAATTTCTTGGCAGGGATGAAATAATGGATGTAAAGGGGTTTCTCATCGATCTTGACGGGGTTTTGTATGTCGGAGACAAGCCGATCAAAGGCGCCCGGGAATCCATCGACCTTATCCGTGACCAAAAATACCAGTTCAGGTTTGTATCCAATACTACCCGTAAATGCCGGGCAACCATTGCAAAGCAACTCTCAGAACGGGGATTTGACATTCCAGTCGAGTACATTTTCACTCCTCCGCTCGCTGCCATAGCCTTAATGAAAAAAACCGGAAAACATCATTGCTACCTTCTGACAACGAGCGATGTTCGGCAGGACTTTAAACAGGAATGCACCTGCGACGATTCCAGCGAAGTCGACGTGGTTATTGTTGGTGATGCAGGCAATAAAATAACCTATGAAAGCATGAACACAGCGTTTCTTCATCTCATGAACGGTGCAGACCTGATAGCCCTGGAGAAGGACCGGTCCTGGATGGCACCGGGGGGTCTCTCACTCTCAGCTGGTCCGTTTGTCCAGGCCCTCGAATTTGCAACCGGCAGAACAGCAACAATCGTGGGAAAACCTTCAAAAACGTTCTTTGAGCTTGCGCTTAGCGACATGGGTCTCCATGCCAACCAGGTGGCTATGATAGGTGATGATATTATAACCGATATTGGCGGTGCCGGTGCTCTTGGGATACGGGGGATTCTCGTAAGGACCGGGAAATACCGGAAAAACGATGAGGATAATGCAAATATCAAACCTGGTTTCGTTATTGACTCCATGGCACAATTAGAGGATATTTTATGATGAACAGGGAACATGACACCGCCAAAAGTGTTGAGTAGTGAATAGAAGTTTCCTGAAACTCACCGTTGCATTTTTCTTGATAGTCATCCTGGCACTCTCCGCTGTATTGGCAAGTTTCATATATTTTCCAAAAGAAGCAGTAGTCGTACCTCACATAACCCCAAATCTCGTCAGCCTTCAGTCACCACCGGTTATGGTTTCGCATCAGTTCCCGTTTGAAAAGACGGTATTAACCCTGAATCTACCCGTCAACACGTCCGTATACGAAGGTGCAAAACAAGCGGAGAAGGCTACAACGGTGTAGTGTAATATTTCCGAAACTGTCTGGCTGGCACAAAGTTATCGTGCAATGATTGAGAATCCGGCCCAGAACAGCCTCTATGATTCACTCCTCGCAGAAACTGACAGGATCCGGCTCCAGCAAAACCTTTCCGATGATGAATATCTCGAACTCATGGTAGCTTATACCCAGTCATTGCGGTATGAAACACGGGAACAGAATCCTGCAAAATTCCCTGTAGAGACCGTCGTTGACCGTTCAGGTGACTGCGATGACAGGAGTCTGCTTTTAGCCGGGTTGTTGTCAAGGGAAGGTTATACCGTTTCTCTTCTCCTGTTCGGCCCCGAATCTCATATGGCGGTAGGAGTTGGATCCAGCGATTATCAGTACAAAAACACCGGATTTGCATTTATAGAAACAACAAATTACTCCTTTATCGGAGTAATAACAGATACGCTGGAAGGTGACCTGCTCCTGTATTCAGATCCCGTCATTATCCCCGTAAGTAATGGTACAAAAATCTATAGAAAAGGTAACGAGTCCCGATTTATTAACGACATGTTTATCCTGTATGACCAGAAAGTGAATGACCTCGGACCAAAGGTAAAGAACAGGGAAGCAGATCTTAGAATGCAACAGGAAAAAATTGCCAGTATTGAATCGAGTATGCAGAACCTGAAAAAAACGGGGAATATCAGCGGTTATAATACACAGCTACCTGTCCATAATGCATTTGTTGCAGATTATAATGCCCGGCTGGCTTCCTACCACGAGGACTTTTCTCTCTACGAAAAATATTCCCTTGTCCGGAATTATATCCTTGGGCATATGTACCACAGAAAAGGAGTGTACGAATATCTGAAACAGAACCTGCCGACGTGATTTTGGCAAGGGTTATCCGGGTTCAGTAACCTTGAGTGACGGCAATGGATATTCCGGATTAACGGGGATATCGCTCTTTGCAGCAGCTAACCGCTTTAACGCTATATCGCAGTATTGGTGCGATACATCAATACCTATAAAACGCCGGTGCAGTTTCCATGCAACAAGTGTCGTTGTTCCTGCTCCGTTGAACGGGTCAAGGACAATGTCGTTCTTATACGAGAAAAGTTTCATCAGCCGCCGGGGCAGCTCCTCGGGAAACATCGCGGGATGGCTGTAATCTTTCATCCGGATCTCCGGGGGAAACGACCACTTGCCGATCACCCATTCCTTGAATTCATCACCAGTGATATCAATATCATCGCGTTGCCCTCCTTTTTTGTGGGTCCCCTTGTCAAAGACTTCTATAAACTCCCATGTATATTTTATATAAGGCATTGATGGGGATTTCCAGCTCCCCCATGCTGTATACTTTGCGTTATAATTATTCTTCTCCCAGAGAAACTCAGCTTTCCAGAGAAGACCAAGACTCGCCAGCTGGTGAGAAATAATGTGGTGAGTGGGAATGTAATCCGAGAAGAGTGGCTGTATATTTACTGCCATACGGCCACCGGTTTTGAGCACCCGCTCACACTCACGCCACACAGTAAGGAGTTGTTCAAAATAACTGGTCCACTCGTGAGTATCGCAATTGGAGTCCTGTGCGTACTCATGCCCGAAATTATAGGGAGGGGACGTAATAATCAGATCGATACTCTGATCCGGTATACGTGCCAGTGCCTGGAGGGCATCGGCACATATGATACAGTTGACAAAAGGTAAAATCTCTCGCGGTTCGCTGGAGAGTACTGAATTTTTTGCACCTTTCGAACCTTTCCTGACAATCGACTTTTTCTTTTTGTCCCGTACCTTTTCGGGTCTCATGGATGGTATCCCGTGTGTACTAAACCCGGTGATATGTTAAAAGATCCGAAACAGTATCACTTTATTTAGTACCTTGAAAAGCGTTTAATGCAGTAATCGACATAATCTCTACGATCGTTCTATGCTGCATATTGAAGACCTGCATGTGAGAGTCGGTGACAAAGAGGTTTTACACGATATAAATCTCCACATCGATGAAGGTGAAACCCATGTTCTGCTTGGACCCAACGGGTCGGGTAAAACAACACTTCTCATGACTATAATGGGATTTGCCAGTTACTCGATAACAGAGGGAAAAATTACCTTTAAAGGAGAAGATGTAACAACGATGAAAGCACATGAACGGGCAAAGCGGGGGATTGGTATGCTTTTCCAGAGACCGCCAACCATATCCGGTTTGAAACTTGGGAAAATGCTTACCGCCATATCCAAAAGCAAGAAAGAAAATATCCCTGATCTTGCCAAGTCGGTTCATATGGATAAATTCCTTGAACGGGACATCAACAAAGGATTCTCCGGCGGTGAGATCAAACGTAGCGAGGTACTGCAGCTGATGATCCAGAACCCTGACTTCATCATGCTTGATGAACCGGAAAGTGGTGTCGATCTGGAAAACATATCACTTATAGGAACTGCCATAGGTTCACTGCTGGAAAAAGACAAACATCTTATCAAACGAAAAAAAAGCGGGCTTGTTATCACCCATACCGGATATATCCTTGATTATCTCGATGCTGACAAGGGGCATGTGATGTGTGATGGAGAGATCAAGTGCCATGGGAATCCCCGGGAAATCTTAAAAGATATCAAACAACGCGGATACAAGGAGTGTCTCGAATGCCGTCACCAGTAAAAATCCCTGAGCTCTCAAAAGCTGATCAGGATCGCGTCGCTCAGGCCGGTATCGATCTGGCCATGAAAAACCGTTGTGGAAGCTATCTCCAGATGGACCAGGACATCGTCCAGGCCGAATGCTCACAGCAGGGAATAGAAGTCCTCTCGTTCAAGAAAGCGATGGAAAAATATGATGGTATGAAAGAATATACCTGGCAGGCGGTATCGCCGGAAAAAGATGACATCACCAGATATGTTGCTGCACAGAAAGACCCCAAGGGTTACGTTATCATAGCCCACAAGGGTTCAAACAATATTCTCCCTATCCAGGCATGCCTCTATCTCGGACGGGAACAGATCCAGCATGTCCATAATATTATCGTTGCAGAAGAAGGTGCTGAACTCCACATCATATCAGGATGCACAAGCGGGGCACACGTGGGGAAAGGCGGTGCTCACTATGGCATCTCTGAATTCTTCGTGAAAAAAGATGCCAAAATAAGTTTCACAATGATCCACAACTGGAGTGAAAATATTGAAGTGTACCCGAGAAGCGCCTCCATCGTTGAAGATAATGGGGTGTTCCTTTCCAACTATGTCTGTATGCAGCCCGTGAAAAAAATCCAGATGTACCCGACTGCAACACTTAAGGGAGCCAATTCAGTTGCACGCTTCAGTAGTGTAGTCATTTCAACGCCGGGATCCTACATGGATCTCGGTTCCCGTGCTATACTGGAAGGCATTGGTGCAAGCGCAGAATTAATTACCCGTGCCATAACAAAAGGCGGCACAATCATATCGCGGGGTCATATAAATGGAAAAACTACCGGAACCCGTGGGCATCTCGAATGTAAGGGACTTATCCTGAGTGATGGGATCATATATGCAATTCCGGAAATTGAGGGGTCGGTTGTAGGTACGGAACTCTCTCATGAAGCTGCGGTGGGCAAGCTCGCCCGGGATGAGATCGAATACCTGATGTCCAGAGGTCTTGACGAAGATGAGGCAACGGCAACAATCATACGGGGATTTCTCGACGTGAAGATTGCAGGACTTCCTGAAGCATTGCAAAGGCAGATCGATGCCTCCATTGATGTAGCAGAAAAGGCAGGATTTTAAAGAGCGGGTTCCGTATGACGTTATTTCCACGAGCAGATGAACGTCTGAAAATGGTGGAGTACCAGATAGCGGCCCGGGGCATACGTAACCCTCGTGTACTCTCAGCAATGAGGGATATCCCACGCCACCTTTTTGTTCCTCCTCCCTACGACAAATCGGCGTACGAAGACTGCCCGCTGCCGATAGGTAACGGCCAGACTATCTCCCAGCCTTATATCGTTGCATCGATGACAGAACTCCTTTCCCTGCAGCCAACGGACAGGGTACTTGAGATAGGGACGGGTTGTGGTTACCAGGCTGCAGTACTCGCAGTACTTGTCCGACTCGTAACGACAATTGAACGGATCCCGGAAGTTGCAAGGCTGGCAAGGGAAAACCTCGCGACCGTCGGAAGTAAGAATGTTGAAGTGATCGTGGGTGATGGAACAGTCGGTTATCCACAAAAAGCCCCTTATGACGGAATCATCATCACTGCGGCGACACCATCGGTTCCCGAGCCACTTGTCGAACAACTGGCTGAAGGGGGCAGGCTCGTTGCGCCCGTAGGGGGGCGTGACATCCAGGAACTCATCCGTCTCATAAAAAAAGATGGATCTATAATAGAAGAGCATCACGGCGGAGTCAGATTCGTTCCCCTTATCGGGCAATGTGGATGGAGTGAATAGAATCTTGAAAATAATCGATATAACACGCCCGCTATCTGAAAGCATCCTCATATATCCTGGTGATATTCCACCGGTATTCCGACAGAAGGATTACGGGAACTATCTCATCACCGGTATTCACCTGAGTACCCATACTGGGACTCATATAGATGCTCCGTTTCATTACCTCAAAACCGGTGATACGATCGATACTATTCCACTCTCGCATGTCATGGGAACCTGCCGGGTTCTCGACGTAACCAGTACCGGTACCAGTATCACTGCGAATTACCTTAAAGGCCAGCTGAAAGGTATTGAACGTCTCCTTTTGAAAACGTCATTTTCCGACACTGACTGTTTTATTGAGAATTTTCCCGCACTTACAGCAGATGCGGCCCGTCTTATCACCGGTTGTAACATAAAATGCGTTGGTATTGATTCCCCGTCAATAGAATCCTATGAAGGCGACGGAACTGTGCACCGTGAGCTGCTCAGCCATGGATGCATTATTATTGAGCTCCTGGATCTCTCCAGCGTTGGGGAAGGGGACTATACCCTGGTAGCGCTACCGCTGCGCTTCACCGGCCTTGACGGTTCACCTGCCCGTGTAGTTCTCATTGATGACAAGGGATGTGAATAAATGGACCTTATCATTCAGACGGTCAATAAACTTGAATCGATGATGAAAGACAGCGGCTGCGAGGAAAGCGGTGTTGTCATTGACGTTCGTCCAGATACCATAAACTGTCAGTTTGAGCACGGGGCGTGCATGACAGCGTCATTTGGTGGGAGGAGTGCAGATTTTATTACATATGACCCCATAAGGGCAAATACAAAGATATCGTTCATGTTCGGCATGCCTCTCGATACCCCCCCGGTGAGGGGTGCTGCCGTCGCAATTGTGAACGTTGCGACGGGTTTTTTCTGTCTCTCAAGAATACTTCATTCATGTCCCGAATCATCACACTCTGAATGTTGCAGGCAATTGCAAGATGAACTGGAGGGGAAAAAGATCTTCTGCAGGGGAAGCATTCCGGCTATCGATGCTTCACTCAGAAGCGCTATTGTCAAAAATCCTCATGACGCTGACGTGATTCTCATAAATGGTGAAGGAATAATAGAAAACGGGACGGGTGATATCATCCGGAGATTTAAGGATACAAAGCGGATCATATGTCTCGGCCCTTCAACTGCAGGTGTTGCACGGCTCAATCAGTTTGAACTCTGGTGCCCTTTTGGAACCTGCTAGTATACTATCCGGGAAAAATTCAGTAACAGGAACATAAAAGAAACAAAGAAGTTAGGGTACAAGAAAGGCAAACTCTTTTTGACAGCGATCCAATAAATCATCATGCTTTTCGGCTCCTCTGGAATACGAAGGAAGTTCGACCAGACTCTTGTCGACACTGCCTTGAGAGTTGGCTCTGCGATGGCATCCGGATCCTCCGACATTCTTGTAGGGATGGATACCCGCACGACCAGTCCACTTCTTGCACACCTTGTGATATCCGGAATTCTCGGAAGTGGTGCATCAGCGCATGTTACCGGTATCGCTCCAACACCATCTGTTGCTTATAGTACCCGGATGGTGAAAGCCGGATGTATGATCACCGCGTCCCATAATCCTGAGGAATATAACGGGTTGAAACTCTTCAACAGGGACGGTTCGTCATTTTCTCAAGTCCAGCAGGCAGAGATGGAGGAACTCATAAAAGAACGTCACTGGTCTGACTGGCGGCACCAGGGAAGTGAGCATGCGATAGATGCGCTAACACCTCATAAAAATGCGATTCTGGATAAGGTAAATATCGGGGCTGGAACTACCGCAGTTGTTGATTGTGGAAATGGTGCAGGGTGCGTTCTTACTCCAAATCTTCTGGCGGATGCTGGTGCAAAAACTATCTGTATCAACTGCAATCCTTCGGGCCATTTTGCCCGCCCCTCAGAGCCGCTGAAGGAGAATTTGGATTATATTGGAGAATTAGTGAAGAAAACTGAATCTTCTTGCGCAGTGGTTCATGATGGGGATGCTGACCGGATGATGGCATTTGATAACAAAGGACGGTACATTGACGGGGACCATCTTCTCATGATTTTTGCCAAGTATCTTGACGCGAAACATGTGGTTACGACAAGTGATGCTTCCATGATTATTGAAGAGATTGCTGAAGTCAGACGGACACCTGTCGGAGATACCTATGTCTCTGAAGAACTCCTGAAATGGGGGGATTTCGGAGGCGAACCCTCCGGGGCATGGATATTTCCGAAGATCTCTTACTGTCCGGACGGCCCGTATGCCGCAGCTCTTTTCTGCGAGATCTCATCTGAGTGGAATGTCGCCCAAGAACTCGATGCTATGCCGACCTACCCCATTCTCCGGGAATCTTTTGTCTGCGGGACTGCCCGGGAAACCGTCTCGGCACTTGGTGCAGCAAACCCCACGGACGGGATCAGGATTGGAGATGAATACGGCTGGTGCCTGATCCGTGCGAGCGGTACTGAACCCAAAATCCGGATTACAGCAGAAGGTAAAACCCTGCGGAGGGCAAAGGAAATTCTCGAACAGGGACGCAGTATGATTAAGCAGGGGAAAACTGCTTAAATGTTGTAGTACGAGTTTAACGTATGGAGTGTGTCGTTCTAGCCGCAGGAGAAGGTAAGCGGATGCGTCCTCTTACGGCGAAGCGGCCAAAGGTAATGCTACCTCTTGCCAACCGCCCGATGATCGAGCACCTCGTTCTTGCCGCACGCGATACGGGGATCACAAAGTTTGTCATCGTTGTGGGGTATGGTGAACGGGAGATACGGAATCATTTTGGAGACGGATCTGCCTTGGGAGTTCAGATCACCTATGCGTCGCAGCGACAACAGCGTGGAACGGCAGATGCTCTTCGATCTGCTGAGCATCTTATTACAGGGCCGTTTATTCTGTTAAATGGCGATATGATACTTAAAAGTTCAGACATTGCGAATCTCTGCAAATGCCATCCCCCGTGTATGAGCATCAACACCACCGATCACCCCGAGGATTATGGGGTAGTTATGGTGGAAAATGACATTGTAACCGGACTTGAGGAGAAGGCGAAACGTCCAAAGTCAAGCCTGATCAACGCCGGAGCGTATCTTTTCTCACCGGATATTTTCGATGCCGTCGATAGAGTTCAGACATCGAGCCGGGGGGAACTTGAACTCACCGATGCTCTTTTCGAATATATTGATAAAAAGAAGTTGACAGCATACCGGTTGTCATACTGGATGGATGTCGGGAATCCCTGGGATATGCTTGATGCAAACATTACACTTATGGACACACTGGTTCCCGATATCAGGGGGACGGTTGAAGAAGGGGTATCCATTCGGGGAACCGTTGTCGTTGGGGAAGGGAGTTTGGTAAAATCCGGAACGTACATCGAGGGACCATGCATCATAGGAAAGAATTGCCGTATCGGTCCGCATGCCTTTATCCGTGGTGCAACCAGTATCGATGACGATTGCCATATCGGGCACTGTTCCGAACTTAAAAACTCAATTATCATGAAAGGTACGAAGATCCCGCACTTCAACTACATCGGAGATTCAATCATTGGATCAGAATGTAATTTTGGTGCAGGTACTAAAATCGCAAATTTGCGGCATGATCATGCCAATATCAAAGTCTGTGGAAAAGATACGCGAAGGAAAAAATTCGGTGCAATTATTGGAGATGGGGTGCAGTTCGGGATCAACTGCTCCATCAATGTCGGAACAATGATCGGGAGCAACGCACGTTTTGCACCCAACTCATATGTGGCCGGATGCATCGGGGAGAATGCAATTATCCGATAGGTGAAAAAAATGCAGGCAGTCATATTAGCAGCAGGAGAAGGAAAACGGGTCCGTCCACTTACAAGAGGCAGACCCAAGGCACTACTACCGGTAGCAAACCGCCCGATCATCGAATATGTAATTGAGGCGCTTTTGAAAAACGGGATTCGTGATATCGTAGTAGTTGTTGGATACAGGAAAGAACAGGTCACGCGCTTTTTAAACCAGCTCGATGTACCCATTTCAGTAGTAATTCAGAACAAACAACTCGGTACTGCTCATGCGCTCAAGTGTGCTGAATCACTCATTTCCGGAGATTTTCTTCTCCTTTCAGGAGATAACTATATTGATCCTCATTCGATCGGGCGGATCAAGGAGATCAAAAATGCAATGCTGGTAAAAGAACATCCCAGTCCGTCAAACTTTGGCGTGGTGCTCTTGAAAGACGGACTTGTGACCCGGATTATCGAGAAACCCGAGCATTCACCGAGTTTTATGGTGAGCACTGGTATCTATTCACTGACAAAAGATTTTTTTTCGTATATTCGTGAAAACGATATCACCGATGCTGTCTCATCAATGCTCGCTTCAGGTGAAACTCTGAAGGCGGTCATTGCAGATGACTGGCAGGATGCCATCTACCCCTGGGACCTCCTGAAAATGAATAAGCATCTGTTAAAAGATCTGCCTGAAGTCCGTGAAGGTATTTCAAGCCGGGATTCTATCATCCAGGGAACAGTAAGGATAGGGAAAGGTGCAACGATTGGCCCCAACTGCACAATATCCGGGCCGGTAATCATAGGAAATGACTGTGAGATTGGCCCTAACTGTTGTATTATGCCCAATACGAGTCTTGGTTCCCGGGTGAAGGTTGAGCCGTTTACGTTTGTTGGAAACTCGCTTATTATGGATGATACAGCCATCGGTTCTCACTCGCGGATCATCGATTCTGTAATTGGACAGGGATGCCGACTTGCGGATCACACTACCACATCGGTATCTTCAAAACTGATGAATATCGAGGGGACCGTCATAAAACCGGAATTTGGAGCTGTACTTGGCGATCAGGTCACATCAGGGCCTTTCACCCTTTTCAAAAACTGCATTGTGGGTAATAATGTCACAATTGAAGGCGGGAGCCATATCATCTCCCGTATCCTTCCCGACGAATCAATGGTGATGTAAAGTGTGCGGCATCGTTGGCTATATCGGCCGAAGGCAAGCTGCCCCGCTCATTGTGGAAGGGCTCAAGAAACTGGAATACCGGGGTTATGATTCATTCGGCGTTGCCACTATCAGCGGGGGCATAGAGCTGGACAAACACCAGGGGAGGATATCCGATTCATCAACCTCAGCGATTAACCTCAAAGGAAAGATCGGGATAGGCCATACGCGCTGGGCAACCCATGGTGTTCCGAATGATGTTAATGCTCACCCGCATATGGACTGTTCCAACCAGATTGCAATAGTACACAATGGGATTATCGAAAATTATGCGGAGCTCAAAAGGGAGTTGATCGCCGAAGGCCACATATTCCGATCTGAAACGGACACTGAAGTTATAGCACATCTTATCGAAGATGCATATGAATTGGAAAAAGATCTCCTTGCAGCTGTCCAGAAAATCGTTTCCAAACTGACGGGATCCTATGCATTGTTAGTAATTGCTGCAGGGGAAGACCGGATTATTGCTGCCCGGTATGCAAGCCCCCTTGTTCTCGGCGTGGGCGATGGGGAATTTTTTGCCGCATCCGACATGACGCCAATCCTCGATCATACAGAACGGGCAATGTATCTGGAAGATGGAGATATTGCCAGTATATCCATGGCGGGGGCAGAGATTTTTCATGATGGTAAGCCTGTATCCCGGCCTGTAGAATTAATAGACTGGTCACAGGAAGACACCAAAAAAGGCGGGTTCCCACATTACATGCTCAAGGAGATCTATGAGCAGCCACAGGCATTTTACAATTCCGTCAGGGCTATCAAAAGAGAAACACTTCCTTGGCCGATAAAGAACCCCGTGTCGGTAACAGTCATCGCATGCGGCTCCTCGTACAATGCCGGATTGATCTTCAAGTACCTTCTCGAGGATTCCTGCGCGATTCCGGTACGACTTGAATTCGCATCTGAGTTCAAATATTTCCCTCCTCCGATCCAGGGAATCGTAATCGGAATCTCACAGTCCGGGGAGACGGCTGATACCATCTCTGCGCTTAAACAGGCAAAAATGAACAATTGTGTTACCCTTGCGATCACAAACATATTGGGAAGTTCGATAAGCAGGAGTACAGACTTCACCCTTTTCATGCGTGCAGGACCAGAAATCAGTGTTGCCGCGACGAAGTCATTTATCGCACAGCTTGCAGTCCTGATGCAGATCATTAACTTTATTCGTGAGGGCGAATTTGAGGAGATGCTGCTTAGCGGGCACCGGGCGATTGAAGAAGTACTGCTGATGGATTTATCTGAGGCTGTCGGGCTCTGCAGTAATGCCCGGAGTATCTTCTATGTGGGGAGGGGGCCTTTTTATCCGGTGTCACTTGAAGGGTCACTGAAAATGAAGGAGATCTCTTATATCCATGCAGAGGGTTATGCTGCGGGGGAATTAAAGCACGGGCCGTTTGCCCTGCTTTCAACGGAAACACCGGTCGTTGCTATCTGCATGCCTGGTGAGACTTATGGAGTAATGATTTCCAATATCAAGGAGATGAAAGCCCGTGGGGCACCCGTAATAGCCCTCGGAGAAGAAGGAGATTCGGAACTTCCTGAGGTTGTGGATATCTTTATTCCCCTGCCGGTAACCCATCCTTTCATCCAGGTGCTGACAAGTCTTATCGTACTTCAGCTCCTGGCCTACAATACTGCGGTCTGTTTGAATCGTGATGTAGACAAACCAAGAAATCTTGCAAAGAGCGTGACTGTCGAATGACTGAATATGGCATAAACACTATTGGCAAAGGAGCCCAGATTTTCGAACCTGTAACCCTTGGATTTCCCTCGCGGGATCATATGGGTGAATCCAATTTCACCGGTACAATAATCGGAAAAAATGCAGTGATCAGGTCAGGCACCATAATTTACTGTGATGTGATGATCGGGGATCATTTTCAGAGCGGCCATAATGTTATGATCCGTGAAAAAACCCGGATAGGCAATAACGTTGCCATTGGGACGGCAACTGTTATTGAAGGTAATACCATCATCGGGGATGAGGTCAGCCTGCAGAGCATGGTCTACATTCCGACTGACACAGTAATTGGTAATCACGTCTTTATCGGGCCCAATGCCGTCCTGACCAACGACCGGTACCCTCCAACGCGTATTGGCGGACTTCAGGGCCCGCATATAAAGGATGGTGCAGCAATCGGAGCGAATGCTACCCTGCTTCCCGGTGTCTGTATAGGAGAGGGGGCTCTGGTCGCTGCCGGTGCAATCGTAACCCGCGATGTCCCGGCGTATATGCTCGCAATCGGTACTCCGGCAAAAATCACCGCTCTGCCGACGAAAATGACGAGGAAATAACTAAACAATAATGGAAAAAGGGTGCCATTGCCCCATTCAGATTTTTGAATGCTGAACTGCTTTTCACCAAGATTTGGTACGGATTTGCCATTTTTCCATGGGAAACGGAAAAAAAGAATTCCTTTCTTTTGCAAAACACAGGCAAGGCTATTTCACTGTCTGATAAACAACTGTTTCTATTTTTGAAAGAATCTTAAAAATACGTAAGGGACATTTTACCACATTAACGGGATATTCAGGGATTTCCTGAAGATTTCAACCAAATTTATTAATGGTCTCAGCTTAAAAACAAATACTCAAGTTAGGTTGATTTCATGGAACATGTTGATCTTAAAAACCGCCGAACCCAGCTGATAATCGGCCTTGTCGCATTATTTTCGATCTTTGCACTTTGGATTCGTTTGCTTCCCATGATCAATATGGGTAATACAGATGTCCTGATGATGGTGGCTAGCGATGACCCGCTCTACAATCTGCGCCAGGTTGAACAGATTCTGGCGAACTTCCCGAATTATGCCTGGTATGATCCTATGACATTTTTTCCCACAGGGATGTCTGTTCCCTGGGGGCCCCTTTTTCCAACAATTATTGCGGTATTTTGCCTTATTACCGGTGCAACAACACGACCGGAGATCATCAGCATGGGACTTTTGGTCCCACCCATCATGGGGACTTTGATCGTAGCGATTATGTACTTTGTCGGAAAAATCTGTGGTGACTGGAAGACGGGTCTTCTGGCGTCAGGTTTTACTGCGGTAGTCTCAGGTCAGTTCTTTTACCGGTCTTACTATGGGTATATGGATCACCATATTGCAGAGGTCCTTTTTTCCACCATATTCTGCCTGTTGTATATGTATGTAGTTTTCTCGGAAAAAGATGCAAAAATTGACCTGAAGAATATCAATACTTATAAAAAAACACTCTTGCTGTCTGGTCTGGCTGGCATAGCGTACCTTCTCGGTCTGTTTGTTATGCCGACAATGATCCTCTTTGCAATGATTGTTGGTATATTTACCATTATCCAGTTTGTTATTGATGTGGCCCGTGGTAAAACAGGTGAATACCTGCTGGTAATTAACACGGTAATTTTTGTAATTGCAATTATCGGGCTTCTGGCATATGGGTTAAAAGATCCAGGCGTTAATCTTATCTTTTATTCGATCGGGCATGTATATGCATACCTCGCATTGATCGGCGGCACCATTTTTCTCTATGCGGTTTCGCGGTTCCTTAAAGAAAAAGAGTGGTATTATTACCCAGCCGTCATTATCGGGAGCGGAATTGCTTTTGCTGTCATCCTCCTCATTGCCAGCCCCCAGTTGTATAACCTTCTAATAACCTCACTCTTCTCGTTTTTCGGGCAGCAGGCAGTGACCAACACCGTTCAGGAAGCCCGGGGTTGGTCAGTCGAAAATGCATGGATGACCTTCAACTATGGCATTATTCTGATGGCGGGCGGGGCACTGGTCATGCTTTACAATAATATTAAAGATGAGCACCCGCACCAGATCTTTGCGCTCGTTTGGTCTCTTATCATGCTGATTTCGACCTGGCAGCATATCCGGTACGAATATTATCTTGCTGTGAACATTGTCCTGCTTTCTGCTGTGTGCGTCAGTTTCACTTTTGATTATGGAAAGGCAGATATGCGCCGGCTGGCGACCGGGTTGTCATCAGATACTGAAGATCCCCAATCCGGCAAAGAAGGCAAAAGTGAGTCTCCAAGGAATAAAAAACAGAAAAAAACACATAAGAAAGGCTCTGAAACTACTCAGCCCAGTTATTTTGTCATTGCATTTGTTATTCTCGTTGCTGCTCTTGGCATTCTGTTTGCCTATACCTCTGCCTCACTCAGCTATGCAAATGCATCGGGCGACAACATACGGATGAATCCTGATTGGAGGGAATCTCTTGACTGGATGGGGAACAATACTCCTGATACCGGTGTGAATTACACCACCATCTATAATCCTCAGATCTTCCGGTATCCCCCGGAAGCATACGGGGTCATGTCATGGTGGGACTACGGGCACATGATTACCTACATTGCAAAACGGATCCCCAATGCAAATCCTTTCCAGTCGGGAGTTGTTGGCCCAACGGGATCAGCAAATTACTTCATGTCCATATCAGAAGAACAGGGAAATCAGGTCCTTGATCGTGCTAAAACCCGGTATATTATCACGGATATCGAAATGGATACCGGAAAATTCTGGGCGATGGCAACATGGTACAATACATCGGTGGCCGCCAGTCCCTATCAGATGACTCTGCTTGCCCCTGCACAGGACAATTCCACCAGTTACGAGTCAGTGCTCCTTAATACCCAGCAGTATTATCTTACCATGATCTCAAGGCTCCACAACTTTGACGGGTCCATGACAACGCCTACAAGTGCTTATTATATCGAATACGCCGATCCGACTATTTCGAAGGTCTCGCTTCCGGTAATCACCGGAGCTGAAGCGGTTAACGCTACGGATGCAGTCAGTCATGCAGCTGAATATAACCTAAAAGCACCTGCGGGTTACCATGCCGCTGCACTGAGCTCTGCCATTACACTCCCTATCGAAACTGTTCCGGCACTAAGAACATTACCGGCTGGTGCACGAATCCCCCAGTAATGTGTTTAATTCAAAGACCAACGATATCAAATACGTTAAAGTTTTTGAGTATGTGAAAGGGGCGCACATTAAAGGTGAGGGTGTAATCCAGGTTCCACTCATCAGCAATACAGGAAGAAATTTCATATATCGTCAGATGAGCGTCAATGGTGAATTTATCGTACCTTATTCTACAATTGGTAATCCCTATGGGGTAAAGACAACCGGAAAATACCGGGTGATCACATCAGGAAAGGAATATGATGTGCCTGAATCTGCCGTAATGAATGGAACAATGATCCAATAATTCTTTTTTCTTCCTATCCTTTTTTTACTTGTCAGAGACCAAACCTTTTGAAGGCAGGAACATAATGTACGAATGATGCTGTTATGGTACGATGTTCGGCAATATACGGGGATGTTTTTTCTCAACATAATATGGAAAACCATGATGAGAGCAGCGCCCGGCTCCTTGCAGCTCTTAGCGGAGTACCTGAAGGAGTGCCTATTTTCGAACCGTGTTATGCCTCAGAGAGGGATCTGCTCAGAGTCCACACCCCGTCACACATCCGGATGATCCGTGAATTTTCTTCACATGGAGGACAATACTTCATTGATCATAGCACGTATGTGAATAGCGGGACGTTCGATGTGGCTTCCTTTGCAGCAGGAGCTGCTATCGAGGCAGTGAATAGGGCAATTGATGGGGAATCCTGTTTCGCTTTTGTTCGTCCACCCGGACACCATGCCGAAGCTGACCGGGCAATGGGTTTTTGCATTTTTAATAATGTGGCAATTGCCGCAGCTGTCGCACTGGATCGACTGGATAAAGTCGCCATCATAGACTGGGATCTCCATCATGGAAATGGTACTCAGAAAATTTTCTCAGCATCTGATCGCGTGCTCTTCTGTTCCATCCATCAGGGAAACATCTTTCCCCATACCGGTTGGGTAGATGAAATTGGTACGGGGTTGGGCAAGGGATTCACCATAAACGCACCCATGAGGGCTGGATCAACCATAGCCGATTACCGTCTCATCTTTGAAGAGGTGTTTATCCCAGCTCTCCTGCAGTTCAAGCCAGAGATTATTATCGTATCCGCAGGGCAGGATCCCCTTTTTGATGATCCAAAAAGCGGTATGCTGTTATTTCCAGCAGATTTTGGTACCCTTACCGCACTCTTAAGGGATGCGACCGATTATCCGTTGGCACTTGTGCTTGAGGGGGGATATGGGCCTTCACATGGCGATGCCATCAACCGGATTTTTTCTTCTCTCCGTGGATCACCTGTTCCATCATGTGAGAGTGAGCCCCGTCGCACTACCCGTGATACGGTTGCGGTACTCAGAAAGATAAAAATGTAATTTTGAATATGGCGGAAAAACACCTTTATACAAGAAATACATCATTCTCCATTATGTTAGCAGAAGAGCTCACTCTCGGCATGCGGGTTCGGTATCCACGAACCGGAACAACCGGCAACATCCTGCGTATCGAGAAGGTGCGGGGAGAGGTGTTTGCCGAACTGGACAGTACAAATCTCCTGTATAGAATCGATAACCTTATACCGGCTACCGGCCCGGATAAATTAACTAAGGCAATCGTTGATGACGCAAAAAAAGTAATTGAAAGAGAGAAAGAGTTTGCTTCAGGGCGCGATCTGCAGGACGCGTGGAAAGCAACCGATCAGAGCTGCGAGGGAGGGGGTTAATTCTCCAGCGCTATCGCGGTCGGTTTGGCTGGTTCAAACCATATTTTACGTTAATCTGTTCAGTTCTTCCCTCAAACTCTGATAAAATACCAAACCCGGCGATTACAAAAAGTATAACTATGTTCTTATTGACTGAAAAAATAGGGATGGGCGACGTTATCGTTCATTGACCTGGGGTAAAACAAATTCTGCAAAATGACGATTACCAACATTAACTCCATTACTATTTCTTATGTGATAATGCCGTTTCTCGGTAAGTTGCAAAACTTTGAGATCTGCCTGTCAGCGAGATACTTATTTAATATTTTCGCGTCCATAAGTGTTATCAAACCAGCATCAACTTTCTGATTGATGTCTCGCTGAATACCGGGTGCATGAATCGAAGATGGTTTTAATTTAAGATAAGGGCGATAGTGTTCTAAATTTTATAGAGATTAAGGAGGTTCGATTTCATTTGCATGATGTAAAAGTTCCCAGTGTCAATATAGGAGTTGTAGGTCATGTCGATCACGGCAAAACCACGCTCGTCAATGCACTTACCGGGACATGGACAGACAGGCACAGTGAAGAGGTGAAGCGTGGTATCTCCATCCGTCTTGGATATGCTGACGCGACATTTTACAGGTGCGAGAAGTGCGAAGGTACTAACGCCTTTTCTACCAGTCCCGATTGTCCGGTCTGCGGCGGAAAGGGAACGCCATTCCGTTCAATTTCCTTTGTCGATGCACCCGGACATGAGACGCTCATGGCAACGATGCTTTCCGGATCAGCATTAATGGATGGGGCAATGCTGGTCATTGCTGCCAGCGAGAGGTGTCCGCAGCCGCAGACAAAAGAGCACCTGATGGCGCTGGAACTTGTTGGGATAAAAAATATCGTGATTGTCCAGAGTAAAATCGATGTGGTGAGCCAGAAAGAGGCGATCGACAATTACCACGAGATAAAAAAATTCATTAAAGGAACGATCGCAGAGAACTCACCCATCATTCCGGTTTCTTCGCAGAAAGGAATCAATATCGGCGCTCTGGTTCAGGCACTTGATCAGACAATTCCTGAACCCGTGCGGGATCCTAATGCCGAACCTGTTATGCTTATAGCCCGCTCGTTTGATGTAAACAAACCTGGCTGCAACTGGAAAGATGTGAAAGGCGGTGTCGTCGGGGGGTCTCTTATCCGGGGCATCCTCCGCGAAGGTGACGATATTGAAATCAGACCAGGCAGACAGACACAGATAGAAAACAGGATAAAATGGATTCCGATCACAACAAAAGTCACATCGATCAATGCTGGTTCTAATAAGGTCGCTGAAGCTACTCCGGGCGGACTGCTTGGAGTAGGAACCAAACTCGACCCGGCTCTGACGAAAAGTGATGCACTTGCAGGTCAGGTACTAGGCCATGAAGGTAAACTACCGCCGGTATGGGACAAAATCCGGTGCCGGGTCACGCTCATGGAGCGGGTTGTGGGGGCTACAAGCGAACTGGTCATTGAACCGTTAAAACACAGTGAACCGCTGATGCTTTCAGTAGGAACTGCCGTTACTGTTGGTGTAGTCAGCAATACGAAAAAAGATACCATTGAAATTCAGCTGAAGCGACCTGTATGTGCAGAACTTGGTTCAAGGATAGCGTATCAGCCGGCAGGTGGGAGCACGCTGGCGGTTAATCGGGATGGGAGTCCTGAGCGAGTGAAGGTCCTTCTGGATGCCAATGCACTCATGATGCCGGTGCAATTCCAAATCGATCTTTTCGATGAGCTTCGTACGCTGCTTGGAGCATTTGACCCGATAGTCCTATCTGGGGTAATTGGGGAGCTTACCGGGCTCTCCCGGGCAAAAGGGCGTGATGGTGCCGCTGCCCGGCATGGTCTTGTGCTCGGTGAGAAATGTACTATAGTGGAAAGCGGGAAATTGTTGTCGGGATCTGTTGATGCCCAGGTAATTGAATATGCGGCTCGGAATGCATGCCTGGTGGTTACCAATGACCGGCGGATCAGGAATGCGCTGTTAACACGAGGTATCAGCGTGATATCAATGAGAAATCAGAAAAAACTGGAGATATTGCGGAGGTAGAATATGTATCATAAGTTGATGCTAGAGGACAAAGTGCGGGTACCCCCCCAGCGACTGGGCGAGAAACTTGAAAAAGTGATTCTGGAGGTCCTGCAGGAGCAGCTTGAAGGCAGTATTGATAAAGAAATCGGGATCTTCATCTGTGTGACGAAAGTTCAGGACGTCGGTGAGGGCGAACTCGTCCCTGGTGACGGGGGCGTCTATTATGATGTGAAGTTCGAAGCACTCGTGCTCCGCCTCGCACTACAGGAAGTCATTGAGGGGCTTGTTGTCGAGACGACAAGTTTCGGGGCTTTTGTCAGTCTCGGTCCTATCGATGCAATGCTGCATGTAAGCCAGATCTCGGATGAGTACATCAATTACGATGAGAAAAATGCCCGTCTCATCTGCCAGGAATCCAAAAGGTTTATCGGAGTAGGTGACGTAGTCCGTGTCCGTGTTGTGACTCTCTCCCTCAATGAGCGAGAGCCACGTGACAGCAAGATCGGACTCACAATGCGACAGGCAGGTCTTGGCACGGCGCTCTGGCTTGAAGAAGAGATGAATAAGGAGAAAGAGAAAGACCAGAAATCCTCTACTGCTCCAAAAGAGGCTGTAAAGGAGAAGGGCAAGGCCAAGAGGAAGGAACATGCCTCCGGCGAATAAGAAAAAGCAGGGAAAGGTCTGCCGTGACTGCCATCGTGTCGTAGATGGCGAGAACTGCGTAATCTGCGGAACGACAAATTTGAGTGAAGACTGGTCCGGCTATCTTGTCATCATCGATCCGGAAAATTCCGATGTTGCGAAACGGATGAATATCAAACTTCCGGGTCGCTACGCACTGAAGGTTCGCTGATGCTTACGCTTCCTGAAGAGGACCGGAAGTTTTTCCAGGAACCTTTCGGGGAGCTTTATCCGAACATTGATGAAATTATCCCGATAATTACAGACCGCACCATATATGCGGTCGGTGATGTAGTTACTCACAACCTCCAGAAGAGAGGGATTACCCCTGCGATTGCCGTCGTTGATGGTTATACGATGCGCTTACCATGCAAACGGTTGCCAGTATTTCGGGGGGAGTGTATCAGAGTTAAAAATCCCGCCGGCACGTTAACCGATGACCTGATTCGCGCGCTCAATTACGCAATTGTGCATCCACCAGCAACGGTAATTGTTGATGGTGAAGAAGATCTCGCGGTGATCCCGCTCGTGATCGCTGCTCCAAACGGGGTAATCGTTGTGTATGGACAACCACACCAGGGAGTAGTACTCCGCAGAGTTAACGTTGAGGCAAAACAAACTGCCCGTCATTTTTTGACACATTTCATCCACTCGGATGTATGAATTTCCCTTGCATCCCTGAATCAGCTTGTTTACTTTTTTTTGTCTTTGTAATTCGCGGTAGGGATTGTTGTGAAGCTCACATTATAAATAACCCGGTTTCCAATAATTACAGGATATTGATGGACTTTGAGATCACCGGCGATAAAAGAAATGAGCTTTTATCCAGAAGAGAGGTTCAGTTTGACCTCAAATACGATGGTGCGACCCCCTCCCGTATGCAGATTATAGGAAAACTTTGCGCTCTGCTCAATGTAAAAGAGAATCAGATAACCCTTGATACCCTCAACAGCAGCTTCGGCAAGACAGAAATCACCGGTTCAGCACGTATTTATGACACTGAAGAGGGCAGGACTAAGACCGAGCGCCCACATCTCGCAGCGCGCGGAATGCCCAAGCCCAAGGAAGAGGGGGCTGCTTGACAATGGCAGCAGCAAAAAAAGCAGCCGCATCTAAGGGACAAAAAAGGGGAGATTACTTCAAGGTAGAAGGGGTTAAGGTCACTACAACCAAGAAATACTGCCCACGCTGCGGACCGGGCATCATGATGGCGGACCACAAGGACCGGACCACATGCGGCAAGTGCGGATATACTGAATTCAGAAAATAAGATCCAATGCCTGTTTTTGGGCAGATACTTGGAATTGAGGGTACAGCATGGAACCTCAGTGCCGCTCTTTTTGACCAGGATCTCATTTCACTAGTCTCCCGTCCGTATAGCCCGGCGCTTGGCGGGATCCACCCGCGTGAGGCAGCGCAGCATCACGCATCTGTAATGAAGGACCTTATATCTTTGATCTTAAAAGACCCGGACAAGATTACCGGTATAGCATTCTCACAGGGTCCCGGGCTCGGTCCCTGCCTGCGGACAGTTGCAACGGCAGCTCGATCGCTTGCGCTGGCACTCGACGTTCCCCTTGTGGGTGTCAACCATTGCATCGCACATATAGAAATAGGGCGTTTTGCGACCGGTTGCCATGACCCGATTATACTCTATGCAAGTGGAGCGAATACCCAGGTGATCGGGTATCTGAATGGCAGGTACCGTATTTTTGGTGAGACCCTCGATATCGGTATCGGAAATGCACTTGACAAGTTTGCCAGATCCAAGGATCTTCCTCATCCTGGTGGCCCAATCATCGAGGCTCAGGCAAAACACGGCAAATACATCGATCTGCCATATACCGTCAAGGGAATGGATCTCGCTTTTTCAGGACTTGTTTCTGCAGCGAAAGATTGTACGGAGACACTTTCTGATGTATGCTGTAGCTTGCAGGAGTCTGCGTTCGCAATGTGCGTTGAAGTGACCGAACGTGCGATGTCGGTTGCGGGAAAAGAAGAGGTGCTTCTCGTTGGAGGTGTTGGAGCAAACCTGCGGTTGCAGGAAATGCTTCGTATGATGTGTGAAGATCGCGGGGCGCAATTTTACGTCCCTGAGCAAAAATATCTCGGAGACAACGGGGCTATGATCGCATACACAGGAAAGCTGATGCTTGAGAGCGGGTCGTCACTTCCCATTCAATGTTCACAGATCAGGCCCTCATTTCGCTCGGATGATGTCGAGGTGACCTGGCAACATGAGATCGCGCATGAGGGAACCCTTATGTTTCCTGATCATTTTACCCGGAAAAGAGGTGCGGAAGCCATCGTTACATTCCGGAACGGTAAGGCTGAGAAGCGCAGGGTATCGAAACTGTACCGGGTGCCTGCACTTGACAGACGACTCATAACAGAGCGAACCCGGGCAGAAGCGAGGTTAATCGCTGCCGCACGAAAAGGCGGGGTTCCCACACCAATTATGAGCGACATCACTGCTGATACAATTGTGATGGAGCATGTTAAGGGGACATTACTGGGCAGGGACCTCACTGAAGTTTCAGTTTACAAATCCGGGCAGATGATCGGCAAGCTGCATTCAGAAGGTATCATACACGGGGATCTCACGACAAGTAACATGATCCTGCGTGAGAACGATGGTATTTGCGTACTGATCGATTTTGGGCTTGCACAGGTAAATTCCGAGATCGAACAACGGGGTGTAGATGTTCATGTCCTTTTCCAGACTCTGGAAAGTACGGCACCAGATTGTGCAGATATACTAAAAAAAGCATTTGCAGCGGGATATGCAGAGATGTTTTCAGGAGCTGAAGATGTCATCGCCCGTGAGCATGAGATCGAGATGAGGGGGAGATACTTATAATACTCACCATGGTTACGAGCAACCCCAATAAGGCTAAGGAGGTAGCGGAATTTTTCGGTGGTTTACTCGATGTGTGCCATGTACCGCTCGATATTCCCGAACTCCGCTCTGATGATGTAGTTGAGATCTCAAGGCAGAAGGCGCAATACGCATTTGATCATCTCCTCACACCACTTATTGTTGATGATACCAGCTTTTCCATCGATGCACTGAATGGATTTCCCGGCCCGTATGCCGCGTACGTGCTCCAATTCGATTGGTAACGAGGGAATTCTCAAAATTATGATGAACGTGAAGAATCGTAATGCACATTTCACGACAGTGATTGCATTCGCAGATGAACAGGGCGTTCGTCACTTTCCTGGAACCGTCCATGGCCGGATCGTTACCGTCCCCCGTGGAAGCGGGGGGTTCGGGTATGACCCGATCTTTGAGGTTGAAGGGAGGACATTCGCAGAACTCCCACTCAACGAGAAAAACAGAATTTCTCACCGTGCGCTGGCTCTTACAGCATTTCAGGGACTGGTTCATGCAAAAATACAGACCAGGATAAGTGACGCAAATGGTTAATAAGTCTTACAGCTTTGTTATAAGGGCAGACAGGAGTGTATTTCTATGGCAAAATTCCCCGAAGCCGAAGCCCGGTTACTCAACGTGAAAATATGTATGCATTGCAACGCCCGCAATGCGATCCGCGCAACCAGCTGCCGCAAGTGCGGTTACCAGAACCTCCGCCCCAAGAACAAGGAAAGAAAAGCGTAATTGTTATCTTCAATATCTTTCAAGATTTTTTTAAACATTACCTGTTAAGAAATCATGCCGAGTAGTAAGTCACCCGCTTTCCTTTCTTTGCATATTCCCCGGCGAATGTTTCGATATTTCTTTTATACCCTATCCTTTCAATAAAGCCTAACGTGCGGAGGGCTTCACGCACCCGCATCACATCACCCTCATCCGCCCAGTTTTTTGTGTACACATAGATAACTTTCCGGTTGTCGCGGGATTCCGGGTTTGGCTTTGATGTGCTTACTTTTGCAGATATACCGAGCTCGAGTTCCACGGTCGCGTTCCGGACCTTCTTCCATGCTTCATCTGCCAGTCCCGGCTCCTGGAAAATCAGCCATTTACCCGCATTTTCATCCTCGATCGCTTCTGGAGCACTACCCGGAGCGTCCTGTACAATCCAGTACATCTGCGTGGTTTTTGTCGGTATCACTCCTTCCCCGTTGCAAAGCATCTCATAGATTGTGTCAATATCGGAAAATCTTTTCATTATTGCTTCTGCAAGTTGCGGATATTCGTGAGCAAACTTCTCAAAAATAACTGAAAGTTCAGCTTTGAAGTCAGACCCGCCTTCGACAAGTGCATAGAGGTATTTGTCCTGCGTCTGGAGCCCCCGGTTCAGGGAGTGCTCAAAGATGCCGTATGCCACATCAGCCAGCGCTTCAGGATCGACTTCAACCATGCGTACCAGTCAGATGTCAGCAAGAAAATAGTTTCTGTATTGATCCTGCGTTCTTTACGATACCAGACAAAATCACTATAAGCCTACAAGGACAGCCCAAATAACCCCGGGTTTTTGGCCTTTATTGCAATTGTCGAATGATTTAAGAGTGCCCGTAACGAACATGTACCACTTATGGAATGGAAACGTGACTGGGGCCTTACCGGCAGAGTCTGGTTGACAATGTTCTTGTTATTTATTCTCTACCTTGTGTTCATGACCATACTCTATATGTTCGGGGCAGGGTTCCAGTGGATAGTTTTATTGGCAGTTGGTATGGGGTTAATCCAGTACTTTTTCTCGGATAAACTGGTACTCTGGTCAACGGGAGCACGGATCCTGGAAAAGGATGAATATCCAGAACTTCACCAGACTGTCGAGAAACTCTGCAAAGAAGCGGATCTTCCTCTCCCAAAGATTGCAATCATGCAGAGTCCCGTACCGAATGCATTTGCAACGGGAAGGAGTCCTAAGCACGCCGTTGTCGCATGTACAGACTCGATAATGCGTCTCCTTAATAAGGAAGAGCTTGAAGCAGTGCTGGCCCACGAACTATCACACGTAAAGAATCGTGATATCCTGACCATGACAATGGCCAGTTTTATTGCGATGATTGCTTCGATGATCATGCAGAGTTTTTTCTTTTCCGCAGTTTTAGGGGGGCGTAACCGGGAAGGTGGCGGAACGATCATTATCTGGATTGTCTCAATTGTCGTATATGCCGTCAGTACACTACTCATCCTCGCACTCTCACGGTATCGTGAGTTTGCAGCAGATCGTGGAAGTGCCCTGATCACGAAGAGACCCCAGGCGCTCATTTCCGCATTAAGCAAGATTAGCGGACGAATGGATGCAGTCCCAGCAGAAGCCAAAGCAAAGGTGGAAGCGGCGAATGCATTCTTTATCATCCCGGCAATTTCAGGCAGGTCTTTTATGGAGCTCCTTTCCACTCACCCGCCACTCGAAAAGCGGATTGCAAATCTTGAAAAAATCGAATCTGAAATGCATGGGTATTAATCATTTTTTTCACATTTTTTATTCACCATACTCTGGCTGAATCTCTTCATTATCCAGATTCTTAAAACGATCGACCCGCTCCAAAATTCGATACTTCGTCAAAATATGGAGTTAGAGATGTTTTTCTCTCCGAATATCATAACAGCCATCCATCTCGCATCATCAAAGGATTAGTGAGCCGTCAGAAACCCTATATTAATATCTGCGGCGTTCATTGAACTAGTGATAAAGGTGATCTGACCTTGCTCTCTGTCCTGCTGATCGATGATGAGCCTGCGCTGCTCGAAGTGCTCAAAATGTTCTCAGAACGATCCCGTGAGTTGAGCGTCCATACAGCACAATCCGCAACGGAAGCTCTTAAGATTATTCCTGAAAAATCCTTTGATGCTATCATCGTTGATTACTCAATGCCGGAGATGGATGGAATTGAATTTTTAAAAATTCTCCGCTCAGAAGGTAATACGACGCCGGTAATCATCTTTACGGGAGTCGGAAATGAACATACAGCAATAGAAGCTGTCAATAATGGAGCAAATTTTTACATAAAAAAAGGTGAAGATCCGCAAACGCATTTTCGGGAACTGATTACTTTAGTCAAAACTGCTGTTGAAAGGACATATATCGGAAAAAACCTGGGCACTACCAAACAGGTTATCTCAGATATGATCAATTTTTCGTCCGATCCCAGTTTCGCAATAGATCGTGAAGGCAAGGTTGTTGCATGGAATACTTCCATGGAACAGCTGACAGATACCCCGGCAAGCGCAGTTATTGAAAAAAACGATTACTTCTATGCGGAACCTTTTTTTGGGACCCGAAGAAAAATGCTGGCAAATCTCATCTTCGAACCGGATGATGAGATAAAACGACACAGGTATATGATTATCAGCAGGGTTGCAAAAGGTCCGGTTGTCGCAGTTACCAAAGGATTAAAACGGGATGGAAATGAGTGGACTCTCTGGATGAAAGCAATGCCTGTTTATGATGGACAGGGAAACTTTATCGCTGCCGTTGAAACGGTCCGGGACGTTACTGCGACCTTCAAAGATATAGTTATTCATGATGAAACACAGAATGCGGTTGAGCATATAACGGAGACTGAATCCCGGCAAACATCAAAACCGGCAGGATTGGTCGATAAGATACTCGGCACATCATCCGGCAAAGCCTCTTCCTGTTACAAAGAAGGGGTTATTCTGTATATACAGGAAAAGAAAAACCCTGAAGCGATTGCTGCATTCAATAAGGCATTGGAGATTGATGACAGACTTCCTTTTGTCTGGAATGACCGTGGCCTCTGTTTCCGGGAAATGGGGGACAATAAAAGTGCTCTCAAATCATTGCTGCGTGCAGTTGAGCTTGCACCGGAGAACCCCGAACTTCTTTTCAATCTTGGTGAAACACTCGAAATGATTGGGGTTCTCTATATGAGCAACAAATATCTCGATTCCGCAATTCAGACATTCAAGATGGTAGCAAACCAGATGCCCAGTAACGCAAATGCATGGAATCATATAGGCATTTGTTATAAAGAGATGGGAAAACCCGATGAGGCCAAATTCTACTTTGATCGCGCCCGGGACATCCATATATGGAAAAAAGACACCCCCATTATTCCTAATCGGGATAAGTTTCTCTAAAAAGCATAATTATGCACAAGTCCAGCATATTTGATCTTTTTTATTACGGATCTCTCTCAAAGCACCGACCCGTCAGGTTAATAAACAACTATATTTGAGAGTGGCCGCCCATTTCGCAATCCCAAAAGGGGAATGATTAATACTACTGCTCGCTAAAATTGTAAAGCATCATTGCATCGATGGTCTAGTGGTATGACTTAGGCCTTCCAAGCCTATAGCCCGGGTTCAATTCCCGGTCGATGCATACGGGCTCGTGGTCTAGTTGGCTATGACGTCGCCTTCACACGGCGAAGATCTCGTGTTCGAATCACGACGGGCCCATGGCTGTTTTTTTATTCAATAAAGGTGATGAACGGAAAATCCCCTGCAGATCACCCCTGTTGTCCATGCACTGAGGCACTCATTCAGGATCCCGGTCGCACCCGGCATGACTCTCGACCGTTTTGTGAACTCCTCTCTCATCTATGGAGATGCAATTACCCTCACGGATACCAGTTTTGCCGGCTGCGAAAAAGATGGAATACATCAGGTCCACATTGGGGCAGCACGGGCAAACCGAAAGGGGACCGGGTGCAGCATCGGGGTACACATGCAGAACGGGCATGTATGGAAGATGTGGAACTCCGGAATCGTGAGCGTCCTGTACCGGGGTTCGCTCTATGTTTTGGGAGGATCCTTTAGGATAGATCACGAATTGGCAGACGGGAACTCGACAGAACCCGACGAGTCCCGGGCGGGAAAATGCTCGTATTCCATACACCCGGACACTCAAAGGGTTCAATCTCGCTTTTCCTGCAGAGAGAAGGAGTGCTCTTCAGTGGCGATGCAATTCCAGTTACCGGGGACCTTCCGGTATATGATGCCGCCGCATGTGCAGTAAGTGAAAAGACTCCGCGTACTGAATAACATTCGATTTCCTCTCGTCTTGGGATGAGTCTCCGGAGAGGGAATACTGCATACCTGCAGATGGACCGGGCACTCGAATATCTCCAGAAAATCCATGAAGCGGTTGTTGATTCTGCAGTCAAGGGCTTGACCAATCCCATTGAGGTTTACAAAAAAGACAGCGGCAGTCAATGGGGCTTACTCCCAGGCAGTCACTCCGTTACTGCCCAGAACATTTGAATCAAATCTCACACTAAAAGACAAAAAGAATCTGTTATCTGATTCTTAAAGAATGAAAGAATGTAAAAATTCCGGTCAGAGTCAAACCAACACTGAATTTTTGGAAGATCATTTACCCATAACTTCATTTGGCAGAGAATTATTGCGGAAATCACCGGGATAATTCCTCGTGTTTACACTATCCGGAGTTTCTCTTTCTGAATGATACCTGCAATGCCAATTAAAAAATCTGTATATGGGTACAATCACTTTCTTAAATTGGACGAAAAGCTCCACAGGTATCATGCTCTGATGCATCCGTGAACTATAGTGAAGGGTTAAATGATAACTTTCAGGAGAGCAGAGCCACAAGGATCGCGAGGCAGGATCTTGCAGGGAAAAACAATATGCAGTCCGTCTGCATGTCGGTTTTCCGGCATGCAAACGGACTTGCGTGCAATAGCAAAAGTGAAGTTATGCGTTTTTCATTTTGGCTTTCGCGACGAATCCGTCTTTGCCAATGTAGTACATGAAACCGGATTCTTTTGCGATCTTTTCAGTGCCGACTTTTTTCTTCTTGCCGGTCTTGTTGTGCTTCATCGGGGCAGCCCAAACATAGCCGTCCTTGCCAATGAAGTAGAGATATCCCTTTTCACGCTGAATTTTTTCTTTTCCAATTTTGGTTCCCATTTAAACACCTCAAAACCACTATTGGGTTTTGATAATGAGAGTTAACGCCTGATAATATAAAAGGTTTCCGTCGAAAGTCCGTCGAAGTCTGGATTTTTACCAAAATTTTGAGGGTATTTTTGATATTGTGACACTCTATTAAGGCCGTTTTGAATCCCGTTTAAATCGCTTGGTTTTAACTATTTCGGTCAAATTTCAGTTTTTTTCGATAGTTACGTCGTTGATTTTATAAAAAAGAGAAGCGCATCGGGCGTAGCTCCAGAAGGGGCGATGCTTCGGGGGCAGGGCGCAACACCTTTGTTCAATAAAAACCCTTACTGCTTAAAAACCACCGGGAGTATCTCTCCATGGATTGAATAATCATTTCCTATTATAATTAGGCCGGTGTTCCTCCTGTCCAGAGTGCTTCTGGTCCCTTTCGGTTCGTTGAGTACGAACCCGCCGGCACCAGCGAAATTGAAAAAGATGGGAGACTCCCGTCATAAATAACCACGAGAGAGCCAGATCTTGTTGTCTCTTTAAAAATATGATATGGACAGCATCCATCTGGACAAAGGTGAGGTTCGATGAATACTCACGCGGAAATTTGCAAAACAAACCGGATAGTCACCATTAAACGTCAATACTCTTGGTACTCCTCAGCCACTCTCACTGTTGTCATCGGCCACTTTTACATTTCGGTATTCAATATCAATCACCCGTTCATTCCCGAAAAGTCCGGGTTTTTCAAACCGGTCCTTTGCCCACACTTGTGGGAAAGGAAGCTATGGCCATAACCGGCAGGATTCTGGAAAATGACTTTTATGAATCCGTTAGGAGCCGCGAGTCTTTCCTAAAAGGATTTTTGGGGCCATTCAACTTAAATGTTGAAAGATACGGAGGATCAGTGAATCTTCCAAATGCCCAAAATTTATTGTCTGGAAAATCCCATTATGATGAGATTTTCTTGTACTTCCACCTCATCCTCACCGATGACTGTAACCTGTGCTGCAGTTACTGTCGGGCCAAGGTGTTTCGTAAACACCGAGGGGATGAACGATACAAGTACCCCACAGATCGAGATCGATTCCCGTCTTCCTCCTGACCTGAACTTCAGTCTTGACCTGCTCTATGATTTTTTACAAAAGGATCCCCGCTCCACTCTCACATTCTATGGTGGGGAACCTCTCCTGCGGGCGGACCTGATTGAAAGGATCATGAGGGAAGCTCCTGTCCAGCGGTTCATGATGCAGACAAACGGAGTCCTGCTTGACCGTTTATATCCGGAAATTATCAACCGTTTCTCTACAATCCTTGTTTCCCTTGACGGGCGCGAGGGTCTCACTGATGCAAACCGGGGTTTGGGCACATACCGGAAAGTAATCGAAAATGTCAAAAAAATCCGCTGTAACGGGTACAGGCATGAGCTCATTGCCCGTATGACAGTAAACGAGAGTACGGATATTGTTGACGCAGTCCACTGGCTCGCCGGCAACCCGGATTGTTCCTTTTCCTCCATTCACTGGCAACTGGATGCCAATTTTGCCGATGATTTTTCACATCGCCGGTTTGCTGACTGGGTTTTTGAGAACTACAATCCCGGCATTCTCCGGCTCGTGGAAGACTGGGTTGACCATATGGAAAACGAGCGCAAGGTGCTGCGCTGGTATCCATTCCTTGATCCCATGGAAGACCTGCTTCTTGGACGTCAGAGTCAGCTGAGGTGCGGGGCTGGATACGCAAATTATAGTATTATGACAGACGGACACATCGCTCCCTGCCCGGTCATGATTGGGATGTCACGGTATTACGTGGGGCACATACAGGATTCTGATCCTCTTAATCTTGCAGTCATATCCGTGAACGGTGAGTGTACTGACTGTCAAATCCTCGGATTTTGTGGGGGGAGATGCCTTTATTCAAACATCACAAAACCATGGGGAGCTGATGAACGCAGGATAGTCTGTAGTACCGTGGAAACACTTTATTGTGGTCTGACGAATGTACTTCCGCGAGTGAAGGATCTTATTTCACGCGAAGTGATCCATCGTACGGATTTTTCCCATGAGAAGTATAACGGATGTGAGATTATCCCCTGAACATAAAAAAAAGGCGACCCTTATTCGTTACCATGCAGATGCATTTATAATCCTGGCGGAAATATTTAACTGCAGAACAAAACTGCAAGAGAAAAACAATGGAAAAGAAAAGTTATGGTGGCCCGAAGAGTTTCGGTCCCAGAGAAATGACAAAAACAGTCTGTTCAGACTGTGGAAAAGAATGCGAAGTCCCCTTCAAGCCAACTGAGGGCAGGCCGGTCTATTGCAGAGACTGCCTCCCGAAACACCGGAAACCCCGGTTCTAATCCTATTATTTTCTCCCTTTTTTTTATCGATTATACTTAGAAAGAATTCCAGGGCATACCTTGCTCTAGAAAAGGAACTATCTTCTTTTTGCCTGCTCTGTATTGTATACTATGGCAATTTCATGGAAAGAAGCGAGGGAATGTGCAGCGCGAGAGGGACTTCCGCAAGTCTATCATGATTGCGATGCTGAGGTTTACGGAGCATGCGGATCTGGCGAAAATCAGGGATCTTTTAAAGAAGGTGTCTTTGTTGAGCACCGGTGTATCTGCATGCCTGCACATCTGATGCCAGAAGAACTCGAAGCAAAAGAAAAAAAGTTTCTCCGTGACAACCCCGACTGGTGAGTTTCCACAGATGTGGCGGGTTTATTTTTTTATGCGGAGGTCTTGTCGGATCCGGTGGAAGATGTCATAGAGCATCACACGGAATTCCGCCCCAATTTCCTCCCACGATCTCGCATCCGACCCGGTCTGTAGTACTGAAACATACCGTTCACCATTCACCAGAATGGTATCACTTCCATCCTGAATTTCTGTTGTCTGGGGCTCTGAGAGCCTGCCTGAAGATAACGTAATACCCGGTTACGAGAACGATAAGAAAAACGAGTGGGACAATAAGGGATGGGATCAACCAAAAAAACTGTGAGACTGTTGTACCATACGTATTGTCCACCCATTGAAAGACAATTAGGATGAATGCTATGCAAAACGCACTGCCGAATGCCCTGATGATAGGTGCCGGAAGGTTAAGGGGAAACGCAAATGTGCCAAAGATATCAGCAACAAAAAGGATAATCAGGATAAAAAGGAGAAGCCAGAAGTTTGAAAACAGAATACCATTGGCCGCATTTTGAAAAATACCTTCGGGAGTGGTGACTGTCGCCAGAATCTTTGCCAGGACCATTACGATCAAAAAACAGATGATCGTCATCATCCGTGAAACAAAAATCCAGCTCAGCGGCTTCTTCTGAAATCTTACCATAATCTCATTCACCAGAAAGGCAGTAAAGGATTTGTCATGTTTCCTATATAGTGATTGACCTCCACGTTATTTGGGAAAATCACACAATTTCTATATTATTAAGACGCCGGATTTCCCTGGTCTCAATAGCATTCAGGGCATAGTTCTTAGCTGTTCTACTCTGATCACTGGAACCAAAAAAATTGAGACGGCTGGGATTGACAGAAAAATCCCCTCTCTGAAGGTGGCTTTCTTTGAATTTCCATACCGTATCACAAGACCTATTATCCGGATTATGGATCATCTGGTATGCAGGTCAATTACAAACGATACGGCCTTTACCTGCTCCGGTGGCAGGCAAGCACTCCAATTCTGGCACTGGTCGGCATCCTGTTAGCTCCTTACGGGTGGCTTATCGCAGCAATTGTGGCAAACCTGATAGGCGGCCTGATCTTTTTCTGGGTGGACCAGTACATATTCACATGCCAGTCACTCGCCTCACAGTGGGAAGTCAAAGACAATATCTCGTGTGTGGACTGCGGAAGGATTGCACGGGGGTACCGTCTGGTCAGATCGGGAGATTATGACAGGACACATGATTATGAGCCGGAATTCAGGTGTGAGGAATGTTCGAAAAAAAAGACGGAAGAATTGAAAGAGCGTGGAGTAAAAATCGAGTAAGCACAAAAAAATGATGCTTTCCCATTACAGAAGTTCATTCATATCCGGAGATTATCCAAATTATTGAAGTTTTTTATCATCCGATTCATTAATTAATCCATTTTTTTGTTTTTTGTTGGTCAATCATTGCTATTGTGCATTTAAAATTACATTAATAACCAAAAAAATACAATAATGTATAAATATGTACAAAGTTGACTTGTATACAGACAAGACCATTGGAGGAATTTACTGGTACCCCGGTAGTTCTCAAAAAAGTTTAATGGTGTGTTGCAGGGTATGAAAAACCGTGTGGTTCTCGATGATGCCTAATGGAGTGGAAATTTCAGCTATGAAAAACGATATCATAGTAAACCTTGGACTAAAGGAATACCTCAACGCAGTGAATGATCAGCCAAAACCGCTGATCATCCCGCTCTGTGCTGAATTTCCTTTACCGGATATCTCACCACTTGATGTGTACTCAGGCACCAGAAACGGCTGTGGGTTCCTGCTCGAATCTATGGAGGGTAGCGAAAAAATTGCACGCTATTCCTATATCGGGATCGATCCTGAGTTCGTGGTCACTATAGGTAGTACGATAGAGGTTCAGGGAAATGAACCCTATACTGCCATTGCAAAAGATCCGGAAGGAGAGACACCCATCGACAGGATCAAATCAATCCTTTCCAGGTTCTGCTACGTAAACGTAAATGCTCCCAGGTTTTTCGGCGGAATGGTCGGTTACTTTGCGTATGACTGCGTGCACTCCCTCTTTGGAACGGTTTGCGGGGGACATAATGGCAGCCCGATTTCGATAAGGGACCAGGACTGCGAAAACCATGACGCCCGGTTTATGCTTACCAAAGACTGCATAATCTTTGATCACGCGCAACGTAAACTCTACATCTTTTCAAGCCCGTTCCTCACCTACGATTCCGACCTGAGAAAAGAATATGAACGGAGTGTTGACAAGATCCGGTACTCTGCGCGAGCATATTGCAACCCTGAAACCTGAGAAACATACTGGTGCTGTGCTGAAGCAGGCAAGCGGAAAAAAGCCCGAATATATTCCATCAATATCACAGGAAGCGTTTGAGCGATCAGTTAGGAGTGTACAAGAACACATTTACGCAGGGGACATCTTCCAGGCAGTGCTCTCACACAGGATGGAGTGTGCGGTGAACAACGATCCGTTTGCGATCTATGCGGCTCTCCGTGAGATCAACCCAAGCCCGTATATGTATTATCTGGATTTTGGCGACGAGCAGGTGATTGGGGCGAGCCCGGAGATGCTTGTACGGGTCGAAAAACGGCGGGTGACTACGGTACCTATTGCCGGCACCCGTCCACGGGGACGCGATGCCCGGGAGGACATACAGCTTGCACGAGAGCTCCTGGTGGACCCCAAGGAGCGGGCTGAGCACACGATGCTCGTAGACCTCGCACGAAACGATCTGGGACGGGTGTGTCGGTTCGGTTCCGTGGATGTCGAAGAATTCATGGGTATCGAGAAATTCTCTCACGTCCAGCATATTGTCTCAACGGTCAATGGCATACTCAAAGACAACCTTGACTGTTACGACGCATTCAAATCCTGTTTTCCTGCCGGCACGGTTTCAGGTGCACCAAAAATACGGGCCATGCAGATTATTGAAGAAGAAGAATCACAAAACCGCGGCCTCTATGCCGGCGCCGTTGGTTATATTGGTTTTGACCGGAATCTTGAATTCGCCATTGCAATCCGTACTATTATTGTACGCAAAGGTCTGGCATACGTTCAGGTAGGGGCGGGGATTGTTGCTGATTCAATCCCGGAGAATGAATGGAAGGAGACCGGGAGCAAGGCTTCTGCTATGCTGCGTGCGATCGAGCTTTCGGGGGAGTTGTCATGAAAGTCCTGATCGTGGACTGCTACGACAGCTTCACCTATAACCTCTACCAACAGGTAGGCAAACTTGGGGGTAATCCGGTTGTTATGACCTGCGATACACCGCTCGAACGCCTTGAAAAGTCCGGGTGCGAGCGTATTATCCTCTCTCCCGGGCCTGGAACACCTCAGGATTCTGGAGTCTGTCCTGAAGTACTGCAAACCATGAGCAGGACAATTCCCACATTGGGTGTCTGTCTCGGGCACCAGGTTATATGCTCTGCATTCGGGGGAGAAGTCGTCAGGGCAGATCACCTGATGCATGGCAAGACCTCTGTGATTCAGCACGATGGCAAAGGGATTTTTACCGGTATTCCGGCACCATTCATCGCAACCCGGTACCATTCACTGGTTGCCGGGAAAGACTCACTTCCCCGTGAACTCAGGGTGACTGCCACGAGCCTGGATGACGGGTATGTCATGGGAGTGCGGCACATCGGTTATCCCATAGAAGGTGTGCAGTTCCACCCGGAGAGCATACTCTCGCAGGAAGGCGATCGGATTATCAGAAATTTTCTTGCCGGAACTAGGGTGGCACAATGACGTTTACGGAAACGCTTACAAAACTTGCCGTGCGGCAGGATCTTACCGCTACTGAAGCTGCTGGTGTTATGGGAGAAATTATGGAGGGAAGAGCATCACAGGCACAGATTGGTGCATTTCTCCTTGCGTTACACATGAAGGGTGAAACCGCAGAAGAGATTGCTGCATTTGCCCGGGTAATGCGGGATCATGCAATAACGGTAAAGCCAGCGACCGGGCGAATACTGGTTGACACCTGCGGCACCGGGGGAGACGGGACACAGACATTCAACATCAGCACCGCTTCTGCCTTTGTTGCCGCAGGGGCCGGTTGCCCGGTGGTCAAACACGGCAACCGGGGTATGAGCAGCAGGTGTGGTTCGGCAGATGTCCTCGCAGCCCTGGGAGTTAATTTTGCAACTGCACCGGATGTGCAGGCACATATTGTGGAAAAGGTCGGCATTGCATTTTTCTTTGCCCCTTATTTCCATCCGGCGATGAAACATACTATGGCTGCACGCAGGGAGATCGGGTGCAGAACCGTGTTCAACATCCTCGGCCCCCTGGCAAACCCTGCTGGCGCACAGGCACAGCTCCTGGGCGTCTACAGTCCGGGACTCACCGGTACTATTGCAGAGGTCCTGCGCATTCTCGGGCTCTCTCGAGCGATGGTCGTACATGGATCCGGTCTTGACGAGATAACAACTACGGGTAAGACCATGGTTGCCGAGCTTGATCGCGGGATGATCCAGATGTACACGATCCGGTGTGACAAGTTCGGTATAGCACCTGCACAGACAGCGGATCTCAGAGGAGGGGATGCTCAAACGAATGCGGTTATTATCAGGGATATCCTGCAGGGGGAGCGGGGTGCAGCACGGGACATTGTAGTCATGAATGCTGGTGCAGCGATCTATGTCGGGGGGGTTGCGCAGGATCTTCATGAAGGGATACGGCTTGCCACCACCTCCATAGATTCAGGGAATGCATCTGCCCGGCTCGATGCACTGGTGGATGCAACCCGGGGGGTAGTATGATACTCAATGATATTATCCGGTGCACCCGGAAAAGGGTTGCCCGGCTGCCGTCATCATTCCCGGAGAACGGTTCCTGCCACCACGCAAGCCTGATCGATGCAATACGAAATAAAAACGGCAGGAATGCGGTCATCGCAGAGATCAAATGCACCTCTCCCAGCCAGGGAGTCATCCGACGCAACGTGGACATGGCGATGATGGCCGGTGCTCTTTCTGGAAGCGGATGCGTTGCACTCTCGATCCTGACCGAGCCGCATTACTTCGGGGGAACAGGACAGGATATCGCCCGGGTGAAATCTGCAGTAAGCATACCGGTTCTGCGAAAGGACTTCATTATCGATGAACAGCAGATCACTGAGACACGGGCACTTGGTGCCGATGCCGTACTCCTGATTGCAGGGGTGCTTAAAGAGCGTCTGCCCATATTTGTCGATCTCGCATTCGAGGCCGGTCTTGAACCGCTTGTCGAGGTCCACACTGCAGGGGAGGTGGAGACTGCTCTTGCAACACGGGCAGAACTGATCGGTATCAACAACCGCAATCTCTCAACTCTCACCATCGACCGATCCACCACCCGCCTGCTCTCGGAAAGTATTCGATCCGCCGGGAGAGCGATCGTATCAGAAAGCGGTATGCGGTCAGCAGATGATATCCGGGAGATGAAACCCTTCTGCGATGCATTCCTGATCGGTTCATCGATCATGGAGCAGGTACGGCCGGAAAAGAAACTCGAGGAATTCGTATGCGCATAAAGTGCTGTGGGATCACCAGGCCTGAGGATGCCCGCTGTGCGGAAGCGTGCGGTGCGGATGCAATAGGTGTCGTCGTTTTTTCACCTTCATCGCTCCGGACGATCACACTGGATCGGGCGCGGGAAATATTTGATGCTGTAGGACCATTTACCACAAGAGTCGCGGTGAGTCACACTACCTCAAACGACGAACTCGCACAGATCCTTGCACTCCACCCGGATGCAATCCAGATATCACACCCTTTTGTACTTCGGAACAAATTGGGCGCAAAGGTGATCCGGGTAATCGGGCGAGATACCCCGCTCCCCCCGCACTGTGATGCAATTATTGTTGATGAGAGCCATGGCAGCGGGCGAGACTTTGACCTGTCGCATTCCCGAGACGTAGTGCGGAGATCGAAGGTGCCGGTAATTCTTGCGGGAGGACTGACTCCGGAAAATGTGGCAGATGCCATCCGGCAGGTCAAACCCTATGCCGTGGACGTAGCAAGCGGTATTGAGAAGGTACCGGGTATCAAGGACCACAGGAAAATTGCGGCATTCATCGCAGCAGCACGGAGTTGAGTAACCTGACAACAAAGGGAAGGTATGGAAAATACGGCGGGCAGTATGTCTCCGAGACCCTGATGAGCGCCCTCATCGAACTTGAAAATGCGTATGGAAGGGTGAGCAAGGATCCGCAGTTCATCAGCGATCTTGCAGCATTGCAGGCAGAATACGCGGGGCGTGAGACTCCTCTCACCTTCTGCCCGAATGCCTCACGGGAACTCGGGTGTAAGATATACCTTAAGCGCGAGGATCTCGTGCACGGTGGCTCACATAAACTGAACAACACCCTTGGGCAGGCGCTCCTTGCACAACGGATGGGCAAGAAACGGCTTATTGCTGAGACCGGCGCCGGGCAGCACGGGGTTGCCACGGCGATTGTCGGTGCAGCACTTGGTATCCCCGTCGAAGTTTACATGGGCGAGGTGGACACCCGGCGACAGGCGCTCAACGTCTTTCGCATGGAACTGATGGGCGCAAAGGTGATCCCGGTGAAATCAGGCACACGGACACTCAAGGACGCGATCAATGAAGCCCTCCGTGACTGGGTGGAAAATGTGCTTGACACCTACTATCTGATCGGTTCAGTTGTCGGCCCTCACCCGTACCCACTCATGGTCCGGGACTTCCAGTCGGTAATTGGCAGAGAAGTACGGGAACAGATTATGAGAAAAGAGGGCAGGTTTCCCGATACCATTGTTGCCTGTGTAGGCGGCGGTTCGAATGCGATCGGGATCTTCTACCCTTTCCTTTCCGATGAGGTAGAGCTGATCGGCGTGGAAGCCGGAGGTGAAGGGATTGAAACGGGAAAGCATTCTGCCACGCTCTGTGCCGGCGATAAGGGAGTACTGCATGGGACTCTTTCTTACCTCTTACAGGATGAGAACGGGCAGGTATTACCCACGCATAGCATTTCGGCCGGGCTCGATTACCCGGGTGTAGGCCCGGAACATGCAATGCTCAGGGACAACCTCCGCGTTACCTATACAGCAGCAAATGACTCTGAAGTACTGGATGCCTTCAGGTTCCTCTCAAAAACTGAAGGGATCATACCGGCACTGGAGTCCGCCCATGCGGTAGCCTACGTGATGCAGAATGCTGACCGGTTCGACCAGGATGACATTGTGGTCGTCAATCTCTCGGGACGTGGTGACAAGGATGTGGCCGAAGTGGCAGCAATGACGGGGAGATCCTGATGGGACGGATCGAAAAGGTCTTTGAGGATTTGAAAAAACCGGCATTCATCGGTTTTGTGGTAGCAGGAGATCCGGATAAAGTCACCTGCATCCGGATCGCCCGGGCGCTTATCGCCGGGGGAACGGACATCCTTGAACTGGGGGTGCCCTTCTCTGATCCGGTGGCGGATGGTCCGACAATCCAGAAAGCTGATGAGAGGGCGCTTGCCGCTGGCACGAACCCGGATATCGTATTTGACATAGTACGAGAAATCCGTAATGAATCAGATGTGCCGATCGTCCTCCTTACGTATTACAATATCGTCTATCACCGGGGGATGGAGCGGTTCTACCGAGAAGCATACGATGCTGGGGTGGATGGTATTATTATAGCCGATATGCCGGTTGAAGAAGCTGAGGAAGTCTGTGTAGTGGCATCGCGGCACGTTATCGACCAAATCTTTCTTGTCGCCCAGACAACTTCCGATGACAGGATCAGGAAGATAGCGGCAAAAGCACGCGGGTACCTGTACCTTGTTGCAGTATTCGGGGTAACCGGTGTGCGGGAACAGGTATCCGAAGGGGCAATCGAGCCTCCTGCACCGGGTCCGCAGGCACACTCCGCTTCCACTTGCTCTCGGGTTTGGCATCTCAACACCAGCACATGCACAGACCTGCGCCCGTGCCGGTGCAGATGGCGTTATAGTCGGCAGCGCACTGGTTGGGATTGTTGAACGCAACCTAAATGATCCGGATACAATGGAGCGTGAGCTGAGGGAATATGTGTCTGCAATGAAGGGGGTAAGGTAAATATCACATCAGTGCCGAAAAAATTTTTTTTTTTTATTCAACCCGTTTACCAAGATACCCGTGCTTGGCAAGAGCATCGATCACGGCAGTTTCCCATCGTGTATCACTGTGGGGAGGCAACTGTTGTGCGATAGATTCTTTCCAGATCTGTGCCAGTAGTTCGTCATTTGTTTTAAGTTCGTTGCGTCCCATTATCCTGCCACACTCCTGACCCTCCGGATGATAGATCACCATCCGGAAGCAGCGGAACTCCCTGCAGATTCGCGGGCGGGTGGTATAAATTGCACAGGCAATACCCGACCCGATTTGATTTTTCCGAATGAACGGGCAGCCTTTCAAAGTCTCACTCTCTTTTAAGCTTGGAGGTTTACTGTCGGCATAGTCTGCATCAATATGGGCAAGGAAGAGTTCGTTTTTAATTCCGTAACGGCAGTAATAATCGCGGCTGGTGAGCTGCCGCTCGATTTTTATAAATTCCCCAAAACTACGACAGCATTTCCCGCAGCGGTCACATTCAAACTCCACCATACTACGCATCTCAGGTGAGGGAGATTTGGAGATAAAACATAAGGTGCTCAGTTTCTCAGAAATATCGATTGCAGGAAAAGGAGATGTCAAAGCTGAAAAGGTTGTCTGCCAAAGAGTATTATCTGACCTTGAGCAAATCCACGTTATTAGAAGGATGGTGCTCTGCAAAAAGATCTTGATTTATTACATCCGAAATAATCCAAATTTAAGGATAAGTGCGAAAATGAAAACAAAATATCGGGTTCTCTTCATCTGCACGGCAAATGCAGCCCGCTCCCAGATGGCAGAGGGGCTGCTCCGGGCAAAATACGGTGACCGGTACGAGGCTTTCTCTGCCGGTACCCGTCAGGAGAAAGTAAGTACCCGGGCTATAAAGGTGATGCAGGAGATCGGGATTGATATCTCACATCACCGTTCAAAAACCCTCGCAGAGTATGAGGGCGTATCCTTTGATCTTGCAGTTACACTCTGCGATAACGTCCACGTTATCTGCCCCATTGTATCCGGAGCAAAAAAGACCATCCACCACGGGTTCCCTGATCCCCACCTGACACCAGGCAACGATGAGGAAGTCCTCGAAGGTTATCGCAAAGTAAGGGACATGATTACAGAATGGATTGATTCGACATTTGTAACAAACCCTCCTTAATAATTTTTATTTTTGCCTGCAACAAGATTGATAGCATGCTACCGCGTTCATTGAACTACTGGGGAATGAGATAAGACGGAGATTAAAAAAAAGATGGATATCTACGCTGAATCCCTCGACCTTCATGAAAGGCACCATGGCAAAATAGAAGTTCATTCCAAAGTGCCCATCACCAACCGGAGAGATCTTTCCCTTGCGTACACGCCTGGGGTGGGAGCAGTATGCAAAGAAATCCACCGGGACAAAAATCTTGCCTACAAATATACGCTCAAAGCTAACATGATCACTATCGTTAGTGATGGATCACGAGTCCTTTCGCTGGGAAATATCGGGGGATATGCGGCAATTCCCGTTATGGAAGGAAAAGCCCTCCTTTTTAAAAAACTTGCCGGGATCGACGCCTTTCCCATCTGTTTTGAGAGTTTTCATACGGAATTTGTTGATGAAGTGAAAAACATAGCACCGGTATTCGGAGGAATTGCACTCGAAGACATCGCTGCCCCAAAGTGTTTTGAACTTGAAGATGCTCTGCAGGGCATAGGGATTCCCGTAATGCACGATGATCAGCATGGGACGGCGGTGGTAGTTCTCGCTGCATTAATAAATGCCTGCAGGGTGACCAGGAAACGGTTTGAAGATTTGAATATCGTTGTTTGCGGAGCAGGTGCCGCCGGATTTGCCATCACCCGTATGCTCAGGTGCATAGGATATGATCCTAACCTCTGCAGCTGCAGCAGCGTAAACGACATTATAGTCTGCGATACAAAGGGGATCATCCACCGACATCGTGAGGGATTGTATGCTAACAAATATAAGTACATTATCTCGGGAGAGACCAACAAAAACGGGCGGACTGGTGACCTCACTGACGCAATTCAGGGTGCTGATGTCTGCATAGGTGTATCGGTACCGGCAATCATTACCCCATCCATGATCCGATCAATGAATAAAGATCCCATTGTCTTTGCACTAGCACATCCGATGCCAGAAATTCTTCCTCATGATGCCCGTATTGCAGGTGCGTCAATCATAGGAACCGGACGAAATGAGTATCCCAACCAGATAAATTACGCACTCGCGTTTCCGGGTATATTCCGCGGTGCTCTTGATGTATGTGCAACGCGGATATCTGATGAAATGAAGGTTGCCGCCGCTCACGCACTTGCTGGCTTTGTCAAACGGCCGCAAAAAGACAGGATCCTCCCGCAGGTTCTCAACCGGCGTGTTGTGAAAACCGTAGCCTCCGCGGTAAGTGCTGCAGCCATTAACAGTGGCTGTGCACGAGAAATACATTGATTACCGGGATCAGATTTCGAAAAAAGGGGAAATTGTTTTTTTAAAAATCCGGGGTTCTCAGGACGCTGCATACTTTTGCCATACGTTCGTGGTGCCTCATACTTTGATTCATATAAGTGCTACTTCGCTGATCCATTGGAATTGGTCTCCATTCAATTCCACAGTCAGTATCCCAGAGAATAAGTCCTTCTGCAGGGGCTGGTTGCAGAGGTCTTTTGGCTTCGCCTTCCAGCAGGGATGGGATAAATGACTCATCCTCTTCACTTTCGCCCACACTGATAAGAGCCGTGGTCATACACCTGACCTGGTGCCATAAAAAACTCTCCGCCTTCACTTCAAGATAAACCAGGTCTTTGATCTTCCCTATGGTAATCCCGAGGATGTTTCTCCAGGGGTTTTTATTCCCTATCCGGGCAAAATTTGTGAAGTTGTGCCGGCCGATAAAATGGTTCGCAGCACGCTCCATAGCCCCCACATCAGAGGGAGATGTTGAGAAAAAATACCGATATGTCCTGGACTTCGCATCATACCGTGGGTGGAAGTCCGTAGGCACTTCAGCAAACCCGGTACACCAGCAGTCAGGAGGGAGCTGGAGATTTATCGTCTGGATCGCACGGTCGGGCACATCTGTTGTGAATGCTGCAACCTGCCCGCATGCATGGACACCGCGATCGGTTCTTCCGGCAAAAAGGAATCCAGCGGTGCGCCAATCGGAGAAAAGATTAGTCCGCAGGCAGGCTGCAACAAATTCGCCCTCAACTGTGCGCTGTGCTTCCTGCATCTGCGAGCCATAAAACCTGCTTCCCAGATAGGAAACCCGGAACCCCAGTCTCATCGGAGATGCACTCGCCGTGTAAACCGTTTGATCTTTCTCCAGGTATTGTTCAGTGATTGGTGAGTGTATGTCCGTAACGGCGTCTGTCTGCCGCCACAGGTTATTTTCCCTGCACGGATAGCGGCGAGGATTGAAGGGATATCCCGTTCAGCATCAATAAATGTTCTGCCAAAGCCAACGAATCGTGCATGATGGGCATCACTACCTGCAACACAGGGTTTTCCCAACTTTTTTGCGATACGTGCGGCTTTCTGGTTTGCTGAGCCGACAATGTACCGGCTATTGAATGTTTCGATGGCATCGACAGCAGCCATACCGGCTTTTTTCCGGCGGGCAACACCATGACGCCAGAAATGGTATGGATGTGGGAGGATCAGGAGTGCACCCATTTTTCGGGCAATCTCAATCGTATCGACTACGTCGAGTCCAGCAGGTATCACTTCTGTCACTCCAAGAATGATGAGATGCCCCTGCTTTGTTGAGACTTCGATACCCGGGATTACAAGAACAGATGTAGTGCACGAAAGTGCTTTTTTTGCCCCCTCAATTGAATCATGGTCGGTGATAGCAATCACGTCAAGCCCGACCTCTTCTGCCTTTTTGAGGATCTCTTCGACACTACTCTCCCCGTCTTTCGAAAAATTGGTATGCACGTGCAAATCGCAGATAAGCATCTGATCATAGTGTTTTTATCTCTCTGGTATTAAGGGAACTTATGCGCATTCTCCTGCCCACTGGAGCTGCCACCGAAGAAATAGTAAAATGTGCAGCGGCTGGTTTTGACGCGGATGTTGTTGTGACTGGAGAAATAGCATCATTTCTCACCCCCCACATGCTCCATGTGCTGATCAAAAAAGGATCATATGATCGGGTTATCGTCTCTGGCATGTGCACTGCATCATTTGAGCAGGTTGAACGCGAGACTGGCGTCCCTGTTTACCGCGGTCCCCGGCATGCAGCGGACCTTTCAGTGATCCTTCCACTTCTCGATACGACAACCCTCTCGCGAACAATTCCTGCTGATGATTTTCTTGCAAAAAGAAAAACAGAAGAGGCATTGAAGAGAATCGCGGAACAGGAGCATAATTCCGGATTCGATTTTGTGATCAGGGATACCAAGATCGGTGGCGGATCACGGATCAAGGTACTTGCAGAAGTGATGGATGCCCACCGGTGTGATAATATCCGGGATGTCGTGGAACACTACTTTGGTTCTGGCGCCGATATCGTTGATTTGGGGTTTGGCTTCGATGCAACACCAGAGGAGGTTACACGGGTCTTCTCGTTGTTAGATGATATTGAGGGTCCACTCGCTATTGATTCCCAACACCCGGATCTGATTCGTTCTGCACTCGTCCGGGCTGATATTGTACTCAGCCTTCAGGAGACCAATATTCCTTCGGTAGGTGCTATCGTAGCCGATGCAGGAGCCGCAGCTGTGATTGTGCCGGGCAGCAGCACGTTGAAAAAGAACCTTGCGATGGCAGAGCATGCGGGTATTGAATGTATTATTGCTGATCCCCTGCTCCAACCGGTTGGTTCCGGTCTTGTCACCTCTCTGAGAAATTTTAACGATACAGGTTATCCGCTCTTTTTTGGTGCAGCCAACGTTGTTGAGCTTCTCGATGCAGACTCCATCGGAGTTAATGCACTACTGGCTGGCATGGCAAACGAACTGGGTGCTTCGATAATTTTTACGAGCGAACACTCGGACAAGACCAGCGGATCAATCCATGAGATGCGTCGGGCTACGGAAATGATGTCTCTCTGCACGGACCGTCCCTATCCAAAAGATCTCGGCATCGATCTGCTGGTGCTCAAAGAAAAACGGAAAAGGCGGGAGCCACCTCTTGACTACGATACGATCAGCCCCGCAAAGGAAATGCCAAAAGAGATCAGGTATGATCCAAAAGGCAATTTCCGTATCGGCATCGAGGGTGAAAATATTATTGCCGTGATCCGCGGTAAAGCTGTGCAGGGCAGGCACTGGCAGGATGTACTGTTCACCATCCTTTCACACGAGGATGTTTCATTCCTTGATCATGCAGCCTACCTCGGAAAAGAGTTATATAAAGCGGAGCTGGCAATCAGGTTCGGAAGGAGCTTTGAACAGGATGGGGAATTCTGAATGAGTCAAAAGTCTGGAGAGAATAGAAATTTTGAACTTTGACATAAAGTATTCTTTTTGGTCTCCCCTTCGTCAACCCTTTTATTCCATCACTCCCCCATTTCTATATATGGTTTTACAAGCGCGTGCGTCCCATATCCTCGTAAAAACCGAGGATGAGGCTAACAGAATAATGAAAAGGATTAATGACGGAGAAGATTTCGCTGCAGTTGCAAAACGCTTCTCATCCTGTCCCTCCCGGAAGGATGGGGGAGATCTCGGCTGGTTCGGTAAAGGTCAGATGGTACCGGAGTTTGAGAAAGTTGCATTCGAGAACGATCCTGGTACGGTTGTAGGGCCGATAAAGACCCAGTTTGGTTACCATATAATCAAAGTGACCGGCAGGAAATAATTTTTTTTTAATGCCATTGACAGTTAAATATAAATGTTGTCCCAGGTTTTCGGGTAATGGTATTACCATTTGGATACTGATGGCGTACCTCACAAAGTACTCCGAAACTCATGTCAGATATCCTGGTAAAAGGGATGCTGATCAGACTATGGTTTAAAAACTGATTCCCTCCTCTGGTTGCGAGAGTTTTTTGCGGAACACAACAAAAAAGATCGGTACAGCGCTGATGTGCTGACATAGGAAAAAATCATGAATATTCGCGGCATAAGACAGGAACTCCTATCCCTTCTCCTTGAGTTGGGGCGCACCAGTCACCCCAACGAGTTCGTCGCCCTGCTCCGCGAACGGGACAGCATTATTGAGGAAATGAATCTGCTCCCGGGTACGGTAGCAGGAGAGGATTCCGCATCACTTCTTTTTGATATGATGCCGCTTGATACCCATCTTGCGGGAAGCGCCCACAGCCACCCAAACGGTGTACTCCACCCTTCGAATGCAGATGTAAATTTTTTCCCCAGAACCGGCCGTTATCACTTGATCATCGGTTACCCGTATCGCGATTCTGACTGGCAATGTTTTACTGCAGATGGCAAACCGCACACTCTTGAGGTGATCGTTTGAATCCGCGACGGGTCGTTGCCACCGGCACCTTTGATATCCTCCACCCGGGGCATCTCTACTATCTTGAAGAATCAAAAAAAATGGGTGACGAGCTCTGGGTAATCGTTGCACGGGATGCAAACGTCAAACACAAGCCCTGTCCGATCATTCCTGAAGAGCAACGCCGCCAGATAGTCGCCGCCCTCAAACCCGTGGATCACGCAATCCTCGGGGATAAGACTGATATGTTCCGCCCGATTAAAGAGATCCAGCCAGATGTAATTACCATAGGATTCAACCAGCATTTCGATGAGCCGACTCTGCACCAACAGCTCATTGAACGCGGGCTGGATCCTGATATTGTCCGCATCGGCAAATACGAAGACGGGGATCTCTGTAGTTCACGGTTCGTTGTGCAGCGGATCATTAAAATGCGGGGGGAAAAAGGATGAGAACCGGGTATAGAGCGCCAGGTTCCAGGCCATGAAAAAGGATGTTGAGGTCTCCAACGCCTTTCAAGATACCCTGTGTTTTTGAAGTCTCTGTTCCTGGATTATCCGGATCAACAACCCAATAACCCGGGTGGGATGCAAAAATCGCATAATGATTTGGCTACAAACGTTATTTGATTTCCGTTTTTCTTATCCATTGTTTTATAATTGACGTGTTTTCAAGATATTTTAGATGACGAGATTGATAATTTCGTGGAAATTGCCGGCAGAAAAGGTAGAAAGATCCAGATAATACTGCTAACGGAAAAAATTGTAGTATCGCAATGTGTACGGTTAAATGCCGGTATAGAGGTTAAGGAAAATATTTTTTTTCTTCTGTCCCCCTTGGTTATCACCCGATAAAACCTGCAGTAGGTTAAATGAGCACTCCAACGGCTGGGGTCGATGGATCGTAACTGCAAAAAGTGTTAGCCGGTACCTTGATAAGTTCTCGTGTAAGGAGAATGGAGAATGAGAAGATCCCCATTCTGATGTCCATTCGATCGGGATTGTACTGATAGAATAAATGTCAACGGCCTGGATGCACCCGGTGGGAGGGGGATTTTTTCCGTCCCAGGTGTACGATTGCTTTCCGTAGCGATGTACTATATTTTGCAGTGAACGATCCAATAATCGATGTCACAATAACCATCACTGCAATCGTGGTTCCGACAAGAGGCGATCCATAAAGAACTGCGATAGCGATAGAAAATTCTCCTCTGCCAATCGTATTTCCCCATATTTCTAAGCCCGAAAGCGCCGAACCGTGGATGAAAATTCCGGTTAATATACCGGATATGAGTTTGCTCACTATAGCAAGGAGGCAGATAATTGTGATCATGAACCAGTTCACTCCTCCTGAAAAATCAATCGTGACACCGAAGAAGACGAAGAAAACAACCAAAAAAACGTCCTTGAAGGGACGGGCATGCTGCTCGAAGGCATCGGGGTCCGTCGTTGCAAATGCGACTCCCAATGCGATCACCATCATTGTTTCGGGTATACCAAGATACATGGATACAGACGCAGTTGTGAGCACAGCAACAAACGTAAAGATGATGGGAAGCTCATCATCCCGGTCAAGTATTGAGATGAGAAATTCTTTGCCATAATGAGCTAGTGCATAGAGCACACCAAGCACTCCAAGAATCTTCACAAGGAAGATTATCAGATTCTGGTTTCCGGCTGAAATAAGGGCTAAAAAGATGATCAATACAAGGTCTTCAAAAACCATTAGCCAGATAACCGTTTCAGCTTCACGGAACATCAGCTTCCGGTTTTCTATGAGCGATGTGATTGCCATCGCCGTGCTCGAAATATAGAAAGCAGCGGCAACAATAAGCGACTCTGAAATTGAGAATCCCAGGAGGTATGCCGCGACAAATCCAATAATCATGTTGACATTAAGATCGATGAATCCGCTGGTGAGGACTGCAGAACGGTTCGCTGCTATCCGCTCAGGTTTCAACCCGAGACCCATGAAGAACAGCAAAAAAATCAGCCCCAGGCCTGAAAAAAAGTTACTTATCTCATCAGAAGTAACCAATCCGAGCCCGGCTTTTCCCAGCAATACTCCGGCAAGGATATAGAAGGGTATCGCAGGAACCGACAGGTACTTGGTGATCAGCACCAGGAGAAGGCAGATAAACAATGCGAGGACGATGCCTTCCATTAATCCACCATTATTTCGCGCTCAAACATTCTGATCTGGTCGCTCTCTCCGATAACCAGTGCCGCATCGCCGGTCTCAAAGACGAATGCAGGGGGGGGATTGATAATATTCCTGTCATGACGGCAAACCGCGATTACTGTTGCGCCGGTCTTTGCCCTGATCTGAAGGTCCTCAATTGTTTTTCCGGAAATAGTTTTTGGGATAAGGAACGAATGGATAGTAACACGAAGATCGGCAAGTGCCGAAAATGCGATCTCGACACTTTCCTGGTCTGCTTCGATAATCGCACCGGTGAGAATGTTGCCGAGTTTCCGTGCTTCGACCGGGGTCATCTCCGCTGCACTGGGGGTGTGGCAGCCTTTCTGGAGTGTGTACATCTGGATGGTTCCGGTTTTCGTGAAAAAAATTGCAACCGTATCACCTTTATCGGTCTCAAATTCATATTTTGTTCCGACACCAGGGAGATTGAGTGAGCGAAGAGACATAGAAGACATTAGAGAAATGATCCTAAAATATATTATGATATGTGACAGGACTCACCGACGTATCAGTTTATCCGGAAAAAAACAAAAAGAAAAGTGGACTTTTTTTGGTTTTTGGGTTTCTTTTAAGGTTTCTGAGAGGTCGGGAGGTGAAGTGCATTCTGATCCTGCACCTGACTCTGAAGGGTTTTCCTCCCCATATACCCTGTTGAAACACTATACCTTTAAACACCTCACCGGGCAGTGTGAAAGTGACTTTGATTATATTTATGAGCAGATCAAATCATCAGAGTCATGCACGATATGATACTTTTTTCATGAATCATGGTGATAAATAATGATACAACCGCGATCTCTTTTCGCGCTTTCCAATCAATTTCGTATCACCGCAGGAGCTGGATACTATCACCGAAATTCCCAAAGAAGAATATGTGTTGAAATGTACATCTGCATGTGCCGGCTGCAGCGATTCGCTTGCACTCAGGTACGTGCTCAAAGCGGCGGGACCTGATACCGTTCTGGTCGTGCCTGCCTGCTGCACAAGCGTCATTCAGGGTATTTACCCGAACACAGCATTCAATATACCGGTTTACAACATCGCTTTTGGTGCTGCCGCAGCGTGTGCATCGGGTATGTCGAATGCGTTCCGGGCCTCTGGAAAGAAGACAAATGTGATTGTATATGCGGGTGATGGAGGTACGCTGGATATCGGCATCCAGGCGATGTCCGGTGCATTCGAAAGAGGCACCGATTTCCTCTACATCTGTTATGATAACGAGGCTTATGGCAATACCGGCATGCAACGCTCGGGAGGAACCCCTCTGGGTGCCAGAACAACAACGACACCAGCGGGAAAGACCGATGTAAAAAAGGACATCGATGCCATCATCGCCGCACACAGTCCGCCCTACATGGCAACCGCATGTTCCTCTTACCCCCAGGATCTTTTCAAGAAAGTGCAGAAGGCTCTTACCTTTCGTGGGCCTTCATTCATTCACGTCCTCGCACCCTGCCCTCCCGGGTGGCGTTTCTCTACGGAAAAATCCGTTGAGATGGGAAAACTTGCGGTAAAATCCGGTATGTGGGTGCTTTACGAGCGCGAGTACGGAAAACTATCGATCAACCCACAGTCAAAAGTGGCCATGAAAAAACCCATTCCTCTTGAAGATTATCTTGCACCACAGGGACGGTTCAAGGGTATTGACGCAAAGACGGTTGAACTGCTCAAACAGCATATTGCAAAGACGGCAAAGAAACTGGCTGCTGAGGAGGCGGAAGAATGAAAAAGATTGCTACCGGGAATAAGGCAGTCGCAGAAGCAGTAAAACAGGTACAACCGGCTGTGGTCGCTGCTTACCCGATAACCCCCCAGACGGAGATCGTCGAACAGATTGCAGAGTTTGTTTCCTCGGGTGAACTTAAAAGCCGGTATATCCCGGTGGAAAGCGAACATTCCGCTATGGCGGCATGCATCGGCGCGAGTGTCACCGGAATACGGACGTTCACCGCGACAAGCTCCCATGGTCTTTTGTATATGCATGAAATGACAAACTGGGCAGCTGGCGCACGTCTGCCTGTTGTCATGGCAAACGTAAACCGGTCCATTGGTCCCGGGTGGAACATCTGGGCGGAACATACCGATGCGATGCAGGAGCGCGACACGGGCTGGCTCCAGGTATACGTGAGCACCGTGCAGGAAGCATACGATTCAACGCTGATGGCATTCCGGATTGCCGAGCACAATGACGTTTTGTTGCCGGTGATGGTAAACCTTGACGGATTCTCCTTGAGCCATATCATGCAGCCGCTCGATACTGTCGAGATAGGAGATTTTATTCCGCCAATGCATCTTCCCCATGCGATTGATCCAAAAAATCCTTCGGGATATGGGGGTCTTACCGGTCCTGACCAGCATTTTAAATTCCGCTGGGATATCGAACGCTCGATGCGTGACTCTGTAAAAATAATTGAAGCCACCGAGAAGGAGTTTGGAAATCGTTTTGGGAGGAAGTACGGATTCACCGAGAACTACCAGTGTGAAGATGCTGATGTGGTCGTTGTGTCCATGGGTACCCTTGGTAAGGAGGCTGAAGTCGCCATTGATATTCTCAGGAAGGAGGGGATCAGGGCCGGTTCGATGCGGCTTCGGTGGCTACGCCCCTTCCCGAAACTCGATCTTAAATCAAAGGAGGTTGTGGTGATTGACCGTGACTACTCGTTTGGTTTTGGAGGGATACTCGCAAAATCCATCCAGGCTCAGCAGAAGATCGAAGTGTATAGCGTGATTGCCGGACTCGGGGGCCAGGAAGTTACGTATGAAGATATAGCGGATTTCATCCGGAAGCGTCGCATCGGCGAGGAGTTCTGGTTCGGGGTGAGTGACCATGTATGAGATCCGCATCCATTCCCGGGGCGGACAGGGGGGGGTAACTGCCGCACGGCTCCTGGCACTTTCAGCAATCCATGATGGGAAGTACGCGACCGCATGCCCATTCTACGGTGCCGAACGCAGAGGCGCACCGATCGTTTCTTTCGTAAGGATAAATGATACCCCCATTAAGATCTACAGCCAGATAAAAAAACCGGATATGGTCGTGGTTCTTGATGCAAGTGTAATGGATGTTATCGATGTTCTGCACGGCTTAAAAAAAGGAGGAAAAGTACTCCTCAACAGCGCTCATAAAAAAGAGTTTGTCGGTTTTTCCACAAGTCATGTGGACCTGACCGGTATCGCTCTCAGGGAAAATCTCGTGGTAGCAGGAAGTCCGATCCTGAACACACCTGTGCTCGGGGCACTTGCAAAGATGGGGATTATCACTGTCGATTCAGCAAAAAAGTCAATTCGTGAAATGTTTACCGATGAGCGCAATGTCAAGGCTGCTGAAGCGGCATACGGGGAGATGAGTTCATGATGGAGGATCGTCAGCGCCTCGCAATAAGCAAGCCGACACAAGGAGCAGCGGGAAAGACCGGAACATGGCGTGTCTTTAAACCTGTCGTGGATAAGGAGAAGTGCAACCAGTGTGGGCTCTGTGAGATGTACTGCCCGGATTGTGCGATCGATGCTGATCTCAATGTTGACCTGATTTTCTGTAAGGGCTGTGGTATCTGCGCGAACGAATGCCCGAAAAAAGCGATTGAAATGGTACGGGAAGAAAAATAGCCAGATTCTCCACCCATAACCTTTTTTTATTCATCACGTACATATCCCCGTATGAGGGTGAACAGATGAATGCTAAATTTTTCGGAGACCCGAAAGACCTTTTTAAATACGATCTCATTACCGATATTCTCAAAAATTTTCACGGAAAAATTGATCGGCTGGTCATCGTCCCCATGCTGACCGCCTATTATCCCCGGTTCCGGGGCAATCCGGGATGCAGGAATAAAAACCTGATCGAATGTTTCCGGCGTTTTCGCACAAAAGAAGATGTGGACAATTACTACACCACCCTTAAAGAGTATTTTAAAGAACTCAAGGAGAGCATCGGCACAAAAAAAGTGCGCGTACGGATCGAGAAGGATGAGACTTTTTCTCAGCCGACACGATCCGCGTATTTTTCCGGCATTCTTGAGCATTTCCCCCAAGCCTGCCTGCTCTTTATCGACCCGGATATTGGGATCAAAGAGACCCATTACAATGCAAAACATCTCTCGTTTGCTGAGCTGAAAGGGTTCTGGGATCAGCTCGATAATGAATCCGTTCTTATGGTCTACCAGCATTTCCAGCGAAACCGGGTTGTGGGGCGAACTGATCCCCAATCCAAAGCAGCAGATGTGACCCGTTTGATCGGCATATCTCCGCTTATAATTGCAGATACCACGGTCATGTTCATTTTTTTGACAAAAAATCCCAAACTCCGGTCAGAGCTCCGGGAGATCTTAAAAAATTACCAGAAACGGATCCATAACTCTATAAAAGATCCCAAAAAACGTCGTACCCTCATTATAACCGGGTGAGATACCGGAGATATTTAAACAACTTTTTTCCGTCAGACGTGATTAATCCAGTCTGCGAAGATTTCTGATTTTTTCTATACTTTAAGTTCGTCTTTAGCCATATACTCAAGATCAAACTTATAGAAATGTGTGAAACTGCAATTCCTGCAACGTACCGTGAAATGCCGGCAACCTATTATGATATCATGGGGGCCGGTCACATGGCAGTTCCTGCATTCTGTTGTTTCAAGAAGGTTCCAGACATCATAACACCCGATTGCTGTAAATGTTCCGGGTTGAGTGACATCTTCAATACGGGGAACAAATACACGGGTCGCACCGCAGTTTTCACACGCCACCTGTGCCTTATATGGTACCGCTTTTATTATCTGGTCCGCCACCTTCCTGCAATGGTAACAGTCAGTGCGGAATTTTGTAAAAATAAACCGGTCGCTCATGGAAAATACTGGATATGTCCGGGTTCATTAATCTGTTGCATGAAATACTCCCGGCAATAACATGTCCGTATCGGAGTGATTGCACCGAATAACCAATTGTCTTTAGGTATACTCCTGCAGTGTTATTGTCAGCAATAAAATTATGGACAATTTATTTTCTTTATATGATAGAAAATGATCTCAGGTATTTCGTATATCCCACGATTATTTTGTGTGCATGGAGCAAATAATCACGAACAGGTAAGTAAATTTAATTACAGGATGAAAACAATTTACATTCCATGAAGAAATTTATTGGTTTATTTATTCTTGTGATCGCTTTTGTAGCATTCACGGGATGTACCCAGCAGCCCGTTCCGGAACCAGTCACTACAACCCCGCCCACGATTGTTGCCACTACTATTCCAACCACCGAATTAACCGTAGTACCAACCTCGGTACCAACCACAGTTGCGGCGACGCTGCTTCCGACAACAAAAAGGACCGAATCGCCATCAGGTAAAGTCGTCACGGTCATCCATATAAAGAATAATTCATTTGTTCCCCAGGTACTGACGGTTCTTCCCCATACAGGAATCACATGGAAAAATGATGATGAAACGACTCATTCGTTAAAGATGAGCTCTCCCGAGGGCGGGTTTAATTCCGGGGATATTATTCCGGGTGCAACATGGACCTATACCTTTGGTTCATGGGAAGGCGCTTATGAGATCACCGACCCCAAATACCCGGACATGAAAGGTGCAGTAATTATCAATAATGAAGTCCATCCCTGATTCGTTCATTTTTGGTTAGGTCACAGCAACAGCAATTAAGAGCAATGAGAAGAGAAAACCTCTTTTTTGGATTCAATAGATTTCTGTTTCAGACGATTATTTAAAAAAATTTCTCGGAAATAGAGTGCGGGTACTATAACCCAATTCAGAAAAGTAGTTCGGATTTGCTTAAGGCATTTCAGCAAATCCTTCTCCGTTTTAATGTGCATTCATACCTGATTTCGTAAAAATTATCAAGAAGAAACAAACAGCACTAAAATTATCGATAAAAGAAAGAGAAAAAAATAATAAAAAAATGGATTTAGTAGTCGCCCATTCCGGGGGGCATGCCGCCCATTCCGCCCATACCACCCATGCCACCGGGGGGCATACCGCCCTCGGGTGCATGGCTCTTGGACGAAGCAATTACATCGTCAATGCGCAGGATCATGATAGCTGCTTCTGCTGCAGATGAGATTGCCTGTGTCTTGACGCGGAGCGGCTCGACAACACCGGCTGCCTTCATATCGACTGCCTTGCCCTCAAATACATTCAGGCCGTGCGACTTCTTGCCCTTTTCGTGCGCTGCCCGAATCTCGACGAGCATATCGATTGGGTCAAGTCCTGCATTCTCTGCAAGGGTTCGCGGGATGACCTCAAGTGCAGATGCGAACGCTTCGATGGCGAGCTGTGCCCTGCCACCAACGGTTGCACCGTACTCGCGGAGACGGAGCGAGAGCTCAGTCTCGACTGCACCGCCACCGGCAACAACTTTCTTGTCCTCAACGACAACACCGACAACCCGGAGTGCGTCATGGATTGCACGTTCGAGTTCGTCGACTACGTGCTCAGTGCCACCCTTAATGATAATGGATACTGCCTTGGGATTCTTGCACTGCTCGACAAAGGTCATCTCTTCGCCGGAAACCTTGCGTTCCTCAACGAGTCCTGCCTTTCCGAGTTCTTCCTTGCTGATCGCGTCAATCGAGGAGACGAGGCTGGCACCGGTTGCCCGGGCGAGCTTTTCCATGTCGCTCTTCTTGACACGGCGTGTTGCAAAGATTCCAGCCTTTGCAAGATAGTGCTGTGCAATATCGTCAATACCCTTCTGGCAGAAAAGAACGTTTGCACCGCTCTTGACAATCTTGTCAACAATGCCTCTGACCATCCGCTCTTCCTCATCAAGGAACGCCTGGAGCTGATCGGGGCTGGTAATGTTGATTTCTGCATCAACTTCAGTCTTCTTGAACTCGACTGCAGCGTTCAGTAAAAGGATCTTTGCATTGATGACTTTCTTTGGCATCGACGGGTGGACTCTTTCCTTGTCTATGAGTACTCCTTCAACAATTTCCGAGTCCTCAATGCTACCACCGGTCTTCTTCTCGACCTTGATGTTCTCTATGTCAACCGTGCCATCGTCGTCAGTAACCATCGTGATTGCCTTGACAACAAGGTCACAGAGCTTGTCTTTGGATGCTTCGGCACCCTTACCGGTCATTGCAGTTCCGGCGATATTTTTAAGCATGACCTTATCGGTTGGCTTCACATCGAATGCCATTTCCTTCAAGAGCGCCTGCGCCTTTTCTGCTGCCTGACGGTAGCCTGCGGCAATGATGGTCGGGTGAACATCCTGCTCAAGGAGATCCTCTGCCTTCTTGAGAAGCTCACCGGCAATGACGACAGCAGTGGTTGTACCATCGCCTACCTCATCGTCCTGTGTCTTTGCGACCTCAACCATCATTTTTGCGGCCGGGTGCTCGATGTCCATTTCCTTAAGGATTGTGACACCATCGTTCGTGATCACGACATCGCCGATTGTGTCGACGAGCATCTTGTCCATACCCTTTGGACCCAGTGTGGTCCTGACTGCACTTGCCACTGCCTTTGCGGCGGTGATGTTCATACCCTGAGCATCGCGGCCCCGGGTACGGGTGCTGCCTTCTTTGAGAATAAGTATCTGTTGTCCACCAAGTTGCTGTGACATTAAATCACCACTTTTAGCACTAAAATTGGTTTGTGGTTCTATATAAACATTATCTAAAACGGATTATTCGCCGATCATATCGAGAAGCTCAAAACCATCGGTAATGCGGTGAAGGCGATCTTCTCCGATTACGAGTGTCTTTCCTATCCTTTTCTGCTTGTAATGATCGGTAATGACACACATCGCATGCTTCTTTGCGATTTGTGAAATATTCCCGATAAGAGCGGCGCGTTTGATGACTTTGTCGGCCGGACCATATCCGGTGAGGATAGTATGTTTCTCAAAGGTAAGAAGCGCCTGGAACGGAGCACCATGAAGTGTGTGAAGCTGCATTCCGATCTGTTTAAAAAACTCCATCGGTGTCTGCCTGCCCGTCCCTTCGTCCCGCTGCTCTACTTCCATCACTTTGGGGGGTTCATGCAGGATAAGATTTATGGATTTTACCACACCGGTATTAAAAAATTCCTCGATACGGATCGCTACATCAAGGGTAGTACCCATACCACTCTCATATTTACTGATCGTGCGTCGTGATACACCCAGAACCTGCCCGAGATCCCCCAGTGACATACTACGTTTTTCACGAAGATCCCGGAGAACCTCACCGTCGATGTTCACATAAAGCCCGCCAGGAGAAGCGTAGACAAGCGGGGGTATCCTCTCCACAAAATAATCATAAAGTGTTGATGGACTGATAGCAAAAATACCGTACCGCACATAAACTGCTCCGCGCTCCAGCTCTGCGTCACGGGCTCGTTCACCAACTACCAGAGGGACTCCCCCAAGATGACGCGAGATCACTTCAAGGTCAAATGCCACCTCTTCGCTTACACTGTCGATGTGGGATACCACTTTAATGACCAGCAGCGTCCCGTTGTTACGGGCAATAAGGTCAAAACTTCGTGGACGAATGGAGAACCGTTCTGAAACATCGAACCCTGCGGTGATCATTACACTAGTGACCAGCTGGAGCTGGCGATCCTGAGACATTCCGTAAAGAATGGATATAGCCTGAGGGTATATTAATATAGATATGATCATCGGGATTGATGACACGGACTCACCTCAGGGGATGTGCACGACATATCTCGGTGCTGTCCTTGCACGTCGCCTTATCCGTGAACGTATGAAAATACGTGAAGCACGGCTCGTACGGCTCAACCCGAATGTAACATGGAAGACACGGGGCAATGCTGCGATTGCGCTCGATATTGAAGGAGACGGGGATCATGCATTTGCGATCGCATGCGCTACTGTTGAAGAGTTTGCCGATTTCTCCTGTAATAATACCAATCCCGGGGTTGTTGTTGTTGATAAACCACCGGACCCTGCATTTTATAAAAAGGCAGTAACTGATTTTTGCCAGATCGAAGAGGCAATCGAACTTCTTGAAGCAGCTGGATCTCACTACCGCGGATACAAAAACAGGCGCGGTCTGATTGGCGCTACAGCTGCAGTCGCAAGCGTGTTTGAGGATCACACTTCTGAAATCCTTGTGTACCGGCAACTCGAACACTGGGGTACTTCCCGTGATGTTGACCGGCAAAGTTTGTTCGATGCGGAACAGGCAACATTCCCCCACACGTGGGACACGGTAGATACAACAAATGATGTTGTGGTCTGCGTGCCTCATACTCCGGATCCGGTGCTTTTTGGCATACGGGGTGAGAATCCTTCGTGGGTGATGATTGCCCGCAAGATGGTCCTATCGGAGAAACCGGGAATTGAACAGATATGGGTCACGAACGAGGGAACGGATGCCCATATCCTCACAGGCAGGATTGGTGACCTCCTTGAAGGACTCTCGTACCGGGTACAAGGTATCGTAGCGGATTCTCCCTCAACCATGACCGGTGGGCATGTCTCGTTCACTATCCGTGATGGGGTTCATACCTTGCGGTGCATGGCCTACGAGCCCACAAAAAACTTCCGGCAGATTGTGCGTCAGCTCATGCCCGGCGATGCAGTGATTGCAGTCGGGAGTTACAAAAAAGGAAGTGTTAATTTAGAGAAGATCCGGATCATCTCGCTTACCTGTCCCTCAATCACCCGTCCGCCGCTTTGCATCGCGTGCAACAAGCGTATGACAAGCGATGGTACCGGGAAAGGCTACAAGTGTAAAAAGTGCGAAGCACGTGAAAAAGACCCGGAGATTAAGGAAATTTCCCGCACGCTAAAACCGGGATGGTATGAAGTGCCACCAACTGCACGGAGGCATTTGGCGAAACCGTTGTGCCGGGGGGAGCCGGATTATTGATGGGTAGTACTGAAACGGCCACCCTTTTTCAATAGCATGCATTTAGACAAGAAAGCGTATCTTCCGGTCGTGCATTCTCTTTAAAAAATCGTGATTACGATGGAGAAGTGAATGAGAGGAAAGCGACCGGTCGTTTCACTTGGATCAGCAAAAAAATTTGCGGAACGACAGGGTTACTGCTGGGTTCCAAACCCGGAAACGGATATTCCATTTGATGCAATACTCTATTGGGCCAATGATGTCATTGCGCTCAGGGTCAGGACAAGCCGGAACGCACCCGGGGAATTCGATCTCTACGAGGATTTTTTTCGGGAAGATTTTGATATCCTTCAGGCACTCCCGCTTCCTCCTCATATTGCACGGGAGCTCTGGGTGCGGTTTGTATGGAGCCGGTCGTTTCAGAGGTTCAGGGTATTCGATGAAAAACTTCACCTGCTCACTATGATCGATCGTGAAAAGCCGGTTTTTCAACGAAGACCCCAAGATGGGAAAAAATCGTCAATAAATCCAGAGAAAAAGGGAGATGATCTCCAATAAGGCTAATACGGGCTTTTTTTGGCAAACGGACGAAGGTCAAATTTGGCCACAGTGGAAATGCGTCAACCATTATGTAAAATAATATTCTTTTCCGTTATTTTTCAAAAATACCTGATTATATCCAAAATCGACCTGTCAATTTAGCGGGCCGCAAAACAGCCCCTTTTTTTAGAGGGGGTGTAGAACGGTCAACGTGAAAAGAACCCAACTTTTCAGGATCTCTCTTCCCTGCATGAAAAAGTGTTTAAAATAACTGTTTTACGGCCGTCTTTTCCTATCGGATTCCAGCGCGGTAGTGGAAGTGCGTCAACATCTATGGAAAATATCGATATAATTCCTTGTTTTTCTAAAATAACCATTTAAATCGAGATTAGACCTGTTAAAATAGCGGTCTTACAGGAGCCTCTTTTTCGGGGGGTTACTTTATGCCATGGCAGAAAAGATCCTGCATTCCAGCATCCATTATGACCATGTTTTTGATCGTCGGAGAAGATCATTTCGAGATGCATTCTTCCACTACAGCGATCTCGTCGACGCTGAGTCCATATAACCCATATACCAGCGAATCGAGCTGCCTGTCGGTTGATTCGATCTCACGCGTGATGATCCGTTTTTCCTGATCGGTCTTTGCCTGGCTAAGGTGTTTGTGCAGCTCCAGCATCTCAGTCACGAGCATGACCATGCGATCATGCCGGGTTTTGTCATTCGGGTTGTCAAAGTCGATAGTATAGATAGGGAGTTTAGCAATATCCTGGGTAAAGAATCTCATATATCCACCGTGGATCGGTGCTGTAATTTTGCTAGAATAGAAAGTGATCAACTTTGAGTTTAACAGCCCTAACAGGTATTTTTGATTACTGACTATGAAATAGCCCGAATGTGCACAAAAGAATTTTCCTGTTTCATCGAGAGTGAAGCATCCTCGTCGGGCAATATCCGGGTAAAATATTTTCGGCTTTTCAAATTCTTCGTAATACTCACACGCTCGCAATTCCCACCAGTAGTCGCCCTTATCAGAATGGACTTCTGCAGCTTTTTTAAATGGCTCAAGATATTGAGAAATTGCAGGATAATTTTCTTTGAACCACTTCCCCTTATTTTTCGCAGCTCCCGATCGGAGGTTCGTCCATCCTTTTGGCATTAAAATAACATTTTTTCCTTTTTCGGGAGGTATGTAGCGTTTGATATCTTTTCCCGTTAAAAATGGTTTGATAATTGTTGCGCTCCCTGGATCAGCATAGATTAATTGATTTTTAATTTTTTCATTGATCACAAATGCATCATTCAATCCGGTAGTTATTCCCCGATAGAGCCCTCCCATCACATACTCTTCCAGCGGCGTCCCAATGCTTTGCAATTTCTTCAGCAGATTCTCCATCCGCTTATCTATGAGCGTCCAACCGCCATCCGTGAGTGTGTGTTGATCCATTGGGTGCCGGTGCTCCTTCACATAACCGTCAAGGCTCGGGAAATCAGGTGTTTCCACTTTCAAAACGTAGAATTCTTTTGCAGGCTTATTGTTCGAGACCCGAATGATACACGGATACGTTGGATCCGTCCTGAAGACCGGCAAATCGCCAAAGTCCACGATCTCCTCGATCTGTCTTGTGAGCAGGAATTTCCGCAATTGCCGGGCATGGTTTGTTCTGAGAAACGTACTTGGTATACAGAAGGCAAGCGACCCTTTGGAACGGAGTATCTTCAACCCCTTCTCAATGAAGTAGCCATAGAGCCCGGCATCCTTCGCGTAAACATCGTAATGCATTTGGAAGTACTCGTCCCTTGCCTTTACGGTAAATGGCTGATAAGGTGGAGGTGCTCCGATCACCGCATCAAATCCCCCGCTTTCAAGGACATGCGGAAAAGCCTCCTGCCATGAAAAAGCGTTAACTTTGCGCCTTTCCTCTTCATTAAACGGGTCTTCCTGCAGTCCGGAAAAATAATCCTTGGAAATCAAGGCGTTTCCACATCGAATTGTACACTTTAGGCATTTGCAAATTTCCCGCATATGGTCTGGTGAAACATGACCTTTTCCTGACAGCCTCCACTCATCGATGAATGAAAGCAACAGGACAAAACGTGCAGAGCAGACATATTCGGGATCGATGTCAGTGCCGTAAATTGACTGGCAAACCAAATCATGCAGTAACTCTCGTCCTTGTTCCGGACGATATGGAGATCCGGTCTGGCCACGGACAAGGATCCTGTACGCAGCAAGCAAAAAGATCCCGGCACCACATGCGGGATCGACGATCCTTATCCCTGTTCCGCAACATGTTTCCTGTTCCCTGATCGCATCGCTTATCGTCTTATTTACCATATAATCGACGAGCGCCTGCAACGGGATGCCTACGCTTCCGGTATAGAGCAACGCAGACTTCCCGGCCCGTTTCACACGGTATCCTTCCGCAACATACATTCTTGTCCCCAGAAAATGTTCGAAGATTACGGCAAGGTGTTCTATTGGGATTGTGGAAATGGGTACGGGAAATTTCTCCGAATCCATACAACGGATAGCTTCACGGAGCGCATCATCGGGAACCACGGGAGTGGAGCGGGAACTGTATGGTTTATTCTCGAAGAGGATATCCGGGCTAAGCCCGGCATCTGAGCAGGCTCGCGCCATGCGTCGGCTGATGCCGTCACTTTCGGCAAGAAGGCTGAGTACGCCAGGCTCGGTAAACCCGCAATCCTGCCCGGTTCTGAGGAAGATTACCTGAAGGATTGTGGTCAGGATAGTGTAATTCAGATCGTGTTCTCTGATTTCATTGCACTCATAAACCAATCGGCGGGCGAAGAGATCCTGTACGGATTCCAGTAACGTCAGAAAAGTTTTGGAATGGCTGGACATGAACACTGAAGAGAGGTTATCTGGCGCAACAGATGCTGGCATCTGGATAATAATTGGTTCGGATATACCCATAACTTTGCTGAAGCGGTTATTGAATTGGATTGTTTCTTTTATACCCGAACAATAGGAATCGGGAGAAAACCATAAATTATCTATAATTTTGAACGATGAAAAACTAGAATCCAAATCATCGGGAATGTTGAGCCATACTAAAAATATTGTGATACACTGTTAAGCCTTAGAAAAAACAAATGTACGAGAACAAACGGGGGAATATAAATCACAATGCAATGCGATGAGCCGGTTACCCAGCTCCATGTCAAACCGAAGATGACCGTGAATGATCTGGTCATTGCGATGGGAAAAGCCGGTGCGTATAATGGCGGGGCACTGTCAAGAGCGGCAACGATTTATGAACAGATGTTGCGAGATAGCCAGGCAACAAAATTTTTCGGGCTTGCCGGCGCGATGGTGCCTGCCGGTATGGGAGGGATCGTTTCCGATCTCGTGAGAGCCGGGCACATCGATGTGCTTGTATCGACCGGGGCAAATCTTACCCACGATATAATTGAGGCGATCGGGTGTCACCACTTTCACGGAAACGCATTCTGCAACGACATAGAACTCCGGCATGATGAGATCAACCGTATTTACGATGTTTATCTCCCCAACGAAGCGTTTGAGCACTTTGAGGAATTCATGCAGAACGTGTTCGGCAAGCTCGAACCCGGGAGCACGATCTCGATCTCCGGGCTTCTCAATCACATCGGAAACAACCTGAAATCCGGGATCCTCCATTCCGCTGCAAAAAAAAATATACCTGTATATTGTCCCGCAGTCCAGGATTCAATGGTCGGTCTCCAGTACTGGCTTTTCTCACAGACAAATACGGTGACAGTCGATGCATTCGCTGATATGCCAGCCCTCATGGATACCTGCTTCGCCACAAAAAAAGCCGGGGCACTCCTGGTTGGCGGGGGTGTGCCGAAAAACTTCATTCTCCAGAGCATGCTGATGACTCCCAACGGTTTTAACTATGCAGTTCAGCTTACCGGGGACCGCCCTGATCTCGGCGGGCTCTCGGGTGCGACGCTTGATGAAGCCCGCTCGTGGGGAAAGATCACAGAAGAGGCACAGACAGTTACCGTTTATGGCGACGCGACGATTACCCTCCCTATGCTTGTCGCCGCTGTTCTGGAGCGGATGCCCCCATGACTGAGCTGATTCTTGCGCTCGATGTAACTGATAAGAAGAAGGCGCTCGCTATTGTCCATGCATGCGCACCACATCTCGATGCAATAAAACTTGGTTATCCCCTCATTCTCTCCTGCGGACTTTCTATTGCACAGGAGCTGGAGGAAGAAGATCTCCCTCTTATCGCTGATTTCAAAGTAGCTGACATCCCGAATACGAACCGGCTCATCGCAGAGCAGGTATTTGACGCAGGATTCTCATCCATCATCTGCCATGGGTTCATCGGAAAGGACGCCGTGCAAGCCTGCGTCGACACATCTGCTGATTACGGGGGGGCATGTTTCGTTGTAGCAGAGATGAGCCACCCGGGGGCTACCGAATTCTTCCAGGGTGGGACCGCAGAGCGCATTGCTCATCTTGCCGTGGATTGTGGGGCAGATGGTATCATCGCCCCTGCTACCCGGCCCGACCGGGTAAGCATCCTACGACATATAGTCGGCAACCGGAAGATCCTTTCACCCGGGATCGGTGCTCAGGGAGGGGATGCAGAAACTATCGCCAGGCTCGTGGACGGAATTATTGTGGGTCGCGCGATCTATGATGCAGACAACCCCGGGGCCGCTGCAGAAGGATTTGCACGCATTCGTTCGGCGTAAAAATATTAAATAACCTCCATTCTGTGACCAGATCCGAGTGTGCGCGGCGGATTATCCAGATTTTGCCCGTTCATTGAACTAAAAGGTTCTAAATATTTATTAAGGACTTGTGCAATGTTATAGTATGGATTGGACTGCAGAACAACGAACACTGGCTCAAAAATACAAGCGGCTGGACGATATTCCGGAAAAGGAGCGTAAATACAAGTGCCACACCTGTCATCTTATCGTGGAAGAGAAGCCGTGTCCGAAATGCAGCGAGACTCACCTTGAAATCATGTGTCCTCTTGACCACTGTCACTGCACCCACGAGATCATCTCGGGTATTGAGTATTGTCCGTTATGCGGGAAACCCGTCTGCCCGGACTGCGGCTCTCATGACGTTACCCAGATCAGCAGGGTAACCGGCTACCTTCAGGACGTCTCCGGCTGGAACGCCAGCAAACAGCAGGAACTCAAGGACCGCATGCGCTATTCCGTTGCATGAGATACTATTTCGAAACAAATACCCTTTTTATCTGCGGGAAATTCCGCGCTGCAGGCACCGGAATCGCGGAAGGAATCCGCTCAGTTTCAACGCTCATACTGCACACCGTTCCTGCTGGCTGGAATCAGGAGGATCCGGAAAAAGAATTCGAATTCATCGCGGCCAGGGCCGGCATTGATCGGAATATTTTTGGGATTTTCACTGAAGTGCCTGTTCAGCAATGCTGTATACTCCAGTACGATTACATAACCGTATTCATCATTGCAGGGGTACCGCGCGAATTTCCGGAAAATACCGGTACCATCAACATCATTGTATGCAGCAACGAAGGGATGGATGATGCAGCACTGCTCGAAAGTATCATTGTCGCCACGGAGGCCAAAGCTGAGGCGTTGACTGCAGCGGGCTTCACTCTATCCGATACCCCCCCCGATGCCGTGATTGTTGGATGTGAGGGTAGCGTAAAACACCGGCATGCCGGGCGACTCACAGAAACCGGTCTGCGTGTTCGAAAAGCAGTCCTTCACGGTATACCGGATGCCATCAGACGCCACGATGCAGCGGATCCGTCCACCTGCCCTTCATTTTTCATCTTCAGTCGTTTCAAAGGCGAGCACTGGGTGGAATTATCGCCCCATAACTGCCCATACTTTCCCTGCCACTTTCCTGGTCAGCGCTGCGATTTTTGTTATTGCCCGTTTTACCCATGTAAGGACGAGAATCTCGGGCAGTGGGTGGAGAGCTCCAGCGGTGGAAGGATCTGGAATTGTGCCCGGTGCACGCTCCTTCATGAACCTGAAATTACAGATTACCTCAAGGAATTCCCCTTATCGTCACGTGTTGAACTGACACACTTGCGGGATATAAAAAAGAAATAAAAATTACTCTTTAATTCCAAGCGCGGAGAGGAGCTCAGGCAAAGGGATGCCATGTGCTTCAGCTGCCTCACGGATAGTTTCACCACGGGCGATTGCGCATCCGACACAGCCCATACCGAACTTGAAGAGTACTTCGGAAGATTCTGGTTTTGCCTTTAATAGATCATAAATCGTGCTGTCAGCGGTAATTTCAACCATATATCACTTAGTCACTGTGGTAAAACATAAACTTCACGATTGCGGCGGTTTACTTTCACCATGCATACTTCGCAATATATAGGCATGATCAGAACCGATGAGTAACTGGAGATGTACGAACATGGATTTTTCCGAAACAGCAGACAGAATCTCCCGTAAGTTCCAAAAGAGCGGACAGACCATTGATCCCAAAAAGATTGAGGGAAAACTCCGCAGGCTGATCGAGGAGTTCAGCGTCCAGCCATCTGAGGCTGAGCGCAGCGTGACCAATGATCTCGCAAAGGAGTTCAACCTCCCTCAGATGGGTACTGGTGGCGCGGGTGGAAAAAGCGGGAGTGTAACTGAGCCAAAGAAGATCGCGGATGTATCACCAGAAGAATGGGTGACCATCGAAGGCAAGATTGTAGCACTCTCAGCTCCTGGTTCACCTGCAATCGCCCAAAGTGGCATAATCGCTGATGACTCCGGGGGTATACGGTTCGTGGCATGGGCAAAGTCGAATGCTCCTGCGATGACCGTTGGATCATGGTACCGTATAGAGTCTGCAGTAATAGACGAGTTCAAGGGTATTGCCAGCCTGAAGATCCATTCTGGTACCACGGTAAAAGAGAGCGGGACCGATGGAGCACTCATCCCAAGTACAGTGCCGATTGTTAATCTTCATACAGGGGTTGGCAGCGTTCGTGCCAAGGTAATCCAGGAATGGGATGCTTCCCATGAGAGAATGCTCCAGTCCGGTCTTTTGGGTGACGAAACCGGAACGATCAAGTTTGTAATCTGGAAGGAAACTGGTAAGGAAAAACTCGTGGTGGGAACTGTCTACAATATATTCTACGCTCTGGTGGACGAATTCAATGGCAGACTCTCACTCAACTTAAACACCGCAACGATCATGAAGGATGACAGCGACATTCTGGTGAGCGGCGGTATTGTGGAAGTACGGGGAGCACTTGTTCATATAGCACCCGGCTCCGGGATTATCAAGCGCTGTCCGGTTGAAGGATGTAACCGTGCCCTCTCACGCCAGAACTATTGTCCGGTCCACGAAATTCAGCCCAAATTCATCTATGATCTGCGGATCAAAGGGTGGCTTGATGATGGCGAAAAGACACATAACATCCTGCTCCAGCGTGATGTGGTAGAGTCCCTGACCGGGATCACTCTCGATGCAGCAAAAGAGATCGCCGAGAATAACCCACTTGGTATGGATGAGGTATTTCTCCGTATGCGGGATTCGGTGCTCGGGCGCTATGTCACCTGCCACGGGCGGGATATCGATAACCGCCTGCTGGTCAATACCTGCGAGCGCCTTATCTTTGAGCGAGGCGAGCATACTGCCCTGTTGAACCGGGCCGGGGGTGCACCGTGAGCACCAACGCCAGGGAAACAGGACGCAAGGAAGGTTCGTTTGAACGCGAACCGGCACGACGGGTTTTTGCCAGTGAGCTGCGCGAGTGCCGTTACGATTTCAGGGAGGGCACTGATGAGAAAAGCCCGACGTTTGTTCTCCTGCCAACCGGGGAGCGCTGTAACCGCATATTTATTGTAGGCACCCTGACTGAAAAACAGCGCCAGGGGGATCAGAACATCTTCTATCGCGGCCGGGTTGTTGACCCCACAGGGACCTTCTTTATCATGGCAGGCAGTTACCAGCCCGAGGCAATGCAGCAGCTCGCCAAGATTGAAGCGCCGGCTTTTGTCGCTGTTATCGGAAAACCAAGTTTGTACAGGAAGGATGAGGCCAGCACCCCCATGGTCTCCATCCGCGTGGAATCGATTAATATCGTAGACAAGGACACCCGGGAACTCTGGGTGCTGGACACTGCCAAACACACACTCGACCGTATTGATAAATTCAAAACGAGTACGGAGGCGGATGTGACAAAAGCAAAAGAACAGTATCCCGCCATCGATCCGGCGGTATTCCAAAGGATGGCCTATGATGCATTGGCCCAGATCAAAATCTAGTCAATTTTTTTTAACGATTCCGGGCACTTCCAAAATAAATCTCTTTTTGTTAAACACACAATCACGCATAAACTTGATTTTATTGAACCAAACAATCCCCCGTCTCTAGGGCGCTGAAGATTTGTGTGAACTTTTCAAGGACGTTGACACGAATTGCTCAAGGAGGGTCAAAAGAAATCGGGACATAAAACCCGGGTGCTGCCCCACCAGAATAAGCATTGTAAAAATACTGCCAAAGGAAACCTGAAAAAATCGCAAAAAAGTGAGAGAATTATGTCGTTATTTGGAGCGCTGTTTCTGAGCTTCCCACTGCTCAAGTACCTCATGACCTTCAACAAATATGAGCCCGTGTTTGCGTGCATAGAGTTTTGCATCTTCTTTTGAGAGGGCATAACCTGATTCATCATCAAGCATCTCGCAGATTGTGATAGCCGGGGTGATACCGGCCATCTGTGCCATCGCAATTGAGAGCTCGGTCTGGCCTTTTCTTTGGTCAAGAAGCCCAGCTGCTGCCCGCAGGAGTGCCATATGTCCCGGGGTTCTGAAAACCTCGTGAAAGTTCACGATGCCTCCGTTGAGAGATCGTTTTACCTGCTCGGCGATCGCGTTTACCGTCAGCGTCCTGTCGCGGTCAGTGATGCCCGTAAACGTATTCCGGTGGTTTACCCAGAGTGAGAATGAGGAGTGGTTCTTCCTGTCATAAGGAATATCCCCCTCCCGTTCAGCCACGGAGATTGCTCTGAGGGCATCACTTGCAAAAGGTAATCCAAGACGCAATGCTGCAACCGGGTGTACTGCTGTGCAGATCAAACCCCCACCATCTTTGCGCATCTGCACAATATGGCGTGGCGTAACCGCGTCAGACCTGATTGCAAAATCCGTTTCTCCTTCACGGTCGTCAAAATCGTAAAGCAGGATAAATTTTCCATCTTTCAATGCTGCCAGAGCATCGTGAATCACTATCCCACCTCGACAGTTACGGTATCAGTATCCCCGACACCAAGTTTCCTGCGCAGCGCGACGGGAGCGATCACTTCAATGATGTCTTCAGGATAGTGTGTCCTTCCTGGTACGACAATACCACAAGGAATATTGCCAATACGGCACGGAAGGCACTTTGCATCACCAAACGTTCTGCCATCGGTAGAAAAACCCTTGATCCGGATCCAGTCGAGACTATCGATCTTCTTGCGTATAGGAAGACATGAGCTGGGGAGACGTATGTTGAGGGTCCCCGGGTAGGGTTCAAACCCAAGATGCACATTGAACTGTTGCTTGTAGGGTTCCAGGCTCATGTAATATTTGCCCTCACCAATTCCGCTTACAACGGTACCGGACAGGACATATCCAATGTTGCGCTCAGAAAAAATACGGCAGTACTCCTGATATTCATTCCGGAGCTCCGCTTCACCGGTTCTCGTCACCGTAACATGCTGCCCATCGGCGGCAATCAACCGGGTAATGAATCCCTTAGATTCGAGCCCTTTTAACCTGCGGGAGGCGGTCTGCTGGCTGATATCAAGCATATCGCCAATTGTCTGGGAGGAGACAAAGACCGGGCCCTTGCAACCACCCTGTAACGCAATCGCCTTAAGACACTGGAGATCCTCAGCGGGAATCATGCTTATCAAAATTGAGGTGCTTATTATATATGGGTTGCTCTCCACACATCCCTTCGTCGGGTTTCGTTTACTGTCGAATGTACGTTCGTTAATTATTTAATGCTCCGGGTTCTTTGTAATGAGCATGAAATCCGGATTGCGGAACCAGCTTGCCGAAAAAATGGCAGGTGAGATCACGCTGTCGGACTCACCGGGGCACGCGCTGAAAAAGTGGCGCATGAACTTTGAGATCGCACCAGGCATCCTTGCGGATCGCCTTGAGGTCTCTCCTTCTGTTATCAGCGATTATGAGAGTGGCAGAAGAAAAAGCCCTGGCACCGCAGTTGTCGGCAAAATTGTCGATACACTTCTTGCCATGGATGAGGAAAATGAGGGAAAACACATTCAGAAATTTTCAACCATGCTCTTCTCCAATGTCGAAGATGATGTGATCTATGATATTCATGAATATGCCACCGCAATCCCGCTCAAAGATTTCTCTGATGCAATAGGGTGCACACTGCTGTGTGGTTCCATGGATCAGGTCCTTTTTGGTTATACGGTGGTGAACAGTCTGAATGCGATCATGCAATTCTCATCAGATGAGTTCAACCGCATATACGGGTGGAGCACAGAAAGAGCGGTGGTCTTCACCAATGTTTCAACGGGAAAATCCCCGATGGTTGCGATCCGTGTTACTCCTTTCAAACCCCGATGTGTGGTGCTCCAGGGACTCGATACCGGTGATGTTCACCCTATAGTGGAGAAGATGGCAGAACGTGACCGGATTACCGTGATGTGCACGATGATGGATATTGACAAAATTGTGAGTACTTTGAGGGATAAAGAATGGTAGGCATCATTACCTACGGTGTGTATATACCGAGATACAGAATCAAGGTCGAAGAGATTGCAAAAGTCTGGGGTGCAAACGCTGCAGATATTTCCGGGGGATTGGGTGTTTTCGAGAAGTCTGTCCCCGACCTTGATGAGGACGCTGCGACGATTGCGGTCGAAGCAGCGCGAAATGCGCTTCTCCGAAGAAAGATCAATCCTGAGGATATCGGCGCTGTGTATGTGGGGAGCGAATCTCATCCCTATGCAGTGAAGCCGACTGCATGTACGGTTGGGGAAGCGATCGGTGCAACGCCAAACCTGACCGCAGCGGATTTTGAGTTTGCATGTAAAGCGGGTACAGCTGCAATCCAGACGTGTATGGGCCTCGTTAAAAGTGAGATGATTACGTACGGCCTTGCAATCGGTTCGGATGTGTCTCAGGGCGCACCAAGCGATGCCCTCGAGTATACAGCAGCGGCAGGGGGCGCCGCATTCCTGATTGGACGGGACGACCCGATTGCAACTATCCATCATACCTGTTCGTTCACGACAGATACACCCGACTTCTGGCGACGTGAAGGAGAAGATTATCCCCGGCATGGCGGACGATTTACCGGTGAGCCAGGCTATTTCAAACACGTAGAAGGAGCCAGTAATTTATTATTCAGACAGACTGGCAAGGGCCCGAAGGATTTTACCTATGCGGTCTTCCACCAGCCAAATGCAAAGTTTCCACAGAAGGTAGCCAAGAACCTGGGTTTCACTGCTGAGCAGATCGTACCAGGTCTTGTAGTTCCCATACTCGGGAATACCTATTCGGGAGCATCCCCTATCGGACTCGCCGCAACTCTTGATATCGCAAAGCCGGGAGATACGATATTTGTCTGTTCCTTTGGCTCCGGTGCGGGAAGCGATGCCTTTGACATTGAGGTCACTGATGCAATCCTTGATGGAAAATTCCAGCGCGACGCAGCACCTGGTGTTCAACAGCTTTTGAAAGATCCCATCTACCTTGACTATGCACGTTATGCAGTCCATAAGGGGAAGATCGTGATGCAGTTATGAGAGACGTTGCAGTAATCGGAATTGGGTGCACAACCTTTGGTGAAAAGTGGTCGAGTGGGTTTAGAGAACTCTTTGTAGAAGCGGGTGCTCTTGCGCTCGAAGATGCGCAACTTTCCGGTGAAAAGATCGATGCAATGTATATCGGTAATATGAGCGCCGGCCGTTTTATTGAGCAGGAACACATCGGTGCTTTGATCGCTGACTATGCCGGACTGGCTACGCGCCATATTCCCTCAACCAGGGTTGAAGCTGCATGCGCTTCGGGAGGCCTTGCATTCCGCCAGGCAGTGATCGCAGTCGCAAGTGGGATGGAAGACATTGTTGTCGCTGCAGGCGTAGAAAAAATGACCGATGTTGAGCCGGGTGCAAGCACCGATACCCTGACAGGAGCGGCCGACCGGGAATGGGAAGGATTTGTGGGTGCAACGTTTCCCGGACTCTACGCGATGATCGCCCAGGACTATATGCACAGGTATCCCCTGACACGCGAGCAGCTTGCACAGGTTGCTGTGAAAAACCATTATAACGGCGCGAGAAACCCGATCGCACAGTACCAGCAGGAAATTACTATTGAGACCGTTATGAGATCAACGATGGTTGCCGAACCCCTGCGGCTCTTTGACTGCTCCCCGATAACGGATGGAGCCGCCGCTGTAATCGTTGCACCATTTGACAGAGCCAGAGAGTTTACCGATACGCCTATCAAGGTTCTTGCAAGCGCTCAGGCAAGCGACACCATCACGCTTCATGACCGGCGTGATATATCGACCCTTGATGCAACGGTAGCTGCAGGTAAGAAGGCATTCAGGCTGGCGAAGCTTACTCACAAGGATATCGATATGGTAGAAGTACACGATTGTTTCTCGATTGCCGAGATTTGTGCGATTGAAGACCTCGGATTCTGCAGGAAAGGGGAGGCAGGAAAATTTACCGCTGACGGTGAAACTGCGCTGAGCGGAAAAATCCCGGTCAACACGAGTGGGGGACTCAAAGCCTGCGGGCATCCGGTCGGCGCGACCGGGATCAAACAGGTATGCGAAATTGTCCTTCAACTCCGTAACGAAGCAGGAAAGCGACAGATCGATGATGCGAAAATTGGGATGACTCATAATGTCGGGGGAACTGGTGCAACGGTAGCGGTCCACATTCTCGGGAGGGTCTGATATGTCGGTCGCGCGATTCTGGAGAAAGATACCCCAGCGGTATAACATGATCGGGACAAAATGCGAAACCTGTCACCGTCATTTCTTTCCCCCGCGGACATTCTGTCCTGACTGTCGCAGAAATGGCAGGATTATCGATCACAAATTTGCGGGATTTGGCACGATTGTGACCTATACCATCATCCATACGGCAAATGAGCAATTTGAGGCATTCACTCCCTATGTGATTGCTATTGTGAAACTCGATGAAGGACCACGCATGACAGCACAGATTGTGTGCAGCCCAAATGAAGCGAAGATTGGTATGCGGGTTAAAAGCGTATTCCGCCGAATCGCCACGGATGGTGAAAGTGGTATCATCCACTATGGTACGAAGTTTGTGCCGACAGGGTAGATTTTATCTTTTTTAAATGTTCACGGATCCAAGTCACATTTAAGGCCTGCAACCAATTTGATCACGATTACGATGATTGTGATTACTCCGAATTTAAGGTATTTACGGTGAGGACATTTTCAGGACCGTCCGATGTTTCCCGCCTGTTTCTGGTACTGGGCTTTACATAACCAGACGCGGTGTTTTATTAATAATATATTGCCACGAAGATCGAAGGCACCCGAAATCTCCTATGTATTACCCCACCCTCACTTTTATGTCATACACTGCATGCCACTGATCCGGTGAATACGACCGCACCACCCGTTCGGCGCTAATTTCCCCACCCAGTTCCTGAATGATGTCATTGTGCTCACCCTCTCTTGACACAAGTGAATAGTAGTGGATAACCCCCCCCGGTTTGCAAAGGCTGAAACCATCGAAAAGGAACGCATTGCCAGAGAGGGGAAGATTCATGATTACCCGGTCAAATTGCCAGGGCATAATTGCGGGGAGATGATGCGCGTCTGCAAGCATGGGGAGCACATTGTTACTGCGGTTTTGAAGGAGATTTGCCAGCATAAGCGAAACTGCCTGAGGGTTGATATCGGATGCGACAACAAATTCTGCCCGCTCTGCAAGGGTAATCGCAAACGGACCGACACCGGCAAACATATCGAGGACGATCTCGTGATCTCCCATGCGTTCAAGAATGCGCTGCCGCTCTGATGAGAGCCGTGCCGAAAAATAGGCAGTTGAGAGATCAACGGTAAACCGGTGCCCGTACTCGACCACATCTGTCCGGGTGGTGGGAATACCTGCAAGAACCCTGTATTTACGGGTGCGGTACTCTCCTGAAACCTCACTGGTGGCGCAGAGGACCGAATGAAGTGACGGCCGCGATGCGAGAATCTTCACTGCGTTTGTGGGGTCGCAATCCTGCATGATCGCAATACCGCCAACCAGCTCGTGCCGCGGAAGTACAAGACGTTCTTGTTGCGGTTCAAAATTGCACCGTCCCGCACTCCCGAGTTGTTCTGTTACCGGGAGCAGAAGTTCAGCACCCTCGCGCCGGACCCTGAGCGAAAGGTCCAGCGTCCCTCTTTCGATAAGTTCTCGGCGGACTTCTTCACCCCGCTGCGCCGGTATCCGGAAACACCATTGCTCGACCATTCCGCATGACCACCGGTATCATAAATTTATACGATGTACCACTATTCATGGTTGATGATGAGGGACAGCGCGGAGACTCCATCCGCGAAGAGGGATCCTGTCGTGACACTATGAAGGATGATCTTATTTACACGCAACTCAAGGACGGCTCGCTGAAACTCTACGAGCTGGAAAAAGAACTCCAGCCTCTCGATGCAATCAGGGCCCGGAGGGAATTTATTGAAAAGGAAACAGGAACAACCCTTGAAAACATTGGCATTTTTTCACTCGACATTGAGCGCGTTGTGAAACGTAATTGTGAAAATATGATAGGTACTATCCAGGTACCTGTTGGTGTAGCGGGGCCACTTCTTGTGCTGGGGGAATACGCGCAGGGAAGTTACTACCTTCCGCTTGCAACAACGGAAGGTGCGCTTGTCGCTTCCGTTAACCGAGGTTGCAGCGCAATCACACAGGCTGGTGGAGCACAGGTACGAATTCTCCATGATGGCATGACCCGGGCACCCGTCTTTGCTGCAGATAGTGTCGTACATGCAAAACAGGTTGCAGACTGGGTGGCAGCCCACATTGAAGAGCTTCGGGAAGCAGCAGAAAGTACTACATCACATGGGAAAATGACCGATATTGTCACCTATATCACCGGAACAAGTGTCTTTGTCAGGATTGAATTCGATACCAAGGACGCAATGGGAATGAATATGGTTACCATCGCAAGCGCTAAGGTAGCAGATCTTATTGCTCAGGGAACCGGCGCTCGTCTTATAGCCCTTTCCGGTAATATGTGCACCGATAAAAAACCTGCTGCCATTAATGGTATCATGGGAAGAGGGAGGAGCGTGGTTGCCGGTGTTGCACTCTCACACGATCTTATCCGCAAGATCTTAAAGACCGATGCTAAAAATCTGCTTGAGGTAAACTACCGTAAAAATCTTGTCGGATCAGCCCGTGCAGGTTCGATGGGATTCAATGCCCATGCAGCAAATGTTGTCGCTGCAATGTTTATCGCATGCGGTCAGGACGCGGCACACGCAATTGACGGGAGTACCTGCATTACAACCGTGGATCATACGGATTCCGGGGTCTATATTGCAGTCACCCTCCCCTCACTCCCGGTTGGAACCGTTGGGGGTGGGACGGGACTTGAGACGCAGCAGGAGTGCCTGAGGATACTTGGTGCAGCGGGTAGCGGAAATCCGCCAGGAACCCATGCAAAAAAGCTCGGAGAGATTATCGGTGCCGCAGTGCTTGCCGGTGAGATCTCACTGCTCGGTGCCATTGCTGCCCAGCATCTCGCCCGGGCTCATCAGCAGCTCGGGCGTGGTTAAAACCTGAACCACTTCATCATCACGAGCGCATCTTCCCCATTGGAATAATACCCTTCAATCTGGAAGATATCCCGGTAACCCAGTCGGCGGTAGAACCGTTGCGCTGTCGTGTTTCCGACCCTCACTTCCAGCTGAACACCAGTAGCAAGTTCGAGTGCGAACTGGTGTTCTAGTCTCCGGACGAGCAGCCTCCCGATTCCCCGGCGCCGGTAAACAGAGCTCACGCCAAAGTTGCAGAGGTGCCCGTATATATTTTCCCCGGTGTTTTCCAGCCCGCCAACGATAAAGCCAGTTGTAGTTCCCTCGCACACGGCAACAAAAAAAGTTGTTGCAAAATAAGAAAACGCTTCAAAAAATACAGATGGTTCCCAGGGGTCGATGAAAGATTCTTTCTCGATAGCCACAATCGCTTCGATATCTGAAGGCGTCGCGCGGCGGATTTGGGGTAACGGATAAATGGCTAGATCGTGCGGTCGGATCATCAGACGGACTCCTGTGCCCTCAGCTCAGTAGTATCATCAATGAGCTCTTGTAAAAACATAATGTTTGTCCCGCAGAAATGTGCGGGAAATTATATGGTAGCACACCCAACTATGAGGACAGGTTATTTCTCACACAACTGGCAGGTGGTAGCATGGTCAGGATCTATCGTTTTGCAGGAATGCGCCCCGATCCTTCATTTGCATCGGTAATAGCGGCAGTTCCGTACGATGTTGTGACTGCTGAGGAGGTACGGGGAATCATTGCTAAAAATCCCGAAACTTTTTTACGCGTGAGTCGTTCGGACGCGGAATTACCCGATCTTGCTCCTGATGATGACCGTGTATATAAAAGAGCACGAGAGAATTTTACGGCGCTCGAATCAGACGGACGAATGAAAAAGGACCCGACACCTTCCATGTACCTCTACAGGGTGTTGCAGGGAGGTGAAACATTTCTCGGGCTCTGTTGTTGTCTTGATGTTGACGACTACCGGAAAAACAATATACGACGACATGAACAGACAAGGTATGACAAGGAGGAGGACCGGACACGGCATATCAAAGCGGTCAGGGCACACGACGGTCCGGTAGTTCTCCTTTACCGGAATACTACCGGGATTTATTCCTTCATTGAATCGCTTGTCAATCTATCGCCGGAGCCCGATGAAGAAGTTACCTCAGATACCGGGATACTCCACCAGATATTCCAGATTACCGACAGGGAAGCTCTGGATCGGCTTGAAGTTCACTTTTCCTCCGTTCTCGCACTTTATATTGCCGACGGGCACCACCGGGCAAAAGCTGCATTGAACGTTGTGGATCGGCTCATTGCCACCGGCAAACCGGCAGAGGGCGAAGTTACACGGTTTATGGGAGTGTTGTTTGCTCATGACCGGGTAAGGATTCATGGATACAGCCGGCTTCTTACAGATCTGGGCATTTATTCACCAGAGAGTTTTATCAAAAGACTCAAAGACTGTTTTGATGTAAAAAAATATGGTCAGGTTGACGGGTGCAAGTACAACATCCTTCCGGGTATTCTCCATCCGGAAAAATTCCATGTGTTTCACGTGTACCTTTCGGGGTGCTGGTATGAGTGCACCCGTCCGGTTAATATCAATGAATCGCCACTCAATACCCTTGATGTTGCTATACTTCAGAAGGAGGTTTTTGAAACCATGTTTGGCATAACCGATCCCCGGGGGGACGCACGTTTGCAGTATCTCGGAGGTGCCCGTCCGGTTTCGGATCTTGAGAACCTTGTGAACAATGGAAAATACCGGGTTGCGTTTGCCATGCAGCCAGTCCGGGTTGATACTGTTCTTTCTATCGCTGACGCAAACGGGGTAATGCCACCAAAATCAACATGGTTTGAGCCAAAACTGCTAAGTGGCCTGATCATCCACCCATTTGAATAATTAAAATCTATCCTTACCCTTTATCGTTTTTTGGGGTGAATTGTATATCGTATGATTACCATTGCACTGCCCAAGGGGAGTCTTGAAGCACAGACACTGCAGCTCTTCAAAGAGGCTGACCTTGAGGTCAAACGTACCGACCGCGATTATAATCCCCGTATTGCTGATAACCGAATCGGCAAAGTGAAGATTCTGCGCCCGCAGGAGATCCCTACCTACGTTGAGAAAGGATATTTTGATCTCGGTATTTCCGGGCTTGACTGGGTAAACGAAACGGGCTCCGATGTCGTCGAGGTAGCAAATCTCTCGTACAGCAAGACCGGAGAGGGAAACGTGAAGATCGTTGTGGCGGTGCACCGCGATGAGCCGATTGATGAGGTCAGCTGCATCCGCCCGCAAAGCAGGGTAACAACAGAATACCCGGAACTGACGAAAAAATATTTTGCCCGACTGGGGATTCCGGTTCAGCTGTTCCATTCGTTTGGTGCGTCCGAAGCGAAGGTGCCTGACCTTATGGATGTTGTGGTCGATCTCACGGAAACGGGCACAACACTGCGTAAGAACGGACTCAAGATTATCGGACAGATTATGGAGTCCTATACGGTAATCATTGCAAACAAGTCGAGTTGGGCAGATCCACAGAAACGAAGGGAAATCGAGGAGATAAAGACGCTGCTGTTTGGGGTAATTGAGGCGCGGAACAAAGTGCTCCTGACGATGAATGTTCCATCCGCTTCCATGGAAAAAATAGTCGCTGCTCTACCGGCGATGAAAAAACCAACAGTAAGCCGGCTGCATGGGATTGACTTCTATAGTATCCAGACGGTCGTTCCCAAGAACATGGTCAACCAGCTGATACCAAAACTCAAAGCGTGCGGTGCAGAAGATATCCTTGAGATTCCCATAACAAAAATCGTGCCGTAATCCGGAAAATTGATTGAAAAAATTTTTACTGATAATATAATCCCGTTAGTCTGGACATATTTGATCCGGTTATTTTTTTCTGGCAGATTTGTAGCTGAGGTGGAATAATAACACCTTCTTGTGATAATCCAGAGTATATGATCGGCTAAAATGAATACCAATATTTATATCTGTTGTTATCTAAATAAGCCTTTAAGAAAGAATATGCACAAATCTATCCCCATGGTTTTCGCCATATTAGCACTGGTCATCATTATATTTAGCTGCGCATGCGTTTCGCAACCACCAGCAAACCAGACATCTCAGCAAAATGGCGGACTTACTCAGATCACCGTACCATCAGAAACCACATTCATAAGTTATGAAGAGGCTAAAGCGAATTTCATCGCTTATAGATCCTATGAATTAAGTGACCCGGTTAATGCAACAACGGTGAATTATCTGCGTTCAAGAGATGTGGATGGATCAGGAAATGCCACTGGTTGGATCTTTGGGATATACAACGGACCTGATGCAGAGTTCTTGGTTTACGACAGAACCGGCTGGACAACAATAGCAAATGCAATACTTCCTTCAGAAGAGATCAATCTCGATAGATGTTGTATCCCCAGGCAGTTTATTCAGCCAGAACAAAGCAGTGATTTCAGGTAATTCACCTCCGGTAATTCCTGAACGGCGGGATATTGAATTACAACGGGGAATTTATAAACTCACCATTACTTCCGGTAGTTCAAGCAGAATTCTTTCATTCAATGCAACCACAGGGGCGTTGATTACCTGATGATAACTGACGAAAATGGAATTCTATCCATCGATTTTCTCGCGGGCTTCACTATTTTCATGCTCGCGTTTATCTGGGTTGTATCGATGATCCCGGGGTTGATGATCGGGTTGCAGTCCTATACCATCGATTATGATGCAGTGGCATACCGGACCGGGGTTATTCTTGTAGAGGACCCCGGATGGCCGGTTTCGCCTCCATGGGAATCCTATATCGATCAACAAAAATCTAACGTGACACGGTTCGGTCTTGCAATATCAAAAGATACCCCCAATATCCTCTCTGAGGATAAAGTGAACCGGTTCTTCTGCGCCACAGCATTTATCTATCCCGATGATTACCGCACCCGGGTTATCTTCAGCGATTACCCCTATGGGTTTAATATATCCCTCGTTGACATGGGGGGACATAAAATATCAAGAGGGGATGTTTTACCGGAAGGTTACGGTTATATCAGGCGTCCCGTAAAGATCAAAGGAACGAGTAACGCCACGATTAACCAGACATATATCCAGAAGCCATAATTTTATCAAGACTGATAATGCAACAACACATGTCTTTTCAATTCTGATAGACAATCCCAAACTTCTCGGGGATATCACGGATCCAACCTATCAGATCGATCCGGCTCGTGAACAGATTACGATTAATATCACTGATTTAAGGTCAACAATCACAAATTACCCCCCGGTGATAAACAATACTACGAGCACAATTCTTCTGAAAAACATTAAGGTGTTTAAACTGGATGGCGGAGTTTATTCCAATGTGCCCCTGCCAGCAACAGATTTTCCCTATATTGATGGTAGTAGTACACGCGTAACGGCAATGCCGTATCCTGTTGCGGACAATATTACGTTAAGATTCAGTCCACAGTTCTTCGATCGGTTGAAAGCACAGAATTCAAAAATTTACATCGCTCTCGGGTTTACGGTAAACCCGGAAAGTACATTTTTGAATAATACGGAGGCGCTCCCGGGTTTTGATACGTTAGATGGGCAATTAACCTTCAATAATCCGAATACCACTCCCTTTTATTATGATTATAACCCGGCGAATGTCACGCAGCCATATCTCCGTGATGCTGTTGTAGAAGTTGCGGTATGGTCGGGGGCACGTAACGTCTATCGGTGGAGCGGGGACAACCCCAATAAACGGTACACACACAATCTACGCATCAGCCGAATGTGGCGGAACAATCTCGCCAATAGGATCTGTCAGTGTAAATGATGGAGTTAACCAGCCCTTCTCGATTACAAACATCATGCCGGTTATCACATCGCTAACGTTCTGGTTGATGGTGTGTCGAACGGACCCATAACCAGCTATACATTCAACAATGTGAATCAGGATCACACGATTGCAGCCATATTTGATAACAGGTATAATATAACCGCATCAGCAGGGGCAGGGGGACAATCACACCAACGGGTGTTGTTAGCGTTGTCTATGGAACCAGCCAGACATTCATTATAACAAACAATACCGGTTATCACATTGTCGATGTTCTGGTTGATGGGGTGTCAAATGGAACCATTTCAAGCTACACCTTCAACAATGTGAATCAGGATCACACGATTGCAGCATCATTTGCAATCGATACATTTACGATCACTCCATCAAGTGGCACCTGGGGGATCAATCTCACCATCACTCCAGACGGCACTAGCAAGACTACATTACCACAGACAGTGCAAGGACTAATGGATACACCTACGCTGCAACTTTTACCATCACAAAAAATTCTCGGTTACCACATCGCCGATGTTCTCGTCGACGGGAGTTCGGTGGTGGCAGTCGCGAAGTTACACATTCCCCGCAGTGACTGCCGATCATACGATTGCAGCATCGTTTGTCGCGAACACTCCCGTATCAATATTCTACTGATAACTTTGATGCCGGATTCTCCGGTTGGACAACATCAGGAGATGTCAGTCGTCAAGCGGGCACTGTACCTGAACGATACGGAACTGCCAGTATGCGGTAGGAATCACCGGATCAATGAACGAAGACAATGTTCAAGCGTGCGAAGTTATTCAGAGTATTGGTGTCTCAGTTTGCCATGGCTGCAAGTACACTGATAGTGCAGCGGGACGAGGTCTATGCCGGATTATGCGTATGACGGGAGTTCGCTGGATAAGTCTGAAGCCGATCGCAACAGTGGCGGTGCGGAACAATTCTCGATCCAGGACTCACTAACTATGCCGAAGTTGGGGGTAGTGCTACTTCGGCCAGTTATTGGCTTCCTGCAGCAGTGCTGCGGCAATGCCGACCGAGTAATTCCAACTTCACAGCTGCGGTTCAGGATTGGCGGGAGTGCGAATGACGACAATGGTTATATTGACGATGTGCGGTGTAACGGGAGTTCCTGATTAATATGATGACATTGCTTTCGGTACTAGCGATGGAGCGTGCTGACATGATAAACACTGACGGACAACTGTATACCATTGAAGGTTTCGCTGCAGCCTTGATCATGATAGCAACAGCCTATCTGGTTATCAATGCAACCTCAGTATACACGGCGGGGGACACTCATATCAGCGATATGCAACTCGAGGCACTGGGGACTGATGCACTGAAGGTGATGGACATACCCGTATCGAAGGATGACAACAGTCTGATGCAGGATATAATCGAAGCGACTCCTCCTGGTGGAGGTAACAGCCCGGCATTCGGTACCAATTTTTCGTACCTGATCAACAGCAGGGCAGGACAAAACGACGACCATATTCATTTTTCTGCAACCTACACCTGCAGAAATAGTGATAATTCAACAGCAAGTATTCCCCTGAGTTACTCCCGCAATCTGAGTGTAGGAGAACATGCGGTACGGGTTACAAAATGGGTGATCGTTGATACAGCAGTTTGCGATGATCTTGCAACGACGCCCAGGGCAGTACTCGTGGAGGTGTTGATGTGGCGAGACTGAATGATGATGCACAGTGGATTATCCTGATGGGATTTCTGGTAAGCTTCAGCTTCTTCTTCCTTGCAATGGTTATCAACCAGTCTACTGTTGTTGGACAAACCACTGCAGAAAGTGTCATTGAATTCCCGAAAAATGATATCCGGGATGTCAGGGATGTGATTATTCAGAATACAACCCTTTCGAATCAGACGGCAGTAAAAAATGATATCACTGTCATCTCCCTGAGCCGGAAAAATGCCGTTGTAATCTATTCCTCTCCTCAGATTAAAGATAATCATACCGTTATTAATGGCATTTCTTACAACAACGGGGTGACTGAATACTATGAAAACTGGACGTCCCTGTAATCATCATGCAGAATGAATCCGCAGCCGCGAATATGATTGAGTATATCATGATTAGCGGAGTACTGATGGGTCTTCTTATCGTGATGCTCCTTCTGGTAAACACGAACATCATGGAAAATCCCGCTAACAGGTTGACGTATGTTGCTTTTACCGATATTGGCAATGGGGTTTCCACGCGGATCGTTGATCTCTATAGCATTGCACCAAGAGACGGGACGATTACTACCCGTTTTGATATTCCTGACGATATTGCCGGGAATGATTATTCTGTGGAAGTCGGGACGCGTCCTAACCTGGTTAATAACGAAAAGAATGACCAGTATATCAGGATATCCAGGAATTATATTACAACGGATATTGCGCTCTCCGGTATCGGAGCTACCCGTAATGCGAGCGGCAGCACTACAGGAAAGGGAATGAACAGGATTAGTTATGATTCAGAGGGATTTGATTAATGTCACTGCATACCATAAGACCAAATGACAGGGGAGTTTCCGAAGCGATAGGGTTTATGCTCATCTTCGGTATCGTGATCGCGGGTATCGGACTCGTAACTCTCTATGGATATCCGTTACTCCTTCAGCAGCAGGTGAGTGCTGATGAGAAGATCATGGAAAAGAACATGATTGTATTGCAAAATGACGTGAAAAGTCTGGCCTACAAGACCGTTCCATTCAAGGAGACATCCCTGAAAATCGGTGGCGGGTCATTAACGGTATACAATTCAAGTTCAAACACTCCATCATCATCCCTCCAGATCAATGATTATAATGGAGTGGCGTATTCTTACCTCCCACCCTTTATTCCCAATACCCGGTTTACCCCCGGTGAGCTTCGTTACGAGTCGACGAGTTCCCAGACAGATATTTCGCTTCAGAATGGAGCCGTTGTACTACGCAGGCATGTAGAGCCGGGATCAGTAATGCTTGCCGAACCCCGGTGGTTCTTTGACAGCGGAACCAACAAGATGGTGATAAATCTCATCAACATCACAAGCGCGGATATCATGGCAAAAGAAGGCATCGGAACAGTGCAGATGTCACTGGGGAACGAGCAGTATTTCAATGAGTCCGTTATCCCGGTCGATCAGGAGATTGTAATCAGTTTATACTCCCGACGCAACTCAGGATTATTCCGTTGCCTGGGACAATTATATCTGGAATACATGGAATATTCCGCAATCATACAAGATATCGAAGAGTGGAACACCAGGTTCAGGTGCACCAGTTTCTTATTTTATAAAGAATTCCGGTTCTTCTGATATGATCCTTGTGATTAAAATATTCGAAGTTCAGATAAAATCAATCTGATTTATCTTTTTTAGAAAATATCTGGGTTTGTCTGTTAAACACCGGATTATCTGTGAGTTGCTGGTGAGATTTATTTTTAAAACTTTTTAAAATAAGGGCTTAATTTTTATATTTCGTCTCCTGGTTAGGATCAACACTACCCCGTAATTTAAGGAGAGCATTTCCTAAGAGGGCGGTAAATGATGAAACAAATTTTTGCCAGGAAACCAGAAATCTTTCATTATCCCGGTGCTGAAGAAATTCTCTTGGTTAAATAAATACCAGAAATTGGGAGTAAATATCCTCATCTGACAGACACACACTAATCTTGAATTCTTCGAGGTTGGAATAAATGAAGCAGCCGCTCCCTCCTCTTTTTTCACTGTTTTCAAATATGCGGAATTCTGATTTTACCTGAAATTAGGTACTCGCCCGAAATTTTTTTCTTTTCATTTTTCTCTTAATATGTTTGTCTTTTCAGAAGTCATTTTTCTGCGGTCTTTAAGGATGAAATGAACAGCCAAACAATTTACACTACAAAGATACGGGGGATGAGATTCAAAGCAAAGGTGAACTTGAACACCATATTTATTGAGATTGCCTTACCTGATTACAATGAATTCTCCCCGTGATATGTAAAAAATTTCTTATCAATTGCCTGAATTTTCGGGTTATTTTCACATATTTTTTCAAGGGACCATCAAAGGAATAGATTCAAACACTGATGTCAATCAGATAGAGAAAAAGATATCGGCAAATCGTTTTCTTCCAGAATAATGGTGCAGAATCCTTTTAAAAAAAATTTATTCAAGTTTTATGTAGGTTTTTCCACGATTGCCAACAATAACAGGACTATCAAGCATTATGGTAGCAGTCAGGTGCATCCAAGGCAGTAGCAATTACCTTTATCTGGTAACTACCCATCGGGAGTTTTGTTACATCAAGTTGTGCATAATCCACATATTCCATGGTTGAGGGGATTATACGTGTGTGTTTTTGTGGCGAATTGTACCCAGGGTCCTTTATCATCAACACGGTAATAGACCTTTTCAGTGAGTGTTTCATTTCCTGTATAGTTTGTGTTCCACATTACCGGAATCAGAGCCTTAATCTCTCCGGTCTCGGTACACTGTCAGATTTTCGAGGGTTATCTTTTTCGCTATAATTTCAGTGGCAGTAAGGTTTGGCACTACCGTAATGAATGTTTGAGGGAGAGATAAGAGTCTCATTCCCACCATTGAAGGATACCGTTGAATGATTACCGAAGACTTCAATCAATCCATCCTGTTTGACCTTTAACCGGAATGTCGCATTCCAGTATTGACCTACTTTTATTGTTCCGATGTTGAAGTCCAGTTTACTATCTGAAATCCAATCAGCAGACTGGTTAGTAACATTTGTTACCCCATCCTGCCATCGGATTTTTGTCGAATCTGTTGGATGGTATACATAATCGTATACCTGGTCACCATCCATTGCAAAACCCGTGACATTAATATTATCGAAATCCGCTGTCATGGTGGCGTTTACACCGGCAGTATCTTTCAGGTCTCCGGCGATTTCTGTATAGAATGCTTCTAAGGCGGCTTGAGTTGGAGCATGCCGGTAGAATCCCCCTGTTGAATTCAGCCAGAGTGGTCAGAGCAATACGCTCGTCGTTGGGGATTGTCATGGCAAACGACAAGGTATACAACCGGATATTATTGTCTTTTGCGTAGATCGACATGTTCTGCTCAGTAAACTGGCCATTATCCACAGTAGGTTCCACTGGTCGGTCTCGTTTCGGTTGTACGACCGGATGTGTCTAATCCTGTAGCCGGATCAATCTGACGAGGTTTTTTCACAACTGTGCTACTACTTGAGGAAAGATCACCCCCCAGTCCAGAATACCAGCGGTAGTCTTGATCCTCAAAATCTGTTGCCCAAGCGTGAGAATCCATAATAGTGGTGGACACACCCAGATCGCGATTATCTCTGGACCCATGTATTTAGATCATAGCCTTTTCCCACCGCAAGGGGACTTCCTCCTTGATTCCAGTTCCCATCTGTCATGAGGATGACTGCCCGAATCGACGTAGCCTGCCATTCACCTTCATATGATCTATCGCTTGTTTGAATCCCTGGCGCATTGCCGTAGGTCCATTATTCGGGTGATCGCGTTGATCTTGTTCGTGACAGTCGAGAAAGGGGTGCCCAAAGAAGCGTCGGTGCTTACGGTGGACTCTTCATCATAGGACACGAGACCAATACGATCGGTCCCTTCGTTCATTTTGGTGACAAAAGTATTCGCCGCGATTTTCGCAGCCTGCATCCGCGTAATACCCGCGCGATATTATAATTGCTCCATACTGCCCGATTTGTCCATGACCATAATCACATCGATGGGCGTGGGCTGCAATGCAAACCCGTCACCTCTGAACTCAATAGTAACGTCAATGGTCTTGTTTATCTCGACGGTTTGAGGAGACACCTTGGTTGACAAACTCAGGTAGGGATAATTCTTCCAGGTTGCTGGAACAATTTTGTTGGAAGTTTTCCAGGTTGCATTCACTATACAATGTCCGGTTGCCGTTGCATTGTAGCCGGGGTTTCCTGTCGTTGCAAAGCTCCCGGCTCTGAATTGAACCATAGCTCTTCCGTATACATCGGTTACAGCGCTTGAACTTAAAAGAGTGGGGTCTGTTGTCACGTTATATATTCCATCATAGGAAATACTCTCCACCGTGAAGTCTACCGTCTCTCCTTCAACCGCATTTCCCGATGCATCCGCCACAGTCGCGATAATATTTGATGTAAAAAGTGGGTTTGCATCATTACTCGGCATAGTATCCGGGTTTGCTGTGAGAGTTATGATCTCCGCAGCAGTGTTCTTGAATTTTACCCTCTGTGTTAAAGTAAGCGTCGAATTTGCAACGGAGGTTGCCGTAATGTCTATTTCTCCAATTGTAGATCGTGGACCGTACTGGATCGCTACCTGACCCATATTGTTGGACAAATACTGTTTTTGTTCCTCCCCGGCAACGGAGGTATTTACCCAGATAAATTGTTTGTTCGTTGGATTCCCGTATTCATCATATAAATTGTAAATAATGGTAAAATAACTCACCCCGTCAGCAGGGATGGTCGGAGGAGATCCCGAGGGAGAATATGACTGAGTCATCGAAAATGGTTTTCCGACTGCTTCTGCAGAGATCCATTCAAGCTGGTTCGGGATACTCTGGTATGCGTCCATTGCTATGTTATTGTCTCCTATTTTAGAAGTTAATTTGACATTTACGGAGGTATTTCCGCTGGCATCCAGTACGCGGGAAATATCATGTGCATAACCGGCTTCAGTAAAACCGCAGTCATCCGGGGCAGGACCGGTAACGTGGAGATTTATAATATGGTTCCCTCTGCGATTATCCACAGGGTTTCGATACTGGTCAGTAATTGATACATTAAATGGTACTTCGGATGCGACTGTTCCGTTTATCGGATATGAAAAATCCGCAAAATAGGCACTGTTATGGTCGATATTTTGCATTGTTGAACCAGACAACGTCGCATTTATGGTTGCATTTATTTGTGCTGCACCACTCTTTGTGTTTACTTTGAAGGTGCCTGATGCCATTCCAGTCAGATTCGTGGTGACGTGAACGGGAGTTATATTTCCATATAAAGGATCAACATCAAAGGTTACCGTAACTCCCTGTACATCTCCGTTAAAAGGCGAGGTCGTGTTTGTTACTTTTACCATAATGGTAGATTGATCCAAATTATTAGCGACAATCCAAGGTTTATCTGTGGTGACGATTATAGTATCCGGAATCCCTACTGCTCCAACTATCCCTACTAGGAACAGGAAACTCAATATTATTAAAATGCCAGCTTTCGCTCTCATACAAATCTCTCTGGAAGAAAGAGATTGATTATTAAAGTATATAAGCATTTTTATTTTATAAAATCTCCAAATATTTGTTTAATTTGAAATAATTCTAATTAAAATGCCAGAAATGAAAATTTTACCCCGGGATTCATCTTATCTAACTATTCTGCATAGGAGCACCATGATTATTAACGCGAAATTATCTCGCCATCAACGACCAAAATTCTGACATTATGGTGTTTTCCTGTAATAACCGGGAATCGACTCTCATATCAGGAATTTCACATAAATGATTTTGTTATGAAAATAATACCCTGTCGGGCATTGATGTCATTATCTATATATAAACATAATGATCCGTAAAATTTTATTTTTTCTTTTAATATGTTAAATATCAGGTTAAAATATCAAAAGACGAATTTATTAACACTTCAACTCAATAATTGCATTTTTGTCTGCAATTGTATCCTGTTTTTCAGATTGTACAACTATTCCCTATTTGCTACAATAATAATTTCAATAAACAGGTTGAAAAGAAAAAAAATTCCGGTTTCAAAGATACTTATTACGCCGGAGCCATTCCACCTGAGGGCCGGTATATCGATAAATAATGTCACATTTTTCGTCCTGGAAATTCCAGGGAATGACAATAAGAATATCCCCTTCACGGATCCAGACTTTCTTTTTAATCTTTCCCTTGATTCTCCCCATCCGGGTCACACCATCGAAACCACGGACCCGGATATGATTTGCACCCATCATTAGTTCAGCAATTCCAAATAATTCCCGGTTACGTTTCTGCGGGAGCTTAACCCTGATGATCTCATCACCCGGAGGTGATCCCGGTTTCTTGTCTGTCAGTGCAACCTCTCCTCTTTTTTCCTAAATTTGATCGTACTTTCAGGTGCTCAATTTTTGGCGTAAAGGAAAATAAAATTATTCCCTCAACCATAAAGGCCTCCGAGCCGGAAAACAGCAAATTAAGACGAATCAGAGAATCATATTCAATATATTTTTACCGGGTGATGTCTCAAGGAGTTCGTCATCCGATGCAAAGAAGTCTCAAGGAGTTCCTGTTGTCAGAACGAGAAGGATAAGCATACCTGTACCAAAACAGGAAATAAACAGTCCTGATACCCGGTTTATCAATGCAAGATTTACCGCACTGATGCGGGAACGAACCGATCCAATTGACCCACAGAGAACAACCCACCAGACCGTGGATCCAAAAAAGACTCCGGCAACAAATTCCGCTGCAGACAAAAAAGAAGTCCCCTGTATCACCACGCCATATCCCGGCAAAATTACCAAAAAAAAGACAATTGTCAGCGGGTTGGCTATCGCAAGGGCAACCATGGACAGGAAATCTTTCATATACGTTTCATGTTCGGTCTTTGTGCTGACGGTCGGGGGGATAGACAGGAAAACCCGAACTCCGATTAGAATTAAGACAAATCCGGCAAGGAATCGGAAAAGATATTGGTGGGTGATGATCACTCCGGAAATAACCGTAAGACCGAGAACTGCGACTTCGGCATAGAATGAATCGGCAGTCGCAACACCGATTCCAGAGAAGATACCATGGAGAGATCCTTCTTTTACTGTCCGCTGGATGCAGATGAGGGATAGAGGACCTACCGGTACGGCAAGGGTTAAACCGATGATGATTCCCTGAACAAATAAACTGATATCCATACAAGCACCTGAAACGGTGAAGAATGACATTCCCGGACCCCAGGGAGGTGTGACCGGGATATTTGGTGCATATCATCCGGACAATTCCCGTTCCTCCAATTCCGGTTCTTGTCGTGAGGTTACCTTAATACTACCTGTTGATTGTTACGGGTCATCAATGTTCCACACTACACTTTCGTAATTTACTTTGGTTATATGGATTGTGTTTTACTCCGGTGAATCACGAGAGAGAATTGGAAATACATACCTGTTAAAAAAGCGGAGAAAAGATGCGGGGAGCCGGATTTGAACCGACGAACTCCTGCGAGAATAGATCTTGAGTCTATCGCCGTTGACCAGGCTTGGCTATCCCCGCGCCTGTGTTGAATGATGTTGGTGAGAAGAATAATTAAGGTACCTGTTCAGCAAAAGAACCATGAAAAAGTGCACTTGGAGATCTCGTAATTGCGGCTTTTCGTAATAAAAAAAATTCCCCACATTTTAAAAATTACATGAAATCTGCAAGCCCGAGCTGTTGTTGCTTTTCTTCACCAAATGTAGACAAAATTGCAAGTTCAAGCACCTCGACCCGCTGCTTGGTGTATTCAGATACTTTGTATTTCCTGCAGATCTCCCGTGACATCTCGAGATATTTCTTCACCGATCCTTCGTGTACAGTTGGAATGATATTCCCGTGGCAGACACCCTTTCCCTTAAACTTTGTGCATTTGCCGGCAAGGGGCATCCGCCGGTAGCTCGTGTTGCATTTAGAACACCGGAACTTCTGCTTGGAGAACGCAGAGAGGTTGCCCATAAGGTCGCGGATGAAATGAGTGGTAAGTACCCGTTCCGCAACATCATCGGCATCGACTGCACGTATCTTTTCAGCCAGGACCAGTTCAGCCTCAAGTTTTTCAGTCATGGTCTTGAGCTGGGTGTACATTGATTCAATCGGCCCCGCCGATATATCCGAAGTATCATGCGTAAACTGGAACCCTTCGAGCTGTGAGGGGGTCCCGATCCTCCGTTCAACACGATCAATAAGCCCTTTGATCATTTTAGGTTCGACATAGTTGAGCGCACTTGTGTAGAGTTCCAGAGGATAGTGATCGCAGACATCGACATTCTGGGCTTCCTTGTCGATTTCCGCAGGATCTATCCTGCTCGTCAGCACAAGTGGGGCATCCATCGATCCACCCCGGTTCTGGGGTAGGAACGAACGCGAGAAGTTGATCAGGCCATCAAGAAGCAACATAATGCAGTCTTCATCCCCATCGCACTGCCCGGTAAAGATTCCATTCGCGACAAGCGTGTGATCGTCAGCGACAGTCAGGCAGTAGACCCTCTCCTCCGGAGCCGGCACAACCTCAATCGTCCTGACATAGTCTGCAATAACGTTCGCCCCTTCGAGTACGGGGACTGCATCACCCACTTTGAGTTCCAATGCCCTGATCTTCCGAAGGTACAAAGTATCCCAGACCAGCATCGCATGATCGGGTGTAACTGCAATCTCTTTTCCGAGTTTTGTTATGAGGTGGAGAAGCGTTGCAGGAGAGCGGTGAATGGATACCGATGTAATCCTGCGGAGATGCATGATCCCCGCCGTATCAACAGTTCGGGTGTAATACGGTTGTGCAGGGTCGGAATAGTAAGTACCAAGCCTGTCGATACCTGGTCGACTCACATCAAAATTTTCCAGGACAAATTTTCGCACGGGAGATTTTTGCCAGTGTTTTCCATCGAATACTTCAATCTCAGTGTCACCGTAGAAGCAGTTCCGGCGCTTTGCAGCATGGAAGAACGGGTGGGCGTAACCGACATTTGCACGGGTAAAACCGACAATCCTGGCAAGGACCCCCGCGCTCGTGTGAGGAGCAAGCCCGATGACAAGGTGACCGACGAGATCGTCGGGTTTTTTAACATTATAGAAAGGGTCAAGACCATAGCATTTGACGAGCAGGTCATCCATGAACTTCGCAACGTTCACCATATATTCAGCGCATGAATCGGAGACGAGAAGATCCTGGGGACGAAGCTCCACAACCTGTGATCCATTCTGGAGATCATATCCAAAGGTATCTTTGACATAACCGAGCGAGCGGAGTTTCTCGACTGAAACCCTAACCTCGTCGGGACGGATATGGGTGAGTGGCAGATCGATCATGTCAAACCGCGTTGTCCCATCCTTGAAAACAAAGATGTTCTGGATTGCACGCAGTATTCCCTTCTCCATCGCTTCCACTGCTTTTTCCCGGGATATGATTCCCTTCACTCCCTTTACGAGCGCTACGCAATCGGGTTTGAGTCCCAACCGATCCATTGCCTTTGCATACTCCCCTTTTACATTCAGGGAAATTCTCTGATTACAGGTAGTCGGGATATCGCAACCGGGACACCGCTCCATTACCGTCTCTCTCCCACATTTGGGACAGGTTGTTATCGCAACGGTATGTGCCTGGCATTTCTCACATCTGTTGGTATACGTAATCTCCTGACATTCGGTGCACCTTCGCCTTCCGACTTCAATCTCAATAATCCCGCCTTCCTTCTGAAAATCTATTTCCGTGATTGTTGCGTCCACTTCCGCAGTGTGGTTGGAAGCAGACTGGAAGGATCGCCGGGAACCTCCTGAATCGCCGAGGGGGAACAAGACATGCGGAGGGGGGTTCATCTTTCTTGGTTTGGATTTTCCCGGCCTGCCCATGCGCCCGCCTATCCTTGTGCCTGCCCGTGATCGGAGTTTTATCCCTGAAAGATGCGTGACAAGATTGAACGGAGTATCAAACGGTGCATCACCCCATACATCGCATTTTTCCAGGTTTTTATCGAGACCAAGACAGGTAATAAAAGCACGATAGGTTTTGATATGAATAGAACCGTTGCGCACCTCGTGCGGAATGAGGAGTTCTTCAAGAATTATTTTTGTTGAGGATTCATTGGGAATCTGCAGGAAGTCATCTGTTAAATTCCCCTGCCGGGAAACCGTATCAGCAAGAGAAAGGATCTGTTCAACAGAAAGATCATCCCAGAACAGCATGTATGCGGGATACAGATATTCCCCGGTTCTTGCAAGAGCAATGGCTTCTTCTTCGTTTTTTGGAGGCTTCGTACCAGGATTAGATTCGAGTAGCCACCATTCTTCGCAATAGCCACAGGGGACAAGCGGGTGGTTATTCTCAAGAAATTCACCAAAAGAGATGAGTATCTCACCCACATCCAGGATCTTTTCTATACTGGGTACAAGTTTTTGTGCTGTAACCACATCGTCAACCCGGAGGACATCCCCATTGTGCAACCTCACGGTCGGTCCTTCAATCGAATCGACCGGTACCACCCCACATGCCTTGCCCGGGCGTTCGGTCTTCATCTGGGTACCGACCGCAAGAAACTCACCGAGTATATACAAGGTCGCGGGATGGAGCCCAGCGGCAGCAAATCCCGTGTTGCGTGATCTCCCATAACGGAGCCGGAACCCCCCTTTTCGCATCGGATAAGAAAATACGGGTCTTCCCCCTATCAGGTCACGAAGGTACTTGTCCAGGGGTTTGATGCTGACTGTTCCTTCATCGGTTTTGTTTTTAATGAGTTTTCCCAGCCAGTCCCAGCCGTCCATCTTCATCATTTCAACTTTACTTTTAAGTTTGGGAGCCTTCCCGGCAATCCCTTCTGCAAGGACCAGAGCCATACCACCACGAACCGTATTGGTCTCTACACGCTCAAGGTTGCGGTGTCCTGATACCTCTTCCTGTTCGGTCGCTTCCCCATCAATGCACACCGGACAATTTTCCACGATAAGCCGGATTTCCAGTTCACTAGGCAGGTACTGGAGGTTCATGATGGTATTGTATTGCCGGATCTCCTCGATATACCGCTCAACTTCTTCCTGACGGGGATTGTAACGGCCGATGCCAAGCTGACGGCGGACATAATCGCCCACGAGTACCGAGAGCGCCTGTGCAGTTCCACCTGCACTTCGGATTGGCCCGGCGTAAAAGATTTTCAGGTACTGGCTCCCGTCATCATTTTTACCAAGTCCGACTTTTGCAATCCCTTCGGTTGGTGCTGCCACGACTCCTTCAGTCAGGAGCGCCATTGCCGTACGAATGGCATGATCGAGAATCTGTTCGTTCGTTGTCTCACCGAACTTACGGGCAACAAAATCATCACCTATTCGCAGTGCAACCTCCTCCCGTGTCATGCGGGATTCGAGTTCACGTATCCGCCCTGCCACACCTTTAATTCCGAGGAGCGCTTCAACCCGGTCTGCAAGATCACTGGCAATAGGAATCTCAATATCGATCGAAGGATCGAGACCGCGGGATCGGGCTTTTTTGGCTATCGCTATTGCTAAAAGGAGGTTGTCCATTAGCGATTTTTCATAAGCCTCCATCGCTGGCGAAAGCACTAGCATACCGGTACAATTTTCGCGTGAGCTGACTTATCTGTTCGTGTCAGGACCAAAGGAAAGATGGGTTGGTTAAAAAATGCTACACCCTTATTATTTTTCTTTCTGAATTTTATCCACCATAGCAGGAAGCCCGGTTTCGCCCATCTGCCAGAGAGTAAGAGTAGCACAGGATCGGATAATTTCATCGGCGTCATCAAGTCGCCGGGTGAGGGGACCGACCGCAGGTTCTCCTATCCGGCACAAAGCGAGAGAGAGAAAACCCCGCAGGGCCCGGTCTTCGCCTGCCATCGCGTCAATTATAGGTTCAATTGCGGGAATTCCGATATTTCCAAGGGCAGCCGCTGCATATCTCCTGAACTCATTCTCCGGATGAACCCGCATTGCCGAAATCAGAGGGCCTACTACCGGGGCACCGACACCGGACAGTGCGAGTGCTGCATACCAGCGATGATCATTATCGAAAGACCCTGCAAGCTCCTGAATTAGTGGCTCCACTGCAGGACTACCTATATTGCCGAGCTCATGCACTGACTGGTGGCGAATATCGAGGGAGGGATCGGACAGAGCAGTTATAAGTCGATAAATTTTCGTATCTGCCGGGGACTGTTCCACCATATTATCCTTCTCCTTCACTAGTATCTGTTCCTGACTTTTCATTCTTTTGATGAGGCATGGTCCGGAGCTTCCTTACAAGCGGCGCTATCGCCGGAATCAGAATTGCGTCAAGTGCATCCGTTATCGCTTTTCTTTCGTCCTCATCTGCATTCTCAATCATCTGGATAAGCGGTTGAATTGCGTCGGTATCGTGTAATTCACCAAGAGCCGTAACAACTTCAATTCGTTCGGGTCCTTCAGAAAATTTTAAAAAAAGCAACAGGGGCTCTAAGGCGGGTTTTCCTATCGCCGCCAGCGATGATGCAGATTCGGCGCGGACATTGTCGTACTTATCAGCAAGAGCATGCAGAAGAGGTTCAATTGCTCGTGGATCGCGAATTTTTCCCAATGCGATGGCAGCACCCCATCGAAGATTTCCATCACCTTCACGGAGTGCACGCAGGAGGGGCGTCACTGCGGGTTTTCCAATTCTTCCAAGAGCAAGAGCGGCATGGCTCTTGACAAACCGGTCTTCATCGCAGAGCAATACCATCAGAGGTTCGATTGCCCGCTGATCGCCAATCTCTCCTAATGCGACAGCCGCTTTCCAGCGAACATCCTCATCTCCGTGTTGCAGTGCCTCTATAAGAGCCATAACAGATGGGGCCCCTATTTTTGAAAGGGCTTCTGCTGCTTTCCATCGCACACCACTTAATTCATCGTTTCTCAGTGCAGTTGCCAGGGGCCCTACAGCCCTGTGGTCTCCTAATTCACCAAGCGCTTCTGCCGCGTCGTATTGAACTTTTGGATCCTTGTTCTTTAGAGCGAGGATCAACCCTTGTACATTCCGAGTATCTTTAAGTTTTTTCACATCTGTTCCAAAGAATCCCGCACAGGAAAAATATTCAAAAAAAGACAATATTGCAACAGTGTAAACCAATAGGTAAAGGTGGAATTTTTTCCTGCAGTTCGGCGGGAAATAGTTCATCAGATGATAATATAGCGATAGAACAGATAAATGGATTGTGTCGAGGACTCAGAGAGGAAAATATCGTTGAGCAAAAAACAGATAGCCGGGTATGAATTTTATCTCGGAATCATGCGAATACGATCACTGTTTTTAGATCTGCAGTATAACAATAGTCAATAACAGCATTTTGCCCAGGATTTGTAACTTATGAACCAACTCATGATCGTCAATATCCTGCTCTTAGGTATATTTATTGTTGTACTGATACTCCCGTTCAAAATCAAAAAAGTTGAAGAAAATCTTGAGATTTTTCTCTTCCTGTGCGGTATTGCTGCACTGAGCATTTCCAGTTTTGCGACTCTTAACGGAGAAACATTCGGGTGGACACCAGCTGATTGTTGTAGAAGCTCTCACCGCACCCGTCATGATCACTACCGTTGCCGGCATTCCCATAGGTATCGTTCAGATTGTCCTCATCGTTGGCCTGATTATCTATTTCGCGCATGCGCAAATCCAGAGTGCTATCCAGGCTCTGGTAAACCATGTGCCACTTTATATTCTCATATTTTTCCTGATTTGTGGTCTCGGTCTGATCTCCAGTATTATTTCTGCCATCCTTGCTGCCATCATTCTCGTAGAAATAGTATGTGCCCTTCCGCTAGGACGGCAGGAAAAGATTGGGGTGACAGTTATCTCCTGTTTTTCCATCGGTCTTGGGGCTGTACTGACCCCATTGGGAGAGCCACTTTCGACAATCGCAATCTCAAAACTTTCCGGAGATCCTTACTATGCAGGATTCTGGTTCCTTTTCGATCTGCTGGCGATTTACGTTATTCCGGGAGTTATTGCAATGGGTATTCTCGGTGTAATTTTCTTACGGCGGCAGGGTACTCCCACTGAGGGGCTTGAGTGTAAACTCGTCCGTGAAACCATACGTGATGTAGTAATCCGTTCAGGAAAAGTGTACCTGTTCATAATGGCGCTGATCTTTCTCGGGGCAGGGTTCACCCCACTTATCCTTGAGTTTATTACTCAGATACCTTCGGAGGGACTTTACTGGCTGAATAGTGTATCGGCAGTCCTGGACAATGCAACCCTCGCAGCAGCAGAGATAGGGCCTCAACTCAGCCTGATCCAGATAAAAAGCGCACTAATGGGACTTTTGATAGCGGGTGGAATGCTGATACCGGGAAACATACCCAATATTATCGCAGCAGGCAAAATGGGAATTACCAGTAAAGAATGGGCGAGATATGGGATGCCACTCGGATTTGTTCTTATGGTAATTTACTTCGCTTTGCTTTTTGTCCCAATTTATATCGGCATTCCCTGAACTACTTTTTTTATTGCAATAGAACTTTTACGATGCCCGACATCTGAACAAGGTTAAATTATCCAGATTCTTTTTTCATGAGATTTTTTTAAAAGATTCCGGGGATAAAACCGATAATTCCTCGAAAGCTCTTTTCCACTAAAAAACAATTCTGATGGATTCCATCATTTTCTTCTACAAGCAAAGGTAAACTATTTATCAAACTTATACGGTACAGTCAAATTGATATAAATATTGTTTGTCTTGGTTTTATGGTAAAGGATATCACAAAAACGATTAATGCATTGCGGTGTACTGCAGTTGGAAGATGCCGGGAGCGGCTTGATCAGGCTGCCCAAAAAGCCAGAGGCATCCTTAAAAACGGACAGCCGGAGGAAAAAAAAGAGAAGCCTCTTGCTTCTGAAGAACAATACGGCGTTACTACACTTATGAAACGCAAGCACGGTTTGTGACGGAGGATCTATGGAAGAGGAGAAGACTCTGCTCCAGCAGATACGGGATAAAGAACAGGAATTTTCCAAAAAGATCGAAGCGGTAAAACTAGAGACAGATATGCAAATCGCCGCTGCGAGAGTCGAACGGGAGGCGACAATAAGTGATGCCGGGCGATCAGGAAAAATCACGGCTGAGGAAGTATACCGGAAGGAAATGCAAAAGACCGAAACCGAAATCGAACAGATGAAAAAAGCGTCAGTCATAGAAACAGGGGAGGCCAGAGTAAAAGGAGAGAGAAATCTCCAGCCGGCAGTAGAAAAAATAGTAGGTTATGTGGCCATGGAGCAGTCCGATAGTACTCCTTGAGGGTTATGCTCCAGAAGATGAAAAGAATCCAGGTAATTGGGCCGAAAAAGGAGTTCAACCAAGTAGTTGACCTTTTGTATCACGAGGCTTCTATCCACCTTGAAGATGTCAGCCAGTGCATCTCACCCGAAGAGATTCATCTCTCCCGTGTCGAAAAGGGGAAAACCATAGAAATCGCAGAAATTTTAAGTAAAATTTCCATGATCCTGGCCACTCTTCCAATAATCCCGGATGATGCAGTAACTCAGGCACGTATTGACCGCGAACTGCTGGGGAAAAAAAGGGATGAAATAATTGAGCAGGCAAAAGATGTAATCCATGAACTAGAATACGTCACAAAAAATCTTGCAACAAAGAAAACCGATCTGAAATTATCCATCACTACACTGGAAAGGTATGCGAAAGTCCTCAATATTATCCAGCCCATGGAACGTGAGATCCCCCTCCTCGAAAACTATGAAGTGACGATTCTCCTTATACAGAAACAGTTTGAGGATGTGTTAACCCTCATCAGAGAGGAGATGGCGAAGATCACAGGGAACCGGTTCGAGATGTCCTCGACTTCAGTGGATGAGGAGACACTCGCTACCCTCATGATCTTCCATAAACGCTATTCCCAACAGGTCCATTCATTTATTTTTTCGGTCAATGTCAACGAAGTCCGACTCCCTCAGGAATACATGGGCAAACCATTTTATGAGATGTTTGCCGGGATTGAAACAAATAAGCTCCAGAAATCCCAGGAGATATCAGTAATTGATGAAAAACTTGCAAAACTATCGATCGCATGGTACCAGGAATTGGCAGTACTTAAAAAGAAATTTGAAGATATAAGCGAGGAACTCGAGGAGTTCAATAAATTCGGTTATTCCGAATTCATGTTCGTCGTGATGGGATGGATCCCGAAAAAATTTCTGCAACGAATAAAAGAGACTTTAAAAAACGCTTATGGTGATACAGTAGTCATCCGGGAACTGGATGTGAGTGCTGAAGAGATGGAAAAAGCCCCCACCTTTTATGATAACCCCCGATGGGTGAAGCCATTTGAATCCATTATGCAGCTGGTCCGCCCTCCCAAGTATAGAGAGATCGACCCCTCCCCATTCCTAGCGATATTTTTCCCCATTTTTTTTGGGATAATGGTAGGGGATATAGGGTACGGACTGGTTATCCTCGCTTTCGCGCTGGCTATTAAAAAGAAGTTTGGGACAATAGAGTTTGTAAGAAATCTCGCAGATATCCTGACAATCTCGGCAATTTCGACAATAATTTTCGGATTTATTTACGGCGAATTATTTGGCGATTTCGGCGAGATGATGGGGTGGCTACACCCTGTTCATTACCTCGGTGTGACCTGGAACCGGCTGGAGGCAATACTACCCCTGCTTATATTTGCCATCGCAGTCGGAGTTATCCATGTCTTTTTGGGTCTTTTCATCGGAATTATCAACGAAATTACCCGGAAAAACAAAAAACACCTGGCAGAAAAGGTGGGGATGCTGCTTGCACTTTCGGGACTCATCACCATCATTTTCCTCACCCTTGGGATGATTCCGGCATGGTTATTCTTACCCCGCAATCATCATGGTCATCGTTGCACTTATCTTGATTATCTATGGTGCCGGGGCTATTGGGACCCTCTGGAGATCATGAGTGCTGTAGGCAATATTCTGTCCTACTCAAGGCTTATGGCAATTGGTCTGGCATCCGTGATTCTGGCTTTCGTAGCCAATAAACTCGGACATGAGATGGGAATCCTGGCCGTCGGGATTTTTGTAGCAGTCCTCCTGCACGCTATGAATATTGTTCTTGCTATGTTTTCCCCGTCAATCCATTCGGTGCGTCTGCATCTTGTAGAGTTTTTCTCAAAATTTTATGAAGGAGGGGGCATTGCGTATAAACCTTTCAAAAAAGAGATTGAAAGGGGTATTGAACCACCCGCACCTGGCTAGCCGGATGCTCAGTCATGGTCCCGGGGTTTTTTTCTTTGCGGCTTTTTTCTTTCTCTCTATAATTGTTTTTACTTTCTTTAATCGGAAAAGATCCTCCCTCTCGCGCTCCTCAATTGCATTTTTGATATATTTTGCCTGATTTTTCAATTCGGGAATCAGGATCTGCTCAAGAGCGTTCACCCGTCGCCTGTTCATCTGGATTTCCGAACCAAGTCTTCTCATGGCAGTTTCTGTTTCAGCAAGCTCAATGAGAAGATCGAGCTCAGCTTCAAATCGCTCGGCAGTCTCATCGATTCTGCTGCTTGTTGATATGATACCGTATCCCCTTTCGAGCATGCTTTTTGAGAGGCGTTTTTTCTCAATGACCGGAACAGGTACACCCATGATGTTTTTCCCGCTGATATCCACGGTAATAGATTTTCGGGTAGCAAAGGAAACCGATTTTAATGCAACCGGGTCATCGACAGACTGCGCTATCAGGAGTGCGAGATCCGCAGCACGGGAAACCTGCTCAAGCTCTTCTCTGGAGTTTGAAACGGTGGTTAAAATTTTAAAAAATTCCTGAATGAGTGCATCCATTTTTTCCCGCAGGAGATCCCGACCCTGTTCTGCAAGTTTTATCTGAGCCTTTTTTTTCATCAGCTCCATTCTCGTCGGTTTTACCTGCTCCATAGATTATCCTTCCTTCTCTTTATGCGAAGGATGATATTTTTTGATATACTCGCGTTTAATCCGCTTTAGCTCGTCTTCCGGGAGGATGGCAAAGAGGTCCCAGGCAATCGAGAGAGTTTTTTCTATGGTGCGTTCTTCATCCCCCTGCGAGATAAAACGTTTTTCGATCTCATCTGCAAACTTCAGGTATTTTTTGTCCATCTCAGTGAGGGCTTCTTCCCCAACAATAGCCACGAGCCTGCGGAGATCTCTCCCATAGGCATAGGATGCATACAGCTGGTCAGCAACACCCCGGTGGTCTTCCCGGGTTTTTCCCGGACCTATCCCCAGATTCATAAGCCTCGAAAGGCAGGGCAGGGCATCAACCGGGGGGTCAGCACCCCTCCGATAGAGGTCGCGGGAAAGTACTATCTGTCCTTCCGTAATATATCCAGTCAGATCAGGAACAGGGTGGGTAATATCATCATCCGGCATCGTCAGGATAGGGATTTGGGTGATGGAACCGGTTTTTCCTTTCAGCCTGCCGGCCCGCTCATAAATAGACGATAGATCGGTATACATATAGCCTGGATAACCACGCCTTCCAGGCACCTCCTCACGGGCTGTAGAGATTTCGCGAAGGGCTTCGCAGTAATTGATCATGTCAGTCAGGATCACAAGAACGTGGAGGTTATGGGTGAAGGCCAGGAATTCAGCAACCGTAAGCCCGCAACGAGGTGCTGCCAGGCGTTCAACCGTTGGATCATCTGCCAGGTTCATGAAAAAGACCACACGTTCCAATGCCCCTGTGCTTTCAAAATCCCGTATGAAGAAGGACGCTTCCTTATGGGTGATTCCCATTGCCACAAAAACGACCGCAAACTGCTCGCCCTCGCCAAGCACTTTTGCCTGCCGGGCAATCTGTGCAGCAAGTTTGCTGGCGGGCAGACCGGAACCGGAGAAGATGGGCAGCTTCTGACCCCGTACAAGGGTATTCAGACCGTCTATCGTGGACATTCCGGTCTGGATGAAATCTGCAGGTTTATCCCGGGCTGAGGGATTTATGGGGGTTCCGGCGATATCAAGAACAGATTCCGGTATAATATCCGGGCCTCCGTCACGCGCCTTGCCAACACCATTGAACACACGGCCCAGCATATCGAGGGATACATTGATCCGGGCGGGTTCACCGGTAAACCTGACCTTCGTTACCTGGGTGTCAATGCCCCGTGTACCTTCAAATACCTGGATGACGGCCATTTCTTCGGAGATATCAAGAACCTGCCCGGTCCGTTCATCACCATCCTTAAGAAAAATCCTGACGATCTCCCCAAATGAGGCCCCTTTGACATTGCTGACAAAGATTAGGGGGCCTGATACATAAGTTATGGTCTGGTAATCTTTGGTGAGAAGGGATGCCTGCTTCATTTTTCAACCTCGAGTGTTGCGAGATCCTGACTGATATCATCAATCATTTTCCTGATGCTTCCAAGATCCTGGATATCCTTCATCCGCCCTATGTTTGTTTTAAGGGGAAGTGACTGGATTTGTTTTAATGAGATCCCCCGATTCATCACCTCAGTTACCTGGGAATAGTACGTCATAATCACCTTGAGCATGAGATACTGCTTTTCCATGGGGCAGAACGAATCGGTGTCGCTATATGCGCTCTGCTGGAGAAAGTCCTCGCGTATCATCCTCGTTACTTCAAGAATTGCCTTTTCGCTCTCAGGCAAAGCATCCGGACCAACCAGTTGGACGATTTCCTGGAGTTCGACTTCCTTTTGTAACAGGTACATGGTCTTTTCCCTGAGCTCCCGCCAGTCTTTTGCAACATGCTCGACATACCAATCGCCGATACTGTCAAGATACAGGGAGTAACTTTTTATCCAGTTGACCGAGGGGAAGTGCCTGCGGTATGCGAGGTTGGTATCCAGTGCCCAGAATGTCCCGACTACCCGCAGTGTGTTCTGGGTTATAGGCTCTGAGAAATCTCCTCCAGGCGGCGACACAGCGCCGACAACTGTAACAGAGCCTGTTTGCTCTCCTGCACCGACGCACACGACACGGCCGGCGCGTTCATAAAAAGCGGAAAGCCGTGTGGCCAGGTAAGCCGGATAGCCTTCCTCACCGGGCATCTCTTCCAGTCGCCCGGATACTTCACGCAGTGCCTCGCCCCACCGGGAAGTTGAATCTGCCATCAGTGCAACATCATACCCCATGTCCCGGAAATATTCTGCAATGGTAATTCCGGTATAAATCGATGCCTCCCGTGCGGCAACCGGCATATTAGAGGTGTTTGCAATAAGGATCGTCCGTTCGATAAGCGGGAGATTTGTCCGTGGATCGATAAGTTCAGGAAATTCTGCCAGGACATCCGTCATCTCGTTACCACGTTCCCCACAGCCGATATATACCACGATCTGAGTGTCGGACCACTTGGCAAGTGTCTGTTCTGAGACCGTCTTTCCGGTCCCAAAACCGCCCGGAATCATCGCTGTACCGCCTTTTGTGACAGGAAAAATGCAATCAAACACTCTCTGGCCAGTGATCAGCGGCAGAATAGGATCCAACTTTTTTTGTATTGGTCGCGGGATCCTGACCGGCCAGACCTGCATCATGGACAACAGGATCTTGTCATCCAGGACGCAAACGATCTCTTCGACCGTAAACGAACCGGTTTTAATAGTAGTAACCGTACCGGAGATTTTATGGGGAACAAGGATTCTGTGCTCGAAATGGAATTCCCTGACAATCCCGATAACATCACCTTCTGCAACGGTGTCGCCTTTTTTTACTGATGCGGAAAATTCCCATTTCTTCTGGCGATCAAGTCCGGGCGCTGAAATACCCCGTTCAATAAAATTTCCGCATTTTTCAAGGAGCACCGGAAGCGGGCGCTGTACACCATCATAAATTGAGGCGAGAAGACCAGGGCCGAGTTCGACTGATAGGGGGGTCTCCGTGTTCTCTACCTTTTCGCCAAGGGTTAGTCCGGTCGTATCTTCATAAACCTGGATAACCGCATTGTTTCCTTCCAGACGTATAATCTCCCCTCTCAGCGCCTCGTCCCCGACTTTGACCACATCATACATTTTTGATCCGTTCATATCGCGGGCGATAATGACAGGGCCGGAAATTCTCGAGATTGTTCCAGAAATCATACCTTCACCTCCTCAAAACGATATTGTAACCAATTGCCTTCCGCAAGAGCCGTTCGATATACGATCTCCTGTCGAGTTCTTTTGATTTCGAAGGAATGGGGATGATGAGCGGGCGGGCCAGTTTTTCAATGCGGGTCATCAGTTTCTCGTCTAAGCTGAGCATGAACTCTTCGTTCACCGCGACGATCCCGATATCGTCTTTGTATAAGAGAGGGGAAATTATTTTTTTCGCTTCCTCAAGACTATCCGCTTCCAGCACCTCAACTCCTGCCAGCCGGAACCCTGAAGCACGATCGCTGTCCGTTACAACGACAAATTTATACATACACCAGTTCCTCTTTGAGCTGTTCATCCGGGAGATCTACCGTTTTACACCGTGAAATAATCCGGATATTGGTTATTTCGTTATATTTTGCCCAGAAATATCCGACAACCGAGGCAATACTCAGGGGATCACCTAAAAATGCACTCACTCCTTTTTTAATCAGGAATTTTTCGAGTTGCTTTTCAATGACGGAAATTTTTTGTGTTCTTATGGCGATTTCGGGAACATCCGCAAGGAACCGGTACGATGTTTGTTCCAGTTCTTTAAGGACCTCTTCAATCGAATGTAGAGCAATGAATTGATTCAATTTTTTCGGAGTGAGCTCCTTACCTCCCTCGATCAGAAATTCCTGTGCTTCTTCACTATCGACATGATCGCGGATCATGCGTAAAATTGTCCTGATATTTACAACATCAATCTCTGTCGCAAGGATATCACGGATTAGCATTGTGTTGTAGGACGTGGTTTTTACCGATTCCAGAGCTTCCTTATAATAATATTTGTCAAGTGCACATTCAAGCACTGCAAGATCACTTTTTTCAAAATACTCAGGAAATTTTTCCGTTAATGGTTTTGCATACACAATTCCCCAGGTTGCGAGCATATCGATGACTGCCCTCACATCCGGCTGCCTGACAAGCTCGTTGAGTGTCACCTCGTCAAGTTCCCCGGCGGTTACAAGACAGTAGGAAATTTCATCATTGGTTACATGGATGTTTTTCCCACGGAGAATTGTTTTAATGTTCTGGACATCCCAGCGGTGTAAGAATATCTTAATAAACCGTTCTGCTTCGCTTTCTCTGACGTACCCGAGGATATTTTGGAATGTTCTGACAAAATTTTTTCTTAATGCATATTCGATACAAAGGATCCCCTGGTACAGGACTTTTGCCTCCAAAATATCCTCCTTATATGGCGTTTTTTCAAGATTGGAAATAAGAGAATCAAGATCGGGTTGAAAAATCAAATCTTCGAGTGTGTGACGGTCCAAAAGACGGCTTTTCATTCCGCGGATTCGTGCATTCACGTACCCGTAATCCATGTCAATCACCGTGCAGGATTGAATAGATTTGAAGTTTTTTTTGCTCTTTTACCCGATCAAGCCTTGATTCGAGAGTATTTGAAATTTTTATGGATTCATTCCGTGCACTCACAACAAGGCCTCCTGAACAAAGGAGGTCTTCAACAATTTCTCCTGACAGATTCAGTTCGGACAGAATCTTTTTTATGAGATTCGCATCCCGTTTGTCAATATGGATTCGGAACGTGTCTCCTCCCACCGCCCCGACTGCTTCTAAAGTCAGATTTTTTAAGATTTCCGGATATTTCGGGTCCTTTCGCATGTGAGATAAACGCTGTCCTGCAGCCTCAATTGCCGTTGAAAATATTGCTTCTTTTGTTTTGATCAGTTTTTCCTTGTTCTCACCTTTTGTGAGGTAGAGGAGTTTGTTTTTTTCAACTGTGGCAGCCTTTTTTGCCTCTGCAAGAAGTGTCTGCTGTATTAAAGTCGCCTGATTTTTTGCATCCTCATAAATTAACTCTACAGCGCTGCGTGTTTTCTCTCTGAGCTCGCGCTCTTTTTCCTGCGCGCTCTCTTCGACAGATTTTAACAGGTTTTCATATGCCATTGCTTCATCCGTTTTTTTAAAGAATATTTAATGCCGCAGGGTACTTCACGAATGCTCCCGTTTATTCCCGGTTCGGGAGCCAAGAGAAAAGTTGTTATCGGGGGAATGTGATGTAAGCACTGCGCTATTATTGGCGTGAATCTATTTGACCATGAGGATAATCATCGATGCAATAACAAATCCCAGGATTACCAGCGTTTCCGGGATGGCTTCGATAATGATAATCGATCCAGCAGTTTCAGGCTTTTCCGCGATTGCTCCCGCTCCGGCAGCACCGATCCGTGATTGTGCCCATCCTGTTGCAATTGCACCTCCGGCAAAAGCAATTGCTGCACCAATAGGAACCTCCCATCCAACCATTTTTATCCCTCTTCAATGATAGTAACCTAACAGTCATCCACGATAAAAGTATCGTGTAGAATCGTGACAATTTATGACTACAGAGTACTGATAACGGGATTATACTGTTAGACTTAATATATTGTCAAGCGATTTTAGCAAATCATTGGTCAGAGGAGGTTTAGATTTTACCTCTTTCCCGATGATTATCAGTGAATTGATATCATGTAATGATAATTTTGAGAAACTATAGGTCTCCCACCGGTTTCGATCGATGGATATCCAGACTTCACCCAGGATCTCTTTGAGTCCTTCGGAATCTGACGGAGACACTGAATTCCACTGGTTTCCCATCCTACGGCGTATCTTCTCCAGTGCATCTTCGACTGCTTTTTCTTTCTGTATTTGGAAAAGCCTTCTTCCCAGTGTATCATCTGTGGTTCCGTACATAGGTTTGATTTGTGGGAAGTATTCCGTTACTGGTTAATATTATTTTCCGCATCCCATCCCTGTTTTTGTCAGTAAAATTTTTTTTCCTGATATCGTCAATGGATCCCCCGTGCAGTATGGTTCGCAACAAAGTATATATATAGGGGATGGGATTATTCATCATCCCGAAATGAATAGGTGGAGAAGAACATAATGCCGGATGTTTCGCAGAAAGAAATTGGAAGACGGATGTACCATGTTCACCGTGAAAAGAGTGTGGAAGAAGCAATAAAAAAAATAAAACATGGGGTTGGAACTGACTGGAGCTCATTTGCCCGGGAGGAGATAGATCTCCTCGGGCACCTGTTGCAATGCACCTGGAATGTAATTGATCAGAAAATTTGGGCAGATGTGCCCTTTGGCAATATGACAAAAGATGAGGTCCGGAAAATCCTTTCATACGGGCAGGGTGTTGGCCCGGGAAAGAATCCGGAACCGGCCGCAGTTGCGGAGATAAAAAAAATTCTTCTCTCAATCAAGTAAATAACATTCTTTTTTCGTTTGGATCTTCCTTACTAAGTTGTATTATTCAAAAATTGTCTGGAACAAGATACCTGCTATTATGATGTAGCGACGGCCACACACTCTTCAATCGATCCTATCCGGGCAACCGCACCACACATATCTGGCACATAGGCGAGCGCTTTACCGCTGTTTACCATAATTGCCGGGTATCTTTCCATTACTGGTGAGACCACCATACAGGTGTCAGCAAAGACCCGGGCACCACTTTTCTCAATGGCATTGACAGTTATACTATTATTATCAACGACACCTTTTGCGGCAAAGACATAGAATGGTTTTGTGACAGTTTTTCCTTTCAGGAGCCGGGCGATATTGACAAGTTCTGCGGTCGAGCAGTGCGGGCAGCCTACAGCAACTGCGTCGACTGGAACGTCACTAAAGAGGCGATCGATATCAGCGGGTTCAATACATATGATCTCAAGGTTCGAAATATTGAACTGGTTCTTCTTTGCTTCAGGAGTTACATCATTGATATGATAGAGAGCCACCGCCCCGGTTGCCGCCATTGCAGCACCCAGTGCTTTCATCTGGTCGTGATCAGGAGTAATACCCCGAAAATACGGTATTTTATTGCCTACCAGTTTCCCGGTATGGTAGCCAAGCGCACCGTAACGGGCAATCCCCCAGTCTTTTTTATCTGATTTTACTTCGATGATCACATCGGGTAAACGGTTTTTATCAAGATGTAACCCGTAACACGGGGTTTTTCCAACCAGTGCTGCAGCAAGTGCACCTGGCCCCCCCTCCCGGTTTGTCCGTGCACCGATGACCGAGTTAGCGTAACTTACGGCTGAGGATTCCGACCAGGCAAGATGATCGCCAAAGGAAGTTTTATGCAGGTAATACGGAGTACAGGTGCATTCAAGATTGACCCCCAGCCGTTCATATGCAGCGATCACAGCCTGCTGCCGTTCGGCAAACGCCGGTTCGATACCCATCTCCTGCCAGCGTCCCCGCGGCATGCCAATCGGGTTCAACACTGCTGGAACTATTGCGCGTGCATTCAGACTCAAAAGCCATGCCAGCCCGTATTCACCGATTGTTTTGTACGATGCCCCGCTGATCTGGGCACTTTTTATTGTTACCAGATGTTCTGCTCCGAAAACCTTCCCGAGAGCTGACGAGAAGTTCCAGCATCTTCTGCCGGGTCTCGCCGTTCTCTCCGGCAAGCATCTTCTCTTCGGCAGGATCAAGATACATCTGGTTCACCAGGTCGCACGCGAGAAGTCATCCTCACGTCCAAGCACCATTGTCGCATCAACCCCGACTTTCACGTTGGTACCATCCTCGAGCCTGACAGGGATCCAGGGACGATCCACGTACCCCGGTGATCACCATCACATCGCGGTCACCACTTACGCGGGTCGCAATTGCATACTCAACATCGACGGGATCACCGGGATCGATATCCCCATCTACAATAACAACGTGTTTTAAGGATGTGTGAGCGGCAAATGCAGCCATAATCGCATTTTTTGCATCACCCTGCGTGCTTTTTTTAATCTGAATTACCGCGTGGAGATAACCGCAACCACCTTTGGTCAGCACGACGTTTTTCACTTCGGTCACTCCGGCTACAGCTCGATAAATTTTCGGTTCATAGGGTGCACCCATCAGCATTTTATGTTCATCACCACCAGGCAGAATACCATGATAGATAAATTCAGGTTTGAGGTGCATTCCGGTAAATTCAATCACCGGTTGTTGTCTGACGGGATCATATGTGCCGGTGATGTCAACAAAGGGTCCCTCATCAGTAACTTCTCCCCGGATATATCCTTCCAGAACGATCTCGGCATCCGGTACCAGCACGCCGTTACTGCACTGCCGGACGGTCATTTCACCACCCAGAAGTTCAGCTGCGAAACCAAGTTCCATACCGGGGGGAACTCTGGTACAGCTGGCAAAAATTACGGCTGGATGTGTCCCAATGGTAACCGCAATGGGAAGAGACTCACCTTTCGCCAATGCTTTTTCCAGCATCACGTGCGTATGCCTGCCCTCAACGAGACGTGCGACCACCCGGTGATTGTCCAGTACCTGCATCCGATGGATGGATGCATTCTCCACGCCGTCAAACCGTGAGAAAACAATCCCCGAGGTAAGGTACTTCCCCCCATCCTTTGGGAAATGGTGCATAATGGGAATTTTAGAGAGATCGGGTTTTTTCATCGTGATTGTTCCCGCCGTTTTCACCCTTCCATCAAATTTCGCATCGGCAAGTGTTTTTACCATCTTCTTCTCGTCAATTCCGAGAGCAACAGAGAGAGCGCGGCGGCTTGCGGTAAGATTCATGACTGCCCGGGCTCCTTCGATCTTGTGGAAGAACAGAAGATTGTCTGTAGAGGCTGCCATCTTTGGGGCCTGCATGTCAGCTGAGACAGGTTCCTCCACATCAGTAACGAGTCCCTGTTCCCGCATATTCTCTATGAAGTCACGCATCGTAACCGCTCCAGCGTTTCGCAAGAGAATGTTCGACTTCAAGATGATCGAGTACGCGGGCTACGATAATATCGACCAGATCATCTATCGTTTCCGGATTGTGGTAGAATCCGGGGCATGCCGGCATAATCGTCGCCCCGGCATCCTCGGCTGCAAGCATATTCCTGATATGGATTTTCGAGAGAGGAGTCTCCCGCGGAACAAGAATACAGGTACGGTGTTCCTTGAGGCAGACATCAGCGGTCCGGGTGATCAGATTGTCTGCGTATCCAGCAGCTATTGCTGCAAGTGTCTTCGCACTGCAGGGAATTACTACCATACCGTCGAACCGGTTGGATCCGCTCGCGATCGGTGCGGCAATTCTGTTAATCTCATGGTATGTTGCATTGAACCCTTCAAAGGAAACACCTTCGTGGGCGGCAATCTGCTGAGCAACCTCCGAAATGATGATATGGACCTTGGCATCCCGGCAAAGAACCTCGAGCAGACGTCGGGCATAGCACGCCCCGCTTGCACCAGTCACCCCGATAACAAACTCTTTTTTCATTATATCCTCGTGTTCTCCTGTGATACCAATGTCTGATTCAGGATAAAAAGAGTTTATGCCGGAATTTTAAAAAGAAGAGAATTATTTTGTTTTTGGTGGTGCGAAAAAGCGGTACCGTACGTGCGCTTCCTCCACGCGACGTGCATGGGTCGGGTTAAGATCCCGGCGCGCTTCAATAACAAGGGTATTGAGAATATTATGAAGGCGGAGCGTATCATAGTCCTTGTCCTTGTGTTCATTCAAAAAGTCCAGAAGATCGCTTGTGCTCTTGAGCACTCCGGAGCTCCCCACGAGGTTCAGGCGGTTAAGAGTTATAGCAAGGTTCTTTTTTGCAAGATCCATTTTGTAAGGATCACCTGTGGCAAGGTTCAGTTCGGTAATCGCATTCAAAAGATCCGTATAAACCTTGAGTTTGTAGGTGCTTTCATGCATCCTGCGCTCAGCACCGCGAAGTTTCAACAGCGTAACGGTCATGACAACAACAATTGCCACAACACCACATATCACAACAATCCAGTCTTCTATCATTATATTCACCTCAACAATCAGGGATTCCTCTTTGCCACAGCAACATCCACTTTAACGCGATTGCCTCTCATCTCGATTTTGTACGGTCCGGTATTGTACATTGGTATCAGGTGTTTGAGCTCAAAACCATTGGTACGACCGTAGCCGTAGATCTCAGTCTGCCCTGTATCAGTATTTGTAACATTCATCTCAAACCAGCTGTAGATGACGTTATCAGTCAGCGGAAGCACATCAAACTCAATTCCCCACGAAGGAGAGTCTACCCTGATCTCTTCAGTGTAAATTTGATTTTCACTCTGGAAAGCGTATGTCTTCTTCAGGTAATGATCGCTCATGGAAAACGAGGGCTTTGGAAGGGGAATCGTTGAGGTTTGTACCACTTCTGAGGTTTGCACAGGAATAGGCTCGGGAGTCGTGCCAGGCCCCAGTCCCTGGATACACCCGGCACTGATTGCTACCGTAAAGATGAGTGCAAGAACGATGAAAACACGGTTTTTCATATGGGGGAGTGTTGGGAGAAAGTAATATAATATTTTTTATTAATGTCCTGCAGAAATCCATTGTATGCATTCAACAGGTTTTGTTTTTGTTCAGGCACTTACCATCAACGTGCAATCATCCTTACTAAATATTTCCAGATCTGTTGTGTTATACAAGGATTTTAACAATATTCCTGATCTTACTAAGGGAGCCGTATCCGGGGGTAAAACAAATATATGTAATTTCCTTCCTATAAAGCACAAAAAAAGTTAACGGATCTTTTTCATTCAAAGACATAAAGATCATATCTGACGGGACTCAATCAGAAAATCTTTCACCGGGAATCATCCGTTAAAAAGTGTATCCTGTCGTGTCGGTTTTTTCAGATGCAGGACCTCGCTGCCTACCTCAGCAACCAAATCCCTGTTTTCGGGAAGTGTATACACACCGAGGCGCCACTGTTCCCGTCGGGTCGTATTCAGGGTTCGGATGCGTGGGGATATCTCGTTAAAACCGACAACGGTAAGCCGGTTCTTCACTGGTACTCCAAGCGACATCTCACGGGGTGTCGAAGGAATATCTACAAGGACCTCGTGCGGAAGGAGGCCGGCATTCAATGCGATCTTTGCCGCGAATTCCCGGCATTTTTCTATTGGCACTCCCTGCTCAAATTGTGGAGTACTTATCCTATCGACGCCGGCATAAATTGCCCTTTTATAAAGCCTGCGCTCATAGAGACGGAGAGCAAGGTCACGGGCAACGGGATTTTCTGAGGTACGCAAGGTATACATACATGTCGAATCATCCATCAGAAAGAGTCTTTGGGAAGCCTCTTTTTTTACACCATTGAGATGTTCCAGTACCTGCCAGCTGGAACATGCTCTCTCCAATCCGACTGACATGATGATAGTACACGGTCGGCCTCATGAGCGTACGTGCTATGAGCAGCGATTCGGCCGCATTCACTCCGTTCTCATCAAGAACGGTACCTTCGCTGGTTCGTATCAGGTGCCGGATGAGGCGCTGCGCATCGACGGATCCATAGGGAGCACCGGTATAATAGGCGTCCCGAAGCAGGTAATCCATCCGATCTACATCCAGATCTCCATGAATAATTGGGGATAATGAATGATTTCCTTTCACGACAGCACATAGTTCTTCAGGATCAATCTCCCACGCACGGAGAATACTTCCCACCTGTTCTTCGGCAATCATTTCGATATCGTCGTGGGTTCGATGCAGGAATTTCTCCATAAGCGGTTCGCTCGCATGGGAGAACGGACCATGCCCGATATCATGGAGAAGTGCTGCAGCGACAATAAGTGTATGCTCACTTTCAGAAAGCCCAAACCGGTTTGAGACCACATCCGCAAGAAACATGGTTCCGAGCGAGTGTTCAAAACGCGTATGATTGGCTCCGGGATACACAAGATAGGAAAAACCGAGTTGCTTGATATAGCGAAGGCGCTGGAGGGCTCTGGAGTCGAGCAGCGCTAACGCAACATCCTCGACTTCAACGTAACCATGAACCGGGTCTTTTATTATCTTCACGATTTCACTAAAAGAATCTTCATATATAACGCATTAATGTATTGAGTAATGATTACGTTCCTTTCTGGGGGGACAGGCACCCCGAAGCTCCTGCGGGGAATGCAGAAGGTTATGGACCGGCATGATATCTCTGTCATCGTTAACACCGCCGAGGATATCTGGATATCGGGAAATCACATCTCGCCCGATCTTGACACGGTTATGTACTTGTTTGCCGGTATTCTCAATACCGATACATGGTGGGGAATCAGGAGCGATTCGTTCATTACCCATGAAGAGATTGCCCGGCTGGGTATTGATGAGTTTATAGCTATCGGAGATAAAGATCGCGCTGTACAGATCGCCCGGGGTGAGATGATAAGAAACGGGATGCGGCTGACAAATGCAACAAAAATTCTTTGCGACCGGTTCGGCGTCCGGGAGAATGTGCTCCCGATGACAGATACCGAAGTGACAACGCTGGTAAAAACAGAACTCGGCCTGATTCACTTTCAGGAATACTGGGTACGGGCAAAAGGAAAGATCGAGATACAGCAGGTAGTGAGAAGTTTTAATGAACCTCCTGTGGCTACTGAGGAAGTACTTTCTGTAATCGAAGCAAGCAATGCTGTAGTGATAGGGCCGTCTAATCCAATTACCAGTATATCCCCAATTCTCGCATGTGAAGGAGTAAAACCTGCCCTTGTTGATAAATTGGTGATCACCATAAGTCCGTTCATTGGTGATACCCCCATCAGCGGTCCTGCCGGGGCTCTCATGACGGCAGCAGGATTCGAACCCAGCTCTCTGGGGACATTAAACTGCTACGGGGGGATCACTGACATATTTGTGCAGGATATCCGCGATACGATAGAAGTTAGCAATTCCATCAGGCTTGACACGCTTATGACTGATGAAGAAAAAAGTATCGCTCTCGCTAGGGAAATTCTGCACCTTACAAAGTGTTGTTGAGCAACGCTCCACTATGGTTGGCAGAAACAAATTTCTTGCAAACTTATATAATCCGGCGCAATAACGGTTATCCTAGGAGAGATGAATGTAAAATGAACGGGAAGATTGTAATTTCAATCTTTGTATGCTGTGTATTAATCTCTGGATGTATATCGGGTCAGGAGAAAGGCACCCTCCAACTATCATCATCACCTTCCGGCGCTCAGGTATACCTTGACAATCAATATCAGGGAAGTGCACCAAGCACCATTACCAATGTGGAACCAGGAAACCATACACTTGAATTCCGTAATCCCGGATATCAAAGCTGGTCAACAATTATTTTAGTGCCATCAGGTACATCTCATTATTATGCCGCTTTAACCCGTCTTCCCGATATTCAGGATACTCAGGAAAAATCTCCCATCATATCTTCACCATCCAAAGTTTCTGTCCAGGCGAGTAAAGAAACAATGATAGTTGGAGACTCGATCCTGTTTTCGGGAACGAGTTTCGGCTCAGATACTGTATTGTTGACACTATACGGGCCAGGATATTACTATTATGGGATAGTTCTTGATAAACCAAGCGTAAATTCTGCTGGTTCATGGAGTTATACCTGGAATCCAGGATTTTCTATCCAGTCTGGTTCGTATACCGTTGTAGTTGAGGATGCTAAAAAAACTACCTCTGACAGGGATGAATTTTCGGCCGTAGGTGGAGGGGTAGTATCCATCGCAGCAAGTTCTTACGCCGCTGCTCCAGGGGAGACCATCACATTTTCGGGCCAATGCACAACTGGTGCTCAAAATGTTTTACTCGTCCTATATGGTCCAGCACGATACGCCAGCGGAGTTGAATTAGGTTCACTTTCCTGCATGGCCGATAAAACATGGAATTTTAAATATACACTTGAGAGTTATATGCCTGCCGGCTACTACAACATGTATGTTTACGATATCCCAAAAACGACCTCGAGTACCACACAATTCACCGTCGGTTTCACGTCGTAAAAATAATAGCGAGTGATAAAAATATTTTCTTTTCTGAAATTGCACCAGGGAATAATCAGATATAAAAGTCAAAATGCCAAGTAAATCACTTACGTCTTTTCTAAGACCATTCAGTGAATTCTGTTTGTTGGCGGTAAGAATTTCATGCCTCGCTTCTACGGGAAGACCAGGATTATTCCAAAGATCGGTAAAAAAACCGGTTTAATTATCCCAAAGATGATTAAAACCTGTCACAGGTATCCGATACCTATTTGAAGGATTTTAAACAAATACTCGTTCGGAGATCGTATATGGGCATTACCAAGAAATTCCTCAATATGTTTAAGTCAGGAAACGCGGAGGAAGGGGGAAAAAAGAGAGAGAGGAAACACAGTTACGCACACAAACAGTGCGCTACGAAAGCTTCCTTACGGCACTTAGTGAAGGCGATCTTGATGCCCGGTGGAATGCAGTTAGATCGGTTGGCGATCTTGGTGAGCCATTCATCGAACCGCTCATCCGCGGCCTCAAAGATGAGTACTGGATTATCAGGAGGGGATCCGCAGATACACTGGGAAAGATTGGCGCTCCTGCCGTTGGACCGTTGATTGAAGCCCTACATGAGCCGGGAGAAGACGTACGTCAGGAAATCATCCGGGCGCTTCAATTGATCGGGGAACCATCTATCGGGGCTTTAATTCAGGCGCTGAAACACAGCCATCCATTTGTAAGGCGGGGCTCTGTTCAGGCACTCGGGATCATGTGTGAGGCACGGGCTGCCCCCCAGCTTATTGAATCTCTCAGAGATCCCGATGCAATGGTCCGATACGAAAGCGCAGTTGCCCTTGGCCGGATCGGGAACCAACGGGCAATCGGGCCACTTATCGAAACACTGAATGATGTAAAAGAGCCCGTGAGGATGGCTGCAATGGCAACACTCTGTTCACTCGGAGAGCCGTCTATAGAACCACTTATCCGAGCACTTATCGATCCCAATGATGATATCTGCCACAGGGCAACACTTGCCCTTGTCACCATCGGTGAACCTGCAGTGGACACATTGATCAAAGCGCTTGGTGACCAGAACCCGGGTATCCGCAAGGGTGCTGTAGAAGTGCTCGGGCAGATAGGAAATACACGGGCAATCCCTCCAATCATGGAGAAACTCAACGACCCCGAACGGTTAGTCCGTATTGAAGTCGTAAAAGCACTCGCAGCCCTTGGTGTTCCGGCCATAGCACCTCTCATGCAGATGTTCCGTACTGGGGATGCCATGATGAGAACGAGCGCTATGGAAGCCCTCTGGATGCTCGGACAGCCTGCGACTACCCCACTCATAATGGTATTAAAAGACGACCAGAGCGATGTGCGGAAGCGTGCGGCGCTCCTGCTCGGCGAGATCGGCGACCAGAAAGCTGTCGATCATCTGACCAGCCTCCTCACTGATGAGAATGTTGCCGTGAGACGTGAGGCGTTCGAAGCGCTGGAGATGATTAAGAAACGAACTGAACAATAATTCTCATTCTTTTTTCTCTGTTTTGGTACAAGTGAAACTTTTTTAAAGGCAACGGGTTTGCCACGATTGTTTGATTTTGGGGAGATAGGAATTTTTTAAGACGTAATCCTCATAACCTCCCGGATACATTTTTCATTTATGATCTCGCTAGCAGATATTAAGGCAGCTGAAATGCAGATTTCTCCGCACATCATCCACACTCCCCTCGTATATTCTCCGACAATCTCTGAGATTTCCGGGGCAAATGTCTACCTTAAACTCGAAACACTTCAGAAAGCGGGATCCTTCAAAGTGCGGGGGGCAACCAATAAGATTCTTTCTCATATCCATGAAATCGGAGAACAGGGGGTGATCGCTGCTTCAGCAGGAAATCATGCACAGGGTGTTGCGGTTGCGGCACATTCTGCAAACGTTCCCTCTACTATCGTAATGCCGGAATGGTCATTCCTCTCAAAGCAGGAAGCGACCAGAGGTTATGGGGCACAGGTGATTATTCATGGCAGTACATTAGAAGAGAGTATCGGGAAGGCAATGGAGATCGCATCTCAGGGGCGGCTCTTTATCCACCCGTACGATGATGATGAGGTAATTGCCGGGCAGGGAACTATAGCACTCGAGATCCTCGCTGATCTACCGGAAACAGACATGATCATAATACCCGTTGGGGGAGGAGGATTAATTGCCGGTATAACAACGGCTGCAAAGGCTATAAAGCCGGAAATCAAAATCATCGGAGTCCAGGCAGAGGCATGTCCATCAGCCGAAGCAGCGATCCGGCATGGATCCCCTTGCCGGATACCCGTGGGACCGACTATTGCTGATGGAATCCGGGTGGCAGAAGTGGGTAAAAAAACGTTTCCCGCAATGCGGCATTTTGTCGATCATTTCACCCTTGCTTCAGAAGAAGAGATCGCCGATGCAATGCTCCTGTTACTCGAACGGAAACATATAGTTGCCGAAGGTGCTGCTGCAGCACCGCTCGCGGCATTCATGAATGGATCCATTGAGGTACAGCCAGGCAGTACAGTCGTGATCGTTATAAGTGGAGGAAACGTTGAAAGTACCCAGCTAATCCGGATAATCCGGCAATCTCTTGCCCGCCAGGGACGAATTATGCATTTTTCTGTAATCCTTGGAGACAACCCCGGCACACTCGCCCGGCTTCTTACCATTATCGCAAGGGAACGGGGCAACATTCTGCATATTCATCATATGCAAGGAGGGCGAGATACACCAATCCAAATGGTAAGAGTGAACTTCGAACTGGAGACACGGGGGTGGGAACATATCGAAGTATTCAAAAAATCGCTCGGAGAAAATGGCTATGAAATCCAGATGGAATGAGTATCATGCCATTTCCGCCCTGTTTTTTTAAAAAAGTTACTGATCACCCAAACCTTTCCAGTAATCATATTCGTGCTTCCAGATATCCTTATTGAACATTACGAGACGTTTGAAGTACTCCCTGCGTTCTGCATGTTGTTTCTCCTGAACCGGATCTTTCCATTTTGTCCTGATGGCATCAACAAGTTTCCTGCCCAGATCTTTTGCTTGCTTTTCTGCCGGCACAATTGCGTTTGGATCAGCACCGACAGGTACCGCTACCTTGCCAACAGTTGTTGCGCCAAGGTTCAGCATCGTTGCATTCATATAATCCGCAACGTCGTCTGCCATTGAACCGCCTGCCGTTGAGACAGAGCAGCCGTACTTTCCGGAAAAAGACTGGCAATGAATCGAATCCGCCATCCGGTCGAAGAGAGTCTTGAGTTGTGCAGTGACCGAGTTGATATAATTTGGTGAGCCCCAGACAATGCCATCTGCGTCCAGCATCTTTTCCAGAAGTAATAGGAAATCATCATCGTGAATACACTCTCCCTTTGCGTAGCATGTTCCGCATGCTGTACAATACTTGATTTCCAGACTGCAGACGTCTATAAATGTTACATCCGCTCCCGCCTGCCTTGCTCCCTCTAAAACACCCTGAACAAGCTTGCGTGTCTGGCTCTTCTCCCGTTTCGGACTCCCATTGATACCAATAATTTTCATAATTCAGGTCTCCCTGTATCCGTTTCCACCCTTGAACTATAAAAATGTGTGAGAGGTGAGAGGCATGCATTTCGTAAATCAGGGAGACCCGATGGATCGGTGATATATGGATTATTATCACGAACAGATACTAGGGTTTTTCACTTAGTGGGATAGCATTTTTCAGGAAAAAGGATATTTGTTTATCAGACAACTCTTTTTTGGAATAAGTGAACCAAAAGAGAGGTGTGAGATTTTGTCTCAAAAATGCGGCTGGAAGTACTTATCGATGGCATCTTGCTGGTATGTCTTACGGATCCGGTCGCGAGGTATTTCATCAATATCTTGAAATTCTGATTTATGAAAGAAAGATTTTGAAAAAATATTCCTGAAGAAAATGTATTCCCCTGAGATTTTTACCGAAGTTATGAAAGGTTGAGGAAATCTCACCCCCTTTTTGATAATATGGTCCGAATCACTCGACCTAAACACTCCCTGATGCACACTGCAATTGTGATCTAATTCATCAAATCATAAACCGTGGAACCCAGCCTGTGCTAAAGAGTAACAGCCTTGGAAAAGAATCGAATGCGTCTCATCAATTAAAGGCCGTAAGATGCTGGAAAAACGGAATTTTTTTGAGGTGTAGATTCACTATTTTTATCTGTGCGATGTCGTATGTATAGGTTGAGGAGCAACACGCTGATGAATATGAAAAATAAGTCGGTGCCCGGAGTTATGTCTTATCAGGAGCGGGATCTTGAATACCAGGCATTGGTGGCCCTTGATAACCGGAACGATGCGGGTCTTGAGAAGGATTGGCTGGAAATAAGAAGTACTGAAAAAGCGAAATTTTTTTTCTGTAATGTTTTTGCCAGAATTCTTCCAATCGGATATAAACCGGGTATACCTGGGTTGCTATTTCCCAAAAAATCCATTATCCCCTGCGCCCCATAGATATAGGACTTCATCATGCGCATTCCCATACAATCGGTCACGCCAGCAAGCGGAGAGGCAGAAATCTGCGGCTGGGTCCATGAGGTGAGGGATCTCGGGGGTCTTGCCTTCTTTTTGATCCGCGACCGTACTGGAATAATCCAGATTACCATCCCGAAAAAGAGATCTTCAGAGGCTGTACTTGCCACTGCAAAACAAGTCTCCCGAGAATCTGTTGTACGGGTCGCAGGAACGGTAAAAGCTATAGAAAAAGCTCCCGGTGGACGTGAGCTTGTACCTGATTTGTTCGAGATCATCAGTTTAGCCGACAGTCCACTCCCTCTTGATGTAGTAGAAAAGGTCCCGGCTGATCTGGACACACGGCTCGACGCTCGTTTCCTGGACGCCCGGAGACCCCGGGTTGCTGCAGTCTTCCAGATCCGGAGTGCTGCAACTTATGCAGTTTACCAGTACCTGCACCAGGAGGGCTTCATCAATATCACCACTCCTAAGATAGTAGCAGCTGCAACAGAGGGAGGGACTGAGTTGTTCCCTATCGCCTACTTTGACAAAGAGGCATTTCTCAACCAGAGCCCGCAGCTTTACAAGCAGATGATGATGGCGGCGGGATTTGAAAAAGTCTTTGAGATCGGGCCAATTTTCAGGGCCGAGGAACACAACACGACCAAGCACCTGAATGAGGCAACATCAATTGATATTGAAGTATCCTATGCAGATCATCTCGAGGTAATGCGGATCCTCGAAGATCTGATTGTTAAAACCTACGAATATGTGGGAGCCACCTGCAGCGACCAGCTCGCAAACCTCGAAATCGCTGATTTTGTAATTCCAAATGCGCCATTCCCCCGGCTTCCGTACTGTGATGCGATAGAGATTGCAAAGAAAAAGATTGAAGATCCGATCAAGTATGGCGATGACATCAGCCCCGCTGCAGAGAGAGCTATCGGAACAGAAATGGGCGGACACTACTTCATTGTGGACTGGCCCAGCGAGATCCGCCCCTATTATGCCATGCCATATGAGAACGATCCAACCATTTGCAAGGCATTCGATCTTATGCACCCTAGAATGGAGTTATCAAGCGGTGCGCAACGTGTTCACCAGCATAATCTTCTCGTGCAACAGATCAAAAAGAAAGGATTGAATCCTGAGAGTTTTGAGTTCTACCTTCGCCCTTTCCGGTACGGCATGCCCCCCCACGCGGGCTGGGGACTGGGAACCGATCGGCTGATTATGACGATGCTTGGGTTGTCGAATGTACGTGAAGCAGTACTATTCCCCCGGGACATGCACCGGCTGGTTCCCTGACCAAATACATTTTTTATCAGCGCGGTAGATTCGATTGTACGATTAATTATCCGGATATTCTTATGTCAAAGGATTATTTCATCGACAAAGTGTTAGCGACAACGGTAGTCGGGAGTTATCCTGTGGTAAAAGGGGGCGGGCTGAAAAGTCTTTTTGATCCCTTTCATTCTGCAGTTGAAACCGCGGTTGCTGACCAGATTGCGGCAGGCATCGACATTATATCGGATGGTCAGGTCAGGGGTGACATGATCCAGGCATTCGCCTCAAAACTTCCCGGGATTAAAGGTCAGGAGATTTTCGGCAAAGTTCAGCCAGCATCCGGACCAATAACCGTTGGAGATACGAAATATGCACTTACAAAAGCTCCAAAAGTGAAAGGGATTATCACTGGCCCTACTACGATCGCTCATGGTCTCCATGTCAATACTCCGATGTACCGGAACAAAGAGGAACTGGCGCTGGATCTTGCCGCCGCACTTGTTCCTGAAGCAAAAGCGCTGGAATCTGCTGGAGTGACGCTGCTGCAGATCGATGAACCAATATTTTCCACGGGTATGGCTGATCTTGCGATCGGAAAACAGGCGATTGAAATTATAACGACGGCGTTACGGATTCCGACCTGTATGCATGTTTGCGGAAATTTAGGAAATGTTCTTGATGAAATCCTGAAGTTCAATGTGAATGTGCTGGACTTCGAGTTCTCCAATAACCCTGCAAACCTCGATCTCCTTTCACGCCGTGATCTTGGCGGGCGGATGATTGGGTACGGTTGTGTGGATTCATCGACTGATAAGATCGAAAGTATCGCGGAGATCAAAAAGAGAATTGAAAAAGGGATTGAGGTTTTCGATCCAAGGATCATGCTTCTCGATCCGGACTGTGGAATGCGATTGCGTTCCCGTGAGGCAGCATTTGCCAAGCTTAAACACATGTGTGAAGCCGCAAAGCTGGTTAGGATCGGGCTCTAAATATTTTTAAACTCTCTTTTTCCTCTATAGAATATTAAGATCTCACTACACTACAACAAGGTGAAAACAATAACATCGGATTATCGGAAGAAAACAAAATTGAGAGATACTTCCAGTAAAAGTGGCGAATAAGCAGCAATCAGGTTATTCCATAGTAACAGGGGGGATTGTCGAAAGACACATTGCAATAGCATTATATTCCAACCAAAAGTACGAAATATTTAGCCCCCAATACAGTGTACCAGGAGAACTACCGTGTCTGGAATAAAGGGAAATTCGATCCGGATCAGGGCATTCCAACATACACCTTCAGAACCGCTCGGCTTTTTTGAACATATTTTCTCACACGACGACATCTCATTTGACTATGTTCACCTCTGGGACGATGACCCTGTTAGTGCCGGAGATGCAACTCACTTGTTATTCCTTGGGGGACCGATGAGCGTAAATGATGGGAAGGATCTGCCGTGGCTTGAAGAGGAGAAGCAGCTGATCCGGCAAGCGGTTAAGAATCGGGTTCCCGTTATCGGCCTATGTCTCGGCGCTCAGCTGATTGCGTCAGCATATGACGCGATAGTGTTTAAATTTATTAATGAAACAGGGTGGTACCCGGTACGCCCCACTCCTGAATGCACGGGGGTCTTTACATCCTTCCCGGATCCTTTCTACGCTTTCCAGATGCATGGAGAGACATTCCATCTTCCTGTCGGCGGAAAACTCCAGTGCAGAGGAGATCGTGTACCTCACCAGGGATTCCGTCTTGGATCGGCACTGGGACTCCAGTTCCACCTTGAAATGACAGAAGATCTTATCCGGACCTGGACAAGCGGCGAGAAAAAATTCCTGAGAGATAAGATTAATCGCGATACGGAACGGTATATCGAGAGTAGTAATATGTTATGCCGCCAGGTTGCTATGGAGTTTTTGTATGGAAATTTTCCATAATATTCCTCAATATGGAAAAAAAGTCCATGAAAATTTTTTTGGATTATTCAATATTTCCCGAACATTAATAACCGGAAAAATTCCTGGTTTTTCTTGTAATTTAAAAAATTTCAGGCTCTGATTCAAGAAAATAATTCCTAATTCCGTTAAGGTATTATTGTGACCGATGCTGACAGAGTTACGCTTTCTCGGCAGCTACCCTAAGAACAATGACACTCAACAGAAAATATGATTATACGACCCTTGAAGTAGTGGATGCTTCAATTCCATTGTCGGTAATAACGAACGGCAACAATCGCCGCGGTGACGCTGCATCCTTCATCTTGTGCACTGCAAGCGTCCGTTCAATCTCAGCCTGATGAATATCCGTCTTGAACTCGATAACAATGTCCGCTGCACGCATGATCCTGGTCATCTCTATGGGTGCGTGAATTCCGGTATAGACAACAAACATTATATTTGCACAGCGTTTTTTCATTTCTTCGCGGGTAAGCCGCAAAAACTTAAGAGCTTCCTCAATCCCGTACTTGATGATGATCGTCGAGAGTGAATCAACAACAATGCGCCCTCCCGCCATCTGCGGGATATACATCTCAGGGTGAAGTTCGGTGGCGTCGATCATCCCAAGCTCGACATCTCCATCATTCATCAGGTAGGTACCTTCTTCGCCTTCCACCTTCCAGAACTGCAAAGCTGCAAGATCTACACCGGCAAGCGGTGTCCCATAGACCATAATAATAGTCCCTTCAGGGAACCCACCATCCAGTAAAAGGTTAAGACCTACAATGCCGGTAGTGCGTTTTTTCTGTTTTGCACTATCCGGAATCTCCTGGATATGGCTTTTTGTATCTGCCAAAATGCTTCTGGCATATGTTTTTTTTGTCGCTTTAAAATGTTTGTGTGAACCCATTTTTGGTAAATTGGAAATTATTCGGTAAGATTTAATGCCGGAACATGCATCAAAACCATGCCGGGGATCCTGAAAAACAACTTCCAAGGATTTATTCAGAAACTAACCTCCTGATTGTCTTCCCATCAAGAAGGGATATTCTATTTTGGGTAAACCAATTCAGCGGACTGTGTTCATCCAGTCGATAAACATGCCAATCTTTTCACAAAGGAAGATCGTGTTCAAGGGTTTTGTTCGAATTACTTATCAGTACAATATGACCTGTTTTCGGCGTAAGCTATTTCTGTAGCTTCTTCTGTAATATCCATCCTGATATCTATGGAAGAAGGAACTCAGAAGATACAGACTAATCAGAAAGAAAAGCCCAATCAAAACCGGGAACAGGTCCTGCAGCCGACAGAAAAAGCTCAGGAATCGAAGGACGTGGGACTGGACGATGAAGAAACAGACCAGGACCGGACATCCAGACAGTCACGTTCAGGAGGCCGGGGTAAACCGCCGCGCAGGGTAATCGAGGAATCAGTAAACGATCCGTACTGTGAGTAGGGAATCCGGAAAATTGTCTGACTCTGCCAGAATCCGGGCGTATTTGAAGCGTTCCTGGGATATGATTGCGGTACGCCATTTACAACCTCCAAGTACCGTTCCGGGGATCTTGGTTTACAGATTCTTTCGAATACATGTCCCTCGCTAAGGTAAAAAATCGATTAAACGATTATTTTCATGAAATTTCCTGCAATATCAGAAAAAGAGTCTGCAATTCGGGAGGCTTCCCCTTGCGATTTTTTTCCTGGTGCCGCTGCAGACGGTCAGAACGATTGCAGGCTGCCTTTCCGGAACGCTTCAAGAGGCTTCCAATATAGGCATCTGTGAAAACCAGTTGTCACAGTACCCTTCAAAGATAACTTAGATACACACAGGAGTTTTCCGAACTCTCCCGGATAGGGTGCAGGAAATATTACGGGAAAGCACTTAAAACACCAAATATTTACCGGGTGTCAAGCATGCTTGCCAAATCTACCGTATTGACGATCTTAACTCCGATATTCTGCATGTCGCGGACATTAGCCCGGTGCACTTCTTCTGATGATGCCCCGGTTGCATCAGCGATGAGTACCACCGCATAATTGTACGCAATACCATCGAAAATCGTGGTCCGGATGCAGTTCGGCGTCTGGATACCGCAGACTACAAGGTTCGTTACATTGAGAGTTCGGAGCATCAGATCGAGTTCCGTGCCGATGAAAGCACTCATACGTGTCTTGGTAAGGACATATTCCCCTTTATTGGGTGTCAGTTCCTTAATGACTTCTGCCCCGGGGGTGCCGGCAACCGCAAAAGGCTGTTTCCGGAAAAGCTCCTGCCTGATGATCTCTACGTCCGAACCATCCGGCCGGTGTACCCGAACGACGTGGAAGATCGGCAGGGATCGTTTTCTGAACTCAGTCAACACTGCCTGAATTTTCGGTATTACCATACCGGCTCCCACCACTCTCAACGGCTTTCCTTCCAGCACGAAATCGTTCTGCATATCAATGATGAGCAGTCCAGGTCGCCCCATCTTTCATCCCATTAGACTATTGATATCCGGGAATAATAACTCTGCAGCAGTTTTGGAGAATCTATGGACCCGATCCTGTACTTTACCAGCCTCATCATCACCGGGATTACGGCAGGAACCGCTTCCGGCCTCTTCGGGGTTGGCGGCGGGTTCCTGATGACGCCGGTCCAGTACTGGCTTTACACTTCCGGAGGGGTTGAGGGCACGCTTGCCACCCGGCTCGCGTTCGGGACCTCTCTCGCGGTTATGATTCCGACAATGATCAGCGCTACATTCGCCCACCAACGTCATGGGACTGTAAACTGGCAGGCAGCATTACCAATGGGTTGTGCTGCAGTTTTTGGGGGTCTTGCCGGAGGCACACTTGCCACCCACCTGCCAGGCTATGCGCTTCGGACATTCTTTGCCCTTCTTATCATCGCAACGGCAGTCCGCATGGTTTGGCATATCCGTTCCTGCCCTGCCTGCGAACCTCGCGGATCGACCAGTATCTATCTCCTCATCGGGTTGTTGATAGGCATCATCTCCGGCCTTGCCGGAATCGGCGGGGGGGTCCTTCTCGTGCCAATCCTTGTGGTGCTCCTTGGTTATCCCATGCACACCGCTGTCGGGACCTCCTCGGCGAGCCTGATCTTCTCGTCCTCCGGCGCAGTGACCGCTTATATCATCAACGGTTTGGGCGTTCCTGGACTCCCGCAATACTCTTTAGGTTACGTGGATCTTCTCACATTTGCAATCCTTGCTGCAACCACGATCCCACTCGCACGATTTGGTGTCCGGTGCGCTCACGGCTGTTCAGGCCGTAATTTACAGATTGTATTTGCCGGGGTTCTGATTCTCATTGGCGCGATTATGCTCGTGAGCGGTTAAAAAAGGTTACTGGTATTCCGGTGGCTGAACCTGTTTGGGGAGACCACCTTTGAAGTGCTGCTGGATATTTTTGTAATATTCTCTGAGCCTCTCATTCATCATGGGGTGAACCTTTTTCTGGGCTTCCTCAAAGTGCCGCCGGGTTACAATAGATGCATCTTCACGCAGCGCCAGCATACCTGCTTCCCGGCAAATTGATTCAAGATCCGACCCGACGAAGCCCTCAGTAATTTCTGAGAGAATTGTTGCAAGCCGGTCGCGTGATGGATCTTCAAAGACGAGATGCTTTTCATTCAGAAGATCAATCAAGCGTTTCCGACGTATCCCCACAGATACTCCGGTACTCCCTTCAACTGCTGGTACGATAACTCTCTTTACATCTTCTAGATTGAGAGTCCGGTCTTTTCCCAGTTTTTCTGCAAGTTCTGCAATTGCCTCCTCACTATAACTTTCCGTCAGCCGCATGATCTCTTCAAGAGCCGAACCTTCAAGCGGCATATATCTTGTGTGAATTTGGATAATTTTTTTCCGGTCCTCGAAAGTTGGCTCCCCTATATAAACAAGCCTGTCAAACCTTCCTGCCCGCAAGAGTGCCGGATCGACAATGTCAGGACGGTTTGTAGCACCCATGATCACAACATCCTTGAGCTCCTCAAGGCCGTCCATTTCGGTCAGGATCTGGTTAAGGACATTGTCGATAACGTGCGAATCGCTGGAAGTTCCCCGTGCAGGTGCGAGTGCGTCAATCTCATCAAAAAATATAATTGAGGGAGCGACCTGACGAGCTTTCTTGAATACCTCTCGCACCGCACGTTCGCTCTCCCCAACCCACTTGGAGAGAAGCTGCGGTCCCCGGACCGGGATAAAGTTTGCGCCACTTTCGCTAGCGACCGCTTTGGCGATCAGCGTCTTCCCGGTCCCTGGCGGTCCATAGAGAAGAACTCCACGAGGAGGTTCAATTCCAAGGTCTTCGAATTTCTTCCTGTGGGTCAGCGGGTACTCAACTGCTTCACGGACTTCGGTCTTTGCATCTTCGAGCCCTCCTACATTATCCCATTTTACATGCGAAACTTCAAGCATCACTTCACGCATCGCGCTGGGTCCAACATCACGCTGGGCGCTGCGGAAGTCACTGGCAAGTACTCTTAACGAATCCAGCACTTCTGCCGGGACCTCCTCGGCATCGAGATCCAGATCCGGCAGATAACGACGCAATGCCCGTATTGCTGCCTCACGGGCAAGTGCTGCAAGATCGGCACCGACAAAACCGTGTGTCTGTTGGGCAAGTATTTCAATTTTAACATCCTCAGCGAGCGGCATGCCACGGGTATGAATCTTGAGTATCTCGATCCGGTCCAGTTCGCTTGGGACACCAATTTCAATCTCCCTGTCAAATCTTCCCGGTCTCCTGAGGGCGGCATCTATTGCATCAACCCGGTTCGTCGCTCCAATTACAACGACCTGCCCGCGCTCTTCCAGACCATCCATCATAGTAAGGAGCTGAGCGACAACCCGTCGCTCTACTTCTCCCGTTACTTCCTCGCGGCGGGGGGCAATAGAGTCGAGTTCATCAATAAAGATGATTGAAGGGGAGTTCTCCCGGGCCTCCTCAAAGACTTCACGAAGTCGTTGTTCACTCTCACCATAATATTTCGATATGACTTCAGGGCCGGCAATTGAGATGAAGTGGGCACCGCTCTCGCTTGCAACTGCTTTTGCAATCAGTGTCTTCCCTGTTCCTGGAGGCCCATAAAGAAGAACTCCTTTTGGGGGTTCTATTCCCAGTTTTTGGAAAAGTTCCGGGTGACGTAGCGGAAGTTCAATAGTTTCGCGGAGCCGCTGGAGCTCATCTTTTAGCCCACCTATATCCTCATATGAGAACCGTTTGATACCTTCAAATCCTGCTGCGGGTTTGTCGGAGAACTCGATGGACGTGTTCTTTGTGATGATGACTGCTTCTTCAGGCTCGATCTCTACTACTTTGAATGCCACAATCTGAGGCTGGATAAATGGCAGACCCAGCATGATCGGCACTGAATCGTTCTTCGCGACCGGGAAATCGATCAGCCCGTTCACAACATGGGGATTGTTAGCAATCGGTATCTTTTTTGGGAGATCCTCTGGGGGTGCAAGGACAACCCGTTTTGCTTCCACTTCATCGGCGATTTTTACAACCTTGACCGTATCACCAATACTCACTCCGGCATTCAGCCGTGTGAAATTATCAATCCGTATCTTGCGCTGGTTCCAATCCTCAACAAGCGCACGCCATACCTTGGCAACAGTCCGGCGTTTTCCTTCAATCGCCACAAGATCACCGGGCGAGATCTTGAGCAGTAACATCGTCTCGGGATCGAGCCGGGCTTTTCCGCCACCCTGATCGCCGGGGTACGCGGAATCCACCCTCAATTGAACTTCAGGCATTACCTTAAAGGTCATATACGCAGGGATTTATAAGTACTGTAAATGCGAGTCCTTGTTTTTGATCCGTTCCACGGCGCCGCGGGCGATATGATTATTGGTGCACTATTGGATTGTGGGGCGGATAAAAATTGTGTCATGAGAGCCATGCTTTCCGTAGTCGCAGAGCCGGAAATAACTCAAGTGACCCGGGCCGGTATCCGGGCGGTGAAAGTAGATACCCATGCGCCCCCGACCCGACGCCGCCTTTCTGAGGTGATGAAGCGGCTCGAGGGTGCATCTTCGGAATTCCCTCCAGAGGTACTCGCGAGAGCAAAACGGGTCTTTGAACGAATAAACGATGCAGAAGTGCAGGTTCATGGAGCCCAGGCTCATTTCCATGAAGTGGGGGCTGATGATGCAATCGCTGATGTAGTCGGCGCATGTGCCGCCCTTTACTCTCTCGGTGTTGATGGGGTAACCGTAATGCCCATCACACTCGGTCGGGGAACATCAACCGGCTCTCACGGAGCATTTCCAATTCCGGCACCAGCAACTGCCGCTATTCTCAGATGTTCGGGGCTTTTAATCCGACAGGGAAACGAAGAGAGCGAACTCTGCACGCCAACCGGGGCTGCACTCCTCGCAGAGTTCTCGACTATTACCTCGACAGATCTCGGAATATTCAGGGTCGAGGCAGTTGGATATGGTGCCGGTACGCGGGATCCTGCCGGCATACCTAATGTGATCAGGGCAATGATTGTTGAAACAACTGATAAAACTGGGGTGTTGTCCACAGATTCTGTCGATGTTCTCGAGACAAATGTTGACGACGTCAGCGGAGAGGTAATCGCCCATACAATCGAGCGTCTATTGGAAGCCGGTGCACGTGACGCTAGTGCAATTCCAGTCATCATGAAAAAAGGGAGACCAGGTTTTCTTATCCGGGTTATCTGCACAGGCGATACGAGTGAGACACTTGCCGAACTGATAGCAAGGGAGCTGGGAACACTTGGAGTACGCTGCATCCCCGCGGTTCACCGGTTTATTGCCGAACGGACTATCGAATACGTAGATGTTGAAATTGCAGGAAAACATCGTTCTATGGCAGTCAAGTATGGGTGGATGCATGGTGAAATCTACTCACTCAAGGCAGAATTTGATCAGGCCCGGGAATGGGCAACGGACCTCGGTATTCCTGTGTGCAAAGTATTGCGTGCTATTGAACATGCCGGCTGGAAATCTATTAAGAAAATCGTTCCTGATCAGGTGACCAATGAAGACTGACCGCCGGAGCAGTGGGAATGCTGCCTTAGACCGGCTACTCGGGGGGGGGCTTGAAAGTACGTACAATTACCCAGTTATATGGAGAGCCGGCGAGTGGCAAAAGTACGTTATGCATGATCGCGGCGGTTACGTGCCTTCGGGCCGGGCATACCGTTGTGTTCATAGATTCTGAGGGTTTTTCCGTTGAGCGGTTCCGGCAGATTGCCGGGGATGATACAGAAAAAATTGCCGACCGGCTCTTTCTGTTCGAACCAATCGATTTCGAGCACCAGGGAGCTATGATTATAGAAGCCGAGAAGGTTCTCAAGGCTCACAAACCGGGTTTGCTGGTTATGGATTCCGCTACTGCGTTGTACCGCACCGATCTTGAGAAGGGAAGGGACTCTATTCAGATGCTTACCCGGCAGATGATCCAGTTGCTTGGTTATTCCAAGCGATATGAAATACCGGTGATAATCACCAACCAGGTGTATATGGATACCATAAAAAACTCCTATTTCGGTCTTGGCGGTACTGCACTTGAGCACCTGTCCAAAGTGATTGTCCGGCTTGAAAAGACGGAACGCCATGGATTCCGCAGGTCCCGGCTCGTCAAACACCGTTCGCAGCCCGAAGGAGCATCCTTTGACTTTGAAATCGTTGAAGACGGGATACGTGTACAAGAGTAGAATTTTTTTTCCACCAATCTTAACAAACGAAAAAAATTGTTTTTTTTTTATTTTTTTGTAATTAAGTTAAAAACGGGAGGGTCAGTAGATGATTTTTCCCGAAAAAACCGTTGTCGCCGGCCCTTCCATTTTTACTCCATCTTTGAGATAAATCGTAAGGGGACCGCCCCGTGTTTCAACATTGACTGTATCCCCGGTGAGACCCAGTTTGTTCATGACTGCAGCTGATGCAGTGGCACCAGTACCGCATGAAAGCGTCTCTTCCTCCACACCACGCTCGAACGTGCGGATCCTGATATTATCAGGTCCGGTTCTCTCAACGAAATTCACGTTCGCCCCTTTTTCGAATGTTAAATGGTGGCGGATTGCCGGAGCCACTGTTTCAACATCGATCTCATCAATGGCATCAACGAGAATAACCGCATGGGGGACACCGGTATTTGCCGCATAAACATCGAACTCACCGATTTTCTCCTTATATTCGCCTTCACCGGAGGCAGGTATTTCCTTACGGTCAAATTTCGGTGTCGGCATGGTGATCGTTGCTGAAAACTCATCTTCCTCATACCCCATGGAGATCCCAATCTCACCTGCCAGGGTTTCAATTGTGCAGGATTCCTTTACATATCCGGCATCAAATGCATATTTTGCAAGGCAGCGGATACCGTTGCCGCACATTTCTGCTTCGCTCTCATCCGGCTGGAGGATACGCATTCGCAGGGCGTTTTTTTCAGATTTGGAGAGGTAGATAATCCCATCCGCTCCAATTCCGAAACGGCGATCAGAGTATATTGCAGCAAACTTCCCTTTCATGTCATCCGGAATGATGATTTGTTCATGCTCATCAATCAAGACAAAATCATTGCCGTTTCCGTGAAGTTTGGTAAATGGTATTTCCATTCGTATCTCCCTCAGATGCTGTTCGAGAAGTCTGAGCCTTCTTTCATATACTCATTCGTCATTTCTGGCATTAATCTCAAAGGTTTTATGGAATTCTTCGATACTCCATCCAAGATTCTCTCTTATAATGGTATAGGCCATCTGCGGTGGAATAGCGCCCGCTTCCGTAACGATAAGATCGATATATTCTGCCGGCGTCACATCAAATGCGGGATTACGCACCTTAACATGCGGGAGTGTACGGGATATCTCATCTGCCAGAATCTCGTTGCCATCACGCTCCTCTATTGTGATAAGCTCCCCGATAATTGTCCGTGGCGCAAACTTATAGGTCTCTGCTGCAACCACAACATTCACCCGCGCTTCATGAGCTGTATGAGCAATCTGTGATGTCCCTATTTTGTTCACCACTGCACCATTTACGGTGACTGCATCGGCACCTACGATAACAAGATTGACTTCGTGGATGAACGAGCGCACAGCAGAGTCAACAATAAAGTTGGTTTTAATGCCGACATCGTTGAGTGTCCTGATCGTTATAAGCCCTTGGTTTCGAGGGCGCACTTCTGTTGCAAAGACTTCAATCTCTTTCCCGCTCCGGTGCGCTTCAATAATGCACCCAAGTGCGGCTTCAGAATTACAATGCGTGAGGATTGTATCTCCATCGCGTATATGGTGTGCACCAAACTGGCCAATCTTTTCCACAGCAAGCTGCGACGATTGTATGAACTGTTCCGCACGAAGGATCACTCCATTTTGTGCGTCCTCAAGTGTTAATGCCTGATCAATGCCCGACATAACGATGTGTACAGCATTTGGCAGGGACACCGCTGTCGGACGCGTTCCGATAAGAGTTTGTGCAGCACGGTTCATTTCCCGCCGGAAAGACTCAAGATCGCCAGCCCGGATTTCTGTCGCGTGACGACGAAGCGCTTCCGCAGCCTCACGCGCAATTCTGCCAGCACCCCGGATCTCCATGCCCTTTATCTTCTTGGCGGTTTCAGTTACGAACATCAGCTTCAATGATTCAATGTTCGGAAAAGTACATAGAGTTTATCTCCGGTTATTTCCATGTCAATAGCTGTTGTTTTTGACAGCGCGGGAACGCTCCTGAACACCTACCGGGTTGCAAAAGATATTTGCAAGAAAAAACTCCTGCCCGGTATAGAAACCACAACACTTACGTTTAGTTCTCCTGATCGCGTACTTGTTGTCTTGCCCGTACACTCAAAAGATATCATAAAAACACCGGGCGAAATTCTCCTTTCTTCCTACCTGGTAGAACATAACGTCGGTTTCGGAGTAAGCTGTACCAGAAAAATTGTTACTGCAGAAGAGATCGGAGATGTGCTTTATACCGACCACCGGGTCCGGGTGAGTGACCTTCAGGAATGTATTCGGAACGTCTGGACAGTCTGTAAAGCGGAGTCGATTGTTACTTTGAACAGCGGTGCTATTATCAACATGGCAGACAAGTGCATGGAATTTGCCATAACAGCCGGCGGCTGGCCGTTTGATGGTGCAAAAGAGGCGATAACCTCCCTCCACCGGATGGGAGTGCCGACTTTCATTGCATCCGGTGACCGGGTAACAAAACTGGAGAAAATGGCAGACCATCTTGGTATCCCCCGCGACCGGGTGTACGGGGTAGCAACACCAACCGTTAAAGCACAGATTGTCAACGACCTGCGGCAAGAATATGATAAGGTGCTGATGGTCGGGGATGGGATCAATGACCTCTGTGCCATGCAGAATGCCGATATAGCAATTCTTACTGTCCAGCAGGCAGCCGACCGGCCGGAAGAACTTTACAAGGAAGCTGATTATGTAGTAAAAAACGTGAGTGAAGTTGTTACCATCGTGCAGAAGTTGCTCGCAAAAGCAGGACGTTTCGATCGTGACGACTGTGATGCATCATATAAAAGGTAATATGTCACAAGTATCACATTAGGTATTAGGGTATTATGAAGGCTCCACTGATAACGGTAGAAAACCTCTGCATGGATTTTGATAGTACAGAGGTACTCAAGAACATTTCTTTTGAGATTGCCGAAGGGGAGATTCTGGGAATTATTGGAAGGAGTGGCGCAGGTAAGACGGTACTCATGCACCTCATCCGGGGTGTAGAACAGCCCCCGACAAAAGGGAAGATAATTTACCATGTTGCAGCGTGCAGCGGATGCGACTATATGGATGTCGGGAGTTCCACCGGGAAAAACTGCCCTCATTGCGGTGGCACACTCTTTGCACTCAATGTGGATCTATGGAATGAAGAAGACGAGACACTGAAACGCCGACTGATGCGGCGTACCGCAATCATGTTCCAGCGTACATTTGCATTGTACGGTGATGACCGGGTCATAGAAAATGTGCTTCATGCTCTCGATGATATTAATTACCCTCAGGAAAAGGCCATCAACCGTGCCGCTGACCTTATCGATCAGGTAAAACTTTCCCATAGAATGATGCATATCGCGCGTGATCTTTCAGGAGGGGAGAAACAACGTGTTGTTCTCGCACGACAACTTGCGAAGGAACCTTTCATGCTCTTTGCTGATGAGCCGACGGGCACCCTTGATCCTGGCACCGCTCGAATTGTTCATTCAATGCTTATCGACGCGGCAAAGACAAATAATATGGGCATGGTCGTTACTTCCCACTTTTCTCAGGTTATTGAAGATGTTGCACATCGCGCAATTCTTCTGGTTGACGGTGGGATTGCCAAAATTGGAGCCCCAAGGGAAGTCATCGCAGAATTCATGAAGGGATATGATGACACTGAAAAATTTGAAGAATCCGAGTTAGGGGAAAAAGTGGTTGTTGCACGCGACCTGTTCAAACGCTACATATCTGTAGATCGCGGGGTCGTGAGAGCGGTAAACGGGGTCACTTTTGAGGTTTATACAAAAGAGATCTTCGGGATCATAGGGAAGAGTGGCGCGGGAAAGACAACCCTCTCCGGGATTATTGCCGGTCTTGTTGAGCCAACAAGTGGAGAGATGAATATCCGGATTGGCGAAGAATGGATTGATATGACCAAACCCGGGATTGAGCAGCGAGGGAGAGCTACAGGATATATCGGACTCCTGCACCAGGAATATGATCTTTTTCCCCACCGCACGGTTCTTGACAACCTTACCGATGCGATAGGACTGGAATTCCCCAAAGAGCTCGCGATGCGAAAGGCACTCGTGACGCTGAGGATGGCAGGGTTCTCTGATGAAAAGAGTAGAGAGATCCTTGAACGGATGCCGGGCCAACTCTCAGAGGGGGAACGGCACCGTGTGGCACTCGCACAGGTCCTCATCCGTGAACCTCGGATCGTGATACTCGATGAACCGACCGGCACAATGGATCCCATTACGAAGATCGATGTGAAGCATTCAATCATGCACTCACGCGAAGAGATGGAGGAGACTTTTATCGTCGTTTCGCATGATATGGAGTTTGTGCGGGATACCTGTGATCGGCTCGCACTTATGCGTGGCGGCAAGATTGTGCAGATTGGTAAAACAGCGGAAGTACTCGCGATCCTCACCGAAGAAGAACGCAAGCTTATGAGTCAGCCTACCGCATGAGGAGAGAATGATTACCATCCACCTCGATGGCGAGAGGATGGAGGTGAGAGAGGAGAGCACTCTCGGTTCTATCATTTCCCATCATCCTCCCGGATGTAGTGTAGCAATTATTCGCCCTCAAACTCAGGAACAGTCACAGACAGGCACTCTTGCAATCAGCACCACAAAAGGAGAAATCGCAATTGAGATTGCCGGGGGGATCGGGGAATTCCTCAAATCTCCTGAAATTGTGCAAAAACTCACTTTTCACTGGGATGATCGTTACGCAACAGCGTTTGGGCCCTTCCCCTCACTGATTCGTCCGGTACGTAAACCCCACCTCTACGAACGAGGTGATGTTATTCTCGGCTGCGGAGGTTATGAGCCTGCTCGGTCCTACCTGATTTTCTCAAAATCCCGCCATTCTGCAGATCATGGGGCGGATGAAAGCGGCGGGGTCTTTGCAAAAGTTGTTAGCGGCAGAGGGATATTCGATCGCTGGACAAGAGGGGACCGTATCACAAAAATCGAGCCGGTCATAAGCTGGGCAGATACAAGTCGTTCCTTCACCACTATTGATATGAACCAGGTCATTGAAGACGGGATGCAAATTGTTACACGTGTAAATGTGATCGCCCAAGGGTATTCACCCGAGCGGATTACGACAGAGGCCTCTGGTAGTGTCGAACACATGCTTCTTGCACTTCGGTCAGGGAAATTTTCTGTCAGCCGGGTTACAAGCACCCATATCCTTGATTCCCGGCTCGCAGGTACTGAAGATATCGAACCGGAATTCCGACACCCCCGCAGGGAGGGGACGGTTACCGTGAGAACTACGGGAAAACTGGCCGGAGGTATCTATATTTACCGGAATGATGTCCCCAGCAGTCTCGTTCACGATGTAGTCGGCCAGGTTGTTCATGGCATTGAACTGGTGAAACTAGCAAAAGAACAGGATACCCTTACAATCAATGTTCTGCCACAACGGATCGATCTTCTTGGACTCTCTCTCTCAAAGGCAAAGGGGATCACCGCTGGAGAGAAAATTTCACTGATCATTGATAAAGATGAAGGTGAGAGAATTGTCGTCTCGCAGGATCCAGGCAATACCCTGGATGTCCTGAAAGAGCAGATGGTCACAGTGACAACTGCGCCCCTTGAAAAAGTAATAGATATAGAGCTTTATGACGAAAAAGCGCCGATCAGTTGCGATATATTCCGCCGCATCACAGGGCTTAAACAACACGATGCCGGAATGATACCGGTTTTTTTTAAATTCGATGACGTAGTTTTATTCAGATCTGCCATCCCGGCAGGAACTAAGATTAATCCGGAGAATACACCCAGTGGGGAGGTTCCTGCTGCCGCGCTCGGCATCACAAATGATTCCCGCAAGGCTTCCGGATTTGTGGGAGTGCGCCTTTCGGCAAACAAAGATTACGGTCCTACATCCGAACCTTTTGAGGGTACCAATATTCTCGGGCGAGTTATCGATACGGAAAAACTGAAAAAAGTAAAGGAGAAGGAGAACGTGTATATCAGGGTGGTGAAGCAGTGACTGAATATACCCCAACACATGTAGGTTCTGTAACTAAGTATGTGATGGTGGAGTCATTCGACGTTACACCGGCCGATCTTGCACTACGTGCCTACGAGATCTCCGGAGGAGCAATTATCAAGGAAACTTGTTTTGGGATTGTCATTAACGGCAAAGAGGATGAAGTCGGCCGCATTGTTGCAGAGCTCCGGAAACTTGACCCGGATCATATATTTATCAAAGACCGCGGGTTTCCCCCTGGCGATGCCCGCCGCTGCCGGGCGAATCTTGGAGGTGCAAGGCCCGGGTACACTGGTTTAGAACACGAAATGACCATCATTCCGTATGTCTCGCACGGGCTTGAAGAGCTTAAAAAGTGCGATGAGAAGACAATCCCCCCCCCGGAAAATCCACGGGAACACCCGTCACTTGACATCTATAAACTCAAGAAACTGATCGATGCGCAGGAGCCCTGAACATGGTAAAAGTATTCATCTACCCTTCAACGAGCCTGATTCTTTCTGATTTGGTGGCACGCTTTGGGCACACCCCCCTTTCATCTGCAACAGCTATCCGTGAACGCATCCAGACTGCAGGACTCGAATCCCCTCCACTGCAGATCACTCCCGAGGAACCTAAAAAGGGACTAAAGTGGGCTGCAGTCGAAGTACCATCCGGTGTTCGCGGGCGTATGTCACTCTATGGCCCGATGATTGGGGAGTGTGAAGCGGCGATCATCATCAACGATGCAGATCTCGCATTCGGGTGTATGGGATGTGCTCGGACCAATGAGCTGGTTAAGTTCCTCCTCCATCAGAGAGATATGCCTACGCTCGAGTTGTACTACCCAAAGAATGAGGAAGAAGGTGTGAAATTCGTTGCTGCCATTAAGCGGTTCCTCTCAGAGCTGGGAGCAGTGAAATGACACCACCTGTACGTATTGCACAACTCTCCTGTGGGCCGGAATATTCCGGGATCCAGCACGAGATCGATGCCGCTGCGCGGGAAGTCGGAGGCGAGATTTTTTACCCGGACGTTGCGCTTAAAGACGTACGCCGCGATTTTGACAGGTTTGGGCTGGATGTCAGGAGTCCGGACTTAAGACTTGCCATTGCCAGGGCTATAGCTCTTGTAGAAGGGCGGGTCGAGGCAGATGCTGTTTTTATCGCCACCTGTTTCCGGTGCGCAGAGGCTGCGATCGTTCGTAACGAACTCCGGCGTTATATAAATGAACATTCAAAACTGCCGGTAGTCAGCTACTCATTTACCGAACGCACCACTGCGGGAACCCTCCTCACCAGGATGGAAGCTCTTACGACCATTGCCCGGCGTCGAGCACTGCTTGCACGTGAGACCCAGCAGGGTATTACACTGGGGCTCGACTCGGGTTCCGCCACTACAAAAGCCATCGTGATGAAGGACAACAAGATCATTGGTACAGGCTGGCAACCTACCACTGAAGTTCTAAAAAGCGCACAGGAAGTAATTGCTCATGCCCTTCAGGAAGCTGGAATCACAAGGGATGATGTCCAGGCAGTAGGCACCACGGGTTACGGCCGTTTCCTTGTTGGGAAAGAGATCCATGCTGATCTCATACAGGAAGAACTGACGGTAAACTCGAAGGGGGCTGTATATCTTGCCGACCGGCAGCGTGGGCCAGCAACGGTGATTGATATAGGAGGGATGGACAACAAAGCGATCTCAGTGATGGATGGCATTCCGGGAGTGTTCACCATGGGGGGTATCTGCGCAGGGGCAAGCGGCAGGTTCCTGGAGATGACGGCAAAGCGGCTCGGTGTCGATATCACCGAACTCGGCCCGCTTTCCATGAAAGGATTCGGCGGGCGCGTGCCTATGAACAGCTATTGTATCGTTTTCGGGACCCAGAGCCTGGTCAATGCACTCGCAGCGGGCAGTACACGCGAGGATGTGGCTGCTGCGGCATGTCATAGCGTAGCCGAACAGGTTTTCGAACAGCAACTGCAGGAAATTGATATTAAAGAGCCCGTGATCATGGTTGGGGGCACATCACTTATTCAGGGGCTTGTATTCGCCATGGGCGAACTGCTTCAGACGAAGATCGTAGTCCCTCCCTATTCACAGTATATCGGAGCTGTGGGATCGGCGTTGCTTGTTTCGGGATTTATCAAGGACGATTAGATGCCTGCAATTGAGTACTTTGAAGTCGAATGCCCGGAGCCATTGGGTGCTGAGTACTACAGGCAGATAGCAAACGATGTCCTGCTGGATCACAATCTCTTGAGAGTTCTTCATAAACTTCATATTTTCATTGATCCAAAAGTGCCGATTTTTGTGGCGGTGGGCATTTTGAAAAAGATCACCACACGTGTCCGGGTCGGTGATTTTGCCAATGTGAATCCTCAGGAAGGCAAGATTACGCTCGTTATTTCAGATGAAACCTATCTCGCACCTATGCTCAGGATTTTCTGGGAGAAATTCGGCAAAGACCACGTGGAACAACCGGACCGTTTCACTGTGATCCTCTATAATGTCACGGCGGAGCTAAAAGAGATTGAAGAGATCATTGTTGCTGACCCAAGTGAGTCGCTCTACAAGGATCTTATCTATGCATTCCGGTGTATTGCACCAGAAGGATTCCGCCTGAGAAGTGAGAAATTCAATAAAGAAAAATTCTCATTTGTGGCAAGTGAAAACACCCTTGCCGAGAACATCGATGAGATTGTGAGGGAAAAATTTTCTCTTATGGGGGAGGTTCCATGACTCTTGTCCCGATTACCTACAAGGGAGGCATCTACCAGCATGATATAATTACTGATCTCATCGAGGATCTTGGCGGGTATATAATCCAAAAACATGTAATCGCCGCGGAGGTTGTGCTCCAGTGCTTTGTTCCCCGTGACGATATCGAACTTATCCGCAAAACCGCAAAACCGCTTTTCGGAGAAGTAACTGATACTCCGCTCGTCGGTACGGAGATTGCAATTGTCAGTATGAGCCTTGAAATCCATCACCTGCCCCACCCTTCCTGCGATATCGCGGAATATGTGCGGCGGATAGGGGCCAAGAGCAATATGGTCAGTCTTGCACGCGGCCCGGGAAAAAGGATTGCCGGCTTAAATGATGAGGAGCGGGATGTCATCAACGAACATGATATTGCGGTATATCTTATGGGTAATTTTGAAAGCTGCATTGAATATAAAATGCCTACTTTACGAAGAGGGATCGAGATACCTATCGTGCTCTGCGGAGGCCCGGATAAAGAGACCCTCAAAAAAATCATTGATCCACCAGTTGACGGATATGTCGGCAATGTAGGCAGGTTCATGCGACGGACAAAAGAGGCCGATGAAATTGAAAAACTCGATGAGATCATCGCAGAGATCATTCGCGTACTTGAAAAGAAACGTGAAGAAATCCAGAAAGATCCCCTCTCTGTTTCTCCTGCGAGACTTATGGGTTTAATTAAGGAAAAGGTCCCTGCAATAAACGGGGTTACTTCACCGACACCACTCACGGTACAGCTGGCCGGGCTTCGGGTCAAGCTGCCCTACGATACATTCGCCGGAGACCTTAGAAAACTTGAGATTGAGGACGGCATAACACTTGGTAATCTCTCTGAAATTGTTCCTTCACGAATGCGGGACTACATCCTTGTAAAAATTCTGCCATTCTCCGAGACAAATATGGTGATATAATGGAAAAAACAACCAAAGAAGAATTTGAGGACCGTCTTGCACAGATTGTGGCACGAGGCGCGGACGTCACGGCCGATGTATGGATGAGGGAAATCGAAATGGAATACGGGCGTGTTCCTCTTATTTTCAAACGGATGGGGGAACGTCCTGAAGTACTTATTTCCCATCTGCTCTATAAAGGTACGGTGGCTCAGACAAGTCCACTCGATCCAAAATACGTGGAACTAATCAGCCTGGCCGTTGGAGCAGCACTCAAATGTCCCCACTGCACGGGATACCACATGCAGGCTGCGCTCAAAATGGGTGCGAGCAGGGAGGAGATCCTGGAAGTGATTCTGCTTGCAGGCATGATCTCAAATTCTTCGGTGCTGGCGAACTCTTACCGTATCTTTGACGAGAAGATGGAACGATGCATACCTTGTGAGACAAAAGGAGTGATCAAAGTTAACTCCAGACGAAAAACAACAGGTTCGAAAAAGAGATGATATTTCCTTCGTATGTGCAGATTACTCACCCAGTTTTTTCATCATTACGGGTCCATTTTTACAACGTGTGTGGGATCGAATTCTCTAAATAGTGACTCCGGACAGAGTTATGTGATATATTTCTGAACAATATGGCATTAAAACCTGTTCAGGATGTGGAAACACTATGAAATCCATCATTCTTGCTGGAGGAGTCGGGACGAGACTATGGCCACTTTCCCGTGAGTACTATCCCAAGCAGTTCATCCCTTTTGACGGTTATTCACTTTTTCAAAAGACGTACGAACGGGCATACCGGCTCTCAGATCCTGATGAGATATTTGTGGTAACCAACGAAATCCACCAGTATCTCGCCCGTAACCAGATTGAAGAGCTTGGATATACCATACCCGATGATCATCTTCTTGCAGAACCGGAAGGGAAAAACACATTACCTGCAATAACATGGGCTATGCAGAGGATCCGGAGTATTTCTGGTTCTGCCACTGTCGTTGTATTCCCCAGTGATCATATACTCGGCGATTCCGCTCTCGATCAGATTCGCGCTGCAGAACCTCTGTCCATAAAAAACCTCGTCACTTTCGGAATAAAACCAACCTCTCCCCATACAGGTTATGGGTATATCAAACCTGGAAAACCGCTTTCCTTAGGGAATGTTGTTGACGAATTCAAAGAGAAGCCTGATGAAAAAACGGCAAAAGAATATCTCCGGAATGGATATCTCTGGAACAGCGGGATATTTCTCCTCTCGATTAATTCTTTTTTTCAGGAACTGAAAAAATATTGTCCGGAACTGTTCAAAGAATTCTCCGAGGGGCACGTAACGGAATACAGAAAGTCTTGAATCGATCTCCATCGATTATGGGTTATTGGAACACTCAAAAAAGGTTGTTGTTGTTGCCCTTGATACTGAGTGGAGTGATCTTGGTACATTCAAAGCTCTCTACGACACCAAGCTTCATGATAGTGAGGGTAATGTGGGTATCGCAGAATATTTTTCAGCGAAAAATAATTTTGTGCAGGCACCGGGAAAACATGTAGGATTGATTGGAGTTCATGACCTCATTGTGGTTGACACATCCGATGCACTTCTTATTTGTGATGCCGGGCATTCGGAGGATGTAAAACACCTTGTCAACAGGTATAATGAACGCGATGATCCGGTTACCAAATTCCACCGTCAGGTGCACCGCCCTTGGGGATCTTACACGGTTCTTGAAGAAACGGAAATCTATAAAATCAAACGCGTTAGTGTCAAGCCAGGTCAGAAACTTTCGCTTCAGTTGCACCACCATCGGAGTGAACATTGGGTTGTTGTAAGCGGGACAGCGGAAGTCGAACTGAACGGGGAAACCAGGTTACTTAGGCAGGGTGAAAGCACATTTGTCCGCAGTGGTATGAAGCATCGCTTAAAAAATCCGGGCATTATAGCACTTGAAGTCATTGAGGTCCAGCTTGGAGAATACCTTGAAGAGGATGACATTTTAAGATTCGACGATGAATATGGGAGGAAATGAATAAAAATTTCTTCGGCTCATAGCTGACTGCTCAAATACCTCTTGTGTTGCGGGATATAATTCTCATGCATATTTACTACTCACCAGATTTTAGTACAGATCATGGTAAAACTCCCGTAAAACAGGACCCAAGTTATAATAAAAATAGGGTATAGTCACAATTAAACCACTAAAATAAAATTTATTCACGACGTAAAAATATGAAAATATAAGTTACTGATTTCGAGATAGAACGGGGTGCTTCATTTTTTGGAAAATAGATTTTTTAGATTTCATTAATGATATTGGTTCTATCACATTTTGGGGGGTGCCACAGCGGCGGGGGCGGAGGCAAAGCCGAAGCACCCAAGAGCGTTATCAATCCCTATTTTAGATAAATCGTTCAAAAATTTAGTCGCTAGAATGTGACTATACCCTAAAAATATTTGTATTTACCGGAGTCTGGAGGTTTCACCGAAAAAAGCGAGAAATCACGGTGTTTTTTTATTCCTGCTGTGTTTTAATGCGTATTTATTAATCCCCCTGTTAATGGCAGGTACGAGGCAATGCCTCCCATTTCCTATGAGATCGGTTCTTCCCGAAGCGGTGAGTCCTTCAATAACTAATCTCCGGTTGTCTGGGTCACGATACTGCATCAGGGCACGCTGTATTTTCTTTTCACGCCCCTTCGGTATGCGAACCGGCTCCAGAGTGAAGGGATTGAGACCAGAATAGTACATACAGGTCGATACACTCATTGGTGTCGGTGTGAAGTCCTGCACCTGCTCGGTATAGAACTGGTGATCGCGAATATAGACAGCAAGCTCGATCATATCATGGATAGAACAGCCTGGATGGCCTGACATAAAGTACGGGAGGATATATTGGCGTTTCTTTTTGCCCTTCTGCAATGTTTCAAAACGTTTGCAGAACTGATCAAAAACATCACGATCGGGTTTGTTCATTGCATCGGTGACATTTTTTATCACATGTTCCGGTGCAACCTTGAGATGCCCGGAAACATGATGATCACAAATCATTTCCAGATAGCCGGAATCATCAGCAAGCGCAAGATCATAGCGAATCCCAGACCCGATAAAGACTTTTTTCACATCCGGAATTTCGCGGAGTTTTTTGAGGAGTTGACATTGATCCCGATGGCTCGTAGCCAGAGTTTTACATGACGGGCTGCATTGTTTATCCCCACATGCACCATATTTCTCCCAGAGGACACAGGAAAGGCAGTACATGTTCGCTGTCGGACCTCCCACATCCTGAACTATACCTTTAAATTCCGGCATCCTGGTCATTCGGGTTACTTCGCGGATGATCGAATCACTGCTCCTGCTTTGGATAATCCTGCCCTGGTGATGAGTTAAGGCACAGAACGAACAGGCACCAAAACATCCCCGGTGACTCGTTACAGAGAACTGTACGGGTTCAAGAGCAGGGACTTTTTCTTTATAGGATGGATGAGCACGGCGCGAAAAGGGCAGATCATAGATGTGATCGAGTTCATTGGTTGATAGTGGCAGTGCCGGGGGATTCTGGATCACAATAGTCTTCGGGTGCGGTTGGGCAAGTGTCCTTCCCCGAACGGGATCCTGTTCGCGATAATGCATCGCAAAAGCACGGGCATATGACGTTTTATCCCGTGCAACTTCATTGAATCCGGGGAGTTCAGTTATCCCTTCCGGTCGTTCACTGCGCCAATCTGCTATATCCATCCTGAATACAGTTCCCCGGATATCCCGTAGCGATGCAACGGTTTCACCGGAAGAAAGCCGCCGGGCAATCTCCACTATCGGTCTCTCTCCCATGCCAAAAACAAGAAGATCTGCCGGAGCATCAGCAAGAATTGCCTGCCGGACGCGATCCTGCCAGTAATCATAATGTGCAAACCTTCGAAGACTTGCCTCAATACCTCCGAGGACGATAGGAGTTTCCGGAAACAGTTCGTGCACCCGGTTAGTGTAAACGATGGTTGCCCGATCGGGTCGTCCGGGAATCCCACCAGGAGAATAGACATCATCACTCCGCCGTTTAAGATTCGGAGTGAAATTATTCACCATGGAGTCAACATTTCCTGAAGATATACCGAAAAACAGTCGTGGTTTTCCTAACTCAGTGAAATCCGCAGAAGTGGTCCAGTCAGGCCGTGCAATGATTCCTACGGTAAAACCGGCATCACACAGGACCCTGCCAATCAGAGCAGTTCCAAAAGATGGATGATCAACATATGCATCCCCAGTTACCAGGACGATATCAAATTGCCGGATGCCAAGCTTGCTTTTCTCACTATCTGACAGGGGAAGAAATTCTGGCTGATGTGTCATAACGAATGTATAGGATTAGTGAAGATTCTGACAAGCAAAAATATTCTTCACAATGAAGATCTGCCGGTCAGGTCACGGATTATATCTGCAAGTCCTTCGGGAAGATCGTCCACATTTTCTCCATCGAGTGGGGATTCTTCTTTGAATTCGCCTGAATCCTCCTCTTCGATTGGGCCTGAAGTGGCAATCCCCTCTTCTTTTCCCAGTACCGGAAGATGAACCTGGGTCTTTTTATCAAATTCCCGTCGTGCAGAAAGACCGTTAAATTCCAAAATAACAGCTTCAACAATCAGATACGTTATTGCTTTTTCCCTCAGACACCCGGTGAGGGCATGCCCGGAACGACCTACCGAGGCATGATAATGAATGTGCGGGCCACATTCCCCCGGATAAATAGTTCCTACACCAAAGACTTCCCAACCCCCTTCAAACATTACAAAATGAGGAACCGGGGGGATTACCGGTTCTTCAGGTCCGGTTACCATCCTCCCGTTCATCAGGGCACCGAGGAAGAGAATCGAGCCAGCCTGGATACTTTTGTCATTGACGAACTGGTGCAGCGAAATCAACATATCTTCGCCGTCATCGATCCTCACGACAAAAACTCTGCCGATCTGCCCTTCCGTATATTGCATGTTATCAGAATCCCTTTTTGATATTCATATGGTTTGTGCGGATTTATATCTTATATTATTACGGCCGGAATGGCGTTTAAATTATTGCAAATGTCAGGAAATGATAATATTTCCTGATTACACATAGCAGGAATCTGCGGGTACAAATATTATCTCCCCCCGGCCCCACCGCCACCAAAGCCACCACCGCCACCAAAGCCACCGCCACCAAAGCCACCAGAACCTCCCGATCTTCCGTGACTTGGAGGGCTGAAGTGCATAAGGGGAACGAATGCGGCGTTCATTCCCAAAACACCTATGGGGACCCCTGTTTCTGCTACTTGGATGTTGAGTGATTTCATTGCCCGCTCTACTTTGTCCCCAACACCCAGTGCGGTTCCATAGACCAGCCATTCACCCCACATTGACAGATCTGCAGGCGCATACTTCTGAATCATTGCCATATCAGAAAGAAAACGGGTGAAGGCATTCCATTCAAGTTTTTCTTTATACCGGTTATCTTTCCAATGCCCGAAAAGCGTGGAGGGAGCAGCGATAGATAGGATTATCTGAGCTACAACTACACCCCAAAGCACGACAGCGGGAATGAGAATATACGATTGAATGGACATCACAAGGGAAAGGATCAAGGTAATCGCGAACAAAACGATACCGGTCAGCAGGAGCGGTATCAGGTGATCTCGTCCATCAACTATATACTGAGTAACAAGGGATGTGTCAACCCTGTGTGTTACATCTGTGAGCGTGCGTTGGTATTTCAACGCTTTTTCTTCTGCAATAGTATTTGTCTGTGCAAGAAGAGCCAGTGCCTCGATTCTGGCAGTATCAAACACGCTGTTTTCGGATACAAGATCTACAAACCCGAGAACGCGCTGCTCATAGGGATCCGGTGTTGCACCGGAAAGTACCCTGATTTCAATACCCTTTCCTTCTTCTTTTTCGGTGATTGAGATAATCTTTCTCCGGTGAAGATCGAGCAGCGAAGCGTAATACCCATCCTCATCGAAATCGAGCGCATCGCCTTTGAAAAGAAGGTTCACCTGCCACGGTTTCAGAGCGGGGTTGGGAATCGTGCTCAGGTACTCGGGAACCGTGAATGATTTTTCCCTGCCGTACCAGTGGTAAATAGCGAGGAAGAGAAACGGGATTAATATGACCGCTATTTTTGCACAATAGTTCAGAAAATACGCCACATAATATGCAAGATTGTACCAGAAAGCAGCCGTACTGGTTGATTCCCTGACGTTTTCGATTTTATTCCTGTATCCCTGGATCTCATTGAAGCCATCGGCATTCGAGAGGATTTCTACAGCCAGATTTTCATTTTCTGCAACACTCCCGGTGATAACATATACTCCACCTATCTTTTCGGTTTTCATCACCGGAGGATATACATAAAGATTTTCAACATTGCCTGAAGGGACAGTGATTTTGACATTCCGGTAAGGAATATGACTAGCTCCTGCAAATTTCAGGTTAAGATGCGAAGAAGTGGTATCGTATTCGATAGGAGGATGAAGGAGATAAGTATATTCAACAGAATATTTGCCCTGATTGTAATATTCCGGTTTGAATATTCCGACTTCGTTGATTTCGGCGAGATTTCTGATGGTTGCTTTCGATGAATTACCTTCGGGACCACCGATTACAACCACATTACCTTCCCCGTCCTTAGCATACCCTATTGTTCCAGAGGGGGGATTCGCGGAAATAAACTGTACAGACGGACTTGAACCTCTGCCAAGAGTCAGGGGGACTTCCCATGAACGATACAGCATACGATACTGACCAGATGGTTTAACATCATAGGAATATTGTTCCGTCAGAGTCCCGTTTTCGTACAGGATGGCATTATACGAGTCAACTACAAGGTCGCCTTCGAACAATGGAGGAATCACCGTTACGAGACCCAGCCCGATTATACCGAGAACCAGAGTTGCGAGAACGAGGATTGCCAGTTCTTTTATTTCACTCACAGCTATTACCCGTTAAAACTCAATCTTAGGTGGGGTCTTTATCGCTTCTTCAAATTGCAGGTATTCAAGCTTGATAAGTCCGATCATTCGCCCGATGAAGCTGGAAGGGATTGTATCCATCATCGTGTTGAATTCCTGTGAGATGTTGTTGTACGTGTAGCGCTGCCGGGCAATTTCTTCCTCAATTCCCTTTACCGCATCCATAAGACTCATAACGGTTGTATTGGTTTTCAGATCAGGATAATTCTCTGCAACCGCCAACAGGCGTCCGAAGATCGATCGGGACTCGGCTTCAACCTTGTTCAGGTCGCCGGGTCCGGCAGTTGCAACACTTGCCCGCATAGCGGTGACCTTTTCTAATGTCTCTTTCTCAAACTTCGCATAGCTCTTTACCGCACCAAGGAGCTGGTCGATCATATCCAGCCTTTTTTTCATGGCTACACGGATCTGTCCGAGTGTTGCCTCGGATGAATTTTTCAGGCTGTAAAAACGGTTGTAGATGCCGACAGCCCAGATGATCAGTCCTACAATCACAAGGGCTATGACACCCAATATAATCCATCCAACGATCTCCATAACTTTCAATGTACAGATAATCTTACCAATACATAAGTATTAGGAACTGGAAGAGACCTGAATATTTTTTTGGGCAGGTAGTTAAAATGGTACTAACCAAAAAGAATTAAGAAATAATAAGACTCCCTACGACACGCAGCTTTCCTCCTTCCAGATAGTGGAGTACTACGCGTGCACCCGGAGGGTAAATAAGCGCTTTTTCCATAGAAAGGGTAAGGGTTGGCATCCTCCAGTCACTATCCACAATAACTTTTTCCAGGCGGGTGGGGAGGAACTGCATCCAGTGACCGGCATATAACACCATGCCTTCTTTCAGAGGGGCTGGCCAATATTTCACAAGCTGGGCTTTTCCCGATATGGTGGTGGCATGTTTTATTGCAGGATCATTTGTCAGAACAAACCCCCGGTCCAGGTCTTCAGATTCAATATTTTTGAGGGCAAGTCCTACTCTGTCACCTTTGATCGCATCGTCGGCATCGTCATCATGTTTCTGAATCGAGCGAACCTGGGCGGTTTTTTCGGTCGGAAGGATCCTGAGGAGATCGTGTTTCTTTATCATTCCCTGTGCCACGAAGCCAAGTATAACTACTCCTACTCCTTTCACATTGAAATGCGCATCAACCGGAACTACCCCTTTTCCTCCGGCATCATGAGCTTTCTGGTGGGCTGTCTGTTTTACGGAAATATCGGTCAGCTTCTCGCGAAGGCCGACAATATCCTCTTCAATCACTTCGTAATGTTCAAGAACTGTTCCTTTGAGCAGCGGTGCAATCTGATCCGGTGAAATATAATTCTTTAGGATAAGATATCCATTTGATTTGCCTGCGCACTGGAGCATCAGAACGCACTCACCAAAAGTAGCGTTGATTTCATCAACTACCAGAACTACACGATCCGCAATAGATACCGTATAAAACAGCGATGATAATTTTTCCGGATACCGTGTCGGTTCAATGAAGGTAACAGTAGCATCCCCTTTTTTCAGATTATAAAAAGTTATATCACTGGTCGTACCTTTCTTTCCCAGATCTTTGGCATAGTCGGGTGGAGCAAGGATTGCCACGGTAAGGTTGGACATAGAGAATCATTGGATGTTTGGAAATAAGAGATTTTATACAAAACTCATATCTGATGCCTTCTCTTCAATCAATCCTTTCTAGAAAAGCAGCTTTAATATTACCCTATTTTTTCCCTGAACACATTTTTGATCTAATAAAAAAAATGAACGGAGCAAGCACACAAAAAAAGGGCTGGAAAGGCACATAATACATTCAATTTTTTCAGAAATTTTCTTTAACATCGATAAAAATTCAAAATGATTTGGTGAGTGTACACAAATGTACGATTATGAATCGTATTTCATAATTAAGGGTGATTTTACCGCATCGAGGAGATTCTCTAAACTGGTAACTACAGTTGATGATTCTTCGAGCATGAGATTGACCTTTTCATACCTGCCGGATCTTCGGAAATCCGTTCGTAATGCAATTACCTTTTTCCTGTTTGCGTATGCATATCCCATCTCCCATGCTGTCCCTGAATCTGCATCTGCACCATCGATAATTGCAACAATTATATCAGCATTTTGAAGAGCTCTCAGATTTTCCGAAAAGATTCTCTCTTGTTCTTCTTTGTTCCTCGTATCTGAATCATCACCCGCTTCCTGAGGAAGATATACATCAAAAAAGTTATTTCTCAATTGCTTGGCAACCAACAGATTATAAACGCGTTCCGATTCTGAAAATAGAGGTGCTGCCAGATAAACGCGATATTGAGAAAATGACGCAACGTCCAAAGCCCTGATTTGAGGGAATCGGTTCAGAAACACACCCCGACCTGCTTTTTTTGGAGAGGAGGTGGTCCCATCACTTCCATAATAGGTGCTTGTCACGCCGCAGGTAGGTGACGAATTAACCCCGATCATAAAAGCTGGAAGTCCCTGCAATTCTATGATCTCCTGAACCTCTTTTGCCATCACATCAAGGAGATGAGTAAATTCCTGCGTGTTGAGTCTTTCAAGAAAAGTCCCGGGTTTTCTGTCTGGTCCCAGATATGCCGTCTCCGGACAGGGAAGTGGTAGCATTTCGATATTGAATTTTTTGCACCGTTCTATTGTGCGCTCGAACAGCACGAGATCCGAGGGTTTTGTGATACCCCTTGCACGCAGCGCTGGATTGAGTACACAGGGGCTGCAGAGTACGTACATTGATATTCCATTTTCTTGCTTAAAAGTTTTCAAATTATCGTTTTCTCAAAAATGTGACTGGCATAATATGGGATTCTCAAAAGGCACTTTGTTCTACATGAAGAAGAATGCAGAGGGTAACAAACCGTTTTCTTTGAATAAGCATGTGAGAAAAAGGTTGTGTCAGTGGATATCAAGTTGAGGGAGAAATATCTGAAAAAGATTATAATTTCTTTATCCAAAATTATTCCATAAAAGGGGGAAAGAAGGAATAAAATTTTCCATGATATTCGAAATAAGTTTCACTTTTACCAGTAGTCCGATTTGTTGATACGACCGGGAAATTTTTAATAAATTTTTCCCTTTCTTCCCCGTAAAGTGTTATTCCGTATTGAATGCCATCCCCACGGGTATTATCACGAATTACTGGCGCCAACATGGGGAATTCTTCAAAATCCTTTTCCGAAAGATGATAAATTGTTCCTGTTGGAACGATACTTTCATTGATTTTAGTAATTGAAACATATCCGGTTGGTGACCCGGAAAGCAACCCCGGTGCAAATATTCCGAAGAATGGCGTTATTATAATTATCAGGAAAAAAAGGGTAAATTCCAATATATTAGATTTTTCTGGTTTATGTGAAGTTTGAATCAATTCCGTAGTCTGGATGTTATGATCTTCAGCGCTAGCTTTAAACAAGACCCGCGAGATCACGGTAATTCCAGCAAATACCAGCATAGAGATTATAACAATTCCCCCGGGGAAGAGAACAAATGGTATCCCTAAAAGTTGACTTAAAAAAAATTGATCATCTATAACGCGGGAAGCGAAAAAACCCATACCAATTCTGGTAATAAAGGCTCCAATAAAAACTGCATACATAAGTGAAATCCTCTGTAATTTTCTCTCAAAAAGCGGGAAAGGTAGGAGGATTAGCAGGCAGTTGAGGATAAAACCACAGATTAAGCTAAATGAATACAGTAAATAATTCCCTTGATTGTAAAAGGGGAAAATAATCCAGAATAGGGCGATACAAGATACAACTAAAATGAGAATTTGAGCCTTCCAGGATGCAATCTGACCCACAATAAGAAATAAAAAAGTTGTTGAAAATGCGATTAACAGTCCGATTAATATGATAGAGATAATGAAAATTATGGTGCTATAAGGATCAAAGACCATACAATCACAGGAAATATAAATCTCTTCTTAATTAAGTCTGATGAATTTTGACCTAAACAATTGTTCCATAAGAAAATTTCAATGTCTCTGTCGAATATATTTTTAAAAAATAGTGATATCACAAGTGATTGGTTGCAATTTGCAAGATAACTATAACCCAAAAAATAAACGCGGGGAGCCGGATTCGAACCGGCGAATTTGGCAACAGAGCCTGCACTATCGCAGGATAGGACCTCACCATGCGATTCTATCTGTAGATCCCCCCTTTGATTTGTAAAAGTATGCAGTAATGAATAGAAGCCCGGTTTTAATGAATGGACTTTGATATATCACAATACCGAACCATCCAATTTTAGTGGATCGAAGATCATGTTATTGTGAGAATCGGGCGAGAGGTTGGGATTCTAACTTAAAAATCCTGCGAGGTGAGAACTGTGTACGTGCTCTGCAATAAAAACACTATCATCGATACAATGTGTGCACGCACAGATGATCAATGATACCGCTGTATGCATATCGGGATAACAGCTGTGACCCCAGGAAATGCACAGTAAAAAAACTTGAAAAAGCTGGTTATATAAAAATATTCAATAAAATTTCCCAAATACCAAGAAATACACTTCTCCTTGATCCGACTGCAGAGCAGGCACTTTCCCCTGCTGATAAGTACGTTAAATCAATAACCGTGATGGATTGCTCGTGGGTAGTGTTAGATACGGGGAAAGTATGTTCCTGGCGAATCCGCCGGGCGCTTCCCTTTTTAATCGCAGCAAATCCGGTTAATTTTGGCAGACCCTGTATTCTTTCATCTGTAGAGGCTCTTGCTGCTGCAATGTATATCATTGGTGAAAAGGATAGGGCGGCTGAACTCCTTTCGAAAGTGAGTTGGGGTATCCGTTTCTTAGAAGTAAACAGCGAACCACTTGATCTCTACGCAAACGCAAGAGATAGCAGTGAAGTGATAAAAATCCAGGAACTCTATATTTAAGGAATCTGTTTTAAATTATCTTGTTTTTCGGCTCATTTTTCTAAAAAAGTTAGTAATTTTGCTTTTCATCGGAATACGTAAAAAAATTTAGAGACTAAAATATTATAGATTACCTGTAATAAAGTAACAATAGGAAAAAAAATTCCGGTTCATTAAGATAAGGAGTGTTAATTACTTTGACCGAAAATGCGGTAATTTCTATTTTGTGTGTGGATGATGAACCCGTTGTATTGGAAATTTTAGAAAGTTTTTTTGAACGGGAACCCGGGTTTTCGGTAAAAATATGTTCAAATGCAACAGATGCATTGGAGCTGGCAAACACCCATCCGTTTGATGTCATCATTGCAGATTTTGTCCTTCCTGATAGAGACGGGATTAATTTACTCAGGGAAATCCGGGCGGGGGGATTTTCCGGTCTGTTTATCATCATGACAGGTAAACATCGCGCTCATGTTGCTATCGATGCGTTAAACAACGGTGCGGATTATTACGTGCAGAAAGGTGGTGGAATTGTAAATGATATAGAGGCGTTAGTAGAATTTATAAGAAGAAATGTCGGAAAAATTCGGGCAGAACGTGATCTGCTTCAAAGCGCGAGTCTGTATTGTTCAATAATTGAATGCAATTCAGATCTTATTTGCCGTTTTCTGCCTGGAGGGGAAATTCGTTTTGTAAATGAATCATGCGCGAATTTTCTCGGGACGGGGAAGCAGGATTCTTGTGGCAACAACTTCATTTCACTACTACCGGAAGATGGGCGCAAAAAAATTATGGAGAAGATACTTACTCTTTCGCCGTTAAATTCCGAAATACTGGTCGAACACCCCATTATGAAGACAGACGGACCATCCTCTCAAGTCCAATGGAATTATCGTGCAATTTTCAATACCGATGGAGAGGTCATTGAATATCAAACAACCGGTAGAATAGTCCATGCACCGGTTCAAGTGTACGAAACACAGTCTTCAAAAAGTGTGAAAGATGTGGTCTCCACAATGCAAACCACAACATCAGGTACGGAATCTGAGGATGAGTGGAGAACATTTACAAAAACTATCGATACACTCGAGAACCCGGTATTTGCAATAGACAAAACCGGAGTTGTAATTATCTGGAATCAGGCCATGGAACAGTTGACCGGGGTTCAATCAGAAGAAATGGTAGGTAAAGGAAATCGTGAATATGCCATTCCATTCTTTGGAGAACCCAGACCCATGCTTGTTGATTATATCGTCATCTCAACTGATAAAAGACAATCCGGAAAATTCCCAGGTATAAAACGAATGGGGAACACGTTCATCGGTGAAATGGAAAAAGTCAAAATCCGTGAAAAACCGATGTTTTTATGGGGTAAAGGAACCGCCGTTCACGATGGGAAAGGTGTGTTGATTGCGGCAATCGAAACAATTACAGTTGTCGAGCAACAACAGACAGCTCAAATACCTGGGGTTTCAGAAGATGAAATATATATCGGGGGTATATCCAGTCCTACACTTAAAGTCGCTGGAGGAAGCGCGAGCGGAACTCTTGCAGGTCTCATCCCATCTCCTCCGAGGGGTTATGGTATCTATGCAACAAACAAGCGCCTGTTTGTTATTCAAAATCCCGATTTTGACCTTTCAAAACCCAAGGGAATGCAGTACGGACCCTATGTTCTGGACGACCTTTTCGGTACCAGAGCAACCATTGATAATCGCCCAAAAACTATCGAAACAATTGAAAAATTATTGGTCTATGAGATCGAAAAACAAGATCTGGTAACAATAGAGCTGATGAACCCGGTTCTGCTGCCTGGTTTCCTTACACTTTATAACAAGTCAGGCGAATCGTTCAGAATGTTTATCGATCATAAAACGGCGTTTTTACAGATTGAACATTTAATAAAATCATTCTATCCGGAAATTTTACGGCTGGAGTAAATGCAAAATACTCATGTGATGTTCATTTTTTTTGTGGAATCGCAGATTTCGGGTCGTATCGTTTTCTGTGGAAAAATTTTTCGCTGTTCCTGTTATGAGCAATCCTTAAGAATATAAGTTGATATAAAATTAGTTCACCAATTCTTATCATTTGACGGGTCTTAAAAATTATCAAGACGATCTGCCAGATTGGTTTTATCCCAATAGCTTTTTTGTATACTACTACCATGTACGATTGTATGATCAAGGTTGCCATCAATGGTTACGGCACGATAGGCAAACGTGTTGCCGATGCGGTTGCCGCCCAGAAGGACATGAAAGTGATCGGGGTATCAAAAACCCGCCCGAATGCTGAAGCATTTATAGCAAAACAACGAGGTTTCCCTCTTTATATTGCGGACCTGTCAAAAAAGGCAGCATTCGAGAAAGCCGGGCTTACTGTTCACGGATCTGTGGAGGATATGTGTAAAGCTGCAGACGTTATAGTGGATGCGACACCAGGTGACGTAGGGGCAACGAATAAACCGCTTTACGAGAAACTTGGGAAAAAAGCTCTTTGGCAGGGGGGAGAAAAGCATGAGATCGCCGGGTTCTCCTTTAACTCGTCGTGCAATTACAAGGATGCAATTGGAAGGCAGTTTGTAAGAGTGGTTTCTTGTAACACAACCGGACTCTGCCGAATCATTCATGAAATAGATAAAGAGTACGGAGTCGCCCATGTCCTTGCAATTATGGTAAGGCGTGGATCCGATCCAGGCGAGATCAAAAAAGGCCCGATAGATGCTGTTGTCCTCGACCCCGTGAGTGTGCCTAGTCATCATGGCCCGGATGTACCTGACAGTACTTCCCCAGATCTCTATCACTACAATGGCTATGATTGTGCCCACAACCATGATGCACATGCATGCAATCCAGATTACTACAAAAAAACCAGTAAACCGTGACAGGGTTATCGATCTCATCAAAAATCATCCCCGCCTGGGCCTTATCAAAAAGACCCTGGGTATCAGAAGCACAGCCGAACTCAAGGAATTTGCCATGGATCTCGGCCGGCAACGATCTGATCTGTGGGAAAATTGCATCTTTGAAGAGTCGATCTACGCCAATAAAAACGAACTCTGTTTTTTCCAGGCAATCCACCAGGAAGCTGACGTAGTTGTCGAAAATATTGATGCAATCCGCGCCATGGTCGGACTTGAAAAGGACGCAACAAAGTCAATATTGACTACCAACGGGGCTATCGGATTAAACCTCATCCAGAATAACCATTAACACCCATTATAACCTATTATTTTTAATGGATACATACGAGCGGGTAACCCGAAATACTGTTGAAGTTGTCACGGAAGACGACCTCCGCACACTTCTCGCCAAACCGCAAAAAAAAGTCTATGCAGGATACGAACCAAGCGGCGAGATACATCTCGGCCATCTCGTCACAATAAACAAACTTGTAGATCTCCAGACCGCAGGTTTTGAAATTACCGTCCTGCTGGCCGATCTTCATGCATTCCTCAACCGCAAAGGAACAATGGAAAAGGTCGCCGAGCTTGCGGATTACAACCGGCGTTGTTTTGAAGGCCTTGGGTTGAAGAACGTGAAATATGTGCTGGGATCCGATCTTCAGCTGAACAGGGATTATGAACTGCTTGTGCTCCAGCTCTCACAGCAGATAACCCTGAACCGTGCAACACGGAGCATGGATGAAGTAGGAAGGCAGATGGACCATCCTACGGTCTCGCAGATGGTTTACCCGATCATGCAGATGGCCGATATTGCCATGCTCGGAGTTGATGCAGCGGTTGGGGGTATCGATCAGCGAAAGATCCATATGCTTGCTCGCGAGCACCTGATCAATTTCGGATACAAAGCTCCGGTGTGTATCCATACACCAATTCTTAATGGACTTGATGGAAAAAAGATGTCCTCTTCACAGGGTAATTACATTTCTGTTGCTGACACCGAGGAAGAAATTCACAAAAAATGCCAGAAAGCGTTTTGTCCTCCTGAAATTCTGGAAAATCCTGTTCTCCAGATATTTCAGTTTCACGTATTCTCCCGTCTTTCAAAGATTACCATCAAAAGACCGGAAAAATTTGGGGGGGATCGAACCTTTACTAATTACCCGGATCTTGAATTATCCTATAGCAAGGGTGAAGTACACCCACTTGATCTCAAGAAATCCTGCGGTGAGTCGCTTGTTGAGATCCTCGAGCCCGTACGGGAATATATACGTTGAGTTGAAAAATTACCTTATATTTGACGGTGGCTTTCTGTGAGTTTAGAAAAACGAATGGATCAATTCGATAAGAGACTGGAAGAAATGGGTATCCGCATAAAGGATGCCGATCAGTTCAAAGTTTCCGAAGATGTTTTTGATGATGTAACCCTTCTTGCACTCTATAAGCTCGTCCATAAAAAGTGGCTCTCAGTAATTGGCGGATCGATAAGCACCGGGAAAGAAGCGAATGTATTCTATGGTGAACGTGATGGAGCAGGGATTGCCATCAAGATCTACCGGATCCGCACCGCAAATTTTACCACCATGAGCTCCTATATAACCGGCGACCGTAGGTTTTCCCGTGTAAAAAAATCCCGCAAAGAGCTGGTTTTTGCCTGGACAAGGAAAGAGTTCTCCAATCTTGTACGTGCTAAAGAGGCAGGCATTCCTGTCCCCGAGCCCCTAGTCTGGAACCGGAACATCCTTATTATGTCATATTTGGGAAAGGATGGGATTCCCTACCCTCATCTCAAAAATGCTGATATTGATGACCCGGCAGGGATCTATGCGACCATCATGAAATATATCGATACCCTTTACAACAAAGCTGAACTCGTGCATGGGGATCTGAGCGAGTTCAATATATTGTACGGCGACCTACCATATCTCATTGATATGGGTCAGTCGGTCATGCGAGATCACCCCCGAGCTTACCAGTTTCTCATGAGGGATATTCGTAATATCAACAGGTTTTTTAAAAACCGTTGTGATGTGCGAAAAGATGTAGAAATTTTCAATGCAGTGACCGGGCTGGATACCGCTGAACCATGATAACCGTGGCCTGACTACGACCGGTAAGTGGATAGGGATATGAAAAGTATAATATCAGAAATTCGAGGTGGAAAAGAAAAATGATGCAGGAAGTAAAAATCGCCGGAAGCAGAGTTGGCGTGCTGATAGGAAAAGGCGGTGCAACAAAAAAAGAACTTGAAATAAAGACCCACACAACAATTACCGTCGATAGCAAAGAAGGTCTCGTAAAGGTTGAGAGTTCTGAAGAGCACACAGTATCACTCCTGCGGGCTGTGGAGATTATCAACGCTATTAACCGTGGATTTTCACCAGAACGTGCTTTTGAGATGATAGAGGATGAAGATCTGCTTCTCGATGTTATTGATCTCTCCGGTATGGCAGAAGGTCCACGGCAGCTGGATCGGCTCCGGGGAAGGATAATTGGAAAAGATGGTCGCGCACGTGAGCAGATTGAGGATATGACAGATGTTGAGATTTCCGTCTTTGGAAAGACAATTGCTTTGATCGGTTATCCGGAACAGCTCAAAACTGCACGCGCGGCGATAGATATGCTGATAGAGGGAGTGCCTCATGAAAATGTCTTTGCATTCCTTGATAAGAAAAAGAAAGAGGCAAAGCAGGATATGATTAGTTATTATTACTGATTTTCGAAAATTCCCTCAATACTCCCACGGTTATAGATGAAATTGCTTTGTTCACTTGGAAAGTAAAATGCTATCAGAACAAAATTTTTAAAAAAATGGTGCGATTCGCGACCAATTTGAGGGGATTTTAAAGGCTTTATTAAAAAGGTTAAAACATGCTTATACAGGATCTCGCAATCCCCACTAATCTCAAGCAGAGGTATACCAAGGCTGGTATTTCAGAGCTTTATCCTCCACAGGATGAATGCGTTGAGAAAGGTATACTTATGGGGAAAAACGCGCTCGTTGCCATCCCTACAGCAAGCGGAAAAACCCTGATTGCCGAAATGGCCATGCACCATGCCATCACAAATGGAGGGAAATGCCTCTATATTGTTCCCCTCAAAGCACTTGCAAATGAGAAGTATGAGGAGTTTGGCAATAAAGGGGTTAGGGTTGGTATTGCGACCGGTGATTTTGACCGTCGCGATGATATTCTGGGAAGAAATGATATTATAGTTGCTACCAGTGAAAAGGTAGATTCTCTCCTGCGCAACAATTCACGGTGGATTGCAGAAATCACACTTCTGGTTGTCGATGAAATCCACATGATCGACTCCTTGGGACGCGGCCCGACACTTGAGATGGTGATTGCCAAGATGCGGTTCCGGAATCCTGCCATGCAAATTATCGGACTTTCTGCAACTATTGGAAATCCTGATAAACTTGCCAGCTGGCTGGATGCGGAACTTGTGACGAGCACCTGGCGCCCTGTTGACCTCAGACAGGGGGTCTTTTTCAATGACTGCATCCATTTCCGTGACGGGACCCGTTCTGTCAAAGCAGTATCAAAAAACTATGATGATCTCAATCTTTGTCTTGACACAATTACTGAAGGAGGTCAATGTCTCGTCTTTGTATCATCCCGTCGCAATGCTGAGGCTTTTGCAAAACGCGCTGCTGCAGCAATAAAAAGCGAAGATCCTGCACTCGCTGTATTTGCCGAGAAGATCCAGAGAGGTGCAGGATACTGATATGGGAAAGTCACTTGCTGCCTGCGTAGCAAAGGGGGCCGCTTTTCACCATGCGGGATTGGGCCGCCCCGAGCGTTCGATTGTGGAAGAGGGATTCCGGAAAGGTCTAATCAAATGCATCTCTTCTACACCAACTCTTGCTGCGGGACTCAACCTTCCCGCACGGCGTGTGATCATCCGGGATTACCATACGGTTTACTGCTGGTGAGGGAATGCAGCCAATTCCGGCGAGCGAATATCATCAGATGGCAGGGAGAGCCGGTCGCCCAAGGCTCGATCCCTATGGTGAGGCCATTCTTATTGCTAAAGATCAAGGGCAGATAGAGGAGCTGTTCGAATGGTATATTGAAGCACCGCCAGAGGAGGTGCACTCCAGAATCGCTGAACCCGCAGCGCTCTATACCCATATTCTATCCCTGATCGCATCCGGTTTTGCCAAAAATCGTGAAGAGCTCACCTTGTTTATGAACCGGACATTCTATGTTCACGAACACCGAAAGGGACGCCTCATACAGAGAGCTGTAGATGCTGCACTGGCATTTCTTGTTTCTTCAGATATGGTTATAGAAGTCGGAGAACATCTCGGTTCAACTGAGTTTGGCACGCTTGTTTCAAAACTTTATATCGATCCACGAAGTGCAGCAATGATTGTCAGTGCCCTGCGCTCGAGAGAGTTTTATACCGATCTGGGTCTCCTTCAGGTAATTTGTAGCACCCCGGATATGCCAAAACTCTATGTCCGGAATACCGACATTGGGGCACTAACCCGTATGAAAGATGATAGTGCGGATGATCTCTGGCTCTCTCTGCCTGATAGTGATGACGCTGCAGAAGCATATTACCGTGCACTAAAAACAGCAATGCTCCTCTCGGACTGGACAGATGAGTTGTCCGACACAAAAATCTGTGAGCGATATTCGGTTGGGCCAGGCGACATTTATGGGATGGTCGAAAGTGTTACCTGGCTTCTGCATGCAAGCGCGGAACTGGCACGAATGTTTGCATCGGCTTTTCATCCAAGAGTGAGGGAATACGAAATTTGCATGAAAAACGGTACCCGAAGAGAGTTGCTTCCGCTAATTCGTTTACGAGGCATCGGGAGAGTCCGCGCCAGAATATTATTCAACAATGGAATGACAACACCTGACGAAATACTAACGCAGGGAATTGATGAGGTAACAAAATTAATGGGGCTCGGTGTTGCAGAGCAGATATTTAATCAGCTTCTGAAAAAAAAAGAAATTTTACCTCAGAAGGAAGAGGATATGAATACACCTTCTGGTCAGTCAACGCTCAATCGTTTCGGATGAACATATGAAAACACCAGTAGTTACCTACGAGATCAGACAGGCTAAGATAACAGTTGATGACCGTGATTCATTCCTTCGAATGATTCAGGCAATTGCAAAATCACATTCCACACATCTCGTCTGTTTTGATGCAGACAAACTGGCGGGGAGGGAGCATGCCGAAGCTGCACTATTTCATGCGCAACGCTCATTTTTTTCTGAGAGACCTATATCCAACTCATTTGAGATGGAAGCATTACTATTCGCGGCCGGATCACGCCAGTGCATGGTAGCATCATTATTCGGCATTCAGGAGGGTGAGAACAGAATGTTCATCTGTGCGTGTCCTGTAAATAAGGATATTTGGCAAGATCTTTCACCACATATGCACTTTGTCACCGAAGCATGGGATGAAATGACGTCAGATAAAGAAGCGAGGCTCATGGATTTGTTTGATATTTCACAAGAAGAGCTTGATGTAGTCGGCCGGGATCGAATGAAAGATCTTATACTTGAACGAATAGCCCTCCTTCATGTCAATCGGTAGAGGCTCATCTCACTATTAATCCAATAGATAACATTATGAGACCAGATTTCGATTTTGAAAAAATAATTTTAGGATATTCACCATAATTTCAAGATTTTTTTTATTTTTCCCGATTCACTATGGGAAGGAAAAAATCAATTATAAAATCATTTATTCGCATGGGATAGAATGTGTGCGATCTCAGGAACAATAAGTTGGTTTATTGCTAGGGTTACAGCAGGTGTTGAGCCTGGAATGCAAAAAATTGCTTTACCATGACTGATGCCGGCAAGGGCACGTGACAGCATGGCAGCAGTGCCAATTTCCTGATAACTTTTCATTCTGAAAAGTTCTCCGAACCCGTCAATTTTTTTATCGAGCAGAGGTAAGACTGCTTCTATCGTGCAGTCATCATGTGTAAGACCGGTGCCACCATTCAGGATTATACAGTTGGAATTTTTTAATGCCAGATAAACTTCAGAACGGATTGCTTCTACCCGGTCATATACAATAGAGTAGTGCTGCACCTGAATTCCCGCAGAATTTAATAAGTGGTTGATGGTCTTTCCACTTGTGTCATCTTCCATTGTCCTCGTACTCGATACAGTAATAATAGCTGCGTGAATCGGTATTATTTTGATGTGTTTTTGGTTCATCTTAATGTTGATAGTATTTTTTTTCCATTAATAAATTTTGATTAATGGAAATTTTCATAAATTCTATAATAAATATCGTTTTATAAAATTGGGGGACCCCTTGGTTTCGTGTGGAGAATTTCTTATAAGGTCTTCTTTTCTCTTAAATAAGTGTTTTTTGTCTTTTTATCAATACAAAAAAAGTATTTTTTTATGATGTAAGTTTTATATGCTTTGAAATCCAAATCTAAATAAGCTCATTTTATTGAGATTTTTCAATATGGGGTGTCATATTATTGATTTCCACACGAAACCAAGGGGTCCCCCGCAATCAATAATAAAGATTTGGTAATCTCTAAAATTATTTAATTGGATATTGTTTTTTATATTTTAGATCCATCAAAAATAATAATAAAAAATGAATTAAAATATTCAGCCTTCATTACTAGTTTTATTTGTAATTTAGGCGCGCTCCACTGGAAATAAAGGGGTTTATAAAAGGGATAAACCGATCGTTTTTTAGTCTTATGTCACTAAGTGTTTGTTCCTTAGTGTCATTATGCCTGAAACAGTAGATCCTTCAACAGGGTTATTTAAAAAATACCTTGCCAATAACAAAATATTTCGCGACCGCGAAGTGCTTCGTCATTCGTATCGGCCTCAGATTCTCCCCCATCGCAAACCTCAGATCGATAATGTGGCATCAATTCTCGCCCCCTCTCTAAGAAATGAAACTCCTTCAAATATTCTCATATATGGAAAAACCGGGACTGGTAAGACAGCCTGTGTCCGGTATGTAGGGTCAGAACTTGAAAAGGCAAGTAGTAAGATGGGCACTATTTGCCGGATAGTCCATTTAAACTGCGAAGTGATCGATACTCAATACCGGGTACTTGCACAGATTGCTAAAAATCTTGATGCTATGGACGAAGCCGGAAGTGATAAGACCAGGACTCACATCCCTATGACCGGCTGGCCTACGGACCAGGTGTATGCCGAGCTCAAAAATCAACTCGAAGCTGGAGGTGGTGTACTGGTTATCGTACTCGATGAGATTGATAAGCTGGTAAAAAAGAGCGGTGATGATACACTCTATAATCTCACACGGATCAACTCCGATCTAAAAAATTCCAAGGTGAGTATCATTGGTATCTCAAACGATTTGAGTTTTAAAGATTTTCTTGATCCCCGTGTCCTCTCTTCGCTTTCTGAGGAAGAGATTGTGTTCCCTCCTTACAATGCTCCTCAGCTCGTCGATATTCTTGCGCAAAGGTCTGATGCGGCATTCATGAAGGATGCCATTGCTGAAGGAGTTATCCCACTCTGTTCTGCTCTTGCAGCACAGGAACATGGAGATGCCCGTCGGGCACTTGACCTTTTAAGAATTTCCGGTGAACTTGCCGATAGAGACGAATCAGATCAGGTCAAGGAAGTGCACGTTAAACAGGCTCAGGCCAAGATCGAGACTGACAGCATGATTGAATGCATCGCTACACTTCCAACACAGAGTAAACTTATCCTTTTTTCGATGCTCATACTCGAACAGCTAGGACAGAATATATTTACGAGCGGAGAAGTTTCACGCATCTATCAGGATATTGCACCGAAAATTGAACTTGACGTACTCACTCATCGTCGAATCACCGATCTCATATCTGAGTTAAACATGCTCGGGGTAATCAACACTCGCGTGGTAAGCCGCGGGCGGTATGGCAGAACAAAAGAGATGTGGTTTGACTCAAATACGGGCAAGATCCGTGAGGTTGTACTCAAGGATTCGCGACTGAACGGGTTAAAGGATCTAGATGTAAAGCAGATGGAAGCAAAATGGTTAAAAACATGGTTCAGGTGATGAAGTATGCAGGAAAAGGATTTCGAACTTCTCCGTATTCTCGAGGATAACAGCCGGCTTTCTGCAGAGGAAATAGCCACGATGACAAATCTCACACCTACTGAAGTGGAAACACGGGTCCATGCACTTGAGTCGGCAGGAGTTATCCGGAAATACACAACCGTCATCAACTGGGAGTTGGCAGGCAACGGCGAGGTCTCTTCAATCATCGAACTCAAGGTGAATCCTGAACGCGATTTTGGTTATGACCGGATAGCAGAACGACTTTCCCGGTTTAGGCAGGTAAAAACCCTGCGCCTGATGACAGGCACTTACGATCTCCAGCTCCTTGTAACAGGAAAGAATATGCAGGAAGTTTCCCGCTTCGTCTCTGAACATGTAGCACCAATGGACCGGATCCGCGAGACGGCCACTCACATTATTATGAAGTCTTACAAGGAAAATGGCAACGTGCTTTTTGAACAACATGAAGCCGAACGGCTCCCATACTCGTTCTAAGGTGTGGGTATGCGGAATTTTATTTCTGAACGTGCACAGAACATCCCACCTTCTGGAATCAGGAAATTCTTCGATCTTGCTCTTACTATGGAGGGTGTTATATCGCTGGGTGTTGGCGAACCCGATTTTCGTACTCCCTGGAATATCTGCGAGTCGAGTATTTACTCAATAGAACAGGGCGTGACATCATATACCCCAAACAAGGGTTTGCCGGTGCTCCGAGAAACCCTCTCCAACTACTTAAAGCAGCACTATAATCTTCCTTATAGTGGCGAAGATGAAATTATCATCACGAGTGGCGTGTCAGAAGCGCTTGATATCGCTGTCCGTGCAATTGTGGACCCGGGTGATGAAGTGCTTATTGCACAGCCAAGTTATGTCTCTTATGCTCCTTGCGTCACTCTGGCCGGAGGTCTGCCGGTTCCCGTCGAATGCACAGAAACTGACAGGTTCAAACTCACCCCCGACTCACTCCAGGAAAAGATAACCGGGAAAACAAAAGCACTCATGATAAACTTTCCGAACAATCCGACGGGTGCAGTTATGAATCGGAAGGATCTTTCGGCAATCGCGGATATTATTATTGAAAACGATCTTCTGCTCATTTCTGACGAAGTTTATGCAGAACTGACCTATGAGGGAAGCCATGTTGCTGCAGCAACAGTCAGTGATCTTTGGCAGCGGACAATTACCCTTAATGGTTTCTCCAAAGCATATGCGATGACCGGATGGCGTGTCGGGTATCTCTGTGCCCCAAAGGAGATCTGTGAAGCAGTCCTTAAGATCCACCAGTACGTGATGCTATGCGCACCAGTAATGGGACAGGTGGGAGCTCTTGAAGCAATTCGCTCTGCAGAAGAGGATAAAAACAATATGGTGCAGGAGTACCGTTTGAGGCGCAATATGTTTGTAGCAGGATTAAATCGCATCGGCCTCCCCACTCATGTTCCGGAGGGGGCATTCTATGCATTTCCCTCGGTGAAAGACACCGGGCTGTCAGACACGGAGTTTGCCGAACGACTCTTAACAGAATATCAGGTTGCCGTAGTACCAGGCAGCGTCTTTGGTATTGGTGGTGAAAACAATCTGCGCTGTGCTTATGCGGTCTCCAGAAAGCAACTTACTGAAGCACTCGGGAGGATTGAGTCCTTCCTCAAGTCTCTCTGATATCTATAGGTGCAAACCCCAACGAAATCATTTATTCATCAAACTGCGTTAAGAGGAACCATTCCTAAGCATACTTTATTTTGCAACTCGATCAATACTACTTGATATTACAATGAGCTGCACTATCATCGTTGGTGGATTTTTTGGGGATGAAGGGAAGGGTAAGATTGTTGCCCATATTGCATACAAGGACAAACCGGTTATCATCTCCCGCGGCGGTGTAGGGCCAAATGCCGGACACACTGTTCAGGTTGGAGATCGCGAATATGGTGTCCGTATGGTTCCATCCGGTTTTGTGTATAAACAAGCTAAACTCTGCATTGGCAGCGGAGTGCTTGTCGACCCCCGCATTTTGAAACAGGAGATTGAAATGCTCGATGTGAAAGGTCGGATATTTGTTGATAAACGCTGTGGTATCATTACCGAAGATCATATCGTCAGGGATAAAGGAAGTGCCCATCTGTCAAAGAAGATTGGCAGTACTGGATCAGGATGCGGGCCTGCAAATTCTGACCGGGTAATGAGGATTTCTCCTCAGGCAAAGGATGTACCGGAGCTTGCCGAATATTTGCTGGACGTCCCAAAAGCGATTGATGATGAGCTCAAACAAGGCAGGACAGTACCTGCTTGAAGGGACACAGGGTTTTGGGATCTCTCTCTACTATGGTACATATCCTTTCGTAACGAGCAAGGATACCTCGGCTTCCCAGATCGCAGCAGATAATGGTGTAGGACCAACAAAAATTGATGATGTGATTGTTGTTTTCAAGGCATATCCCACCCGTGTCGGGGAAGGCCCGTTCAGCACGGAGATGACTGCTGAAAAATCTGATTCCATGGGTATCCAGGAGTTTGGAACCGTCACCCACAGGAAACGCCGTATTGGTGGATGGGATGGGGACATGGCCCGGTATTCAGCTATGATCAATGGATGTACTCAGGCAGCAATTACGGGTATTGATCGTGTGGATAAAAACTGTTTCGGAGTGACTGAGTTCGGAAAGTTGTCAAAGAAAGCAAAAGACTTTTTAAAGAAAGCAGAGGATGATATTGGCAGCCCAATTACTCTTATCTCTACCGGACCTGAGATGACCCAGATTATTGATTTGAGAGAAGAAATAGTATGAGATATTCACTCATGGATATACTTTGCTGCCCTGTATGTAAAGGGGATCTCACCCTCGAGGTTCAGAAAGAAGATGAAAAGGAAATCCTCGAGGGAGGATTGTTCTGCGGCACATGTGGGGTAAACTATCCTATCCATGAAGGTATTCCCAATCTTCTCCCTCGGACCTCACAGACAAAATAAAAAGAGGAGCAGGAATGAATTTCCCGTTGTCATTCACCGTGCTGACTGCAGCGGGACAGGTATCACATGAAAATTCTTTTGAATTTTATCTCAACCGGCTTGGAATTAATTTTATTGAAGTTCCAAAGGAAAATATTTGGGTTGAGATTGGCGGTACTCTGCGGTTAATTTTTAAAAACCGTGGAGCTCCGACGCATATTACCATTTCCTCTCCCAATTCAGGCATGTACACTGATTTTTTCCATGAAAACATGTATGTGGTTGACGAAACAGTATTAACCATCCCCCTGAGAAAAGACTGCCAGGAAGGTTTCTTCGACTTGGAAATTACTACCGGATACGGGGGAACAAAAACCACTCTTCGCGTTGATGTCATACACGGGGTTGCTATTCAGAAAAAGGCAGTAAAGGAAGAACCCCCCTTGCAGCCGGTTGCTCACGGGCGTCCTCATCTTCTGATGATCATGATGGGAATCGCACTTGTCCTTTACAGTGCATCGCTCTATACGAAAATTGAATTTCTCAATACTGCTGCCTTCATCACTCTTATCGTGGGTGCTCTCTACATATGGTACCGTCAGCAGTAACGGCCTCAGTCATTGTATTAATTGCCGCTCTTCTTGTTGATCGCATGGTGGGTGATCCACACACGCAATGGCATCCCGTTGCTCTTCTTGGCAGGTTTATCGGGTGGTGGGGTAAGCCGGATAAATATCCCCCCCGGTTCCAGCGTTTTCTTGGTTTAGTTTTCTGGCTGGTCACGGTAATCCTGTTCGCACTGCCGTTTTATTGTTTTGCGGTGTTTTCCCCATGGTACTTGTATCTTGTCATTGCACCATTCCTGCTCAAATGTTGTTTTGCCTGGCGATCGCTTGAAGAACATACTAATGCTGTCGTAGCTGCTTTGAAAAATGGTGTGCAGAACGGTCGGGCACAGGTCAAAATGCTGGTTTCGCGTGATACTGCAAATCTTGAGCGGGAGCATATTCTTTCAGCCGGGTATGAATCGATGACTGAAAATCTTACAGACAGTATTATCTCCCCTTTGTTTTATTTTTCCTTATTCGGTCTAGCCGGTGCTGCGATATACAGGGCAGCAAACACGATGGATGCTATGCTTGGATACAGGGATGAAAGGGAACGAATTGGATGGTGCTCGGCACGTGTAGACGACATACTCAATTTCGTTCCTGCCCGGCTCACCGTAATGTTGATTCTTGTATACTTTGCATTCAATGGGAAATTTACTGATGCGGTGCGGGTGATGCGTCGCGACGGTTACAAACGTCCTGGTTTTAATGGAGGTATTGTGATGGCTGCTATGGCAGGAGGAACTGGAATACGGTTCGAAAAGCCAGGTTGCTACACCATTGGTGACGGGGAAAGAACCCTTGATGAGGCCGGGTCTGATATTATCCGCACGTGCCGGTTCGTAACAATATTATTTACCGTTTTGGTCGTTTGTACGCTGATTTTATTGGGATCATGGATCAATAGTACCGGCATATGAAACTCGAAGAACTGAGATTTGGCACTGAGCTTCTCAAGCGCGGCTTTGCATCCATGCAGAAGGGGGGCGTTATCATGGATGTTGTGAATGCCGAACAGGCAAAGATCGCTGAGAACGCTGGTGCTGTCGCAGTCATGTCGCTGGAACGGGTGCCTTCAGACATCCGGAAAATGGGGGGTGTTGCGCGCATGGCAGACCCCGAGAAAGTCATCGAGATTATTGATGCGGTCTCTATCCCGGTTATGGGAAAGGTGAGAATTGGACATTTTGTGGAAGCGCAGGTCTTAGAAACACTGGGAGTCGATATGATTGACGAGAGTGAAGTTCTGACACCTGCAGATGAGCAATATCATATCGATAAGAAACGTTTCAAGGTTCCTTTCGTCTGCGGGGCACGGGATCTCGGAGAGGCGCTTCGAAGGATAAACGAGGGGGCGGCGATGATCCGGACTAAGGGTGAAGCAGGGACTGGCAATGTTGTTGAGGCTGTCCGTCATATGCGAAATATTATGGGAGAGATACGGATGCTGAAAGGCATGGATCGCCAGGAGATGATCGACTATGCTCGGGATATCGAAGCATCCGCAGAACTGGTCATCGAATGTTCGGAGCGCGGACGGTTGCCCGTTGTTAACTTCTCAGCCGGTGGGATTGCCACTCCCTCAGATGCAGCGCTGATGATGCAACTGGGTGCAGATGGGGTTTTTGTTGGATCAGGCATTTTCAAATCCTCCAGCCCCGATCGTATGGCAAAGGCGATTGTCGAGACGGTCAACCATTTCAATGAACCTGAGGTTATCGCACGGGTAAGCCGCGGTCTAGGTGATGCGATGCCGGGACTTGATGTCCACACCCTCAGAGACGATGAGGTGCTACAAACCCGTGGTCGTTAAGGTCGGCGTACTTGCTCTTCAGGGAAATGTGAGTGAACACATTGAAGCTTTCCTGCGGGCGTTTAAACGGATGGGGCAAGGGAACTCATCCGAAGTTTTCGAAATCAGACACCCTGCTGACTTATCAGGGTGTAATGCCATTGCAATCCCCGGTGGAGAATCCACCACAATCTCCCGCCTTATTGACAAGAACCACTTGCACGAACCGATCCGCTCGTTTTCCGGTGGGATTTTTGCAACCTGCGCTGGCATGGTACTGATGGCAACGCATGTTGACGATTCCCGCGTCCATCCACTGGCCCTTATCGAAATGACGGTTGACCGGAATGCATTTGGGCGGCAGAGAGAGTCGTTTGAAGCCGATCTCCCGATTAATGGACTTGACGGGGGCTCCTTCCATGCGATTTTCATCCGTGCTCCGGTCGCTACCTGCACGGGAGCGTGCGTTTCAGTACTCTCCCGAATGGATCAAGGGATAGTCGCCGTTGAGTATCATAAGCACATGGCGCTGTCATTCCATCCGGAACTTTCATGCGATACCCGTTTGCATGAGAGGTTTTTGAAGAAACTTGGTATTTAAAACTGGATGAGAAGTGACATCATCTTTTTATTCTCATTTCCCTCCAGGATCGCAAATGAATTCAGTGTTTGAATCCCTCACAATTCCCGGGGATCGGATTGCGCTCCGGAACTCCTCGAGCAATTGAACTGAAGTACCTTTGATCGATATTCACGGGAAGGACCATATCATGATGCCGGCGGCATTCCAGAAGCATGTCCATGCTTCATCAGTAAAACCATCAACCTGCCAGGACACCGCAACAAAGGAGGATTGTGCAGATGCACTTCTCATGGGTTGGAAGTATAAGCTGAAAGGATCACAATGTACGGAACCGGCAGCATGCATTGTGTGTTTCTCCCGAAGGATCCTGAATCGGACATAAATGAGAAAAGTCCGGAAAATGCCTGTGATCTGAACCAGGTATCACGGAGGTCTTTTCCGGTGTTTTTCGCCCCGTGAGGATCCCCTCGATTTTTACCGACGCGGTCAATCCTTCCTCATGGCATCAGCTTTCAGTTCCTTCGGCATCAGCTCAATCGCGTATCGAAGCGCTGTCCGGGGCATAGACTTCCTGTTACGCATCACGTATTCAAAGACTTCTTTTGGGTGTTTGCGGCTGGCCTCTTTTAAGAGCCATCCGTAACCTTTACGGACCATGTCATCATTGTCGGTCAGCAGCAGGTCAGCGATTTCCAGAACGTCATCAACATATTTTCCGTGTTTTGCCGGGACAATCAGTGATACCGCTGCAGCCCGCCGCATCCAGCGGTTATCTGACCGTGTCCAGTGTTTCAGTTCACCGATATATTCCGGGAATTTTTCAATGAAGTCGCCGATGGTGTGATTACAGAACCCGTCGCACGCAGCCCAGTTGGTGATATACGTGTCAATCCAGTGCTGGAATAGTGCAAAATCCTCCCGCTCATATCTGGATTTTAGCGCATTTGCCCAGTGTGAGACGATGAAAGACTCCTCCAGATAGCCGGATTGGTACAGCGCTTCGCAAAGGGAGAAGATCTCCTGCTTTGGCCGACCACTCACCACTTTCCAGTACTTTTTCGCAATTGCTGTTACTGCCGCGGTCTTCAAGCCATAACACGTGATCTCTTCTTTGAAAAACCTCTGTGAGGTTTTCCGGATTTGGGGATCTGCCTGGCGTCTGAGTTCCTGCCGGATTTCTGAAATTACCGGGTCCATGTTGATTGTGGGGGCGTATATGGGATAAGTGATGTGAACCAATCTTTTAAGGTAAGAGCATTTTTTAAAAAAAGGTGCCAATACTGAGTAGTACCAAGTGATGAACCATGTCCACCGATCCCGTCTGTCTGATGATAGTTGATCAAGAAGATGCTGAATTCACCAGTATGTACAAAGACCAGAAGTATTACTTCTGCTGCAACTGGTGCAAAAAGAAGTTTGAAGAGAACCCACAACGATATTCACGTATTTCTGCTGATATGAATATCGATCTGAAAAGCGTTACCTGAATCGTATCGATCGAGCACTAATCATCGGAATGTGATTATTTATCCTGAACCTTTTAAGAATTTCGTCGAGAGAATGCTGGTATCGGTTATTGTTAAAAAAAACAGACGGCAGATACAGATATATATTCCCTGACCCGGAAAATACAGGAGTTTTTTATGAAACCTGAAGATGATCCCTGGCTCAAAAACGCACATAAAAACGCAGAACTTCTTGACCGGGAGAATAAAAAACTCTTGCTTCTAACCATCCCGATAAGGGAAAACCTCCCTTATATTACCAAATACCAGGAATTCTGGAAGCAGGCAAAACACATCATGGCATTATTCAAAGAGCTGAAACCCCTTGCCGCGTGTGACAGAGATCTGCTCTGGAGACAGTTCAATGCCCTCTGCCATGAAGTAAAGGAGAAACAAAAGACCGGTTACGGGACGCTGGAATCCTCGTCGCGGGAGCATTTTGATGAAATTATGAAGCTGGTGGAACAGGCCCGGCTCTCCACTGATCTACCCTCTCCGGAGATCCACGAACTGGTGGAACGCGGGGAGGCCCTCAAAAATGCCGCTGACATGCTGGGGAAATTCAAGCACGAGATGATTGCAAAACATAAAAAAACCTGTTTTGATCGTATCCAGGAGATCCGTAAAACCCATGATGCTGCTTGGAAGGCTGTAAAATCGGGAATGGTGCGGCAGCGGTCAGAAACAGAATCACGTGTCCGGAAGAATCTCGAGACCAATTATGAACGGTATCGGAAAGCGGCTGGCGCTCTTGAAAATTTCCAGATTGGAAGGGATCATATACGCAAATTTCTCGTCACCTGTGAAAATTCTGATAAGGTTGCAAAGGCGACTGTTCAACTTGCAGAAACCGAAGCCCGGATTAAGGATATTGAGGAAGGTATCCGAAAATTGGAGAAATGGATTGCAGAAGATGAGCGAACACTTGAAGGGATTTAACACTAGAAGACCGTTCGCTTTCAAACGATTTTTTTGAGGATGGTGAGGATCACGAGAAAGTGAGAATTAGCCGACAGGTCTTTGAATGAAGTATTCACATCGGCACTCTTCATGAGGAGGAATTTCTGAATAAATAATATACCTCATTTCTCTACCTATCTGACATCGAGAAGACCGAATGGGAGAAGTTTTGAACCCGATGAGATATCGAAGGTGTACCGGGCATCTGGATATTCATTGAATATGCCGAGAATCGGGTGTCGAGTCGAGTCAAAAATTGCCGCATCGACGCAGACCAGTTCACAGAAATATTCCCATACCGTGAAATGGTATTTACTGTATCAATCGTGTCAAGGATAGTGCACTTCCCTATTCTTGTCTGGGTATCATACGGACCAAGTTAGCATCGATCCCATTTTTCACCAGAGATAACCGTGAGCGTGACCGACAGGAGATCTACTCAAACAGCAGGATAGGTTTTATGAATATCGCAACCCGCACTGATATTATGGATGTGTTCTTGTGAGAGTAACCGGATTCAGATTATAAATGATTGTCCGGTATCCCGTTATCATTCTTCCGGAAAAATCTAGATTATCAACAAGAAAAAAAGATTTTTTAAATAAACAGCGGAGCAAGCACAAGAGAGAGTGTTGCGAGCAGCTTGATAAGCACGTGCAGAGACGGACCTGCCGTGTCCTTGCACGGATCACCAAGCGTGTCACCGATGACCGCAGCCTTGTGAGCTTCGCTGCCTTTTCCGCCATGGGCACCGGCTTCGATATATTTTTTGGCATTATCCCATGCACCGCCCCCGTTATTGAGGATCAGTGCAAGGAGGATACCGGTTATTGTGCCGACCACCAGGAACCCTGCAAGAGCTTCATATTTCATTGTCACGCCAATGACGATAGGAAATGCGATGGCGATTGCACCGGGCAGCACCATATTCTTAAGTGCACCGAGGGTTGTGATGTCGATCACACGGGCATAGTCCGGTTTTTTGGTCCCTGCCATAATACCCGGGTCCCTGAACTGGACACGGACCTCTTCAATAACATACTGTGCGGTTTTGGAAACTGCACGTATGGCAAGGCCCGCAAAGACAAAGATGAGCATCGCTCCGAACAGGGCTCCAACAAAGACCGGGATTGATGCGATATTGATGACGTCAAAGGTTTTGTGGATGAGGACGCTGATCTCGGACATATAAGCATTTAAGAGCAGGAAGACAGCGAGGGCAGCGCTGCCGATTGCATATCCTTTGGTAAGTGCCTTTGTTGTGTTTCCGGCAGCGTCGAGTTTATCCATCCTTTTGCGTACCGATTCGGGCGCCTGGCTCATCTCAACGATACCTCCCGCGTTGTCTGCAATGGGACCGAAGGAGTCCATTGCAAGGACGTAGGCACAGACCATCAACATGCCGATAGTAGCTGAAGCGGTTCCATAGAGACCACCGAACTGGACGCCGCTCTGGGAACCGAGCCAGAATGAGAGAAGTAAGGAACCCCCGATCAGGAGTGCCGGGACGGCGGTTGTCTCAAGAGCCACCGAGAAACCGGTAATGATGTTGGTCGCTGGTCCTGTTTCCGATGCATCTGCGATTTCCTGTACCGGGCGATAGTGGTGGTCCGTATAATACAGGGTTACCCGGAGGAATGCAACGGATAATACGATTCCAACAATCCCAGCGTAAAAGAACCAGATGTTCCCGAGTAGCCACATGGTGCCGATGTAGAAAAACACAACCGAGATTGCTGCCGTGATATAATACCCCATATTCATGGAATCCATCGGATCTGCGCCGTCCTTTCCACGGACACAGAGAATACCGATCATGCTGGCAAGGAGACCCAGTGCACACATGACGAGCGGGAAGAGAACACCGGCTGCTCCGAAGACCGGGAAGAGAGCTGACACCGAGAATCATCGCCCCAATATTCTCTGCAGCCGTGGATTCGAACAGGTCAGCGCCACGTCCGGCACAATCCCCGACATTATCTCCGACAAGGTCAGCGATGGTAGCCGGGTTCCGGACATCATCCTCGGGTATGCCGGCTTCGACTTTACCGACAAGGTCTGCCCCGACATCGGCGGCCTTTGTATAGATACCGCCGCCGAGCTGGGCAAAGAGGGCCACAAACGAGGCACCAAACGCGAACCCAACGATTATGAAGGGAGTGACCTGCGGATTTGCACCGAGGGCATAGTAGGTGAGCGAGACCCCAAGAAGCGACATCGCCGTGATGGTGAGACCAGAAACTGCACCCCCCCTGAATGAGATATCCAGTGCCTTACCATCGCTGGTCTGGGCAGCTGCGGCTGTGCGGATATTGGTCCTGACGGCAACAGACATGCCAATGATACCAGCAAGCGCACTGCAGGTTGCCCCGACAATGAACGCAAGTGCCGTAGAGGTAGCATAACTCTGTTCTCCTGTGAAGAAATATACCACAAAGATTACTACGGCAAGAATGATTGCCAGAATGGCGATTGTCGAGTACTGTCGTTTGATGAATGCTTCCGCACCCACCCGGATCGCATCGGAAACTTCGCGCATTTTAGGCGTACCCTCATCTTTTGAGAGGACGCTACGCGCAAGTAAAGCCGCGAGGACGAGTGCGAAAACACTTATTCCAATAACTACTGCGAGTTCATACATTTCTTAACCTCCCTGCAATGGTGCCCGGAATTCTTTTTGTGAGGGGAACAATGCACACGAACCATTTGTATATCATCACTTGGAGAATGCACGGAATGACCCATCAGGCACTGATAATTGGCATAGACAAATAATCTGTTTTAAATGACCCAAAGGAAGGAACTGGCTCTGGGATTTTACCCATTCATTTCCATAATCCATCCCTAGAGAATATTAGTTCATTTTTCTACCATTAAACTTTTATCATTAATTGAGATTTGGCTGAATCCAATCCATGAAAGTCAGAAAATCAAAAGGGGATTTTTCAGCAAAAAAAACGTCTTTTTCACGGATTCTGGTTAAAATTTTATTATGAAACACAGAATTGTAAGCAATTCAATATGATTAATAATGAAAAATACCCATAATTTAAAAAGGGAGGATAGCGAGTGCAACTTTTATTATTTCTTATTTTGGGACCGCTCATAACAGCGATCTTTATGCTTCTTGTTCGCAAAGACCAGGAGCGCAACTGGATTGTCAAACTGTCTGCACTAGGCATTGGTGCGGTCACAATTCTTCTTCTGGGGAGTTATGGTGATAAAGGAACACTATACTTTTCATTTGCAGCCGAATCAACAGGCCTTTTCATGTTTTTAATTGAGATGGTAATTGCGGTTTTTATCCTGTATCTTGGTATAAAATACAAGAATTACCTTGTAGTCGGTCTGACTCTTCTTCAATCAGCAATGATGGTTTATTTTGAGGTCTTTTATGCTCACACCATCGATGTGAAGTATTCTCTCTTTATCGACCAGTTTTCAATCATCATGGCCCTTATCATCGGCATCATCGGCAGCCTAATCTGTGTATATGCTCTGAGTTATATGAAGGATTTCCACGAGCACCACAAGGAACTGCCGGACAGGCGCAATATCTTTTTCTGCATCATGTTTGCATTCCTCTCTGCGATGTTCGGGCTGGTATTTTCCAATAACCTTCTCTGGGTGTTATTCTTCTGGGAGATCACAACTCTCTGTTCATTCCTCTTAATAGGGTATACAAAAACCGAAGAGGCCACAAATAATGCATTTACTGCGTTGTGGATGAACCTGCTTGGCGGGGTTGCATTTGTGGTTGCAATTCTTTATCTTGCAACACAGGCAGGGGGAATTATGGGACTGGGAGAGGTACTGGCTTCAGGGAAAGCCATAGTCCTCATACCCGTAGTCCTTATTGGGTTTGCCGGCCTGACAAAAGCAGCTCAGCTGCCATTTTCTTCCTGGCTTGTCGGGGCAATGGTTGCTCCTACGCCGGTATCTGCACTTCTGCACTCCAGCACAATGGTGAAGGCCGGTGTTTATATCCTTGTACGTCTTGCCCCCGTTTTCCAGGCCACATTCTCTGGCTATGTCCTTGCTTTTATAGGAGCCATTACCTTCCTTCTCGCTTCTGCAATTGCCATCTCCCAGAGCAATGCGAAACGGGTACTTGCCTATTCAACAATTGCAAATCTCGGTCTCATTGTCGCTTGTGCTGGTATAGGAACCTACGAAGCAATTTGGGCAGCAATTCTCCTCATCATCTTCCATGCAATATCCAAATCCCTCCTGTTCCTTTCAGTAGGTACGGTCGAACACAGGATCGAGAGCCGTGATATCGAGGATATGAATGGTTTGATCATTCGGATGCCAAGGATTGCCGCACTGATGGTCATCGGTATTGCCGGGATGTTTCTTGCCCCGTTTGGTATGCTGATATCAAAATGGGCAGCGATCCAGGCATTCATCGATGCACCGTACGGTTTTCTTTTTGTCATTATCCTCGCATTCGGAAGTGCACTTACCCTTTTCTTCTGGGCAAAGTGGATGGGACGGCTGCTTGTAGTCACACCAAAACAGGAAAATCTCGAAACAAACATCGATTCGAATATCTGGCTTGCACTTATATCACTTGGCGGGCTGACCGCGATAACCTGCTTCATATTCCCGGCAATTTCGAGTACACTCATCGAACCGTTTCTCCTGCAGAATTATGGAAATGTAACACAGTTGTCGCAGGACAATCTCATCATCATGATTATGATGCTCTTCATGATCGTGCTTCTGCCCCTAAGCATCCTGATGCCACAAAGGAAGCACCGCCATCTTACTCCCTACATGGGAGGTATGACAACCAATCCTGACATGTCGTTCTACGGGGCAATTGGCCTGAAACGGGATATGAAACTTTCCAACTACTACATAAACTCCTGGTTTGGTGAGGTCAAACTCCAGACTCTTGGCATCTATCTCTGTACCGGATTGATCGGTATCATGTTTGTTTCAGCAGCATATCTGGGGGTAATCATATGATTTCGATAGTAGGAGCTGTCGCATTTATTCTCCTTGCACCGGTAATCGGAGGGCTTATTGCGGGTATTGACCGAAAGATTTCTGCACATATGCAAGGGCGGGTTGGCCCCCCCATCCTCCAGCCGTTCTATGATGTCGGCAAACTCTTTGAGAAAGAAAAGACTGTGGCAAACGATATGCAGCGCTTCTACGCCATCAGTTACTTTATCTTCATGATCTTTACCGGGGCGCTCTTCTTTGCCGGGGGGGATCTTCTGCTTGTGATCTTCGCCCTCACGCTCGCCCAGATCTTCCTTGTTCTGGGAGCTTACTCAGCAAATTCTCCCTACAGCCATATCGGGGCAGAACGTGAGCTTATTCAGATTATGGCATATGAACCGATGGTCATTATCGCTGCGGTCGGTATGTATGTTGTTACAAAAAGTTTTAACGTTGGCTCCATTGCCAGCTATCCCCTCCCGCTGGTTCTTTTCCTGCCAGCGATCTTTATAGGATTCATTTACATCCTCACTATCAAGTTGCGCAAATCACCATTTGATATCTCAACTTCACATCATGCACACCAGGAGATTGTAAAAGGAGTCACTACCGAATTCTCCGGCCCTACGTTGGGACTTATCGAAGTGACCCACTGGTATGAAACCGTTTTCCTGCTGGGATTCGTGTACCTGTTCTTTGCGTTCAGTCCAATAATTGGTATTATCGCTGTGGCTCTCGTCTACCTGCTTGAACTGCTGATTGATAACGCAAGTGCACGGGTTAAGTGGCAGCTGGTTGTGAAGAGTTCGTGGCTGATTGCCGCAATAGTTGGTTTGGCAAATCTTGCCGCCCTTTATTATCTGGGGGTGGTGTGAACAATGACCTATCTTTCTAAGTCTCCCTGGATCCTGCATTATGATGCTACGAGTTGTAATGGCTGCGATATTGAGGTTCTTGCCTGCCTGACGCCGATGTATGATGTCGAACGGTTTGGGATAATTAATACCGGTAACCCAAAGCATGCAGATATTTTTGTCATAACCGGTTCGGTGAACGAGCAGAACCGCGAAGTGGTCAGAAACCTGTACGAGCAGATCCCTAATCCCAAAGTTGTAGTTGCAGTCGGGATCTGTGCGACTTCCGGGGGTGTCTTCAGGGAATGCTACAATGTTGCAGGCGGGATTGACAAGATTATCCCGGTTGATGTTTACGTTCCTGGTTGTGCGGCCCGTCCTGAATCGATCATTGATGGTATTGTGACAGCACTTGGAATTCTTGAAGGAAAGCGGAATGCACTACAGTCTGGCGCAACAGAACAACAATCAGGGGAAATACAACAAGGAGGTGGGGCACAATGACAATCGAAGAACAGATCACAATCCCGATTGATATGAGCGAACTGGTCCCGCATGTCGAAAAGATGAAAAAAGAGGGTAACCGTCTCGTACAGATCGGGTGCACCGGCGTAGAAGGAGGTTACGAGATCAATTATTCCTTTGACAAGAACTACAAATTCCAGAATCTTCGGATTCTGGTAAAACAGGATACCGTTGTGCCCAGTATAAGCGGAGTCTATTGGGGAGCGTTCATCTATGAAAATGAGATCCATGACCTGTTTGGGATCACTGTTTCGGGAATGAATATCGATTTCAAAGGAACACTTTACAAAACGACGGTGAAATACCCGTTTTCAATCCCGACTTTCAAGGAGGACAACCCATGTCAAAACAAATAATTATCCCGTTCGGTCCCCAACATCCGGTTCTACCTGAACCTATCCATCTTGACCTTGTGCTTGAGGACGAGACGGTTGTCGATGTGTTGCCATCCATTGGGTACGTGCACCGCGGGCTCGAAAAGCTCGTCGAAAAACGGGAATTTACTGAATACACCTTCATCGCTGAACGCATCTGCGGTATCTGTAGCTTCATCCACAGCCTTGTCTACGTTCAGGGTATCGAGCAGATTATGGGAATTGAGGTACCAGAGCGGGCACATTACCTGCGGACGATCTGGTCTGAATACTCAAGGCTTCATTCCCACTTGCTCTGGCTTGGCTGTTTTGCTGATGGGATGGGCTTTGAGAACCTCTTCATGAACTCGTGGAGGATTCGTGAGCATATTCTTGATGAAATGGAGGCAACTACGGGGGGCCGCGTTATCCAGAGTGCCTGTAAAGTCGGCGGTGTGAGAAAAGATATCTCTGGTGAACAACTTGAAGGGATGCTTACAAGGATTGGGGTGATTAAAAAAGATCTTCACACCATCACCAGCGTGTTTCTGGAAGACAGTTCGGTGAAACACCGGTTAAAAAATGTAGGGCTGCTATCAAAACAGGATGCATATGATTGCGGCGCGGTGGGACCTACTGCCCGTGGAAGCGGGGTTGCAATCGACCTGCGTGAAACGGGATATGCAGCCTATGGCAAACTTAACTTCAAACCAGCTATGGCAACTGAAGGTGACTGTTATGCACGCTGTAATGTCAGGATACAGGAACTGTTCTCGTCCATTGACATTATTGAACAGGCAGCAAAAAAGATTCCTGAAGGTCCAATTGATGTGAAGATTATTGGTGCTCCGGATGGTGAATACTTCTCCCGGGCTGAACAGCCAAGGGGAGAAGTAATTCATTATGTCAAAGGTAACGGGAAAAAGAACCTTGTTCGATCGAGGGTGAGGACGCCCACATTCACTAATATCCCCCCACTTGTAAAGATGCTTTCAGGCTGCCAGCTCGCGGATGTTCCCGTGATTGTGTTGTCTATAGATCCCTGCATCAGCTGTACGGAGAGGTGACAAACAAATGGCAATTCTTAAAATGGCAGCAACGGCTATTAAAAGTCTGTTCTCACGCCCGGCAACGCTGATGTATCCCGCTCGCCCGGCAAAACAAACCCCGGTAACCCGTGGCCATATCGTCATCGATCCCGCAAATTGCATTACGTGCCGTTCCTGCCAGCGCAAATGTCCTACGGGTGCAATATGTGTTGAGGTAAAAGAGAAAACATGGCAGATCGACAAGTTACGATGTGTGATCTGCAATTCGTGTGTGGATGTCTGCCCGACAAAGTGCCTGAGCATGGATCCCGCATATCCGAAGGCACTTACTGCCCGTGGTGGAATCTACAAAGTGGCAGTTGCCGGGCCAAAAAAGAAAGAACCGGCCCCAGTGGCAGTAGAAATTCCTAAGAACGAATAAGATTTATTTTTTTTATAAAAACGTAAATGTCTCTGGTACTAGTCTCTGGAGATCCACAACCACAGCCTGAGCCGGTGTTGGGTTCACGTTCATCTGTTTCTGGAATGCAGTCTGGGATTGCCATGTCCCGGCATTAATCCCGAGCACGCCCCGATATTGGGTCAGTCCTCGGATATGAACATGGCCGGTGTGAAGGATCTCTGGTAGAGGGTCGATTATTAACCTGTCAGTTTTTCCTGCAGCTATGGGAGTTCTGCGCCCGTATGCCGGGGCAAGATGCCGGCGCTGGAGCATCTCCTCCATCATGAGACCGCTCTGTTCATAGGATGCACCGGGTATCAGTCCGATCATGTCATCGATAGATCTTCCGTGATACATGAGAACCCGCACTCCCTGAAGGTTTACGAGCGCCGGGTTCTCGACAAGAATGCAGTTTTCCGGGAATTTTTTTGTAAATTGTTGTGGAATCACCGGTTGGGGTTCTGCACCACGAACCACGTCATGGTTACCTGGCGATATAATGATCTTCATGCGGGAGGGGAGGTCCCGCATCATTGTTCCGAATGCATCATATTGTTCGTAGATATTTTTGATCACCAGTTCGCTTTCCTGGCCCGGATAGATGCCGATGCCGTCGACCAGGTCTCCGGCTATCAGGAGATATGAAAAATCAGAATCAGAAAGCCAGTCGGCGAACCTGTTCCAGCACTCTTCTAGAAACGTATCGCTGCCGACGTGGACATCAGATATAAAGACCGCTTTGCCAGGCAGTTCGCTTGTATAAGGAGTATTATCGATTCGTATGTCCGGGCGGTAAAGCTGCTCTGCAAAAAAGAGTTTCCCATCATTGGAGAGTTTGCCCTTCACACCGATAACTTCGTCAGGGATAATACGTTCTGCATCAGAAAAGACCGGGCGGTCTTTTCTGAAGAGCACAGGAATGTTTGCAGAAGAATCCTCTATCTCGGCAATCCGGTGACCGTTTGTAGTTGTCTTCACCTCGACGACCATGCCAATGATAGTACATTCTTCCTGACGGTAACGGGTGTTTCGTGTCAGTGCCTCGATGGGCATCGCCCCGCATCGGCTCCGGATCATGCCTCCCAGACGGTTATACCGGTCACGGAAATAGTGGAGGTAATCACTTGTTCCGTTTACACTCCCGGATGTTCCCGGGCTGCCGCTGATCACTTCAACAGAAGGGTCTGAGAGAAACCGCGTCCCGTCCCGCGTGGCATTCATGCCGGGAATATGTTTTGCCGAAACAACAATGGCCTCGCCGGGAACCTGGGCTATGATGCGCTCGATAAGATCCAGCTCGTTCTGTTCCTGAATATAACGCACAACATCGGGATGCACCTGCAGTTTGGTCTCAAGAAACCGGAGTGTGATCTGCTGTGCATCGAGCATGATTAGTATATTGGTTACGAATAAAATATAGGGTTTGATCCTGACACCGGAAAAGATTCCGGATGTCAGGCTGACTGGCAGACAAAGTCACCATACCAATTCCAGAGAACTCCTTATGATTGAAATATTCCAGATGTTTTTTCTCGGATTTGTTATTGGTTTAACCGGAGCGCTCGCACCTGGTCCAACACTGGTCGCAACCGTCAATGCGTCGATTTCAGGGAACTGGACAACGGGGTTGAAAGTCTCTCTCGGCCATATAATTGTCGAATTTTTTCTCGTTCTCCTCATACTTATGGGATTGGCGACTGTAGCACTTCCCTACACGTCATCGATCGCAGGAATCGGCGGGATTGCACTTATTGCATTCGGGGTACTGACAATCGCAGGAAGCAGGACAGCAACCATGAGAACTGCTTCTGTTAAAACGACTGCGAACCCTTACATCGCAGGACTTGTCACAAGCGCGGCTAACCCTTACTTCTGGATCTGGTGGCTTTCAATTGGAAGTGCAATGATAATTGCAGGGCTCCAGGGTGGACTAGTTCTTGTAGGAGTCCTGATGATCGGGCACTGGTCTGCCGATGTCATATGGTTAACAATGATCTCAACAGGTGTGTCAAAAGGCAGGATGATCGTTTCTGATACGACGTACCAGAAAATCATTGCACTCTGTGGAATATTCCTTATCTTTTTTGGGGCATACTACCTTCTCATTTCTGCCAATCTCATCCCGAAATCTCACGGTATATTATAAGCCGACACGGTTAATTATGAAGGGTTAAACATTATTATAAAAATAGATAACGAGCGCTAAAAAATGGGAGATAATGAAAATAAATGGAATGTCCACACACTGATCTCACAATTTCGTGAAAGTGATCACTGGGGGGTATCCCTGGCACGCGATCTGCTCTGGATAGTGGCTGTAGTTGGAGGTATAGCACTTGCCCTGTTTTTAATTAGTGGCACATGGCCCGCGGTTGTTACCATTGAATCTCAAAGCATGGTACCTCACATGAATGTGGGTGATCTTGTGGTTGTCGTCGAGAAGGACCGGTTCGGTACTTTGCAGACATGGGTCCAGGGAAATAAAACAGGCTACAAGAAGTTCGAGGATTTTGGGGATGTAATCATATACCAGCCCAACGGGGCAAAGAATCCTGTCGTTCCAATACCTTTCCTTTCATCAGGTGTGCACCCTATTATCCACCGGGCTATGGTAAAAGCCGACACAGCAGATCTGCCAGGCTACCTGCAACTTGATCTCGAAAATATTTCAAAATATTACGTACCTCACGGGGGATATATCACAAAAGGGGATAATAACAAAAATATTGATCAGGTCGCAGTTTACCAGGGTCTAGGTGTTATTGAGCCGGTTAAAGACGAATGGATCATCGGAAAGGCTCTGTTCACCATCCCGCTGGTCGGATATCTCCCTCTCCATATCGTTGAAGTGACTATCATTATCATTGTCCTCATGATAATCCACGAACTATATCTTCGCTCGAGTGAGGATAAAACAAAAAACCCGAAGAAAAAGGACAGAAAAAAACAGCGATAGACATGTTGCAGCTATTACGTCAGATATCTCGACACTCCTGCCCGATACACCCGCCTGACATCTCCTGACAGAGGATGAAGGTGTATTTTGCTTTGAAAAGGGGGAGTTCAAAAATAAAAACATCCAGACTTATTGATCGGATGTAACGATATGTCCACTGGGAGGTATGCAGCATGAATTTATCCTTGACACGCATTGGGATTTCATCTTGGGGTGCAGGAAGAAGGGCATCATATTTTCCGAATGCGTTCAATTCATTATGGGATCCCTATTCAGAATGGGGGCAATAATTCAAGCGCGCACAATCCAGTAGGGAACAAAGAACTAAAGAAAAGGAAAAAATAGCTCGACAAAAAAAACCAACTGAAAAGTAATGAATATTTATTACTATATCAGAGAAGTTCCAGTGCCTGTCGCCCGGTCATACCAGTCCGAATCCCGCGTCCCAAAGCAGATCGGTTTGCCTCCTTGATAATCCCTTTGAGGATATCATCTGTATCTACAATTGAAGGTCCGATAGCAGGTCGTACTTTGGCTGCGGGATAACTGAATGAATCAAGTGCAGCAATATCAAAAGCACCGCATCCAACCATCCCTGCATCAGTCATTATAGCGACAAGATTCGCAGGGCCGAGAGGAATAATATAACCATCGGCAATCTTTCTGGTCAGTTGAACCTTAACCTGTTCCATATCTCTCCAGTAGAGATGGTTGGCGCAGGGGGATTAATAATCATGTGGCAAAAGAATACGATACAGATATTTTTCCCGGACTCTACAATATCTGAAGAACATGGTTGGAGCGAGCAATGGAGAATCAGCTGCTGACATTACTGGATAATATAAAAACCGGCCAGAGGATGAGCGAAGACGAGGCACTGCGTCTTTTCCGGGTCCGGAATCGACAGGTATGGGAAATCGCGGCAGTTGCAGATGAGGTGCGTGAACAACGGGTCGGTAACGCGGTTACCTATGTCAGGAACCAGAATATCAATGTTACCAATCTCTGTGTAAACGCCTGCGGTTTCTGCGGTTTTTCGAAAAAATCCGGTGATGACGGTGTCTATTTTCACGAGAAATCCGAGATCCAGAAGAAGGCGGCCCTCGCAAAAAAGCGCGAAGTTACCGAGATCTGTACTGTCAGCGGGCTCCATCCGGATTTTAATGCGAAATCATATTGTGATGTCTACCGCTGGATCCTCGAGGCCGCACCCGGGGTCCATCTTCATGCGAGCAATCCGATGGAAGTTGCGTATGCTGCAAAAAAATCTCATTTGAGTACCCATGAGGTGCTGGTCGCCATGAAGGAGGCAGGACTCGGATCGATGTGCGGGACAGCAGCAGAGATCCTTGTTGACGCAGTCCGTGAAAAAATCTGCGCACAGAAAGTTTCTACGGCCGAATGGGTGCGCATCATCAAAGAAGCACACGCCCTCAGCATTCCAACGACTGCAACAATTATGTACGGCCATTGTGAAAGCGATGAAGACAGGGTACATCACCTCTCAATTTTGCGTGAAATCCAGGATGAAACGCAGGGGTTTACGGAATTTGTTCCTCTCTCCTTTATACATATGAACACCCCTCTCTACCGCGCAGGACTCGCACGGGCGGGGGCAACCGGGAGAGAAGATCTCCTGATGGTTGCCGTTGCACGCCTCTTTCTGGACAATTTTAAAAATATTCAGGTTTCCTGGGTAAAAGAGGGAATCAAAATGGCCCAGTTAGGTTTGATCGCCGGTGCCAATGATCTTGGAGGAACGATGTTTGAAGAGAGTATATCAAAAGGGGCGGGTGCAATAAATACCGATTACCTTGATCCTGCTGAAATGCAAAGGGTTGCAGAAGATATAGGGCGGACGCTCAGACGCCGTACAACACTCTATGAACCGGTATGACGGGACCTTGCACTATCAATAGAGAATATCCCCAAGAGGATATATGAGAAGAAGCGATCGTGAGATCTCTGACATTGTCGAGATTGAATCTATTCTCAAAGAAGCGCAGGTCTGCAGGATTGGATTGTCGGATGGCGTTGAGCCATATATCGTACCGCTTTGTTTTGGGTACATTGACGGAACAATTTACCTTCATTCAGCCATGTCCGGAAAAAAAATTGAAATTTTCGAGAAAAATCCACAGTGTTGTTTTGAGGTTGACCTGTGTCAAACAATCATACGCACTGAGAAGCCGTGTGCATGGGAGATGCGATATAAAAGTGTGATCGGTTTTGGCAGGGCATATTTCATATCTGACCTTGAGGAAAAGAAACACGGATTAAACTGCATCATGCACCACTATGGGAGCGGGATTCACGAGTTGTCCGATGAAGACATCAGAAATGTTTGTGTAATCAGGATCGATATTAAATCGATGACAGGAAAAAAACATGATTAAGGGAAACAGCATTTTACAGGATCAATCGTGGTTGCGTTTTACAAGCCTGACGATTTTATCCCCGATTTTTTGTGCTTTATCCACAGCCTCCGCGTCAGAGAGTACATCACCTTTATAGTATCCCTTGCCCTTGACCGAACCCAGCGATGAAAATTCATGCGTACTTAAGAACCCCTCAAGTGTCTGAATTGTTCGGCTTGCACCCTTTTGTGCGTGCACCGCCACTGCAATACCTTTCCTTCCCGCAAGTTTCCGGTCATGATAGAGGGAATACGTGCGGTCAATGAAGTTTTTCAGGTGACCGCAGACGTCGTAGTAATACGTAGGCGAACCGATGATGAATACATCGCATTCCAGCACTTTCTGTATCACATCGCCCCAGTCATCATTTTCTAGTGCACACCACTTCGTTTCTTTGCATTTCTCACATCCCAGACATGGATTGATCTTTTTTCCTGCGAGTGAGACAAATTCCGTTTTGATCCCCGCATCATCACAGCGTTTGAGGATGACCCTGACCAGATCCGCGGTATTTCCATCCTTACGCATGCTTCCCGAAATCCCGAGCACTTTCATATGTTATCCTGTACCTGTGAATTAATGATAGTTTTGATGATGGGATCGAGCTGGAGGTTGCAGAATGCAGCGAGGATTTCCCGCTTTGGATCCCCCGGCCTGTACAAAAGATGTGAGGTGCATGAGCAGTCACTACAGCCGAACATGGGAACGCCGCCTTCGTTTAGTTCACGGGCGAGCTGGCATTCGAGACGCTCCGCAGTGACTGCATAGAATGCACACACAAGTGAAAATAAGGGAGATGTGAGAAGATGGTCAACATGCCACTTCGGTTGTTTGTTATGCAGGTGGGCAAGCGAGATATGACGTTCAAGCCGTTTTAACCCCCCGCTACCTAACGCAGATCCAACATAGGTGTGCCAACCGGCCCGAAACGTAATAGCTCCCAATGCACCAATTCTGAGGTTACAGCCGTGGTTTCGAAAAACAAGGCAATAAATTCCTTTATCCATAACCGCTCTTCATCAGTCCCAGCGCTGCGGCTATGTGACGGCTTCCGCCGGTTTCGACCGGTTCTCCGTGACCAGGGTAAAGTCCCTCGACATCAAGAAGCGAGAGTCGGCTGAGTGATTGTGCAAGTTCCATCCTGCTACCCCCCGGGAAATCATATCTTCCGAAACATCCATCAGAAAAAACAGTATCTCCGCTGATAAGAACATGGTCCCGCTCAGAAAAGAGGCAAATGCTTCCCGGAGTATGACCTGGTGTATGGAGGACCTCTAATTCTCCTATGATGTCCCCCTCAGTAAGTACAATATCAGGAGCAATCCCTGGAGAACGTGCACCAAAGTGCATGGACAGGCTCTGGGTGTCATCCACAAGCCCTCTGACATCATTTTTATGAATCGCGACCTTTGCCTTACACATAAAGGCAATCTCTTTTATTCGGGCAGTGTGATCAAAATGGCAGTGAGTCAGGACAATTGTATCGATTTCATCTTTGAATGGTTTGACCGCCATTGGCGGTAATCCCGCGTCAACGAGAATCGTGCCGTAAATATAGGAGTTCGCAAAAGCCGACTGTTCGGGAATCCACCTGACCTGCATGCACAATAATAAGGAGTCCCGACAGATGTTTCTTATGGATTCCCTGATCCGCAGATGTTCCCGGGATTTTCCGCAGGAACTCGAGGCAGTGGCCCGGATGGAAGGAATGGATCCGGTGCGCTTAGCCAGGGGTATTGCCACGGGAAGGATTGTGATTCCGGCAAATCCGAAGCGGATGCACCATCAGTGTGCGATCGGCCAGGGGTGTCAGGTAAAAATTAATGTGAATATCGGAACCTCTGGCACCCGATGCGATCCCGATCTTGAAGAGGAAAAGGCAAAAGCAGCACTCGGCAACGGCGCCGATGCCTTAATGGATCTCTCGACTGGCGGCGACCTTGTTGCAATCCGGAAAAAAATCCTGGGATTTGATACGACGGTCGGAACTGTGCCGGTTTATGAAGCTGTTCGCCGGGCCGGCAATGCGGCGGATGTCGATGCAGATCTGCTCTTTAAGGTCATCCGCGAGCACTGCCAGCAGGGGGTGGATTTCCTTACACTCCATTGTGGTGTAAACCAGCAGGCACTTGAAGCGCTCAGGAGTGATCCTCGGATAATGGGCGTGGTGAGCCGTGGGGGCTCATTCCATTGTGCGATGATGGTGCAGCGTAACGAAGAAAATCCCCTCTATGCCGAATATGATTACCTGTTAGAGATCCTTGCAGAGCACGACGTGACGATAAGCCTTGGGGACGGAATGCGCCCTGGCTGCCTGCAGGATGCCGCAAAACTTGCAAAGTCAGTGGAGTATATCACACTCGGAACACTTGCGAAACAGGCGCTGGCAAAGGGAGTGCAGCGTATGATCGAAGGGCCTGGGCATATGCCGCTTGACCAGGTGGGCTATAATGTGCGGATGATCAAAGAGATTACCGATCATGCCCCGCTCTACCTTCTCGGTCCACTTGTCACCGATATTGCACCGGGTTACGACCATGTTGTTGCTGCAATAGGGGGGGCAACAGCATGCCTGAATGGTGCTGATTTCCTCTGCATGGTCTCGCCCAGCGAGCACCTTGCCCTTCCGGATGTTGCAGACATCATCGAAGGGACACGGGTGGCAAAGATCGCGGCTCATGTCGGGGACACGGTCCGGAAGCATGAAGGCTGGCGGATGGAACGCGAGGTGCAGATGGCCGAGGCACGGCATTCGCTTGACTGGGATGCCCAGTTTAAACTCGCTCTCTTTGGTGACCATGCAAAAAAGATTCACTGCCGCGACGGGGATATGGAGACCTGCTCGATGTGCGGGGATCTCTGTGCAATCAAAATAGTCAACGAACTCTTTGAAGAAAAAAAGAAGAGAAAATAACGATTTTCATTTTTTCAGTAAATTCAGTATCCGAATCGCCAGCCATGCAGCGTTATCACCGTTGTCCACACCGACACATGCAACCGGAACTCCTTTTGGCATCTGGGCTATCGCGAGGAGTGCATCGAGCCCGTTGAGGGTCCCGCTGACCGGGACACCGATGACCGGTTTATCAGTCTTTGAGGCGATTACGCCAGGCAGTGCAGCGGAAAGGCCGGCGATCGCAATAAAAATTTTCACATCACTGGTCCTGATATAGGCATCAAGTTTGTCAGGATCACGGTGGGCCGAGATGATCTGGGCATCGTACGACACCTTGTTCTCATCAAGGACCTTCTTTACCTTGTCGGTGATTGCCGCGTCTGATGCGGAACCCGAAATCACTGCTACGTCAGCCATAGAAGCCATCCAAACATATATTGTTCTTATCCAGATATACTATGAGCAGATCTACATGGAAAAAGAACTCCTCCTGATGCTGCCTGGCCCCGTCCCGATGCCGGAACGGGTCAGGTTAGCAATGATGCGTCAGGCAATAAACCACCGCAGTGCCGAGTTCGGTGCCGCGTATGCCGACTGCGTGCGTGTCCTCAAGACCGCGTTTGGTACCACGAACGACCTTTTTGTGATCAGCGGTTCCGGCACTGCCGGCATGGAAGCAGCAATCGCCGGCGTGGGACGGGACAAGGAGATCGCCTGCATCGTCAACGGCAAGTTCGGCGAACGGCTCCTGAAGATCAGCCAGCGCTACGGAAAAGCACATGAGATTAAGTCCGAATGGGGCACCCCGGTTGATCTTGAAGCCCTCAAGGCCCATCTCGAGGCAGGTGCACAGATCGTTACCCTCGTCCACAACGAGACCTCGGCGGGTATCAAGAACCCGGCCGAGGAGATCGGGAAGCTCTGCCGGAAGCACGACGCCCTCTTCATCATGGACGGCATCACCTCCATCGGCGGAGACACCGTTGAGACAGACGCATGGGGTGTCGATATCGCCATCACTGGCTCCCAGAAGTGCCTTGCGGCCCCGGCCGGGCTTGCGATGGTCTCGGTGAGCAGCCGGGCATGGGACCGCGTAACGAAGAACCCGCCGTACTACCTCGATCTTGCTGCGTACAGGAAGAGCGCAAGCGGAAAACCGATGGAGACCCCGTACACCCCGGCTGTCCCTCTCTTCCTGGCGCTCCGCGAGGCCTGCCTGATGATCGAGGAAGAAGGGCTTCCCGCCCGGATCGCACGCCACCAGAAGATGTCAGGGGCGGTCCAGGCTGCGGCAAAGGTTTGGGGACTTAACCTGTTCCCGAAGATCGACAAACTCCACAACTACTCTTCGACGGTCACTGCGATCGAGTACCCCCAAGGTGTCAAGGATGATGATATGCGGGGGATCATCAAGAAGATGGGCATTGTTATTGCCGGCGGCCAGGACCATCTGAAAGGGAAGATCTTCCGCATCGGCAGCATGGGTGCGGTCAGTGCCCCGGAGATCCTTGCAACCCTTGCAGCCACCCAGCATGCCCTCAGGAAGTCCGGGTTCAGAACCAGGGGCGATGGTGTTGAAGCGGCCAGCGAGGTGCTGGGATGAGGGTGGGTGTAGCTGATACCACCTTTTCACGGGTCAATATGGGGGCATTTGCTATCGATGAGTTGAAGAAACATGCAAGTGTTGCGATTGAGCGGGTTACCGTCCCAGGTATCAAAGACCTTCCTGTTGCCTGTAAGAAACTGATCGAGGAACGGCGGTGCAATATCGTCATGGCGCTGGGAATGCCCGGGGGCAAGGACAAGGACAAACTGTGTGCCCACGAAGCCTCGCAAGGCCTCATCATGTGCCAGCTCATGACAAACACGCATATTATCGAAGTCTTTGTCCACGAGGACGAGGCAAAGGACGACCGTGAACTTGCCTGGCTTATGGAGCAGCGCACCCGGGAGCACGCAATTAATGCCGTGAAGCTCGTCCTCCACCCAAGGGACCTGGAACGCGAGGCGGGCACCGGGCAGCGGCAGGGCTTTGAGGATGCAGGCCCGGCCCGGAAATGAGACCAGCTAAGCATTTATGACCATTTACACGAGATGATCTACTATGTGTGATACCAACCCCATAAAACTCGGATTCGTTGTCGCAGAGTTCAACCGCGACATTACCTATATGATGGAAATAGAAGGCCGCGAACACGCAGCATTCCTTGGTGCAGAAGTCACCGAATGCCTGTACGTCCCTGGTGCCTACGACATGCCGCTGGCGATAAAGAAGATGCTGCAGGCAGGAAAAGTCGATGCAGTCGTTACCATCGGCTGTGTTATTGAAGGCGCTACCCAGCATGACGATATTGTCGTTCAGCATGCAGCCCGGAAGATTATCGACCTTTCCCTGGAGTTCGGCAAGCCCGTCACCCTCGGTATCTCCGGGCCCGGAATGACACGCCTCGAGGCCAACGAGCGGATCGATTACGCAAAGCGGGCCGTTGAATCCGCCATCAAGCTTGTCAAACGGTTGAAATGAGGCCTCTCTCGGAGAAGATCGCCGGCGTTGTCGAATCGGCAACGATCGCGATCTCCAACCGGGCAAAGAAGATGCAGGCAGAGGGGATCGATGTTATCAGCATGTCGATCGGCGAGCCCGATTTCGATACCCCCCGCCATATCACGGATGCCTGCATCGATGCCCTGAACCGGGGCCAGACCCATTATGCGCCGAGCAACGGCATCCCCGAACTGACGAGTGCCATCGCCGGCAAGATCACACGGGAGAACAAGTTTCCCTGTACCCCCCAGCAGGTGATCGTTACCTGCGGGGCCAAGGATGCCATCTACGAGGCGATGGAGGCAGTCCTGAACCCGGGTGACGAGACGATCATCCTCACCCCGGCATGGGTCTCCTATGAGCCCTGCGTCCAGATCGCCGGCGGGAAAGTCGTGAAGCACGCGATCAACGTAAAAACCTTCCAGCTCGACGACTCTCTTCTCGAACGGGTCAATGCAAAGACCAAGATGATTGTGGTCAACTCCCCGTCGAATCCCACGGGTTCCGTCTTTGATAAAAAGTCCTTAAAGCTCGTTGCGGATCTCTGCACGGATTATGACATCTATGCAATGTCCGACGAGATCTACGAGAAGATGGTCTACGGCAAAGAACACATCTCGCTTGCCGCAATCGGCGACATGGCGCAGCGGACGATCACCATCAACGGCTTCTCGAAGGCCTATGCCATGACCGGCTGGCGGCTCGGGTACGCAGTTGCCCCCAGGGAGATCATCACGGAGATGTCCAAGGTGCAGCAGCACACCATCAGCCAGGCTACCACCTTTGCGATGTGGGGCGGGGTTGCCGCACTCAAAGGCGACCAGTCCTGCGTCGAGGAGATGCGCAAAGAGTTCGACCGCCGGCGGAAATACGTCATCTCCGAGCTGAACCTGATGGGCTACGAGACCGCACCTGCTGACGGGGCGTTCTATGCTTTCGTCAAGGTTGCCGGCGATGACATGGAAGTTGCTTCCCGCTGGCTGGAGAAAGGCCACGTGGCGGCAACCCCGGGCAGTGCGTTCTATGCACCGGGATGGATCCGGCTATCGTATGCGACCTCGATGGAGCGGCTGAAGGAAGCGATGGGCCGGATTAGAAGGGTTGGGTAAAGAAAGATCACATTTAATTACAAATTGGACGTCGTAAAACTATAACTAAATTGATTGCTAGCAATTTTATCTGCAAGTTTTTGAGCACCATCCCTTGTGAAACCTAATTTCAAAAAAGAATGAGATGTTGGAGACCGAAAATATTGTTTAAAAAAATCCCCAAGCCCGTTATCCTTACAATATCAATCTCAACTTCCCTCCATTCCCCGAATCCCCGATCACCGGCTAAACCCCAAATCCCCAGCACGGTTTCAGGGCACTTTTTCCAGCCAATTGATTCTAATTAGTCATTTTCCGGTCGCAGACGGGAGGAAAACCAATCCGGGCCCAATTCATCGAGGAAAATAACCTTATTGTACCGTTTTTCCCCCAATTCGATGCATTTTCGGATGCCCGGAAAAATGGGTTGGATAAAATCTGTTATAAGGGCTCTGATTGCCAATCCGGGCATTTTGCGAAGAGTCGATCCTTATCTCCCTTGACCCTTTTCTGAGGGATACTCTCCGACGGAGGATTCCAGCAGGGGTGCCTGGACAGGGAGTATGGTCTACGGTCCGGGCACGGCTGGCAGTGCCGGAATTGCCGGCCTCGGGTTTCTCCGGCATCTCCGCCCCGTCGCGACTGAGCTCGATAAGCCCGGTGTCCGTGACGCGGAAGAACCGGAATGCCCCGCGGGGCAGGAAGACCCAGAGCTCGCGGGAGATCCCGGACCCGGACGCGATGGCCCGGAGTGCTGCGAGTGCATCGGCTGCCTCACGCTCGATCCATGCATGGTCGCAGTGGACGCGGGTGACCCGTTTGATCCGGACATGGGCCACGAAACCGAGGCAGTAGATCACGAAGTTGCAGATCGTGCCCGGCTCGTGCATGAACTGCCGGGTCTCGCCCCGCTTCTTCGCGATCAGCACGGCCTCGCGGAGAGCCATGAGCGGTTTTCTCCCGCGGGTCATGGCCGGCCTCCGCTATTTCCGGCCGAGGTTTTGTGCAGTGGCCGGTGTTCCTCTGCTGTACGGTTTTTGTTGTGTGTCTGATAGATTTCGATAGCAACAGCTCCTTACTTTGTTGTGAATATACCGGTGGCAATCCCGTGAGTGCACAGATCTGTTGCCACACTGTTGTTCCACGCGTTATTCTCAAAATTATATACGCTTTGTAGTATGAGTGGCTTATCAGAGCCGCGAACAGGAGAAGAACTCTGAAAGGAGTTCTTCGATTTACGAGGAACCGCTTCAGGATTTTGTCGTTTCTCCATCGCACATGTGCAAAGGTCGAGTTGCCCGAGATCACAACTGCATTCCCCTCTGTTCGCATCATCGGCGTGACATACTCATCGACTACCTTTTGCTCTTCGGGTGTCCTTGCACCGAACCGCTTCCGGAAGAACCCGAGCATCTCCTCCCGGCTCCCGAAGCGGTACTCCTTTGCGAGCGGCAGCATGGTCACGTCCGGGTAAATTCCCATCTGGTAGAGGACCCCGAAGAGACAGTCGGCTTTCGGCCCGGATGGTACGGGCTCCCGTGCAGGGGCTCCCAGAGATCGGCATACATCCGCTCCCAGAAGGGCATGTCCACGAACCAGAAGAGGTGGACGGAACCTGATGAGGCAGCATCCATCTTCCGGAGCGCTTCGCGGATATCATACATGGTCAGGGAAAGGGAAGCGATGACAATGTCAAACGGGGTAGTGAGATCCAGGGAGAGATCGATCTCCTCCCAGGTCTTCTGCACGCAGGTGATATTCCGTAATCTCTCCTGCTCAGCACGCTTCCTGAGGATCTCCACCATACCGCCACCAGGCTCCACCGCGGTAATCTCCTTCACGAGCGGGGAGAGAGGGATGGCGAGTGTTCCCGGTCCCGCACCGATATCCAGTACCCGGGAATTTCTGTTGATGTCAAGCGAAGCAATGGTCGTCTTCACCCGGTCATCGTATTCACTGCGGGAAGTGGAATCGTAGCGCTCTGCATTCTCCCGTTTGTTCCAGTTATGCGAGGGATCATCGAAATGCTTCGATGACTCGTGCAGGCTCTGCCGTGCCTTCCAGATCTCATTCCAGTCGGGATCCATTAGTACCGGGGAACTCATAAAACACTGTATGCCCCGGCCGGTAATAAAGGTCTCATGTAACAAAAAAGAAAGGAAAAAAGAATGAATTTTTATTCATGCCTCATCGCCTCAATCGGAATGAGGTTCGCTGCTTTCCATGCCGGATAAACACCACAAGCAAGACTGATGATGATACCAAAACAGACACCTTCGATAATAGGTATTGCGCTGGACCAGACGAACAAGTACTTCGTGGTGTTTAGCAACAGGGCACTTATTCCATATCCTGCTATTATACTCAATACCCCCCCGATAACACTCCCGATAACGCCAAGGATAACTGCCTCGTATATGAACATACTCATCACTTCCCGCTTCTGGGTACCGATACTCCGCATAATACCAATTTCCTTGATACGCTCGGTCACTGACATCATCATGATATTGAATATTGAAACACCCGCGACAATCATGGAAATTCCCCCGATCGCAGTTACAAATGTGGTGATTGCCCCGAATGCAGTGAAAATTGTCGCGAGGGTAGCCTTGCTGTCCATGACGCTGACGACCTTGTCCCTCTTATTCATCTGTTTCTCTATGGTGGTTTTTACAACAGCGGAATCCACACCCTGGTCGACTTTCACGACAACCGTATCATAATCAATCCGGTTATACGTAGTGTCAAACCAGTTTTGGGTAACAACAACGGCAGAATCGGTACTGATATCAAAGCTGATTCCCCTCTCCTCGATGATACCCGTCACCCGCAGGGTTCCTTTGTCCCCATCCGTCCCTATAGAGATCCGCGAACCAACGTTTACATTGTGATCCGTGGCAAATGTTGATCCGACCAGGATCCCGGAATCCGAACGGCTGTAACTCCCTGCCTTCAGCTTCATGAGGTTGGGCACATCATCAGGGTTAAGACCATAAATCGGAGCTGACAATCGTATCGCTGCCAACGCCGAGTTTCATAATGTCAGAGGTTTGAAGGACAGGAATAGCGATATTAGGTGCAACTGCACGTTTTATCTGCTGATATTGTTGATCAGTGATCTTCAGGCTTGTCGAACCAACCCCGCCCCCCTGCCCGAACCCGGAACCGCCACCGGTGTAGGGGAAACAATAACACTGTCGCCGACCGTGTGAAGACTATCTGAAACCGATAGTACAAGAGTATTGCCGAGGATCCCCATGGAAGCGATGGCGACAACCCCGATAACAATGCCGAGCATTGCCAGCGTTGAGCGCAACAGATGAATCCGGAGATTACGTTTTGCAATTTCCCAGAAAATCATTCCACGATCCTCCCGTCGGCAATAAGGATTGTCCTCCGCGAATATTTGGCAATATTCGGGTCATGCGTGACCATGATAATTGTCGTACCCTTCCGGTTAAGTTCTGACATCAGCTCCATGATACCGGCGCCGGTCTTTGAATCGAGATTGCCGGTCGGTTCATCGCAGAGAAGGATATCAGGATCATTGATGAGTGCCCGGGCTACGGCAACCCGCTGTTGCTGACCGCCAGAAATCTCTGTCGGAGTATGGGTGAAGAGTGAATCATCCAGCTGTACCGACCTGAGTGCTGCACGCCCTTTTTCAGGATCGACCTCTTTTTGGGATTTCAGCATCATCGGGAAGGTGACGTTCTCGATGATGTTCAAGAGAGGGAAGAGGTTGAAATACTGGAAAATAAACCCGATCCGGTCCCTCCTCAGTTCCGTGAGTTCTTTATCGGACATGTCACCGGTACGGATACCGCTGATATAAATGTCTCCGGATGTTGGCGTATCAAGACACCCCATCAGGTTCAGGAGCGTTGACTTCCCGGAACCAGAAGGCCCCATGATGGAGATAAACTCCCCCCGGTCAACCTTGAAGCTTACTCCATCAAGCGCAGTAACGTCTCCTGAAGGAAGCGGGTACACTTTGACTACGTCTTTGAACACCATGACGGGTTGATCGCCCATAGTGGTGGTCACTTCTTGTTCCTTCTCACGTAGAAGTACCATCCGCCGATACAGGCACCGACAACAATCACTACAGCGATAAGGGGAAAGAGGAGATTTGATGGAACACTATTCTGTGAGTTCGCAACTGGTGTTGAAAGTTTAACATCCTGTACAGAGGTGTAAACGTTACCATCTGTATCCTTGTATGACAGTTGAAGCGGGATATTCGATGTGTTGTTTGCAGGAGAACGTAACTTCAAAACTTCCAAAATCATCAGGTTTGAGCGCACCAACAACATAGGTCTTATACGGATCCTGCGGAACCGCAGGTGAAAGTGAAGTTACCATGACTGTATTTGCCGTTTCCAGTCCGGCATTGTTCACATCACCGGTGACGTGGTAGATACCGGCTTTCAGATTTTACCTGAACATTGCTGATAACGGGGTTTGCCTGTTTTTTATCGATTCCAAATGTTATCGGGATATCTATCCTCTCTTTATGGGGATTATTTCCATTATTGTATGTTGCCGTGATCATAAGGGTAGTCTCCTGCTCCGGGGTTATCGTGAAGTTTACCGGCAGTTTGGCACCTGAAGCAAGGTTCCCGACGAAGGTTTTTGCCGGAGTTGCTGTAACACCGGTACCTGAAACCTCAAGAATGACGTTCCTTATATCATTTTTACGGGGATTTGCCACTTGCATGAAAATAGTCTTTTTCTTCCCTTGGGCAAATGCGTCGGGTTTTTCAACAATTGTCAGCTCAAGCGGGGTGTTATCTACCTGGACTGTTGCCCGTGAGTAAAGACTGTCAGCATCACGGAAGCTCATGGAGAATGTCGGATAATACGTTCCATCAGGGGCATCGGCCACAACAGAAAAAACGAACGATTTGGTCTGGAGAGGACCGATATTGGATGAGGAATCATAGGGCGTGCTTGTGAGTCTGATATTTTCGTCACCGATGGTTACATGATTTACCACGACACTTTGGTCAGGATTGCCATTGGTGACATATGCGGTGACAATACCCGCATCATTAGTAAAAAAAGATCCGGGATCAAACGTTATATTGGAAACATAGACATTGCCAGCGGTAACAATAGATTCCGGCGTCGTGAATGCGGTTACCGCACCAATCCCTGCACTGAACATCAGGCAGAGAGCTGTAAGAATAATAAATCGTGCGTTTTTCATTTAAATCCCTGTCATGGTATAGATCAAATAGAGTATATAAACAACAACCGGAATCCCGACACAAAGTGCTGAATCCCTTTCAGAGAGTTGTCGGGCATTTTTCATGCCAAAGATCCAGATATTTGCACTCCAGAGAAGGAATACAATAGAAATAATTGAAATGATCTGGGTCATCTCCATCATTGAAGGATCATGCATCAGTGCTTTGACCGCTTCCTGGATCAGCTGGGGATCCTGTCCTGCCCCTGCAGGAATTTCGGGAACAATGACTTTTGGAATATACAGGATTGCAACAATCATGGTCAGCAGCGCTCCGAAAATCTGAGGGAGATAACCATACCCTATAAATTCCAGCGATCTTTTAAACGTTCCCTTGCCCTTGAACAATGAAGATATAAGGTAGAATACCCCGGACCATATCCCCCAGAAGATGAATATCCCGAATAAAGCTCCAATAATAGTTGAAATAGCAATTATTGATTCCATACCGGGAATCAGTCCTGCCATCATCTTTCCCGTTAATCCTCCGATTAGATACGCATATACTGCTGAGACAATTCCCAGCGCGAGTACGATAAAACCGGGAATTTTGAGACTTTCTTTTTCCGCAATCGCATTCTGGAAAAATGCACGGGGTCTGATGAGAATATCAAAAATTAAATTTTTCATCCCATAATCACCATTTTTGCTCTTGGAACTTTTGTTGTTGCAGGAATAACAACTTCATTACAGATTTTCTTCTGAGCGTATTAATGGTATTGAATAAGGACTCAGTGAAGTCCAGGATTGTACCGATTTTCCTTCAGTGTAGTATATCAAAAACCTGGCGCTCGTTTTCTCGCGCAACGATATTCAAATTACGGTCAGAAGTCTCCCAAATAATTATTTGATTTTCTGAACCGGTGATAAAAGAATTCAATTTTATATAACCAATTTCTCCATGAGTAATATCGCCCAAAATGTATGAAGATTAACAAATTCCAGTATAGTGTACAAATTTGTTGCACAATGTATATATTTATACAAAACAAGTACTTTGTATGCAGACAAAAATCCTCCTCGATGAGGAGCAGATGCCAAAAAAGTGGTATAATGTCCAGGCAGACCTGAAGTCACCGCTCGACCCGCCACTCCATCCCAAGACCCAGAAACCAATCGGGCCCGAGGATCTTTCAGCCATCTTCCCGATGGAGCTGATCCGTCAGGAAGTGACAACTGATCGTCATATTGCTATTCCCGAAGAAGTGCAGGAAGTAATGCACCTCTGGAGACCAAGCCCCCTGTACCGTGCTCACCGCCTTGAAAAATTCTTAAAGACACCGGCAAAAATTTACTACAAATGGGAGGGGGTCAGCCCGGCGGGAAGTCATAAAACGAATACGTCGATCCCGCAGGCATATTACAATATGAAGGCAGGAATCGAGAGGATTGCTACCGAGACCGGGGCCGGTCAGTGGGGTTCGGCCATGTCCTTTGCTACGATGCTTTACGATCTTGAGTGCACGATCTACATGGTCAGGTCGAGTTATACACAGAAACCCTACCGGAAAGTCGATGATGCACGTCTGGGGGGCCGAATGTGTTCCCAGTCCGAGCACCAAGACGAATGCAGGCCGTGCAATGCTCGAAAAAGACCCTGATACCCCGGGAAGTCTGGGCATGGCCATATCTGAAGCGGTCGAGGATGCAGCATCCCACAGCAATACCAATTACGCTTTGGGTTCGGTGTTGAACCATGTCTGTCTCCACCAGACCGTGATAGGACTTGAATGCCGTGAACAACTCGCAATGGTCGACGATTATCCCGATGTTGTCATCGGCTGCGTTGGTGGAGGGTCCAACTTCGCCGGGATCTCGTTCCCGTTTGCCGGGGACAAGCTGACCGGGAAGCATAAGGATGTGGATATCATCGGTGCTGAACCGGCATCCTGCCCCACGCTGACAAAAGGATTATTCACGTACGATCTTGCTGATGAGGCCGGTTACACCCCCCTTCTCAAGATGTTCACGCTGGGCCATGATTTTGTTCCGCCTTCCATGCATGCAGGAGGTCTCCGATACCATGGCGATTCCCCGATTGTTTCCCGGCTGGTGAATGACGGTGTGATGCGGGCTGTTGCCTACCATCAGAGCGAAGTTTTTGACGCAGCCCAGACCTTTGCCCGAACAGAAGGGATCATTGTCGCCCCGGAGACGTCTCATGCAGTAAAATGTGCTATTGACGAGGCACTCAAATGTAAAAAGACAGGAGAGGATAAGACAATCCTGTTTAACTGTTCCGGCCATGGCAATTTTGATATGTCGGCATATGATGCATATTATGAAGGCAAACTGGTGGACTACGAATACCCGGATGAGCTGATCAAAGAATCACTTGCACGGATACCGAAAATCTCTTAAAAAACTTCCTTTTTTATGAAACATATCGGTTTTCTCATCAACCCGGTTGCCGGTATGGGGGGAGCAGTAGGGCTTAAGGGGACCGATGGTAATGTTGAGGAAGCCCGCCGTCGCGGGGCAGCGCCGCTTGCAAAAAACCGGGCTCATATTACACTTACCCTCCTTTCGCACGATAAAATGCTGGATTTTGTTACCTGTTCAGGTGCAATGGGTGAAGATGCGCTCAAGGAAACAGGAATACAAAAGTATCAGGTAGTTTATCATTTCAAAGGTGAAAGCAGTGCTCAGGATACCCGGCAGGCCGCACTGATTTTCCTGAAAGCCGGTGTTGATCTGATCTTATTTTGCGGTGGTGATGGGACTGCGAGGGACATCTTTGATGTAGTGGGCAGGAATGTGCCGATTCTTGGAATCCCGGCCGGGGTTAAGATGTACTCGGCCGTCTTTGCCATTGATCCGGTAACTGCAGCAGAGCTCGTGGCAGGTTACGAGATAAAATCCCTGCGGGACTCTGAAATAATGGATGTTGATGAGGATGCGTATCGTGCTGGGGAGCTGAAAACCCGATTACATGGTATTGCCCGTACACCGGCTCTTGCAGGAAAAGTGCAGTTCCCTAAACAAATGTTTGAAGAAGGAGATGAGGAACGTGCAAAAGGGGAGATTGCCCGTTTTTTCCACGAGATCATGATCCCGGATGTGCTCTATATCCTTGGGGCAGGAACAACCACCGAATCCATTGCCCGCGAAATCGGGGTAAACAAGACCCTTCTGGGTGTTGATGCGATAAAAAACGGGAAAATCGTTGCCACGGACGTTGATGAAAAAACACTCTGGGCCTTACTTGAGCAGGAGCAGGAGGCAAAAATTCTCATCAGCCCGATCGGAGCACAGGGATTCATTCTTGGGCGGGGCAACCAGCAGATAAGTGCCCGCATTGTGAAACAGGTAGGAATTGGAAATATTATTGTGGTTGCAACCCCGCACAAACTCCGGGAAACACCTCAAATATATGTTGATACAGGGGATCCGGTGCTTGATGCGGAGTTCGGCGATACGGTTCTTGTGGTTTCCGGCTACCGCATGGCCCAGCGAAAACGCATCTATCAGCCAGAGCGTGGATAAAAATATTAGTTTTTCCGGGGGCTTTTGGCGGTTTTAAGAGAGCGAATGCGATCCCCAGCCCGATTATCGCAAGTACAAGAACATAGGGGAACACTCCCATGTATGATCCGGTTGATGTTTTAATGAACCCGGCCAACTGCGGGCCTACAATGCCACCAGCACCATATGCAAGGAACAGGACTCCGTAGCACCGAGGATAATCG
>CAWFHC010000006.1:0-131149 GCA_963815395.1 uncultured Methanoregulaceae archaeon
CGGTATAACGCTCATCGGGGTTTTGGTTGCAGCTGGAACTGGTGATGTCTTCTGAACAACGGGCGCATTGGCTGGTGTGCTTTCTGGTGTTGTGGCGCTATCAGGAGTTATGGATGTGGAGACCGCCACGCTGCTCTCCGGCTTGTACGCCATCAGCGCAAAGGTTCCCGCACGGTCGATTTTGGCCACTATCGCGGTTTCGTTTACGGTGCCCGGAATGGTGACCCACTGGTTGTTCTGATACTTACCGATGAAGTACGGGGAGGTCGTGCCGGGATCTGCATGTCCGGGCAGGCGAAACGAGAGTGTTGCGGGAGGTGAGAATACGAGTGAATCCGGGGCGATTGTGTAGGCTCCGGACACGATGATCCAGGTAGCGGGGACACCGGTTGCCTCGACGTTTGTCAGACCCGCATAATCTACCCCCTGTACGGTAAGAGAGGTAGTGAGATCGGCTGAAAAGAATGTTTTCGAGGAATTCGTGCTTGTTGGTACAGGTGTCGTGGTAATTGTTGCGTTCGTCGTGAGAGGGACAATAGTGGTTGATGCGGGAACAATTGCTGACTGGCCTGAAGTGATACCCTCTCCCAGAGTCACGGTCTGGGACAGCGCCTGGCTGCCATCGACGTACACGGTAATCTTGACCATGCCATTGTCAATGCCGTTGACCGTAAAGGAAAGATGTGATGCATCAGGACCTGTTTTTTTCCCGTTAAGCCGGATGGTTGACACGATCGTGTTTTTATCCGGCAGCGGGGTTCCCTCCAGCCTGATGTAATCAAAGGTACCCGCAGGAATGGATTGTGCCTGGGAAAAGGAAAATACTCCGCCTGCATCAGCGGCCCGTGTGACTGAAACAGTAGTGCCTTCTTTCTTTGCTGAAAATGTTGCTTTTTGTGCACCGTTTGTCGTTGCGGAAATCTGTCCGTTATCGAGTGCTATGGGCATCACAAAATTCGTTGTCTCAAAAAGGAAATCCTGTCCCGGAGTGATCTGGAGTGTTGCTTCAATGATGAGAGAAAACTGAGAACTGTTGGAAAGCCCATCGATATCAATCGTAATGGGTTCGCCACGCATCAGCTGGGAGGGTGATTCTGTTATACTAACCGCTGATGCTGCGCCGGCCATCCCGGCAAAGATGAGGATCAATGCTGTGATGCGCCATAGGTGGAGTGTGAAAAAAGATCTCATAAACTGCCGCGTTCAAGAGGAATGAGTGTGCATTGAAGATAAATATTACATTTTGCCCGGTCTGCCCGGTCCGTTGGTCCTTTACACAAAAGAAAAACATGAAGAGAAAAAAGGGAGAATAGTCTCAATCTGATCGTTTTTCCTCGTCCGGTAATCCTTCTGGTAGAATTCCCGCTCGTGAAGCCAGCACTTATTTCAAAGTAATCTCCATTTCACCGGACCGGTGCATTTCATTCTCTCATGGATAAAAAATGAAATTTTCAAAGCCAGAAAAACCATAGTACCAAAATAAAAAAATTTGAGCATTGACGACGAAAACCTGTGGATTTGGGCATTTTGGATAAATAGAATGATTAAAATAATAAAAAAACAAATGTGCGCAACATACTTTATTCAATATGGAGTATTTTCATGGTCACATCGCTATTGGAGTTAAAGAAGCAACGAGGTACCATATCAGTGATACCCATTCTGGCAATTCTCGTACTTGTCCTTATCCCGGCAGCATCGGCGTATACTGCTACCCTTGTATCACCCGCAAACATTAATAGTGTGCACAATGGTGCCCTCGTGAGCATTCAGGTCAACGGGCTTGCGGTAAATGACAGTTTTCAGCTCAATATCAGTTCACCTGACCTGAAAACGACGGGCGGAACCTTTTCTATTAACAATTTCGCAATGCCGTTTGGATTTGTCAACGGGACAGCATCAACCTCCCTTGTGGGGAGTAATCTCAATGCAAGCGGGCTCCAGCTCGTTGTTGCCCGGGCAGACGGTGTAACAATTACCCAGCAAAACCAGACAACCTCAAATCCCTATCGGATTTTTTTGACGAATGATATCCTGAAAACTTCCTACAATGTGTCGATAACGGGATATCCCCTGAGTTCCAGTGGTGCAATCATCGATTTTTCGGTTCATGGCAACATCACCAGTCCCAACAATCCGGCATTCCTGAATTTCACGATCAGCAATATCCAGTCAGGTCATCTCCAGATTCGGGTTAGTAATGGGACAGCGAATCAGCTCAATACAACCCTGACGATATCAACTGCACCTGGCACTACTGGTGTATATCGACCCGGCACCGGGTTCTTCCTTAAGATGGACAATGGCAGCACCTGGAATCCCTCGACAGATAAATATCTGGCCTGGGATAATTATCCCACCGACCTCCCGATTGCCGGAGACTGGAATGCGGACGGACAGACCGAGACCGGCGTGTATCGACCCGGCACCGGGTTCTTCCTCAAGATGGACAATGGCAGCACCTGGAATCCCTCGACTGACGTCTATCTGGCCTGGGATAATGCAGCCATAGACCTCCCGATAGCCGGAGACTGGAATGCGGACGGAAGGACCGAGACCGGTGTCTACCGGCCCGGCACCGGGTTCTTCCTCAAGATGGACAACGGCGGCACCTGGAATCCATCGACCGATGTGTATCTGGCCTGGGATAATGCAGCCATAGACCTCCCGGTAGCCGGAGACTGGAATGCGGACGGAAGGACCGAGACCGGCGTATATCGACCCGGCACCGGGTTCTTCCTCAAGATGGACAATGGCGGTACCTGGAATCCATCGACCGATGTGTATCTGGCCTGGGATAATGCAGCCATAGACCTCCCGACAGCCGGAGACTGGAATGCTGACGGAAGGACCGAGACCGGCGTATATCGACCCGGCACCGGGTTCTTCCTCAAGATGGACAACGGCGGTACCTGGACACCATCGACCGATGTGTATCTGGCCTGGGATAATGCAGGTATTGATCGCCCGATCGCCGGTAACTTTGTTTAAACAATAATAATAAACTTCATCTTTTTTTAACGGGCAGAACCCGGGTTGATTCTCTTTATTTTTCAGGTATCTGGTTTTTACTCTTTCAGACTATTCTGCACTAGTATTTTTGTATCAAGACTGAATGCGATTGATGGGAAATGGCTGCTGTGCTGATTTCACCAGACAAAGAAACCCATGTATTTGTGGGTAACTGGCACAGATCGCGCAGCTGGTGTATATTCCCATGAAGCAACGGGAAATAAGTAACAGTAGGGAATACCGAATGCCTATAGTATGCCCTTCGAGCACGGTTGATATTCCCGTGCATTGCTCCGGGATAATGGCAAGAGCGGAAAAGGTATCTTTCAGGGGATATTTATCAGGTTCTTCCGGCCTCCTCTCTTGCACAAACCCCTGTCGATAACGAGGCCAAATCATATCTGACCTGATTATCAATATAAAATCCCTTGTAAAAACAATTCTGGTTATCAAATTGTTTTAATTTTGCAGGGTCAGAACATTTATAGATAGCATCATTTTGTGCAATCTCCAGAGAAGTTCTTGAAACATCTGAACATGACCCGTAAATTCCATACTTTGCCTGTAATGCCGATAAGTCAACAGTCTGGTGTAAATCGATGGGAGTCTGATTTGGAGTAGCAGGAATGACATCCGCCGGTTCACTTTTTCCCGTACATCCGGTAGTAATTATTACTCCTGCAATTAATAAGATAAAAATCAGATACCTCATAAATTTCCCTTGTCATTTGGGAGGATATATTTTTCTTATTTTCCGCAACAATGACGTTCATATTCACGTTCTGTCAGCAGATCGGAAATTTCGGGTATATTTTCATACCGTCTTTAGTATTCCATCTTTTTAAATTCAGTTACTATCAAAAATAGGGAAAAATACTGGTGTACCAAGGCAAATTCAATCATTGATATGACATAAGGCGAACACCAAGCTTCAAATCTGAATGCGATCTTCGGGCAATGGCGACGGACAATGCGGCCAATTATGTAAAAATGGAGAACCTTATCGGCCACCAATGTTCAGGAAAGAGCAGCCACAAGAGTAAAGATTTCAATTCTTGGTTTTAAGCCTATGCCGAGATTTGAACTCGGGACTTCCTCCTTACCAAGGAGGCACACTGCCAGGCTGTGTCACATAGGCTCTTTTTGTTATAAAATACCCTCGATCTGTCGTCATTACCAATGACATGCAGTGCCACCATGCCAATGGGGCAGATTGCCTAACTACGTTGTTAGTAATCCCTATAAAACATTGCGGAAGTTTAGAAATAGCACGGGCCTTTTTTTAAAAAAAACGATGTTCCTGCGCGATTTGGCAGTTATCAGGTATTGAGAAGATTGAGCATCCGGATACTTTTCATTACTCCCTCAAATGTTGCCACTTCTATTACCGGTATCACGTTGTTTTTCTGTATTGCCTTCATCACCGGTTCAAAATCTATCGTCCCCTCCCCGACACTGAGATGGGAATCTTCTTTCCCGTTATTGTCATGCAGATGGTAATGCCCGGCTGGCAAAGGGAGAAACTCACCAAGACAGGAATTCAGGTGTGCATGACCTACGTCCAGTGCGAATGGAGTATCTCCAATCAGGGGAAGTTCATCCGGGGTTTTTAAGAAGAAATAATTCCAGTTTCCCATGTTTTCCATAAAATACTCCACAGAATATTCATTTGCAAGGGAGGTAAGATCTGCCATCGATCTCACCAGCTGCTGTTCTGCTTTTGTTCGTTCCTCTGCCCATGCAAAGTATCCCGGATGCACGACAACACCCGCATTTATCTCAGCGGCGATTAAAAAACACTGTTCTATCACTTCAACACTTGCCCGTCGTATCGGTTCAAGAAGACTTGCAATATTGGTTCCCCTGCAGGGTGAATGGAGGGAAAAATGCGTGGAATAACTCAGAAGCGGTTCGCTGTTTTCCAGATAATGCAGACCTTCATCCATGACCTCTATATGATCTGATAGTGAGGAGATCCTGTCAAGTGCGGTCGTAAGTGACTCCTGATGAAGACAGAATGTGGAAATACCGAACATGAATGAATGATCTGCCCGAAAAGATGTTAAATGTGTACGGTAGGAGGAATCTGAAGTATCCGTGTAGTGAAGACTAAAAAATACTGAAAAAACTAAACTTTTTTCGGACTTTTCTCAAAAAAACGGATCCCTGGCGGTCATATGCCCATTGCGTGATGATTTGCTTTTTTTTGTTCCTGAACCAAAGAACACGGTAAACGGAAACTGAGGAAACAACTCCTGAAAATGGGGAATATTGATAAAAATCGGAATCATTTTTTTTCATGCCGGTATTCCTACACGTACTCTTATGTAATTTCCCGGTACATACTTTTGAGATTGCATGGCGACAGGAAAAGAAATTGCAGACAAACTGCATGATCTGGTAGATCGGGATTTTACGTTCATGCATATCTGCGGCACTCACGAGGCAGCTATAGCCCGATCCGGACTACGCAGCGTCCTGCCGGAACGGCTCAAGATCGTTATGGGTCCGGGTTGTCCGGTCTGTATTACCCCTCAGGGAGAGATTGATGCAGCTTTTATCTCTCGTGGACAAGGATTGTATTATCGCTACGTATGGCGATCTTCTCCGTGTACCGGGATCAGGGGGGTCACTGGAATCGAGCGGTGGTGACGTCCGGGTTGTGCAGGGGGTACACAAGGCAGTTGAAATTGCACGGAAGACCGGCAAAGAAGTTGTTTTTATTTCCGTCGGATTCGAAACTACCGCACCCACGGTAGCCGCAACAATCCTTACAAACCCCCCGGCAAACTTCTCCATCCTCTCCTGCCATCGTATCGTTCCCCCTGCGATGAAATGGCTGCTTGAACAGGGTGAGGCAAAGCTGGACGGTTTCATGCTGCCCGGACATGTCTGTACCGTGACAGGATACGAAGACTATGAACAGTTTCCCGTTCCTCAGGTTGTCGCCGGCTTCGAACCTGATGACATCCTGCTGGGTCTCCTCATGCTGGTCCGACAGGTGAGGGAAGGAACGCACCGGGTAGATAATGCCTACCCGCGGGCAGTCTCGCGTGAAGGGAATATAAAAGCCAAAAAGGTGATGTATGAAGTCTTTGAACCCTGTGATGTCGAATGGCGTGGTTTTCCGGTGATTCCGGGTTCGGGATTGCGGCTGAAGAAGGAGTTTGAACAGTATGATGCCCAGAAAAAATTCAGTATCGTCTTCCGGCATATCAGCAAACATAACGCCTGCGTCTGTGACAAGGTTCTCCGGGGGATTGCCCAGCCTTCCGATTGTAAGCTCTTTGCAAAAGTCTGCAACCCGAGGACTCCGGTAGGGCCCTGTATGGTCAGCCATGAAGGTGCCTGTAAAATCTGGCACATGTATCAGACCAAAAAAATCTGATGGTCCTTTCTGAATCCTTTTTCAGGTACATGCACAGGTTACTGCTGTATTCCGAGTAAATCTGATATAATCTGCGCTTTAATCTTTTTTTTTAATTAAAAAAAACGCTTTTGTAAATCACTATTCAGGAGTCGTGCGGGGTTTTTTTGAAATTCTCAGTCCAGAGTACAACATCTCTATTGTCTGTCGCCATGGATGGCATCGTAGGGATTCAGCAAGCTGCTCTGGTACGCTGGCCAGAGAGAAGATACGCTGCCGATTACAATTACGACCAGTAATGCCAGACCAGCCATCAGTCCGGTTTCAGCTCCTGTCGGAAGGTGGAATGAGGTACGAAGAGCATTATCGATGGCACCCTGTGCATTGAGCACGAAGAAGGTGAGAAGGCTTGCAACGACCCCGGCGAGACCACCAAGAACTGCAAGGATCAGCGATTCTGTTATTACCAGGAAAAAGATGCTGTTCCGTTTTGCTCCCATCGATTTGAGAAGTCCGATCTCCCGCTGTCGCTCGTGTGCAACCATCGCGGCAATAAGTGCGATCAGCGGGAATGATGCAAGGAGAACAACAGCCGTTATCATATTCAGGAGATTTGGCAGACCCTGGATGTCCTTTGTAACCGAATCGAGGGTGAAATGTCTCCCGATTACCGTGAGGGCAGCATCGGGCGCTTTGACGCGGGCCAGAACCATCGCGGGATCTGCGCCGGGCTTCACCCTGACAAGGACCGCATTAATGTCTCCTGGTATGATTCGCGGAGCGGAAGGGGGGAGGATTCCGTCTGCTGCCGCAAGGGTATAAGCATCATCCATTCGCAGAAAGATCGTAGAATCAACAGCGGTATTCGTTGGATCGAGCCTTCCTGCAATGATATAGCGATAACCATGGATTGAGATTTGTGACGATACCTGACCGGAAACTGCATCTCCCACGATAACCTCGCCGTGAGCCAACGGACTGCCAAGGGGATGATTGAGCCAGGGCTGTATGGTGAAATCCGTTGGCGGATCAATACCGAAAATATCAACCGGTGATGGCGAGAGTTCCGTCAGGTTCAGAGTTGTGACATAGAGCTGGGGGCTTATGTTTGCAACTCCCACAACTCTTGCCGTAGTATCAACGGTCTTATTACTGATACGAACGGTTGATGACTCCACTTTCACAATCGCCGCCGTATTTTCAGGCCCGATATCCTGATAGAACCCCGCATATTGCGGTGCCGCTACGAGGATGTCCGCACCCATCCGGTTAACTCCGAGATCAAGGCTCCCCAGAGCACCCGCGATAAGATATTGTGCAGAAAAGATATTCGCTGCAATGAAGGCAAAACAAAAGATTGTCGCCAGATTGCGGCCGGGTTTATTTCTTACACTCGCAGCGATGAAAGTGAAGTAATTCATTTTCTGTTTCATGGTAAAATCCTGATCAGAACAAACTCCTGGTTATCACTCATTTCCTTTCTTTGGATCCGATCGCCCTGGTTGGGCGAATAAAACCTCGCAGGCATGCCAGGAAGGGTGGATCTTCCCTTTCGCCGGGGAATCCGGTCTCATAACAAACCCTCCGGATTTTATCCGAATACCCGTTTTTGATTACCCCGCCTTGAGAGAAACCGTTTCCTGATGATCCTGTTTCACCTCCTGGTTCTGTCATGACTCTCCCTTTCTTATTGTTTCGTATGGTTCTGAACGGTTTATGAGAATTGCGGGGTACAACGAAGCGATCCCACCGATTCCTGCACAAAGGAAAAGGGCTGTCCCTCCTCCAGTCAGTATTGCAAGCGGTGAAGGGATAATGAACGGAATTTTTATGCTGGTAGCGATAAAGTCCTGGAAAAACACAAGGATTACCGATGCAACTCCAATCCCGATAAATGAGCCCATGACCGAAAGAGAAAGTGATTCTGCAAGCATAAGTTTTACCACGTATTTTTTTGTGGCACCGAGTGCCCGTAGAATGGCAATTTCGCGTCTCCGTTCATGGGCTATCATGGCAGCGATAAACGCCAGAAGCGGGATGGTTACTATCGTTACTGCGAACGTTGAGCCATAAAGAAGTCGGGTTACGGACCCCAACTGCGAGGTTACAGCGCTCAGGAGGCCATTCGGGGTTATTGTTTTGGTTCCCGGGACCTTCGAACGGATCTCGCTCGCGACAGCATCGGGTGATGTTCCGGGTTCGAGCTTGACCAGGACCGCTGAAACCATTCCCTTGGGGATGGTCACTTTCTGTACTGCCTTGACTCCGGACTCATCTGCCATGACATATGCGTCTTCAGTCCGGGCAAAAACCGCCATGTCTATACCCATCCCAGTCTGTCCGAGTCTTCCCAAAATATGATAAGTATGCCCGAAAAACCTGAGATCCGAACCGATATCTCCGGTAATTTTGCTGCCGACGATAAGATCGTCTTTTCCCATGGTCACGCCGGGATTTTCTTTCAACCAGGTGGATACAGTAAAATCATTTGAGGGATCCATGGCAATGAACTGGACAGGACCTGAGCAGCATGCCTGACCGAACAGGGTAGCTGATGAAGATCTGGGGACTGGCCTTTGCAACGCCGGTAATCTTGGAGATTTTCTCAAATCCCGAATCACTGAAGAAAAAAGTACTTGGTTGTCCCATGAGAATAACCGTCTCAGCTTTTGCGTTATATGCCGACGGGACAACCATTATATCTGCACCCATTTTGGTCATACCGTTGTCAAGGCTCTGCTCCGCCCCGCTCAAGAGGATCTGGGCTGAAAAGAGTGTTGCTGCAATTATGGCAAATGAGATTATCGTGGCGATGTTACGGTGAGGACGATTTGCGATGTTCCGCACAAGCAACCTGAAAAATCCAAACTCGTGCGGGTTATTCATTTCATATTCTGTTCCTGAGCGAAAGCCCCCTGATTATCGCAGATCCATTATGTTGATAGTGAAGTCTGGTTAACCGCCAACACGAATAATCAACGGATTTATACATTCCGTCAGGAACCAACCTGGCGAAAATACCGGCTGCAATACAGAATAATCCGCCACCCTGTTTGTTTCCGGCATTCTCCCTCACTGATGAGGAGCCCACTGGCAGCAATGATGAATGCCCCGACACTTTCTTTTCAAGATCCGGCTGTGTCCCTGCAGGGCATAAGAAGTTCCCATTCTTGTTCTGATTTCGAGACACCTGATCATGCATTTCGCGGACGGTGGAATAGTGTCCAGAGCATCATGACAATCATTCCGTGAAGAAGAAGCATGCCGATTCTGGGTGTCCTGTTGCCGGAAGTCATGCAATTACTAAATGAAAATAAAATAATTAAATCTTTTGTTCAGGCGAAATTGATTCTTACTGCTCCTATACACATTTTTGTAAAAAAACGTTTCAGAAATCTGAACCAATTAAATCCTTATGTACTCTTGATAAATTCGGGTAGTCTCTCCCATGTAATCCATGAATTGTCAGATTAAACATTCTCCGCAGGGTAAACGAATATGGGTGGTTTTGTCCCCCGGTGTGTCTGCATGGTCACGTGAAAAAGCGTTTGAATAACTCCCGGTTCTACGGAAGAAAATCCCAGAAAATGCACCTCCTCCATCCCTTGCATTTATATGGGTGGGAAAGAGAATAAGTAAGGTAAAAACGTGCCTCGGTAGGGTAGTGGACATCCTAGAAGCCTCCGGAGCTTTTGACCCGGGTTCAAATCCCGGCCGAGGCGTTTTGATTGCAGTTTTTTAATAACACTGCTGATGCGAAAAATAATCTGGACGTAGTAGAGAGAAGCCTTTTACTCCGGCCGGTTCCTTTTAAGCCGGCATAGAGGACAAACTTTCAAGATCATACCTGTTCTTCTTTTCCTCTAATCAGACAGTACAATCCTGTTTCTCCGCACTTTCGCGCCGCTCAGGCCTGATCCTTATCCGCCGGAGTGGGAGATATCCGGTGCTATGCTGATCGAACTCCGCAAAGGGATGACACTCCGTCCAGGCACTTTCAATGCGGTGATCGCACCTGGGAAGATGAAGGTTTCCGCATTCAACTGCAACACGGATCTCCAGCGGTTCCTTTTCCCGTACGTGAGCGTTAACAACTCGCGTCTCCTTTCATCGCTCAACCGGGCATCCGGGAACTTTGAGATCCGCAGGACGTTCCCGGCTCACCAGCTCTTCATGACAGAACCGGCAGAGAAGCATGCGAGCGAAGCGTTCATTGCCGCTGACGATCCGCCCGAAGCTGTGGTCTTCTCGGCACCCGTAGAGACGATCAGACGCCAGGACCAATCGAATCATAACCTGAGGGAAGATGTGGATCGTTGACTCGGCGTACCGGGATGGGGGGATTGATCTCTGGACCAAAGATGGGACAGTGACAAAAGTCCATCATGATTACAATCCTCCCTTTCTCATCCACTTCCATGATCCACCTGCTCATCACGGGATAATCGATGCTCTTGAAGAGCGGTACGGTGCAGAGGAGTGCACAATCCGTACCCTCTTTGGGGATCTTCCGGGTTACTCGGTATATGCAGGCCGTGATATTGCTGAAGAAATCGAACAGCAGGCAGCATTTGATGTGCAGATCTTCAATGTTGATGTGCGCCGGGACCAGCGCTTCATGGCAGAGAATGGGATCTTTCCCTGCAGTGCGGAAAATGATTCAAGACTCTCACCGGAATTCCCGCACGATCTGAAGAATATGGAGATCACCATTCATGACAATCCTGCACTCTCCGCGTTCTGCTCTGATATTGAGGTGATTCACGAACGCATCGAGCGGCTGACCGGCCAGACAAAGAATGTACTTGCCGATCTCTTTGTGCTCGTAACGTCGATCGACCCGGATCTAATCCTCATGCCGGATGCCGATTCCTGGATGCCCAGGATTCAGAAAGAGGCACAAAAATACGGGCTTGCCATGCCCTTCTCACGAAACGGGAAGTACCGCCAGATGGACGCCCGTTCGTACTGGAGTTACGGAAGGATGGAGCACAAAGAAGCCGCCCTCATTCCGGACGGGCGTATCCTTATCGACACCGAACAGTCATTTGTATACCAGGAAGGCGGGCTTGAGGGCGTGCTTATGGCTGCACGATTATCCGGACTCCCGCCGAACCTTGCGTCCCGTTTCACGCCAGGCACTCTTATCAGCAGCTACGAAGTCTATGAAGCGGTGAAGCTGGGCATTGCAGTTCCGTTCCGGAAGAGCGACCCGGAAATGATCCGGCATATTTCCCGGCTTCAGGATGCGGACCGGGGCGGGATGATGTTTCAGCCGGCACCAGGTATCTATGAAAATGTCGAGGAGATTGATTTCACCTCCCTGTATCCTTCAATTATCGTGCAGTCCAACCTGTCACCCGAGACGATTGAGCGCCCTGGACGTACGGGTTTTCTGCCAGCAGCACTTAAACCTCTTCTTGACCTGCGTATCACCACCAAACAACTGAAGAAAACAGATCCCCGGTTCGCTGGTATTGATTCAATCCTGAAGTGGATGCTTGTCACCTGTTTTGGCTATACAGGCTATAAGAACGCGAAATTCGGGCGAATCGAAGTGCATGAAGGGATCACGGGAAGATCCAGAGAGATCCTGATCCGCACGAAAGATATTGCAGAGGAAATGGGTTTCAGGGTATTGCACGGGATTGTTGACTGTCTCTGGGTCCAGGGGTCTCCGGTCGCTATCCTGAAACAATTTGTCGAAGATGAGATTGGAATTCCCACTGAGATCGACCACTTCGACTGGATTGTTTTTCAGCCGATGAATGACGGGTTTGGGGCATACAACCGGTACTTCGGCAGGTTAGCCGATGGCAGTGTGAAGGTCCGGGGGATCGCAGCACGGCGACATGATACCCCGGAGTTTGTCCGCTCGATGCAGAGCCGGATGCTGGAGGTCATGGCTGGTGCCGCAGGCATCGCGGAGCTCGAAGAGAAGAAAGAAGAGATCAGGAATATTTTCCGGGCAACGATAAAGTGCCTTCCTGCAGCAGACCCGAAGGCGATGGCAATCAACCGACGGATAAGCCGGCTCACCTATGCTCACCGGTGTATCGAAGGTGCGGCAATCCATGCATACCGGAAGTATGGTGCAGGGATCGAACCCGGTATGAAGATCCGGTATGTAGTGACGGATGCCCGGAGATACCAGGTTGAGCCCGAATGGAATGCCACTGCTTTTGATCTTCATTATTACCGCAACCTGCTGGAGAAAGCGTGGGAAGAAATTGCGTTTGCCTTTCCGCATTCCTTTGGATGGCAGTAACTGCGAGCGGAAGCGTATACTTCCCTAAAAAACGATCAACTGCCAGTAAGATTCATTGCCTTGACGAGCGCTCTCACGTAGGAGGATGATGGGGAATGCTGTTTTCACCGGGAAGTAGTGAGATCGATAAAGAAGCGCTTGCCCTGCATGCCAGGCACCACGGAAAACTGGAGATCCGCTCGAAGGTCCCCCTCAAAAACAAACACGATCTCTCCCTTGCTTACACGCCGGGTGTAGCTGAAGTATGCCGGGAAATTGCAAAAGATCGGAATCTTTCATACAAGTATACCATGAAGGCAAACACGATCGCGATCGTCACTGATGGTTCTGCTGTTCTTGGGCTTGGGAACATCGGGGGATATGCAGCGATACCCGTCATGGAAGGAAAAGCGATCCTGTTCAAGGAGTTCGCAAACATCGATGCGTTTCCCATTTGTTTTGAAAATTATGAAACTGATTTTACTGACCAGGTAAAAAATATTGCACCGGTTTTTGGAGGCATTAATCTTGAGGATATCGCCGCACCCAAATGTTTTGAAGTTGAAGATGCACTACAGGATATTGGTATCCCGGTGATGCATGATGACCAGCACGGGACAGCGGTAGTTGTTCTTGCAGCACTTCTCAATGCCTGCAAAGTGACAGGGAAAACATATGAGAACCTGAATATTGTAGTATGTGGAGCCGGAGCCGCTGGTTATGCAATTACCCGGCTACTCAAATGTATCGGATATGATCCCGATGTCTGTTCCACCGTGCACGAGATTATCGTCTGCGACACGCAGGGGATTATTTTCCGGGGACGGGAAGGATTGTACAAAAACAAGTACAAATTCATCATAGCAGAGGAAACAAATCGCACGTCGCGTGAGGGGACGCTGGCGGATGCGATGCAGGGGGCCGATGTCTTTATCGGCGTTTCGGGTCCGGAAATCGTTACAGAAGAGATGATCCGGTCAATGAACAAGGATCCTGTTGTGTTTGCCATGGCAAACCCGGTACCCGAAATCTGGCCCGATGCCGCGAAGCGCGCCGGAGCAGCAATTGTCGGAACAGGGCGAAGCGATTTCCCTAACCAGATTAATAATGTGCTCGCGTTTCCGGGAATTTTCAGGGGGGCGCTGGATGCCCGGGCTACCCGGATTACCGATGAGATGAAAATTGCAGCAGCGCATGCAATTGCAGATTCTACCAAAAAACCCCGGAAGGATCGCATCCTCCCAAATATTCTTGACAGGAATGTAACACGGGCAGTAGCAAAAGCTGTAGCGAATGCTGCGGAGAGTTGCGGTTGCAGCAGAAAGATATGAAAAATTACACTGTTGAATTTTATCAGGGTATCAAATTCAAAGCACCGGTAAGGTAATGGTGGGAACATTGCCGGTCCTTTGCAGCCCCCTGCTCAAAGACGCTGGATACGTTATCCTGTTCAGGAATTATCGCTTTTGGGGGCAAAAGCGGCACGAATGAAACCCGGTGAGCGTCCGGGTTTATCTCAAGAACAATGCTCCAGAGCCAAAACATCCCCGGTTTTAATGGACTTCGTGCTCGTAGCGCTGTGCAGCCTCTGCCCCTCTCATGCAAAAATTGTAATAGGTAAGTCCGAGTTGATCGGTAACAGGACATTTTCTGCAGGTGCAGCCAGCATCTTCTGAAATACAAAGCATACTTTTGCCGGCAACGCAATAGAGCAACTCGTGATTTTCCTGTGCGCAGCGGTTGTACGAAGGACATGCCGGGCATATACACACCGCCCGTTTTTCGTTGATTGTCCGCCTTCGCTCTTTTGCAGGTTTTTCCCAGGACAGGTTCAGCCATAGTTCAAATGCATCCATGCAGACACCTTTTCCTGATCGGTTATCCATAACCGGTAATGTCATAGTCGATGGTTGTGGAATTTTTTGCACATTCTTTTCCGTGGACAAGGACTTCATCGACCATTTTTTTCAGCAGCGCCGGATAGATTGCCCCTACCATTTCCTGAACAGGTTTGCCATCACAGAAAAATTTGAACGTGGGCGTGCTCCGGACACCATAACGTTCGGCCGTCCACGGGTTTGTCATGATGTTGACCCGCACAAAGATCACTGAATCCCTGTACTCAACTGCGTAATTCTTAAAATATGGCTCCATCTGGTTACAGAATACACACTCGGGACTGTAAAACATGACAGCAATGGGTTTTGTACCCTTCTCCACAGTTTTTTCCCAATTGAGATCATTGGCTTCTACCAGCAGTTCTTCTGTCATCAGACTCCCTCTCACGCAGACATTAGAGAATGCTGCTCATATAGTTTGTCCCGCCTCCGGTGACATGGCAGATTAATAAAGTTCGCGAAAAAAATAATGGTAAAAAATGCCAGAAGTATTATTTTTACGATCAGTTCGCTATCAACAGGGTATGTCTCCAGGAACTCCTTATGAGTCAGGTATTCCCGTTTCTCGGTCCCTCACACAATAAACATATTTCCTTACTGAATAATGTCATTTTATTGCATGGGGAATGCATATCACGATCAAGATCTCTGGAGTGAAAAAGGATGCTGATGCGGATTGGCGGGAAAGAATGGGAGGGAAGTGACGAACGCTGGATTGAAGTGAAAAATCCTGCGAGCGGCGAACTGGTGGATCACGTACCGCCGGGGACAAAAGAGGATGTTTCCTGTGCCGTTGATGCTGCTGAGGCGGCTTTTGGGCCGTGGGCTAAAAAGTCCCTGCGTGAGCGGGGCATGATCTTGTTCCATGCCGCCCAGGTGGTGCGGGACCAGCATAAGGATCTCGCAAGGCTTCTTACCCTGGAACAGGGTAAACCGATTCGCGAATCCATTGACGAGGTCCGCGGTTTTGCCAATATCCTGGAATTCTATGCAGGGATCTCTGCACTCTCATCCGGTGATGTAATCCGTCTCGGTCCTGCCGGTGACTGCATGGTAGTCCGTGAACCCTTCGGGGTCTGCGGGGCTATCATTCCCTGGAATATGCCTGTGCTTATTATGGGCTGGAAAGTGGGCCCGGCACTCCTTGCCGGTAACACACTGGTGCTTAAACCGGCATCCACAACTCCCCTTACCTCCCTGAAACTTGCAGGAATCCTCGATTCAGCTGGTCTTTTTCCCGGCGTCCTCAATGTTGTGACAGGAAGCGGGGAATCCGTGGGTGAAGCGATCGTTAAGCATCCCGCTATCCGGAAAGTGTCATTCACCGGTGATTGCATGACGGGAAATAAGATACGGGCAACAGCAGGTGCCCATCTCAAGGATCTCACCCTTGAACTCGGTGGTTCGGATCCGATGATCGTAATGCCGGATGCCTCTCTTGAAAAAGCAGTAGAAGGAGCGCTCCGCGGGAGGTTTTACAATGCGGGTCAGACCTGTACTGCAGTAAAGCGCCTCTATGTCCATGAAAAAATTTCAACGCTCTTCATTCAAAAATTAAAAGAACGTGTTGACGCCATTACAGTCGGAAACGGACTGGGTTCCCGGATCGATATGGGGCCGATGAATAATGCGGAGCAGCGGGAAAAAATCTCCCGGATAGTTGAAGAAACCCGTGAGAACAAGGAAGGGACAATCCTCACCGGGGGATCCACCCTGAAAGGAACTGCATATGAGGATGGATATTTCTATCGTCCGACGCTCGTCAGCAATGTAGTTCCTGAATCAAAGCTTGTAACAAGTGAAATTTTTGGCCCTGTACCTGCCGGTAATGACAGTCCCGGATCTCGACACCGCAATTCGTGAGGCAAATAATACCCGTTACGGGCTGGGAGCTTCGATCTGGACAAAGGATCTCGCGACGACAAAGCGGGTATTTGATGAGGTGAGGGCGGGGATCATCTGGGTGAACCGTCATCTTACCGTGCCCCCGGAAGTGCCGTTTGGGGGTATAAACGAGAGCGGGATTGGAAGGGAAAATGGCCAGCATGCCTTAGACAGTTACTCCCGGACAAAAACACTGTTTTTAGGCTGGTAAAAAAATAAGGGTATAGTCACAATTAAACCACTAAAATAAAATTTATTCACGATGTAAAAATATGAAAATATAAGTTACTGATTTCGAGATAGAACGGGGTGCTTCATTTTTTGGAAAATAGATTTTTTAGATTTCATTAATGATATTGGTTTTATCACCTTTTGGGGGGTGCCACAGCGGCGGGGGCGGAGGCAAAGCCGAAGCACCCAAGAGCGTTATCAATCCCTATTTTAGATAAATCGTTCAAAAATTTAGTCGCTAGAATGTGACTATACCCAAAAATAATTATTTTCTTTTCAGTAGTGTGGCACAGCCAGCCAGCATACATGCGACGACAATTATTGACAGTGAGAGCGGGGATTTCTGCGCAGGAGTAGGGGGTACTGGTGCGGTCGCAGAGATGGAAAGTGTTGTCGGGACAGTTGTTTCCGGTGATGGTGTTGTAGCGGTTGCCGGTAATTTCTCAATAATAGTGAATGTAGTGGATGCAGTTACATCAATTGCCTCACCGGTTACGGTCACACTATATTCATCCGGTCTGAATGTGGATGCATCAACATCGAAGGACCAGCGATTCAATCCGTTTGTCCCCGGCTCGACTTTGACAGTTCCTGCAGATCCGGAAAATTCGCCGCTCTGAACTTTCTTTGTGGGGTTGAATGAAGATGAGGTGATTTCGATCATCAGGCTATTTCCGACAGCCAGGTTTGTTGAACCATTAATGGTAAACTTATCACCAACTGCATGATCCCCAATCGGCTTGATAAATGCGGTTGGATTGTCGATAATAAATGAGGTGGTTGCAAACGTATCATCAAGATTCTGACTGTTGATTGCCTGCATTAACGCGTTGGCGCCATCGGTATTTTGCAGACTGCCTGAGCCTGTGAGCTGGAAAATGGACGTACCTGATCCAGACTGCCTGTTAATCACACTTCCCGTTGCGGCGTCATAGTAAATATCGAATACGCCGTTCATCATCGGGTGCTGGACCAGAACAAAGTACTGACCGGGTGCAAGTGACAGGGTGTCGGCAGATTTGAGTTCATATTCATAGGTGTTATCCGGATTCGTGTATACCGTCGCGATTTTCACATAGTTATACCCGATTAACCAGACCTGTAAACCAGCACCAGGCTGACCAGTTGCAATTCCATGAATGAACACCGGATCACCGTTTGCAATGGTCGGTGCGCCGGCAAACGAATTGCCGGGAGACAATGATAGGGCAGATACAGGCAGAATTATGAGAATCAGGCAGAGGAGCAGAAGTAATTGCGTGTTTCGAATCAGGCAGTCGGTCATACTTACACATCCGGTATAAGCCTGATAATTAATGAAGATGTGGTGGCAGGATAGTCTGTCATGGAGACGTTCCGTTTGATTCGGAGCCGGCTATCCCGGTATTATTTTTAGAGGGAACTGGACAAAAAGAACAATAATTCAAAGAAAGTGAGTGGGAGGAGTAAGCCTCCTTCTGTTTTTAGCGGCATTCAGCTATGCGTCATACCCGGACAGATACCGAGCGATCCAATGGTCCTGTTCTGACTTGCACCCGCAGGGGTTCGCCGTTTCACCGATTCCTGTTTGTTTGCGCTCAGCGAGTATCACACATCCCGTGTGCACTTGACGGTAAAACCATCTCGATCGCTTCATGACTGAAAACAGGCCGTGTCGTTTCTGTGCCATTGCCGTGACTCTCGCCACCCGTACCTGTGTACGGCTGCGTGCCCGGTGGGTGGGGGACTTTCCTCAGCGGTCTCATGACCACCGTCGGCCGCTCTCTCCCTCTCCTGTAATAATGTGAGTTTTCAGAAGATAAGCACAGCGCTTGAGGGCATGGATAACCTGTGCAGAAATATCTTTTCCGGGCCCGGGTGAAACGGACGTGAATCGATCAGAGTTCATGCCGGAATTTGAGAATTATTTATGTTCCGGGAACCCTGTTTCATGTCTTTTTCGATATACACGGCTGGGAATCTTTCTGGAGTCTGGTCTTCGCTATGTACAGCCGTATCCTGGTTTTAGTGCGGGAACACTTATCGTATCTGTTCTGAAAGCATCGTGGAAATCCCCTCAACTCACCAAATACTTTTTCTCTGTCACCGGTTCTCTCTCACTTCAGGCTATCATATAAAATAATTCATCATCTTTCCCTTCCAGATGAGGCAGGTCTTTCTTATATCCCTGATTGTGCGCAGGTTTTTATTTTCCTGATTAAACGAGAAAATCTCCTGAGTTTCTGTTCGAAAGATTGTTAAATAAGGTGCACTAAAGACAGTCTCAAAGAATAGGGGGAAGATGAGATTGAACCTGCTCAATACAGATGAAGGTGAGATGGCTCTGAGACTTGCACGCAGTGCGATCGAGTACATTCTTGCAAAAAAGCCAAAACCAGGTCTTGCTCTGACACCGGTTTTTGCGGATAAGCGCGGGATTTTTGTCACGCTTACCAAAGCGGGAGAACTTCGCGGGTGTATCGGCTTTCCGTATCCGGTAATGCCCCTTGGAGATGCAATCGAGGATGCAGCTGTTGCGGCTGCAACAGGAGATCCGCGGTTTCCCCCGGTACGAAAAGAAGAACTATCCTCCATCACGCTTGAAGTTACTATTCTGACTGTCCCCGTTCCGGTTACCGGCGAACCGCAAAAACGCCCGGAGATCGTTGAAGTCGGCAGGCATGGCCTGATCGTGCGGGGCAGGGGTACGAGTGGCCTCCTGCTTCCCCAGGTAGCTACTGAGTATGGCTGGGACAGTACGACATTCCTCGATCACACCTGTAATAAAGCCGGGCTTCCTGAACGATGCTGGACATCTGCAAATGTGGAGGTGCTCACGTTTGAAGGGCAGATCTTCACCGAACACAACGTAAGGGCAACCGTTTAACCTGAATACCGCACATATAAAGGGACAACACGGGTGCAAAAATGGCAATTGCTTTTGAGAGTTTGTATAGTGATATCCATGGCCGAACCGGAAAACTGACGGTCGGTAAAAAGACGATAAAAACTCCAGCACTTCTTCCTGTTATCAACCCCCACCTCCAGCTCATAACGCCAAAAGAGATTCAGTCGATGGGAGTCGAGGCCCTGATTACGAACGCCTACATCTTCTCCCAGAGCAAACAATACCGGGATCGCGCCCTTGCCGAAGGACTGCACAGGGTACTGGATTTTGATGGCGTCATCATGACCGATTCCGGCTCATTCCAGCTCTCGGTCTATGGGCAGGTCTCTACGACCAATATCGAAACCCTCTCTTTCCAGCACGATATCGGGAGTGACATCTGGGTACCGCTGGATATTCCGACACATCCCGCGTCTGACCGCGACACAACAGAGCGGGAACTCTCCGTAACCATGCAGCGGCTCAAAGAAGCAAAAGAATATTTTGGCCGGGATGCGCCTCTCGCGGGGCCGGTACAGGGGGGGATCTTTACGGACCTGAGAGAAAAGGCGGGTCGTGAAGTGACGGATCTCGGTTTCTCCTTTTGTCCGATAGGTGCGGTTGTCCCGCTCATGGAATCGTACCGCTACCGGGATCTCGTCAGCGTGGTAATGGCAGCTAAACAGACACTCTCGCCTTCGGCATGTGTTCATCTTTTTGGTGCGGGCCACCCGTCAATGTTTGCCCTTGCCACCGCAATGGGTTGTGATCTTTTTGATTCCGCTGCCTATGCACTGTATGCTAAAGAGGGGCGCTATCTTACTACTCATGGCAGTTTTAAAATTAATGAGCTTGCAGATCTTCCCTGCGCATGCACGATATGCCGTTCGCACACGATCGAAGAATTACGCAACGCCCCTGATCGCGAGCGCCTGCTCGCGCTCCATAATCTGTACGTCACCCTCGCCGAAATCTCCCGGATTCGCCAGGCAATTTTTGACGGAACCCTTTGGGAACTGGTTGATGAACGATGCCGGGGACATCCCCAACTCCTCGCAGGCTACCGGTCGCTGTTGAACAGAACCGTGTCCCTGGAAAAATATGATCGGGTAGCCAAACGCCGGTTCTTCTATCGTGGAGACGAGAGTTGCAGTCGTACAGAAGTATTCCGTTACCAGCAGATGCTGTCCCGGATTCATCTCGGAGAGCGTGTTCTTGTTGCATTCGAGGGTGGTATGCGTGACGAATTTGACGACACCCTGTTTTTTAAACCACCGTTTGGACCGTATCCCAAAGAACTCAAAGAGACTTTTCCCATCGGGCCGAGTGAAATTCCCGAATGGGATGATGCCATGGTAAGGAAGGGTTGCAAGGGAATTAAAATTCTCATGGAGAGTCACCCGGGCAGTCAGTTTGTTATTTCCTGCAATCCCTCCTGGGAAACGATCGTCCGTCAGGAACTTGGAGATATTGAGGTGCTCAGTGACCAGGTTTGATATCAGGAAACGGGACGGACTAGCCCGGACAGGTATTCTTCAGAATGATCTCAACTCCCTGACACTGCCGACGGCTTTGGCAGTGGAAACATTCTTTCCTGACCTCAATACACGCGATGGGACCAACCTGCCTCTCTGTGCTCCGCCAGCTCTGGTAAGGCACCATCCTCCCCGTACTAACGGGCAACCGCTCTCCATTCACCCCCATCTTGACAATCCTGCGCAGAGTGGCGATTGTGTTATGGTAGCTGGCTGGCACACGGCATTGTCCAATCCCAGGAATTATGTTGACTGGCTTATCGGACTCAAAGAAAAAACGCCAATTGACACGGCATGGTATGCACCCGGGTCCGGATTGCCGTCGAATGTCCATATCCTGTGTTACTCAGGATTTGACCTCTTCGATTTCAAGGCAGTTGATCTCAAAACAGCTCAGGAGCAGTTTTGCACACCCCAAGGGGAGTTTCCAGCCGATGCGCTCGATAGTGGGATCTGCACCTGCAGCGGTTGCCAGAAAAAAAATCTGATGATGCATAACCGGCAGGCCCTCCTTTCCGAGCTTGCTCTTGTCACCCGGTTCATTGAAAGGGCACAGCTCCGCGACCTTGTGGAGTCACGGTGCCGGATGAATGCACCCCAGGTTGCCATTCTGCGGCTCCTCGACAACCAGTACCAGTTCATGGAACGACGTATGCCCGTTGCACGGAGTGGTGTAATGCGGGCAAATTCAGGAGAATCGCTGCAGCGGCCCGAAATACGGCGCTTTGCCGAGCGGGTAGTAACCCGGTATCTGCCCCCAAAAACAGATGTTGCGGTTCTCCTTCCGTGTTCGGCAAAAAAGCCCTACTCACTCTCGCAGAGCCACCAGAAATTCGGGCGGGCAATCGCGGGGCGTGCCCATGAACTCATCGTCACATCGCCGCTGGGTCTCGTTCCCCGTGAACTGGAGTGTGTCTATCCCGCAGGGCACTATGATGTACCCGTTACGGGTTACTGGGATGCAGAAGAGTGTCGGGTTATTGCTGATATTCTTGCACGCTACTTTGAGCGCCACGCGTATCGCCGTGTAATCGCGCATCTTGAGGGTGGTGCACTCAACGTAGCCTGTATGGCAGCAGAGGCATGCGGTATTACTCTGGAACATTCATGCCGGGAGCACCCTGCGAGTGATTCTGCCCTTAACGAGCTCGATGCTGTGCTTGCAGGAGAACGCCGTATCAAAGATGATCGCCTGCATGGTATGGTATCCTGCCAGTTTAATATCGATCTGGATACAAAAGGCATCACAGTCCGGGGACATTATCCGGAACTCTATTACAGCAAAAAAAATGTCCAGATCTTTTCGATCGATACCGGCAGCGGCTTACTTCGTCCTACCTTCGATGGCTGGAATCTTATACCGGAAGGATACCGTGTGCACATCGACGATTTTATTCCTGAAGGTGATGTACTCGTTCCAGGTGTCGTAGAAGCCGATCCCGGGATCCGCGAAGGTGATGAAGTGCTTGTTGTTGGAGCGCGGGCTCTTGCTACCGGGCAGGCAGCTCACCGGCCGACGAGATCCCGCGTTCGCGTCGCGGTGTTGCAGTCCGGGTGCGTAAAATAAAGAGACTGTAAAAATTCTCGCCATGATCACCCCCTTTCAAAAATTCGTGCTGACCGAACCAATAGCAAAATTTCTCCCGTGGTCATCTGAAAACCAGAACTTCTGATTTAAGGAGAATCGGTTCATGAAATACAATTTTTAACAATAAATCCGGCACCCTTGGTTATTTGTTTATTCGCAAAAAAAATGCCGGGAATTTCCGATATTTTATTACCGGACCCGACTCATATAAAATAATTTTTGTCGAAAGTTGATCAGAATTCATTTTCTCCTCCCTCCCGCCCAGTTCTGTAGTCTGGGAAATTCAATACCTGAAACTGAAGTTCCCGTTAATCATACTATCGGCCACAATTGAATTCGATCGCTCGTTATTCTGCTTCCTTTTCGTTTCTCGTTTTTTTTCCATACTCCTGCCTTTATTGAACCACACATATCCGCATTGGAAAGGATTAACCTGAATGACTTTTTCATACTGCGGAATTGTTTTATCAGACTGAATTGAGATATTCGTGACAATGCCGATTTCAATGAGAGAATGAATCTGATAGGTTGCAATGGTTATTGCCCGATGAATAATATCCATTGCCCGCTGATACTCACCTGCATTCACTTTTTCACGGGCCTGATGATGGGAGTATTCAGGTTCCGGGATGACATCCTGTCTATCGATCTCTCTCATCTCTTCCCTCGCCCCTTCCTGGTTAATCAAAAGGCAAAATATATTTATTTAAAATATTTTTTATAAATATTTGCAATATAGAATTGCAATTAATCTGCCTGATTAAATGCCATGCAAATTATTAATATTATTCAATTGAAATATTGATAGATGTACTTTTATGCCAGTGCTTGATCAGACTATCGTTGACACAATCAAGCGTCACCTCCGGTCTCACCGGAGGGGGATGACGATCACTGATCTCTCTGCATCTATAAAATTGAACAGAAATCTGGTGGCAAAGTACCTTGATATGCTCCTCATCTCAGGGCAGGTGGAGATGCAGATCACCGGGGCTGCAAAGGTGTATTTCCTCTCCCATCGTGTCCCGATTTCTGCCATGCTGGAATTTTCCTCTGATTACGTAATTGTTCTTGATTCGGAACAAAGGATTGTTCAGGTGAATGAAAAAGTCCTTTCACTCCTTGATGAAAAAAAAGAAGTGCTCGTCGGAAAAAAAATTAATGAATATAATAATCCTTTCGTGCACAGTCTTAACACTTTTTTGTATCCAAAAGATCTGCATAATTTTGAGGATACAATTACAGAAATAAACTGTATACTCCACGGGAGAATTTTTTACTTCAGGGTGAAACAGGTCCCGACTGCGTTTGAAGACGGGAGTCACGGGTGGACATTGATTATTGAGGATACAACCTCCAGGAAAACCTATGAAGAAACCCTGCGGATGAATGAAGCACGATACCGCGGCATTGTTGAGGACCAGACGGAGTTTATCACGCGATTTCTGCCTGATGAATCTCTCATTTTTGCGAATAATTCCTATGCCCGCTATCTGGGAAAGATGCCACAAGAGTTACAGGGTAAGTATCATATACCCGGTATCTGCGACACGGATCGTATTATCGTCAGCAAGGCGGTCCAGTCCCTTGACGAGGAACATCCCATCGTCTCTGTAGAATGCCGGATTATCGACCCGTCCGGCGATCCGTGCTGGAATGTCTGGACTCTCCGTGCCCTGTTCAATGAGGAGGGGAATCTCCATGAATACCAGGGTGTTGGCAGGGATACTACCGATAAAAAGGAAGCTGCAAAAAGGATCAATCAGTATATTGCCCAGATGGATTTTTTCTCCCGGAAACTGCAGGAATTCATCGAGTTATCCCCGGATGTCGATATCTACCACGCGATAGGAACGGGTCTTGAAGAACTTCTTCCGGATACCGCAATAGCAGTCAGCTCATATGATCCAGGATCCGGAACGCTGACCGTAAAATCAGTTTTAGGCGAAAATGAGCGTAAATGCGTTACCCGATACTTCGGAGAAGATTTTTTCGGGATTTCAGTCCCTGTCGATGAAAATGTGCCTGAAAAGTTTTTGACCGGAAAAGTGTACCCTATTAAAAAAAATCTCCGCGATGTATTGTATCCCCATGTTTCTGCAGACTCCTGTGAAAAATTTATTGAGTATCTCAACCTGGAAAAATTTTATTCCATTGGACTGGTCTGGCAGGATGTGCTCCTGGGAAACATGACATTTGCGCTTCAGAAAGGAGCGTCGTTAAAGACTGCTTCACTCATCGAGACCTATGCGCGGGCAGCGTCTATCGCTCTTCAGCGTCAGCTTGCTGAGGAAGCATTCAAGGAAAGTGAGAGGAAACGGGCGGAAGATGCCCTTAAGAATAGCGAGAATTATTTACTGACCATATTCAATGCTACGCAGTCAGGTCTTGTGGTTATTGATCCGGAAACCCGTTCGATCTATGATGCCAATTCCACAGCAATCGCCCTCATCGATCAGGAGAAGGGATCCCTTATTGGCTCATGCTGTAGTGAGTATCTTTGCCCGGGGGAAAATCAAAAGTGCCCCGTGATTGATTTCGGACATGAACTCATTCGTTCAGAAGGTATTCTTCGCAATACCAGAGGTGAAGAGAGGCCGATTATCAAAACGGTTGTCCCTATAGAGCTGGGGGTCGCAGCTGACCTTCTTGAAAGTTTTATTGATATCTCGGAACTCAAACGTGCTGAAGAGGCACTTTTTGCAATAGAGAAACGATTCCAGTCCCTGGCAGAAATGCTGCCTCAGAGTATCTGGGAATGTGACGACCAGGGAAATGTAACCTTTGTCAATCACCGCACATATGAGATGTATGGGTATACGTATGAAGATGTTAAAAAGGGAATGACTATCTGGCAGACAATACACCCGGATGATCGGGAAAATGTCGTAGGTGATTTTATCCGGGCATTGACGCAGGAACCCAGCGAATTCCCGACATTTCATGAATTTATGTCTATACGCAAGGATGGAAGCACATTTCCATTACTTACCTATCATGTGCCGATTGTTCATGAAAATAAAATTACCGGCATGAGAGGTATCGGTATTGATATCTCCGAGCGGAAACGAGCAGAAGTGGCATTAAAGGAGAGTGAGGAACGTTTCCGCCTTCTCGTGGAGAACGTCCCGTTTGGAATCGTCTTTATTACCGGCACCGGAACCATCGAATATGCCAATCCGGCGTTTGAGAAGATATGCGGGTATTCCGGGGAAGAATTTCCGGATCTCACCATCTGGGGCGAAAAGGTATTTCCTGATACCGAATACCGGGAAAAAATATTTGGCACATGGCTGAAGCAGATCCCAAAAGTCAACGGGAAAAATCTTCATGCGGACAATATATTCCGTATTTGTTGCAGGGATGGAAAAGACAAGGATATTTTGTTCACGGCTGCATTTTTTGCGAATGGAAAAGCGCTGGTGACCATTGATGAAATTACCGAAACGAAAAACAAGATAAGAGGCAATTCATAAAGGCGTACTCCGATTGAATCTTTTTGCCTGAGTGAGCAGCTTGCTGTAGAGATCTGGCATCGAAGTCCCCGTACGGGTGTATACCGCGAAGGGTCCCGGTTCTCTAAAGTCTTTTAGTGACGCCGGATTCGCACTCCGCCAGGTATCACAGATGCGCAAAATAAAAAGGAAGCGAGGCTAATTACTAGGATACATAGCGGATATTAATTATGGAGTGACAGGGTTGTTTTTGATAGAAAAGTGTGAGCAGCTTGCCGACAGGGTTTACCAGATGTGGGTCAGGGCGCCTCATGTCGCTCACCATGCACAGGCAGGACAGTTTGTCATTTTCCGGATAGATGAAAGGGGCGAGCGTATCCCGCTCACCATTTCAGCAGTTGACGGGGACTCAATCCGGGTGATTTTCATGACCGTAGGAAAGACTACCCTGCACCTGGCATCACTTTCAGGTGGTGATCATATCCGGGATGTGGCAGGTCCCCTGGGAAAACCAAGCGAAATAAAAAAATATGGTACCTGCGTCATGGTTGGCGGCGGTGTTGGTACTGCAAGTCTTCCTGTCATCGCTCGTGCTGCAAAAGCGGCAGGCAACCGGGTCATTGGTATCATCGGTGCCCGGACCGCCGAACTTCTTATCCTCGAAGATGAGATGCACGACGCATGCGATGAGCTTCACATAACTACTGACGATGGCAGTAAAGGATTTCATGGGTTCGCTGCAGATTTCTTAAAGCAGGTGATGGCAAAAGAACGAGTTGACTGTGTCTGGATCATCGGACCTGCAATCATGATGAAGGTCACTTCTGAATGCACGAGACCCGCCGGTATCAAAACGTTCGTCAGCCTGAACCCTGTCATGGTGGATGGAACCGGGATGTGTGGTTCGTGCAGAGTACAAATCGACGGAACTACAAAGTTTGCCTGCGTCGACGGTCCGGAATTTGATGCCCACCGGGTGGACTTCAACAGCCTGATGCAGCGGCTTCGGATGTACCAGCCTGAGGAAAAAGAATCACTGGACCACTATCAGGCGCATATCTGCACCTGCAAAGGAGACGGGCACCATGCATGACCGCCCGGTAGACCAGCGTATCCGTGATTTTGCGGAGGTCGACACCGGCCTGACACCGGAAGAAGCGATGGCAGAAGCGGAACGCTGTCTCCAGTGTAAAAAACCGCTCTGCGTGAAAGGATGTCCAGTCAACATTGATATCCCTTCATTCATCCGCGAGGTAGCAGCCGGAGATTTTAAAAAAGCAGCAGTGATCATCAGAGAACAGAATATGCTGCCTGCCATTTGCGGGCGGGTCTGCCCGCAGGAAGTCCAGTGCGAGGGAGCATGTCTCCTTGGAAACAAGGACATCCCGATCTCCATCGGAACTCTCGAACGGTTTGTTTCAGACCGGGAACGGGAGAACGGAACCATCATTCCTCAGAAAAAAAAACTGAACGGCAGGCGGGTTGCTGTGGTTGGTGCAGGTCCGGCCGGTCTGACTGCATCAGCTGAACTTGCCCGGATGGGCTATCATGTGACCCTTTTCGAATCACTTCATGAGGCTGGCGGAGTCCTGATGTACGGTATACCGTCATTTCGTCTTCCGAAGGAAATTGTGAAAGCAGAAATTGATACAGTGCTTTCTCTTGGGGTCGATCTTCGTCTCAACCATCTGGTGGGAAGGAGCGTGACAAAACAGGAACTGCTGAGTTATGACGCTGTTTTTCTTGGTACCGGTGCCGGACTTCCGTATTTCATGGGATTACCCGGGGAGCACCTGCCGGGTGTTTATTCGGCTAATGAGTTCCTCACACGGGTGAACCTGATGCATGCCGATCGTTTTCCCCTCTACGATACTCCTGTCAGGAGAGGAAGCCGGGTTGTGGTAGCGGGAGGCGGAAATGTTGCCATGGACGCAGCCCGTGTTGCCCTTCGATTGGGTGGAAAAGTTACTCTGGTATACCGCAGACGCGAAGAAGATCTCCCTGCAAGAGAGGCTGAGACGGCTCATGCAAAGGAAGAGGGGATCGAATTTGTCACGTGTGCAAACCCGGTGCGGATCCTTGGTGACCAGGTAATTACCGGCGTAGAATGCGTAAGAATGGAGATGTGTGATCCTGACATGACAGGGCGCCCGGAACCAGTTCCCCTTGAGGGCAGCCATTTTACTCTTGATGCGGATGTCTTTATCGCCGCAATCGGACAGGGACCCAACCCGCTCCTGATCAACGAACTTCCGGAATTAAAACGCGGGAAGAGAGGCAATGTGATTGTTGATGAAGAGTTCCACACATCAATGCGGAAAGTGTTTGCCGGGGGGGATGCGGCAACAGGAGCAGCAACAGTAATCCTTGCAATGGGTGCGGCAAAGCAGGCGGCGCATGCCATAGACAGGATGCTGCGCGAAGAGTAGGAACGCGAGGTCAACGACAGGTTCATTTTTTTTAAATCGGAAAAAAATAAGGGGAAATTATTATTTGCACCACATTTTCCCGTGGAGCGATCAGATTGTTATTTTGGCAGTTCTATAACGTCATTATAATATCTGCCTTTTCAGCTATCCGGTCTGAACCCGCTCCAGAACGAGTCCTTTCCCAAATATTTTCTCAAACGCTTTTTTCTCAGCCTCAACACCCCATATTTCCAGCTGGCAGTCCCCGCGGGCGACAATTTCGAGGTATACCAATTCTTTATTGACATGGGAGAAACGCACATGCTGGATCAGTGCAGTGTGACTACGATCGAGACTTTCGCCCAGACGGATGAATGTCGAGAGGATCCGGAGTGTTTCCCGTTCTCCAGAATCGAGCTCGAGAATTTCAGGATCTTTTTTCCTCGGGGTTTTTTTCCGGTGGAACCGTGCAATGTTTGCCATGAACGTGATCTCCTTTTGATCGAACCCGAGAAGTTCTGAATTTTTTATAATGTAATAGGAGTGCGCCTGATGATTGGTGTAGGAGATGAACGACCCGATATCATGGAGAAATGTCGCATATTCAAGCAGTTCGCGTTCCCAATCCCCAAAAGAATGAAGGTTTTGCTCTTTTGCCGTGTCAAACAATTCCAAAACCAGGCTCGTAACCGTTCGGGCATGAACCTCATTTATCCCGCAGGACCTTCCCAGCTGAAGGACACTGCGCTGTCTCGGGGAGAGCTCCCCAAGGAGAGGGAATGCATCCATTCTTGAGAGGTAGTCGACCAGAAGACCGTCCTGCAACCCCCTTCCGGTGATGGTAATGGAATCAAGCGACAGCTCCTTCATAAACAGATCAAGTATGGCTGCCCCGGGTACGATAATGTCCGCACGTTCAGGATTTATACCCGGGATTTTCCTTCGCTCTTCAAGGGGAAGTGAACACAGGAGATCAATGACCTTCCCCAAATCTTTGTAGAGCAGAACATCTTTTCCGAAATTTCCGTCCTGGTGAAAGATTTTGTGCGCAATTTCGGCAAGGTTCATGATAGTTCCCGAACTTCCGATCGCAAGATCGGGTTTTTGTTTGCGTATCTTCTGGACAGAATGAATAATAGTATCTTTTATGTGCTGCTGGACTTTCTTATACTGGTCATGAGATACCGGGTCGTTAATAGTACCGGATAAATGAAGGTTTGCGAGGCGGATAGCCCCCAGTTTGAAACTCTCAAGATAATGATAGTTTTGTTCACCGCCAATCGAAATTTCTGTGCTGCCACCACCAATATCAATAAAAAACGCCTGTCGTTCCCCCAGATGGATTCCTCGTGAAACCCCAAGGTAAATAAGGCGGGCTTCTTCCTGTCCAGAAATTACCCGGACATCCAGCAGGGCCTCCTGCCGTAAAAGATGGAGGATCTCATGCTGATTGGCAGCCTCCCGCATGGCAGATGTAGCAACTGCGACAAATTCATCAGTCTTAAAAGTCCGGGCGAGATCTGATAATTTTTTACATACAATGACCAGTCTTTCCCTGGCTTCAGGGAGTATCTCTTCTTCCTCAAACTCTCCTTCCCCAAGTCTCACCTGTTGTTTTTGCTGCGACAGAATGCTGTAGGAATGATTGGGATTGAGCCTAACAACAAGGAGACGGACCGAGTTGGTCCCAATATCAATAAATGATACGACACGACCGTCAGGACCCGGGTTTTTCTCTTTCAACGGATCACCAGTTGCCGCTCAAATACCTGAATGAAGAGATCACTTTTCAGGAAGGCTCGCGTTTTTTCTGCCGAAATATCACGTACCGCTGATACTTCAATAATTATTTCCTGCGAAGTTATGATGCAGTGAACAGACTCCGCCGACCCCAGATGGAGATAGTCCAGGCCATCTGCAATCCGAAGCAACGCGGCAAGCATGAGCACATTATTGCGGTCATGAGACGGGAGGAGAGAGAAAAATCCATCTGATTCAAAACGGATTTTTCCCCGATGGGCCTTTGCAATAAGCCCGATAATTCCCCGATCCATGATATCGAGCGTGAGATTCTCGTCAGACAATATCATATCTGCACTGCGCACGGAATGCCCTCTCTTCCCGAATTTCCATCCAATATCATGGAGCAGACCAGCATACTCCAGGAAAAAGCGTTCACGGGCTCCCATCCGGTGCAGTGGTTTAAGATCATCAAACAGCGTCAGGCAAAGATCCGTTACTTTGCGACTGTGTTTTAGTCCTTCACCATACACAGCGGCAAGATCCGATACGGAAGCCCTGATATCATCATCGTTAAAAGTACCTGAAAACCGGTAGGTGCTTTTCCTTTCCGTATTCAGATTTTTGCGGAGTTCATCCCAGAGCCGTGAACGCCCGAGAGAGTCCCAGAACCGTACAAATCGCTGGTAAAGGATTTTTCTTTCCTTTTCCCGCTCAGCCAGGAAATGTTTGTACCTGGTGACTTTACTCACCCGCATCTTTTCACGCCCGGTGTTTGCCTGGGAGGTTAAGCGTTCCTTTACGAGCATGACCATCACGGTATCGATCCAGACATCACAATCGTGCAAATCTCCCAGGATTTCCTGGATCCTTTTTACGCGGGAAAGAGGCTTTTTGAGACCACGGCGGTAAAGCGGACCGTAAACCTCCATTGTGTACCGGAGTTTTTTTGCAGCAATTCGTATCGCATGATGCTCTGCAATGGCATCCGGATTGTGCACCCATTCTTCATACGAGTGCAGATTTGTGAGGCGTCCTGCAATACGGGAAGCAGCTACCGGTGCAATTCCATAGGGGGATGGTTTCTTCCGGGTACTTTTTGCCCGCATTTCCTGATTATGAAAAAAAACCCGCATCTCATCGATTACACCGCTCTTTTCCAGCTTATCGAGGGATGATACAACTGCTTTCTGGAGTTTTAAGCGTTTTTTTTGCAATTGCAAGAGAAGAATTGTTTCCACATCTCCTGTTAAACTGATTGACAGCGCATTATCCGGGCTATAAGCATGCCTTCTGGAATCTCTTTTTTTTATGATCTTTGTTAAAAATGCAGTCTGGACATCAATATCACGGGCTTCTCCCAGTGCACGGGTAACAGTTCGTACCTCTTCCATCCATTGCTGGTATTTTTTTTCAGGAAAGCATGAAGCAAAGAGAGGAAGTGCTGCACGTAACCGGCGGGATGCGACTCTCATACGATGGATGTGTTCGATATCCTGGGCTGTTTTGACGCCTTCAATCTCTTTTGAAAATGCATCGACAAGGGGGAGAAGTCGCTGGATACCAAAAATACACTCCGCTTTGAGTGGTTCAGGCTCGTTAATTTCCACCATTATACCATGTTCCCCTATGATCGACCAGCCAGGATTGTGCATTCAGCGCTGGCATGTCTTCTGAAGGTGTGCGGCGTTCGTAGGAACCGTCACTTTTTAACAAACGACACTTTATGGTATCCCTGAGCTGCACGGGAAGAATCGTTGATATAATTGCCTTCCGGTTCTGAAGATTTTCAATCGGGAAAAGAATTTCCACCCTGCGGTCAAGGTTCCGTGGCATGAGATCGGCACTTCCCAACCATACCTCTTCGTTGCCACCATTATGGAAATAGTAAATACGGGCATGTTCAAGGAATCGTCCGACAATTGAAGTGACGGTAATATTCTCACTTACACCGGTTATACCAGGACGCAGGCAACAGATCCCCCGGACCTGCAGATCCACTTTTACACCAGCCTGGGATGCACGATAGAGTGCAGCAATGCAAAGAGGATCAATCAGCGCATTCATCTTGAAAATAATGTGCCCGTTTCCCCGCTCGATCTGGTGGGTAATTTCCCGGTCTATCCTGTCAATGATCTCATTGCGTAAGGTAACCGGAGCAACCAGAAGTTTCTGGTAATTCTTTATCCTGGCGTACCCGGTAAGCAGATTGAAAACGTTTGCCACATCCTCTCCTTTTTCCCTGTCACAGGTCAAAAGGCCAAAATCCGTGTAAATTCTGCTTGTGGTGGCGTTATAATTGCCGGTGCCCAGATGAAGGTAACGTCGTATTCCATCTTTCTCACGGCGAACAATCATACAGAGTTTTGCATGGACCTTGAGACCTACCACACCGTAAACAACATGGACACCTTCATTTTCCAGAGCACGTGCCCAACCGATGTTATTCTCTTCATCAAACCTTGCTTTGAGTTCAATTAATGCGGAGACCGCTTTTCCATTCTCGCGGGCTTCCAGGAGTGCATTCACGATCGGTGATTTTGATCCCACGCGGTAGAGGGTAATCTTGATGGCAAGGACGTCCGGGTCATGTGCGGCCTGACGCAGAAAATTCACCACCGGAGCGAAACTATCGTACGGGTGGAAGAGCAGTATGTCATGATGGCGGATGGCAGAAAAGATATCCCGTCCTTCAGCGAGATCTGACGGGAGGGCAGGTTGGAAAGGTATATCTTTCAGGTCCGGGCGATCAAGGGAGAGCAACTGCATAAGATCAGCCATACCGATGGGATGATTCACCCGATAGACCATACCGGATGTTACTCCCAGTTTCTTTTCAAGCATATGGCATATCCCCTCGTGCATGGAACACTCAAGTTCGATCCGAACGGGTTTTCCCCGTGCCCGCTGCTCCATAACCTCTTCAACGGTAGTGAGGAGATCCGAGGCATCATCAACCTCAATATCGATATCTGCATCCCGGGTAATCCTGAAGGGAAACGATGCAACAACTTCCATTCCCGGGAACAGCATGTCAAGGTTCGCTGAAATAAGATCTTCAATATAGACATAATGTACTACCGAGTCATTACCGGATTCACCGGTTCTTTTTGGGGGAATCCTGATGAGTCGCGAGAACAGATTTGTCGGGACCTTGACTCTGGCAAAAAAATCTTTCCTGTTCTGATCCCTTACAATAATTGCCAGGTTGAGTGAAAGGTTTGATATGAAAGGAAACGGGTGAGCACTATCAAAAGCAAGAGGTGTCAGCACGGGAAAGATCTCATTGATAAAAAAAGTCCGCATCATCTCTTTCTGCTGGTCCAAAAGTTCTGTATATCTGTGGATGAAGATTCCTTCCGCTGCAAGTTTTGGGGTAATATCCTTTTCCCAGGTTTCATACTGGGTAACAAGCTCAGGCAGGAGCATCTGGCGGATTGCTTCGAGTTGTTGGGAAGGAGTCATCCCGTCCGGAGGATATTTCATCACTCCTTTCACCAGCTGACGCTGGAGCCCCGAAACCCGGACCATGAAATATTCATCCAGGTTGTTGGCAAATATCGCAAGGAACTTTACCCGTTCAAGCAAAGGATGGCTTTCATCACGGGCTTCCTCCAGAACGTGCCGGTTGAATCGTACCCAGCTTATTTCACGATTGATATACAGCGATGAATTTTCCAGATCAGTTCGGTTATTATCCATACGTGGACCTCAGGGAGATATCAGCAACTATCCGGCTTTGAGGAATTACCGATATCTTCGGATCACTATTATACTTCCTTCGCTGGGCAGATATTTAGATATTTTCACTTGTTTATCGACGAAAAAAAAAGAAACTTCGGTGGATTTTGGAGCTAACCGTTGAAATTATGGAACTTGTGACAATGTTCAATGAACTCCTGCTTCCGGTGCTCGCTCGGGTTGACCGGAGGTTTGAGATACCCGATTTCCGGTGTCTGGAGTGCCGGACAGAAAGGGCATAGGGCAGCATCCACATCATTGGTTTTTTCCCGTACCGGACAATAGTAAACACCACCGGTATACTGGACAGAATCGCCACCGGGGAATGGTGTTCCTGCCGGATGTCCCGGCTCATTCAGTACGAGCATGCAGAACCCGGCAAGGAGATATTTTAAAAACCGGATAGCCGGGTCATCTGCCCCCTCCCGGCATTGCTCTCCTGCCATATCCCAGTATTTTTTCTGGTGCTCAGTAAGCGGTTCGTGCATTGTTTTAAAGACACCCTGTTGCTGTAAAAGACGTATCCGCTGATAGGTTCCCAGCAGGTGTTCAGCGATCATTTTTGTGAGCCGGTCCCGGTATTCAGGTGAAATGTCCTGTATCCTGTTACTGAAGTTCTGCGTCATTCGCTGGATATCAATGGGGGAATGCTGCAATACCAAAAACGCGATCTGTTCCCCCAGATCACCCCGGTTTTTTGCCTTCTGCAAATCCCGGCATTTCTGTGCAATTGCCGCTTTGCCTGCCGGAGAATCACCGGTGCTGACGGGTGTGGAGGACATAAGGTAAGGATCTTGAGTACTGTGATACTATAGGGTGATGAATCATATAATTTTGGGGAACAAGGTTCTTTTCACGTCCGAACGTTTTTATATTCTTCTTTCCAATTTCCTATCATGGTGATTTGCCATGAGTGAATGTTTTATTTGTTGAAAACCTGCGTTTTTTAGATACTACGTTACGGGATGGGGAACAGACCCCGGGTGTTTCGTTAAACCCGAATCAGAAATGTGAGATTGCAACCAGACTTGCCGCTATCGGTATTAATGTAATCGAAGTTGGTTCTGCAGCTGCGTCAGAAGGTGAACGGGACGCAATTAAAGTCATTTCAGAAGCCGGGCTTTCTGCAGAGATTTGCGCCTACGTCCGTGCACTTCGGCAGGATATCGATTTTGCTGCAGATTATGGTGCCGATTCAGTCCATCTTGTTATACCTGTAAGTGATCTGCATATTGCAAAAAAGATGAGAAAGACCCGTGATCAGGTAGCCGAGATGGCATATAATTCTGTAAAATATGCGAAGAGCAGGGGACTCATCGTGGAACTTTCGGGCGAAGATGCCTCACGGGCTGACCAGACGTTCCTGCATGAGATCTTCTCTGAAGGTGTACGCCACGGAGCAGACCGTCTCTGTTTCTGTGATACGGTCGGGGTCATGACACCGGAAAAGATTGCAGAGTATATACCCCCGCTGGCTGCCATAGCCCCGCTCTCAATCCACTGCCACGACGATCTCGGATTTGCACTTGCCAATACCATGGCAGCTCTTAAATCCGGTGCTTCATGTGCTCACGTAACAGTAAATGGTCTTGGCGAGCGGGCCGGGAATACCCCGCTTGAAGAGGTGGTTATGGCTCTTGAGATCCTCTATAATTATCCAACAAGGATCAAAAAAGAGGAGATTTACCATCTTTCAACGCTTGTCTCGCGTCTGACCGGCGTCCCGTTGCCCGTAAATAAAGCGATTGTCGGTGAGATGGCATTTACCCATGAAAGTGGCATCCATGCCCATGGTGTGATGCGTGAACCTTCAACGTACGAGTCGATCAAGCCGGAGATGATAGGGAGAAAACGCCGTATTGTCCTTGGAAAGCACTCCGGATCCGCTTCTGTAGAATCTGCTCTCAATGAGATGAGTTACACAGCAAACGAGCTCCAGATTAAGGAGATTGTTACAAGAATCAAGCAGCTGGGGGATGCAGGGAAACGGGTATCTGATACTGATCTGATGGCAATCGCTGATGCGGTCCTGGCCATAGAAAGTAAACCGATTATCACGATGCGACAATTTACCGCTGTATCCGGCAGCAATATGATTCCCACAGCATCAGTTACGCTTGTCGTAAACGGGCAGGAGATGACCGGTGCGGCCACCGGGGATGGTCCTGTCGATGCGGCAATGGAAGTCCTGCGCAAATGTGTGGCAGATGTGGCAGATATACGGCTTGAAGAATACCATGTGGATGCCATCCAGGGCGGGACCGATGCACTGGTCGACGTAACAGTAAGATTAAGTAAAGACGGGAAGATAATTACTTCACGCGGCGCTCGCACGGACATCATTATGGCAAGTGTCGAGGCGATGATCGCCGGCATGAACAGACTATTGAGGGAGGAACATGAAAACCGGGGCAAAAATCCTCGTTGAATCACTACAGCGGGAAGGAGTCAAAACCATTTTCGGCTATCCCGGTGGTGTGGTGCTGCCGATCTATGATGAACTCTATGATTCATCCCTTCAGCACATCCTGGTACGACACGAACAGGCAGCAGCGCATGCCGCGGACGGGTATGCACGGGCCAGCGGTCGTGTAGGGGTATGCCTTGCTACCTCAGGTCCCGGAGCCTGCAACCTCGTAACAGGGATAGCCACTGCATATATGGACTCAGTTCCCATCGTTGCACTTACCGGGCAGGTACCGACGAACCTGCTGGGAAATGATGCCTTTCAGGAATCTGACATCACCGGCATCACTATGCCGATCACGAAACACAATTACCTTGTCAAGGATACAGCCGATCTCGGGCGGGTAGTGAAAGAAGCGTTCTATATTGCCGGAACCGGTCGCCCGGGCCCGGTTCTGATCGATATACCCAAAGACGTGAGTACGAGGGTCATTAAAGAACCCCCGGTTCCCGAAAAAGTCATATTGCGGGGATACAACCCGACCTATCGCGGGCATAAACGCCAGATAGAAAAGGCACTCCAGATGATTACAGCTGCCGAACGACCGGTGATTTATGCCGGTGGCGGTGTCATTTTGTCCAACGCATCCGAAGAGCTGGTGAATTTCGCAACGCAGCTCGGCATCCCTATAGCCACTACCCTGATGGGAATCGGATGTATTCCCGGAGATCACCCGCTCAACCTGGGTATGCTCGGGATGCATGGTACAGAATATGCAAATTTTGCAATAACTGAAAGTGATGTCCTGTTTTCTATCGGGGTGCGTTTCGATGACCGCGTGACCGGAAAAGACCGATACGTTTGCACCACACGCAAAAATTATTCATATCGATATTGATCCTGCAGAAATCGGGAAAAACAAGCGTGTAGATGTGCCGGTAGTCGGGGATGTAAAGGTTGTCCTGCAGGACATGATCTCGATGCTGAAAAAGAACGGGCAGAATGAAGCATGGCTCAAAAAGGTCAGACACTGGAAACAGCATCACCCGCTCAAATGTCCGGATGATGGCAGGCTTCATCCGCAGTACGTAATCAGGCAGATGAGCGAGCTGATTAGGAGGAGATGCGATCATTGTCTCTGAAGTTGGTCAGAATCAGATGTGGACTGCGCAGCACTATTGCTTTAAAAATCCACGAACCTGGATAACCAGCGGAGGACTTGGTACGATGGGCTATGGTCTTCCTGCTGCAATGGGAGCGCATTTTGCACGACCTGACCTTCCTGTTTTCGATGTTGCCGGTGATGGCAGTATTCAGATGAATATCCAGGAGTTTGGTACCATCGCCCACAACAAAATCCCGGTCAAGATTGCAATACTGAACAACAGGTTCCTCGGCATGGTCCGCCAGTGGCAGGAGCTTTTCTATGACCGGCGTTATTCATTCACCGAGCTCCCTCCTGTTGAGTTTGTCAAGATCGCCAATGCCTATGGCATTGAGGGCGTGAAAGTGGAATCTCCCGATGACGTTATGCCGGCACTCAGGGCAGCCCTTGACTGTAACGGTCCATTTGTGATGGACTTCCGGATCGAACGCGAAGAAAATGTGTTCCCCATGGTTCCCGCCGGGGCAGCAATCAATGAAATGATAGGTGGACACCCGAGATGAAGCCGCATACACTTTCCATACTGGTCGAGAATAAGGCCGGAGTCCTTTCAAGGGTCACCGGTCTCTTTTCCCGGCGAGGATTCAATATCGAGAGTCTTGCTGTAGGTCCTTGTGAGGAGCCCGGGATGAGCCGGATTACTATCGTCGTAATTGGCGATGATGAAAAAATTGAACAGGTAATGAAGCAGCTCAATAAACTCATTGATATTATCAAAGTATCAGATTTGACGGAGAATGAGCGGGTAGAACGGGAGCTTGCCCTGATCAAGGTTACCGCCGAACAGGGGACTTCCCGCGCTGAGATCATGCAGATTGCCTCTATCTTCCGCGCCCAGATTGTTGATGTGGGAGCTAAGTCCCTTATCCTTCAGGTTATTGGTGACACGGAAAAGATCGATGCCATCGAAAAACTGCTCCGCCAGTATGGTGTTAAGGAATTTGTCCGGACAGGAACGATCGGTATCCTGCGCGGTTCAAAGACGGTGACAAGCGGGAAATAATTTTTTTTGGGAAATAGGAAAATTTTAATTTTTCATTATAATGAAGTCAGGTTTCGATTTTCCGGTTAAAAAGGACCGGAACCTTTTCCGGATATATTTTCAGGATCCTGAAAATAAACCAAAAAAAATTAATATTTTTTCAGGAGATTACTTTTTTTTCGCCAGGGTATCAAGCGAAATCTCAATAACTGTATGAAGTTCATTTTCTTTGAATGGTTTCAGGATAAACCCGTAAGGGATGCTGGCACCGATCCGTTCAAGTGTCCTGGCGTCGCAGATTGCAGTTATATAAATCACCGGGATATGATATTTTTTCCTGATCATATCAGCTGCTTCAACACCGTCAGTCTTTCCGGACAATTCGATATCCATAAGGACAATGTCCGGGTGCAGCTCACCGGCTTTTTGTACAGCACTTTCTGCTGTGTTCTCGCATCCGACAACGTTGTAGCCAAATTTTTTCAGCATTATTTTCAGAGTTTCGGCTACTTCGGATTCATCCTCAACAACCAATATTCTTGCCCTGTTCATGATATGATGTTAATGATTTTGTTGAAGAGTTATTTGAATTGATTGATTTATGATTTTGTCTATGTTCCTTTTTTTTTGGATTGTTCATCAGATTTTTTTTATTAGCATCTCCTTCAAAAAGAATAATAATATCGCTACTATATCTTGCCTGATGTTTGTGAAATTTTCTGTCGGTGGGGAACGATTAAATCGCATTAGATCTTATCACCCTGCCTTTGTCACGCATTATTTCCCCCTTAATGTCCTGCGATTGTTGCAAGGCCTTCGATAAGATAGATGATACGGAGTATTATCTTATGGGACCTTCGGTCAGGTTCCGGGTATCGTTCTCATTCTGATAGGACATGTCTGTTCGATTGATATCATTTCGTTGGGGTATTGGAAATGGGATACAAAGTCGGCTGTCCAACCAATCCAGGACAAGATTCGGAGTCAATCTCTACAACGTGGCGGAGAACTCCGGTGCGCAATCCTTCAGGATTACTTGCCCACCGATAGTAATACCCCGATAATACTCCGTTCCAGACGACATATGGCTGATCAGAATATCCCCTATCTGTCTCATCGCGCAGTACAATGGTTTACCTGATACCTTCCGGGGACCAGGGGAGGCAGAGCAGGAACCCGCGATGGAGCCCTTATCAGGATGATCCCTGGCAGGAAAAAAACCGGCGGTTGCATCTCAAAAAAAAGTCAGTTTTTTAAAAAATTCCTGCCACGGAGAACCATTTAAATCCTGCGGGCTAACGTATCTGGTAGTGAAAACAGCAATTCTGGGAGGCGGACTTTCCGGGCTTACGCTCGCCCGGCTCCTGCAGGAACAAGGCGAAGAAGTGGTTGTCCTTGAAGCAGAGCAGGAGTATGGCGGGTTGTGCCGGTCAAAAACCGATCAGGGATTTACTTTTGATATTGGCGGTTCACATATCATCTTCTCACGTGATGCTGAAGTGCTCGCGTTCATGCGCAGGATGATTGCAGGGAATGAAGAACGCAATAACCGCACCACGAAGATTTTCTACAAAAAGCGATTTGTAAAATATCCCTTTGAAAACGGACTTTCTGATTTACCCCGGGAAGACAGGTTTTTCTGCATCAATGAATTTATAAAAACCCTGATTGCGGTTGAAAAAGGTGCGATTCCCGCGCCAATAAACTTCCGGGAATGGATATACCATACTTTCGGTAAGGGGATAGCCGAATGTTACATGATACCCTACAATGAGAAAATCTGGAAGTATCCGACTGAAAAAATGTCCATTCACTGGGTTGACGGGCGCATCCCCCGTCCTCCTGTGGAGGATATAATCAGGTCTGCAATAGGAATCGACACCGAAGGTTATACCCACCAGGCAGTCTTTTCCTATCCGCTTGACGGCGGGATTATGGCACTCGTGTGCGCAATCGCACGACCCGTTGAACCGTATATCAATACCGGATTCAGGGTTACGTCTGTCACAAAATCCGGAGAGATTTGGCAGATCAGCAACGGCGATACATGTGTCCAGGCAGACCGGTGTATCTGCACGATGCCGGTACAGCACCTGTTATCCTGCCTTGCTGATGTTCCCGACAAGGTGAAAAAAGCGGCAGGTGCCTTAAAGTATAACTCGCTGATATGTGTCAATATCGGGATTAACGGATCTGTGCCCGGAATTTCCTGGCTTTATGTCCCGGATCCTGCCGTGGGGAGGACAAACCGGATCTCTTTTCCTTCAGGCTATAGCCGGCATGCTGCCCCGGAAGGCTGCAGTGCGATCCTGGCTGAGATAACCCACCAGCCCGGTGATGACGTTGCCGGTCTGACGGATAATGAACTCAAAAACGAAGTCGTGGACATGCTCCGGAGCATGCAGATCCTGCATAAAGATCAGATTGTCTTTACATCTGTCGAGCGGCAGCCGTTTGCCTACGTGGTCTATGACCTTGACTACCAGACAAATATCGCAATTATAAAGGAGTATTGCATGAAGATCGATATTCCGCTTGTCGGCAGATTCGCTCAGTTCGAGTATCTGAACATGGACGGATGCATCAGAAGTGTTATGGATTTCATCGCAGCGGAGAAACTTCAGTAATTATAATCAGTAATTTCCGTATAATGACACCCAATGTCTGAAAAAATTGATTAATATATAACCTTATTGAACATCACCCTTATCATCAGTAAACATATACAGTGTACAGGAGTTTTTTTTCCCCCATGATATCGGTCATAATCCCGACCTTTAATGAAGAAGAGAACATCGCACAGTGTCTCGTCTCTCTCACCCATCAGACGGTTTTGCGGACTGATTACGAGATTATCGTTGTGGATGGAGGTTCAAAGGATGCCAGCTGCACGATCGCGGAAAAATATGCGGACAAGGTTTTCACGCAGACGAGTAAAAAAGTTGGCGGTGCCCGAAACGACGGGTTCCTGGCAGCGAAAGGGGAGATTATTGCCACAACCGATGCTGATTGTATCCTGCCACCGACATGGATCGAAACAATTAAACAGGATTTTAATGACAAACGTGTAGTTCAGCTGTACGGTCCTGTGTATCCGATTGAGGTCGGGACCGGGAATAAATTATCAATATTGCTTGCCAACACATTCTCCCGCATCGGGTATTACAGCCAGACGTTCTATTATACTTTAGGCTGCAACACCGCATTCCGGAAAGATGCGTTTATTAAAGCCGGGATGTACCGCTGTTTCGATGCCGGAGATGACCTCGAAATCGCTCTGCGCATGAAGGACCAGGGAAAGGTCGTGTTTGACGGCAGGCTTAAAGTTGGCTTTTCGATGCGCCGGTATGAGCAGTTCGGGACATTGAAATCACTCTATGAGTGGTTCTATATCGTATCCCGCGGTGGCGACACACAGAAATACTCCTATACCCAGAAAAAATATAAATAAAGATACTATTCTTTTCCCGGTGCTTTTTATCGATTCGGAGCAGGTATGTCTGGAGATCATCAAACCGATTGTGGTAAAACTCCGGAAGCTGAGCGGATATCAGTTTTTAACCACAGTGAATTTGCTCAACTGATGGGCATGGAGATAACTGAGGCATATGATGGCTATGCACGCGTGGTAATGGACTGTACCGGAAAGAACAATCCGCGGGGTGTCGCACATGGAGGTGCGATCTTTGCTCTTGCCGACCAGGCGTTCGGGATCGCGGCAAACTGCGGTGCAGCCGTCTGTGTTGCTGTTTCAATTCATATCCAGTATATCTCCCCTGCAACCGGTTCCCTTGTGGCAGTTGCCCACCGTATTGCCAACAATGGCAGGTATTCAACATTCCGGGTTATGGTGCACGAGGAAGAACGAATCATCGCAGAATTTGACGGAGTAGCGATCCAGGTAAACACCCCCAACATATGAAAAGAGAGTTCCAAAAAAAACCCATGTTTTTAACCGATTACTAAAGGTATACTCCTGATTGCGGTGGTTTTGTTTTTCCTGATCCCCCGCCTCTTAATCTGCATTTTTTAACAATGGAGGGATATTACCTTTTTGAGAGCACTGATTGTCGTCATAATCCAAGAGAAGGGCCCGTTTAAAAAATGCGACGCCCCGGATAATCCGGACAATCCTCAGGTCAGACAGAGTAACAGGAATATTTCGTGAATATAAAATAACGGAACGGTCAGATGTTGAATTAATACTGATAACCCCTGCAATATCCGTATGAGAGAGAGCACTGGCGGTATCATTTATGGCAGCTGTCAACAATTCGTCCATTGGAGCACGGAGATCAATCACCTGAATGCCTGCCCTGATACCCCGCTCCCGTTGAGCTGGTCAGCGGGTATGACTAAATAATGGTGTGTTATAATACGGTTTTGGGTCGATTCTCTGCTTTGATCAGGAGACCCGGTTTGATACAAGGTAAACCTGGTTATGAAGTACCCGCCTGCAAGAGATTCATTATTTTTTCCTTTGACACAGCAACATTTTTGTTCTGCCTGATTTCAGTGGATATATCCGGAATTATTTTTTATTGAGATATTCTTTTATCTTTTCTGACATGAATTGTTACTTATGCCAACAATGAAAATCCGCGGTGGTGACCTCGATCTTGTCGAGTATGAATTCAATTCATTTCCTCCGGGACAGAATCTCAAAACCCTCGGGTATGAAAAAAAGAAATTCAGTTTGAAACCCGTTAAAGGCAGGATAACGGTAAAAGCCCCGGCGCGGATACACCTGACAGTTCTGGATATGAACCGGTTTGCCCCGGATCATCCGGGTGGAGGTGGAATCGGATTTGCCATCCAGTGCTATTGCACGGCAGAAGTGGAATGCACAAAAAAATATGTTGAGATCGATTACAGTCGTTCGTCCATAATTGAAAATTTCGTCGCGGTCTTCCGGAAAACCGTAGGTTATACGGGGGGGTTCAGGATTACGGCAACCGACCATCAGCATAAACATGTCGGTCTTGGATCTACCAGCACGGTCATGATTGCGGTTGCTACGGCTATGAATGAGGCACTCGGCAGGCCGCTGACAAACGACCAGTTAAGAAAACTGATAGGGCATAATTATGTTGAGGAGACAGCCGACGGTAACATTGCCTTTGGTTTTGAAACCGGGGTCGGTCCTGCGGTAAGCACGTATGGTGGTATGGCAGTACTCGGTGATGAACTCACTCTTGTCTACCATCATGTGTTCGCTGAGGGAAAATATGTGTATATCATTATGCCCCCCACGGATATCTCCTCTGCCGGAACACAGGAATTTGATCTTCTCATGAACAAGGCGAGGACGCTGGATTACCGGGACCGTGAACTCAAAGCATATCTTTTCTTAATGGATCTCATCCCGGCGCTTGAACAGGATGACCTGAAAAAAGCAGGAGATGTTATTTGGGAAATCGAATTCCGGGGCTCAAAACGAGCTGAAGTCGAGCACCACAGTTTTGAGATCTATCATTATATGAGCAAGCTCCGTGACGCAAAACTTGAATTCGTGGGTATGAGTTCCGTAGGTCCATCCATTGCCATAGTTACGGGACTCAATCAAAGAACGCTGGAAAAAATTCTTAAACCCCTTGGACTTTCCATCGCGATTGTTACAAGAGTTGACAATAAAGGCCTGAAAATTATCCGGAAACAATAATTTTTCTTCTGTTTTTCATTCTCTCATTTTATGTTGTTAAAGCGTACATTAAAAATACGCTGCCTCTCCCGAGGTATCTTAATTGGCCAGGTAATTCCCGCATCGCCTGGAGCCGATCAGGTAGGGAGAGTTGCTAAAATGTCCTGCCGGATGTCTCTACCTTCCCACCCTATTTCCTGAAGATTGCCTGTATTTCTGAACGCACCAAATTATTCCCCAAAACCCGCATCGGCCACTGGTGTAAAGTGACTGATATTGGAGAAAGTGCAGAAAAAAGATCGATCACTTCATCCCGGGTAAAATAATGAGTCACAATACCGGGCCCACGCCGGAATGTCGCTGGTTCAGTCTCATCTCCTTTGCCAAACCTGAAATCATTGACAGAAAAATCAGAAAAGAGAAGGATCCCCCCGGGCTTGAGGAGATGTTGCAGCTTACCGATGATCCGTTTTCTGTCCGTTTCATGCATGTGACCGATAACATGCAATGCAAAAGCCGCATCAAACGAGTTATTCCTGAAAGGGGGGAAGCGGGCATCTGCAACCATAATGTGTCCGCGAGAGGCACCCGCGACTATCCCCCGGCATGACATAACTGCCCTTGGAGCAAAATCGATTGCAGTTACATCCCACCCACGCTGAATCATGGCAAAAAGTGTTTTTCCATTGCCGCACCCAAGTTCAAGCACACGTGAGTGTAAAGGAAGATCCGGCAGATGATGAGCTGCACCGCCCCAGATCATCCCCCTGCGGGTATAATCCTCTTCCCATGCTTCTGAGTCCGGCAATGATACCAATCTCCCGATAGCAGGGTTTTAATCTGCTCTATTTGGTCCCGTGACAGGGTACCAAGGTATTTTCACCTCAATGAAAAAAATCCTCTGATTTCCTTCTGCGGTCCGGTTTAAGAAACTCCGGGAAGAATGACTCCGAAAATCCTGTTCTTCATCCTGTTAACGCTCGGTTGTGACTCCAGGAATCATAAAACCCGTGAACCGTATATTAACTCGAATTCACCTAGTAGCATATCGGACTGAATATTTTTTTTAAATTTCCCTGACTTCTGAATAACAAGGGCCCGCGAACCGAGACACAGTCAGGAAAAAAGGGTAGCTTCCCTCTTCAGTAATAAAAAAACGAGGATCACGCCAGGAACTGCTTAAGTCTCTGTGTAACAAGTCCGATGAGAACATCTGTCGAATCAAGGCGGTTAATTTCATCCGCGTTAATCAGCTCGTGAAAGGATTTTCCTGATTGTATATAGACTGCCGGGACAGAAAGTTTCTGTGTACCACAAAGCTGAAAAAATTCATCACGATGAAGAGACCTTGTTGGAAAGCCGAGGTCACCAATGAACCGTTTCCATGTCTTTTTCACGCCCACCGGACTGGATATCAAAGCAAAAAGACTGCACCGTGGAGTTTTGGCAGATATCATACTATGGCGGTAATCCGAAATGCCCGACAGGTTACCTCTGTCAATGTTATACACAAACAACAGGATCATACCTGACTGCATAGTATATTTCCATTTCTTTTTGATGATTTAAGAGTTGGGATTATTTGAGCAGAGAATTTTTTTATATCCGCGATCCAGACGGTTGCCCTATTACATACAGCATTCTTTACAAAAAAGAGATCGGGTGACTGACCTTTTTTTAGGATACTTGTAAAAGCGATAAAGTATGATGCCGGTTCATTCTATAGTAACAGATACCCATTCACGGGAAGGTAAAATCAATGTTAGACCTGAGGTTTGTTCGATCCAGCCCGGATGTGATCAGGGCAGATCTTAAAAAACGCAATGATACAGAAAAGCTTGCCTGGGTGGATGACCTGCTCAAAAAAGATGCCCGGTCACGCGAACTCAAAATGGAGATCGATGTCCTGCGCCAGCGCCGTAATACGATTGCCCGGGAGATAAATGCAGCACGAAAAGCAGAACTTGATACAAATGGTCTGTTAGCTGAAGCCGCCAACCTTCCCCAGCAGATCAAGGACAGGGATGCGGAACAGGAAGAAATCGTAAAAGCGGTTCACTACTACCTGATGCGCCTGCCCAATATTCTGCACGAAAGCGTTCCGGTGGGGAAAGACGATACCGAAAATGTTGAACTAAAGTGTGTTGGCATGCCCCGGGAATTCGATTTTGAGCTGAAGAACCATGGGCAGCTGGCTGCAGAACGGGGTTGGGCGGATTTTGAGCGGGCGACAAAAATTTCCGGTGCAGGATTTTATTTCCTGAAAGGCAGTCTGGCCCTTCTGGATATGGCACTCCAGCGGTTTTCCGTTGATCTTCTGGTACGCAGAGGTTATACTCCGATAATCCCTCCTTATATGATCAACCGGTCATCGTATGAAGGTGTAACAGATCTGGATGATTTCGAAAAAGTCATGTATAAAATTGACGGGGATGACATGTACCTGATAGCAACAAGCGAGCATCCCCTCGGTGCAATGCATCAGGACGAAATCTTTGAAGAGAAGGATCTTCCGCTCCGTCTGGCCGGTATCTCACCCTGTTTCCGACGGGAGATCGGTGCTCACGGGCTTGATACCAAAGGTCTGTTCCGTGTCCACCAGTTCACCAAAATCGAGCAGTTCGTATTCTGTAAACCTGAAGATTCATGGCAGATTCATGAGGAACTGCTGACAAATGCTGAAGAGGTATTCCAGAATCTCAGGATTCCGTACCGTGTCGTATCAATTTGTACCGGAGATATCGGAACGGTAGCAGCGAAAAAATATGATATCGAAGCATGGATGCCCCGGGAGAATGCCTATAAGGAGGTTGTGTCCTGCTCGAACTGTACGTCCTACCAGGCAGTCCGGCTCAATATCAAGGTGCGGGACAGGAGTGATTTTGAATCCAAGCGTCATGTTCATACCCTCAATTCTACAGCGATTGCCACTTCGAGGGTGATGCGCGCTATTCTCGAAAACTACCAGAACAGGGATGGTTCAGTAGAAATCCCCCCGGTCCTCCGGCCTTATATGAACGACCAGGAATACCTCTGATAACTTTTTACAGAATAGTGATCGGACTGATCCGGGAATAAATACTTATTTTGCTGTTGATAGCGCAACATTAAGTAAGGGTGTGGTACTATGGGCTATCCTGAACTGGACCGTGATGAGTCCATATTCCTGGAAACGAGGAACATTAAGTTCAAATCCATCTCATTTGATGCGATACTGACAAACAAGCGTATTATTCTTACTGACAGCAAGAAGAATGTCATTCCTTATCAGGAAATCGCTCTGCCGACTATCAGGAATGTCGAAGCCGGGGAAAATGCGATACGTGATCACTTTTTAATCCTTGCCATCATCTCCGATTCCGGCGAGAAGCACCAGACGGTTCTCACCTTTGTACGCCAGTCGGGCGGAGAAAGAAAACGGGAATGTATTGAATGGGCAAAGAAACTCAAAAGTCTCATACCTTCACCAATAGAAACAACGCCCGTTACCATTCCTGCTTCAAATGGAGAGCCTGTGACAAGAGGCGAAATCCAGACTCCGGCACAAAGTGGAGCTACGACAACCCGCCCGGCAAAAAAGAAGATCGAAACTGCCCTCCCATTAGGTAAGATTACCGAAAAAACTCCTGTTGCTCCAATACCCAAAGAGACATCATCCCTTCCTACAGGTTCGTTTTGTTCCCGATGCGGAAATCGTGTTCCCTTCAAATCAACCTTCTGCAACCATTGCGGGACACCAATCAAGCAGCCTTCCGAACGTACCTCATCATCAAAGCCTGTCATTACCCCGGAGCCGGCTCCCTCTCCTGTATCTCAGCCTGTCTTTCCTGAAACTCCAGTACCGGTTCCACCGCCGGCAGCTCAGCCTGTCAAACCCCGGGTGCCCGTTCATCCTTCTGCACCTCAGTCACCCGTTACCAGGGTAACAATTCCTCCTCCTGCTCCACAACCTCTCATGAACGAGACACCGGTGTCGGTTCCGCCGGCTGCAGCTCAGCCTGTTATTACCCGGGTGTCAGTTCCCCCTCAAGCTGGTTCGGCCGGGGGACATCAGAGTAGCCAAATCAACGAGATAATTCATTCAATTGAACCCTTGATCGAAGATTCCGTGCCCCGTAACCAACAATCTGCACCGCTCGTTCAAAAACACATTCCCCTGGAAAACCCTGAACCTGCCGCACCCGAACCAACGGTAGTACCCCCCACCCAGGTACTATGGCCCGTACTGCCTAACTCGGAATCGCCACTAGCGTCTACACCGGAATCAACCCCCAAAGAACCGGAATCCCCCCCTCCTCTGGCGGTTCCTGGAACTGCAGGGAAAAAACCCAATTATCTTGCGATCGTGATCCTTATCATCGCCATCCTTCCCATTTTAGCCGGGCTGGTTATCGTGGCAAACATCATGTCCGGACCTTCCGGCGGGCCAGTGACTACCATTCCGGTTACCTCTATAGCGACCACGTTGCCCACTCCTGTCCCGCAACCCACGCGTACTCCGGAGATCACCGAAACCACTCTACCCGAACCCACCCAGGTTATGATTCCACCCAATGGAGTATGGGTAAGAGCATCCTATCCGGGTTCGTACATAGGGTTGATTGGTACCCCCGGGAACCAGCTTGAAGTATCCGGCACCGGAGACAAGTTTTACCCGATATCAACAAGTGACGGGATTGTCGCGGCAGCCCTTCAGAAAAAGGATGGTTCCGGGGATAAAATCACTATGGAGGTTTATAAAAACGGCGTGATGCTCAAACGTGAATCAACAGTCACCCCAAGGGGTATTGTTGAAATTCAGCTGGATTTGAAAACTCTTCCCGGATCAGGTAATTCGACCCCCTGAAAAATATATTTTCTGAATTCCTTATATTAAAAAAAACATGCGGTTCAAAGAATCGGGATAATTTTCCTTTATTAAAAAAGTTGTGATGTCGTCAGATTAGCAAATGTATGTAACATTTGTTTTTTGGGTAATGTACAAATCCAGCCCCTGACTTTTTTCTTTTTACGACGGCATTTTAAAAAAAAAGGGTATAGTCACATTCTAGCGACTAAATTTTTGAACGATTTATCTAAAATAGGGATTGATAACGCTCCTGGGTGCTTCGGCTTTGCCTCCGCCCCCGCCGCTGTGGCACCCCCCAAAATGTGATAAAACCAATATCATTAATGAAATCTAAAAAATCTATTTTCCAAAAAATGAAGCACCTCGTTCTATCTCGAAATCAGTAACTTATATTTTCATATTTTTACGTCCTGAATAAATTTTATTTTAGTGGTTTAATTGTGACTATACCCAAAAAAAATTATGTAACTAAAACTGAAATGAAAAAAGTGACAGTGATTTTCCGGCATTCTTTTCGTGTTGATGGCTCCTGCATTCAGATTTATCTCATTGCGGGGGTCGCCTTAGCGGCGGGGGTGGAGGTTTTGCAAAAGCCCCCGGGAGCATGATAATTATCGATCCGAGTATCATGTTCACAAGATCTTATGAAAAAATCAGGAGCTAAAATCACACTTTACTCTCGTTTTTTTTAATATAATAACAGACCAAATCAAAAAAATATTCACAGAGGTATCGATCGAAGAGACCTGTTCATCAAAACTGCCAAGATCTTTTGTAATGATGAGTCCATGCTCAGACGGTTATGTGAATTTTAGAGATTTCTGACAGAGAAAAATATTTTAAAAACAGATTTTTTTTATTCTGCAGAATATTTATTCTGGGTAAAGTCGTTTTAAATGTTCCGATTGTTAAAAAAAACAATAATTTGAAATGGGTTTTGCAATACCCCATTCCCCATGGAAAGACGTCCAATTTATCCCCCGATCATCAAATATGTCAAACAGGGTATTTCCTGGTGGGGGCATTACGTAATCTCCGAACTTATTGACGATATGGATTCTGCCAGCACCGCGAACTGGCCTGAATGATATGAAGTGCGGGTCGGGAGCCAATCGTTGGCGATGGAGCATTGCGATAGCTAGTGAAGTATTATCTTAACCGGGCGACTTCGAAAAAGCAAAATGGAGTCTGTGAGCGGAGTGTAATGAAAGAAGAAAAGAGGGGTTTCAGGATTTCTCCCCATTAATCTGCTGGGGAATCCCGAATGCCTGCTTTGTACCAGGCGACAGGCAGCAGGTGAATTTTAGCGTTTGCTGTAAGGTAAGGAATTTGGAGAAGAGAACGATCAGTGGTAAAGTGCTGCTATGGGGATTCGAACCCCAGTCGCGGGCGTGAAAGGCCCGCATGATTGGCCGGACTACACTATAGCAGCGCGTTGTTGCTCTATCTAATTTCTCGGCACCTCATAAATAGATTATGGAACAGCAAAATAAGGGGGTATTGGGGGTTACTGAAATGTTTCCGGGAAATTTCTTAGTATTGTTATTTTTTATTGATCGGATAACCTTCTGTCTCAGTCACCGTTTTGAATGCCGCCATCAGCTGCCGGGTGACAGGTCCGGGTTTGCCGGTCCCGATTGTCCGCCCGTCCACCCAGGTGATCGGAGCAACTTCGGCCGCAGTTCCGGTACAGATCATCTCATCGGCGGAGTAGAGATCGAAGTACCCGATATTCTGTTCTTTCACGGTAATGCCAAGGGATTTTGCAAGTTCAAGCAGGACCATCCGGGTGATGCCCCGGAGGTTGTTGAGGGTCGGGGGCGTAATAATCTCGCCGTTTTTCACGACGTAGAGGTTGTCGCCGGAACCTTCAGATACATACCCATTCGTGTCAAAGAAGATCGCCTCATCTCCACCCTTATAATTCGCCTCAATCTTTGCAAGGATATTATTGAGATAATTTAAGCTTTTTACATTGGGAGGGAGTGCATCAGCGGGATTTCTTCGAATGGAGACGGTTACTGCCCTGAGACCCTTGTCATAGAGATCGCCATACATGGCTCCCCAGCTGGTGGCAATGACAATGACGGAAGGTTTCGGGCATTTGCACGGATCAAGACCGAGATCTCCCACACCTCGGCTGATGATTGGCCTGATATAAGCGTTGGTCAGTTTGTTCCTGCGCAGGACTTCGCAGATTACTCCGGTCATCTCCTCCTTCGATAAAGGAGGCTGCAGGTCAATTGTTTTTGCTGAATCGTACAGACGATCAAGATGTTCTTTCAGACGGAATATTCTGCCGTTGTAGGCGCGGATTCCCTCAAACACACCATCTCCATACAGAAAACCGTGATCAAAAACCGAGATTTTTGCCTGGTCGTCAGGAAGGTACTTACCATCAATGTAAATGATCATAGCTTTTATGGGAGGTACTGGGTTTTGTAGTTTTTTCTTTTATTTATGCAGAAAAATACAAAAAAAGGATTCCTTACTTACATCGTTTAACATTCAACAGGGAATTTTTCATTTCCAGAACTACAGCTGCCTTGTCCCGGATTAATTTTATATCCGGCAGGAAAAGAATGAATTCGTCTTCTTTTCACTCACCGATTCCTTCGCAAAAAAACCACTATGGCTCTTTTACACAACCTGTCAATAACGTAAAAAAATTATTTCCTCTCTCTTGCCAATTGTTTTTGTTCGATGGATGCATGGAATGATTGTCTCTGCACATGCTCATGAATTTTTCCGGCACAATTCGACAAAATGCCGGAACATTCCTGAACTTGCTACCGGGTGCAGATGGGTGTAACTCCCCAGGGTGTTACCCGTTACCGCACCGTCAAGATTTTCATGAATACCGATACCACGGGTAAGATGGTATGCAAAATGTGTACCTGGAGATAGAATAACGTCAGAGTAATGGAATTCATGACCCCGGAATGCTGCAGCACCCAGAGGAGACCCGCTCGAGACTTACGCCTTCAACATAGCTGACTACTCTTCGTGCCGGCATCCGGGTCTCCCCGGAAAAAACTCTGCACATTTCATAGGCAGTTTTTTTATGTGCCCCATCCCAGCCTTTTTTTAAGACTATACGATCGGTGAGATACATAAGGCCCCCGCACTCCCCATAGACCGGAGAACCGTTTTGCGATACTTCAAGTATCGCTTCTCGCATAGGGTTGTTTGCCTCCAGTTCTTTAACAAAAAGTTCGGGATACCCTCCCCCGATAATGTAACCATCAGCTTCAGGGAGCCTGTCATGAACAGGACTGAACGGAACATACTCTGCTCCTGCAGTATGGAGAACGTCAAACAGATCGGCATAGTAAAAATTGAACGCCTCGTCAAGGGCAACACCAATTTTAACGTCTTTTTCCACATTTAAGTCAAAGAGTGTTTTCTTCTGGCGGGACGTTACTTCTTCTCTCATGAGTTTCTGAAACCGTTCAAGATCCACATAACGACCGATCATATCCGTGATGGTGGCTATACGGACATCAAAGTCACCGCGCCCGGTGCCTTCCCGATAGGGTACGAGGCCAAGATGCCGCATGGCAAGCTGCATTTCTTCCATACGAGGTATAGCACCGATGACCGGAATATCACAGTAATGTTCGATTGCCTTTTGTGCCTTGTCTTTGTGCGAATCACCTTTGACATTGTTCAGGATGACACCGGCGATATCAACATCACGATCAAATACCTGAAATCCTTTTACAATGGCTGCTGCACTTCGGGTAATACTCTGGGCAGAGACAACCAGTACCATGGGGAGATCGAGTAATTTTGCAATTGACGCAGTGCTGCCAACATCGGTCAGTGCCTCAGCTCCTTCATACAACCCCCGGACTCCCTCGACAAGTGCGATATCTGCACCGCGACAACCAAACTGAAAAATTTCGCGAATCTGTTGAGCAGAAAGTGTAAAACTGTCAAGGTTCCGGCAGGGCCGCCCGGAGACTGCAGAAAGGTAGGATGGATCAATATAATCCATCCCCACCTTGAAGGTCTGTACCCTGCAGTTCCTGGAAAGAAGTGAAGCGAGAGCAAGTGTAATGCTTGTCTTACCGCTTCCTGAGCGATCCCCGGTAATCAGAATTTTTTTCATGAAAGACTCCGCATGATGGCACCGAATTCACTCTCGACAATGGAACAGACACCCAGCGTCTTTGGGTGGAGGTCGATTTCGACAATGACATGCTGGTGCCCTATGGCGTGGAGCGGACCCACCTGACGGGGGCCGTTTGTCACCGAGAAACATTCGATGCCCTGGGTGTATTCCGGAGGAATTGCATGAGGCACTCCGACAATCAGAGCAAATACGGGCGCAATCTCCCGCAACCTCCTTCCAAGCAGATCACCATTTGCTCCGTACTCGTCAAGTGCACCGATTATTTCAGGTCTGACACCGCGGCATGTCATCTCTTCATATATCCGCTCTGCATCCAGCCGGGTCTTTGGTAGTCCGCGCTGATCGAGATTGGCAATATAGGTGATATCCGCATCCGGGCAGGCATCATGGAGAGCAACCAGCTCATCGGCGAACATATAGGCTGTCTCTTTCTTTGCATTCAGGATTGCTGCACCCCGTTTCCCGCTCCGTGCAAGCTCAAGCAGGCGTTGTGCAGCGATGTGTTTCATATCACCCCGTGAGGGTTCAATATATGGCTGGCTTGCCGCCCCCCTCAGATGTTCCACTTCGTTTGCCTTTTCCATCAAGAACCGCTGGCGGATCAGTTCATCCCGGGAAATCCACCCCGCTTCACACGCTGCATCAAGTGTCGCAAGGACCCCGGCAATGTTTTCGAGATATCCCGCATGGATATCAATAGCTATCGTCGGGGTTGTTACACCCGCTCCATCAATGGCAGACTGGAGATCTTCCCCGATAATCATTGCAACACAGGTCCCAATCACCGCCATCCTTTTTGGGCAGAAATGATCTTCGGCATAGCGCAGTACTTCTTCAAGGGGTTTCTGACCGCCAAAAATGAATTCGTTGTCAGCAAGTGATGTTGTAAGCACGCGCATGCCATCTTCCTCCAGCAGCCGGGCATGTTTGAACGAACAACCGGAAGGACCGTGAAGTATAGCAATATCGACTTTGAGATCCCGAGCTGTATAGAGCGCAGCAACAATTGAACTGGGACGGGGGTGCATGTATTTCATGATGTTGTTTCAGTTATCTCCAGGTCTTCACGGCAAGGACAATCGATCCATGCTCAGTTATTCTGACAGCTGATGAATAGGCCTCGGCAAGGGTAGTTGTATACACCGGTACAGGAGGTGCGATCCCTTCGAGACTCCGGAGTTCCCGGTATCGGGAATGCTCCAACACCTACAACATGCGTGGGACGGATCTGGTCGATTGCCGCCCGGATCTGGTCGAAGCCAAATCCTTCGCAGACAGCCCCGTCGCCTTCAACTTTTCCGATAACCAGTGTAATTGCCTCTTTTCCCGTGATAAGGCGGGCATACCGGGCTGCTTCGACAGTGGTTGCAAGGTTGGTTCCGCTGTTGGCATTGTCTACTACAAATATCCCCCGGTCATGCGAAACAGACATTCTGCCGGGAAGCGCGCTGAATGAGGATAAAGGATCCGGGTCTATTCCCAGAAGCATCGCGGCCGCAGCGGCAAGCATCAGGGGCGAATGGTATCCGGGAAGTGTCAGAAGAGGATTTGAAAAACTGCAGGTTTTTCCGTTCATGGTGAGGGAGCATGTTGTACCTTCACAGATTGCAACGTCTTCGATGTGAACAACCCGTTCCCGGTAATCTGCAGGTATATTTCCCGCAAGGAGAAGGTGTTTACAGTGTTGTGCTGAAGTCACTTTCGTCCTGAGGGCGGATTTTTTCCCGGCGGCAAAAAAATAATCTTCATCCGAAGTTATAATTCCCATCGTTCCTGAACAGGTGATACCAAGGGACTCCTCAACGATCAACCAGCCCCCGATACCACATGCCATTCCCGCGGCAGCGAGTACCGATCCCGGTGTAATGCCTGATTGAGACAGCCGTTTCTTTTCCGGGTATTGGTACGTCCCGGACGAGGTGTGCAGGATACCTGCTCCTCCCATCAGAGAAGCGAGAGCGTGGGCAGTCGTTGTCTTACCCCGAGTCCCCGTGATCTCGATCATTGGTTCCGGAGTATTCCCGCCCAGCAGCCGGCACACCGCTTCATGATGGGAAATGACCGGGGCCGCAGAAAAATGTAAGAGAGGATGATCGGGATCGAGATGCACTGGCGCGACGATCAGATCATAGTTTCTTGTCAGAGCTGTTGCAACGTCAGGTGTGCTCTCTTCCCGGTACACATCCACGCAATCCACATGATCTCCCTTGCCCGCAAATGCCTCCCCGATCATTTTTCCGCCGTGGATAGTGTCGAGTACCAGGATATGCATAAAAAGAAATTATAGTAGTGCAAGCGCTTTTATAGCGTTCTTTATCATCAGGTCAGCAAGAAGAGGATCGCTTCCGATTGGATCTGCGTATACCAGCGGGACCGATCTGCCATTGAGGGTAAATAATCCTTTCTTGGTACCCTCGGCAAGCCCAATCTCTCCCGGGATATCTTTTTCAATATGAACGCCTTTTGCAAGAAACAGGGGGACAACCACCAAAGCATCAATCGGTTCATGCCTGAATTCATTGAGCGAATCCCTGATTGTCGGCGTATTCATATTCATAAAACCGCATTTTACGATAAAATCCGTACTATGTTCCTTAATCAGGGATGCGGTTTTCTCAACGAGATCTTTGTTGTAAGGCATCGTGCTCCCGTGCCCGACAAGTAACATTCCTTTCTGACCCATATAACACATAGTATTACCGGGAATCTTAAAAATTCTTACCAAATGTTTTTTGGGGAGGGTATTTCCCTGATTATCGATAAGCGGTTCATGAGACTGAATTTTTAAAAAGGCCCAACCTTTTTTTTTGATTACAGAAAAATCTTCATCTCTTGCAAAACGGTTACCTGGTGATTAATGCAAAGGAATTTGGTTGATCAGTCTCAACAGATATGAATCTATGATGGATGCATTCGAGCGCTTCGGCCTGCTCATTAACAACCGGATAGTCAGGACACCCGTGGCGATTGCATCCATGGCAGGAATAGTCGATGCTGCCTATGTTCTTGAACGCGCTGATCATGTCGGTGCAGCGTTTATCGGGGGGTACTCCATTGATCAGCCAACCCTGGAAGCGGCAAAAGCTGTCACGGATGGGGGAGACCGTAACGAATTTTTATACGATGACCCGGTAGAAGAACTCAAAAAACAGATGGCACTCATGGAAAAGAGCCCCGTAGTTCTGGGACTCAACCTCCGTGGGAGTGCTCCTCAATCTTTCGTGAATATTGCACGATCTCTGGGTGAAAGTGTTGTCTATGAAATTGATGCTCATTGCCGCCAGCCGGCCGTGATCGCTGCAGGGAGCGGAGAGCATTATCTGAAAAAACCCGGAGAGCTGATGGCAGTTGTCAGGGCGCTTAAATCTGAAAATGTAACCGTATCGGTAAAAATACGGGCCGGTATTGCCGCCGATGATCGCCTTCTTGCCCGCAAACTATGGCAGTCGGGTGCAGATATTCTGCATATTGATCTGATGGACTCCGGTTATGCGAAACTCCGGCAGATCCGGAACGACTGCCCTCTCATGCTTATTGCCAATAATTCCATAAACACGTTTGACCGGATGCGGGAGATGCTGTCTCACGGTGCGGACATTGTTTCTCTTGCACGCAAATCTGACACACGCACTCTGTCCGGGCTGGACGCAGCGATTACCCGTTATGCTACGGAAGAAGGATGGTACAACTCTCCCAAACAGCTGTGCCGGGGCGGGGACATCCGCGCACTCACCTTCTGCTGCATGCCCGTCAAAGAGTGCCCCCTCATCCCCACCCTTTCCCGTATCGACATGCCAAAAGAAGCCTACATCCGGATGAAACTGGACACGGTAAAAGGCACCCCCCTCCAGGAGGGGAACCAGACCTGTTTTGGGAGCCTGGCCTGGTGCTGCAAAACATCCTCTCCCTGTATGTTCCGCGATATGACGCTCAAACAGGCAGGACTTTCGAAGAAAGAGTATATGCGCCTGAAACGCGAGCTCTCAGATACAATAATGAGCCGTGTATTCCATGACGTGCCTTCTGATGAGAGCAGCTGAACGTGCACAGCTTGCCCTGATGCTGGAGGTCTGCGCTTACCCGAAACCGGGAAACGTCGACCGTTGCCATGACTATCCCGATACCCGTCTTGAACATTTCCTGGCTTCAACGCTGTTTGCCCGCCCGGCGCTTGAAGAAGCTGAAGCAGGAACGGGACGGATTGGAGAGATCATCAGGCATGCAGTCCGGGATACGAATTGTCATCGTGGTGGCAATACGCATTTTGGAGCATTTATCCTTCTCATCCCGCTCGTATACGGCGGAGATATCCCGGGTGCAATACGGGCTACCGAAAAAACTGATGTTTCAGATGCAGTTGCGTTCTACAAGGCTTTTGCTTTAACGTCGGTTAAGATGAATGTAACGGATGAACTTGATGTACATGATCCCCATACACTCACGATGATCCGGGACAGGGATATGACTTTGCTTGATGTGATGCGTCATTCAGCGGCAAACGATATGGTGGCACGGGAATGGGTAACAGGATTTCCCCTGACGAGGAGGGGAGCTGATCTGATTAAACAATTCGGCCCGGGAAGGCAGGCGATTGTCAATACCTTCCTTACTCTCCTTGCTTCTGAACCGGACACCTTCATCATTAAAAAACATGGCACTTCAGTAGCGCAGGATATCATGCTCGTTGCCCGGGAAGTCCTGGACGGCAAACGCTCCTTAGAAGATTTTGATACAGACTGTATTGATCGGGAGATCAACCCGGGTTCAACAGCGGACATTATTATCGCTTCAATTTTTATCGCCCTGGGAGAAGGATGGCAATGGGACTTTTAAAAGGCGGAATTAATGAAGTAATCGCAACAACATTCTTCAATGCTGCACCGATGGGCATCCATTACCGGGAAGGAAATGCCAGTATGGTGCTTTTTTCCGGGAGTAATACCGCAGAAAACATTAAGCGCGAAGGTTGGATTGTTGCGAATTTCGTACACGATCCTGTTCTTTATGTCAGGACTGCCTTTGAAGATCTGCCGCGGGATTCATTTATTGAAGAACTGATCTCCGGAAAGAAGATCATGAGGCTCCGGGGTGCTGATGCCTGGGCGGCATTTACAGCCACCGTTGTGCGCACAACAAATGAGTCCATGATGGTCCGGCTTACGCTGGAAAAAGAGATTATTGAAGAGGTTGCCATACACCCGGTGAACCGGGGTTTCAACAGTGTTATTGATGCGACAGTGCACGCCACGCGCTACAGGGTGAATCAGGATCCGGCATTAAAAAAGATAATTGATTATCATGTGGGTATTGTGAAAAAGTGCGGAGGAAAACGGGAACTGGAAGCATTGGAATTGTTAAAGAAGTATATGTAGGTATATAAGTCTGACACAAATGGTGCAGATTATGAAAGATTTAATTTCTTCTATCTCCTTCGCGACTTCTACTCAATCCCAATAATAGGGATCCAGTCCGGTTCAACCTGATATTGTATTTTAACGTAAAGGTATAGCAGAATTGAGCCCTTATTGGGCTTTCAGTGTCGTTCTGAAAATTTTCCGGTTTGGTTCGGAGTATGGGTCTCCCTGAATAACGAGCGGTAGTCCTATCAGTGTTTTTATTTGTTCTGAACTCCCACATTAATGGTTAGACAAGAGTGTGAATCATCGATGTGTGTAGCAGTTCCTGCAGAAGTGCTCGAGATAAAAGACGGGAATGTGGGAGTTGTCGACTATGGCGATCTCCAACAGGAAGTCAGGCTCGACCTGGTTGACGTGAAAATTGGCGAATTTGTTTTAGTCCACGTTGGTTTTGCCATCCAGAAACTCTCCCGGGAAGAAGGACTTGAAACCCGGGAGATATTCAAACAGGTCTACGCTGCAATGGAGGAGTGATGCACGAGTACGCTATCGCGTATGACCTTTATGCAACTGCCCGTAAGACTGCGATTGAGAACAAAGCCAGCAAGGTGAAAAAAGTTCGCGTGGAAGTGGGAAAGATGGCGATGGTGAATCCTGATCAGGTGGTTTTTCTCTTTAATACAATCAGGGAAGACGATCCTCTTTTCTCTGACTCATTTCTTGATTGCAGCGAGATGCCGCCCGAAACAAAATGTTCATGCGGGTATTCCGGTGATGAAATGTTTGTCTGCCCGGTATGCGGTTCGCTTCCCGAACTGGTCAAAGGCAGGGAAATTTTGGTCACCAGCATTGAAATCGAGGTGGACGATTAGATGAAGGTCACCCTGATGCATGGCGCAGGTGGAGAAGTGATGGGAGAGCTCCTGCAGACGCTCACAAAATTCAGACACAACAACGCCGGTGGGATCGGACTTGAAGCTCTTGACGACGGCGCAGTGATCCCTTTTAATGGACAGAACTTAGTGTTCACTACAGATTCCCACGTAGTCCGCCCTATTTTTTTCCCGGGCGGTGATATCGGGAGAATTGCAGTCTGCGGAACCATCAATGATCTCGCAATGATGGGGGGACAGCCGATAGCACTCTCGTGCGGCATGATCATTGAGGAGGGATTCGAAATCGACGACCTTGCGAGGATCGTTGCTTCAATGGACGATGCTCTTGGTGAAGCCGGTGCAAACCTTGTAACCGGAGACACAAAAGTGATGGAGAGGGGAGCACTGGACGGGATTACGATCAATACTGCCGGTATCGGTATTGCAAAGACCATTGTGCGGGATAACGGTCTTGTTCCCGGAGATTCAATCATCGTTTCCGGAACTCTTGGCGATCATGGTATTGCGATTATGGCACACCGGGAGGGATTCGATCTCGGGGAGCAGATCAAATCCGATGTTGCACCCCTCTGGGGAATGATGGAAAAGGTTCTCGATGCGGGCACCATCCATGCAATGAAAGACCCGACACGGGGTGGGTTTGCGAGCACGATTAACGAGATGGCAAGAAAGAGCAGGGTAAGTATCCGGATCAAAGAGGAGAAACTACCTATCCGGAAAAGTGTCAGGAGTGCGGCAGGGATGCTTGGTATAGATCCGCTCGAGGTAGCAAATGAGGGAAAAGTTGTTCTGGGAGTTCCGCCTTCCAGTGTGGATGCGATCCTCGCAGCTCTTCGGACGCATAAATACGGCAGGGATGCAGCGGTGGTCGGTACTGTGACAAAAGGTGCTCATGTTATTATGGAAACAACCATCGGTGGTGAACGATTTATCGAACCGCCAATGGGTGATCCGGTGCCACGGGTCTGTTGATCAGGTCTTTTTTAAAAACGTTTCTTTTTACGCCGGGGAAGAGATTTGAACTCTTGAGGTGCAGGGCACCAGTAGCTTTCAAGGCTACCGCCTTCCCGGACTAGACTACCCCGGCAATGCTCCATATGTAGGGTGTCCGATTTAAAAAAGTCTTCTTTGCCAGCGATACGTTCAGGAGATTTTTTTTATCATCTGGTTTTTTTGACTATCAGGAACGCTATTCCCAATGAAACTACACCAAAAAACGGGAGGAGTGGAGACTTCGGGGTATCCGCCGGTGTCTGTGGTACACTCGCAGCAAACGGCGCCGGGACAGTCGGGCTTACAACAACAGAGACGGCATTTTCTGCATACAGGAAAACGTCGCTGTTCACTGAGTACTTCATCGGATACACCTTGATGTATATCGTTTTCCCGTTTCCCTGAACCTGGATCTCTTCAGGATATTGTTCACCCTCATCGTTCACTGTTTTCACTGCACCTGTATTGTCGATATACTCCAAAACCCAGTCAATGGATGAAGAGGTATGTATGTTGACTTTTCCACTGCCCGTCTTTATGGCAAAATACACGGGATTGTCCCGTGAGGATTTCGCATGAGCAGAAACAATGGATACGGTTGTTGGTTTGGGACTTGCCCCTAATGTCTGGAATTGCTGGCTTGTGACCGTGATAATACGTTTTCCAACATATCCTCTTGCATCGGTGAAGCTTACCTCATAATCGCCGGTTTCAGTTATCGGTACTTCAATTGCAAAATTGCCCTGGTAATCAGTATTTATGAACCGTGGCCCGAAAACGACATTATCCGAAGGCCCGATAACTTCGATCTGAACCCCGGAATTTTCATCGCTCCTGATGAGTCCTGAAATAGTGATCTTATTATTAAAATTCTGGGTTGTGGAAGAGCTGAGCTGGAGGTCATCCGATCGATCAAACAGGTATACGACACGCATGTTCACGGAATCGCCGGCACCACTGGTCGGTACTTCAACTTTGTACATCCCGGTTTTTAATCCGGTAGTATCAAAGACAGCGCGGAATGTGCGATCTGACTGGACATAAACAATCTTGCGTTTTATCTCGGTCGTGGTTGTCAGCTGGAAATAGAGCACTACATCAATTGGTGTACCAATACCAAATGTAGTCGTCCCATTCACGATGAGGGGTTTTCCTACAGGTAGCGAATCCGGTGCATCAATATTTACCTGATACGCCGAAGCGATTCCCGATAGAAAGAGAAGTCCCATCAACAGCAGGACGATCTTTTTCATCTATATACGTTCAACTATTATGATGTTAATGATTTCTGAACTACGGGAAAAACCTCTCGCGAGCTGGCGGGGACAGGAACGGTATTGTAATGATTTGCTCGATTGCCTCACCATCATTTTTAAAAGTGGGGGTTGCTCATGGTCAAAATGCAGGATGTGCGGTTACCGGCACGAACGATATTCCGGTGAACAATCTTCTGGAACCCTCTTAAAGCATCTCCGTGCACAACTGACATGGATACAAACCCAGTATAAACCTGAAGAGTATCGAATGGTGAAGATCTTTACGTCAGGAAGTTTCTTTGACCCCCATGAGATCCCCCCAGAATTTCTTGTTGATGTAGCAACCTCGTTCCGGGGTAAACTGGTCATTGCAGAAACCCGCCCTGAATTTATTCAGGGGCAGGTTATCTCGTCATTTATTGAACTGCTGGATGACGGGACCTGGAAGACACCACTCTATTGTGCAATAGGACTTGAAACAAGCAGTGACAGTGTCCGGGAAAAGTGTATTAACAAGGGTTTTACGTTTTTGGATTTCGAAAAAGCTGCCGTAACAGCTCATTCTGCCGGAGCCGGGGTAAAAGCATACCTCCTTTTTAAACCGCTTTTTCTTACTGAAGGCGAAGCTGTTGCTGATATGAAAACCTCCATCCGGGATGCCGCAGTTCATGCAGACATGATATCCATGAACCCCTGCACAGTCCAGCGCAATACTGAACTGGATTACTACTGGAAACGTGGAGCGTATCGTCCTCCATATCTCTGGAGTGTCCTTTCAATCCTTGCAGATTCCCCCGTTCATATCACCTGCGATCCGCTTGGTGGTGGTCAGAAACGGGGACCTCACAATTGCGGAGTATGCGATTACGAGATAGTCAGAGGAATCCGGGACTATTCATTGAATGCCGACCGGGATCTCATCACTGCGCTGCTTGAGACCAGCTGCGACTGTAAACAGGAATGGGAATATGTTCTCTCCTCGGAAAAATCGTACTGCATGCCGCTGACCCGATAAACGGAGACGGAAAAAATTCATTTTTTTGCATGACAGCTCTGGATTTCGAGTTGTTTTACCAGGAGCGGGAGGAAGGTACCTGCATCTGATACAATTCCGATAGCCTGCATGGTTCCGCGATCCATAAGCTTTGTGAGTGAAGTCGGATTAATATCGACACAGACCGTTTTTACATGCGAAGGCAGGCAGTTGCCAACGGCAATAGAGTGAAGAAGAGTTGCAATCATCAGAACCATACTGCATCCTTCCAGTATGGACTCTCATTGCGTCCTGTGCTTCCATGACATCAGTAATTACATCGGGGAGAGGACCATCATCACGTATTGAACCGGCAAGAACGAAGGGGACGTTTTTCCTGATACATTCATACATAATCCCACTGGTTATCACCCCTTTTTCAACAGCTTTTTTGATGGATCCTGCTCGCATGATCTCGCTGATTGCGTAAAGATGGTGCTTATGACCCCCCATTACCGGTTTTCCTGTCGAGATGTCCATGCCCAGTGAAGTCCCGAAGAGATTATATTCAATATCATGGGTTGCCAGTGCGTTTCCCGCAAAGAGCACATCGATGTAACCTTTATGGATCATTTCGGCAAGTGCCTTGTCTGCCCCGGTATGGATAATTGCCGGTCCTCCAACGACAGCAATTCTTCCGCCTTTCCTGCGGACTTCAAGTATCTCACGCGCAATCTGGGCAATCAGCGTCTCACTCGGTCGTTCAGGAGAGACCGTGCCATGCATGAACTCGAAAGTGCTGCTCTCCCGGGGACGTTCCGGATACCTGACACTGACACCCTGCTCGCCGACAACCACTAAATCCCCCTTCCGTATTTTTCCGAGAGCCACGGATATTGCCCGCTTCTGTCCGGGATCCACGACGATAAGGAAATCCATCTCTATGGATTCGACAGGTATCCATTCTCCGCAATATTTTACCTGTGTCGGGTGGTTGCTGGTTGTATAGAATCCCTTGGGCACGACCCGATCAGCGTCTGCAGGAACCAGATAGGCATCTTTTACCTCGAGAGGACGGGCACCAAGCCGGTGGAGTTCTGACAGGATGGACAGGAGTTTTTCCCTGGTGGACGCCGCTATCCGCAGGCGTGCATAGCTCGGGTCGGTTTTTTTCTTGCCGATATCGAATACGAGGATCTCGAAATTACCCCCCATATCCATGACCCTGTCAAAGAGCTGCGTCATGACTCCCGAATCGATAATATGACCTTCGAGCTCGATCTCCTGCGATTCCACCATACTACAGAGATCTTGGGTGATGCCCCTTAATATGCATTCCTGCCAAATATGACAGGAATGCGCTTGTTTTGTGTTCTGGGGCACAGATTGGGATGTTTGATCCTGTGACCATACCTCAAACGAGGAATTTCGACTCTGGTGGATTCCTTCTGCCCATTGATACATGGCACGAATTACTGGTAAACTAATGAGAGACGGTTCGCCGGGCCAGTTATCCTTTCCCTTCACTAAAAAGAGACAAAGCAGACTTATTACTTGTTCAGGAGTTATCGAATTCTGGTATCAGTTATTGTGGCGCTGGTGGAACTCTTGGTGATCATTTCAGATATTTTAAGTATTTCCAAAGTGAAATTTCAAAAAAACCGTTGTCGTTTTATGAATTCTTCGGCACTGGCAAGATCAGCCCGGGTATTCACATTCAGGGCAAGCCCGGGCTCGCTGAGCAGAACCTGCAATTCTTCCTGGGTTTGTGAGATGAGATCGCCACGGAGAATATTAACCCCTGCGGGGCACGCCCCAATCCCGTTGACCTGTTCCCGATAGAATATAGTGCCTCGGCATGACTGGACCAGGTCTGCCGGAACCCAGGCTGAACAGGCATCTTTTCCCGACTTAAAGTAGGCATCGGCAATCTGGCAGATTACTTTTGCCGTGATGCAGGGGATATCAGATACGCAGACAAAAAGCGGGTGTTGTTCATCCAGGAATTCTACTGCCGCGATCATATCTTCAATGTATCCCCTGCCCTCAGTTTTGCAGAGTGCTATACCCTGTGCCCGGCACCAGTTCATGGTCATAGGTGTGTTGGGGGAGGCTGCAACAACCGGGTCGAATCCGCCTGAAGAAAAAGCATCAATCACATATGCAATCATCGGACGGCCACTAATCGGAATGAGTGGTTTTTCTCCCAGGTTGAGCCGGCTTCCCTGAGCCACCTGCCATAATCAGTGCATGCATGCAGAGAGTGCCTCAAGGAGAAACGGAGTTTTCCTCCCGTGTACGCACGGCAACGCGGATACAGGTGGGTAATCCGAAAGATGAGCAGTCGCGAACAAGAATATCCCGGATGGCCAGAGAAGCGGCACATAATGATGTAACATTCCTTCCGTATTCTACGAGAATAAAATTGGCAGATGATGGATAGCAGCGAAGACCAAGAGCGTTAATCTCCGCCGTAAGCATATCGCGTTCCTGCGAGATGGCAGCCCGTGATGCAGAGAGTTCCTCCATATGCTTAAACGCCTCCATTGCATACGCTTCGGCAAAAGCATTTACGCTCCACGGAGGCCGGGTGATCTCAATTTTATCAATAATGTCCGGATCTCCAAAACCGTATCCGAAGCGGATTCCGGGGACAGAAAAACTTTTGGTGAGTGAATGGAGTACAAAGAGATTCGGATCACGTACATCCGCCATACTTTGTGCAGGATCAGACAATTCGATGAACGCTTCATCACAGAAGAGAAGGCCTCCTTGTGATCTCATATCCTCAAGATGATTCCTGATCTCACTTTTTTTCTGTAGTATGCCGTTCGGGTTATTCGGGTTACAGACAAATGAAACATCAGATCTCTGGGATTTTGCCGCTCTTTTTGCTCCTGCCAGAGATGCGGATAATCCATACTCCCCAAAGGTGGGCGATTCGGTAAAAAAGGTTTTTTCCTTTCCTTTAAGTGCAACCGAGCAGAACACCCGGATTATCTCGATCGATCCATTCCCGACACATATTTCCTCGGCAGTTCGGTTGAATGTAGAAGCGATCCGTTTTTTTAATTCGGCATAATTATCATCAGGATAATATGCAAGGGATGCAGGGTCGCAATGCCATTCAAACCGGGGAGGGAAAGGATTGGTGCTCGCGCTGAAATCCAGCACATTTTTTTTGGTTTTTTCTCGCTGCCGCTTTCCGGTACCTCCATGAACCTCACGTTTTGGAAAGACAATCACCACAAAAAATCCCTTTTTTTCCTGAAATACTTGGATTGACTGTCTTAAATGTGTTTTGTGATGGATACCAAAAACAAAGAAGAAGGTTTTTATACCTTTATGTGTAATTTTGGATCATCTGGTTAAGTCAGACACAAAGGTTCTCTTTGTCTGACATATGAATGACAAATGACAGACATATGTCAGAAATGTGAGATACAACGATGATGCAAAGAATCACGCTCCGGTTACCCGAACAGCAAATCAATCTGCTCCAGCAGATGGTGGACTCAGGGGAATTTCCCAATGTATCAGAAGCTGTCCGGGCAGCGGTCCGTGAACTTGTTGAAAAGCGTGCAAGTCGTGTCATAAAGGATAGTGACCAGGTTTCATTCAAGGTATGAGAGGGTAGACATGCAAAGCATAATTAACGATGCGTTAAAAAACGCCGAACTTGAAAAAGAGCTGAACAAACCAGGTTCAGCAAATGCAATGGAAGACGACTTTGTCGGCCAGCCGAGAATCGTTATTGTCGGTTGCGGTGGCGCAGGCAACAATACGGTGAACCGTATTCATCACATGGGTGTTTCCGGTGCAGAAACTATCGCTATCAACACGGACAAACAGCACCTGGACATGATCCAGGCGGACAAACGTATCCTCATTGGCAAGTCCCTGACCAAAGGTCTCGGTGCCGGTGGATATCCGGATGTCGGGAAGCGCGCGGCCGAAATGGCGCGTCCGACCCTTGAAGCAGTCCTTGAATCTGCTGATCTGGTTTTCATCACAGCAGGTATGGGAGGAGGTACCGGTACTGGTTCCGCACCTGTAGTTGCATCAATTGCAAAGGAGCAGGGAGCAATTGTTGTCGGCATGGTAAGTTACCCGTTCCAGGTTGAAAAAGCCCGCCTGATCCGTGCTGAAGAAGGTCTTGAGGCACTTGCATCCGCTTCAGACTCAGTTATTGTCCTTGATAACAACCGGTTAAAGAACTTCGTCCCAAACCTGCCACTGGGTCAGGCATTTTCCGTAATGGATCAACTTATCGGTGAAACGGTTAAGGGTATTTCAGAAACAATCACCGAACCATCGCTGATTAACATTGACTATGCCGATGTCAGGGCGATCATGTCAAAAGGCGGGGTCGCAGTCATGCTTGTCGGTGAAAGCAAACAGCAGAACAAAGCAGAAAGCGTTGTTCGTGAGTGTCTGAGCAACCCGATGCTTGATATTGACTACCGCGGCGCAACCGGAAGCCTGATCCATATAACGGGAGGAACTGACCTTACCCTTCAGGATGCTGAAGAGGTTGCAACCTCACTTACCTATGAGCTTGATCCCCATGCAGATGTAATCTGGGGCGCTCGTGTCAGGAATGATATGGAAGGAAAAATCCGTGTGCTCGCCATCATGACCGGTGTCAAGAGTGCGCAGATCCTCGGCACCCGCCAGTCATACAAGACAATGATTGCCGATATCGAGAACAAGCGCTCAAACCCAAAAGCAGTTGAGATGCCCCAGAACAGAAAAAGCAGCCGGGACCAGCCCAGTGGCGGCGGTGTCCTGGAATGGGTCGGTTAAATACTCACCACGCGTAAAAAATCAATTACATTAAAAACGTTCCAGAAAACCGTCCCTTCCCGAAAGTCAGGACTGGAGGGTTAATCCGAACCAGGACCAGTAAATGGCTGGTTTAAATCGGACCAGAAAAAAGGAGTTAAGGGTACTCCTTATGACAAACCCCTTTTTGTAGTGTTCTTTTACGGTTAGAATCATCTGTCCCGAATTTCACTTTCGGCTTTGAGCCATGATGACTACATTCCGGAAGATAGAATAAGTACGCGTCGTAAAAGATCCGACTCAGGTCTTTTGCGAGTGTATAACGAAAAAGTCATTAACTATTTCAAAAAGACGGGTTTTTCGGATTGTGCTAGATTGTCATTCACCGGATCTCATTCACTCGGGTTTTTCCTCGGTTTTAACGGCGAAATGCTTAATAATCCTCCGCTCCTTTAAAATATAGTACATTCGACCAGTCCTTCGCTGGGAGGATGGGGACGACACTGTGTGTGAGATCTGGTGCGTCCCGGTATCGGGAGTTGAACATCATGAATAGAGTGTTGAACAAAGACTTCGCCCCGGGGTCTTCTCTGAATTCTGCGCTGATATCCTTTTCTGATGTTTTTCACCCTGCATCCTGTATGCAGAGTTGTCATGCAAGAGAATCAAAAGGGTCACATCAAACCTCTTTTGCAATGTTTTTTATCTTCTGCATGCTTCATCTGCCTCCCGCGCCGGAGAATCGATGAGGAGTAGTAACGCATGTTGAATGACCTGATGGAAAAAAGAAAGAAAATTCTTGCCGAATCTGAAGAACACAAAAACCGCCGCAACGAACTCAATACCGCTGCCAGCAAGTTCGCCCGTGAACGGAATACCCTCAACAACCAGACACGGGAGTTTGTGGAAGAGGCACAAAAGAACAAAGATCTCCGGGATAAATACAACCAGGATGTCCTTGACTTAAAAGCACAGCGCAATGAATTAAATGACAAGGCAAATGTCCTGTTTGAAGAGATTGAAGGATTCAAAAAAGAGCACGGTACGCTGAAGAACCGTGGCGTGAAGGAACTCCAGAAACAGATTGAATTTATGGAGTACCGGCAGCAGACCGAAGTCTTCACCACTGATAAAGAGCGGGAACTGATCGAAAAGATCAAGCAGATGATGGCCCAGGTACGGGAGCAGGAAGCCGAGCTTGAGCAGAATAAGGATATGCGCACTAAGATAACAGAAGCTCGCGATTTTCGAAAACTAGCATCTGATCTTCACGCAAAGGTTACTGAGTTTGCCGAACTTGCCCAGAAACATCACGATCTTATGGTTGAGTCCTATAGAAAGGCAGACAAATCGCGTGAGGCGGCCGATGCTGCTCACAAGAGTTTTGTCGAGGCTCAGGAATCTGCAGACTCCGAGCATAAGTTCTTTATTGCCTGCCAGAAAGAACTTCGTGATTACGACAAGGTAATCTCCGGCCTCCGTAAGAAGACCAAAAAGGTTAAGGTCACAAAAGAACAAAAAGCAGTACGAAAAGAGGCAGAGAGTCTCTTTAAGAACTTCAGGGCAGGAGAAAAACTCACTACTGATGATATATTGCTCCTCCAGCGCTCAAAACTTAATCTGATTCTCTTTTTTTACCGTCAGTAATAATTTAATAGGTTCACCGCAATTTTATACTAGTAATGACGTTGGGTCGGACATTAGTACTCAGTGTTGATCGGGACGATGATATCGGGTGGAAGGCGAAAGTCGAAAGCCCGGCCATCGGCCGGGCAGCCTGTCTGAAGGCTGCGAATACACTGGCACTGGCAGATCCTGAGGATTCTGATGTCAATGCAATATTTTCAGCAGTCAAAATTTATGATGAACTGACTGAGAAAGGAGAGGAGACTGCAATTGCAGTAGTTGCCGGTAACCATCTCCACATGATTGAAGGAGATCGCAGGATAGCGACCTCACTTGAACAGGTCATCAAAGAGACCCAGGCAACAAACTGCATTCTTGTAACAGATGGAGCAGAAGACGAGTATGTGATTCCCATCATACAGTCCAAGATTCCGGTCTCCAGCGTCCGAAGGGTTATCGTAAACCAGATGCCTAATCTTGAAGGCACCTATTACATCCTTAAAAAATTTCTCGATGACCCGAAGATCTCGCGGATGATATTCATTCCCCTCGGCCTGGCAATGCTCCTGTATGCCATTGCATATCTGTTGGATGCTCCGGGGATTGCGACGATTATTGTGATCGGGGTTATCGGATCATATATGCTGTACAAGGGATTCGGATTTGATGAGATTGTCCATAGTATCATCGATGCACTCCGCATATCTCTTTCACGGGGACGGTTCTCGTTTGTTACGTATACTGCGACAATTCTTCTTATCATCATTGGTTTTACTCAGGGTTTTATCAATGTCCTGAAATATTATTCCACAGACGGGAGTTTGGGCCTTCTTCTTTACCTCATGACCTTTATCTATGGTTCAATTGAATGGTTTATCTTTGCAGGACTTGTTACATCCGTTGGTCTTATCATAGATGTTTACGCAAATGAACGTGAGGCTCTCGGAAAAGTGATTGTCTTTCCCTTCTTCGTCATTGCCCTCGGGTTTATCCTCTATGGTGCCAGTGTTTATATCATCTCATTAAGTGGGGTTCCGGATTTTCCGCTCACACCTGATGCAGCATCAAAAAATGTTCTTTATTCCACCATAATCGGCATAATTTCTGCGATCATTGGCGTGATCACGCAATTTTTTGTTAACCGGAGGATGGCAGAACTTCGCAAGCAGGAGATTATTGAAGTAATGTAATAATTTTCACACAACTTTCCGGACTAAGTAAATTCCTTTCCTGTAAAACCGGCGGAACTCCCGCTCATCAAATCCACCGGAAATACGTACATTGAACAGCTCAGGGATATTGTTCCTTGTCAGGTCCTCTCTTTTCTGGTGCAGCGGTCAACGCTGCTTCATACACATCTTCATCACAGCTTTCCCCGGGTAAAATATCAGCGAGCTGAACGGGAATTAATTACTGTACCGATCTGTAAACTTGATTTCATGATAACGAAAGAAGACAGTAACAATTGCGAATTTCTGGTATTGCCCGCAGCAACCAGTTAGAAGGCGACGAGAAAACGAGTGCAAAAACCTGAACATTCGTAAAGGTTCAGGGCTATTTTAGTAAAAATCAGGATTATAAGATTACCATCTTATTTTGAAATTTCTCTGGTTTTCGCGGGAGATATCTCCTGACCGTCCGATGTAAAATATCCCATTCCCCCGGGGAACTGTCTGGTCATCGTGAAGTTACGGGTTACCTGGGGTGTCTTAACAGAAAGCATGGGAATTACTACATTGAAATCGTGCGACGGGTACCAGAATATGCCGTTACCATAGGATAAAGCCGCATCTTCAACAGTAAAATCGGCGCTTGAGAGATCGATACGAATCATCTGGGCGTCCTGATAATTGAGAATCTTCATCAGCTTGTTCTTGAGATCCTGTTTACCCAGGATAAAAAAGATAAAACGCGTTCCTTCATCCACTTTATAATTCACGTGGATAATAGCGCTTCCGTTGTTGAGTTTGATCTGAACATCCTGTACCGTTATGTAACTGTAACGATCGGTATTTGCAGCCATAACGGGAACCGCCATGCTGAGCGTTAAAAGAATCAGCAGCACGACAGCATAAGCTCGCATAGAATAGTACATGTAACAATGCAACTTAAATCGTTTTGGGTATTAACACAGACAATTCAAAAGATCTTCTCTGCATTGACCGGGAGTATTTTAAAAACGAATATTTTTCTTTAAATTATTTGTTATTGGCCAGAACAATTTCGATGGAAGACACATTGGTCTTCCCCGAATCGGTGTCAATAACTTCTGTCGATGTAATAATTTCTTTTTTTGTTACCCCTTCCAGGAATCGGTTGAGAGCAATCTCTGCCGTATCCACTGCCCGGGAGATTGCCTTACCTCTTGCTTTGATGGCTACCTCTTCTGCTCCATTGTTAAACTGTGTGATGACGGCAAGTACGTAGTTCATTACGGGCTTGTTTCCGACGAATACTGTGTTCTCTTTTGGTTGCATGCTTTTAGTCTCCGTGTCAGAGATATTTCTTCTTTGTAATCAGTTCTGCATTTAGTACACTTGCTCCAGCTGCGCCCCGAATAGTGTTATGCCCCATTGCAACAAAGCGGATCCCCTCCCGGAGCCTGCCTACTGATACGGTCATACCGTTGCCCCGCATCCGGTCAAGACGTGGTTGCGGGCGATCCTTCTCTTCTTCAAAGAAGTGTATTGATTCTTCGGGTTGTGTGGGCAGGCCTTTAATCGGAGGTTTGTATTCACGGAAAGCCTTTTTCAGTTTTTCTGACCGGTTCTTTGATATCAATCCAGATTGCCATACGTATGACCATCAATTACCGGGACACGGTGACAACTGGCACTTACTTTAAATGGGGCATTCGCTACCTTGTTCCCCTTCAGGGTACCCATGATCTTAAGGGTTTCTGTCTCCATCTTCTCCTCTTCCTGACCGATATAGGGAATAACGTTATCATAGATTGCCATTGCCGCAACACCGGCAAACCCGGCTCCGGAAATAGCCTGCATCGTCGCCACCCTGATATCGGTAAATTCGAATTTCCTCAGGGGAGCAAGTGCGGTCACCATGACGATGGTGGAGCAGTTGGGGTTGGTCACGATAAACCCGTCCCTGCCGGAATCACGCTGGACATCAATAAGACCAAGATGCTCGGGGTTCACTTCCGGAACAACAAGTGGAATGGCAGGTTCCATACGGTGGGAACTCGCGTTGCTGCAGACTGCTATCCCCGCGTCGGCGAATGCATTCTCTACGTCCGTTGCGATATCTGCAGGAAGAGCAGAGAAGACCAAATCAACATCCTTCATTGCTTTTGGTGATGTTGGTTTCACTTTAATGTCAGCGATTTTTTCGGGAAATGGCGTGTCAAGACGCCAGTTCACGATCTTCCCATAAGGCTGTCCAGCACTGCGTTCAGAGGCGGCAAGTGTCGATAAATTGAACCATGGATGATCTGCTAACAGTTCAACAAATCGCTGGCCAACCGCACCCGTAGCTCCGAGCACTCCAACATTGATCATGTGTGTCAGGTCCTGTGTGTAATGTTTCCCGTTGAAAAATGACGGGTTATGAAATCCCATTTCTCCTGTGATAATAAAAACGTTGTTTTTTCATTTTTCCAGAGATCAAATTGCTCTATAACCATTACAAATCCGATCATAATGACTGACTTCCACGGGTAAGGCAACTGTTGAGATTAGCAAAAAGTAAGGTGCAGGATTCTTTGTGAATCCCAAAAAAAACCTGAAAATACAGCAATTTTTCGACAGATAAAAAATTATCGTGTCCTATTCCATATGAATAGCTTCAGAGGGGCAGACGTCAACACAGGTTTCGCAGTCTACACACATGTCCTTATCGACTTTCGCCTTTTCATTCTCTATTGCTATCGCCGATGCCGGGCACTCACTGACACAGGTCTCACACCCTGTGCATTTATCTTTGTCCACTACTGCTACCATCACGTTCACCCGACGATTATTGCTTCAGAGGGACAGATATCAACACAGGTCTGGCAGTCTACGCACAGGTCCTTGTCCACCTTAGCTTTTTCGTTCTCCAGTTCGATTGCTGACGCAGGACATTCATCCACGCAGGTTTCGCATCCGGTACATTTACTCGTGTCAACGATTGCAACCAACTTTGTCACTCCATCGTATATGTTACACAAAAGATAAAAAATAGGTTTCGATAGTACTCTGTATAGTAAAAATCGGCATTTTTTTGTTTTTCTTGCATGTCATTTACTTTCCATGATGAGAAATTACTTCAAAACCGGGTGATCTCATGTAATCGTGTAAACGATAATTCAAAAACTAAAAAGCGGACCAGAATCGGCACCGGATACAAAAAAATAATTATTTTCCGAGGTTGAGCACATCACTCATGCCATAGATGCCAGGCTTTTTACCGACGACCCAGCGGGCGGCATGAAGTGCACCGGTCGCAAAGACAGAGCGGTCGTATGCCCGGTGGGAGAGTTCGATGGTCTCAAAATTCTTCGAAAACATAACCTTGTGATCACCGACAATATCGCCGCCCCGTATAACATGGACACCAATCTCATCTGAGCGTTCCATCATACCCTCACGACCGTACATCTTTTTTCGGGATCCGACTTCTTCATCAAGGATCTGCAGGATTGTTTTTGCAGTGCCACTGGGTGCATCCTTCTTGTTCCGGTGATGCGCTTCGATCACTTCAATGTCGTAATCTTTCAGGAGCTTTCCTGCATCCCGCAGGAGCTGCCAGAAGATATTGACGCCCACTGAGAAGTTGCTGGAGATCACCGCAGGGACATTGCCATGAATTGCTTTTTCCATTTCTGCACGTTGTTCATTGGTAAACCCTGTCGTACCGACGACAAGTGCTACCTTGTTACGGGCAGCCATTTTTACATTTCCGACTGCGGCATGGGCAATCGTGAAATCAATAAGTACATCAGGCTTTATTTTCTGTAACAGGGTTTCAGCATTTTTTGTTTCAACAATATCGATTCCGAAAAATGAACCCGGTTTGAGGTTTATACCCCCAACCAGTTCAAGATCGGAAGATTCGTTGACCATGCGGCCGATTGTCTGTCCCATGCGGCCGGATGCGCCACATACTACTACCTTTATCATAATTCAGGTCACCGAGCCCGTTTTCCTGTTGATAATTTTGTCTTGCCGGTTTTGTTTTTCACTGGTTTCTTTGGGGATTCAGAAGATTTTGTCTTCCTGTTATTGGGGATCGTGGCAAGAATTTTCCTGAGATGTTCTGTCTTCTTTTCATCAAGATCATCAAGCGGAAGCCTTACCGGCCCACCCGCCATGCCAAGAAGTTCCACTGCTTTTTTGACGGGGATCGGATTTGTATCTATGAACATCGACCGGAACAGAGGTGACAGCGCAAAGTGGAGGACAAGTGCTTTCTGGTAGTCCCCGCACTTCATGGCCTCATACATGGCAACCATGCGTTTTGGATCTACATTTGCAGCGACCGAGATGACACCCGCACCACCCAGTGCCATGATGGGAATGGTTATATTGTCATCACCGGAAATCACCATAAAATCCTCATCCTGCGTTTCTTCAATGATCCGCGAGATCTGTCCGATATTCCCACTCGCTTCCTTGATTGCAACAATATTCGGATGACAGGCGAGCTCTGCCACAAGATCAGGTTCGAGGTTCTGTCCGGTCCGTCCCGGGACATTATACATGACAACAGGGACATCGAGATCGGCAAGTTTTGTGTAGTGCTTGATGAGTCCTGAACGGTTCGGCTTGTTATAGTATGGACTTATAACAAGAACACCGTCCGCACCGATGTCCTTTGCAGCCTTCGTGAGTCTGACAGCTTCGGCCGTATTGTTGGAACCTGAGCCAGCCAGCACAGGGATTCTGCCGTTCACCTTATCAACGGCGATCTCAATGACTTTTTCATGCTCTTCGAACGTAAGTGTAGCAGATTCACCTGTTGATCCGCAGGGCACAATCCCGTGAATACCACAGGAAAGGAGAAAACCTATGTTGCGCTCCAGACCCTGGACATCAAGGCCCATCGCAGAGTTTCTTTTAAAAGGGGTTATGATTGCCGGAAGGACACCTTCGAACATGAATAAGGTTATGAGCGTCTCTTGGTATTTATTTTTCTCGTGATATACCCGGCGACGCGGTTCCGGACACGCTTGCTCCCGATTACTGCAGATTTTCCAAGCTGCTGCTTGTTTTCATCGAAGCTGGTAGAAAAATAGTCCCGCTGCTTGGCCAGAAGTTCGGTACCGAGAGATTTGATGTATGACGGTTTGATTCCCATGTGCATTTCCTCAAAGTTCTATATTTATAATGCGGTTTGATATCATAATAATATTGTTTGTCACGTCGATTGGATCTTCACCAAAAAAACGGATAATTCCTTCTTTTCCCGCGCTTCCGGTATCGTAACATACGTCGGGTACACCCTCTTTACAGCAGGCTGCAACTCCCCAGTCCATGGTACTGATTCCCGGTGGTTCTGATGCCGGGTCAAACACGTGCACTCAAGGAGCAGGCTCTCTGCGACCTTAAGTACAGTTCCTGAAAAACGCAGTGTTGCCACACATCGCATCCCGGGATCAAATTTCATCACCGTGAGAACAATTCGCGCGATATCCACTCCCGCACCAAAAGCACATGGACCGGCAGCATGCGGCTTTTCCTGTTTTCGGATAATCCCGCCCTGGACCACCGCAACACCATTGTTATCCCGAGCCCCGCTTACAGCATACGCCAGACAGGCCCCATTTTCCGGGATTAGCCGGATATCCATGGATCGTTCGAGCAGTTCGGCCGCTGATGTAATTTTTTCAAGCACGTCACGCGTTCCCGGTTCGGATCTTTCATAATCATACCATTGAAGGACAGGGTGAATATTAAGGGTGTCTCTTGTATTTATGCATGACACGAACCGTTCGGATATACATATATCCTTTTACGGCGAAGATTCCTGTAATGGATGCACGACTCCTTGATGTGATCATTGGCTTGTCAGGTTTTCTTATCCTGATTGTAATGCTCGCTGTACTTCCCATGATGATGGTTTCAGGACTTGCCTATCTTGGTGCTATTATAATCTTTATTCTCTTTCTTTCTGGTGCCGGAATTCTGGTTAATGAGAAAATTATCTGACGTTATGAAGGGAGAATATTTGTGGTTAACTCCCCTCTTTTTTTATTTTGAGCAGATATTGCTTCTTTTGGCGGTAATAATTTAACGGATGATTCACATTTTCACATAGTTTATCCCGGTTAACACAGAGACCGGTTGTCTTCATTGCAGGACATGCCGGTGCTGTATATTCGGTACCGGATCCTCCCCGTCCGGTGATATGCTCTACCTGGTACATGGTTTTTTCAGGATCAAAATCCGGTGATCTTGCATACATCCTGGCTATCCCTGTTACATCCATACCTATCGTATGTATAAACGTGGTGAGGGAGAAGCGGCCGGCATGGGTGAGGTTGGTCCCGGCAGTCAGCGCTAAAACCAGTGCCTGCATGCAGGGAGGAAAAGCACTTTCGTCAATCGCACCGAACTGCTGGAGCATCTGTTCCTGGTATACTTTTTTTATCGATGCAACATAAGGAGCCAGTTTTTCACAGACAGAAGACGGTACTTTGTGAGGGAGATCCTGCCGTATAATAAGGCGGGTTCGTTCCCGTAACAATTCATATCGCTCTTCTTTTTTAATTTCAACAAACCCTTTGGTCAGACGACGATTCACAAGCCTGAACCGATCTTCATGAAGGGGGGAGACCAGCTCCACATAATCGGCAAGCGGCATTTGATCCCGGGTGATCTGGATACCCAGTTCGTCTGCAAGAGCAATACAGAGACGCGAATAACCAGTATCTTCCAGTTTGTAATTCTGGTTCCACTCTTCTTCATTAACCAAAAAATAATACACGCGTTCAGCCTCATACCGGGTCAGTCGGTCAATGAGCTGTTTGTCCTTCACACAGGAAACAATTATCCTGGCAAGCAGCATATGCGGCAATCTCATCATCAGCCGAATCAGAAACAACCGGGGCAAATAATTTTTTTGGGGACAGGGCTTCCTCGATACGTTCAATGGCGAGGGAGATCAATACCTCTCCTCTTGTATCTTTCAGGAGAGAATCGAGCGATGAGAATCTTGCCTTGATATGATCCTGGGCTTTTTTTAAAAAGGGAAAATGGGAAAGTTCCTTTGCTGATGGCGCAAAATCCATCAGTCAGCCTCTATCCGGGGTGCGAGGAGATACTCCACATGCCCGTTGCCTCCGGCGATGATAAAGGAAAACCTGACCGGATGATCAATACCCAGATAGATTTCAATCTCTGCGGCCTTACTCATGACCTTACTCATGTCTTTTAAATAATCAAGGGAAAAGAGCGATCGGGCCTCTACCGGAGTGAGAGATTTTAGTTCGTCCTTTGCCAAACTCACGACGGATTGTGTCGGTATCTCCTTCGGCAATGAGATAGAACGTCTGATCCTTTGGGTTTATACCAAGTGCTATTTTATCAGAGATTACCGCCGCTGCCTTCATGGCATTATTAAAATCGTCACCGGTAATGACAATCTTTCCCGGGAGGCTGATTGTGGGTGGATTGGGATCCTTCCGGATCGTGTTGGTATCCAGGAGGGTAATGGAATAATGATACCCGTGAGCTGATACGGACATCTTCTGGGCGTTATCGGCAAGTTCAAGACTGATAAGATCGCCTTTACCTGCCATCCCGAAGATATTTTTCATCTTGGAAATGTCAATACCCAGCTGGCTTTTTGTCGCTTTGAAAGAATCAAATGCTTCTTTTTTCAGCTCGATCCCGATCATTGCCACGTTAGCCGTGTCCACTGCTCTTGTTGAGATACCATTTTCATCGGTATGCAGGCGGCACTCAGGGACAAGGGCCGAAATTGCATCGATAAATTCCCTGAACATATCTGCATCAATCGTTGCTTTTAACATCGCTTTTTTCACTTCTCCTAATTTACCGTTTTTTTTTAAAAACAACCCGTGTTATGTCTTTCCCTTCTGCTTACTATTTCGGGGTTGTATAATTCTACGGCTTAACCGTTCTACGTTACGTTATTTATTACTCCATAATAATTTAACTATAGTCTTTTTGTTTTGCAGCCGGTTAATTTCAAGGATTCGATCTTTCCTCCCGGTCAGGGAATTGTCATCCCGGGCTAAAAATCCGGGCAACATCTGAAAAAACCTGTTTACGTGAAGGAATAATAGCCCAGTCCAATAGTGCAGATACTACAAGAAACCAGAAGCAGACCTATTGCGAGGGCGTGTTCCTTCCTGGTCATTGCCGACCACTCACTTTTCTGTTGTTTCATAACAAATCCGATGAGAAGACCGATACCCGTCCCGGCAAGTACACCAAGTGCCACAACCATCAGGATCTCAAACGCATTTGCAGACATGCAGCCCCTCTCTTTCCGGTTGACTATTTATTTCCTGAAAAGTTCTCTTTCGATTCCCTGACTGATTGATCTCTCCTTTTTATAACCGGGGGATTGGAGATAATTGTACCCATTTTAGTATCCTCTCCGCACATACCTGACCATCAGGAGAACCAGGATAAAACATGCGATGAGGGTAAGAGGAGCAGGTGCGGCCGTATCCGGAAGTGAGGGTGAGACGGGGACCAGTGAGATAGTGATCTGCATTGTCCGGTTCTCTGCCACCGTCACCCTTTGTTCAGCGGTGACATATCCCTCTTTTCCTGCAGTCAGCGTATGGTTTCCGATCGTTATGTTGGAGACCGAGATCGGCGTTACACCGAGATTAACGGTGTCAAGCAGGATCCAGGCACCGGGAGGGGTTGTTGTTATGTTGAGCGACCCGGTTAACGGAATAAGCGCTCCCGTAACTTCTGTTGTTTTTCCTGACTCCACTCGTACAGAGGTAACTAATTTTGCATACCCAAAACGGGAGATTGTAACATTGTATACCCCGGGTTCGATCCCCCCGAGGGTCAGAGGAGTGCTCCCACGATACGCATTATCAATGAGCACAGATGCACCATCGGGTTCGGTGTTGAGAGAAAGAGTACCGGGAGTCACGGGAGAATTGACTTTCAGTGCCGGTTTCCCCAATCTTAGGGAGATGGTGCTGTAATCGGCTTTTGCGAGTTGGGATCGGTCAAGTGGTCTGTTTACCACCCACACAGTATAGGTTCCCGCATCCAGCCCGATTGCTTTTGTATCCCACGGGTATTCCCAGTGATCATCGCTGTCAACGCTTACTTGAGTGAAATGTCCTTGATCCGCCCGGGCAGTAACATCAGTGAGGGCAACACCATTCACAGGAAGATTAGGGCCGGTTAAAAAAAGATACACCGTAGAGCTCCCGTAAGAATAACCTGAAAGGGGAATTGCATCGCCCAGATACGCAGTAATCTCCCCGGATGCAGACACGCAGGTAATGAAAACAAGACAACCGATTATCACGAGAATGGCACTCTGAGTCCGGCAGAGAATATTCATGTGCACTCGTTAGGTGTATGATCCCTGGTCTTTTGGTTCTTACGCGTCGGTCGTGAATTTTTTAAAATTAATACGTGAAAGTCATTCCCGTCCATTTCAATAATCAGGTTTTTTAACCATGATTCCGGGATCGACTCCGGCAGGGTGCAGGAACTCTGTGCTGTGAGGCGGAGATCTGGATTCGCAACATTGTGGTACCGCACTACGATTCAGGAACTCCAATCTCATAGCAATATCTGTAATCAGTCTTGTTTATGGTTCGTTATAGATATCAATACTCTCTCCGGGCTTCAGAACTTTTACTTTCATGCCTGTTGTACGCTCAATCGCATTCTTGAACTCGTGCGGATCTGCGATGATCTTGTCCCACGTGTTATAGTGCATGGGTATCACCGTTTTCGCACCAATAAAATTCGCTGCCATCATCGCTTCTGCAGTGCCCATGGTGTATCGCCCGCCAATCGGGAGCAGTGCGACATCGGGATGGTAGAGTTCTCCAATAAGCTTCATATCGGAAAATAGCGCCGTGTCACCGGCATGATATACCTTCACTCCATCTATCCCGATTACGAACCCTGCCGCAACACCGCCACAGAGCCCGACAACTGATTCCTCAATCGACGATGAATGGACGGCAGGAGTCATCGTGAATGAGACCCCGTCAACAATCACGGTTCCTCCGATGTTTATGCTTTCTGTAGTCAGACCTTTTTTTGCGAGGTACTTTGCAATCTCGGTTATGGCGATGGTTTTTTTACCGAGTGCCACTGTTTCACCCAGGTGATCTCCGTGCCCATGGGTAACGACAACAATATCCGGGTTAGTGTCAAGAATACTCCCGCCTTCGATGAAAGGATCGATAAGGATCTTTTTGGATCCGGTAAGGAGGACGCATGCATGCCCGAGCCAGGTGAGTTGCATATATGAAGATACCTCTCTGCTGGCATGAAATTTCCCATCCCGGCTTTTTGGTCCTGCAGGCAGAGGAGCGCAGGTTCACTAAAAAAATGAGTCAGATGTTCGTAAGGATACCCTTACATTACATCAACCAGTTCAGCTTCTGTAATATCGATGGAATCCCCAAGACTATCTGCAGTTGCGCTTCGGGTCATCTGCTCAGACAGATCCCTGTCTTCCATAACGTCCCGGACCCTGTTGATATAGGGGTCAATAGTCGGATCTTCCTGCTCCTCAATCACGTGCCGGTATTCGCGGAGTGTAGAAGGACTGATGCCAAGTTCCTCTGAAACCTCTTTCATGGTCTTTCCGGACTCGATCAGTTTTTCCATCTTCATCTTATCAAAAGGCATCTTGAAATCAAGTTCACGGAAGAGCTTGAGCCTTACGCGTGCACGTGCAACGGTCTTGCTGAGTTTCTCATCACCAAGCTGGCGGGCTATTTCGGTGTCATTCTTACCCGCGTAAAACAAGGTGACAAGTTTTGCAAGCTGGATCGGTTTTAAGGACGTTTTGAAAATGCCCTGTTCTGTGATCTCTCTCATTACGAGAGCAACTTCACGTTCGATCGCGTCACTGTCTCTCAAAGTACCATGAATATTCTTCATCGGCTCGACAATCTTGGTCTTGCCGGAGAGGGTACTGAAAAGTTTTAGAAGCTGTACCTTGCGTTTGTCTTCGGTCATTGCATACCCCGTCATGGGATTAGGATATACAATACTTCGCCTTCTATTTAATGCTATCTTTAAGCATCGTTTGACCAAAAGACCTTTAAATGATGCAGGATCAAATCTGCAACGGGGTAATTCTCGAAAAAATTTTTAAAATATCTAGTGAAGATTGACGGATGACGGTTCGTTAAGGCACTCAATCTCGTTATTTTTGACAAATTCACTCAGTATTTTCCTGAGATGGCGATAAGGCCCTTTTTCATAAGCAGTCAGACTTATAATATGATAATTATCGTCGGCAGGGTCTGGTTCTTCCTTATATTCTTTCACGGAATACGAGGGATTTGGGCTAAGGACAGCGTGTAAGACCCGGGGTTTTAATTCCCGGTCATTTTTCACCCGGAACATAAAATAGCTCATAAATAAACCACGTATAAAGATTTGAGTCCGGGAACTATAATTTATCCTTTTTATCAGAGTGCTTTTTTTTCTTTTGTAATTTGTCCGGGCAAAAGAACGTTCTTATGAGATTTTTTATTATCGCAATACTACGATCAGATACAGATCAGGAACGGTCAATTTTGCATTTCCTCTGATTTTCTCACTGATTTGACGAGAGTTATAATATCAGCGAGGGATAATTGAATTACACAATTCAAAAAAGAAGTGGTAACCCGTGAAACAAGGTTCTGATGATGTTTTTGAGAAAGTGATGGATCTTGCAAAACGTCGTGGATTTATCTGGCCGACTTCGGAATGCTATGGTGCCGTAGCCGGTTTCATAGATTATGGTCCTCTTGGTGCAATGATGAAACGGCGTGTAGAGAATATCTGGCGGTATTTTTATGTCCTCCAGGAAGGGTACTATGAGATCGAATGTCCGACAATTGCACAGGAGTCAGTTTTTATTGCTTCCGGGCATGTCGCCGGTTTTGCTGATAAGATGTGCCAGTGCCCGCACTGCAAGGAATTCCTGAGGGCTGACCATGTTGCTGAGGGCGGGGATGTGAAGAACCCGTCCATCATGCAGAATGAGGAACTCATGCTCGAACTTGCCAGCTGCAGATGCCCCGCATGCGAAGAGGTACTGGGCAAGGTCGAAGTCTTTCAGTTTAACCTTATGTTCAGGACTGCCATCGGACCTGGCTCGCAGCGTACCGGGTACCTCCGTCCCGAGACTGCACAGGGGATGTTCGTTGATTTTACCCGACTGCTCCGGTTCTACCGGGACAAGCTGCCCTTCGGAGCAGTCCAGATTGGCAAATCCTACCGGAACGAGATCTCGCCTCGTCAGGGTATGATCAGGCTCCGTGAGTTCACCCAGGCGGAGGCCGAGATTTTCGTCCATCCGTCCTGTAAGAACTGTCACCCGATGTTCCGCCGTTACGCTGACTACACGATGCCACTCCTCACTCATACCCGGCAGGAAACGTGTGAACCACCGGTTTCGATGTCGATGCAGGAGGCGGTCGACAAGGGTGTTATCGCCAACGAATACGTAGCGTACTATGTCGCGCTTACTCATGAGCTCCTCGTGCAGGTTGGTATAAAACCGGACAGGCTCCGGTTCCGCCAGCACCTTCCTGACGAACGGGCGCACTACGCGACCGATTGCTGGGATGCGGAGGTACTCTCCGGGCGATTCGGCTGGGTCGAGACCGTGGGTATCGCAGACCGGACTGATTACGATCTGACAGCTCACGGAAATGCAAGCGGCACTCCGATGACTGTTTTCATCCAGTACGATGAGCCAAAGAAAGTTTCGCGCCGGCGAATTATCCCGAATATGAGCGTGCTCGGCAAGCAGTACCGCGTAAAAGCAAAAGCAGTCTTTACAGCTCTCGAAACAGCAACTCCCACTCTGACTGGGGCGGATGTTGAGGTTGACGGTGAGAAGATCCACATACCTGCTGATCTCTTTGAGATCCGGGACGAGATTATCGATGTCCGTGGTGAGTATATCGTGCCACACGTCATTGAACCGTCTTATGGTATCGACCGGATGTGCTACGCGGTACTTGAACAGGCATATGACGAGGACACCGCGGATGGTGAGACCCGGGTCGTGATGCGGCTCTTACCGCAGATCGCACCGGTTCAGGTAGCGGTCCTGCCTCTCATGACCCGCGATGGTCTCAACACGATAGCTGGCGATATCACCCGGACGCTCTGCACATCCGGGATCCTCGCCGAATATGATGACAGCGGGGCGATCGGACGCCGTTACCGGCGTCAGGACGAGATCGGTACGCCATTTGCGATTACTGTAGATTACGAGACAAAGGAGACAAACACCGTCACGGTCCGGGACCGGGACAGCATGAAACAGGTCAGGATACCGGTCCCGGGATATCGGAGATTATTAGATCTCTCGTGAACGGGAGCCTGACCTTCTCTTCCCTCACCTGACCCTTATGGAGTATATCAGCCACCCTCTCATCCGGAAGGACAGCATCGAGAAACGGGAGTACCAGCTCTCGGTCGCGATGCAGGCGCTGGATGCGAATACGATGGTAATCCTTCCCACCGGTCTGGGAAAGACTGCAGTTGCCCTCATCGTTGCTGCATCCAGGCTTTATAACGAAAACGGGAGGATCCTGATGCTGGCTCCGACAAAACCACTTGTGGAACAGCACCTCCGTTTTTTTGAGAAATACCTGATAATCAGGGACCAGAAAGACCCCACCCTTTCCCCGTTTGTGATGTTCACCGGTGATGCTCCTCCCGACGAGCGGACCGCGGACTGGAACCGGGCAACGGTTATCCTCGCGACCCCTCAGGTCATCAAGAACGATCTTATCGCCGGGCGATACACACTCGCAGATGTCACGCTCCTGATTATCGACGAATGCCACCGGGCTGTCGGAAACTATGCATATGTCTTCCTTGCCCAGCGCTATCTTTCAACTGCCGACAAACCACTCCTCCTTGCGATGACAGCGTCGCCTGGCGGAGTGCAGGAGAAAGTACAGGAGGTATGTTCCAACCTGGGTATCACACACATTGAGACGAGGACAGAACATGATCCGGATGTCGCCCCTTACGTGCACGAGCGGGAACTCGATTACATCTCGATCGATCTTCCAGCGGATCTCAAGGCAGCGATCAACAGCATCAATTCCCTGATCGAGGAGCGGCTTGTCTACCTTGCATCCCTTCACTTTACGGTACCGAAACGCGAGAAACTCTCGATGAAGGAGCTCAATGCAATCAACTTCCAGATCCAGCAGCGGATCCAGAACCGCGATCCGGCCGCCTTTTCCGCAGCATCCGTCTACGCGGAGTGCATGAAACTGAGGCATGCAATCACACTCGCCGAATCACAGGGAAGCGAGGTACTGAAAGGTTACCTGGCAAAGCTCGTCGCAGAAGGGACAGGGGCCGGGGGGAGCAAGGCAAGCCAGCGGCTGGTGAAGGACCCGGTCTTTGTCGAGCTCTTTGAGCGCTCCCTTGAATGGGTAAGGGAACTCCATCCTAAACCGGAAATCACACTCGGTCTTGTGAAAGAGCAGGCTCGCATCCCATCCCGACAGCAGGATCATCATCTTTGCCACCTATCGGGACACCGTTCAACTTCTCGTGAACTTCCTGGCGAAGCATGACATCGTGAGCGAGCGGTTCGTAGGGCAGGCGACAAAAGACGCGGAGAAAGGACTCTCACAGCAGAAGCAGATCGCGGCCCTTACGCGGTTCCGGGCCGGGGAGTTCAAGGTCCTCATCGCCACATCGGTTGGCGAGGAAGGACTCGATGTCCCTGCTACCGACATGGTCATCTTCTACGAGGCAGTTCCCTCAGAGATCCGCTCAATCCAGCGGAAAGGCAGGACGGGCCGGTCAGGTGCGGGACGTGTTGTTATCCTTGTGACGAAAGGGACCGGGGATGAAGTCTACCGGCACGTGAGTGCAGCAAAAGAGAAACAGATGCACAAAAGCCTGAAGACCATGAGCGGGACAGCGAGCCAGTTCGAGAGACACATTGCTGTTGAGCAGGCATCCATCGAAGAGTTCACGCTGCAGGGACCGAAGATCATCATCGACGACCGCGAGACCTCCTCAAAAGTCGTAGAGGTGCTCTCGGATATGGGCGCAGTGATAACGCTCAAACGACTCCCGCACGGGGATTTTGCTATCGGGGACCGCATCCTCGTTGAACGGAAGACCGCTCGCGACTTCGTCGACACCCTGATTGACCGCGATCTGCTCGGGCAGGTGAAGGCGATGGCCGAAGCGGTGACCCGACCTATCGTGATCATAGAAGGCGGGAACCTCTATTCTCAACGCGATATTCACCCAAACGCTATCAAAGGCGTGCTTGCAGCCCTGACTGTGGACATGGGAGTCTCACTGCTCTTCACAAGCGACGCTGAGGATACTGCACAGATACTCTTCATCATTGCAAAACGCGAAGAAAGTGAGCGGGGTGAACGAAAGGTCCACCCGCATAAATCACACCATTCGGTTCGTGAGGATCTCGTGTACATTATTTCTTCATTCCCCGAGATTGGAACGAAAAACGCACGCCTTCTGCTCTCGCACTTCGGATCGGTCCAGGCAATTGCAAATGCCGGACTCGTGGAATTAACAGCAATAAAAGGAATAGGAGAAAAGACTGCGCGGAAGATCTATGATCTCTGCCGCCATTCCTACAAGTGACACAGGATCTGGAGTGCTTCGGTGCCTGCTTTCACCGCGTTCATCAGGGCAAGCACGTTTTCCGGATCCTTTTCGTTCTGCACGCGCTCACAGAGCGAAACGATGGTCATTGCAAGTTCATCGGTAAGCAATCCGCTTTCGCTGGACTCTTCATGATGCTCTCCGCAGCTGCACTCGTGACCATGTTCGGGTTGTCCATGTGCAGGCGGCGGTGTGGCTGGTTTTTCCCCCGCTGCATTCTCTGCACAGACGACACATAGTGTTTTGCCCTTGACTTCAAAGAGCGGGCATCCACAGGTTTTACATGACTTTTCGAGCATTTTTCCCCCTTTAAGGAGGTGTTCTGCCATAATTTCGTCTTCTTTTCGTACCGGCATAGAATCACCGTCGATTCAATATTTAACATATATATGTCGGTTCTACGTATTAACTACAGGTAAAACAGGTAGGAGATAGCATGGTCAATCCTGAAAAAACTCTGGAAAACTGTATTCTGATGCTGCAGCGCATTCAGGAAGACAGCTCAATACCCCGGAATATCCGCCGCGTGGCAGACGAGACCCGGATGCTGCTTACAAATAATTCCAAGGCAATGGGACTGCGCGCTGCGGAAGCAATTTCAAAGATTGATGAAATCTCCAATGATCCCAATATGCCGATTCATGCCCGGACACGGATCTGGGAGCTTGTGTCACAACTCGAGACAATTCCTCTGGACTGATATGAATATATATAAAAAAATGATTTCACGAGGAAAGAAAGAGATAAACTGATATAAAAATCCGAACAAAACAAATCCTGTTTTAATTCACTGTGCTCATATTTTGTTGCAGAATAAAACGGCATTTTTTGGGCGCCTGATTTAAGTTTCTGAAAATGCAGGGACCGAAAATTTACGGTATCGTACTATCTCTTGATTCCAGATCTGAAAGCGAAAAGAAATGAGGGATCTGCTGGAATCCTAAGGAAAGAACCTACCTTGCAACCGGGTTACTTTCTGCCGGAAAACGGTATACTCCTTTTGGTACCGTTATTTCAAATCTGGCTCCATGCTGGAATTCCCCGGCTTCCCTGATAGAAATATTTGTTATAGAAAGGATTTCCCGCGAAAGAAATAAACCGAGTCCGGTATTCTTGCCAAAGCCCCGTTCGAAAATCATTTCCTTGTCGTGCACCGGAATGCCGATACCATCATCTTCGATGCGGATCAAAAGGCCATCTGATGATTCTTCTGAAAACAACCGGACCACAGATACCCGGTCACCATGTTCAACAGCATTCTCCACTATATTGTAAAATACCCGTTCAAGCAGGGGATCGGCAAATATTTCCAGCCCGTCAGCCGGAGCTTCGAATCGTATTTTTCTTATGTCAATGTGAATGCAGACCCGGTAAAATAAATCTGTGACATTCTGCCATTTCGGTTCGACAACCCCAAGATCCTGATACAGCTTGGTAAATTCAATATTCTCTGCTATCATCTTTACTGCAGTTTTCAGTTTGGTAAGATACATTGAGTGTTGTGGTTCCGGAGGATGATCGGTGAACAATTCAAGATATCCGCCAAGTACTGTAAGTTTATTCCGGATATCGTGCCGGGTGATCTCAGCAAGAAGGTTGAGTTTTTTATTGGCAAGCTGAAGAGCATCATGAGCTTTTTTGATATCAGATATATCATGGAATATTCCCATCAGACACCGCCGCCCACCGAGGTTGAGTATTGCAGCGCTGACAATCACCGGGATACGATTTCCATTCTGGTCCACAACAATCTCTTCCTGTAAACCGATCCCTTCCCGGGTATGTTTTTTGAAATACGCCCGGTATTTTTCCTCTTCCTCTTTTGGATGAAGCTGACTTTCATGCATGGTCTGAATTTCAGAAAGTGTCCGTCCAATCAGGGCCTGTGTTTTGTTATTTGCGTCCAGAAGCATGCCGGTTTCTGCATCTGCAATATAAATTGCATCATTGGCATAATCCATGAGCCCCTTGTTCTTTTCATAGGCGGATTTCAGTTCATCATCAGCACGTTTGCGGTCGGTAATATCCCGTACGAATGCAAAAACATATGCCTGAGGCCCAAATTCGATATAGTTGAGAAGAATTTCCACCGGGATAACTGATCCGTCTTTTTTCCGGTGGGTATCCTGTACGGTGAGGTATTTCCGTTTACTCATCCCGGGCCAGAGAGAACCTAAATGATCGTCGATGAAACGTGGATTGATATCCCGTATTGTGAGGTTGGAAAATTCTTCCCGGGAATATCCAAGCATGGAACAGATGGTGTCGTTGAAAAAAGTAATTCCCCCGTTTTCATTGATCCAGAGAATTCCTTCGGCAGCGTTGCTGACGGTGGCCTTCATCATGCGAAGCTCCTCTTCGGCTTTTTTTCTCCGGAACTGCCTGGCGTATCTTATGACTTAGTTCGCTGAACTGAGCCCGGGGATCCCCTCCCTTCTGGAGATAAAAGTCAGCGCCATTTTCGATAGCTTCAATAACGACTTCCTCACGTCCCTTTCCCGGTGAAAAGGATGAAGGGGATATCTTTGAACTCCCTTCTCACCTGTTTGAGAAATTCAATACCGTCCATTCCCGGCATCTGATAATCGGAAACGATCGCGTCAATCATTCCCTCAGCAAGGATTTGCAAACCTTCCTTCGCTGAAGTGACCGTAGCGACTGAGAATTCCCCCTCCCTCTCTAAAAAAAGTTTGCAGAGATCGAGCAGATCCGGCTCGTCATCAACGTAAAGAAGGGAAATCATTGATTTTATTATTGTTCCGTCAAGGATTTAGTTTTTTGTTCATAAAGGGTAACTGAACAGGCGTTAAAAACAAAAACAGAAAAACTCCTCAGGTTAAAAACGAATCAGGGCAAAAAATCCTGCTTCTCTTCACAGTCTTTTCGCAATCTCATTTATTTGCTGTGAATAGTTCATAATCAGATACATTCTGAAGAAATAATAACCCGGTGGGCTGGAATTAAAGACGAATCAGAAATAAGCCTTCCTGGCTGATCCGTACATCTGAAAATCTATACCAGTCGATCCTGCCAATGACTGTTTTGTTCTCATATCTGAATCAGTGTTTTACCTCCTTCATTCAGACATCCAACCCATATAAAAATGGCAAAGACTAAAATATCTGCTCCAACCTCATCTCCTGTGTTCAGGTAAGGTGCCTTGATACAGATTGAAATCCATCCGTTGGAACAATAATTTCAAACAATGCGCCCTTTTTGTACTCTCCGGTCTCTCTGATTGTTATTCCCGTGCTTGCAAGGATTTTCTGAGCCAGGAAAAGACCGAGGGTCTTTTCATTTCCCGATCTCCATTCAAAGAGATGAACTTTGTTTTCCGGAGATATTCCAATTCCATCATCAGCAACTGTTATGATGAGTTCTGTCATCGTATAGTGGAAAGAAACTTCGATTCGGGTAACTTTCTCTCCGTATTTATACGAATAATTGAAGAGATGGTAAAAAACCTTTTCAAAGAGCGGGTCAGCAAAAACATCAGGACTGTCCTGTTCTATGTTCAAAATAATTGATTCTGTCTCCACTTCCAAAAAAGCCCTGCGTATGACGGTTGATACGTGTTGCCAGGTAGGAATATCTGTACCGAGATTTTCAAATTCACGGGTGAAGATAATCTGGCGTTGTATTGTTTTTGTTGCTGTCTGGGCACGGACCAGATGTTTCAGCAAATCGGGTTCCTGGATACCATAGCTTGCAAGTTCAAGTGAGCCGCTGACAACCATCAGCTGATTCAGAATATCATGCCGGACCATGCTGGAAAACATGTCGAGATTCTTCCTTGCAAAAATCCTGGCATTTTCAGCCCGTTTCCGATCGGAGATATCATAAATCAGGCACTGGATAATCTGATGATCGTTGAGAGAATTAACCCTGCTGATAAATTCAATGTTAACAACCTTGCCGCTCTTCGTAACTAAAGGGATATCCTTGAGCTGGATATATCTGGTTTTTTCCAGTTCTGCAAAGAATTGTTCGGCCGGTACTGCTTCGTTGGAAAATCCTATTTCCCCAAGGCTTTTTCCCAAAATATATTCCAGGGAATAACCCGTAAGCGCAACAATAAACGAATTTGCGTCGATAATCTTTCTGGTATCAGAGTCAAGAATAATGATGCCGTGATCTGTTGTATCAAATAACCGGTGGAATTTTTCATCGTTCTGTCGCAGTTCCCTGGCATCACGCATCGACTGAATCGCACCGGAAAACTGACCGTTCTGATCAAATAAATGAGAAGCTGTCATCTCAAGAGTCGCGGGTTTCCCTTTGAGACGGGGGACCTGTATTTGTGCCCTGATGCAGTTTTGGCTCCGCTGTATCGCCGAGTAGTGGTATGTTTCAAGCTCTGTTTCGGCAGCAAAAATCAGATCAAGGAGTGCCGGGATTCTTGAACCGGAAATATGGAGAGAATATTCATAATTGCCCAGCCCGAGTACTTTCTCGGCACTGACCTGGGTAAGTTTCTCCATAGCCTTGTTCCAGACGATAACGGTGCCTTGCGCATCGATAGCAAATGTTGCATCCGGGAGAAAATTAATGATTTCAATCAGTCGGTGCTCGGAAGTTTCCAGTTCTTCCCTGACCTGTCTTTGATTATCACCCATTTCCATTGTTTTTAGCACAAATGAGATATTTTCTGAAATTCCGTTCAGCAATCGGATCTCGGGATCAGTAAAAAAGTTTTTCTCAGATGAATAGAGAGTAATCGCCCCATGTACTGTTTTTCCCGTACTTAATGGGAATGCAGACTGCGGATCGGTATCCTTTCCTGACTGCATCTTCTTCCCACATCTCCATGGATGGAAAAGCCTGGATATCATTGCAAATGCTGTATTTTCCCTTTCTGATTGCGGTGACGGTTGGACCCTGCCCATTGGCAATATCATCAGAAGATAATCTGACATTGACAAAAAAATCATCCACTATCCCGCTGGCAGTGACCCGATTAATTCTGTGAGTGTCAGGATCTTCAAATCCGATCCAGGCCAAAACAAATCCGCCCTCTTTGACCATTATTTTGCAAACTTCCTGCATCAGATGCATCCGCTCATGGATATGCACTACCGACTCATTGATCCGCCGCAGTACAGCATCAATTCGGTTTAATCGTGCAATTTTCTGTTCACTTTCCTGGAATTCGACAGCGCGTTTTACTTTATGGGACAACTCGCCAAACCGGGATTTTGGATCTTCTCCTTTGTTGATATAATCATCAGCACCGTGGTTGAGGGCTTCAATAAAAATTTCTTCCCTGTCTACACGGGTAAAAATAATAAAAGGGAGTCTGGGGAATTTTTCCCGGACAATTTTGAGGAGATGAAGACTGTCAATGTCCGGTATCCTGTGATCTGAAATAATTGCATCAAATGGACTGGTTTTTAATCGTTCCAGGGCTTCTTTGACAGTATGGGCACTCTCTACCCGAATCGCCGTCTCATGTTCAAAAAAATGCCTGACCAAATCCGAAAGGACCGGATCACTGTCAACATATAGGACCGATATCACTGCAACCCACTTTCAGCAGACTATCCAATCCGCTCTATTTACATTCTGTAATAGAGTATTAAATATACCGGTCGTTATGGCATAAATCAAATTTATCAAGGGATTATTTATCCCGCACATTTTTCCCTATCATGAGTAAATCTTTTGATTCCGTACGTTTTTATAAGGACAAAATCCAATATGTTCCTGATTCATGGAGATTCTTTCCATTCTTCTGATCATCGCCGGTCTCGTTTTGTTTGAAACGATAACCAGTATTGATAATGCCATTATTAATGCCGAAGTGCTCTCAACAATGGGTGAGAGGGCAAGACGCTGGTTTCTGACATGGGGATTGCTCATTGCTGTCTTTGCCATCCGCGGATTACTTCCCTGGCTGATTGTCTGGATGTCTACCACCTCGCTCGGCCCGATAGGAGCTCTTACTGCAACATTCTCCAGTGATCCACTCGTTCTTGCAGCAATCGAACAGTCAGCCCCTATTCTTCTGATGGGCGGGGGGACATTCCTGCTCTTTCTTTTCCTTCACTGGCTGTTCCTCGAAGATAAAAATTTTGGCCTGAGGGGAGAACGCTATATCGCCTCGAAAGGGGTCTGGTTCTTTGCTATCGTATCTATCCTGCTTTGCGGGCTTGTCTGGTTTGCACTGGAAAAATCACCTCTTGTCGCGTTTGGAGCGGTTGTCGGTTCAACAACATTTTTTATTGTCCACGGGTTCCGGCAGAATGCTGAAGAAGCGGAAAAGAAGATGCTCCATAATTCCGATATGTCCGATCTCAGCAAAGTCTTTTACCTCGAGGTAATCGATGCCACGTTCTCTATTGACGGGGTCATCGGTGCTTTCGCATTTACCATGTCAGTCCCCCTGATCCTGATCGGCAATGGTATCGGGGCGTTTGTTGTCAGGGAATTAACCCTGCGCAATGTTGACAATATCAAAAAATACCGGTATCTTAAAAACGGAGCAATGTACTCCATCTGCATCCTTGGAATTGTCATGATGATGGATAGTTTCGGGGTTCATATACCCTTCTGGGTGTCACCCATCATCACATTTGGTATCGTCGGATTCTTCCTTGTTAAATCAATGCGGGAGATCCCCCAGGTGAATAACTAAAAAAAGATTCCGGTATAAAAATCCCAAATCATGCGGATAAACGGCGATAAGAGCCGGGGGTGAGACTATCTCCCGCCATAGGACCTGACATGCTTCCATGCACGATGGTACTTGTCATATGTTTTATCTTCCTCGTTGTAAATCCTGGGATCTTCTCTCTTGTACAGGTTACGGTCTTCCCCTACCGGACAGACCTTGATGCAGAGACCGCACGGGGAGATATATCGCTTGAACAGAGCTTCTGATCGGGTTGCACAGGTCTTTTTATCGGTCAGCCCTTCCGGGTATTTCCTGCCATCCAGAGCTTTTACCGGGCAGCTGTCCACGCATCGCATGCATTCCGTACACAACGATCTCTCAATAACAGGATCCGGTGGTATATCCGCTGCGGTAAAAATCGAAACAAACCGTACTCTTGGTCCGAATTTTTCGGTCAGCAGCATATTGTTTATACCAAAAGTTCCCAGACCTGCAAGAAAAGCCGCATGACGGTGAGAGAAAAAAGCAAGGGGTTTTTCCTTCAGGAGACTTATCGATCCATAACCATCCCGCGGGATCCAGATAGAGGGGAAGCCCTTATCATTCAGGAATAAGGAGATCCGATACCCGCTCAGATCAAGCAGGGTATTGACAGTCCGGTAGAGTTCGTGATAGAAAATCGAGGGGGAAGTTTCCACGATCGGCAGGCTTACCGGAAAACCAATTACAATTACGGTCCGTGTTTCCGGAAAAATCGACCGAGGGCGGAAGTCTTCAGGAATCCATGGTTCGAATAAAGGTTTATCCCATCTTTGGGCAGGCGCGAAGCCAACGAGCGGAATGTCAAGGTCCGCACACCTGGTGATGATTTTTTGTTTCAGCGTCACGTTCATGATTCTACCATGGTACCGGGTAGCGATAAATGAATAGGGTCATGAAAATCATTTTTTGTTCACAAAACTCTCCGCATATTGTTCTACGGTATATTTTAACAACTCAGCATCCGGAAAAATGTGTGAGATCCCCATGCTTTTGTTCCTGTTCCTGTAATCACGCAAAATCCCTGCTCTGGTGAGTCATTCATGTTATTAAGGTACCGGGTAGATCGAACACGAAACAATACCAGTTCACTGTTTGCCGGTTTGAAAGGGAAATGTTCGGGATATCAGAAAAAATCGTTCTGCTTACTCATTCATTTCCCATAACAGTACATACAATAGTCCGCTCACGTCCTGCGTTCACGTCACATTCAAGCAGAACAATCTGCTGCCATGTTCCACACATCAGGGTACCCCCATTCAGGGGGAGGGTTAGTGAAGGGCCAACCAGAGCTGCTTTTACATGTGAGCGGCCATTACCGTCGCCCCAGCGTGCATTATGAGCATACTCTGCATTATCCGGGGCAAGAACGGAGAGAGCTCGCCTGAGATCGGAAAGTACACCCGGCTCAAATTCGATTGTTGTGAGTGCTGCCGTAGAATGGCGGACAAAAAGGTGGATGATTCCCTCGGTAACCTTACTGTCACGGACTACTTTTTTCACCTGTGGTGTGATATCTATAATATCTCCTTCACGCTGAGAGATAACCATAAAGGTTGTCTGAAACATTATTTCACCGTACACCATCTCTTTATTCTGCTGCTCAAAAATCATTTCCTGATCTTCGTTCGTATTCCTGCAATTCTTCAGGTTCAGAAATAACAATTCTGTTCGTGTAAAAACGGAACTGTTCACCGGAAATTACCTGTTCAACGAAAAAAATGAGTGATAAAAAAGGTTCGCTGCAGGGATCTGAAATCAGATCCCATTTTCTCCATTACCGCCAGTTTCATGTTCCTGTCCTGAACCGTTATTCCCCTCCGGTACGGCCTCCATCTCCGGCTGGACAATTGCTACGCCGACAACCCGGTCTTTATCATCAAGTCGTATCGTCCGGACCCCTTTTGTCCCGCGACCGATGATCCGGATCTCGCTGACGGGCATACGGATCACAACACCGGATGCGGTCATGACGATGATCTCATCAGTATCCAGTACTGCACGCGACTCGACGACGATTGCATTCCGCTCGAGCTGCATATTTTTGACACCCATGGTACCCCTTCCGTGCCCGCGGAAATCGTCAAATTCAGTCCTCTTCCCAAAACCCACATCCGATATTGTGAGGAGGTGATCTTTTTCGACCAGGGTAAGGGCCACGATAGTATCTTCGCCGCGTAGTTTCATTCCCCGCACACCGGAAGCATTTCGCATGACCGTGCGGACGGTCTCTTCATGGAACCGGAGGCTGTAGCCAAAACGTGTGGATAATACAATCTCTCTGGTGCCGTCGGTGGCAATGACATCCACCAGCTGGTCGTTCTCTCTGAGCCGGATGGCATTTGTTCCTACAGAACGCGGGTTAGAAAATTCCGTCTGGGGGATCTTGATGACCTGTCCATACCGGGTTGCAAACAGCATAAACCGGTCTTCCCTGAACACACGGATCGGGATAACCTTTGTTACGATCTCATCTTTCAGGTTAAGGAGGTTGACGATCGGTTTGCCTTTTGCAATGCGGGAACTTTCCGGGATCTGGTAGACTTTGAGCCAGTAGACGCGGCCGATATTGGTGAAGCAGAGCAGGTAGTCTTTCATCTCGGCAGCAAATACCCGGTCCACACCGTCATCCTCCTTGGTGGTCATACCCGTAACCCCGTGGCCGCCCCGCCGCTGTCTGCGGTAGGTATCAATGTCCATCCGTTTGATATAACTGGCAGTAGTAATCGAGATCAGGACCGTCTTGTCTTCGATCAGATCCTCATTGGAGAGATCGCTCGTATCGATGGCGATCTCGGTTCTGCGGGCATCGCCGAATTTTGCCGCAATCTCCGCTGTCTCGCGGCGGATCTCGTCTTTGATGTTGGCTTCGTCCGAGAGGATGGTCTCGAGTCTTCCAATCTCGGTTTCAAGGCCTTTTTTCTCATCATCAATCTTCTTCTGCTCGAGCGCTGCGAGGCGGCGGAGCTGCATCTGGAGGATTGCATTTGCCTGCGGTTCATCAAGACCAAACTGGGCGATTAATGCCATGCGTGCATTATCAACCGAATCGGATGCCCGGATGGCCGCGATGATCAGGTCGATTTTTGAGAGCGCAATGAGCAGGCCGATCAGGATATGAACTTTTTCCTGAGCCTTTTTCAGGTCAAATTCCGATCTTCTCCGTATCACTTCAATACGGTGGTGGACAAAGTTCTCCAGAAGACCGGGGAGGTTGAGTACCCTTGGCTGGTTATCCACAATCGCGAGGTTAATTGCCCAGAAACTGGATTCGAGTGCGGTCAGCTTGTAGAGCTGGTTCAGGATGACTGCCGACATCGTTCCCTTGCGAAGCTCGAAGACAACCCGGATGCCATCCTTGTCAGACTCATCGCGGATGTCAGAAAGACCATCGATCCTTTTGTCCCTGACCATATCGGCAATTGCCGTGATCCATTGCGCCTTGTTGACCTGGTATGGCAGCTCGGAGACGATGATACGGTCGCCCCGGTTGCCCCCTTCGCTCTCTTCAATGGTGGCAACCCCCCGGACGATCACGCGACCCTGCCCGGTGGTGTATATGTTCCTGACTCCTTCGGTACCCATCATGATGCCACCCGTCGGGAAATCGGGGCCGGGCAGGACCTTCATGAGATCTTCAACAGGAATTTCCGGGTTGTCGAGATAGAGGTTGACTGCTGCGCAGACCTCACGCAGGTTGTGCGGAGGCATCTTGGTCGCCATACCGACGGCAATACCATCCGTTCCGTTGACCAGCAGGTTGGGAATCCTGGACGGGAGAACTGTAGGCTCTTTTAACGACTCGTCATAGTTCGGGATGAATCTGACAGTATCCTTGTCGAGATCCTCAAGGAGCGCTTCTGCGTATGGGAAAAGCCTGATTTCGGTGTACCTGCTGGCTGCGGCTGCGTCACCGTCAACCGATCCGAAGTTTCCCTGTCCCTGTACCAGCATGTTGCGGTATGAGAATGGCTGTGCCATCTTGACGATCGTATCATAGATGGATGCATCGCCGTGCGGGTGATACTTACCCATCACGTCACCGACAACCCTCGCACTCTTCTTGGTTGGCTTGTCGCTGGTATTGCCCATCTCCCACATCGCATAGAGCGAGCGGCGGTGAACGGGTTTGAGACCATCGCGGACATCAGGAATTGCACGGCCGATAATGACACTCATTGCATAGTTGATATACGAGGTCTTCATCTCGTGAGCGATACTGATGGGTTCGGTGCGGTGGGTTTCCGGGCCGCTTGCGGGAGGTACTTCAGATGTCAAGGTTAGTCACCTCCTTTGCATGGCGGATGATGAAATTTTTCCTGATTTCCACATCTTTTCCCATCAGTGTCCTGAACATCTCGTCCGCCTCAAGGGCGTCCTCTATCGTTACCTGTTTAAAAACACGGTATTCCGGGTCCATTGTCGTATCCCAGAGCTGCTGGGCGTTCATTTCACCCAGACCCTTGTAGCGCTGGACGGAGACGCCTTTTTCACCCATGGCAGTCGACACGGTCTGCATCTCCTCTTCCGTATATACGTATTTCTCTTCCTTTCCTTTCGATATCCGGAACAGGGGAGGCTGGGCGATATAGATATACCCGGCTTCTATAAGCTTGAGCATGTAACGGTAGAAGAAGGTTAACAGGAGGGTGCGGATATGGGCTCCATCAACATCTGCATCGGTCATGATCACAATGTGGTGGTAGCGGGCCCTTTCCTGGTCGAATTTCTCGCCAATCCCCGTACCGATTGCCGAAATGAGTGTCTGAATTTCCGCGTTCTTCAGGATCTGGTGTTCACCCGCCTTCTCCACGTTGAGGATTTTCCCCCTGAGGGGAAGGATGGCCTGGAACTTGCGGTCCCGTCCCTGCTTGGCCGAACCGCCGGCAGAGTCTCCTTCCACGATATAGACCTCACTCTTTGCCGGATCGCGTTCCGAACAATCGGCGAGTTTGCCGGGGAGCCCGGAACTCTCGAGCGAGCTCTTGCGCCGGGCAAGGTCGCGGGCATTGCGGGCAGCTTCCCGGGCCTTTGCGGCCGAGAGGGCTTTTTCGATGATGATCTTGAGCACATTGGGATTTTCATCGAAATATTCACTCAGTGCTGCATAGACCAGCGAGTCGACCGTGCCCTTGACACTGCTGTTTCCAAGGCGCATCTTGGTCTGCCCCTCAAACTGGGGGTTTGCCATCTTGATGGAGACGACCGAGGTGAGACCTTCCCGGACATCTTCGCCCCGGAGGGTGATGGTCGAGTTCTCCTTGATCAGGCCATTTCTTTTTGCTACTGTGTTGATCGTTCGGGTAATTGCGCTGCGGAAACCTTCGAGATGCGTCCCACCGTCCCGGGTATTGACCGAGTTGACATAGGAATAGATCTTCTCGTCGTACGCAGTGGTGTACTGCATTGCAACTTCGATTTCGAGTTTGTTCTCGATATCCTTTTTCGATATATCAATCGGGTTAGGGTGGAGGCACTCCAGCCCTTCGTTTAAGTATTTGACAAATTCAATAAGTCCGCCTGCATAACAATAGGTCGCAGTATCACTGGACCGTTCATCTGTAATGGTGATCGTCAGGCCTGCATTGAGAAATGCCAGTTCCCGCATCCGGTGTGCGAGCACATCATAATCGAATGTGGTGGTCTCAAAGATAGTGGCATCGGGAACAAAGTGGATCCTGGTGCCGTTCATCTTCGGGCCGAACTGTGCAAGGAAGGCTAAGCGGCTCTCGCGCTCCGACTCTACTGGATCAATCACCGGTGCCGAGCCAGTTGCAGGTGATGTCGACCGGCACTGCTGTACGGGTGAAGGGAGCAGGTTCCCCGTACCACTTCCGGTACCGGGCGAGCAGCTCGTTGAGCGACTCTTCCCGCGTGGAGAGCGGGGAGGTCATGAGACCCTTGGAAAAACGCATCTCATAGATATTGCCGTCACGGTACACATGGGCGGAGAGCCAGTTGGAGAGTGCATTGACGACCGAGACACCGACACCATGGAGACCTCCGGAAACCTGGTAGCTCTCCTTGTCGAACTTGCCGCCTGCATGGAGAACGGTCAGCACCACTTCAAGGGCGCTCTTGCCGTTCTTCTCCATCCGGTCGACCGGAATACCCCGTCCGTTATCTTCCACCTGGAGAGAGCCGTCTTTATTGATTATTACTGAAATCAGGCTGCAATAACCGGCAAGTGCTTCATCAATCGAGTTGTCCACGACTTCATAGACAAGATGGTGAAGCCCGCGGGTGTCGGTGCTGCCGATATACATGGCCGGGCGTTCACGGACCGGGGTGAGTCCTTCAAGAACGGTAATATGGGATGCATCGTATGTTTCAGTCAAGGAAAACCTCCGTTAAAAAAATAAAAAAATACGTGTAATGAAATCACAATAATTATTGGTTGTTTGATGACTTAAAGGATAGGCGTAAAAACAGGATTCAGGTATAAAAAGGATTCTCCCGTTACCGGAACTCTCCGATCCCGGCATCGGCAATGCCAAGCTCGCGATCAATCGCAATGACAAGCCGGTTCAGCGTGAAGATTACGTCCCTGGCGTCTTCCTTGTCCATAGTGCCCGGCTGGTGCCAGATGACTTTCTTTTTCAACAGTGTGGTGATCTCTTCAACCTCAGTACCTTTGAACTTCTCCGGCAGCACCAGCCCTTCAATATGATCCCCTGCCCCGAACCAGGCCTGTTCCGGGGGCAGTGCAAAGTGCCGGATGATGAGCATGATGCTCGTGATAAACCCATGACCAAACGGATGCTCCATGGTTACAAGATAGTGAAAGCGGGTAAAAAAAGTACTGGTTTAAAAAAGGCGGACTGCGGTCAGCCAGATCATCACCGGAACGGTCACTATAAAGATGAGGGATAGCGTGAGAAACGCCCATTCATATCTCCGCAGAGGTTTTTTTGTCACAAAGAGAAAACTTTCCCTGCCGTACCCCCGGCAGAGCATGCTGGTATACACCCGTTCCCCCTGCTCGTACGAGCGGATAAACATGGTCCCTATGGTGTAGCCCAGCTGCTTCAGGCGGTAGTTATACGGAAGCTGGCGGTCGAATGCATCAAAACATTTGGTTTTTAATGTCTCGTTGATCTTGCGGTACATGTAGCCGAATACAAACAGGTAGCGGATCATCATACCAAGCGCTAATGCAAATTCTGCGGGCAGTCCCATCCGCGAAGCCCCCTCCAGCAGGTCGGGCATCTTTGTTGTAGAGGAGAGCAGGATAATAAACGAGATGGTGACAATAAACTTAACGAGGAGAATAAAAGCAAATTCGATTGACTGGGCATAGATGTTTATTCCAAAAGGGAGGCTTACAACAACTGTGTAATCAGTGTAGTACTTGTTCTTGATAAATATCTGGAAGAAGATGATCATTCCCCAGAGGGGAAGTATCGCGAGCAGACGTTTTGCATAGACTCCAAGGGGGAGTCGTGAACAGCACCAGAGCAGGAAAAAGAAAGCAAAGAAAATAGCCCCCACAGTATAGATCATCGTTGAGTAGGGTACGGCAACAAGGGCAATGATTGCGGCAAATGCAATCGCAATCTTTACCCGAGCATCAATTCGATGAATTACACTGTTCTTATAGGCATCCCGTTCTATCTCAAAGAGCTCTTCAATCATGATCGTTTGCCAAATGCACGAAGCAGGGAGTTTTCTGCATCCGCGTAAGTGTAGGCCATCGAAACCTCCACGCCATTCTCCCTGAGTGTCTTTAAGAGTTTGGGGAGCACCGGTACATCAAGTCGCACAGACTGGAGCATATCAGGCTGCACAAAGATCTCATCAACAGTACCGCTCGCCACAATCCGTCCCTTGTCCATGACATAAATAAAATCAGCTACCTCAGGAACAAGAGCGACATCGTGGGTAGAGAAGATGACGGTCATACCATATTTTTCCGAAAGGGAGTTGATGAACCTGTTGAGATCAGCAACACCGCGGGGATCAAGACCGGCGTTGGGTTCATCGAGCACAAGAACTTCCGGTTCCATGGCAATGACCCCGGCAATCGCGACCCGTTTCTTCTCACCGCCGCTCAGGTGATGGGGGACCCGGCCGGCAAGGTGTTCGATCCCTACCACACGAAGGGATTCATGGACACGGTGATGGATGGTCTCCGCATCGAGGCCAAGATTTGTGGGACCAAAAGCGACGTCCTGTTCAACGGTTGGTGAGAAGATCTGGTCATCGGGATTCTGAAAGACGATACCGACAAATTTCCTGATCTCCCGGAGGTTCTGCTTGGTGATGGGTTCACCACGGATGAGGATAGAACCTGATGTTGGTTTGAAGATGCCGTTGAATTGTTTGAACAATGTGCTTTTTCCCGCACCGTTCGATCCAATAACGGCGATGCGTGCTTTTCGTGGTGCGATAAAATTGATACGGTCCAGTGCGGTGACGTTGCCAGGATAGACATAACAGAGATCGCGGGTCTCGATCAGGTGCATGAGTATAGGAAGTAGGTTGAAAAAATGTAAAGTCCTTTGGTTTTATTTTGCAGGTTTATCCGCGACCTTGATGGTGTACGCAAGACCCAGCACAATAAGGAACGCAATGATAGTTCCTACAATTATTGCAATCAACCCCCCTAATGGTCCCAAATCTTCACCGAGAGAATAATCGGGCATGAGAGAGGTATAGGAGAACTTATCGGTGAGATCTTCCTGAATCTCTGCATTTTCCGGTGTCCCACCAGTCAGATCTTTCTGTCCCTGCACAACCAGCGCAGTGCTCTCGAGGCCATCCGGATCCGCAGATGCGAAGAAAACGGCAACAACACCGATGAGCAATGCGACAATAATACCGGCAATAATGAATGTCTTGTTGTCCATCATGGTGCTATGCCCCCGCGGGTGTCTTGACACCGGTATCAACAAGATCCGGGCGGACACTGGTTATCAGGTAAATCGCTGCGACAGTGACAAATCCTTCGATGACACCGATGATTGCATGGTAGATGCCCATGGCAATTAAGCCTCCCTCGAGGGGGAAGGTTCCGGCAAAGAACATCTCAAACGCACAGGCAAGAGCCGGGATAACGCACGCCAGCCATGCGGCAAAGAAAGCGGAAATTGGCATGCTCTTTGTTAATCCCATCATTCCCTTGAAAGTATAGAAGCCGACAAAACCTCCAATCACACCCATATTGATGATGTTTGCTCCCATGGTGATAATTCCCCCATCACCAAACATGACTGCCTGGACGATCAGCACGAGAGTGAGGATAAAGACTGCGGCAAAGGGAGACCCGAGAAGAATGGCAGCAAGTGCTCCCCCAACGAGATGCCCGCTTGTTCCCATAGACACCGGAAGGTTGAAGGACTGGAGGGCAAAGATACCGGCAGCAAGCACAGCGACCAGAGGAAGTTTCTCTTCGTTTAATTCGTTCTTTGCCCATTTGAGGGCAAGCGCGATAAAGACCAGGGCAATAATCCAGTAGATTGCGCCCTGCCAGATAGGTATGAATGCGTCAGGAATGTGCATTTGTTCACCAGAATTTGTTGTTACGTTTATGAAATATTGTAACATTCAGTAGTTAAAAAGAATTGCTATTTGATATTATATCGAAATTATTGTAACTTTTATCTGAACATTTATATCAATTTATGATAAAAATTACATTTATGAAACAACATTTCAATGCCGGAAGGCTTTCTAAGTATTTCACTGAAGTAAATCCACAACATCATGTGTTACTACGGTACTTTGGAAATCATTCGGTAAAAATTTTTTATTAAAGTATGATTTTTAAAATCAAAAATAGGGTATATGAAAAAATAAATTGAAGACAGACGGCTCATTAATCAGATAACAAATATGTTTTCTCATAGACAGGTATAATTTGATGAGGAATTCACCAGGTTTGTGATCATTTCTGGACAGTGAAGTCTTACGGGTTCATACTTGTCTACAGCATTTTTCAAAACCTTAAAAAACAATCCGCAATGATATAAACATCACTGAGGCTCGTAAAACCATGGACTCTGATCTCTCCCGAATCGGAATATCACTTCCCAGCAACCTGCTTGACAAATTCGACGATATTATCAACCAGCGCGGGTACTCTTCCCGATCTGAAGGCATCCGCGATGCGATCCGAACATATATCACTTATTATAAATGGATGTCCGATGTCAAGGGTGAGCGTGAAGGGGTAATTACCATGGTATACGACCATGACCAGAGGGGACTTCTTGTCACCCTTACCGATATTCAGCATGAATTTCATTCCATAATCAAGGCATCACTACACTCGCATGTAACCCACGATCGCTGTCTGGAAGTGATTCTGGTGCATGGAGATGGTTCAGAAATTAAAACTTTCGCCGAACGGCTCATGTCCCAGAAAGGTGTCGAGTCGGTAAAGCTCACGACTATCCATGTGGAAGAGTAAACAGAAAGATAACCGAAACTTAACCATCTTTTCTTGGGAATATATCTGTATTATTGCTTCTTTTTGCTAAGAAAAGACGAACGGGCAACACTTGTTTTTTTGTGCTTTCCCGGGAACATGCTCCCGGCAAAAATAATATGCATTGCACTGTCGCCTTGCCAGACTTTATTAATTAATCAGAACAGGTTATAGATTAAGAAAGATCAATACGGTGTCACCAGATACTAGATGCCTTTCAAAGGTTCTTTCTTTCATCAAACGGATCGTGCTTTATGCAGAAAATCCCCAAAAAATATCTTATATACTAAAATAACGCTTAAAAATTAATAAAATTTTTAAGTTAAATATATATACATGAACGAAAAACTATATTAAACGGAAAAATGAAAATAAACTGCCTGTCTGACAATAGCGAATCATCTGCCGGAGAATAGTATGTATAAAGTATTGTATGTCGATGACGAACCGGTCCTCCTTGAAATAGTAAAGATTTTTCTGGAAAAAACCAAGGAGTTCACTATTGACGTCACAACTTCAGTAAATGACGTTCTAAAATCAGGGAAACTGAAGTCATACGATGCCATCATCTCCGATTACCAGATGCCGGGGATGGATGGTATCTCCTTTCTCAAATACGTCCACACGGAACTCGGTGATATTCCCTTTATCATTTTCACCGGGAAGGGAAAGGAAGAGGTCGTCATTGCGGCACTCAACAACGGTGCTGATTTTTATATTACGAAAGGGAGTGATCCCCGGTTCCAGTTTGATGAACTGGCAAATAACATAAAAAAAGCAGTTAAAAAAAGGGAAATACGGGAAGGATTCAAAAACGCCGCACAGCGGCTATCAGATCTTGTCAATTTCCTTCCTGACGCGACTTTTGCAATCGATCTTGAAGGGAAAGTAATTGCCTGGAACAGGGCAATGGAGGAAATGACCGGAGTGAAAAATACCACGATCATGGGTGAAGGAGATCGTATCTATTCCCTGCCATTTTATGGAAAAAAGCAGGATTTACTCCTCGATCTTATCCTTCATGAGGACAAAGAGATCCAGGAGAAATATCCTTCTGTCATCCGCCAGGACAACAAACTCATTGCCGAAAAGGAGTTCCCGATACTTTATAATGGGAAAGGAGCCTGTCTCTGGCTTATTGCAGCCCCTCTCTATGATGCCTCCGGCAACGTTACCGGTGCGATACAGGTCATCAGGGATATTACGGAAAACAAGCGGGCGGAAAAGTCCTTACAGGAAAGTGAAGAACAATACCGTTCGCTGTTTGAATCTTCGCAGGAAGCCATCTTTCTTCTTGAAAACACCCGCTTTAAAAAGTGCAACAGTCAGGCAGTCTCGTTATTAGGATGTACAAAAAAGAAAGAGATCATAGGAAGATCAGCTCATTGATTTTTCACCGGTGATGCAACCCGATCGGGTGAGTTCCGAGCAAAAAGGACAGGACAGAATTTCAGGTGCACTTGGGGACTCCACCCAGGTTTTCGACTGGTTGTTTACCCGTCTGGATGGAAAACCCGTGTATTCTGAAGTGACACTGAACCGGGTAATTATCGGGGGAAAAACACTCCTTCAGGCGATTGTGAGGGATGTGAGCGAACGTAAGCACGCTGAAGATGCGTTGAAGAAGAGCGAACGAACCTATCGGACTGTTGTGGAGGATCAAACCGAACTGATCTCACGTTTCCGTCCTGACGGCACGCACCTGTTCGTTAACGGGGCATACTGCCAGTATTTTAAAAAATCACGTGAAGAACTCATCGGGAAGAAATTTTTCCCCCGGATCCCGGCGGAAGACCATCGCCAGATCAGGGAACATTTCGCATCCCTCACCAGGGAAAATCCTTCTGCCATTGATACCCACAGGGTGATAATGCCGGACGGTTCTATCCGCTGGCAGAGGTGGTCTGATCGGGCAATATTTGACAAGAAAGGCTCAATTGTCGAGTACCAGTCTGTGGGACAGGATATTACCGAACAAAAACGAGCAGAAGATGCACTTGCCCTTGCCTGCCAGAAAATGAACCTTCTCTCGAGCATCACCCGGCATGATATCCTTAATCAGCTTACGGTCCTTTCCGGATATCTGGCGTTATCCGAAGAATTTGCCTCTGATGAAAAACTCCTTGGTTTTATCAAAAAAGAAGCTACTGCAACAGAGCGAATCAACCAGCAGATTACATTTACAAAACACTATCAGGATATCGGAGTCCAGGCACCTCAATGGCAGAATGTACACGATACAGTTGCCACTGCAGCAGCGTTGCTTGACCTGAGTTCAGTTACTATTCAGATACCATTCAGTAATCTCGAGATCTATGCCGATCCCCTTTTAGGCAAGGTTTTTTACAATCTCCTGGAAAATGCAGTGAGACATGGTCACAATACCACTCTGATTCAGTTCTCTTTCCACGACAACGGAGATACCCTGACGATTGTATGTGAGGATAATGGCGGCGGTATTGATAAGGAAACAAAGAAACACCTGTTTAAAAGGGGGTATGGAAAAAATACGGGATTTGGTTTATTCCTGATACGCGAGATCCTCTCCATAACCGGAATAACGATTGATGAGAACGGAGAACCCGGGAAAGGTGCACGGTTTGAAATCACTGTGCCAAACGGTGCCTACCGGTTCATAACGGATCAGAAAATCACAGATCAGAAAACGAGTGAAGTTCAGGGTTAGAATGGTACCTTCCTGTCCTTTGTTCTGAGCAATCTTTTTTTGTTCAGCTTTGTTTTTTGTACTGAGATTTACTTTTTCCCGGTAAGGAATTGAAATCCCGGGTTCGAAAGCAGTGTGGACAGAACTCTGTTTCCCGGGTGCCGGCTGCGCTTATGGATAACGATGACTTTGGGATTGAGTTATCGCAATTTACCAAGGAAGCACAAAGCATGCGATGAAACCCGTGAGCATTAATTTTTTGGTAATCCAGATTTCATCAATTCTTTCTTTCATTTCATAGGTCAATAATGCGAAGTTAAAACCATCATTTCGAAAAATTTTTTCCCGCATTTTTCCCTTGCCGGATAATCATTGATCTGTAGCAATTTTTGAAACCCTGATATCAACCAAAGGATGCGTTTTAAAATTGCAGGGTTACCCTGATTGCACTGCCCGGGGCAGATCAGAAAGAAAATCCACAGGTTGATGAATCCCGCAGGGCAATAACCGGTTCCTTTATATCCCACAAAGAGATTATTGATTATGTCACCGAGACGTGCAGATCAACCGGAGAAATCCGGTACAACCCCTCGCCTCAAAACCGGACCCAGCAAGAACAGGGAACGGCACCTTGAAGATGCCCGACATCATCCTTCCGATCATCCGCTTCCCCATCCCCCGCATAAAACCATAAAAAAACCTGTCCTTTCACCAAAGCATACGCCTCATTCCCACCCTCATGGTGATGAATTACCTCCTCATACAAATCCTCCAGGACCTATAAAACCGTCAAAAAAGATAACCAAATCCGGCTCCAAACCCTGAATTTTTTTATTTTTTTTCACCATTCTGTTCCTCCTCTTATAATTCCAGGAATTGTGGCAAAGTATCTCCAGGATCGTTCTTCCTGGTTTTTTAAGAAGCAGGAGAAAATAACAACGTAGTGCAAAAGGAAGACGCGGTTTTTAAAAAATAACCGTGTCTGAATATATTTTCGATCACATTTATTTGAATAATGACAGAAGTCCTGACCGAAGAAGCGGGGCTGCACACCGGAGTATGGCGGGTTTACGAAGAAGTTTTTTGACAAGAACGCCAGGCCGGTCCATATCTCCATTTTCAACAATCATGCGAACAACATCAGGATCACTGAGCGCCAGTATCAGCGCATCCATATCCCGGGCAGATAAGGTCTGGCGCATCTGGAAAATACGGAATCCGAGATCCAGCTCCCGACCGATATCTGCCTTCCATCGTAGTTCATATTCAGCAAGGGCCGCGTCCGTAAACGTATCAGTCTCACAGCAGGTAGCCGCTATGGCAGCTGCGTGCCTTGCGGAACGGATGCCGGTGTAGACTCCTCCCCCGGAAGTGGGTTTTGCAAATCCGGCAGCATCACCGACAAACAAAGTGCGGTGACCATAGGTTCTGGGCATGACTCCCAGAGGAAGGGTTCCCGTTACCATATGAGTTGCACACGTACCAAACTTTTTTACGAACGCTGCGAACCGTTCAGGAACCTGTACCTGCCCGCACAGTCCGATTCGCGCACGGCCTTTTCCCGTTGGAATCATCCATCCGAAAAAGTCGGGGGATGCGTCGGGATAAATTTCCACAAACCGGGAATCGCATTCGTGGGGAAGATCCACCTGGATACCCGCAAGGAACGTCTTTGCACGGGGCATGCCATAGAAACGGGCAATAATGCTCCGGGGACCATCTGCAGCAATAAGGAGCCTGAATGGAATTTCTGCATGCCCGTTGACACCCCGGGTCTGGAGTGTTGTTCCCCGTATGCCATACGCCGCAGTTTTTAAGAGGAACTCCGCTCCCGTATTTGCCGCAGTCTCTGCCATCTCCCGGTCAAGCGATCCCCTGTCGGCAACAACAGCCTTGGGCGTCTTTGCATCAATAAGGATCTCACTGCCCAGACCTGATACAACCCGGGCGCCGGAGACCCGGGTAAGCACCGGACGTTCCGATACCCGGCATTCCTTGAAGGCAGTATTCGACAGAAGTCCTGCACACTGGACAGGGTAACCGATAGTTCCATGTTCCTCAATACAGAGCGTTGAAAGTCCCTTCTGTGCACATTCGGATGCTGCTGCACAGCCGCGGGCCGGCGCCGATCACAATGACATCGTACGACATGGAAACAAAAACATTTTCAGAATGCAGGACAAGGGATATAATGTATCCTTTTTAGGTTTCGCGATCATTGATACAAAATATTCATGGTCGTTCATTCTGCACCTTTGTTCAGGACACTTCTTTCTGAAAATATCCCATAAGAATAGAAAAGAGGCCGAATACAAAAGCGAAGTTGCCGATAATGACAACTGCAAGATTATCTAAAAAAACCGGGAAGAACCAGAGAAGAGCGGCAAGAAGAGTCTACGCCGGATACGAGCATACCCGGGATAAGAATATATTTGGTCCTGGGATGAGTGAGTGCGAGTGTGATGTCGGTAAAACCGTTATAACATGCAATTCCTGCGATAATGAGCAGAAAAATGATTGCAAAGAACTGTTGTGCCAGAAAAGAGAGGACTGCCATGAGGAGCAATGCTGCAGAAATACCAAACCAGAACAAGGATTCATCGCCGTTCGAAGTGATGGCAAGGAAAAGCAAAACTGCAATAACCAGTCCGGTCAGAACCAGAAATATCACATAAAAAGTGACGAGCATCATTTCCGGATCAGGGAACAGCAGGACCATGAGTCCAAAAATAACGCCGATAATCCCCCAGATAATGCATGATAATTTTGTATCCATGATAATGTCACCGACAGGGAACCAATCTGTATTTATTTTCTTATATCCAGTTAGAGCCACAACTACAAAATTTATCCTATTATTTCCCATCCCGTTATGTTCTGCAGAGTACGATGACCAAAGATATCGATCTAAAAAAATCCTTGCCCTTGTCGTAATCGGTCTCTTTGGAACAAAGAAGATCGTTGAAGCTCAAGCAGTGTGGGAGCAGCAGTCTTTGTTTTTATCCTCGTCATTTTCATAGAAGCTTTCCTGTGTATATTGGGATCAAAATTGTCGGAGGACCAACTATTGATCTGGCATTAGGACATTCAAGCTTCGGATATGCATGAATTGTTTTTTTTCCCGGTGCCCTCCCGGTTATCCTTGCGCCCCTTGAGGGTTGTTTTTGCCAAACCGGGAATTAACCTGCAGTTAAAATTACAAAAGTTCAGAAATTTCAGTACCCGGAAAAAGAGCAAAAAAGTCCGATATTAAAAATGATACGAGAGCAATAACATTCTCCCGTCTCTTTTTTTTAAACTTCATCGGACCAGATAAATTTCTTCAGGCTCTTTTGGAAATTGTATCACACGGATGAGCGATGATCCCCAGATGCCCCCGATTTCCGGTGAAGGTTGGTGAGTTTTTTTTTAAAAATCGCGTGATTCCAGACAAAGATAGAACATTACAGATTTTGTCAAGATGACAATATTTCATAATGCGGGAAGATTGGTGTCTGGAAAAACCATATCAGGCATAAAATTACCTGATTATTGAAAAATAAGGCAAATTTCAAATACTATGTTCGTTTATTTTTAACCCGTGGTGATTTTAATGACTGAAGAAATTACATCTAATCAGTTTGGATCAGCTCCTGATGTGAATATCATTCCCTGGTGGCTGTTGCTTGTGTATGGTATTCTTGCCCTGATTATCGGAATCATGTTTGTGACTACTCCCGGTATTACAACGGTACTCTTTCTCACATTCCTTGGGGTATTCTGGCTCGTGGGGGGATTATTCCACCTGTTCAGTCTGTTCGTTGACCGGACCAACTGGGGATGGAAACTCTTCCTCGCAATCATCAATATTATTGCCGGTTGCCTGATTCTCTCGTATCCCTTGTACAGCACATTTTTCATCCTGGGGTTCTTTACTATATTCATCGGGTTCTGGGCATGTTTTATCGGAGGGGCATATATTTTCAGGGCATTTTCGACAAAGGATGCAGGTACCGGTATATTGGGCGTTATCAGTCTGATCTTTGGCATCCTCATCCTCGTGTACCCTATGGCCGCTGCAATTAGTATTCCATTTATTGTGGGAGGCTTTGCGATTTTAGCCGGGATTGCATCGATAGTAATCTCTTTTGTGGTCAGAAAGGAACAGACAGCACTGGGAACATAAAAAACCCGAAGAAATCCTCCTCTTTTTTATCAAACTCGTTTTTTTCCCGTAACCTTCAGACAGGAGGGGGAAAAAATTTAAACAGTAGTACCTCGTGAAGTCTTTCCGTTCAGCTAATGGTCGTTTCGATATTTGATTTTTATACAAACATTTATTAAATATATAGAGCATCTCTAGGGTATGGAAACCATAACACTGAAAATCAAGAAACGTGCTTTTCCAAGCCACGGACGGGTACGGCTGCATGAGTCAAGGCTGATCGATCTCAAGATTGTGAATGGGGATCACGTAGATCTGATGAACGAGGCAGCGAAAAAAACAGTCACCGTTACCGTTATTGCTGACACGATGGTGGGAAAAGATGAAATCCGGGTAAGCGAAGAGGACTTAAAATCTCTTGCCCTCAAAGAAGGTGAAACGGTCTCGATCAAAAAATCACTTGGGATTAAGGAAAAATTGTCGAAAACTTCAGGAGACGTATCCGCCGGCGCAAAGAAAGTTGGCAGCGATGTTGCAACCGGGGCAAAGAAAGCCGGCGCTGCAGTTGGAAAAGCTGCCGGCGATACAGCAAGTGCCGTGAAGGAGAAGGTAAAGGGAAAAGATAACCTTTAACCTGTGTGGATTTCTTGTGACTGCGATTTGAGTATTAAATCAGAGGGGTGATAGGTATTATTCCAACAAGTCAGACTGTTGTTGTTTCAACACAACCACTCATTAATAACACCTCATTCATGGTGATACTGCTGCTCTTTGTTATCTTCATTTTCTTTCTCATAATCCGTGAAGTGCGTCTCATGAGGGCCTCAAAATATAATGTCCAGCTGGAACAGGATAAGCTCAAAATCATCCAGATGGATGCGGCGACCAAGGCAAATCCCTTCACGCGGCTTTCTGCGGAACAGACGGCTGAGATCAGGGATGTGGAAGACGAAAACATAACTCTTGAAACCAATATTTTCGCCCGGGAAAAACTCGTTGAAAAGCGACTGGACCGGCTGGAGAATTATGTCAAGGTCAGAAAACTGGACAATATGATTGGTAAGATTCAGACAGAAGAGAAAAAGGTGAAATAACATGGAAACCATTGTTAACCAGACCGAAACAGCCCCGGGTTACTGGGAGAAGGTCTCCAACTATTCTGCGTCGATCGGATCAAAAATTCCCACGTTCGATAAATCCATGGACGCGTATTTCGATCAGAACTTTGCGTCCATCATAGAGGAATGGGATCTCTTAACCGATAGTGACCTTCACAAGCTTGAATACCGGCTCTCACAGCTCACCAATGAAATCAGCACTCTCTTTGCAGAAAAGATGGTGATCGAAAAGCGTGTTGGAAATCTTGATATCCTGGTTTCCTCCCTGGAGGCGTCGAAATGATCGGCATGAAAAATTACATGAATGCCTATGTGGACCGCAGGATGAAATCTGTTGTTGATGAATGGGACCTTACCCGGAAGGATGATGTGGCAGATTTCACGGCACGGCTTGATGCAATTGAACAGGAGATCCCACGCCTGAAAGCGTCAAAAAAGACAAGTGTGGAAAAACTGACGGAACTTGAAACCCGTGCACGGAAACTGAAGGAGAAGATCTGACCATGGACTGGCTTGAATTCCTGGTTATTGTCATCTTCATCGCTGCCGCGTTTTTCCTGATCTACTATTACTTCCGTGGAGCCAAAGGAGACCTCTCAGTGACACGTCCCGTAGAGAGCCGGGTAGACGAGTACCTTGACCGCAGGTTTGAAAACCTTGTAGACGAATGGCAACTGATTGACCAGCAGAAGCTCATGAGGTTCAAGGAACAGAAATCCAAAGAACTTGAACAGGACGAAGCCCGTATCAATGATTTAAAGAAATTCGAAATGGATCTGGAGAGTTCACTCACAAAACTGGAGACCCGGCTTGACGGTATTGAGAAGGGACTGGCTCAAAAAGGAAGCACCAAAAAATAAGACCGGCACTGATCTCTTCTCAGAGTTAAAAGAAGAGATCCCGGTGATGCGCAAACAGGGCGAGTCTCCGGTGAAAAACCCGCACAGTTTCGCCCAGTATATGTGCGACCTGTGTAATTCTCCCTATGCAATTTCAGAGCTTCGCCAGTGTGTTCTCTGCGGGCGATGGGCCTGTAATACCTGCTGGACGGATCAATATTATGCCTGTAAGTCATGCACAGGCATCATAAAAATCCATTCAATCCGTAAAACCCCCTTTAAGGAATGATGATGAACGGGTAAAACAGTTCAGCAGTAATAAAAAGATAAGGAGAAATTTTCTCTTTTTTTCATTCGCGCCAAAAACCAAAAAATTCGATATGGAATATTTTTTCCAGGGCATAGAGAATCGCAAAGAAGAAAACTGCATAGAGGATGAAACTCACCATGAACCTCGTCCAGCCGACCATACCTGTTCCTGATACTATTGTGTTTGCGAGTGCATCTGCTATCACAATTGCAAAAAGAATCCCCATAAAAAAAACAGCCCATTTTTTGACGGGTGCAAAATCCATGGATAATGTTCGTGTTAAAGACTATTAAAACTTCAATTCATACACTAGGGGGAAAGCAGAGTTCTTCGTAGTACTGTTTAGGGTGGCAGGGGCAGGAATCAGGTCGTTTGAAAAGGTTCTGGCCGCTTTGACTGTCCGGGTTTCATCTCCGCTCTTTTCTGTTCTCATTGGATGACTCCTGAATAATTTATTTTTCACTATTCCATAAGAACAGGGAAAAGTATGGGGGACAGGTAGTATTCACTCTCCTTCACTTTAACCCTGATTTCATACCCGATACGGGAATCACCCGGAGCCATTCCAGCGGGATACCCTGGATATTTTTAATCGGGGTTATAGCCCGTTATTGCAGAAACGGTTATTGCATCCGCCAGTCTTTAGTACAGGGTATGACTGACGAACCGGGAGGGACTCTTCTGGATACCGTGAACCCGGAACAGGAGAACGCTCCAGTCATGCAATCACAGAAAATGGGTATTGCATTCTATGGAGCACTCGCACTGGTTGGCATCCTTGTTTTTTTAATCGTGTTCGTGAATGTACCAGGTATCCGGGCATCAGCCGGAATACTCCTGATGCAGAATACCTGGACACTGCACTCCTATGCCGATTCGGGCGGAGTTCTTGTCCCTGCTGTCAACGGCACACCGGTTACTGCCCGATTCGGCATTGATGGAAACGTGAGCGGTTCGGCAGGGTGCAACGAGTACAACGCCAGTTATACAACGCAGGATTTAGCGATATCCATCTCTCCCCCCGTGATAACCGGGAGATACTGTGAAAATCCCCTCATAATGCAGCAGGAGTCAGCGTATCTCGATGATCTTTCAAAAGCAGTTGAGATCAGGGTGAATGAATCAAATCTGAACCTGTATGATAAAACCGGAAAACCGGTTCTTACGTTTGGGGCGACGCAATAAAATTGCCTGTTGAGATACAGGATTTCATTGATACCCCGTTAAAATACCTTATTTTTTTCGTTCTTCGTCTCCGGATCCGTCAAACCTTCCCGATTCAAAAAAAAACAGCCGGGTCTTTGTTCTGTTCATCCGATGATCGGACCCCTGCAACCCGAAATCTCTCATCAGGTGGAAATTCCTTCACATCATCTTATGAATCGGCTGGGGACGAAGAGATGTGGGGTTATCAGGAAGGTACAGGGTGATGATAACTCTGAAAAATTACCGCTCGATCAGGTGGATATGCTCATCGGTCTTTTTTGCAAGCTCACAGCGACCCTGCAAACGGGCAACATCCGAAATGGCTTCGAGTACATGGACAGATTCTTCCAGAAACGAAAGGATATCGGTGGGAAACATCTCGATCCCATATTCATCCAGCATGAATGCAGCTATCTGGCGGTGATCGAGACCGTTTTCGCGCAGTTCGATCACTTTTTTTGCAAATTTTTTCTCCGGGCACCCGCATAAGGGTGAATCTTTGCAGTCACAGCGGAGGAAATCATTGAAAAAAGCGAGGATCTGTTCCCTCACGGCAAAATCAAGCGAATCATAATCAATGCGCGACGAGAGCGTTTCGAGCATGGTTCCGGAGAACGCAAGTTCAGGGAGGCGAAAACCTGCAAGCCGTTCTAATTTTTTTGCATGACGGAACCGTGCCCGATCAGCGATCAATCCTCGTCTCCTACTCCCTCATCAAAGTTTTTCAGGGAGGCCATCGCTTCACCCATCCGTTCGCATTCGATGAGCCACTCATCAAACAGAGTTGTCTGTTCAATATCATCTTTCACGTATTTGCCACAGCAGGATGCTCCGTCAATGACACTGGCACCGATATTTGCTGCTGCTTCAAGTGCCTGCTCCATATCCTTATCGATGTCTTCCCTGCCTTTCTTGACAAGTGTTTTAATATCCTTGTTGAATCCACCGGCAAGGTACAGCCTGCAGGAGGCAAAGAGCGCAAGTTTGGGAAGCTGCAGGATCTCAACGATCTCTCCGAGTTCTCCTTCGGGTGCAGCTGACATTACAATCATTTCAACCTGCGAGAGCTTGTCAACCGCTTCTTCAAAAGTATAGCGCTTGTTCTGGTAAAGTTTGATGATCTTCAACACCGATACGGTGATATCGACGGAGAAACTGTCAAGCACACGGAAGCCTTCGGGCAACTCATCGCTCTTGGGATCTGCCTCGAAACTCGATTCTTTGAGAGTTTTCAACCAGTTGTCCCAGCGTTCCTGATTGTAAAAAATATAAAACAACCTGAGCGGTTCAGCTTCAATTTTTTTGCTTGCTTTTTTTGCCATTTCATTACACTATTCGTTTGAGAAATTAAAGGATTTCGTTGTTCTGTCCTGCTGAGGATCGTTTTTCGGGGAATATCCTTGCATTATTGCACGATTCACGCGGTTGACAGGATACCACGAATGGTTATCTCCCCAGACCTTCTATACTACTGACAACAGGGGTGAGAGACGTGAGTAATCCGGAAAAACTCGTGATGGTGAGATACGGGGAGTTATTCTTAAAAAGTGAGTCGGTAAAGCACCATTTTATCGGAATGCTGCTACGAAACATTGGAAAAGCACTCTCTGCATCCGCTCTTTCCTGTCACTACGAAACACCCCGCGGGCGCATCCTGATCTATGGCAATCACCCGGAAAAGATCGCTGATGTGGTATCCCGGATTTTCGGCATTGTTGATGTCAGCATCTGTATCCGTACAAGCACCCGGCTTGAAGACATCTGCACGGAAGCGGTCTCTCTTGCATCGGAAAATCTGCATGAGGAAATGAGTTTTGCAGTCCGGGCGAAACGGCAGCAGAAAACCGGCCTGAACAGCCAGGAACTGGGGACCCTAATCGGTTCTGCCATCTATGATCACGTCCCGGGTCTGGAAGTCGATCTGGATAACCCGGATTATGAATTATTTGTCGAAATCCGGGACTTCGGGGGGCTCGTGTACGATTCCCGGATACCAGCACCCGGAGGATTACCCTGGGGCACACAGGGGAGGGTGCTTGGATTGCTTTCGTCAGGTATTGATTCGCCGGTCGCTTCCTGGCTGATGATGAAACGAGGGTGCGAGATCACCCACCTGCACCTGGATGCCGGCAGGTGGGCGGGAAAGGATGTTACCGGGGCAGCAATCGAGAATCATCGCCGGCTCTCGCGCTGGTGTTATGGAAATCCTCTGCCCCTGGTGATCGCAAACAGCGAATTTTTATATGATCGTATGGACCAGCTCCGCATCCCGCCACGATACCGCTGCGTGATCTGCAAGCGCTTCATGCAACGTGTTGCAGGGCACCTTATGGAAAAAGAAGGTGCACTCGCAATTGTAACTGGTGAGAATCTCGGACAGGTTGCTTCCCAGACGCTGGCCAACCTGTCGGTTATCCAGGAAGCGGTAACAGTACCTGTGTTACGCCCCCTCATAACGTATGACAAGGAAGAGACCATCACCCTTGCCCGTAACGATTGGAACCTTTGATGCTCATCCGGGAGATCTTGCGTGCCGGGCAGTGCCGAGTATGCCGGCTACTGCTGCGGTCCTTGAGACCATAAAAGAGTGCGAGCAGAAGATGGACATTGAAGAGATTGTCGGAAAAACACTTTCCGATCTGCGGTTTGTAACAGCATTAAATTGCGAGATCATCAAAGAAACCTGAAAATAAATTTTTTTCGGAAAAAAAGATTATTACTGGTTCTTTGTGAGGGAACCTCTGAGGTCCGGAGATACTTTCTCTCAACCATACACTACTGGAGCCAGGTTACTTTGGGGATAGGATTGGTCATTCCTCTTCATCCTGTCTAACAATCCTGCATAAAAGTAAGATTAGTTAAAAATTCTCGTCAACGGACAGAACCAGGGATGTCAGAAAATACAGAACTATTATCCGGGGCACGTTGGCCTTTTTAAAAAGTAAGGGTGTCTTAAATCCAGTCATCGGGATTTATTCAGGATTTTTTTTCAAAGACCGGAGAGTTCCTTTTTTAAAAAAACATTGCCAGTGTATCCTCAACATCGGTCTCCTTTGAATGTTTTTCCGGTATCTCCGATTCAGCAATAATTTTTCACGTGTTCAAATCGTTCTTTTTTGAGGTCATTTCTTCCCCTGCTTCCCGCTTCTTCAAGCGAAGATACAATTACATACTGTAAAAAACGCTGTATGTTCTTCGTTTATCGGTCTTTCGTTTTCAGCAATCACGAAATCCGGACTACTATTTCACCCTCATACAAGAAAGACATCTCTGTTTTTTTCACTTCGTTTTAGTCTCGTGAAGATATTGACGAGAGGATACTATAAAAAAAATTCAGCATTTATCCGGGACACTCATCCTTTTCGCTGAAGTGCGATCTCCCGGTTCTCCCGGGCCTCGGTGAAATCCGGGTTGATGGCGATTGCTTTGTCATACGATGCGATAGCATCGGAATACTCTCCTGTCTTAAACTGCCCGAATCCACGGGCATACCACGTGTTGGCATCATCCGGATTGATAGCAATCGCTTTGTCAAACGAGTCAATCCCGTCAATATACTGTCCCATAGAATAGAGTACATATCCACGGGCGTACCACGCATTGGCATCATCCGGATTGATAACAATCGCTTCGTCAAACGAGTCGAGGGCTTCGGCATACCTCCCGAGGTTACCCAGCGCATATCCCCGGTTATTCCACGCATCAGCAGAAACCGGGTTGATGACAATCGCCTCATCATGGGCGATAATCGCTTCTGAATACCATCCCAGATGCTGGAGAGAGATTCCGCGCTTATTCCAGGCATCGGCAGACACCGGGTTGATCGCGATTGCCTTATCAAACGAGGCAACTGCATCCAGGTAGCGTCCGAGTTTATCAAGCGAATTGCCGCGGTTTATCCACACTCCGGCATTATTCGGGTTGAGGGTGATCGCCTTATAATAGGAGGAAACGGCTTCAGGATGCAGCCCAAGTTTATCCAGTGCAACTCCCCGGTTATTCCAGAAGTCCGCATCTTCCGGGTTGATAGCAATCGCTTTATCAAAAGAATCGACCGCTTCGGGGTATCGACCGAGACTCCCGAGGCAGAGTCCCTGGTTGTTCCAGGCATCAGCATATTCCGGGTCAAGGTTTACAGCCCTTTCGTATGAAGTAACGGCTTCTGAATACCGGCCAAGTTTATCCAGTGCAACTCCGCGGTTATTCCAGAAGGCAGCGTTATCCGGTTCGATGGAAATTGCCCCGTCGTAAGAGACGATTGCTTCAGAATACCGGCACAGCTGACAGAGTGCATTTCCCCGGTTATCCAATAAATCGGCACCACATATTGCACGGACAATAGCGTTATCATACGAAGATACGGCTTCGGCATACCGGCCGAGTTTACTCAGTAACGTGCCTTTCTGATTCCACGCATCAGCAGTATCCGGGTTGAGGGCAAGCACGTTGTCATACGATTCGACTGCCTCAGAATACCGCCCAAGATTATCCAGTGCAACTCCGCGGTTGTTCCATGCATCAGCGTAATCCGGATTGAGGGTTACCGCCCTGTCATAGGAAGCAAGAGCTTCTGAATACCGACCAAGATTATCCAGTACAACTCCGCGGTTGTTCCATGCCTCGGCATAATCAGGGTTGAGGGTAACCGCCTGTATCACAGGAAGCAAGAGCTTCTGAATACCGACCAAGATTATCCAGTGCAACTCCGCGGTTGTTCCATGCCTCGGCATAATCAGGGTTGATAAGAATTGCTTCCTGATATGAGGCAACAGCTTCTGAATACCGACCAAGATTATCCAGTGCAACTCCGCGGTGGTTCCATGCCTCTGCGTAATAGGGGGAGAGAGCAATAGCCTTTTCAAACGAGTCTACAGCTTCGGAATATCTTCCGAGATGATCCTGTGTGTTTCCGCGGTCAATCCATGAGTCCGCGTCTTCCAGGTCAAGGGCCGGTGCCATTTCGAGGGAACTGGCCACATCGGAATCAATTCCTGAATGACGGAGTGCGTTGTTGCGGTTTTTCCATGCAGTGGTATAGTCCGGGTTGATGCTTATTGCCCTGTCATAGGAGCTTATTGCTTCGTCATACCGGGCGAGATTCTCCAGTACGACACCCAGGTTATTCCACGCCACTGCATCATCCCCATTATGGGAAATCGCCTTTCTGAAAGAGTCAACTGCTTCGGAATACCGGGCAAGACTGACAAGCGTGTTGCCACGGTTGATCCAAACTTCAGGGTAATCCGGGTTGAGGGTAACAGCCTTGTCATAGGAGGCAAGTGCTTCAGAATACTGCCCAAGGTCGTCGAGCGCAACTCCACGATTGTTCCATGCCGCAGCATATCCCGGATTAAGTGCAATCGCCTTATCATACGAGATAACTGCTTCGGAAAATCTGCCCAGATTACCCAGTACGACCCCGCGATTATTCCATGCTATCCCGTTCACCGGGTTGAGAGCAATTGCCTTATCAAAAGAATCGAGTGCATCGGTATAGTGATCGAGTCCGGCAAAATCATTCCCTTCATGGATATACTGATCAGCTCGATCCCGCATAAAATAGAATACGTTATTCAGGTAATCACTGTTGCGATTTATTCCTGTACAACCATCCGAAAACGAATAATTTTCCGGACAAAAAAGAGACTTTTTAAGGGTTTTGTCCTGGTTCGACTGATTTTCGCTGTCACACATTAATTCTTTTTGAATGAGTATCGGAACTAATTTAAAAAAGACAAAAGAATAGATTTACATTGACTTAAAAAATATTTCAGAGTAGTTTCTCAGTACAGCGGATAACTTCTTTGAGAGCCTTGACCCGGGCATACCATTTGTTGTCTGACTCAATGACAATCCAGGGGGCATAGGAGGTGTTGGTCCGTGCCAGCATCTCGTCAACTGCAACATGCATACAGATCCCATTTCTCCCGGTTTCTCCAGTCTTCTTCGGTTATCTTATATTGCTTGAGGGGATCATTTTCCCGCTGGCTGAACCGTTTGAGTTGTTCTTCCTTATCTATTTCAAGCCAGAACTTGACCATTCCCCCGCCACTGCTCTCGACATAGTCCCGCTCCATCTCGTTTATTTCCTGATATGCCCGTTCCCACTCGGTTTCCGAACAGAAACCTTCCACACGTTCAACAAGGACACGTCCATACCAGCTCCTGTCATAGATTGCAAAATGCCCGGCTTTCGGGTAGTGACGGATAAACCTCCAGAGGTAATGATGCTCTTTCTCATAGTCATTCGGTGCAGCAACAGGAACGACATTATATCCCAGCGGGTTGATGTAACGGGCAAGACGGGTGATATTTCCCCCTTTTCCGGCGGCATCCCAACCTTCATAGACAATGATGAACGGAATTTTCCGTTTGAAGAGAATGTAATTGATTTCAAGCATCTCAATCTGGAGGTTGTTGAGCATATTCTGACAGTCTTCCTTTGAGTAGGATGAACCGGAGGAAGATCTTCTCGGGACAGGATTTTTCGGAGGCTTGGAAACAGGTTTTGGCCGTGTTTTTTTTGGCCGTTCTTCGGTTTCCAGGGCAACTCTTTTTTCAAGAGTTTTTACCAGGATTGAATATACCCTGAGAATGGTATTCTTCCGGTCGGTGGCTTCAATAATATGCCAGGGCGCATACCCGGTATCGGTCTTTTCGATGAATTCATCAATGATCGGAAGATACGTATCATAACTGTGATGGAAATCCCAGATACTCGGGGTTACCAGCCATGCGGTAAGCGGGTTTCTTTCCCGCTCCAAAAGCCTGAGTTTCTGTTCGTCCTTGGAAATATGTAAAAAGAATTTGATGATAATTGCACCACTGTCGCACAGCTGGCGTTCAAAGATGGTTATTGAATTAATCTCATCCTTAAGCGATTTTTTCCAGCCGACACTGGATAATTTTTCTGCAAGTGCCCTGCTGTACCAGCTGCGGGCAAACAGAGCAATTCTCCCTTTTGAAGGAGTTTTTACCCAGAATCTCCACATGAACGGGCGTGCCCGTTCTTCATCATTGGGTTTATCAGTTGCATGAAGGGTAAACCCGCGGGGATCAAGAGACTGGATAATCTCCCGGGTGGACATGGTAATACCGGCCGCATTCCATCCTTCGATGACAACAATGGTCGGGATCCTGAGATCGCGAAGTGTCCGCTGAAGGACACTCAGGCGCTCTTTTAACGGGGGAAGGGATTTTTCAAAGGTCTCATCGTCAACAATCTTTGTTAAATCGTATTTTTCGAACATCCGTCCCCCTCAGGCTCCTCAAAAAAATCAGAAATTCCCGGTTAACAAACGGATCGTAGGGCATGACAGGTAATAAACCCTACCTGATGGTATGCAGAGAGGTTTTTTTTAGCGGAAAATTATGGAACGAGGGGGAGACCGTTCTCCCTAGCGATGGCGATAAAAGCCCCGGCAAGGAATGCAGCCTGTTTTGTTGTTATCCCGTAGGTATTGAATTTCCAGACTTTCGTTGCTCCGGGAATTATACCGACTATACCTTTTTCTTCAAGGGCACCTGAGAAATAAAATCCTCTCTTCTTGTGGGATTCTGCCACTTTATCAAAAGATGCAATCGTATCTATCCGTGTCAGGGTATGATTCCTTGGATATTCCGAAAGGATCTTTGTTCCGGAAACAGAAAGAAGTGCTTTTAAAACAATATCGTTGTTTTCGAGTTCCCGGTCAAAGTGCTTAACCCGTTCTTTTACCCTAGGGAATGAAGCCATCATGCCGACAAGAGTCGCGCCCATCAGCGTGCAGCCCATCATCTCCGGCTCCTTGATTCCGAATTTTCGTTTTGTCACATCACCTTCAATTGCCGTAGTGCGAAATACTTCCGCAGAGCGTTCCTTTGTCGCGGCAAGAACACCGGAGGGAGCCGGGGCTGCCATACTCTTATGCCCGGAGCCGACAACGAAGTCCACGCCAAGATCTTTGCCATCGACCGGCAGGATGCCGACCGTGTATGCACCGTTATACAGGACAGGGATATCGTAGTTGTGGGCCACCTTTGCGATAGCCTTCACATCATGCATGTTGCCATACTGGTAATCGACGTGGTCAATGAAGGCAAGAACAGGCACCCTGCCAAATTCGCGCCTCACCTCTTCGATCTTTGCCGCAGTTGCATCAGCAGTAATCGTATGACCTGAATCCTGGGGAATCTCGCGGGCGATACCCCCGGTTTCTTCTATAGCAAGGAATTCGGTATAGTGAGAAAGTGAAGTGAGAAGGACCGGATCTCCTTTTTTGACGTAGGTGTTAGCTACTGCCTGGAACCCGCGCCGGGCACCAGGGACCGTTCTGACCGAATCCATGTTCAGCCATGCTGCGAGATCCCTGTGGAATTCGGCTATCGGGGGTTTGCTGATGTAATCGAGACGGTTGGGTTTGCGGCAGTTATCGCAGACAGAATACCCGTCTCCGTATGCAATGACAGATTTCATTGCATCTGCGGTGAGCCTGCCACCCGCCTGGATAGGATCGATATTTATGAAGAGCTCATTGACCTGCCGCGCCTCTATTCCGGACCCGCACCTCATTTCAGGATCTCCTGTTTCAGGGACGCAACCTGACGTTCGAGATTTTCCAGCAGACGCCGGGCCTCTGTGCTCTGGTTTTCATCCAGCATATGTTGGGGTGCGGTTTCACGGAGGAGCACACGAAGATCCGTCAGAGTATAGAGTGCCTGGAATGTCATGTCAACTGCCCTTTTTGACAACGAATCACCGTATTAGTATTGGGAAGACGATGAAATAAGTAATCGCTCTTTTTCTCTCACCAAAACAACGGCATAGATTCTGTTAAGATGATGCCCCAGAATAAGGGCGGGACATCGCACCTCCAAAACGGATCAAAACGGCCTGGGATAATCAGACCTGACCTGGAGAGAACATAAAAAAATGAAGACGGGTATCAGATAACAACGAATTGTCCCTGCATGGACGGGTGAAGATCACAGCGGAAGAAATAGGTTCCCGGTAGTGCGGGGGCAGTGAAAACATACGTGATCTTACCAGGTCCATTAATTATCCTGCCCTTATAAATGGTCGTAGCCAGCGACGGAGTTGTGGAGAAAGCCACATTATGAGGGGCATTGTCTTCATTTTCGAATTCCACCGTGACCAGTGATCCGGCGGGAACCGTTATTCGTGAAACATCAAAAGCAAAGTTCCTGGCCCTGATCCTGACTGTGTCCGTCTTGTCATCGGATACCGACAGTCCCGGTAGTCATGACTCTTGTGGAAGTCCGGGTAATAACGGTTACGGGAGTCATAGTTGCAGGCACGGTCATGACAGGTTCTGGAGTCCGGGTTATGCAGCCGGTAACAGGCACTGCTGCACTAAACGAGGCAGAGCAGAAGGATCAGAGCAGTTCGCGTTTCCATCCATCAACCTGTAATCTCATGATACATATGAATTTCTGTGAACCGCAATTCCCTTCAAGACCCGGAAGGATACGGGGGAGGGAAGAGGACTTCCAGACAATACCGCACCTGATTCCATGCACCTGATCTGACAGGGTAAGGAAAAGTTCTCCGTTGCGGTCACGAGTGGGTTTAAAAAAAATTGAAGCGAATTTTTAGTTATTTAGGTAAACATCAGGTTCAATGACCTAATCCGGGCAATCTCATGAATATAAAAAACAGAAGTGTGCAAAAGAGAGAATCATGACCGGGAACACGTGCAATACCTGCCGGAATGATTCCGGGCATCATCTTAAACGGGCACCTTTGATGAATTCCCGGGGGTATACGATAAAGGAATACACCTGTGAATATTCTTTGGCAGGTCAGACTTCAGAAAATGATCGAAAATTCAGGGTATTTCTTCCTTTTCCTGAGGAGCGGAAATCTTTAGAGGCTTTTGGAAATGTACCCGCGGAGATCCCGGTTTTTTATCAATAATTCCCAAAATGAGAGAGAAAAAGGATTGAGAATGGTTTCATTTACGTGCAGAGATCTTGGAATGGATTGTTCATTTGAAACATCAGGAACAACGGACAGGGAAATTATGAAAAATTTTATTGATCATGCAGAATCCGCTCATAATATGCCGGTTCTGACGGCTGAAGTAATACTGAGGGTTATTAAAACAATAAAAAGATAGGGTAGAAAAAAGATTAATGCCGGATTATCGGAATTTTTGATTTTTTTTTAAGATTATCTATCCGTAATTTTCTTTATGTACAAGGATGGCCCAGTGATACCGGACATCATGGTTATTGAAGGGTAAAATACCGGGAAAGGTTATTCATTCCCAACAGACACCTGCAGGGGTGCCGGAGAAAAATATATCCTTGTATGAATTAAAAGGGAAAGCCATGGGAAAAAAAACAGTAGAAGAGAAACCACATTTGGAAGAACAATTTGATCAGGTGATGGGCAAAATTACCGGATGGAAAAAGGAGAGTCAGGCTGCTTCCCAGACCGGACCCTGGATTTTGCTTCTTATCGGTGCTGTTGTTACAACCCTGGGATTTTTCAGTGGCATCTTCCGTGGATTGATGAGTGGATTCATAGTCGGGATCATAGGTATCCTGATAATTATCGCTTCATGGATCTGGTCAGGGAGACGTTCAAAAGGTCAGAGGAATGTAGAGGATAAGATCCTTACTATGAAGGGCGAACTCTCCCGTCTTGAGAAAGAGCGATAAAAACCGGATACAACCATACTCTTTCCGTGATATAATCAGCAATACATAATGCATTGTACACCAAAAAAACAGAAGTTATTTTTCTCGTAACTTCAGACGGGTCCATAAATTTTTTTATCGATTATCAGGCGGTTTAAAAACACAACAAAACGAGGTAAAAATGAATAATAATTTCCTGATATTTCAGTAAAAAAACCCGACCATCACTCCCTTAGTTGGATAACCTTTTAAAAAAAAAATGCCCCGGATTTCGTTAATAACTGCGACAAATTTTTCTCATCAGTTTTTTAATGTAGTAGAGGAAATGCAACACAGAATAGTAAAAAAAACAGTTCCTGTAATGGGAGGTTGGAGTGGAGTTTAACAACAAGGTCCTGATCATAGGATATGGTGCGGTAGCCAAATGCACTCTTCCGATCCTGCTCCGGCATGTGAATATACCTCTGGAAAAAATCACAATTATTGATTTCAAGGATAAGGCACATGACCTCAAGGCATGGACAACCGGGGGACTCAGGTTTTTCAAAAGAAAAGTAACTCCGGACAATCTTGACAGGGTCCTGTCCGATTATCTTTCACCGGGAGGACTGCTGATCGACCTTGCGTGGAACATCGACTGCTGCGAGCTGGTACAGTGGTGTCACTACCATAACGTCATGTACGTGAATACATCGGTTGAAGCCTGGGATCCTGATGCGGAAAAGTTTACTGCAAGCCCGTATGAAAAAACCCTGTATTTCCGCCAGATGAAACTCCATGAGATGACAAAAGACTGGCATGATGGTGCCACTTCTGTCGTCGATCACGGAGCAAATCCCGGTCTGATCTCGCATTTTGCACGGCAGGGGCTCGTCGATATCGCGCGGCGGATGATCGCTGACGGGATCGCACCGGAACCAGAGATGATGGAAGACCAGATCCGGAATAAGAATTTTGCTGCGCTTGCGATGGAGACCGGAATAAAAGTCATCCATTGTTCAGAACGGGATACCCAGATCTCCCGCTCGCCCAAACAGGTCAATGAGTTTGTGGGGACCTGGTGTATCGAAGGGCTCCGGGAGGAAGGAACCGCCCCTGCAGAGATTGGCTGGGGGACGCATGAAAAAGAGCTGCCTGATCAGGCATATGTACCTCCTGTAGGGCCGAAGAATGAGATCCTGCTTGCCCAGATGGGCATCAATACCTGGGTCCGGTCCTGGATTCCCCACCACGAGATCGTGGGAATGGTCATCCGCCATGGTGAAGCATTTGGCATATCGGACCGCTGGACGGTTTGGAAGGATGGTAAGGCAATCTACCGCCCGACCGTTCATTACGCGTACTTGCCCTGCGATGCAACGATTGCATCGCTCCATGAGCTGAGGGGCAGAAATTACGAACTGCAACCCAAATTGCGGATCCTCAATGACCGGGAGATCATTTCCGGTTCGGATATTTTGGGAGCGCTCCTTATGGGTCATCCCTACCATTCATGGTGGACGGGCAGTATCCTCTCTATTGAGGAGGCAAAGACCCTTGCACCCGGTCAGAATGCAACCACCGTACAGGTCGGTCTCGGCGTGGTGACTGCGGTAATGTGGATGATAGAAAATCCGAAACGGGGGTTCTGCCTTCCCGATGATCTCCCCCATGAATGCGTGCTGGACATTGCACTGCCGTATCTGGGTGAATTCCATTCCGGACCTTCTGACTGGACCCCCTTGAAAAACAGGAAGGTATATTTCAGGGAGAACCCGGAGAATGATTATGACTGTGACGATGTCTGGCAATTCAAAAACTTCTTATTTGTGCGATGAATCACTCTTGTAGTGACAAAGGGGAAAAGACAGTGAAAAAGGAAACAACCATAAAAGAGCATGATGACGGGGTCCCTCATATCGGGAAAGCGAGGAAGGAACTGCTGCAGCAACTGGCATGCGAGCAGGGCACCCCCATCTTTGTGATTGACCATGAGAAAATCCGCGCGAATTACCGGGAATTTAAAAAGGTCCTGCCAAAGATCCAGGTGTATTATGCGGTAAAGGCAAATTCAAATCCCGAGATCGTCAGGACACTTTACGAGATGGGATCCAGTTTTGATGTTGCTTCGATGCCTGAATTCATGATTGTCTATGAAAATATCAAAAAGATGCCAAAAAAGGAACGGCAGGCCTGGATCTGGGATAAGATCATCTATGCAAATACCATCAAACCAATCGAGACCCTTGAAGCCCTTGATCATTACAAACCTCTGGTTACATTTGATAACTATGAAGAAATGAAAAAAATTAAAGCGCATGCACCCCATGCAGGCCTGGTCTTGCGCATACGGGTTCCCAATACCGGCTCTATGGTAGAACTCTCTTCAAAATTCGGTGCTCACCCGGGTGAAGCGGTTGACCTGATCGCCAATGCCTTTGAATTAGGCCTGGTCGTGGAAGGAATAAGCTTCCATGTAGGAAGCCAGTGCACCAATTTTGAGAATTATGTCCAGGCTTTACAGATATCAGCAGATATTATCAAAGAGACAGAGACACGGACAGGTCGGAAGATCAGGATTCTCGATATCGGGGGCGGTTTTCCGGTAAAGTATCACCCGGAAGTAAAATCCGTACGAACTCTCGCAAAAAAACTGGATGCCGAGATCAAACGATTGTTCCCCCCGGATATGGAGATTCTCGCAGAACCGGGACGGTTCCTGGTGGCAAATGCCTGTATGCTTGTTGCCAAAGTGGTCGGGAAAGCATTCCGCGACGGGAAACCCTGTTATTACATCAATGACGGGGTCTACCACACCTACTCCGGACAGGTTTTTGACCATGTTACCTACCCGGTGATGTCCTTTGAGGGGGGTGAAACCCAGATCTCAGCCGTGTTTGGACCTACCTGCGATGCCTTTGATACAATCACCCTCTCTGCCGACCTGCCGGATCTTGAGATCGGGGATCTGGTCTACTCAGAAAATATCGGTGCCTACTCCCATGCCTCATCGACCTTTTTTAACGGGTTTCCCCCGGCAAAAGTGGTCCATATCAACCGCTAATTTTTTTTTGGACCGACATTGTCTCTCAAGAGAAGAGAGAACTGCTTATTTATTCCCAAAGACTCAGGGGGTTTCACCCAGTGTGCTGTGGTTCTCCCGGGTATGAAATCCCAAAACAGGTTTCGTCATTATCACGCTCAGCTCCGGAGGCGATATGAGATATAAGCCACATTAACGCCCTTCCTGTTTCATATCATCGCAAAAAAGAGCAAAAAAAATTCTATAAATCCACCTCATATTCGCACTACGGGGCTGTATTCCGGCAGGCCGGGCAGTTCAGCGCATAGTCACGTATCCCTTCGTTCCATGGTGTGAACCCGATGCAGACTTTGGGTTTTGTATCATGAATTCTGCAGTAGACTTTTCCGTCATCTGCCTTCCGGAAGAACGGGCAGTGGGTTAATACCCTGCCGTCCGGATCGGTCCAGTAATCAATCCGGGTAATATCGGGGAGGTCCTTATGTGAAATGTCTCTGCCATTGCACCGCTTTTTATTGGTGAGTGTTATGGAAACATGCTGCAGGATATCCTGCCGGTCTGCCCGCATCCACGGAATGATATCTTCAATAACGCCTTTCTGACCCCATCCCCACTTCTCACAGCAGCGGCCGCATTGAAGACAGGACTGGGTTGAAGACATGAATATTCTCCAATGAACGTATTGGTTATACTCCCTAAACAGCCATTATTTTTTGGGTAGGTTCCCATCAAACAACCAGGAAAAACAGTGATTTATATGTAAAAACAAAAAAAAGATACAAAATCCTGTTGGGAGGAAAGTTGCTTCATTTTTTGACAGAAGATTTTTTGTGATCGGTAACAATCATTTCTATCCCACCACGGAAGGTCACCACAGCGATAGGCTGATGAAGAAGCCGGGTATTCGCCCCAGTATCATCAATCAGGATTTTTATAAACGTTCGAAAATCTGGTTGCAGACAGGGCAGAGGAAATTTCCGGGTGTTAAAAAAATTGGCTCTGTAGAAACAGACATGGATCTATAGGGTTCACTCCCGAACAATGAAAATCGTAATGTATACAATGGAACCCCGCCTCAGGGCTTCTCCGGGGCACGGCGGGCAGGGGTTTTTTTGAATTGTTTGTTACTGATCCGCCGCGGGGGCGACCCTTCGGGGGCCGCGACAATCATCGTAAATGGAGGATTGTGAATAAAAATCTCGTATTATAACTGAATAGTTTAATTTTCATGGGAAATCCCCCCGGGTTTTTTGAGCTGGCGCGGAAATTGCGAGGTTGCCCGCCTCTCTCCCCCAGTGGGGGAAGCAGCCCAGGGGGACAAGCCCCCTTGACCCCCAGGAGCGATTGGATTTTTCTTCACGCTCCCAAAAATACGATTCTACAGCCATGCTCCACTGGGCGAGCCCCGACGAGGCGGTGAGCGCCCGTAGTCCCATCACTATCCGACAACAGTCCCCTTTTTTGGTTTTCTAGCGAACTTGATTTCTACAGAGCAAAAAAATTAATTGATAGCACCCCGCCCTGTGTGCAACTTTCCCGTCTCAGTTCGTCTGAAATTTCAGATTTTTTCCCGCTCTTTATGGGTATTTTAGATGAATGAACAGAAGGAAAAAAAATTCTCTGATGTGGGTATAGCTTATGTGCTTTTATGGTCATTTACTATGAGACTGAAGAAAAAAGCCATGAGGTATCCCATGAACCACGTTTATCTTTTCGGCCACCGCCAGCCGGATACAGACAGTATAGCTAGTGTCATCGGGTATGCGGAATTTAAAAACCCGTCCCGAGCCCGGCAGGTACATCCCGGCCCGGTGCGGCGAGGCTGAATCCGGAATCCCGGTTCATGCTCGAACGGTTCAGCATACCCGGAACCTGGTGCTCATATCTTCTGTGAAACCCCGGCTCTCGGACATTACTTATAAGCCAGTCTTTTCGTTTCCCCGGAATGCACCTGCGGTTGATGTGGCAATCCTGATGGCAAAAGAAGGGATACGGAATGTTGTCATAACCGATGATGAGGGAAAGCCTGTCGGTATGGTAGGAGAACACGCTCTGCAGTTGTTTACACCTCCAGAAAATACACCCCGGAAGAATGGCTCTAATATCGCTTCCGGTGGAATCTCTTGCCCGGATCCTGAACGGAACCGTCATCGTTCCCGCCCGGGAGATACTAAAAGCGCGGGTTTATGTCGCTATCGACTCCCTTCCGGTGATGCTTGGCATGCTGACTGAAAACGATATTGCTGTCATTGGTGATGACGAACCAGCCCAGCTCGCGCTCGTCTCCGCGGGAATTGCCTGCCTGATCGTTGCACAGGGCGCCGCGGTCAGCGACCTGGTGATCTCAGTCTGCTGCCGAGCGTGGCGTGTGCGTCCTTTCCACCGGACTTGATGCCTTCGGAGTTGGCCAGATGATCAATCTCTCCCATCCTGCCTCTGAAGTGATGGAGACCGATTACCCGGTCCCTGACTTTTTCCGATACTATCGCCCACGCCCGGCAGGTTGTCACCATTTCATCATTCCGGGCTGCGTGTGTGGTCACCGCGGACGGGTCGCTTGCCGGGATTCTTACCCGTACAACCCTTCTTGACGATGTGCGGAGACCTGTGATACTTCTTGACCATAACGAAGCCTCCCAGGCGGTTGATGGGATCGAAGAAGCAGACGTTGTCGAGATCATCGATCACCACCTGCTTGGAGCGATTACGACATTGAAGCCCATACGGTTCTGCAATGACCCGGTCGGTGCAACATCGACAATTATTGCGATGAAATTCATGGAATCCGGACTGATCCCTTCACGGCCGGTGGCAGGAGCCCTCCTTTCCGGTATCCTTTCAGATACCCTGTCTCTCAAAATGTCAACCACCACCCACCGGGATAGTCAGGCCGTGAAGTATCTTGCCCCGCTTGCCGGTGAAAATCCCGACCAGCCTGGCACTGCAATGCTCGAACGGGGAATGGATCTCTCCGGAATTCCCCTAGAAAAGATCCTGAACCGCGACTGCAAGGAGTATACTCTCTCTGGGAAAAAAGTCATGATCTCCCAGGTGATGGTTCCGTCTTTTACCTGGAACGAGAAGAGGAATGACGCCATCCGGGCAGAAATGACTCGCATGAGAACAGCATCCGGGTCGGATATGGCACTGGTGCTTTTTACCAATACGGGAGAAAAATCAAGCGAACTGGAGGGTATCGCAGATCCGGATCTCATACGGGATACCTTCGGGGATAAACTGCCTGTCAGGTTTGAGGGAGTCATGTCGAGGAAACTGGATTTCATCCCCTGGCTCGGTGCAAGGCTTCGCGGTCAGGAACGGCGATGATTTCGCACAAGGTACCATACGATCGTAAAAAGATAATAAAAATAGGTAAAGCGTTTACTTTAATCTTAATTATTTCATAAAAACTTCTTAAAATTATACTCCAGTTAATAGTTATCACACTCCGTATGGAATTCCAATACCTCCGCCCATGAAAACTGTAGCGGTCCCGGGGAGATCCTGCGAATGGTGATTCTGTTAAACAAAGTTACCGGCAATCGGGAGGTCATCCGTGCATTATCCCAGGCAAGATATCGATCGGTTGACGGATTCCAGGTACCGAATTGTCCATCTTGAGATAGAACCCGGCTCCGGGTCGATATACCCCGGTCTCGATCCAGTCCATCCCCATTCCAGTCCCCTGCAATCGGGAGGTCAATAGCGGCATTATCCCAGGCAAGATATCGATCGGTTGAAGGATTCCAGGTACCGGAATTGTCCATCTTGAGATAGAACCCGGCTCCGGGTCGATATACCCCGGTCTCATCCAGTCCATCCCCATTCCAGTCCCCTGCAATCGGGAGATCAATGGCGGCATTATCCCAGGCGAGATATCGATCGGTTGACGGATTCCAGGTACCGGAATTGTCCATCTTGAGATAGAACCCTGCTCCGGGTCGATATACCCCGGTCTCGGCAATTCCGTCCCCGTTCCAGTCCCCGGCAATCGGGAGATCAATGGCGGCATTATCCCAGGCGAGATATCGATCGGTTGACGGATTCCAGGTACCGGAATTGTCCATCTTGAGATAGAACCCTGCTCCCGGTCGATATACCCCGGTCTCTGCAATTCCATCCCCGTTCCAGTCCCCGGCAATCGGGAGATCAATAGCGGCATTATCCCAGGCGAGATATCGATCGGTTGACGGATTCCAGGTACCGGAATTGTCCATCTTGAGATAGAACCCGGCTCCGGGTCGATATACACCGGTCTCTGATGTTGTAGCCAGC
>CAWFHC010000007.1:0-32382 GCA_963815395.1 uncultured Methanoregulaceae archaeon
TTTTTCGATATTTCCCTTGGTATGGCAGTTGATGATCTTTACTTCTTTTACATGAGCTGCGTCTTTTAACAGTTCGACGACCATCGGTTCGATCACCAGGTTCTCAAGGTTCATCTCAAGCAGTTCGGATGCGGTAATCTCCTTGATAAATTCCGCATCAGGATGTTTTACAGGATCCTGCATGTACAGCCCGTCCACGTTCTTGCCGATGATGCAGTTCTTTGCACCCAGCACTTCTGCGATCAGGAATGCACCGGTGTCGGTGCGGTGCGGGGGGATTGATCCGGATCTTGCAGGGTGTTCATAGAGCCCGTACGGGGGCGTGCCGTGCATGACCGGGAGCATACCGAGTTTGAGGAGCATGGGGAGTTCGAGAAGATCACCGGTATGGATTCTCACGCCATTGTATTTGGAGAGCAGGATGGAGACCATGATCGCGTTCTGCTCGGAGATCTTTGCCGAGAGTTCCGCAAGTACACCGGTCGGCATGCCGAGGTCCATGCCGATATCCATGATATGGCGCACCCGCCCGCCACCGCCGGTGACGACCAGCAACTGTTGTGCTTTTGAGAGCTGCCCCAGTCTCTTCGCACAGCGGGTGCATCACTTCGCGCCCGTAATCGATCGCACCATGCCCGCCGATCTTGATGACATTCAGTCCGGTGCTATGCGTATCTGTTCCGGTCGCCCGCTTCCGGTGCATCTCCTTTCCTGACGAGGGTCTCTCCCTGCAGCCCGCTTGGAGTTCAAACCGCTTTTTCATGATTGTCACTACCACCATCGTATCACCATGGAAAGTTATAAGTCCATGTAAACCAGTTGGTATATCAGAGCCAGAAATTCCCGATTCAAAACGATAATATGATAGGGAAATGAGTTATTGGTGGAGGAAAAACATGAAGATTTACGTGCGTGAACGCCAGAAAGTCGGCGAGGGTGTCGAGTCGCCCAAGTACCGTATTGTTGCAGTTACCGGTGGCCAGATCCAGATTGAAGCGACCCATTTCCGGAAATTCGAGATCGAGCAGATTGCCAAGGATATCAAGGCCGAAGTGGTCTACATGAAACCGGTAGCAGACGATCTGAAGAAAAAGAAGCACTAGATGAATTGCTAAAAATCTCGGAATCTTTTATTTTCAAATTTTATTCCGGCAAAGGGCACTTTGCCCTGAATCTTTATGCTCTCCTGACTCCTACTACTGTAAGTATTTCCATGGCTGCCCTTTCGATAGATGTCCTTTTTGATGCGGCAATCCGGATCCAGTTGGCAGAGCATTCTATATCCATCACATTTACCGAAGGTTCCGTCCGGATAAAATTTCCAACGACACGCCGGCTGGCAGAATTTCTCGGTGTCCCCCATTATTATGTTTTGCCCTATTTTGCCATGATGGAGCAGGAAGAACTTGTCACCCGTGCGGAACGAGTGGGAATCCTGACTACCCCAACAGGCAGTAGGAAAATGGTTGATCTGATGCAGCACAAATACCTGAAAGAAACAGAAGATATCCTTGGCAAATCTGTTTTTCAGGAAATTGTCAAAAAGATCTTCATAGGATAATCGATATCACCATCTTTTTTCTCAATGCATGCTTATCGACATACTTCAGGCTGGTATACCACTTGTTTATCAATTGGTTAATATTTTGGCGTTAACAATTTTAAAAAGAAACAATTTTTATTGATCATCGCGGATCTTATGCCATAAAGGATTGATTCTGGATGAAACGTTTCTTTGGAATATCACTGGGAATACTGCTGATCGTTCTCCTCGTTGGGGGAGTGTTCATTGCAGGATGTACAACAGCTCAGCCTGGCCAGAACACGACGACGGTCGTAACCACGCAGCCGACTCCGGCAGCAGGAGAAAAGCCAAAACTTCTCATTGCAACCACGACAAGCCTCTACGATACCGGGCTCCTGAACTATCTTGAGACGAAGTACGAAGCACAAAATAACGTCGATTTGCAAATTACATCGCAGGGAACAGGTAAAGCGATTGAGCTTGCAAAGAAAGGCGATGCCGATGTCCTGCTCGTTCACTCACCGTCCCAGGAACTGGTATTTGTGAAAGACGGGTTTGGTATGAACCGCCGATCATTTGCTTCCAACAACTTCATGATTGTGGGACCGGCAAATGATCCGGCCGGGATTGCCAATATGACTCCCGAGAATGCCTTCACCACCATTCTCCAGAAAGGTATGAACAACACGCCAGGAGTTTACTTTGTTTCCCGTGGTGATCAGTCCGGGACGCACACTGCAGAACAGAAGATCTGGTCTAACGCCAAATTCAATTACACGACAAATGTCGAGAAATCCGGCAACTGGTATGTTGAAGCGGGAAAAGGCATGGGAGAGACACTCCAGCTGGCAAGCGAGAAAGGAGCATATACCTTCACGGATGAAGGAACCTACCTTTCGTATAAGAGTAACCTGAAACTCACACCACTCATCACGAAAGGCGCAAGCCTGCTCAACATCTACAGCGTCATGACCGTGTACAATGACAAGCAGCCGGCCGATAAGATCAAGATGGCGAACGATTTCATCAATTTCCTGATCTCAAATCAGACACAGGCTGATATCGGCAATTTTGGGGTGGACAAGTATGGCAAGTCATTGTTTACCCCCATGAGTGTCAGCGTTCCGACAGCAGCAGCGGGTTATGTAGGAGATTACAGCACGCCGGCAACGGCTCTCAAACCACCAGCGGCAGCAGCAAACACTACCGCAGCAAAATAACTTCCTTTTTTTTAAGGTAAATGATCCGTACCCCGTTTATTCTGTTCTCTTCTCCTGCCAATCCATGCGAAAAGATAAGCAAGGACCAGCCCGACAATAAATGCAATGGTCATTGAGGTGAGCAGTGCGAGAACACCGATGATACCGGTGATGACGATGGAATCTGTCCGGAAGCTGTACCGGGCCATCTCAATCCCGACAAACACCAGCAAGTGCTCCCAGAACCCCGATAGCAATGATGGAAAGGACCTCAGGTGAGGAGAAGAAAAGGGCGAGGAAGAGAAAAATCAGATCCTGCGAAGATATTTGCTCCTCCTGTCCTCGCCCCGTAACGGTGCTGCCCGGCAAGACCCCCGGCCCCGTGGCACATCGGAAACCCCCCGAAGGGGACCGAGAGTGAGGTTCATCAGACCGATAGAGGTAGAGAATTTCTTTGGAGGTATATCAACAGCGAAGAGATCTTTTGTAAGAAGCGAGGTCGCGAGAATTGCATTTGCTATCGTGAGGACGACCTGGGGAGAACGAGCGTTGAAAGGGCGGAGGAAAAATCCGATGGGAAGCGGGATTACCAGCTGGGGTGGGGGGATAATACTCAGGGGGGGCATGCCATAGAGGTATAAAGCCCTCCCAAGAATGCCGACGCCAATCACAAAAAGGGAGGAAAGATCAGGAACACGACGGTAACGGAAGAGAACAACAAACACTATGACAATCACTATCCCGATAATAAAAAAGAACGGGTCTTTGATCACAAAATCTGCTGAAGCCTTGAAAAGGAGCAGCGCAAGACCGAGCTGGATACCACGGACAACACTTTCCGGAACCCACTGTCCGATCACTTCAAAGAAACGACCGTAACCCAGTACAAGGAAGATCACACCGAGAATCAGTCCGGCTGCAGCTATCTCGCCGCTGCCGATCCCACCGGCAATCACGATCACCGCTATTGCCTTCATCGGCTCAAGAGGAATCGGCAACCGGTAGTAAAGCCCGGTGAGAATAAACCAGATGCCAAAGAAGAAGAGCACGTACCGGGTGTTGACATCGGATACGAGCCCCACGGCAATTATCAGGGGAATAATTGTCCCGAAGTCCCCCAAAGAGCCCGCCAGCTCCGATAATGAAAATTTCAGCGGGATTGCGGGAGTGGAAGACACGGTCGTGAAGGTAATCAAAGATTATGAGATTCTATCCGGCATTTTTTCGTTCCTACACTCACCGTTCTGCAGCATAGACAAAAAACGTTTACCAATCATTAAAATAAAGTAACGTTGATGATAAGAATTAATCTTTTTACCGGTAATACGCATTCCCGGTAAAATCATTGGCAGATAACATAACTCCAAGGTTACTTCGATGAGCGAAATTATATCGGGTTTTATTCAGGCAGTTACCCTGATTGTTACCCTCGACCCGGAAGTAATGCAGATCGCTGCACTCTCTATCTTCATCTCGCTCGCAGCAACCGTCCTTGCAGCCACCATATCCATTCCGCTGGGAGGTCTCATTCATTTTTACGAATTCCGGGGTAAACGAGCAGTTATCGTCCTGATCCAGACTCTCTATTCCATCCCGACAGTTGTCGTAGGTCTCCTGCTCTATCTAATGCTCTCCCGGAGCGGCCCGCTTGGGATGTTCGGTCTTCTGTTCACGCCGGAAGGTATGATCCTGGGACAGACGGTCCTGATCATTCCCATCATAACCGGACTGGTCATCGCTGCCCTTGGGGGAATCGACCGGAATATCAGCGACACACTCATCTCGCTGGGTGCAACGGGAATCCAGACCATCATGCAGGTTGTGAGGGAAGCCCGCCTGGCGATCCTCAGTGCGGTGGTCCTTGGCTTTGGGCGCGCGATCTCCGAAGTCGGTGTTGCCATGATGATCGGGGGCAATATCCGGGGAGAAACGCGGGTCCTTACCACGGCGATAGCGTTGCAGACCGGTATCGGTGATTTCCCGTTCTCCATCGCTCTCGGGATCATCCTGCTCCTGATTGCTCTGGTCATTGTTATCGTCATGAATCTCATCATCTCCGGCCTGTCTTATGAGACCCAGATGGCGCTTGGGGGGCCCCGATTATGATACGCATCGAGGGTCTCTCCCGCAAGGCTGGCAACAAGACGATCCTTGAATCGATCAATCTCGAGATCCATCGGGGGGAGATCTTCACCTTTATCGGACCGAGCGGAAGCGGTAAAACGACGATTCTGCGTCTTATCGATCTGCTCGACAAACCAACAACCGGTACGATTTTTTTTGACGGTATTGATACCACCGCACCGAAAACCGACTGGCTTTCGATACGCAGGCGCATGGCCATGGTCTTCCAGAAACCCGCGGTCCTGAATACAACGGTCGCCGGCAATGTTGCATTCGGGCTTAAATTCCGGGGAGTGGAAAGATCTGATATTGACGGGCGTATCCGTGAGGCACTCGAAATCGTAGGACTCCTGCATCTCGCAGATCGAAAAGCAATCACACTCTCCGGCGGTGAAATGCAGCGTGTGGCAATCGCACGGGCACTGGTCACCCGGCCGGAAGTCCTTCTCCTGGACGAACCGACCGCAAATCTTGATCCTGTCAATACCGAGCTGATCGAAAATCTTATCAAACGAATTCACCAGCGCTTTCATACCACCATCATTCTCTCCACCCACGACATGATACAGGGCCAGCGCCTCGCGGACAGGATCGGGGTGATTATGAATGGCCGGATTGCGCAGGTCGGTTCGATCCAGGATATTTTTTACCGCCCGGACGGCAAGGATATCGCCCGGTTTGTAGGTATTGACACAATACTGGAAGGGGTTGTGGAATCCAATGAGGAGGGTCATGCCCGCATAGCTGTCGGAAATGTAATCTTTGAAGTGATCACTCCCTGTAAACCCGGTACGAAGGTAGCCCTTTTCATCCGCCCGGAAGAAGTGACGGTTGCAGTCAGGGACGGGGACCTGCCTAAAACCAGTGTACGCAACCAGCTTACCGGGACAATAAAAAAGATGGTGCCCTTCGGACCATTTGTCCGGACAACCATTGATTTCGGTTCACTCCTGACTGCACTGGTAACCCGGCGGTCTGCTGATGAGCTCGGACTTGCGGTCGGGATGGCAGTGATCGCGGGAATTAAAGCTACTGCAATTCATGTCCGTCCGGATACCCGGTGAAGGATCCTTTACTTTCCCGACCCTCAAAAAACTGTGATGAGTTAAACACTATAATACGAGAACGCCCAATAATAGGACGATGCGCTGCACGATCCTGGCCAGCGGAAGTAAAGGTAACTGCATTTTTCTTGAGGGGGAGAACGGGGCACTCCTCCTGGATGCCGGACTGAGCACGAAAGAGACGCTTGCGCGAATGGAGCGGGCGTCCCTCGATCCCGGACAGATCAATGCCGTGCTGGTAACGCATGAGCATGGCGACCATATCAAAGGCCTCGACGTGCTCGCCCGGCGCCTTGCTGTTCCGGTCTATGCCACGGGAGGGACACTCCAGGATTTCCTCAACTACCGGCGCACTTCGGACAAACAGATCGACAGTCATATTTGCCGGTATTATGAGCGGTTTGAGATCGGGGATTTTGATGTCGAACCGTTTGCCACTTCCCATGACGCTGCCGAACCCTGTGGATTTATCATCAGGGAAAACGGGGTCAGGTTCGGCTACTGTACCGATACCGGTATCATAACCCCGCATGTGCTTGACCTGCTCAGGCTTTGTGATGCCATCGTTCTCGAAAGTAATCACTGCCCGGATATGCTCCAGAACGGCCCTTACCCCGAATCACTGAAACGGAGAATCCGTTCAAAACGGGGACACCTCTCAAACACCGCTGCGGCACGTTGCCTGCAGACGCTGGGAAAAGATGTACCGCAGGTCATTCTTGCCCACCTGAGCGAGATGAACAACACACCGGAACGGGCGATGGCAAGCGCACGGGAGGGGCTCGGGCTCTTTTATGAAGAAAAGACGCTTGTAATCGCAACCCAGTGCGGGACATCCGGTTCCTGCCCGCAGCGGATACAATTTTAAAAAAAGATTCGGGTGAAAGACGCGGCAGAGTTCCTTATGCTCTGATAGGAAAAACAATGGACTGAAAAGATGATGGAGGGGATAGTACCTGTCTCCCAGACCGCCCCTGCGCTTATCGTAATGACAGCGTAGTACCTTTTCAGGAACCATCGCATTTGGGGGAGCCGAAGCAGCGGGGTTGAAACCACCTTGAGGGTTCAGGATTTTCAAACATATATTCAGAGTCGGGAAATTTCCCATAGATAAAAAGAGAATTTTTGACTGCAGAGATTAGGATCCTGTCTGTTTCTCATGTATCTTTTATCTTCAGCAGTTTCAGGCAATAATGGTCAATCGAGTCTGATCATCGCCTTTTTTGCCTGTTTGACTTTCTTTTCATCATCCGAGAGGAAATCATGTGCAACGTATTCGAGCAGTATGACGTAATAGTGATGAAGGCCGAATGTCTCTTTGATTTCATCGAGGCAGGCATGTGCTTCATGCAGGTTGCCACTCATCAGCTCAAATCCAAAATCGAGGAGGGAGAGAGCCTGCTGGGGGAAATTTTTACTCACCGCCAGTTTCCTGAACCTGTCAAAGATATCTTCCCGGTTTGTGATGATTGCCAGTTTGAGCCCGTAATAGATGGGTTCGAGTTCATCGGGATACTGCTGGGTCATCTGCTTGACCACTCCCGCCACACCCCCGGCATCACGTTTCTCGAGCTTGAGCTTGTAAAGCTCCCGGAGGAAGTACATGTCATCGAAGAACCGCTCAATTGCAATCCCGAGGAGTTCCTCCCGGATATCACGCTTCCCGTCGCCAGACGCCTTCTCGATTCCTATCCTTAAAAATTCCCGCTCCTCCGGGAACCATGCAATCGCCTGTTTTAACATGAACCAGAAGATCTCGTTGATCCCCTGATCATCGCCAATACCCAGCTCTTTGAGCCGGTTCATGGGAGGATTCAGGCGGACCAGCTCAATCATCTGCTCGCGGGCGGCAAGAGCTGATGGCGTGGGTCCCCGGGCTTCTTCCTGATCCCTGTTTTCGCCCTGCAGGGGAGAGCGGACAAAATAGCAGTACGCGATTGCCGGGCAGATGAGCACGTCAACATTCCGGTATTTTTTTAACTGTTCAATGGCGTCTGCATATTTGCCGAGGTTGATGAGCTTTATACCAAGAACAATATCGAAAAGCGCTTTTCCGGTTTTCCTGCGCTTATTGCGTTCGGCATAGTCGAACAACTTCTCTACGTATGCGATATCTTTGGACCTGGTGCTCTTCTCGAGCACCCGCAGGGTGATGCTGTCAAGGAAATGGTCGTAGAGATCATCGTTGACATTGGGAAGGGTTTTTTCGAGGGTGTCAACAACCTGTCCGTAAAAAACAGGAACATTTGCATCGATTTTATCACTGTTTTTTTCGATATAGTCAAAAAAATCCTTCTTCAGGTGGTTGAGTTTTACCCGGACAATCGCGTTGGGCTGACACTCCTCGTCCATACTACAAAATCACACTAGCTGGTAATAAATTTGTTTGCCTTTAAAACAGGAGAAATCAGAGATACCGCTGTTCTGTCCAGGATCCGGCAATATTCTGGTCGTTTCAAGATGAAAAGGTATCAAAACGTTAATGCGTGCGCTTGGACAACATCACAAAAGAGATCCTCATGCTTTTTATGGACTTTTCCCGGGTCTGCGAACAACTGGAAGGTACTTCCGGGCGTCTCGATATGATCGCTATCATAAGTCGTGTTCTCCCTACCCTCTCCCAAGAAGAGCTCCCGGTGTTTGTCCGGTTTGTTATGGGCCGGATATTCCCGGACTGGAGCTCCAGGAAACTCGGTATCGGCCCCAATCTCCTGTATGAAGCGATCGGCTACGTAGCCGGTATGAAAAAAGAACAGGTTGTCGAGAAGATCACTACTACCGGGGACGCAGGGCGTGCCGTTGAGGAACTCCTTTCGATCAAGTCGCAGACTACCTTCTTCCATGAAGACCTGGATCTCGTCCGGGTGTATAATGAACTCACCGCGATCGCCGAAATGGAGGGGAAAAAATCCCAGCGGGAAAAACTGCTTGCGGTCCGCCGGTTGCTCGCCAATGCTCACCCGCTGGAAGGGAAATATCTTGCTCGGATCATGCTCGAAGAACTCCGTATCGGAGTCGGGGAAGGCAGTGTTCGGGACGCGATCGCGAGAGCATTTGCGGTGGATTCTGCTCTCGTAGAGCATGCGATTCAGGCCCTGAACGATGCGGGTGAAGTTGCCCGGCTTGCCAGGCTTGGCCCTGATTCTCTCCGGGATATTCGTATCACCCTGTTTCATCCGGTGCGGATGATGCTTGCCCAGCAGGGGACAATTCCGGATATGATCAAAGAGCACGGCAAGATTGCCGCCGAGTTCAAGTATGATGGTTCCCGGTTCCAGTTTCATAAAAAAGGCAACTGGGCCCGGTTGTATTCCCGCAGACTTGAAGATGTGACTGCAGCTCTCCCGGACGTGATCGAAAAACTGATCGCCTCAACCGGACATGATGTGCTCCTCGACGGCGAAGTTATCGCAATAAAAGATAACAAACCCATGCCATTCCAGTCGGTCCTCCGGCGGTTCCGCCGCCGGCATGATATCGCAGAAGCCCAGGACGCAATCGAGCTGGTGCCCATCGTTTTTGATATTCTCTATCTCGACGGCGAAACTCTCATAGAACTGCCACTCGAAAAACGCAGGGAACGCCTGTTAAGCGTCGTGAACGGGTATATCGCACCACAGGTGGTGAGCAGCGATCCCCTCGAGATCGAACAGACCTATAAACAAGCGCTCGATGCCGGGCATGAAGGGATTATGATCAAAGTTCCCTCATCCCCATATTCTCCCGGCCAGAGGGGGAAGAACTGGATTAAAATCAAACCGGAGGTTGATACACTTGATCTTGCGGTGATTGGCGGTGAATGGGGCGAGGGGAAACGTGCGCACGTCTTTGGTTCATTTCTGGTTGCCTGCCAGGACCAGGGAAAACTCATTGCCCTGAGCCGGGTTGCAACCGGGTTTTCCGATGAGCAGCTTGCCGAGGTCTATGACCTGTTAAAAGACCGGGTCACTAAAAAATCCGGAAAAGAAGTATCGTTTGAGCCCGAACTGGTCTTTGAAGTGGGATATTCCGAACTCCAGGTCAGTCCGACATACGAAGGGGGTTTTGCCCTCCGTTTCCCGAGATTTATCCGGATCAGGGATGATAAGGGTATCACTGATGTTGAAACACTCGACAGTATCCGGGAGCGCTACCAGCGGCAGTCGAAATCCGCACAGGCATATCAGAAGTGAAGAAGTGTCCTTTTAGCCGGACGGTAAAGAAAACCGCAAACACTTTTCAACTTTGCACCCGGAGTATCGAACCATCAAACGTTTTCCCTCTGGTCAATGACCACCCGCACCCGCGTCGCGAGATATGACAGGATCTCCTGAACCCACACATCCCAGATAACCTGCACATCAGGTACTTTTCCGGCGATCTCTTTTCCTACATCATCATCCCGTTCGCCCAGCACCTCTGCAACTACGGAACCGGGAGCAAAAGCGGACGTGACGATCGTGTCCCTGTCACCATCGACAATTCCCAGCACTGGAATACCACGATGAGCGCAGATATGCCCGCTCACCGCAGTAGTGTCATCCCCAATCGCAAGCACGCCACAGCAGTCTTCCGGCATCCTTGAATAGATCTCATGTCCACAGTGATCGATCACAAGAACACGCCCGAAGCCGGGTGCCTTTCCGTTCATATGCGGTGATGCTGACCGGATTGAACCGCTCTTGCACCATGCGGTACTGATATCGATGTTCCGGCTCAATGAGAGCTTCTCAAGACCATGGGGTTTAGGTTTGATACCGGAACATGGTTCAACCCTGCCTCCCCTGCTCTCGAGGACAACAATGTTATCGGTAGCCCGTCCTATGACAATGCCATTCACGTAGACCGCTTCGCCGGGAATACATCCCCGGATCTCCCGTCTGTTTTGCTGCGGGTGAACGGTGCTTATAACAGATTTCTTCCCAAATCCCGTCAGGCACGAAAGTAACCCGGCCAGTTCTTCGTCACCGCCGTTCCAGCAATAGACAGTCCTGCTGGTGCACTCCAGGTGCACAAGCCCAATATCACCAAGCCGGGAAGCAACAATATTCCCAAACAACTCCCCGGTTTCCGGGGTCTTTCCCCGGTTTACCAGAAACACCTGGCCTTCGAGTGCACGAATTACCCTGCTCGGGGGTTGTGCATTGAATTCAACCCGCAATCCTGATTCTTCTGCTGCGGTCCTTGCCATAACCCCGGCGACAATGATACGTTTGGGGGAGAGAACATTCATAAGCCATGCTACGTCTCCCCGGTCAAAAAGTTCCGGACCGTGAACGACCATCACTGCAGAAACAGGAACGGGTCTCATGATTCAGCCCGGGAATAGTTATCTGCAGAGACTAATTTCACGAAAACCAGCCTGTTTCTGGTGAATGGAATCCATCGGTCTACCCGGCGGGTAACTGGTAACCGGAAGTCCTCACTACCCGGTTCTCCGGTTCCGTAAAAGAAACACGCCATCCCACATCATACCGTGCACCACACTCCGGGCATATAAGAATCACCTGGTAGACTTCACGAGTGGATTTGACCGGGGAGCTTTTGACAGCATTCGGTTTGAGAAATGAGGTGTGGAACCCCAGTTCGTACCCGCATGCAGGGCATACATGGAGTTCGTTTTCGATTTTGATGTTTTTTATTTCGCTCAGAACCGGCATGGTAACTCCTGGTAAATGCTTTCGTTCACGGAATGATATTAAGATTTCCTGCGGTTTGCAGCATCGATAATAATCGCAGCCGCATTCTTCCTTCCATTGAGCCCTTCGTGAACAACCCGCACGGGGCGGGAACAGCAGGTCATCGTCTCGGCAATTTTTTTCTCCAGCAGGTCAAGTGTCACCTGTCTTCCGTTGACCGATGTGCCTGCTCCCATATCCACGATCTTTTTTGCATTGTTCTGCTGTTCCGGATGGTACGGGTCCATGATGACCAGTACCGGTTTTTCAAAGAGCATAGCTTCGTGGAGCGTAGTAAGCCCGCCATGTACAATCGCAATTTTTGCCCTTGCAAGATGTTCGTAAAGGTCCGGGACATACCCGTGGGATACAAAATTTTCCGTGGGATCAGGAAGACCTCCCCCGGTATAAAAGACATCAAAGAAGAGGTCTTTTCGCCGTTCTGCTATTTCCTTTAACATCAGGTACATCGGCAGTTTGTAGGGTTCTCCCCCGAAACTGGTGAAGATGGTCTCCTGAACACAGGTATAGTCTGCAGGGTCTAATTCATACAGAGGCCCGGTGAAGGTGTATCGGTGCTCTTCACCTTTCGGGATGATGATATTATATTCACTGACCATGTCCGGTGACGGATAATCAGGTACAATGATCGTGTCGGAAAGGTGGATATATCTCACGATGAGAAAATTGAGCGTCATCCAGACCAGGTTGGTCGAACCATCGAGCCCGTTGAAGTGGGTCTGGTTCGTGATGAAGACAACCGGTGTATTCTCGAACCGGGCTGCAAGCACTCCGCCATACATGGTATCGCACACCACACAATCGAACCGGTGATTGCGGATGAGCCATAAGATGCTCAGGAATGATCGTATCATATCAGGTACGATCCATTTTGAGGCCCAGAGGGTCTTTTTCAGGCTGAAGAAACCGTTCTCCCCTTCAAGGCAGACTTCCCGGGGGGTCCGGTACACGTTGGCAATGCCCTGCTGAACTATAAAATCGAATGATTTGCCATAACCGGCAAAATGAACGGTATGGCCCTGTTGCTCAAGGTAATTACCGAGATGGAGACACCGTGAGGTATGCCCGAGCCCCTCACCGCAGACAACAAAAAGGATCTTCATCTCATACCCGCTGGTAAAGAATTTGTCCCGCTCAATGATGAAATGTCAGGTGGGAAACCCGGATCCCCCTGGATCACGCTTCACCTTCAGTCCCTTCTTCGGGAATGATGATCCAGGCAAGGATATAGATAACAACCCCGGTTCCGATAGAGAGAACTGACACTACGGCCCAGATCAGCCGGATCACCGTGGGGTCAACGTCAAGGTGTTCGCCGAGACCGGCACAGACTCCTCCCAGTATCCGGTCTTTTTTCGAGCGGTATAATCGCTTCATGCTAAAAAATGTAATTTTTTCAGCATTAATAGTAATTGAGGGAAATGTAACTCCAGACCCGTTCAAAAGAGACTAATAGTGCCTGCAGTGTACGCATAGTGGAAAGAGAGTAGCATGACAGATACAGAGGAGTATAAAACTGCGACATTCGGTGCCGGGTGTTTCTGGGGTGTTGAAGCCGCGTTTCACAAAGTGAGCGGCGTTGTTTCAACTGCGGTCGGATATATGGGCGGTACGCTGAAAAACCCGACCTACAAAGACGTGTGCACCGGACATACCGGGCATGCTGAAGTAGTGCAGGTAACGTATGATCCATCAAAAGTCACCTACGAGCAACTCCTCACTGTTTTTTGGTCGATCCACGACCCGACACAACTGAACCGCCAGGGCCCGGACATCGGCACCAATTACCGCTCCGTGATCTTTTACCACGACGCAGAACAGGGAAAAATTGCAAGAAAATCCAAAGAAGCAATGGAGGTTTCCGGGGCATTCAGGTTTGGTAAAATTATGACCACGATTATACCGGTGGCGGAGTTTTACCGGGCAGAAGAATACCACCAGCATTATCACGAAAAGCATGGGGGTTCGTGCGGAATATAATAACTGAAAAAGCGAAAAATTGTGGTAGTCTGAACGGAGCATGTACCGGGGTATAGACCAGTTCGGAATACAAGGAACTATTCCCGCAGGCGACGCTGCTGTGTTGGAGGATGCAGATCATGAGAAAAAGGAAGGAAAATATGGGCCCGCTGAGATTTGAACTCAGGACCTCCGCCATGTCAAGGCGACGTCATAACCAACTAGACCACGAGCCCGCGATTGTCTGATGCTCTATAGCATCTGTCATCTTATTATTAAAAAATAGTGTACCGGTTTTAGTGTCTTTCCCTCAGTCATCCGGAGACTGTGTAAAATCCCGATACAACATTTTTATCGCCAGACATGCTACCAGTACCTGGTACAAATGACGGAAACACCTGGTTCACCTGAACAGCTTTTTATCTACGAACGCGACGCAGGTCGTATTGAACTGCTCGTCCGTATCGTCTACTGGATTCTCATCGGCATCGTTGCCTGGGTTTACGGGTTCATCGCATGCATCTGCCTGTTCATCCAGTGGTTCTCTATCCTGATTCTCGGGCGCCGTAGCGAGGGGTTATCAAATTTCGTAAAGGGATACCTGGAGTATCTCGTTCACGTCATGAGTTATACCTATATCATGACCGATAAGCGTCCCGATATCCTGCCGGTACCGGTGAGGATTTTTGAGGAATAAAAAATAAAAACTGACCAGAAACGGTCATTTTTTTATGGGTTAGATTTTATCACTCGTAATTTTTGCAAACGTCGCAGTGAAAATCCCCGGCAGGCCCCGGATCTCTTCCATCACTTCTGCAGGCACTTCGCTGTCGACATTCAGGATCATGATCGCCTTATCGCCGGGGTGGATCCGTCCCACCTGCATGCCGGCAATATTGATATTGCATTTCCCGAGGATAGTGGATGCACGCCCGATAACCCCGGGCCTGTCCAGGTGCCGCGAAACGATCACGTAGCCTTCGGGGATCATGTCCATCGTATAACCACCGACAGCGACAATGCGGCTGCGACCCTTGAAAAAGACCGTGCCGCTGACCGTCTCTTCTCCCTTGTCAGTCTTGATCCGGATAGTGATGAGGTTCTTAAATCCGCTGGATTCCTGGGTGACTGTCTCACTGACCGTGATCCCACGTTCCTTTGCAATGAAATCGGCGTTTACGATATTGACCGGCTGCTGGAGGATCGGGTCGAGAAGCCCCTTGAGGGCAAGCCGGGTTACAAATTTCATGCTCCCCGCATAGGCGGAAAGTTCGCCGCCGTAGATACATTCGACGGAGGAAAGCCGTCCGCTCGCGATCTGGATGACAAACCGGCCCATCTTCTCGGCAAGCTGGGCGTAGGGTTCGAGCACTTCTGTCAGTTCCGGAGGGACCATCGGGGCGTTGACCACATATTTTGCAGAGCCCCCGTTCAGAACCTCAATGCACTGCTTTGCTACGGAAACTGCGACATTCACCTGCGCCTCTGCCGTACTTGCCCCAAGATGGGGGGTAACAATGACCTGGTCAAGCGTGAGCAGGGGTGAATCCGTCGGGGGCTCGGTTTCAAAGACATCGAGGGCGGCCCCTGCCACTTTGCCGCTCCTGACCGCATCGTAGAGCGCCTTTTCGTCAATGATGCCCTCCGCGGGCGCAGTTGATAATCCGCACCCCGTCTTTCATGGTCGCAATACTCTTTGCGTTGATGAGGTGTTTTGTCTCGGCGATCAGGGGAGTGTGTACTGTGATCACATCGGCTATCCTGAAGAGGTCTTCAACCGACATCATCTCAACACCAAGCTGAGCTGCCCGCTCTTTGGTGATGAACGGATCATAGGCCACACATTTCATGTCCATCGCGATCGCCCGTTTTGCCAGCTCGCGACCGATGCGCCCGAACCCGACGATGCCGAGTACCTTCTCGTTGAGTTCCACGCCCATGAACTTACTGCGTTTCCATTCCTTCTTTTTCAGGCTCGCCGTTGCCTGCGGGATGTTTCTTGCCAGGGAGAGCATCATGGCCATGGTGTGCTCGGTTGCAGCAAGAGTGTTGCCTTCCGGCGCATTGGCAACAATAATGCCTTTACGCGTCGCCGCATCCATATCGATATTGTCCACACCGACACCCGCACGGCCGATAAACTTCAGCCGATTCCCTGCTTCGATCACCTTTGCCGTGACTTCCGTGCTGCTCCGCACGAGCAGGGCATCATACTCCCCGATAATCCCGCAAAGCTCATCCTCTTTAAGGTCAGTTTTAACGTCAACTTCGAACGCTTTTTTGAGGATCCCGAGCCCCTCTTCAGCCAGCGGATCGCTGACGAGCACCCTTACTCTTGTCATAAAAAACCCATATACTATCTGCACCTTACTTAAAGAGGATTATTCTTTAACCGATGGAAAAATGCATTCCTCTGCAAAAACAAGGAACCGACCACTCATCAGTGTACTCTCCTTACGGTAAATGTGGGGAATGATAATTATTAAACAAGAGGGAGGTAAGATCATAAGTGGTAACGAGCATGAAGGACGTTCCTAATATTCTGTGGCTCGAGGAGATCAGGAAGGAAGATATTGTATCGGTCGGGGGTAAAGGAGCTTCTCTTGGTGAGATGGCATCCATTGGTCTCCCGGTCCCGAAAGCCTTCGTGGTAACTGCTCAGGCCTTTCGAAGGTTTTTGGTTGAGACCGGTATTGAAAAGAAGATATTCGCCTCATACGAGCGACTTGACGTAGAAAATAACGAGGCGCTGGAGAAAGCTGCCGAGGGCGCAAAGACCATGGTGCTCAAGGCAAAAATGCCGGCCTTCATAAAAGATGAGATCCGTCACGCATACAAAAAAATTTCCGCAGAAGACATGATCGTGGCAGTCAGATCAAGCGCTACTGCAGAGGATCTCCCGGATGCCAGTTTTGCCGGGCAGCAGGAGACCTATCTCAATATCAGGGGGGAAACGGCACTCCTGGAAGCCGTACAAAAATGCTGGGCATCCCTGTATGGGGCGCGGGCGATCTATTACCGTGCCAAACAGGGATTCGATGACCATACCGTCAATATCGCTGTTGTCGTGCAGCAGCTTGTTCCCTCCGAAAAGGCAGGAGTCATGTTCACCTCCCATCCCATTACCGGTGAACCTCTCACGATCATTGAAGGCTCATGGGGTCTTGGTGAAGCGGTTGTTTCCGGTTCGGTCTCACCGGATAAATATATCTTCGACCAGCGTTCGGAGAAAGTAGATGACATCCTTATCTCGAACAAAAAAGTGGAGATCATCGCTGACGGAGATCACGGCACAAAGCTGGTGGATGTAAAGGGAGCCCGCCAGGACGCCCAGGTACTGTCTGCCGCTGAAATCACCAAGCTTGCCATGTATGGCAAGATTGCCGAAAACCATTATGGTATCCCCCAGGATGTAGAATGGGGCATTGTGAACGGGACAATCTATATCCTCCAGTCACGTCCGATCACCACAATTGGGAACAAAAAAGAGCCAAAGAGCAGGTCTGGACAAAAACAAGACTTAAAAATACTTATTCAGGGTCAGGGTGCAGCTCCCGGGATCGCATCAGGGAGGGTCGCCATCATCCGTGATGTAAAAGACACCGGAAGTGTAAAAGAAGGTGATATTCTCGTCACGAAGATGACAAATCCTGACATGGTACCGGCGATGCGAAAAGTCGCCGCTATTGTAACGGATGAAGGCGGGATGACCTGCCATGCTGCAATCGTAAGCCGTGAACTGGGAACCCCGGCAATCGTTGGAACGAAGACTGCAACCCATGTCCTGCAGAACGGGCAACTGGTCACTGTCGATGGGGAGAAAGGTTTCGTCTATGAAGGCGAGATAACCGTCCCTGCAAAACCGGCTCAGGTAATGCAGATGGCGGCGGCGGCTCCTCATATTATCACCGCAACATCGGTAAAGGTGAATGTTTCCATTCCCGAAGCAGCAGCCCGGGCTGCCGCTACAGGAGCAGACGGGGTCGGGTTACTGCGGATAGAGCACCTGATCCTCGGGCTCAACAAGACGCCGGGCTGGTTTATCGCCAACAACAAGGAGGAGGATTTTGTCAGGGAACTTCATGACGGCATAAAGATAGTTCTCGATGCATTCCCCGGCAAGCCGGTATGGGTGCGGACACTCGATGCCCCTACTGATGAATTCCGGAATATGATGGGGGGAGAGAACGAGCCCTTTGAGCATAATCCCATGCTCGGCTGGCGGGGTATCCGTCGCGATATCCAGAGCCCGGATCAGTTCCGTCTTCAGGTAGAATCGTTCAAGCGTCTCTGGAAAGAGGGGTACGACAATCTCGGCATCATGTTCCCGATGGTTTCCCATCCCGACGAGTTTTTGGCGGCAAAAGCGATGATGATGGCATGCGGGGTGGATGTTGATAACGTCACGCTCGGCATCATGATCGAAATACCGGCAAGTGCGATCATGATCGAGGACTTCCTCAAGTGCGGCATAAAATTCGCTTCATTCGGGACCAACGATCTTGTCCAGTACACGCTCGCAATTGACAGGAACAATGAAAATGTTGCCGACATGTATCAGCCCCATCATCCTGCAGTGCTTCACCTGATCCACACGGCAATCCAGATGTGCAGGGCGTATGACGTGGAGTGCTCGATCTGCGGGCAGGCTGGTTCTGACCCGAAGATGGCAATATGGCTCGTTGAGCACGGCATAGCAAGCATATCGGCAAATATCGACGCAATTGCCAAGATCCGCGAGGCGGTTGCCCGCACGGAAAAGCGTATCATTCTCGAGGCTGCGAGAAACCGCGATGCTGAATAAGGGTTGTTCAAAAGAAGAACTCTTCTCTTTTTTCTCCCAAAAAAAAAGCGAGGATATTGACCACTCCTCTATTCTGAGCTCCATGTGCACCATTCCCCACCCGGTAGCGGTGCAGGCCCACTGCATGTTCATGGAGACCAACCTCGGCGACCCCGGGCTTTTTCCGGGTACTGCATCTCTCGAAAAGCTCCTCATCCTTCGACTGGGTACCCTTTTTCACCGGAAGGAAGCAGGGGGGTATGCAACATCGGGGGGGACCGAGTCCAATATCCAGGCACTCCGCCTTGCTAAAGTCTTAAAAAAAGAGGTTGTTTATCCCAACATCGTCGTGCCGGAATCAGCTCACTTCTCATTTCAGAAAGCCAGCGATCTTCTCTGTCTCGAGATGCGTACTGTACCGCTTGGCAGGGATTTCCGGATGGATGCAGACCAGGCTGCAGAACAGATCGATAAGAATACGGTGTGTCTTGTAGGGATCGCCGGCACCACCGAGTATGGTATGGTTGATCCTATTGCAGATCTCTCAAAGATCGCAGAGGCACATGACATTTTCTTCCATGTGGACGCAGCCTTCGGGGGTATGGTAATACCCTTCCTGAAAGAGCCCGTTCCTTTTGATTTTGCACTTCCCGGTGTTACGACCATCGCTGTTGACCCCCACAAAATGGGTATGAGTACCATCCCTGCCGGCTGCCTGCTCACACGGGAACCTGACATTCTCCATACGCTCAATATCGATACGCCGTACCTGTCGGTAAAACAGGAATATACTCTCGGGGGTACCCGTCCCGGCGCTCCTGTCGTCGGAGCCCTTGCCGTACTCGACTATCTTGGTGTTGAGGGGATGAAGGCAGTTGTTGCCGGATGCATGAAGAATACAAGGCGCCTCATCGCCGGCATGGAAACCTTTGGCATCCCGCGGGCCACGACACCGGACGTGAACGTGGCGACATTTGCCTGCAGGGAAGTTCCCGAGCCCTGGAAGGTATCATGGACACGACAGGGACACCTGCGAATCGTCTGCATGCCCCACGTTAACGGGGACATTATCGAGGCATTCTTAAAAGATATTGGTGAAATGTATGCTTGACAGACTTGTAACATCCCTTGAGACCTGCCCCATGATAAAGAGGGGAGAGTATAATTATTTCATTCACCCGATCACCGATGGAGTACCCGTCATCGATCCCGCTCTCCTCCGCGAAGTGTGCGCCGGTATGGTAAAAATGCTCGATCTGAACAATGTCGATACGATCGTTGTTGTTGAGGCGATGGGCATTCATATAGGTTCTATCCTGTCGACCATGACCGATATCCCCATGACCATCATGCGGAAGAGAGCATACAAATTGCCAGGTGAGATAGCCGTTCACCAGACTACCGGTTATTCAAAAGGGGAGCTTTACCTCAACGGGGTATACAATGGCGACCGGGTCGTAATCATTGATGATGTGGTGAGTACCGGCGGTACGATGAGAGCGCTTTTACAGGCGCTCAAAATTGCCGGGGCTGATGTAGTGGATGTCTGTATTGCGGTACAGCGTGGTGATCCCGATATCGGGCGCCCGTACAAATCACTGGTAAAGATTGAAGTGACAGACAAGGTGTATGTGGTTGAACGGCACCTCTGATCTCATTAAACTCCTGAAAAAGAAGAGAGTTAAACGGGTAGCCCTCCAGTTTCCCGAGGGGCTGAAGCGGCGGTCAGCAACCGTTGCTGCCTCTCTGAAAGATGCCGGATTTGAGGTGATCCTGAGCGGCGATCCCTGTTATGGTGCCTGCGATCTTGCGCTTGATACGCTTATGCATGCTGATGTACTCGTCCATTTCGGGCATTCTCCCGTGGATGAACAGCCAGGGGTAATCTTCGAACCTTATAAAGTGGATTTTGATGTAGCAGTACTGGAGAATGCTCTCCCCTTCTTCAAAAAGGGACCGGTTGGCCTTGTCACCACCGTCCAGCATGTTCATCTGATCCCGGCGATGGAACTATTCCTGAAGGCTCAGGGGGTTACCTGTTGTGTTGCAGAAGGAGGCGGGCGTACACCGAACCGGGGGCAGGTGCTCGGGTGCAGTTTTACCGCAGCAAAAGTGACGGGGGCAGAGGAGATTCTTTTTGTTGGTACAGGACTCTTTCACCCTACCGGTATTGCCCTTGCTACCCATGCACGCGTGATCGCACTGGATCCACTCACCGGTTCTGCACAGGTCGTGAGCGGTGACACCCTTATGCGCCGTCGTTTTGCGGTCATGGAGAAAGCCGGAAATGCAAAGAGCGTGGGTATCATTGTCAGCACTAAAAGTGGCCAGCAGAGGATGGATCTTGCCCGCAGGCTTGCATCGCTCTCTCCTGGTGCCGTGATTGTCACTATGCGGGAGGTTCATCCGGACGAGTTGCTGAATCTTGGATTCGCCTGTTACGTGAATACCGCCTGTCCCCGGCTTGCGTACGATGATCAGGTACGCTTTCCGGTGCCTGTTCTTTCACCCCAGGAATTTGAGATTCTTTGCGGCGCCCGTACATGGGACACGTATACGATTGACGAGATCGTATGAAACTCAGACACCTCGAGATGAAACTCCAGCGTATCGCCGGTTATTACCACCCGCGTGCTGCGCTCGAACAATACCAGACACCTGCTTCCCTTGCTGCCCGGTTGTTGTACCATGCACTGATGAAGGGCGATATTGAGGGGAAAACAGTATGCGATCTCGGCTGCGGCAGCGGTGTACTCGCAATCGGCGCCGCCCTGCTTGGGGCGGATCGTGTGAAAGGGGTCGATAGCGATCCACAGGCGGTCAAGGGAGCAAATGCGAATGCGGCCCTGCTCGATGCTGATGCTGAATTCATCGTTGCCGATGTACGGGATGGAGCACTCCCCGCTCTTCTCGGGCCCTGTGACACCGTGATCATGAACCCACCTTTTGGGGCACAGAAAGCGCATGCGGACCGTCCGTTTATCGATCTGGCCCTTTCCATCGCTCCAGTTACGTACAGTATCTTTAATGCGGGTTCTGCCCAATTTATAGAAACCTACATAGCAGAGCGGGCGGAGATCGATGAAAGAGTCGGCGGTATATTTCCGATAAAACGCACCTTTTCCTTCCACACGCACGATGTCAAGGAGATCGGAGTTGAGATACTACGCCTGATACGGAAACAATAACCCGGAGCCGCAGCGTCAAAAATACCATGACCGGACTCGCATCGGCGCATCTCGTCACTGACATTTACATGCCGGTGCTCCCCGCCATTCTGCCCCTCCTTATTGCAACCAATGGTTATTCCTACCTCGCCGCAGGGCTGCTTGTCACCGCCTACAACGTCACCTCCTCATTCACCCAGCCGGTAGTCGGATGGCTCTCGGATTCCAAAGGTTTCTCCGTGAGTATCAGTATCAGCCTGTTCGTGAGTGCAGTATTTGTCGCCCTCATGGGAATTGCCCCGTCCTATTACCTGATTATGCTCTTTGCCATCATCGCAGCACTGGGACATGCCTGCTTCCACCCGACGGCGCTGAGCCTTGTGAACCGGCTCTGTGTACCAGAGAACCGTGGGCGGATCACATCGTACTTCGTGGTAGGGGGAAATTTAGGATATGCAATCGGCCCGGTGCTGGCAGGTGTCCTTGTCTTCTGGCTGGGACTCCCCGGGCTCCTGTTTCTCATCTTCCCGGCACTCTTCATGATAGTCGCCCTGAGATACCTGCTCCCGGGCGGGATTGCCGGAGCGTGTCAGTCCCATGCCAGACCGGAATCACCAAAACAGGAGGAGCAATCCAAAAAACCGTTCATAATCCTCATGGCCGCCTCCGTTCTCCGGGCCTGGGCTGTCTTTGCAGCCATTACATTTTTGCCGATGTACCTGGTGACCCAGGGGTATGATCTTATGACCGCAGGTATCATCATGACCCTTATGCTCCTTGCCGGCGTTGGCGGGCAGGTTATAGGGGGCCATATTTCTGACCGGATCGGAAGAAAAGAGTTCATGATCTTTGGCCTTGCAGGAGCAATTCCTTTCTTTTACCTGTTCATGGCGAGCACCGGCATCATTGCAATGATTGCAATCCTTCTCTTCGGGTTCTTTCTCTGGTCAACATTTGCCGTTGCAGTTGCCATGTCACATGAACTCCTGCCCCAGAATATCGGGCTTGCATCCGGTATGATGCTGGGGCTTGCAATCGGGTTTGGAGGCCTGGGGGTAGCGATCAATGGTGTGATCGCTGACCGTTACTCTCTCGCCGCAGCTCTGGGGACGATACCTCTCCCGATCATCGCAGCGATGCTGCTCATGATTGTCCTTCCCTACCCATGGAAAACGTTAACGAACCATCTTGCAGGCAGAACATCCCGCTGATTCATTCAATACACTTATAAGGACAGATTCACAAAACAAGAGAGATTGAGGAAACTAAAATGGATAAAATGGGAATTATTGCATTGATCGTAGGCCTGATTTTACTTGCCCTGGGGGGCTATGCAATCTGGGCCTTCCTTCCGGAAGTAATCGCGGCAGTAAAAGGACTTGTCGGCATTGTTTTGGTACTCTTCGGCCTGATGATGGTCATCTTCGGCATCCTGATCGTTAACGATTGACGAGATGTACACGGCGAAAAACAAATCCAAAGACTTTTTTTATACCTTTTCAAATGAAGCATGCTAATCCCGGATTTTTCCACGCAGGTCTTTTGCCGGTAAAAAAATATGAAACCCTTTTTTTCACACCATGTGCAGGTACATAATCATAAGGTATGAGGATACCTGAAATATTACGGAAAGAGTCAGGTACCTGTCATTTTTTTTATCAGTCTGCGATTGGGGGCGAGATACCCGATAATGATGGCAATACCAAGAAGGACCAGTGCAGTCATGGTCGATACCAGAATGGACAGTCCTGCGAGATACGCAACGATGACCGAAATAAGCCCGAGGAGTCTTCCCCGGGTATATGCCCCGAAGACAGACAGGAGGAGGAGGATGGCAGGCAGGATGAGAAAAAGAGACCGTATTGCAGGATCTGAGTATACCGTGTCAACTGCATTCCCGAGTACATCGAGAATAACTACCTGTGGATCGATACCGATCGCGGTCCAGAGCCCGGAAAGAAAACCGAGTCCTATGACAAACTGCCAGATATAGGTTCGGGATTTTTTTGCCATGAAAGAAGTCCGCTCATTTTCAAAGAAAAGGTATCATCTTAGTCTTCCGGTGAACATATTTGGAAGTTTTCCTTTTTGAGGAAAGTCCGCACTTTTGCGGTTCAGGTACTTTTCGGAACAAAATGTCCTGTGATGACCATAAGCACAACACCGGTTGCCATGAGCACCAGACCGAGGGTAAGCACCGCTATATCCTGCACGGCAAGCAGGAAAATACAGAAAACAATTCCTGCGACCGGAACCAGTGGTAATCTGCCGATAGCGCCGGGAATGCGAAAAGGGCGTGGGGTAAGGGGGGAGTGATATCGCAGGACAATGACCGCGGCATTGATCACGATAAACGTTATAAAAAGCGTGAAGTTGGTCACATTTGCAATAAATGCAATATCACCGGCAAATATAAGCAATCCTGACAGGACTCCACAGATACCAATGGCTATCCACGGGGTTCGCCGGGCCGGGTGGACCCACGCAAATCCGGCCGTTAAGGAGGACGATCCGGCCATACCATAGAGAATCCGGGACGATGCATACATGGACATCAGCGCGGTATTCGCCGTGGCAAAAAGGGCTACGACTGCAATGACAACCGCGGCATCCGGGCCGAGGGTGCCGGCTACAACATCAGAAAACGGGGCCTGAGAGCCCGCCAGCTGCTGCCATCCCAGGACTGATACTACCGAAAGTGCAACCAGAATATAGAGGACTGCGCTTATGATAAGAGCAAGGATAAGCGCTTTTGGGATTGTGGTTTCGGGTTTTTTTGTTTCTTCAGAGAATTTGACCATGGATTCGAATCCCTGGTAAGCAAAAAAGATCAGGGCAGATGCTGCAAAGAGCCCGAAATAACCCTGAGGCATCTCCCAGTAGTTAACACTGCCAAGATGGGGCAAACCTATAGCAATGATAATGACCAGTCCAGAAACCTCAATGAGTGTTGCGATAGCTGCAACCCGGGCAGTCTCCTTTACACCATATGCAAGAAGTACAGTGAGCAGGGCAAGAAGGACAAGTGCGGAAATGAGCATGGGGATGCCGGTCAGCGCGGTGAAATATCCTGCAAAACCGAGTGCAACCGTGGCTGCCGCAAGGACTCCCGAAAGGAAAACCAGCCAGCCGATGACAAATGCAAGCCGTGAATTAAACGCATTTGTGACATAATCATACTCTGCCCCGGCTTTTGGGAACATGGAAGAAAGCTCTGCATAGCTCAATCCGGTAAGCAGTGCCATTATCGCGGAAAGACAGAACGCGAGCCAGATAGCATTGCCTGCCAGTCCGGCTGCCTGCCCGATGAGAACATAGATGCCGGCCCCGAGGATAATCCCAACACCTGACAGCGTTACTTCAAGGAGGCCGAGTTCCCGCTTAAGAGGGGAATTTGGGGATTGCTGGTCCATAATGATCGTACTGTTCAGCATTCGTTTTGCTGATACTAAAAAATGAGAGGTGTACAAGGGATTGATTAAAAGATACCCTTACTCACGATACCGGATCCGCATTGACATCCAGTTCATCCAGAAACGGCATCAGCCCGGAGATGTAACGAACAGGTGTTCCGGGCCCGGGTGACTGCCGTTCACCAATAGTCACGACCTCAATCATAAGCGGCAGCTCCCGCATTGTCTGCTCAAACGACGGGTCGTTCTCACGGGTAAACCGGAGGAAACTTTCGATAGTGATGTAGGGGCGCCCGTATTCCGGGAATATATCATACTCCTCCAGAACGGATTCGAGGGTACGGGTACGTGCGAGATCTTCTTCAAAAAATAAGAAGACCTCGATGCCATACGTGCGGCTGATCTCATCCAGCAGGCGGATATCGAGCGTCCCCTCACGCGTTACACCGAGAGATCCAAGTTTCTCCGCAGGAGTTTTCCCGGGAAGCGCTTTCCAGGCTGACTCAGTTTCCATATAAGGCGTAGGAAGTCGGGGAGTGTAAAGGTATGGATAGCTGCGAAAAAAAAGTCTCAGGGAATTCTTTTAATCCGGGTTTGAGACAAAAAGTACCTGTAAAATGAGGCTGTTTCGTGCCTGTCCCATCTCACCGCTTCTGATTCGGGGGGATAAATCAATAGTACTTTGTGAGGAGTTATTGCATTTCAGGAGAGCCGAAGCTAACGAGTAAGCCCCGGTTGAACATTCGGGTTTTTTCAATTCTTATACTATCGTTTTGTACAGGTGTGATAAGGGAATTGTCACCCGATGCATCTGGTCTGATGAATGCTTCCGCCCCAAAACAGGGCGCCCCCGCGGCGGATCGATGTAAAAAATCCAAAAAGCAATTTTACCCGCCATGCCTCGAAGAGATCCTGAGGAGGTTTTTTTGCAAAGGGACCTTTTCCTAATGGGGGTGTGACTTGATCTGGCTCCTGGCCGGTTTCTCTAACAGCCAGAATAGACTTTCCTTCCTGATCTTTCCTTTTGGCACGGAAACCGGTACCAGAGATGGTTGAAGCATCCGGCAGGATCGACGGTTGTGCTTGTTTCAGATAAGATCCAGGTAAAAAAATCATACCACGCAATCCGATACTATCCCGCCATTTATCAATCTCATTTCCAGCGTTTTATCCAAACGAAGGAAAGTTTTGAGTCGGAACCGGGAATCAAAAGAGAAATGGAAGATCTCGCCAGTGCAGTTACCTGCCCCTGAATAGAATAATTACCTCGAAACCGATCGCGAAAATCCCCAAAATGGCCGGAAATCCTGAGGATGTTGTTGGTGATGTGGGAACCCGGGTAGAAGAAGGTGCAGGAAACACAGTCTGCCGGGGGATTGCGGGTTTTCCTGCCACAGGCTGGGTGAGGGTGATTATGCTTCCCGGAACCACGTTACCGGTATTATCGATCTCTTTTACCTCCAGCACGATGACTTGACTCCCCGGAACCTGCGACATAACACCGTCAATGGTGACTTCCAGGGTGACATCATTGTTTGTAGAGAAGGAAAGGAGTGCTCCGTTCACGAATGCTGCGGAGCCCGAAGCGCTCTGCTGTGCGTTATTCAGGCCATCGACACGGATCTGGATATTCCACTGTGCATTCATAAGCCCGGTCTGCATCTGGAGCTGGTGACCCGGGACGAACGTGGTAGCACCGGAAGGGCCGATGAAGTACGTCACGGTTACGTGCTGCGGAGTACCGATCCTGAATGGCGGGTCGGGAATATAGACCGCATCGGTGAGAGCCAGTGTCGCCGCTGCCGGTGTGACCAGTGGCAGAAGCGCGATAACACACAGGAGAGGAATGATTCTGCTGATCATCGGATTCACGAAAAGAAGGTCTGCATAAAAAATGATAGAAGTATCGCTGGTACTTTTCACCGTTACCGGTTCAGCGTGTCCTGCGCATATGCCCCGATATTGCCGATTGCCTGCTGACCTTCAGGTACCTCCTGGGCAAACACCTGCCAGCAGTGGAACATCCCCTCCCAGAGTTCGAACTGTACAGGGACTCCTGCCCAGCGTGCCTTTTCAACGAACGTGGCAATATCGGATAACAACAATTCATGCGTACCGGCCTGAATATAGAGCCTCGGGAGACCGTTGAGATGTGCGAAGACCGGGGAGACCCGGGAATCCTTCGGGTCATGCCCTGCAAGGTACACCGTTCGGGCTGCATCAAGTCTTTCCGGGGTGAGCCAGTCATTATCCATGTTCTTTTTCACCGAGTCACCGGTAAAAAGCATGTCCACGACAGGTGACATGCAGATCCCGGTGGGAGGAAGGGGCAGTCCCCGATCACGTGCGGATATCAGAAGGTCAAGTACAAGCGTCCCTCCTGCTGAGATACCCACCGGAATAATCCGGTGCGGCATGGTACCATGGCTGACCAGGTAGCGGTACGCATCTATCGCATCTTCAACTGCTGCGGGAAAAACATTTTCCGGTGCCAGCCGGTAATCGACAGAAAAAACCTGTGCCCGGGCGGCACGGGCAATCCGTATGCACAATCCCAGATGGTCTTTTGTCGAGCCAACCGTGAAATCACCACCATGGAAAAAAAGAATCGTGTGACCCATTACTGCTTCCGGAATACTGATCCAGTAGCCATACACGCCCTTGGAGATCTCCACACGTTCGGTTATCATGTAGTCTCCCCGGTCGTCCTGCATGGTCTCGTAGAATGCAGAATAATCCTGCCGTACCAGGGAGATTGGCTTTTTCGGGTCGGGAGTATGGGATTTGATGAGGGTAAGAAGGTCTACCGTTGAATCGCTTATCATTATTCTGGTTATGGTGAAGGAGGAAGATAAAGGAAGAGGGTGCAAGTTCGTTCATGGGATGGATGGATGTCCCATCCCGTATTTTTTTCTTATAGTATCAAACGGAAATACTGCATTTTCTTTTAAGGAAACCGAAAAAATAAAAAAACGAAAAAATCCCCGGTATAAGGTTTCTTCGAAATTCTTTAATATAATCGTAGATAAACTACCAGATTAATCCCGACATCTGATATCCTTCTGTGAGGGATACCGTTGTCAGGCATGTACATCTATCTGGAGGGAGTAGTTTTGAAAATATCACGGATCAGTATTATTGCAATCATGCTGGTTGTAATTGCTGTTGCAATTGCAGGATGTTCGAGCACCAGTCCGACGGTACCTGCAACTACGGTGACAACCACAAAAGCCACAACAGCGGCAGCCACAACAACGACGGTTGCTCCGTCAGGAACAACGTCAGCACCGGCAGCCGGATCGGTCGTCGGGGGGGCAGCCATTTTCGGTTCCAGTCCTGCATCGTATAACTGGATCGAGTATAAAATGTCCTCGGGGGGCATGACAGTTTTCATGAAAATTGATAAAGTCAAGGGTACCTGCATCATGAGATTTGAAGGTGGGCAGGTTCAGGGAATGCCAACTGAAATTGCCTGCGGTTCAGCAGGCGGACCCGCCCAGCAGAATCCCAATGATATCAAATCAGATGTTCAGTTCACCTTTGTCGGAATCGAGCCGGTGTCCGTACCGGCAGGCACCTACCCGGCTGCCTCGAAATACACATCCACCTACCAGGGAATAACTGCCACGTTCTGGACTGCTCCGGGGGTTCCGGGCTTTGTCAAGATGGTCTCCGGCGATGCCACCATGGAACTGAACGGTTGGGGATAACAAAAGAAAAACATATCTCATTTTTAGCCGAACATTACTCAAAAACCCTGATTCATTTATTTTATCCATGTCAACAAATTACGAACCCTACGTGCATGGTCGCTCGGACCGCGAAGCAGAACGGCTGAACTACCAGGCATCGAAACTGGCCGAACTGCTTCATCAGGGCACACGCTATCCGCAGGGAAGCAGGGTGCTGGAAGCTGCATGCGGTGTTGGCGCCCAGACCATAATACTTGCCAGAAACAGTCCCGGGGCAGAATTTGTTTCCATCGATATCTCCCCGGAATCGCTCATCAGGGCAAAACTTCGCGTTTCTGAAGAGGGGATCACAAACGTCACGTTTCGTCAGGCCGATGTCTGCCATTTACCTTTCGGACCTGAAACTTTCGACCATATATTCGTGTGCTTCCTGCTTGAGCACCTGCCTGATCCGCTCCTCACCCTCAAAGGCATGAAGGAGATCCTTCGGCCGGGAGGGACCATAACGATCATTGAAGGAGACCATGGTTCGGCGTTATTATTCCCGGACAGCAGGGAAGCTCACAACGTTATCGACTGCCTTGTTTACCTCCAGCGGGAGATGGGAGGAAATGCTCTCATCGGGAGGGAACTCTGGCACCTGATGAGGGATGCGGGGTTCACAGAAATCTCAGTCTCGCCCCGGATCGTCTATGCAGACGAGAGCCGCCCGGAGTTTGTTGAGGGGGTCAAGAATATATTCATTGCAATGGTTGAGGGAGTGCGGGAACTGGCAATCGACCGGCGTCTAGTGGATAGTGAGACCTGGGAGAAGGGGATCAGGGACCTGTACCGGACTACAGAACAGGACGGGACGTTCTGTTATACGTTTTTTAAGGCTGTTGGTACGAGAGATTTGTAAGGTTCGCGTGGGAACCTTTTACCAAACCTGCCATACTTTGCGGGGTAATCAGATTTTTTTAACAAGAGAAAGAACAGATTCATGGGAAGATTTATTCTCATCATGACATTCCTTTTTTCCTGACAATAGTTTCTGGGACCACAACGGGTGCATCCCGATAATAAAGAATATAATTGCAATCAGGATAAAACCGAACTGAGCGACATCGATGAACAGGGTGTTGACAACGGTAAAAAAGAACAGATCGATCACTTCAATAATGGTATATAGGAGAATGAAGAACAATCCTGGCAGAAATTCGTATTTATTCCATTTAACGGCAAGAACTACAGCAATAATTGCGGCTGTGAGCTGAATAATTCCATACAGAATAATACCCGATGCCAGAAGTGTCGGGATCATTGGGAGTACCACCTTTGCGAAAGAATGAGTGTGCTGACATATTTAACAGTTGGCATATATAATTAAAAACATATAAAATAGAGAGAAATGGTTGAATATTCAGTCTTTGGTAAAAAAAACTCACGGGAAGTTACCAAAAGACAAGATTATCATTTTTTTCATAATCCCTGAACTAAAACAAGGGGAAAATAAAGGGCCCGGATAATACCCTTTCGTTCGGATCCATAAATCCGGCTTTTACTGTTTTTTTTACCGGATCGAAAAGGTTCTGATCCGGCAGCCAATCCGGCTGGAGATTGTCAGGTACCGTTAATTCATTGATGACCCGACATTAGGAACACGCTGGAACAACAGATCAGATCTCGACAGAACCATGAGAAAATACGCCCACTATATCGAGGGTTTCTGCGGAAAAGCACTTGCATGTCCTTTACCATCGGTAATTGTCCTCCCGGGAGGGCTTGATCATCTTAACCCGTTCTAAAGGGTTTAACTATATCACGATATTCTGCCGCCACTTCCAGAGACGGGAGTCGCAAAAATCGATGGCTGCAAAATGCCCCCCCTTAAGATGCCCTCTGTGAGAATTTTTATATAGAGGAATGAGGATCCTAACAATGTTGCAAAATGGTGCGCAACAATCCTGCCGCAGTCCTCGAAGGAAGTTAAACAGGGGATCATCGGTAAAACAAGAAAAACCAAAAAATAATTTTTTAGAGGTCTTAAGGATGGCTGAACATATATTCGGAAACCTGATTTACACCTATGATGCCGCTGCCGGGGAAGCACTCGGCAAACGGGAAAGTCATACGCCAAAGATTGATGCTCCGGCCAAAGTAAAGCCGGATGAAGCCTTTGATCTCAGAGTTACTGTCGGCCCTCATCCCAACACGGTCGAGCATTCAATACGCTGGATTATGGTAACGCTGGAAGAGGAAGGGCGGGCTTTCAACCCTGTTGTTCTTGCAAAAGTCTCATTAACACCGGTGACTTCACAGCCGGAGGTTGTTATCAAAGTGAAATTGCAAAAAGGCGGCGTTCTTCATGCTGTAGAGTATTGTAACCTTCATGGGCTCTGGGCCGGAAAAAAAGAGATTACAGTCCAGTAATTATTTCACTCATTTTTTAAAACATTCCGGACTAAATTCATTTCAAAATTTGAGTACAATACGAATGTTTTTGAATATGCATTGTTATTCTCATTTATGGATGATGACTCATTAAATCTCATCTTTGGTATAATTTTTTTATTTCTCATAGTTAATACCATGTTTTTATGGGGTATCATCTCCTCAAATAACGGACAATATTCCCCGAAAATAAACAGCGGTGAGATTACTGTTGTGCCACAAATAATTTCGGCGGGGAGTGGTCCGGATCGGTTTAGTGTGAATGCGCCAAATCCAGTTCCGAGCCCTGGCCTGACCCTGCAGCCCATAGCGAATAACCGTGGGGCAGCACTTGATGATCCTCCCCTTGCGGTGACCACGACGGATCCTCCCTCAGCAGCAAAAAAAATTGCATCATACCTTACAATAGAGACGGTTGAACAGCCGGAAATTGAAGTCCGCCCCGATCTTCAGCCAAGAATCCCTGAACGGGATTTCAGTAATTTTGTCACGGTATATTCCCTGACAAACCAGAATCTGTCGCAGGTTCTGCCTTCCGTTTCCATGAAACTTGTCAGGGCGCCACTCGTCATCGATTATACATTTTACCCGCAACAAATTCTGGATATAAAATATGTTGAGTATAAAGAGATGGCAACGGTGCATAAGGACACTATGACGATAAATCGTACATCTGAAAATGCGTGGTTCCGGGTCATTGTCAGGAATAAGGACACCGGGGAGATCGTTGAAGAGGATGGGTTTGGAAGGTCCTATTCTCAGGATATCAGGAAGCAGATAGTGGTACGTGAAAATGGCAACTATACGGTTGAAGTTGCCGGACAGCGTGCCGCTGTGGACCTCACCCTGCGAGTGCGTGAGGATGGAATCGCACCGTAAATTCCCTTTTCTGCTAAATCCTGAAAAAGCCCGTTGATCCGGGATATCAGGAAAGCGATTACTTAAGAAAAATTAATGTCGGGTAATTCTGCTTTTTTTCGGCGGAAAATCCGGATATACTCAGGGACTATTTGATTCCGTTCACGTAGTTGCACGGATAATTTTAACCGGACTATTCATCGCACTCCAATCAACTGTTTCCAGATCGTGTTCTTTATAATATTTTTTTTTTAGTAGTGAATGATTATCTACCGTTGATCAATCAGGGCCGGATCCACGTGTGTCAGATCCTCTGCGATCTTCCAGAGCCGATCTTGCACTGAACGATTGTATGTGAGGTCTGATGATCGGACCTGTTTTTGGCTGTCAAAATAGTGCCCCGACACTCCTTTAACCTCTTGAGAGGTTGCAAGGCAGACGGAGGTACGTGCCCCTTCTTCCGGGGTAATTCCTGGATACCCGGGAA
>CAWFHC010000008.1:0-104231 GCA_963815395.1 uncultured Methanoregulaceae archaeon
TCTGGCAGATGAACTTGCACCCGGGACAATCAACAGCATCTTTAAACAAGCGCAATTAAAGGAATGATCATATCATGCACAGGTTCCTGATAGTCATAGAAAAAGCAGGGAAGAATTACTCGGCATATTCACCGGATCTCCCCGGATGCGTTGCAACCGGTAAGACCCGGGAGGAAACGGAAGAACGGATGCATGAAGCAATCGAGATGCATATCCGTGGACTTCTCGAAGATGGGATACAGGTACCAAAATCCCATTCATCTGCCACATTTGTTGCAGTCCGTGCCGAATGAGGCTGCAATTCCTCAACTCTTTTTGCAGCCGGCATCCGGCTCATGGGCTCTGGCCGGGAAAATGAATACAATTGTTACTCAGCTGAATACATTATGTATTCATCCCGGAACTCTTTCTCTCCGCCGGCCGACCCGAAGGAATCCATACAGCCAAACTACCCAAAAGGCGACATTATGAAACTCTGCGAGAAAGCGTCCCAGCGATGGACAATACCTTCGACACTATCGCCGCGACCGGCTCCTACCCCCCATTACCCCAACCAACTCCTTTATAATTAGGCAAAACCTAACTAACCGGAGACAACGTATGAGAGATCGGGAAGAGGAGCTGTTCGAAGTCCTGGAAAACCTGCTGAGGCTCAGGAACCAGTGCTCCTGCACCATCTTCTCCGAATGCGGGTTGTCGGATATAACGGTCAAGCAGATCGCGTACCTGAAAACCATCGATGAACAGGGCGATGTAACATTCAGCAGGCTCGCGGAGCTCACCCGGAACTCAAAACCCACCATCACCGAGATGGTCAACAAGTTTGTCCGGATGGAATGTGTCTACCGCGAACCTTCTCCTGATGACGGCAGGATCATCTATATACGGCTTACCGAAAAAGGCCGGAAGATTGCGCAGGCCGACCATCTTGCCCTGCGCAGGATGATGCTGCTGATGATGGAGTCACTCAAAGAACCCGATCAGGAACTCCTCATCGGGCTGCTGGAAAAAGTCCGGTAAACATTTCCGGAACGACCTGAAACTGAACTGTACAATACCCAGAGAACCATTATGCAAACACCACAAACTGAAATTTATCACGAGACGGTTGTCATACCGCTCTTCGAGATTGTGCTCTACCCGGAAAGCCGGACAAAATTCAATGTCGACAAGGCAACCGGAGAACTGCTGCTCGCGACCCTGAAAAACGGCGGGGCAGCACGGGCTGTTGGCCTGACCGTGAAAAGCGGCACACGCTCCTCTGAAGTGACGACCGAATCGATGTACCGGACGGGAAACCTGTTCCGGATCCCCCGGGTCGAACCCTCGGATGAGGGGTACCTCGTCTGCGTACAGGTCGTGAAAAGGGTACGGGCAACCATCGTGACAGAAAAAGACGGCCAGTTCTACGCTACGTTCGAGCCGGTCCCCGACGTCCTTGACATCGAGCCCGAGCTTAAGGACCGGATCATCGCGGATATAAAACTCACCATCCACGAGACCAGCAGCCGGTTCTCCGGCTCGGAGCAGTTCACCAAGCCGATCGACCAGATGGACTCGGCTGACCAGATCATGGGTTTCGTCATGCCGTTCCTGCCGGTCCCCCTTGCGGAGAAACAGGCACTCCTGGAAATCGTCTCGGTCCGCCAGCGTTACATCACGTTCCTCGAACTCCTCATCCGGGTACGCGAGAACATCAGCATCCGGATGGAGATGGCTAAGAAAGTCTCCGACAAGGTTGGTAAGTCGAACCGGGAGGCAATCCTGCGGGAGCAGCTGAAGCTGATCCAGGACGAGCTGAACGAGAGCGAAGGCGGTACCGGCGACGACAGTTACCGGGAAAAGATCGAGGCAAAGAAGATGCCCGACGATGTCCGGAAGAAGGCGCTTACGGAGGCACGGAAACTGGAGACCGGTGGCCCGCACAACCACGAAGGCTCCGTTATCCGGAACTATCTTGACCTCATCCTCGACCTCCCGTGGGAGACAGAAGAGAAGAAGAGCATCGATATCGAGGTTGCGCGAAAAGTTCTCGAAAGCCACCACAACGGTCTTGAGAAAGTCAAGGAACGGGTTATCCAGCACCTCGCAGTCATGAAACTGAAGAGCGAGAAGCAGGGCTCTATCCTCCTCTTTTCAGGACCGCCCGGCACCGGTAAGACGAGCCTCGGAAAGAGCATCGCGGAAGCGCTGGACAGGAAATATGTCCGGATCAGCCTCGGCGGCGTCCGTGACGAAGCCGAGATCCGCGGGCACCGGAGGACATACGTCGGGGCCCTGCCCGGGAGGATCATCCAGAGCATCAAGAAGGCCGGCACAAGGAACCCGGTCTTCATCCTCGACGAAGTCGACAAGATGGCCTCTTCGTACAACGGGGATCCGGCAAGCGCACTGCTCGAAGTCCTCGACCCGGAGCAGAACAACAGCTTCAGCGACCACTACCTCGAAGTCCCCTATGACCTCTCGGATGTCCTGTTCATCGCGACGGCAAACTCGCTCGCTACGATCCCTCCGCCGCTCCTCGACCGGATGGAGCTCATCGAGATCTCGGGCTACACCAAGAATGAGAAGTTTGCGATAGCAAAAGACCACCTCATCCCCGAAGTCTTGAAAGAGCACGGGCTCGACGAAGACAAGCTCCGGTTCGATGACGAAGCCCTGAAGGTTATCATCGATACCTACACCCGTGAGGCCGGTGTACGCTGGTTAAAGAAGCAGCTCGCGAAAGCCGCCCGGCACGTCTCGGAGAAGATTGTCTCCGGCAAAGCCGAGCTCCCGTTCAGCGTGACGACGGCAAACGTTGCCGGGATACTGGGCAAGGAGCCGGTCCGGCACGAGATGGCCCGGAAGGAACCGGTCCCCGGCGTCATCACCGGCCTCGCGTGGACACCGGTCGGAGGGGAGATCCTCTTCATCGAATGCACGTTCATGCCCGGCAAAGGGAAACTCACCCTCACCGGCCAGCTCGGGGACGTGATGAAGGAGTCGGCGACGATCTCGCTCTCCCTCATCCGCTCGCGGCTCGCCCGGACAGAGAACAGCTTCAACTTCACCACGAGCGATATCCACATCCACGTCCCGTCAGGAGCAACTCCCAAGGACGGACCATCCGCGGGTGTGACCCTCTTCACGTCACTCGCATCGCTGATCACCGGAAAGACGGTCGACCCGCTCCTTGCCATGACCGGGGAGATCACCCTGAGCGGGGCGGTTATGCCGGTCGGGGGGATCAAGGAGAAGATCCTTGCCGCACACCGGGCGGGGATACGGAAAGTAATCCTGCCAAAGGAGAATGAACGGGACCTCGAGGATGTTCCTGAAGATGTCCGGGGCGAACTGACGTTCGTTCCGGTCGAAACCGTCGAAGAAGTCCTCAAAGAGGCACTCGGGATCGAGATGCCCCGGACCCTTGTGATTGACGTCGGGAACAATTTTGTCCCGGTGCAGAACGTATGAAGTAGCGGACACCTTGATGCCGGGGGATGGTCCCCTGCTCATCAGTTTTTATAAGAAGGGGGAAATTTTTTTTATCCACCCGGAAAATGGTTTCCCAACAATTTTTTTAGGGAAATCCCGGTTGACCCGCATTTCCGGAAAGTTCACTAAAGGTCATTTTTTATGAAATGATCCAACAACGGTTTTTTCACGTGTCATCTTTTACGAGACCTGCCAGACCTGAGCAATACTGGCAAAACTAAAATATTTTTTTCTTCATTGAATGCTGTATGAATTCATCCCGGAGTCCCATCCTGATTTCGCCGGCATTAATTGGACAAAACCATTCACCTGGGTAAGGTTATAACCCACCACAATTCCAGGAATATATCAGGGTTATAACCAAGGTGTCGCTCTATCCTGGTATCCCTTTTGTGATACCTTCAATTTTTCTCGCGGTCAAATAAATCAATAAATATTTCCTAACACAATTTCTTGCGAAGGAACAGAGCGTGAATGAATGAAAATCCCTTTTCTTCTGACCGCGGCCTGCACTTTGCTGGTACTCGCCGCATTGATCGTCGGCTGCATTTCGAATTCTCCGGGAGGGAATGTAACCGTGACACCGGTTCCAACTCCAAGTCCCGGTTCTCCCGATACGAAAAACTGCGGGATTACGAGCTGCCATGGCCTCGACCTCGCTTGCGGGGCAAATGCCCCGGAAGTCTGTACCATGGAATATCGGCTCGGCGACAAATGCCGCCAGTTCGCCCACTGTGAGACCAGTGGTGGCACGTGCCGACTCGTGACGACAATCCCGTTTGATACCTGCAAGTCCTGCGTTGAAACATGTGAAAACCAGACTACCAATGATCCTGTCAAAGCATTTGAGTGCGAAGCGAAGTGCTAAAGACCCGTTCGCTTTCCGGTGAGGTTGTACGTGACGGACGCCCAGGTTGGATCCTGGGGATCCAGCGTATTTTTTCTCCCTATCTCACATTTTTCACTATGCTCCGCGGGAGATTATCGGGTACCGGACGCTCCTGAAATACGGGGTGGCCTGGTTGCAACCGGATAAAAAATTTGTGGGACCGGAAACGCCGGTCCGTCCATGTAATGAGATACTCCAAAAAATTAATCAATGTTCCAGTAGGCAAGTCTGATGCTTGGGGAGACGTTCCCAAAATCATAATATACCGCTAAATTTTTTGCTGGTAAGGGAACCTCAAAATCGATTGACTCGCTTATACTTTGATTTTTGTCGAGGTCCGTCAGATAACTCCCGCTGGAATTACTGGTTCCCTTATGAATTATGGGGTCAAATCTGTTGCCTTCAGCATCCCTGATACTGAAATCCCCGCCTGTTACCGTTATTGTGTCGGGGCCGATATTTTTCACACTGGTACTGACAAAGACAAACGTATATCCGGTCTTTGCATATTCAACATTCATGACCGCAGGACCCCCGTATTTGTACGCAATCCCTTTCAGCGCTGAATATACCGTCACCTGTCTTTCAGAGTTTTGGGCAGTACCAGGGAGAGGTACCTTCACGGGGGGGGGAGCGACCGATGGTGCAGGAGGAATTACGGTAAACCTCGTCCAGCCTTCATCGAGCAATGGCTGCATCTCGCTCGCGTTCGCGGTGAGCCCGAAACGGTAGGTCTCAGGGCAGACATCACAGGCCTGGCACGTCACATGCCGAGCTGGATCTTCTTTACGTTCCTGACCTCGGTGCTGTAGACGGATATGTAGTAGTCTCTTTATTATTTCCTCATCGGTCGGCGCCCGGATGTATACTCTTCCGGAGTTCTCTTCCCAGACCTGCCACGGCGTCTTCTCGCACATCTTTGGCTGGTAGGAGAAGGCCAGTTCGGAGCCGATCATGAACTGGCCCATCTCGTCCCATTTCCCATCTATTACCGCTGATTCCACGTTGCCGTCAACTATCGTGATCTTTATCGTATGGTTAGTGATTACCGGGGCAGTCACCTTTCCTGACCGGTCGCCATAACCTGCGTGGCTGCTCGTGAAATTGTAGGTGAGTACGTGACGGACAGGGAATGACTCCAACTGGACGTAATCGATCAGGACAAGGCCTGATCCGTCATAACTGTAGGTCGGCGCTTCCCGTATCCAGGACTCTGCGAGCGCTTTTATCTGGCTCCCGTCAAGCGCCCTTGTATATTCGACCGTCTCCTGGAGCTTCTCCCGTATTTTTACCAGGCCTGATGGCATGTAGTCGTTGACGTTGTAGGTTGTTACGGTCTTTGTCTTCCCGTTCGCTGCGAATGTTATATCCGTGAAGCCAACGTCGGTCACGTGGTTCTGGCCTTCATCATACCGGTCCCCGTAGGAGGCGAAGTTGTTGTCTGTGAACACCTTCACGATCCCGTTGAACTGTTCCGGGGTCAGGTTCTTTTCGAATCGCTCGGTGATAGTACCGTCCGCTGAATAGACGGTCAGGATTGATGTGTCCTTTGTCACCACCAGTTCCTGTATGGCGTACGTCGGCATGACGAATCCACCGTAGGATTTGTACTTGATCACGATGTTGTCAGGACCGGGTTCCGGTACCTGTGTACATGCTGCGATCATCACGACCGCAATGAGCAGTACGATGAATATTCCCATTATTTCAGGTTTTTTCATTTTTCACTGTCCCCATTTTTCCAGAAGTGTTATTCCTCTTCGGTCTCGTATTGCAAATCCACGTTCCACCAGTTCATTAACAGCGTGATTAAAATCCGTATCATTCTTGAGAGAGGTAATCTTGATGACTTCCTGCATCGGAATTGGATATTCTTTTCCGTGAATATCATGCAATTCAGTATACAGTTTGCGTGAGTTATCTGAAAACTCATAATATTTTGCAATCGATAAGGAATCGCCCATCCTGTATCTTACTCTCCGGTGCATCTCCTTCCATACATCAATAACTTTTTTCACATAATCGGGCTTTACTTCAGCATCCAGATGAAGACGGGCAATTGATGCAGAAAGTTTTGGGATTGCATCTCCCAGATTCTGGCGATAAGAAGAAATTCCCGATCTCAGGTATTCATCACGGATTTCATACACCGCATCAGTTACCTGTTTAACTACAGTATTCATCGGATTTGGTTTGATCATCAATGAATCAATCAGATAAGCGGTGATGAATTTCCGGTTATCCTCAATTTCGTCTTTCTGAACGCCGAAATTCCTGTTTATTGAAATATCTTCTATCACGATAGGAATATCAGCCATCAGTTTTTCCGGATTCAGAAATGCAAGATTGATTTCTTCACTCTTATTCTGAGGGAGTAATTTTTCTTTCGCAGATATACAGTAAAAATATTTTGAGTCAGGTTGGAAAAACTCCCGCGGAATAATATTCATTGGTCTTTTAAATGCTTCCCATTGTGTTTTCTTTGAAAGAATTGCAGCATTGACTCCACCTGGGGTATCTGTTACCGGTGGAGAGGAGAAGGCATACAGTGCTGCACACGTTGATATTCTTTCAGTTACCTCGTTGTGACCTCGAAAAGGATTCGAGAAGAACTGAATAATCTGATCATGTGCGATTAATTTTTGCCGTTGTGCAATATGACTTGGGTCGAAAGGCTTCCATCCACATATTTTCTTAAGTATATCTTTGCGGAAACCATCCTGGGTCTGGGTATACGTAGGGTCGGCTGAGGATACTTCAACTTCGACAAAGGTATTATTCGGGGGTGGATCGCAGGATTCAGCAAAAAAATGTTCATTTTTCATAGGTTCGAAAAACAACGAGGGATTCAGGGAAAATAATTTTCCATCTTTGGATATATAGTGAACAAGGCCGGTATTCTCTCTCCGAAAGATGAGTTCCTTTTCAAACTCTGAGAACTCATATCCCCGTGAACGGTCCTGAAGTGACATATTTTCCTGAAATAGGTTTAAATTTCATTTGATTATCATTTCATCAAAATGTTGGTTTGTTTTGGACTAGTTGCTTGTTTATCTGAATGTCATAATGGTTAACATAAGGGTTTTGAAATTACTTTTCATGCAAAGAAAATATATTTGCTCATTTCCTCATCGATATTCTACAACTCTCTAGTCTTTCTCTTGTGAACGCGGTACGTGATGGTGTGAGCGGGTTGTCGATTCGGTTGTCGTTTTGGTTGTCGATTCCGGGACAGGTGTTTGCCAACCAGAAACCGGCTGACAATAGATACAACCCCATTATCTGGCCCTTCTGTTTTTGAAAAAACAATGTCTCCTTTGTCTCATTGATGTCCCGTTCATGTCTCGGTTGTCCAGATTTCTGAAAGGCCTCTTAGGCTCCTTTCCGGCCCCTTTGTTCTGCGGGTTTTTTTATGTACATCTGGTACCAGAATTGTCTACTCGGCGTGTAGACAATTGTCTCGACCATCATCATCTAACGGATGGTGAATCTTCGCGACAAATCTCGATGACTTCCTTGATACGATCACGTGCCTCATCAATAGTTTTACCGAAGGTGTGACAGCCTTGATACCGGGAACAGGATACGATGAAAACTCCGTCATCATCGGATTCGATAATGATGGGATCAGGAGTTGTTTTCATATGCCAATCATCGGTATTCATGCATTAATTCTTTTTTGCAACCGGTCTTTAAATACGATGATTTATAGCGAATTCTTTCTCAGGTTACTTTTTTTTTAGACCGTCTTCAGAAAAAAGACCTTCATATTGGTGTTCTGGAGGCGTTTCTGGAGTTATATGTCCCAAAATGGGGGGTAAAATTCAGCTCGATTTAAAGGCTATTAGCGGGCTTTTTGTGAGGTGCAAATCTGCCGTATTTTGGCAAACAGGGTGATTATAGGGCTTATTCTCCACAGGAACAGAAAAGGGCAGATTTGCACGTTTTTTCAAAATGCAGGTAAGACTCGAGGGGGAGAATTGGAACCCGTATAGGGCTTATTTCTCTCATTTTGAGCATAGAGTATATTGGTTCATGAAAGAACCACGGTTTTTTGGGGTCGGGAATTTACTCTTGATTCTGAGTGAAACATACTCTTTTACCCAAGCATATTCTCCGTCGGAGACTTCTTCCACCTTGAAGTTACAAACACCCCAAATAGCACTAATCCGTGAAAAAGCGACACTATTATTTCGGGAATACTTCATTCTGGTGCTCATTTGGCTTATCCGGGGCTGAATCGACGCAGAAAATCACCGCTAATAGCACCTATTGGAAGGCGAAACTCATGGGGGCTGGGGGGGTAGCACGGTCAAGAAGAAAGGAACACCTGTTTTGAGGCAAAGTTCCGGAAATTCTTCGTCGAAAACCGACGTAAATTTTACACCTGATACCAGGATTTCCAGGATCGATCATCCCTTTCGGACTAACGGGAGATCACCTCTCTCGTCCGGACCATTTCTCCGACGGTGGACCCTATTCCATGAATAATTCCGGATGAACTTTCTCCCGAATTATATGCAAAAAATGACGTATTATTTCACACAGATTTAAAATTCCCAAAATAATCGTTATGATTGCTAAAATTCGCTCCAAATAACTCCCGAAAATATCATCTCGGTAACCTTTTTGGGCCGATCGCTTCAAAATCAGGTTGTAGTGGGTGAAAATGAAAAGAAAACCTGTTTTGGGGCAGAGATCTGAAGATCCTTTCGTCAGCCACCGAAATGAATTTTACTCCTCCTTCTGAACCCTCTCGTCAATGAAAAATCCCGACCGGACGAAGGATTTGAACGCCGTTATTCTGCAATCGGACTCGCGAGTTTACGAACGGCAGTCTTGGTCTGTGAGTTCTGTACGAAATCTGCCACTGCCAGAATAATCTAGTTAGTTGTGTCCGGGTTTAACAACTGATGGAGCTGTAAAACAGCAGTTATTGTTTTGAAACCCTTATCAGTAATGATGTAATCTCCCCGCTCGTGACGCTGGAGGATCATACCCGAATCGGTTAGTCTTTTAATATGAAACAGAAGGTTACCCCCACGCAACCCGGTCAGCTGCGAGATATCGGAGAAGGTCCGGGTCTGTGCGGTGAGTGCTTTTAAGATCTGGAACCGCTGGATATTTGCAACCGGTTCAAGCAGATCCTTTACAACGGTTTCATCAGGTATATCTCCAACAGACAGCTTTCCCTGACCGGAGGCCTGGTAAATCCCCAGCGACTGCATCAGGTCGACCTGTTTCTCAAAGAGGCGGTGCACTTCGGTAAAACAAGTATCGCACCGGTCGAATGGCCCCTTTTTACGCATTGCCTTCATCTGGTCCTGGTAAGACCGGATGATATCCTCAGAGATCTGCCCGTCTTTGATGTGCCGTGCAGTATTCTGCAGGAAGTCCATGAACAGCTCGAAACATTTCTCCCGCATTTTACAGGTGGAGACCATACGGGTGGAGAGATCTGTCTTTGCCGAATCGACCTGGTCTTTCGTAAAAAGGTCGCTGTAATTTTTCTTCAGTCCGGAGAGTACGCCATCGACATGCTGCTGATTGGCATGCTGGATGAACCGTTTCAATTCTGTCCGAAGTCCGATTATCTCGGATTTCAGCTCGCGGATTTCTGTCAGACTACCGAGTGTCGCTCCCATAGAATATTTCCTTTCATAACAGTGCAGGAGTCCTTAGTCATTATCTTGCGGGTCATTTTTCTATACGAACTGTTTTTGTATATTTTAATGACGCTCAAGTATATATTCATAACACATCTATGCATATCCGGTGAAGAACCATGACCAAGTCAGTTAAGGAACAAATTCATGCACAGATTACCGGGGCACTCGCAGGTGCGAAGTTCCCGATCAAAACTCCAGCAGATCTTATCGCAGCTTTTCCCAACGGTGCAGCTACCACATGCCAGGTTGGGGATGTCAAAATGACTGCCGGCGAAGCAGGTAAACTGCTCAAGGCCACCGACTTCCCGTTCAAGAGTGCGAAGGCTGTTGCAGACGTAATTGTCGAGCGTGCAGGCCTGTAAATTCCCTTTTTTTGCACGTCACTTTAGAAAAACGAGCTCGTATTCGTGTTCAGACAGCGTTTCAGGGACACGGACCGGTAACAACAGGACAAAATTCACGGGTGTCCATTCTCACCATCTCCGAGAAAAAACGTCCGCCACGATACTCTTCCTTCCCCCACCGCCTTCCAGATGAGTGTCTCTTCCCGTGTGAGTTTCCCCTTCCCCGTCTTCACTTCCACCTTCACAACACTGATCGAATCTGATTGGTTCAATTCAATATCCTATAATGTCAGAAAAACACATTGTAGAATAGAAACTATACCCACAGGTTTTCTCCCTCACATGGTAAAACAAACGAAACTCGTTCCCGCAGCCCGACCGTTTCTCAAATGGGCCGGAGGCAAGACCCAGTTACTGGATGAGTTCAGCAAACGTTTGCCGGAAGAACTGAAAGGGAAAGAAATCACGAAGTATGTTGAGCCGTTCATTGGTGGAGGAGCCGTATTCTTCTATCTTAACCGAAATTTCTCTTTTGATCAGTGCTGCATCTGCGATGTCAATCAGGAACTGATACTTTCCTACCGTGTGATCCAAAAATCGGTAAAAAAATTGATTTCGGATCTGGAAATTCTCGAAACAGCCTATCTCTCGAAGAACGATAAGAAGAGAGAAGAATTCTATTATGAAATCCGGGATTCGTTCAACAAGAACCTTACAGAGATTGACTTCAAGAAATACAACGTCGCATGGATCGAACGTACCGCCCAGATCATTTTCCTGAACCGCACGTGTTACAATGGCCTATTCCGGGTAAACCGGAAAGGCGAGTTCAACGTTCCCTTTGGGAAATATAAGAATCCCGATATCCTGAATGAAGATAATCTGAAGGATGTGGCAACGTTGCTGAAGACAACAAAGATCCTTCTCGGCGATTTCACGCAGTGTGGGAAATTTATCGATAAACATTCGTTCGTGTATTTCGATCCACCATATAGACCGCTTAACCAGACCTCATCGTTCACATCCTATTCAAAGAACGGGTTTAACGAGTCGGACCAGGTACGTCTTGTCGAGTTTTTCAAGGAAATCGACGCGAAGGGTGCGAAAATTATGCTCAGCAATTCCGATCCGAAGAACGAAAATCCCAACGATTCATTCTTTGACGATCTCTTCTCGGAATATTACATCAATCGTGTCCCCGCGAAGCGAAGGATCAACTGTAACGGCTCTCGTAGAGGAAACATAAACGAACTGATTATTACAAATTATCCGCAAAAGAAGACGTAATTGTGGTTTTCTCATGAAACAGAATGACGAAGCCTGCGGGAAAATCTTCGAACGTCTTCATCTGCTTCCGGAGATCGAGCAGCAGGGTTTTGTCTATGTCAGTGCAGATGACATCAGAGCGGAGAGCGACAAGCGGGAACCCCGGCTCCTTGCCAAGCAGGATATAAAAAATTCCCAATGACATGAGCAAAAATTTTGGCACAACTTTTGAAAAAAGCCGTGTACAGTGATTAAATACCCTCAGGATGAGATACCCTATTCCCCGAAAATCCTCAATTAGTCTCTTGCCAATCTGTTACCCCGCTGCAAACTATCATCCGTGAAGATCGTATTAAAAAAACGGTAATAGACAGAACAGACTATCCCTCATATATAGCACTGAGTGAATCCGGTGAACTCGAGAAAAGAATTCACCGTGCTTACACGCTCCCGGAGTCCTGCACAGTCTGCCTCCGGAGATGCAGGATTAACCGCGTCGATGATGAACGGGCTTTTGCCGGACAGGTCTCCTCCCGGTGAGATCAAGATTCTGACCTCATTTCGGCAGAGGAACCTCTTGTCAGGACGAAGGGATCAGGCACTGTCTTTGTAACCCCGAGCAACCTGTGAATATTGTCAGAATTCTGACATCAGCCAGTGCGGTAAACGGTGAAACCGTATCATGCGAAACACTCGCCGGGATGATGATGAGCCTTCAGGAGAGTAATTGTCATACTATCAACACAGTCTCTGACGTCCATCCTTCCAATTTCTAAAAAAAATTATTGCTGAATCATCCTTTTCCTGAGCCTGATCCCGTTCACCAGCAGCATAAGCCCCAGTAAAAAGGTAATGACACCAACAACAACCATGAGCATCTCTAATATGTCCCTCGGATTCAAAAATATAAGGACCCCAAGTACAAGTGAGAAAATCGCAATTATGACCCTGCTTAAAAAACCCTCGGGAATTGCAGCCCGCCCTTTACTCGCCCGGGCAAGCAGGATAATGGAGCCTGCAAACATCCAGACAGCAAGTATCCCGAGGATTACCACCATCCACAGATTCAGAGGCAGGTAAAATGCGATAATTCCCGCGATGATGATCCCGATTCCCCGATACAGAAGACTACCCGGAAGGACCTTGAAGGGACTGAACCCAATTCCGTGCCATGCAGTGATGACCCCCAGAATGATAATCGCCAGGGGGATCAGCAGATGGAAGATGCCTTCAAACGCAGTCACGGGGTCTGCTGCAATAAATACCCCGACAAGCAGGAGAAGAGCTCCGACAAGGATCTGTTCTTTCCAGGACCTTTTCTGGTCTTTGAGGATTTCCTTTTCAGTACCGGTCTTTTTCCGGGACCCGGCAATAAGGGTAACCACGGTATCTCCAATCATCAGGAGCAGGGGGGCATCGTCAACAAGATGAAGATAGGGGTGGACCTTCGGATCATAGTTATCAAGATGGACATGCCATTCTGTCTGTTGTTCATGGGCATGGTACTGACCTTTCCGGTAACTTGCGATGGTTCCCGGTGAGGGAACATTGATCGGGGATTTCACCCACCCGAAGTCAGGAGATTCAGTAACCGATACTTTCGGCACAACAACCTCCCATACCCCATGATGCAGCGGGCCAAGAAATTCATCTAATGTTGTCACGAGACATACCTCATATTCATAGTTCTACAGGTATCCTCCTCTTTATACTGGCACGATAAAGATTTTTCTCAATCCGGAATTCCTTCAAAGAAAAATAGTCATTCCTGTCATGACAGGTGAGGAGTACTATATACATTAAGAAGAAAATCATCAATGAGAACGTATGGCAGCTGACAAACCTGCATCGGACCAGCTTGAAGGGCGTATCTGGCTGAAGTACCTGTATCTGATAAGCCGTGTCCTGGTAATTATCGCCATTATCGGGATGATTATTACGTCGGTAGTTGTGATAATAACCGCATTTGCGGAGTTGTTCCGGATTATATCATTTTTCATGACTGAAGGGTTTCTCTCCGAAGAAGCACCAAAATTTCTCTCGGTCAATGTGACAGAAATGATAGATCTCTACCTTCTGGGGCTTGTCCTTATTATCATGTCAATCGGCCTCTACCAGCTCTTTATTGATTCAGATGTCGACCTCCCGGAATGGCTGGATACCCCTTCATTTGATATCCTGAAAGCACGTCTGCTGATCGTTGTTGCCGTGATCCTTCCCGTGCTGTTTTTGGGCTATGCTTCCACTGCCACAGATGGAACCTTCATAGCCGGTATGGGAATCGCTATTTCACTGGTCATGATAGCCATCGGATATATCCTGAGTATTGCGTCTAAAAGCATTATTGAGAAAAAACGGCTGGAGATGCAGGGATCTGATCAGAAAGAATAATGTTTACAACTTCACGTTTCTTTTTTTCATTGCCACTCAATTCTTATACCCTCCCAGTAATAAACTTCCCATCCCCTGCTGAGCTATAAGCGGGTCAACAACCTGCACCAGCACCAGTCCGGTCATCCCAGAACACTTTCTTCACCAGCTCATTTCCGAATGTTTCAATCACTGCAACAGTCTGAATATCAAAACTAGTGGCCCAGCGGCCCGAGTGAGCGTCGGTTACCGAACGCAACAGCGCGAGGTCGAGCGCGAACGAGTCACTGAGCGTTATTCATGAGTACGATCAACAGCGACGAACACGATGCGCAGCATGGTGTGAGGAGCGGGCCGGAACAGCAAGCCCGCAGCGAACCCGTGAGCGAAGGGGTGCGTCATCATCTGCCCAATCAACCGCGAAAAACAGTGAGGTGATGTGAAGCGAGCCGGAGTGCAGTGAGCACAGCGAACGGAATGAGGACGAGTGAACATGACCGAGCGTCTGCATCTCACCCGTCATCTCAGTTCTATCAGATTAGTTCAAAAATGAACCATGTGGAACAAAATATAACCAATGTAATTGTCGCTCTTCTCAAGAAGGAAGTGATGTTCAGGATTTGTCAATAACAGCAAAGATCTTCTTTACCAGATCCTCTGCCTGTTTTACGGCAAACGCCGCTTCACTTTCCGTGATGGAGCCAGCCGTGTCATAGACCGAGCTGTTCCGTTTACGCCGCATGCGGTCAAAAATGATGCTGTCATTTTTGTTAAGAAAACAGTTCGACAAATTTCACAACAGAAACGTGCTGGTTTGCTCCATCCGGGCGGTAGCCTTGTGAGAACTTGAGTGCCCGCCCGGCCTGAAGCACTGCATTGTAAGCAATGGTATAAGCCTTATCCTGACTTTTTTTGCGCTTATGTGGCCTTTTTGTTCTGCGGGTTTTTTTATGTACATCTAACCAGAATTGTCTACTCAGCGTGTAGACAATTGTCTCAATACTGTGAGGAGAATTGTCCAGACGTTGTCTGGATTGTCTCCGGTCTATAAATTCCCCAGACATTGTCTGGGCAATCGGCAGGAAAATTTTCATAAAACCCAATTTGGCAGACACTGTCTGCACAATTTACAAATATCTTCACACAGGCAGCAGGCAAGAGAGTCTCGCTCAGATGGATGAGCAGAACCTGATCATGACCGAAGGAAAAGAGCGTGCTACTCGGTACATGATGGCATAAGCGGGTTGTCGATTCCATGATAGGTTTTCGCCACTCGGGAACCGGATGACGATGGATAAAACCTGGTGATGCAATCGACAGATAGTATTCTTGTGTAACATAAAATCAAAAAAATGTTACACAACGGTCTCTTATGTATCACCATTGTTACACAAAGAGTCTCATAGTCTCATGAAACCGTGATTGTGGTATGCAGGAATTTCCCTGGTCTGACCAGGGAGACCAAGGGAGAATTTACCCGTTGTTTGTCTCAGTGATTGCAATCAACCGGGAGAAACGGAAGATAGTCGGGCTCTTCCCCTTTCCCTCCCGTGTCACGATGAGAATGTCTCCATCGGTCAGTTCACGCAGGATACGGTGAGCGCTCTGTTTGGGGATGCCTGATTCCGCGATGAAATCAGCGCTCTTGAAGATCGGACGCGAGAAGAGCGTATCGATCGCCTTGATTGTGTACTGCGAGTGAGTTACTTCGGGGACATGCTGTTTCATTTCTTCGTACAGGTCAATGATCGCTGTTGCTTTCTGGTTGTTCTCCGTAGCCTGCTCGATCAGGGCCTGAAGGAAGAACGAGATCCAGCCGTTCCAGTCATCATCACGGGAGACCGCAAGAAGCCGGTCGTAATATTCGTTCCGGTGGTGTTCCAGATGTGCGCTGATGTAGAACATCGGTGTGGACAGGATCCGCTTGTCATAGAGGATGAGGGGGACCAGCATCCGCCCGATCCTTCCATTCCCGTCGCGGAACGGGTGAATAAGCTCGAACTGCGCCTTGAGCACTGCAAGCTGCACGAGCGGATCCTTTTCTTCGGTGTGCAGATAATTCTCCCAGTTGGTGAGCGCGTCCATCACGAGATGGGGTGCAGGAGGGATGAACGTGGCCCGCTCGATGGGAGTGCCGTTGGGAGCGATGTAGTTCTGGATGCGCCGGATCTCACCGGGCTCCCGGTCCCGTCCACGGACGCTGGTCAACAGGATGCGGTGGAGATCCCGGATCATGTTGGTGCAGATCGGTCGTTTCCCGAGGTCTTCGACCGCGGCCTTCAGTCTGCGAAGCGGGGATTTCTTCTTTATTTTTAAAAATAATTATTTAAATCAAATGCATCACAATATACCACAGTTTCCCCTTGCACCCCCACCCTCTTATATCCCTGCACCGCCCAAATAAAAATCAACGACAATGCACCTCATCCACATCGCCGACACCCACTTAGGCTTAGCCGCGTTCAACCGCCTCGATCCTGAGTCCGGAATGAATTTAAGAGAGAAGCAGGTGTACGACAACTTCCTGTCAGCGATTGATGTAATAATCCAACAAAAACCCGATGTCCTCGTACATGCAGGCGACCTCTTCGATGTCGTCAAGCCCAAGACCCGGGCCTATACGACCGTACTCGAAGCACTCGACCGGCTCCATGCGGCCGGGATTCCATTCATCGTGATCGCCGGGAACCACAGTATGGTCAAGACCCGGTACACGACCTCACCCTACGAAGTTCTTACGTATCATCCTTCGAAAATAACAGCAGCTTACAAGTTCCGGTACGAGCAGGTGGAGATCGGCGATACGGTCTTCCACCTCATCCCCAATATGCTCCGCGTCGAGGATTACCGCACGGCCTTTGACCAGGTCGAGCTGGCTCCTTCCGGGTATCACAACGTGCTGGTGACCCACGGGCTGGCGACGGCGATCAAGGACAAGCGGCTGGCTACGGTCGCCGAGCACGAGCTGGACAGCACGATCCTCTCTGACCAGTTCGACTATATTGCGCTCGGGCACTATCACCGCCAGTGCCAGATCACGGACAATGCCTGGTATTCGGGGTCGACCGAGTACCTGACGTTTGGTGAGATCGCGGATACCAAGGGCGGGTTGATCGTAGATCCCGGGCGGCACGAGGTCCGGCACCTTGACTTGCCTTGTACTTCGATGATCGATCTCGGGACGATCAAATGCCAGGGGATGCATCCCGGGGATATCACGGAAGAGATCATCAGCCGCATCGTGAGCAAATCAATACCCGCTCTATTGCGATGGCACAGGTTACGCTCGACGGGCTCTCGCGGGAGCACGGGAAGGGCATTGACCTCAAAGACCTTGCCGCTGTCCGGGAACAGCTGCTCGAACTAAAGATACGGACAAAGAGCGATGAGGAGGAGAAGCCTGTCCCGCTCCAGCAGGACATCCGGATGATCGATTACCTGAAGGAGTTCGAGACCTTTATCGGGAAGCAGCAGACTGTCTGCAAAACAGAAGGCATTCGTTGCATCCCACGGGCGCGAGGTCCTGCAGTCCGTGATGGACGAGCACCGGGAGACGGCGGAATGAGCGGGGTGCCTGGGTTGGGTTGGGATCACGATCCGAGTATCAGAAATTCCGTACCGGGTGAAATCTATCCGGGTAAATCTCTCCCTGCTTCTTGGGAAATGAAGCCCCCCTCTTGCGCCACCAGTCCCCCACGGGGGGACGGGGCGCTGTGCGATTCCTCTGAATTAACTCTACAGGAATATTCGAAATTATTGATGATGGGAGATGTCACGTCATCACAACCGGGGCTCAGTTCAACGCAGATCGTAAGAAGACAGGCAATATCGCGTTATCATTATTGGGGGATGCCCACGCGGCGGGGGCGAAGCCCCAAAGAGCGTCAAACCCCAAAAAAACGTCAGGCCCCTTTGACTAAAAGAGCAGGGAGCATCGGTTCAGTAAGTACTGGTATTTTGGATCAAGGAGCCCTCTCATGATCCTCGACCGGCTCGTGCTCAGGAACTTCAAGCGGTTCCGGGAGGAGGAGATCCGGTTCAAAGACGGCATCACCGGCATCCTCGGGAACAATGGCACGGGCAAGTCCAGCCTTGTGCAGGCAGTCTTCTTTGCCCTTTACGGTGTGCAGGCGACCGGGATTGCCGCTGATTATATCGTCTCGTCGTTTGCATCCCCGAAGGAGAAGTGCGAAGTGCGGCTTGACTTCCGGATTGGCGGGGATTCCTATACGGTCCTCCGCACTTTCAGAAAGGGAAAGAGTGTCACACACGATGCAACATTCCATAAGAACGGGAAACTGATGGCGACCGGGGTAAGCCAGGTAGAGACCGAGGTGAAACGGACGCTCGGCATGGGGCCGGTGGATTTCCGGAACACGATCTATGCCGGCCAGAAAGACCTCCTGACCCTGCTCGAGAACACGCCCGGGAAGAGGAAGGAGTGGTTCCTGCGGGCGCTCGGGATCGATTTCCTGAGTACCGAGAGCCAGAAGATCGTCAAAGAGCAAATCGATGGAAAGGCCGGGGAACTCCTGCGCAAGGAGGGCGAGCTCGCAGCGCTCGTTTCTCGTCAGAACGCAGAGGAGTTTGCTGCTCTGCAGCAATCAGTGATCGCGTGCACTGCTGCCATCGGGGAGCACGAGAAAAGTAAGGTCCTCTTCCAGAAACGAAAGGTTGTCCTCGACGGGCAGCTCAGGGTCCTTGCCGAGAAGAAGACCGCGTACGCACGGCTCCTCCAGCAGCAGCAGGCCCTCCGCCAGGAACTGGCAGGTGAGACTGCCCAGAAGAAGCGATGCGAGGCTACCCTTGCCCTTGCCGCGGATGAAGAGGGCGAGTACCACCGGATCGAGAAGACGGCCGGTTCCTACCCGGCAGTCCGGGCCCGGCTCGACCTGCTCCAGAAGCAGAAGGCGGAACATGCCCGGCTCACTGCTGAATCCGGGTTTGCCCGTCAGCAGGTCGCCGACTTCGCCGCCCGGATAACGAAGCAGGAAGCCCTTATCGCAGGCCTCGGCCATGACCTCGAGGAGCAGGCCCGGCTCACCGCGATTGTCCGCGAGTGTCTCGGTGCCGGACCGGAGATTGCGGAGGACAGGCTCGAGGTGGCGGTCAGTTTCCGGCTCGCCGAGATCAATAAGATGGTCGGGACTCTCGCGGCACAGCAGGAGACGGTACGAAGAGGAGCGTGAGAAACTCATGGCCGACCAGGAGATGATCCGGAGTGCCGGTGCGGACGGGATCTGCCCGCTCTGCCGCCAGCAACTCGGTTCCCATTTCGGGAGCCTTGATGCGGAGTTTTCAGAAAAGCTGAAGATCCTTGCTGACCGGGCTGTCGCTGACCTGGGGAAACAGGAACGGCTGGAGAAGGAGAAGGTCCGGGTCGAGTCCTTAAAACAGGTGCTCGATGCCATCCGCACCATTGCTGTGAGGGTAAAACGGCGGGCAGAGTTCGAGACCGAACTTGCGGAACTCCGCCAGAAGCAGGACAAAAAGGTACTGGAGCAGCAGGCCCTTATCGAAACGGCAGCGAAGCTCGGGTACGATGATGCTGCCTTCAACGCCTGCGAGAAGGAGACCGTGGCAGCCCAGAAGGTGCAGCTCCGGTTCATTGATCTCGGGAAGAAGATCGGGGAGGCCGGCACCGTCCGTCAGCAGCTCGCCGATCTCACCACCGCTATTGCAGCAAGGCACGCGGCCCTCGTACACCTGGAACAGGAGATCGCTGCATCTGCCTTTGATCCCGGAGAGGCTGCCCGGATCGAAAAAGCTCTCGAAGAGACCATGACCGGCCTCCGGAACGAGGAGGTCGCGATCGCGAATGCAACACGGGACCGGCAGTTCGCGGAGAAGAAGATCGCGGACTACCGGAAAACGGAAGCAGAGATCGTCTCCCTGCAGAAAGAGGCAGCTGCCCTCAAAGAGGAGATCGATCTCCTGAAACTGACCCGGACTGTCATCGCCGAATATGTGATCTATCTCATGCAGGTCGTGCGGAGCCGGCTGGAAGGGGAGGTGAGCCGGATCATCAGCGAGATCACCGGCGGGCGCTACGAACAGGTGCTCCTTGACGAGGACTTCAACCTGCTCGTCCGCGACATCGACAACGATTACCCGATCGAGCGGTTCAGCGGCGGGGAACAGGACGACATCGCAGTCGCCCTCCGGATCGCCCTCTCCCGCTACCTTGCCGAGCTCCACGGGGTGCACGAGAGCACCTTTTTGATCTTCGACGAGATCTTCGGGAGCCAGGACGAGGAACGGAGAAATAACCTGCTCACAGCCCTGCGGACCCAGGAGTCCCGCTTCCCGCAGATCCTCCTGATCTCCCATATCGCGGAGATGCAGGGCGAGTTCGCCAACACGATGGTCGTGGAGATGGGTACGGACATGGTGAGCCGGGTCCGGGAGGTGGGAGATTGAAGAAGTCCTACGAGGAATCGGTGGACAAAGCGCTCCGGAAGATCACGGAACATATCCCGGAGGACCTTGTACAAAAGTTCGCACAGGAGAGTGGGATCACCCGGGAGGATATTCACCCGATCCCGCCAGTCCGCTCCGGCATGGTGACGGCAGTTGACGGGAGCAACACGATGGTCCTGGAAGGGGGGAGTGTCTCCATCGCGGCAATCCGGGCAGTGCAGACAACGTTCCTCAACAGCGAACGCCATCACCGCTCCATCACCCCTCTCATGCTCGTCACCATCGGCCCGGGTCACCGGAACCGGGACTTTGACGAGCTCTACGAGGAGTGTTTCGGCACCCCGCCCCACAAGGGACTGGACAATGCCGATCCTGAGCGGGCATCCGCCATCCTCCGCGACACGCTGGAGTACTGGGTAGCCCAGCAGACGGTCCGGACGCTGCCGGCAGGAGCACTCCTGCTCCTTGACGGTGCGCTGCGGGTCTCCAGCCAGAACCACGAGCCGGTCCTTGCCGGCATTATCTCGACAGCACAGGAACACGGCATTCTCCTTGCTGCGGTGGCAAAACGGACGCGGGTCACCTGGGGAGGCGGACACCCGCTTCTCCCCGCTATCAGCGGCCTTGCGGAACATTTTGGGGTCTCCGGACCCTGGTGGGCGAAGATTGACGAACACCTCCCCGACCACACCGAGTACCGCCAGGGGAGACATGGCGAACTCTATGTCGGCTCGCTCCACCAGCGGGTGAGCAGGCCGATGAAGATCGATCTGCCGAAAGAGACCGGTGAGGAAGCGGCTGCCGCCACCATGCAGGCGCTCGCTGCCTGTGCCGATGACGGGAGGATCCCCGGCTACCCCTACCCGCTCCTCGATGCCCACCGCACGGTCGTCATCGATGAACCGCTCGTGACGCAGATACAGCAGGACATAAAAGCCGGCCTCACGAAACAGGGAATGAAGAACAGGACCTTTGAAGACCTCTTTGGTGATTTACATGGTGAATTTGAACGCTATTGAAAACGTGGACGCAACGAAATTCAGGCTGATTGGCAGGAGCGTACTCTCGTACCGCTTTATCGCTCCCCACAGCGAAACGCTCTATATCGGGGATATAAAAAAGATCGTAGACACGACCAAGGGCCTGACCTTCTTTGCCAAGATCACCGATCTTTCCCATGACAGCAACTTTGCCGACCCGAAGTGGGACACCCGGGCCTATGCCGAGCAGTTCTACGGCCTTGGCGAGGATGTCTTCATCATGGTCGAAGCGGTCCCGCTTGGGTACGTGGACAAGACCGGAAAATTCCACAAGGCCCGCACCATCCCCTCCAAGTTCTCGACCGTCGAAGACCCAACCGCCGACGACTTCATGTTCCTCACCCGCCAGATGGGAGAGATCGAAGTCGGCCTGATGCGGAGCGGCCAGGACGTGATCCGGGATGTCGCGGTCCGGATCCCCGCCAGGGTCCTCCCGCAGCATATGGGTGTTTTTGCTACGACCGGTATGGGCAAGTCCAATTTCATGAAGACGTTCTGTGCCTCGTGCATGAAAGAGAAGAAGTTCGGCCTCCTCATCGTTGACCCGCACGGGGAGTATGTAAGTGGCGGCAAGTCCTCCACCGGTGAGCCCACCAAAGGGCTCATCCACAGTACGAACGGGAGGGACGGCCTTTCTATCTTCACCATACGCGGGGAAGCTGATCGGAAGAAGTACGGTATGAACAAGCTCTACCTCGACTATGACGACTTCCGGATCAGTGATCTCTCCGTCCTCCACGACCTGAGCCAGCCCCAGTACGATATTATCGAGGCACTCTCCCGTGCAGGCGGGAAAGAGATCATCGAGTTCTTCGAGAACGTGGATCCGGAGATGTTCCCCATCAAAGAGACCGGAAACCAGCCGGTGCGGGAAAACTCGCTCGCCTACCAGATCCGTAACTCCATGGCCGGCCCGGTCCGGGTCATCAAGAGGCACATTGAGAACCTCGTCAACGGCAACAAGGCGTTTTTCCGTCCCCAGGGATCCTCGATGCAGGAGATCATCACCGATCTCCATGACAACAATGTTGTCCTTATTGACATCCCGGACATGGGCGAACGGAGCGAGCTCTTCGTCCTCTCGGTCATCACCCGGATGATTATGGCAAAGCACCGCTCCGAGGCCCGCGGCTACGGGATTGACGAGCGCCGGGAATCATCCCACCAGATCCTGATCACCATCGAAGAGGCACAGCGGGTCCTTTCCTCGGGTGGTTCGTCTACCCAGATCTTCCGGGAATGTGCCATGGAAGGCAGGAAGTTCGGCGTCGGCCTCTGTGTCATCACCCAGCAGCCCAAAAATGTCGATCCCAAGGTGCTCGCCCAGATCAATACCTTCGTCATCATGGGTCTCGGCGATAAGGGCGACCGGGAGATCATCATGGGCAGCGCCAAGCAGGACCTCTCAAAGATGGAGATCGAGATCCAGACCCTCGACCGCGGGGAGGCGATCATCTCCACCATCGGCATCCCGTTCCCGGTCAGCACCCGGATCCATAAGTTCGAGGACTATGTTGACGGGCTCAACAGGGAAAAGAAGCGATCGATGAACGAGGGTCTCTCCCCGGGGTTTTAAAATCCTATGCTCCTTAAATTGTTCGATTTCATTTAAATTATTACATTTTTCATTTGGTTTTCCTCCTTACAAAGTTAGCAACATTCCCCACTAGTCCCCTATCAGATTCAGTATTGAAACGTTGCGTGAACGCTTAACTATAATTTTCGACTTTTTCATCGATATTCAGATTATTAATAATGGTCTCGGAATAAAATAACAAGAATTAAAGCACGAAAAAACTACAAAAAAATAACCCATGTCAAATTCAACTAAAACATTCAGAGCATTCAAATTCGCATGCCTTGGGTTGAAACTATCTAACAATCCTGCTCCCTACAAAATTAGCGTGAAAATTGTTAATAGTTGTAATTTTCATTGTCAGTATTGTTTTTCCAGAATATTTCCTACGCTGTCTCCCCGAAAAACTCCTGTATCAGTCATGGATTCAAAAATCGTGAATCATCTTCTCTATGAAGCATGGAATCTTGGGTGTCGATTAGCAACATTTGGTGGAATCGGCGAGGTTACAACGCACCAGGATTTTTATCAAATTCTGGCAATCGCAAAGAGAATGGGATATAGTGTAAATTTTACTACAAATGGTTGGATTATTGATCCGAGTAGATTATCCATATTAGAGCCAGTCGATAGGATTAGAATTTCTATTGACAGGATGCACCTGGAAGGATCACCGGATCCACATAAGTATGTCAGTAGATTGTCATCTGTGATAGAAGAATCAATTAATCAAAATTTACCTGTTACAGTCGTTAAACACGGTGAATCTACCCCAGCAATAGATAAAATGCTTAAAGAAACCGGCGTAAGGGTTTATTGTTATCCTCTTCTCATGTCATCTTCCAATCAAATTCAGCAAAAAAGAAAAAACACATATCGGTGTATTGATCCATGGACTTGCATCAGTGTGGGGTCTGATTTAACAATAAATCCATGTAGTTGTACATCCGAATGTATCGGCTCTTTAAAAAATAGGACATTAAGAGAAATTTGGTTTGGTGATGAGCAAATGAATTTCCGAAAAAAGATGTCATCAGTAAACCCACCTTCTGTTTGTCTCTCCTGTGACAGAACGGGTAGGGATCTTTATGGTTGGTGTGAAGCAATATACAAAAATATATCCATCGTTTAAGAGTTTTAGAGTTTTTTGTAATCCGCCCCGCCGTGCCTCGAAGAGGCCCTGAGGCGGGAAACTATCATAACGATATTTTTCCCCTGCTTTCACGATTCCGGCGTGAAACCGGTAGTTAAAAAAAAGTGTTTAATTTACCCGGTCAGTACCCTCCACCACCGCCACCGCCGCCTCCCGCGAGACTCGGTGTCCGGATTGCGGTTGGCGTGGGTGTGGGCGGGGTCGTGGGAACAGTTCCCGCAATATTGGCGACATACCACACTTTGTTGATACCCGATCCGTTGATGTCACCGGGTTGTGTATCACCCACGTAGAAATAGAGTGGATTGCCTTTGTAGGTGGTCTGTTTCGATCCGTCAGCACGGGTTATGGATCCGAAATCTGCCGGGCTGAGCGGAGATGATACCCGAATGGCATTCGTATAAAATACCGGCCAGGCTACCACGCATGCCGCATCACAGGCGCTTCTTCCGTTCGTATACTGGTCGAGGGTGTAGTAATAGAGTGTCTTTCCCTGGCCGTCAACAAGGATTGCACCAAATGCAGTGTCGGCTTTCTTGACGGTATCCGGTAATTGCACAACAGGTGTTGAGGTAGGTTGTGACGTGGTCTGGGGAGGCTGTGTTGCCGGCATCTGCGTACATCCGGCAACGGATAATGCTGATATCACCATCAGCATGAGGATTAAAAGAGTCGTTTTTTTCATGGAAATCACCTTTTCAGGCAAAAGGGGAATTCCCCCCTTCGATACAATAATACTTTTGATGGTTTCCAATTTTTAGAAAGAGAGAAGAAGGTTGCCGGATTCAATTCAGGACAGACGCATTCTTTTTTTGTGAGTGCAGGTTTGTCGGTTATCACATCAAACAATTGCACAGGACCGGACCTGAGGCGGAGGCCTTCACCGCAAGGGACAAGCGGTTATTAACTGCTGAAGTCGTCTGACATGAATCCCATTCATCTCAAAACACCCAACCCGGATACTTTACTTCCAGAATAAGCGCCGCGGAAAATGGCATAGTTATCCGGATCATACAAGCGTATCGCCGTGAAGGGGCGTCAGACAAAAAAGACAGAATCTGAAATATTATATCCCGGCACGCCAATTGAATTTTCAGAATGGTCCTGAGTAACATCATTTCTGCTCAAATTAAAGATATTTTGAAAAAAAATCCGCAGGGCATGAATATCACCCAGATCGTTGAGCTGGTCAGTATCAACCGCAACACCGCGGGTCGTTATCTCGAGAACCTTCTCGTATCAGGACAGGTGGAGATGCGCCGGTTCGGGATGGAAAAGATTTACACACTCTCCCAACGGGTTCCACTCTCGGCAGTATTATCGATATCTTCAGAATTGGTTATGCAGCTGGACAGCTTTCTGCGCATTGTCTTTGTCAATGAACCATTTTGTACGCTCGCAGGAACCGACAGTAAAAATCTGATGGGAAAAAATATTGAATATTCATCCGCTGCCCTTATTTTTGACGAATTATTCGTAGGATTCATCGAAAGGATCAGGGAGGGCATTGCCGGCCAGGAATGGTCCGGGGAGATTGTGCTCCGTTCGAAAGGTATTATTGTATTTTGCCGGATAGCGCCTACGGTTTTCGAGGATGGACGCAAGGGAGTATCCATCCTTCTCGAAGATGTGACCCGGCAAAAACAGGGAGAGAGGGCGTTGCGGGAGAGTGAAGCGACAGCCCGTGCCCTCATGAATTCACCGACAGATACGGTCGTGTTAATGGATACCCGGGGGATCATCCTGGATTTGAACGAGACCGCCGCTTCCGAATTTAAACATCTTGGCGATAATCTGATCGGTAAACTGGCAGATACACTCCTCCCAAAAGAAATTGCACAATCCCGACGAGCCCTGACAAATCAGGTAATTGAAAAAAAACAGCTGGTGAGATATGAAGATGAACGCGATGGCAGATGGTACGATACGGTAGCCTATCCCATCCTTGTCGATGGAGAAGTAACACGCATCGCGATGATTGCCCGTGACATTACCGATCGAAAGAAGGCAGAAGACAAATTACGGGAAAGCGAAGAACGATACCGCCAGCTCGTCGATATATCTCCTGATGCAGTCCTCATTCATAGTGAACGGAAAAATCACGTACCTGAACCAGGCAGCTCTCGATATGCTGGGAGCAAAGGATTCCCGTGAAATACTGGGTAAAAATGTCATTGATTTTATTCATCCGGACTTTCGGGACACAGTCCGGAAAAATATCGAAAAAGACCTGAACGAAGAAACAACATCTCCCATAGAATTAGCTATGCTCCGCCTTGACGGAACAACGATTGTTGCTGAAGGCAGGGGAGTGAAAACAACATTCAATGGTATACCTGCAATACAGGTAGCTCTGCGGGATATAACGGAACAAAAACATTCAGTTGATGCATTGCGGGAGAGTGAAGAGAAATACCGGACCCTCGTTAATCGCGCAAATGATGTTATCTGTGTCATACAGGATGGCATCATTAAGATGTGTAACCCCCGGCTCCCGGAATTCGGGAGACGTTCAGATGACGATATCACGGGAAGACCGTTCACCGATTTCGTTCATCCTGATGCTCTTTGCGAACTCATCGATAATTATACGCGACGTATATCCGGTGAATCCGCCCCTTCCCTCTATGAAACAACACTCATGCGCAAAGATGGCAGCAAGTCCTTTGTTGAAGTGAATGCCGGAGTCATTGTGTATGAAGGAAGACCTGCAGACCTGGTTATCATTCGTGACATCAATGGCAGAAAAAAAGCAGAGGATATGTTGCGCGAGAGTGAGGCGACTGCACGTGCACTCATGAATGCACCGACAGATTCTGTCATCTTAACGGATTCACAGGGAATAATCCTGGCGCTGAATGAGACTGCGGCTTCGCGATTCAAAAAACGGTCCGATGAATTAGTGGGTAGTCTGGCAGATGATCTCCTGCCAGAAGAAGTCGCACAATCGAGACGCTCTCTGGTCTCAAAGATGCTGGAAACAAAAACGATGGTGCGATTTGAGGATGAACGTGACGGCAGATGGTATGACACGGTTGCCTATCCCATAGTCAGAGAAGATGGGGAAGTAACCAGGTTCGCGATTATTTCCCGTGACATCACCAGCCGCAAGCGGGGAGAAATGGAACTGCGCGAAAGTGAGGCACGGTATCGCCAGCTGGTAGATATATCTCCTGATCCGGTGATCATCCATCAGGAAGGAAAAATCATTTTTATCAATCCTGCCGCCATCACCCTTCTGGGCGCTTCAGATTCTGATGATTTAATCGGAAAAAATATCCTGGATTTTATTCATCCGGATTTTCCGGGATGCAGTCAGGAAAAATATTGAAAACGATCTCGCTGGAGAGATTACACCTCCTGTAGAATTGCATATGCTCCGTGTCGATGGTACGTCAGTTATTGTTGAAGGCAGAGGTGTTAAAACAACCATCGGCGGGAAACCTGCCATCCAGGTCGCGATGAGGGAGCGGCCCAGCCCCGGCACAGGGAGAGACACGATTCAGGGTTTAGATCAATCTTGATTCTTCCGGATACAGGAACATTGTCTGACCCGACGAGCACACTTTTTTTCATTTCTTCAGCCCTGCATACTCCATCGGCCGGGACATTTGCCGGGCGCTCCTGCCAGGTATCCGGCAATTTCATTGTCGCAATAGCGTGTTTTCGGATACTCATGAAAACCGGAAATGAGGCGGAACAAAAAGGTGGTGTTATCTGCGGAGAATGATTGAGACAGGTTTCAGGATTGCATAGGTTAAAGAGCATATTGATGTCAGTTATTAGAGACAGACCGGCTATCTGGGAAGGGGAACACGAATTGAAATTTCATGAAAAGAGACCACCATGGTGTGTGGTTCTATCCGGTCTTGCCGGTATTATTGTATTTCTGGTTCTCCTTGGTATTCTCGGATATCTCGCATCCTGGTTCCACAATGCATTCCTGCTTGGATTTGTCTCCCTGCTGGTGGCTAACCTCCCCCTGATCATCATGATGGGGATAATGTTTATGGCAGCCGATATTTTCTTCTCGCTCCCTTATCCCAACAACCTTCCGGGACCGCTTTTCAGCGGGCTGGGGAGCCTGCTCGTAGTCAGCTTTATCTTTATCCTCCTGACTTTTTTTGATCTATGGTACGGAACCGGGCTCTCGGTCATGTTTTTGAGTACTCAGTATGTCCTCTATATCCTTGTCTTTTTCATCGTGGTAATCACCGGGTATGTACGTATCTTTACCCCGGAAATAAACACCTATGACGGGGAGCGGGAAGAGGAAACAAACAATCCGGCCTGCCCGGGCTGCAGGTCCTGGGGGGATGTCGGCAATGAAATCCGGCAGGCAGCGTTCGATCTCTTTCACCGGTTCAGGCAAGAGATCAACAGGAAATAGATCCGGTCATTTTAGCTTCCGGAAAATCGTACATAATTTTCAATGCGGAATTATCTAAAAAGAAAAAATCAGGGTGATTGAAATTCAAATCACCGGAGAACCGGCAGGAGGATCATCTCAACCGGTCATATCGTGATTTTTGGTCTTCACCCCTGCTCTTCTGTTCCGGAATAATTACCTTCATCTCACTTCTCACGACTGCGATAATGGGTATACCCGCGATAAAGGGACTCTACACTATTCCATCAGATGGCAGAGGGATATGCTGAGGTTACTTTTTTCTTTGGAATAATTCCAGTTCGAGGGCCATTTTCTTCTGATTTGGATGAAGGTATCGAATAAAAAATGGATGAAGAAAATGAGCAACCGGGAGCATCACCCGGGCTCATAAATGATGACACCTTTTGCATGGCGGGATGATTCATCCATATGTATATTATCGAACGCCGCAATCAATCTTATTTGAGTATTGAGCAGGTAAAACCGGGATATATCGCATGAGATTTCCCTTAAAAAGCAGAATCGCAGGCCGTCACACATGGGATCAGATGAGTGTGAACTTCCTGTTCATCCCGGGGATCATGGCGCTGGGAGCGGTACTGCTGGCGTGGGTAATGTTCTGGCTGGATGGTCAAATCCCCAACGAAGTCCTGAATACCAGTCGTTTCATCATATCCGGCAGTGTCAGCGAACTGCGGGGTTTTCTGTTCGGTATGGCCACTGCTGTCCTGACAACCGCCGGGGTTGTCTTCACGCTCCTCACCCTGCCACTTTCTACCGTAGCCGCCCAGTACGGCTCACGTCTGTTGCGCATCTTTCTGGGCGATCGTACTACCCAGTTCGTTCTGGGTATGTTTGTGGCTACATTTGCCTATTGCATCTTTAGTGCCATGGGTATTCCTCCGGTTGATGTCCGATCCAATGGGCCTCAGACTTACTACTACCATTGGATTGTACCTTTTAGTGGCATCCTTCGCTTCGCTCATCCTGTTGATCCAGCATATCAGCACCATGCTCCAGGCTCCCAATATCGCAGCTGCGGCGGGCGCAGAGTTGCTGGAGGTGGTCCGTGCAACGAACCTGACGGAAACCATGGGCGGTGAATATCAAAGTAAAACCGGGATAAGCCCCTCGGATTCGATGCTGGAGGCTGATGCCCATCCGGTTCGGGTGAAAAAATCAGGTTACATCCAGTATGTAGATCCGGAATACATCCTTTCCCTCATAGAAAAAAAGGACCTGATCATCCGCACAGTGCCCAGGTCAGGTGCTTTTGTCAGGAATGGCATGGTCATTGCCCTGGTCTGGCCCGCCGATCGGGTTGATAACGAACTGGATAAGGAGATCAGAAACGCCTTCCATATTGGAAACCAGCGGACACCCACCCAGGATGTCGAATATGCCGTTAACCAGCTTACTGAAATGGCCGTCCGGGCCATGTCTCCGGCGATCAATGACCCTTTCACTGCCATGACATGCCTGGATTATATTGGTGACGGTCTAGCGTTGTTTGCCCGGCAGAGCATGATAACCCCGAATATCTATGACAGCCATGGCCGGTTGCGGTTAGTCATCGATCCGGTCACTTTCGACGAACTGCTTGACGCTGCCTTCGATATGCTACGCCATGCCAGTTGCGACAATGTAAGTGTATTGTTGCACATGCTGGAGACAATCGATGTTATCGGCCAGGATACGAAATCGCCTGATGCACGCCAGGAACTGCTTCGTCACGTAACCCTTATCCAGAGGGAAAGCGAGGCTGGCTCCCTGACAGAAGAGGACCGGCAGTCCATACAACGGAGCAGCGAAGCCCTGCAACTGAAATTGAAGGGACCGGTATGAGCACCGATGTTGTCTCTCCTGACAAAAGATCGGATCGAACTGAAATTGCACATTTCAACTGAAATACCCTTTTTCAAAGCAGCGAATAGTTACCATTTTCGGGACTGACTTTGAGAGACCAGAACCATCAGTGAAAAATGCTGCTCCGGAATTTTTGAGATCTCTGAACAGAGAAATAATATGCTAAAACAGGATTTTTTATCGTTTCAAAAACAGGCATTCCGCTCGAAAGTTGTTTAAGGATTCTCGTCACCCAACAATACATAATTTGAGGGGTTGAAGTTCCGGGATCCTGTTTCCTCCGACCCAGAGCCCGAATCATAGCCCGGTTGTCAGACAGGTTGAAATTGGTATTTCCCGAAAAGGTGCACAGGGTCTCTGCATTTTTTCACAATCCGATTATCAACACCGTTTCCCGGTTCCCTGTTGCTAAAAATGGGAATTGATGGTACCTGTTTGATCTTCAATCAGGGTCTGATGTGGATCCTGCAGGATTGTCCCGTGACAGTTATCGGGCCGGGACCATCCGTGCAAGATCGGCTTCTACCGTAGTATTTGGTTTGAGATCGAAATTTTTCACCAGCACATCAAGCACCGCGGGTGACACAAATGCCGGCAGTTTCGGGCCGAGGGTGATGTCTTTTACGCCAAGGGACAACAACGATAGCAGGACGAGTACGGCCTTCTGTTCGTACCATGCAATGTTGTACGAGACCGGCAGTTCGTTGATACCGACACCGAATGCCCTGGCAAGTGCCTGTGCTATCACGACCAGCGAGTAGCAGTCATTGCACTGCCCCGCATCGAGTACCCGTGGGATACCACCGATAGTGCCGAGGTTGAGATGATTGTAGCGGTACTTGGCACACCCTGCGGTGAGGATGACAGTATCTTTCGGCAGTGCCCGGGCAAATTTCGTGTAGTAATCCCGGTCCTTCTGCCTTCCGTCGCACCCGGCCATGACGATGAACCGTTTGATATCGCCGCCCCTGACTGCTGCAACAACCTTGTCTGCAAGTGCGAGCACTGCGCCATGGGCACAGCCGGTGATGAGATCGGCGCCACCCTGCATAAGATCCTGCGGTGGCTGGCACGTTTTTGCATACGTAATAACCGCAGAGAAGTCTTTCTTACCATCCGCGGACACCCCGATGTGCTGAACACCCGGATACCCGGCAAGCCCGGTGGTAAAGATCCGGGCGGCGTACGAGTCTTTTGGCGGCACTATACAGTTGGTCGTGACCAGTATCGGGCCGTTGAACTTCCCGAACTCATCGCGCTGTGTGTGCCACGAGCCTCCGTAGTTGCCATACAGGTGTGCGTATGTTTTGAATGCGGGATAGGCATGCGCCGGGAGCATCTCACCATGGGTATACACATCCACTCCGGCATTTTCCGACTGTTCGAGCAGCTGCGCCATGTCCTTTAAGTCATGGCCGGTGATCAGGATACCCGGTCGTGTTCCTGCCGTGGTTCTGACACTGGTGATCTGCGGGTTGCCATAAGTAGCGGTGTTTGCCCCATCCAGCAGGGCGAGCGTTGTGACACCGACGCTCCCGCACTCTAAAACAAGGGCAACCATTTCGGGAACCGTGAGATCCGTTAATGTTGAAGCAAGACCTTTCTGGAGAAATGTTTCGATTCCAGCATCGGTTTTGCCGAGCACCGCCGCATGAGTATAGTAAGCGGCAACTCCTTTGAGCCCGTAGAGGAGGGTTGCGCGAAGCGAGCGGACGTCCACGTTGGCTGTCGACAGAATCCCGACGGTCGTTGCCTTCTCTGTGATATCACCGTCACCTTCCGGCTTCCACGTGCAGGCATCCGGTTCCGCACCACCTGCTGCGGGAAGAGCGTCGCGGATCGCAATGGCCCGGGCGATCTGGTCAGCAAACCGTTTCTTATCAAAATTCACATTGGTCAGCGTGGAAAAGAGCGATTCTGCGATGAACAATCCTGCCGCAGGATTATTATTGCCCTTTTCCCTTGCTGCAAGATTCCTGATGGAAATCCCTTTGCAGAGATAGATGAGTACATCCTGGTATGCGGCGATCTCATCTTCCTTGCCGCAGACCCCTTTTACGGTACAACCGGTTCCTTTTGCCGTTTCTTCACACTGGTCACAGAACATCTTTTTACTCCCTTTGATTTCTTTTTGATACAAGATATCAATAGCATACCAGATTATAAATAGTCAGGAGTTTCCAAATACATACCATGCAGGATGGATGCACGGTCAACCAGACGGTGAAATACCTGACAAAGAAATGGACATTGCTGATCATCCTTGAGCTCTACAAAGGCGAGGGATATACCCGCAGGTTTTCCGAGCTCAGGGATGCCCTGGATGGTATAACCCCCAAAGTTCTCTCGGAGCGGCTGAAAGAACTTGAGGACGAGGGCCTCCTCTCCCGGAACGTTGATGCAACCGCATTCCCGGTCAAAACGGAGTATACGCTGACGGAAAGCGGGCGGGAGATCGTGAACGTGATCCGGGGTATCAAGCACTGGGCATTGAAATGGAAGATCGACAACATCCCCTGCGGTGAACAGGACTGCAAGGTGTGTGTGCTGTAAACGGATACTGCGATAAAAAAAGGTGCAATTGTATGAAACGGAAAATAATCAGTATCGATGATACCAGATGCACGGGATGCGGTCAGTGCATTCCGGACTGTCCGGAGGGAGCTCTTCAGCTCATTGATGGAAAGGCACGGCTTGTCAGCGATCTCTTCTGCGATGGTCTTGGAGCCTGCATCGGTACCTGCCCCGAAGGAGCGATCTCGGTTGTCGAGCGCGAGGCAGCACCCTATGACGAAAATGCTGTAATGGAAACGATCGTGCGGCAGGGTATGCCGGTCATCAAAGCCCATCTCGAACATCTCGCAGGTCACGGGCAGGTCGCATTGTATGACCAGGCTATCGAGTACCTTATCGAAAAAGGCATCCTGATCCCCGATCATTCTCCACCGGTCCGGGCCCCGCGGAGGCGATCCATAGCCCCTGGCGGTGAGAAGGCCGGTGGACATCAGTCCCTGCAGGGAACAGGACCACAAGCCCCTTCAGCCGGAGTGTGCCAGAGCGGGTCTGGCGGACCCGGCCCGTTCGCAGGCTGCCCCGGCTCGGCTGCCAGGGCCATTCCCCGTTCCGGCCCCCGGCAGCCGGTTGGGGGGACAACCGAATCCGAACTCCGGCAGTGGCCGGTCCAGCTCAAACTCCTGAACCCGGCGGCTCCGTATTTTGACAATGCCGATCTGCTGATCTCAGCTGACTGTGTGCCTTTCGCCTGTGCAGGGTTTCACACAGAGCTCCTGCGGAACCGGATCGTGATTATCTTCTGCCCAAAACTGGATTCGGACATCGACGGATATGTCGCAAAACTGGCGGAGATTTTCACCCGCCACGAGATAAAATCGATTATGGTTGCCCATATGGAAGTCACGTGCTGCAGCGGTGTGCGCTCTGTGGTGGACCGGGCTCTGGAACGGTCCAAAAAGAAAATTCCGGTTACTGAAAAGACGATCACCATTGAGGGGGTAATAGAGTAACTTTTCCCCGTAGTCAGAAAATTGAGGGGCTTTGAAACAGGGATTCGTGGTTTCCCACCCGTGTTCCAGGCAGGTTATTTTCTCAGCTGATCGAATCCATCACAAAAGAGCACTACGGGAAAAGGAACCATGAACAAAAAAAAAGAGAATGGAGCATGAAAGCAATGGAGTTTGTGAAAAACGATGACTGAACCTGCAGATGGAGCAATCCTCCAGCGGGATGACAGGACGTATGCAGTCACTACGCGAATACCTGCCGGTATCGTGACACCGGAACAACTTGAAACTATTGCAAGGGTTGGGCGGAAGTACCATGTGCCCATTCTGAAGATTACCTCCGGCCAGCGGATTGTGCTGGCCGGGCTTGAGCCCGGTGATGTCCAGAAGGCAATCAATGATCTCGGCCCTCTCGCAAAACCCGAGACTGCACCCTGTGTAAAATTCGTCCAGGCCTGCCTCGGCACGGATATGTGCAGATATGGCAAACAGGACTCTGTTGGTCTGGCCCGGGCCCTTGATGATACGTTCAGGGACCAGGCATTTCCGGCAAAGATCAAGATCGGGGTATCCGGCTGTCCCCGCTGCTGCAGCGAAAGTCACACCCGGGACATCGGGATCATGGCAACTCCGAAAGGATGGACGATCTTTTTCGGAGGTAACGCGGGCACACGGCCACGGTTGGGGGATCTTGTCGCACGGGACCTTACTTCTGACGAGGTTATGGATTGTGCTCTCCGTCTTGCCGGATACTACCGCAGTCATGCAAAGCCACACGAGCGTACAGCCCGGTTTATGGAGCGTACCGGTATCGAATCGTTGAAATCGGAATTACTTACGTTAGTCCCGTATATTCCTGTCGAAAAGGTGAATTATTCATGAAAATTACTGAAGTTGCCAACGTTGTATCGGGCCCCAATCCGCACCATGTGGACGCCCGGAAGATCTACGATTCACCCCATGCAATCGCGGTCGTAATTACATTGCAGCCCGGGGAATCGCTCAGGAAGCACATGACACCGGTGGATGTTTTCTTCTACGTCCTGGAAGGAACAGGCAGTGTCGAGATCGGAACCGAAAAAGCGGTCTGCACAAAGGACATGCTCATTGAGAGCCCGGCACGGATCCCACACCGGTGGATCAATGAGAGCAAAGCAGTCTTCCGGGTGCTGGTTGTCAAAGTGCCAAAGCCAACTGAGGAGACAAAACTGCTGTAGCTATAACCAGACAATACCGACCAGACAACTGCGAACCTGACGAAATAAGCTTAGTATTCAGGGACTTTTTTTGTTTGGGTATAGTCACAATCCAGCGACTAAATTTTTGAACGATTTATCTAAAATAGGGATTGATAACGCTCTTGGGTGCTTCGGCTTTGCCTCCGCCCCCGCCGCTGTGGCAACCCCCAAAATGCGATAGAACCGATAACATAAATGAAATCTAAAAAATCTATTTGCCAGAAAATGAAGCACCCATTTCTCTCTCGAAATTAGTAACTTATGTGTTCATATTTTTACATCCTGAATCAATTTTATTTTGGGGGTTTAACTGGGACTATACCCTTTCGTTTTACCCCCCTTCATCGGGGATAGAGCAATCTTTTTCCGGATCTGTTTCCCTGGTGCTCTCTGAACGTCAGTAGGGTGAGCCCGATCACTCTTCCTTATTCCTATATCTGTTCGCCGCAATCGCGTGCAGGTCAAAGATCACATCTGCTTCTTCTTTGGTGAGGATCCCTTTCTCAAGGGCAATATCCCGGATCGGCCGGTGCTGCGTCATCGATTCGTAGGCAATCTCTGCTGCCTTCAGGTACCCGATCTTCGGGGTGAGCAGGGTGGCAAGAGCAGGATTTGTCCCGACATGCATCATGAGCCTGTCTTCGTTTGCGGTGATCCCGTCAGCACAGTGCACCGTAAAAACAGGAAGGTAATTGTTCAGCAGCGAAAGGGATTCAAGGATATTGTGGGTCATCAGCGGTGTCATCACGTTCAGTTCGAGCTGGCCGGCCTGGACTGCCATTGACACCGCAAGATCGTTGCCGATCACCTGGAACGCGATCATGTCGGCACATTCGGCCATGACCGGGTTGACTTTGCCGGGCATGATGGAAGAGCCGGGCTGGACGGGGGGTAACCGGATCTCATCAGGGCCGGCAGCGGGGCCGGAGTCATCAGCCGGAGATCGTTGGCAATCCGGATCAGTTCGAGGGCGAGTTCCCGTAGTGACCCGGAGAATGCTCCCATCTGTGCCCTGCTCTGCAATGCCTCGAAACTGTTCCTGGCGGGAACAAGGTCGAGACCGGTGAGGGTGCGAAGGATCCCGATCACGATCTCCCGGTATCCCGGGGGGGCGTTCGCGCCGGTGCCGGTCGCAGTCCCGCCTATCGCCAGTTCAAGCAGGCCGTCCCTGCGTTCCCTTATACGTTCTGCGGACCGCATGAGCGCGGCACTATAGGCATAAAACTCGTCGCCGAGCATAACCGGGAGGGCGTCCATCAGGTGCGTCCGCCCGCTCTTTGGCATCCTTGCAAACGCGTCCCCCTTCCGCCGGAACGAAGCGGCCAGACTGATGAGAACACGGTCAAGACGCTCCGCTTCCCGGATAATGGCGATATGCGACGCGGCAGGGAACGTATCATTGGAGGACTGGGAGAGGTTTACGTGATCGTTCGGGCTCAGTGAGCCGTAATCCCCCCGCGGGTGACCGAGGATCTCCAGCGCCCGGTTTGCGATCACTTCATTGACGTTCATATTGAACGATGTCCCTGCCCCCGCCTGGAAGATGTCCACCGGGAACTGGTCGGCAAATTTCCCTGCAAGAACCTCATCTGCCGCGGTCACGATCGCTTCACCCCGCTGCCGGTCAAGCACCCCGAGTTCCCTATTGGTAAGGGCAGCCGCTTTTTTGATGACTGCATAGGCACCGATCAGTTCCGGTCGCTCCCTGCGGCCGCTGACCGGGAAATTTTCCACCGCCCGCAGGGTCTGGATGCCCCAGTAAACCTCTGAAGGTACCTCCCTGACCCCGAGCGGGTCACGCTCCTGTCGCATCATGGTTCAATCCCTCTTTTTTTCATCGCATTCAATTCCTGCCGTGCCTGGCCAATCGCCTTGTCGGGAGGAACGTCCTTGGGACAGACCCTGCGGCAGTTGGTATGAAACTCGCACGCCCACCACCCGTCCGCATGATCAGCCGTCGCCAGCCGTCCAGCTCCCTGCTTCTCCCGGGGATCGATACGGAAACGGTAGAGTTTGGCAAGGGCGGCGGGCCCGGGGTAGCGGGGATTTTTCCCGTTGACCGGGCATGCGGCGTAACAGGCGGCACAGAGGATGCAGGAAGTATACTGCTCCAGCCCGCGGACTGCTTCCGGGGTCATCAGCCGTTCCTTTTCCGGATCGGGATCCCCTCCTTTGAAGACCGGGAGGACAGACCGGTAATCGTCAAAGAATGTCGTCATATCAACGATGAGGTCCTTGATCACCGGGAGGTTCGGGAGCGGTTCCACGATGACCTCCGATCGCGGGTCCCAGGGTTCGGTCAGGTCCGGCAGGTCATAATGGGAAAGGGAGGGACCCGGGCTTCCGGCCATCAGTGGCCCGAGCCGGGTCCTGCACGCAAGACGGGGTACCCGGTTGATCAGCATCGCACACGTGCCACAGACGGCACCCCGGCAGGAATAGCGGAAGGCAAGAGAATCGTCATAGCGTGCCTGTGCCTCGAACAGGGCAGTGAGGACCGTCTTGTCCTGGGCTGGGGTGATCTCAAATGTGTCGTACCGCGGCTTTTCCATCCCGGGGCGGAAACGGTATACCTTCAGCTTCATCTCAGTAAACACGCTCCTTCAGATCGAACACGCCCAGAGTTACCGGTGCACGGGTAATCGAGATTTTGCTGTTTTCCACTTTCGCGATGGAATGATGCAGGAAATGGAGATCATCCCGGGCCGGATAGTCAGTCCGGGTATGTGAACCGCGGCTCTCCTTCCGGGCGATAGCACCCAGCGCCACAGCCTCTGCAACCGGGAACATATACTCAAGCTCAAGATAGCGTATGAGGGCCTGGTTCGCCACCCGTTCCTTGTCCCCGAGCGAGACGTTTTCAAACCGCTTTCTGAGTTCCCGGATCCCGGCAAGCCCCTGTTCCATGGCCGCACCTTCCCGGAAGATGCCGAAGCGGGAGAACATGATCCCCTTGAGGGATTCAAGGAGGGCAAAAAGGGACTCCCCGCCGGTACGGGCAAGGATCCCCCGGACTTTTACGTCCATCTCCCGCAGCGCTGCCTCAACAGATGCCGGATCCGGTCGGGGTAACAGGGGAACATCCCGGATGATGGTATCGGCAACCAGCCGCCCGAATACCACGGTTTCAAGGAGCGAGTTTCCCCCGAGGCGGTTTGCCCCGTGGACGCTCACGCAGGCACATTCCCCGGCGGCATACAGGCCGGCAAGACCCGATTCCCCGTTTATCCCCACACCGATCCCTCCCATGGAATAATGCTGGCCGGGTTGTATGGGGATGGGTTGGGTGATGGGATCAACGCCGGCAAAATCCATGGCGATCCGGCGGATGCCCGGCAGGCGTTCCTGTATACGCTCAGCCCCGAGATGGCGGATATCGAGATAGACACAGCCGCCCTCACACCCCCTTCCCGCTTCGATCTCCTGCTCTATCGCGCGGGCAACAATGTCCCGCGGTGCGAGATCCAGCGACTGAGGGGCGTAGCGTGCCATAAACCGTTCTCCTGCGTTATTGACCAGGAATCCTCCTTCCCCGCGGGCTGCCTCGGAGATGAGGATATTTGTCCCCATTAACGTAGTAGGGTGGAACTGGACAAATTCCATATCCTTCAGCGGTGCTCCTGCCTGGATCGCAAGCGCTGTCCCGTCACCGGTATTGATGATCGCATTGGTGGACCGGGAGAAGATCCGCCCGAACCCGCCGGTGGCCATAAGCGTCGCTTTCGCGGAGAACCCATGAACGGTCCCGGTCATGATCTCCACGGCGGTGCAGCCGCAACATCGCCCGGAACTGCTGACGAGGGAGGTGACAAAAAAATCTTCATACACCGGTATTTTTGCTGCTGTCACCTGCTCGTATAAGGTGTGGAGCACATTATGACCGGTACGGTCTGCAGCATAACAGGTCCGGGGAAAACCTGCCCCGCCAAACGGGCGCTGGGCAATCTTCCCGTCCCCGAGCCGGGACCAGACGGTACCCATGTGCTCCATCTCATAGATGGTCGCGGCGGCCTCCCGGCACATACGCATAACGGCATCCTGGTCGGCGAGGTAATCCGATCCTTTCACCGTATCGGAGGCATGCTGTTCCCAGCTGTCGCGGCTACCGCCAGGCCCTGAGACATTTCCCAGCGATGCATTCATTCCGCCCTGTGCTGATACCGAGTGGGAGCGCAGCGGGTGGACTTTGGACACGATTGCACACGGGATTCCTGCCCGCGAGAACTGCAGGGCAGCCCGCAGACCGGTGAGTCCTCCCCCGATGATGATCACATCATAGTCGTGAACAGCCGTCTCACTCATGCACAGCACTCTCTCGTCTCGTGTCTCTGCACAAAACTACATAAAGTACCCCTCATGGTTCCTTTGAAGGGATTTGAAAAGAATTTTATCCCATGGGCAGGAATTGTCATTTCGCTACAGCGGGGAAAAACCCATGGCAGAAAAAGATGTGTCAGTATTGATCGGGGGAAGGGCCGGGGACGGGATCTCCAGTGCGGGCCAGATTGTCGCCCGCCTTCTCGCCCGGGAAGGTTACCATATCTATATGCATTTTGATTACCCGTCGCTGATCAAAGGAGGGCATAATTTCGCCATCGTCCGTGCAGCAGAAGACGATATCGGTGCAGTGAGGAACACGGTGGATTTCATCCTTGCGCTTAACCAGGAAACTGTTGACCTGCACCGTTCACGACTCAATCCGGGCGGAGTCATCATCCACGATGCCGGTAAAGTGGCATTGGCAGAAGGTATCGGTGTACCGGTAAAAGAGTTCCTCGCAGCAGAGGATGCAGCGTCAGTCATGGGAAATTCCGCCATGATCGGGGCATTCATCCGGGCAGCGAAGATCGACTGGGATGTGGCTGCAGCAGTACTGAAAAAATCCCTGCCAAAAGGCACGGAACAGAACCTCCGGGTTGCCCGGAGGGCCTACGATGCTGCCGACGAGCGGAGGCCGGTTCCCGGTGCGGGAAGACCCGTCCTTCCGGTTCTGACCGGCAACGAGGCGATCGGTATCGGCCTCATTGAAGGCGAGCTTGAGATCTATTTCAGTTACCCGATGTCCCCGACTTCAAATATTCTTCATTTCCTGGCCGGGTATGCAGACGAGCTGAAGATACGCGTCATCCAGCCCGAGAGCGAGATCGCGGTGATCCTGATGGCCCTCGGGTGTGCGTATGCCGGGTCGCGAGCTGCTGTCGGCACATCGGGAGGAGGGTTCTGCCTGATGACCGAGGCGCTGGGACTTGCGGGTATCGCAGAACTCCCGCTCGTGATTATCCTGGGACAACGCGCCGGGCCAAGCACCGGTCTTGCCACCTATACGGCCCAGGCTGACCTGCATTTTGCCCTGCATGCAGGACAGGGAGAGTTCCCCCGCCTGGTTATTGCGCCGGGTGATGCGGGTGAAGCACGGTTCTGGTCCCGGACTGCCATGGACCTTGCGTGGAAGTACCAGCTCCCCGCCATTCTCCTCCCGGACCGCACGATCTGCGAGGGACTCTATTCCCTCGACCCCGACCCGGGGATACGGTTTCCGGCCGGAGCGGTCATTGCGGATCCCGCATCCCCCACCTATCTCCGCTACGCCCATACAGATTCGGGAATCTCTCCGTTGCGGTTCCCCCCGGTCCGCGGAGAGCGTATCCGGGTGAACAGCCATGTCCATGATACCGATGGAATTACGACCGAGGATCCCCGGGTGACACGCGAGATGGCAGAGAAACGGATGAAAAAGATGTCCGGGCTCGCAAACGAGATTGAAGGCCTTGGCCCGGTCAGTACCGCCGGCGTCCCTGATGCTTCTGTCGCCGTCCTCTGCTGGGGATCCTGCAAAGGGGTATGTGAAGAACTGGGGAAAAAGAAGGGGTTCCGGGTGGTCCGCCCGGTGGGTACTCTGGCCATTCCCGCAGAAAGCGTTTGCCCGGGCCATGGAGGGTGTGGAACGGTTCGTTGCTGTCGAGACCAATGAGTCGGGGCAGCTTGCCGCACTCGTAAACCGGTTTGGATATATCCCTGCACGAAAAGTCCTGAAATATGACGGCAGGTCGTTCATGCTCGATGAACTGGAAGAAGAACTGAGGAACGGTGATCTGAAATGAACGGGAACGAACTGATCAGCACGGCAAAGAATACCTGGTGCCCGGGGTGCGGTAATTTTGTCATCCAGCATGCACTCAAGGATGTGCTGACAGACATGGCAGCTGAAGGTTTCCCGCTCGAACATGTTGTCCTCGTGGCCGGCATCGGCCAGCACGGGAAGATGTTTGATTTCCTGAACCTCAACGGGTTTTACTCGCTGCACGGGCGGACGATCCCGGTGGCAACCGGAATACGGCTGGCAAACCCGTCCCTCAAAGTTATCTGTATCACGGGTGACGGTGACAGTTACGCCGAGGGACTCGACCACCTGATCTTCGCTGCAAAAAGGAATCTCGATGTCACCGTTCTTGTGCACGACAACCGGGTCTATGGCCTGACGACCGGTCAGTTTACCCCAACATCACCGCATGGGTTCCGTGGGCATTCCACGCCAGCCGGTACAACGGGATACCCGTTCAACCCGCTCGAGCTGATGCTGGGCTCGGGAGCAGGTTTTATTGCCCGGGGCTATACGCATAAACGCGAGCAGCTGAAGCGTATCATCCGTGCAGCCCTGGAACACAAGGGTTTCTCCTTTATCGATATCCTCCAGATCTGTGCGACCTACAATGACATGACCGCGTATTACGACGCCCGCATTTTTGACTGGGATGAGTCCGATGCAGAGAGTTATGACGCCGCCTACCGGAAAGCCCGGGAATGGAACTACAACACCGATGCCCGTATTGGCCTCGGAATAATGTACCGTCATACCGCCCCGATCTTTGAAGAGAACTATCCTGTTCCTGAACCCCTTCCGCCAGAAAAAAGAATGGATTGGGTACGACGTTTTATGGAAAGCAGGAAGTGATGGAATTCCCCGGGGAAATTCGGTTATCCAGGGTCTTCCTCCGAAAAGGATCCATCTGTAACCGTTGTGATGATCCCCGCCGCCCCCGACGGGGCGCCCCCGCGGTGGTTTAAAAAATTAAAAAAATTGCTGGAATCTTCCTGCCCCGCCGTGCCTCGGAGAGGCCCTGAGGCGGGGAACACTCATGAGTACAATAACAAAAGGGGAAGCCGCTCATAAAACATCAAAAATAACTATCGCTCTGCGAAGTAAAAACGGTTAATACAACTGAACTATGATGAATAGAAAAAAGTTTTCTTTTTTTTCTGATATATTCAAATGACTAAAAAAAAAAAGGTAATGTACAACCTCAGCCCCTGATTTTTTTTCTTTTTAACACGGAAATTTCGAGAAAATTATGTAACTAAAACTGAAATGAAAAAAGTGATTATGATTTTAGGAATTCTTTTTCGTATTGATGGCTCCTGCATTCTCGTCTATCGCATTGTGGGGGTCGCCTCAGCGGCGGGGGTGGAGGCTTTGCCGAAACCCCAGGGAGCGTGATAACTATTGATGATGGTCTCATTTTCACAAGATTTTATGAAAAATCCGGGGCTAAAATAACACTTTACCCAAAAAAAAGAATGCCGATTCTATCACGTGAATGGGGTCGCCGCAATGGCAGGGGGTTGAGGATTATCAAAAACCCGGTGAGTGTTATGAGGGACACATCCTCACATGAGTTCTCATAAAAAAGAAGGTGCTGAATTGGTAGTTTACTCTGACAAAAAACGGTTACCGGTTATGAAATTTATATCATATGGAGCCCGTAATGGAAAATGCCGAAAATGATGAAAATAATCCCTGTCAGGATTCCCAGTCCGCTGAAAAACAGGTAGAAATCAATGATCCCGCCCTTTTCTGCTGGTGCTGCGGTCTCTTCTTTTACTGCTACAGCCTCTGCCTTTTCCGTTGCTGCAGTCTCATCTTTTACTGATGGTCTGGAATCTGCCTTTGCTGATGCTTTGGAATCTGCTTTAGCTGATGGCCGGGATTTTTTTACCATGATTCACCGTATCTATAGCTCTATGAAGCCCCTTCTACAAAGCATTACCGCTGGAGGGCGGCAGCAAAAAGATTCTGCAATGCGCCAATGCCTCGCCAGACTTTATTATCTGATACGAAAAGGTAATCGTTCATATGGATGAATTAGAACCTTGTCCAAATCAGGGATGCAGATGCGGAAAAACTCATTGCTTTGTCGGCTTTGATATTTTCTGGAATGACTGCCCGACCTGCTCCGGGTCAGGATACGTTGAGAGACGTGTTTCGGATTCCATGATCGCGAAATAACTGAAAAAAACCCGATTTACTTTTTTACTTCGTATCCATAAGTTTTTGTGCAAATACCTGGCATCCAAGCAGGTAGGGGCGATCCCGTTCGGATGCAGTCCATGCGACGCTGTAGAGGAGGAGCAGGGCATTATCCAGCGAGAGATAAAATTCATGGTCTTTGTCAGGGGCCGGAGGCATCGGAATAGCGAGCAGGTCAGCATCTTCCGGCCTGAATACCTGATAGGAAAAAGGGCGGGGAAGAGATTTATCCAGCAGCTCTGCATGCTCCCTGACGATAGCAAACGCATGCGTCAGGCTCTGTTCAGGCCCGCTCACATCACCCGCCAGGGATACGGTGCCGGACAGCCGTGCAACCTTTCCGTATTCCCCCTGGGCGAACTGGACGAAAGCAAGCGTTGCCCGGTGGGCTGTATCGGGGGAGGCATGTTTCAAAGCACCTCCGGTCCGGTCGATATACGCTTTTAAGGACCCGCCAAGTTCCTTTCCCAGGGAAACTGCTGTCCCGGGTTCGCCAAACCGGTACTTCAGGCGGACCAGCAGGATGGTGAGACTGACCGCGTAGAGGAGCTCAAGGACCATCGCGGAAAAATTGTCCGTAGGTACGGCGATGAAAATAAATGAGTAGATCGGCGTCGACAAGGCAACGATGTCTTTTTTTGGGACGGATCCAGGCAAGGTAGGCAAGCACCCAGGAGGCAATGACACAACCCAGTATGGTAATCCTGAAATCTATCGCCGAATCGCTCGTCCAGAAGAGTATCGCGAGCAGTGCTCCGCCAAAGGAGAACAGGGGGACTGCAAGCTCCAGCCACCAGTAGGATTTTGTATCGGTCGTACAGCATTTTTCTGCAGGCTCAGGCACCATACTTCCCCTCAGTCAATAATTTTTTTAAAACGTGGACTATCCCGATACGTCCGGGAATTGCTATTTTGGTGACGGTTTGCTTATTTTCCGGATGGAGACACAGTTGATGACGGGATCCCCGGTGACAATGTACCTTTTGATTACCTGGCCGAGCACTTCGACAACATCATTCACTTTTACGTCTTCATCCGGCGTGGTGAACATCTTGACGGAGATCTCTCCGGAACGATCTGCTACGCGGTACTGGGGACGGTTAAGGAACTGGAAATGGACCTGTTCGACAACCCCTTCAATCCGCACCGCTTTTCCCACCATGCTCTCATTGATCATCTTGATCCGGACCGTCTTGGCCTCTACCTCGTAATGGGGCTTGATATCCGCATACTCGCTGCGGCTCATATAATTCAGGGCCATAGGGATGATAAGAAGCATGAAAAGCACCGGGATCAGCCAGATGAGTTGTGAGCGTACCTCAGGTACTATACACCGATGCAAAAAGTAAAAAAATGGTGAAGAACACGAACACCGCAACAGCGACGATCGATACCTTCACGTCAACTTTTCCAATTTTCATTAAAAATAGTATGGGAGGTTAATCTACTTCAGTGCTGCGATCTCTTTACGGAACGCAACCCAGTAGAGGATACCCACGAAGAACAGTCCGCCGACGATATTGCCGAGCGTGACTATGATGATATTCGATGTCCACATGTTGATCCAGGTTGCGGTAGTGGCGGTATTTGTCAGACCTGCGGTGAGAATTCCTGCCGGAATGAAATACATGTTCGCAACCGAGTGTTCAAGGCCGCTTGAAACGAAGGCCATGATCGGGAACCAGATACCGAAGAATTTGCCGACCATGTCGTCGGAACAAATCCCGAGCAGGATGGCGAGGTTAACGAGATAGTTGCAGCCGATTCCTTTGAGGAACGCTGACCACATGCCCATCATACCTACATAACTTACTTTGGCACCTGCAATGGCAATTGCCCTTGTCCCGAATGCGGTGATCGTAGCGACACCCGCTGCGTCCCAGGTAACAAACGGACCATTTGCCATAAGGTAAGCCCAGAATATCGAACCAATAAGGTTGCCGATATAGACAAAGACCCACAGGGTCAGTACCTGTGCCCAGGTGATCTTGTGGATGAACGCTGCCATCGGGGCAAGCATTGCATCACCAGTAAAGAGCTCAGCACCCGTAAGCACGGTGATGATAAGCCCAACCGGGAACACGGCTCCCAGAATCAGCTGTGCCATACCTGCTGATGCGAAACCACCAGGAATAGCACCCGCAGTTATCTGCGCAGCGGAATAAGCAATACCTGTGCTGCACACTGTTGCAAGGGCCCCACCCATAGCGATGTATGCGCCTGACATGAATCCACGAACTATCATGTTCCATGCGGGCAGGCCTACTTTGTACTTACCGGCATCGCCAGCTTTCGCGACGATTGCAACCGGAGGATGAAACACCATTCTCTTAAACACCTCTGAAACGTTTCAACCTATACCAGCAACGTATTAAATCACTTTTCGTATAGGTCAATTTACACTCTTTTTTGGGGGATATTAATAATTTTCGGATTGTTTGCCAATCAGAGGCAAATAGGGGGTGGAAGAAGAAAAGTTGAAAAGAACACCATTTAATAAAAGTGTTTAACAAATTAAATTTTTAACTATTTTATAGCAACTTTGCTCACGATATTTCCCCATTATATTCTTTCTGGTAGAGACAATATACCGGAATAGAGACAACGCGCAAACTCATTTTTCTGGTTTTATTAAATAACCCTATCTTATCCGGATTGCGGAGACAATTCGATAAAAAAAATCTTGTTTTTACGATTAATCAGACTGATTTTACCAAAAAGATCGCAGATTTTTTACTGAAATATTCCTGCAGTGTCGGCTCCATCATTGCCAGACAGTTAAACAATAAAAGCTAGGAAGCCAAGTAATTCTATGGAAAAGAATACAAAGATTTTCATCATCCTTGGAGCCCTCGTCACTCTCCTCCTGGTATTTGTTAATATTTATCTTGCAGGAATAGTGGGTTTGATCTTCATTTCTCTCGTCATGTCGTTGAAGATTATGCAGGACTCTGCAGGGATTCCCGACATCGTACCGGCGTTAATGGAAGATGCAAAAGGCATTGTCCTTACCAATACCGGCAATGCAAGGGCAGAAAAGATACATGTTGTTCTTATACCAAACAATATTGAATTCGATATCCCCTCCCTTGATGAAGATGCAAGCTATGAATATCCCTTCAGCGAGATGATACAGGAGGTCAAAATCCTCATAACCTTTACCAATGAGGACAAGAAACAGTTTTCCCGGTCCAAAAAACTTTCCGTGTTCGGCGAGGAACCCGATCTCTTAAAACCGATGTTTCCTACCTTCAAGTGGAAATAATAATTCGCTTTCTTTTTAAAAACCGATTGGAATACCCGGGAGTGAAACTCTTTCGCTGGAACCTGCTTACCCTTCTCCCTGGCTTTCCGGACCTTATTTCCTCCCTTATGGCAGAATCCGGCTCCCGCAGGCAGGGCGTTGGATCCTGAAATGAACTGATAAGGATGAAGATACCGGAATTACCGTAAAAAAAAGTTGTTTTATTTTTTAATGGGGTTGAACACGTTCTCGTAGATCATATCACTGCCGGTATTATGCAGCCGTGATCGCTCCTCTTTCTCCTCGACCATCGCAAGGAGCGGGAGTTCCATGTTGATGCCGGGCACATGACCGAACATCTTCTCGAGTTCGACCTGCTGGGCATGCATGAAGAGGGCATTTGGGATCTCCGCAGGGCAGAGTTCCTCGCACTGGCCGCAGTTCACACAGGAGTCCGCGATATGGGCGAACCGGATGAGGTGGAACATGAAGTTGGGCGGGAGCTGACCGGGAGTCACGTAGGCCGGGTTCTTGGTTGTGCAGTCAACACAGTAGCAGATGGGGCATGCTTCAATGCACGAGTAGCACTTGATGCAGCGGGATGTTTCGGTCATGATCTTCTTCAGCCGATCTTTTCCCTCACCAAGTCCCTCGAAATCCTTCTTCCGCCACTTCTCACCGAGTTTCAGCATTGCGCCTTCTACTTTGCCCCGGATCTCAAGCCCCTTGGGATTTGCAGCTTCGGTTGCAAGTATACCGGCTTTTACGGCACCGCTTACGAGGTTTGCTCCCTTTTCACTGCAGACTTCAACAAAGGTTGCCTTCCCGGCCTTGTCGCCGATGACACCCCAGTTGCCGCAGGCAAGATCTGCCTGGCGGGGGATCTTGAGTTTGCAGCGGCGGCAGTTGGACCTGCGGCCGTAGCCGGCTTCTTCCAGCTCGTCGATCGAGATACCCTTGTGCCCGCCTTCGTACTCAATGATGAACTGGCCCTTGTCGATCTCTTCCTTGTGGACCTTGTCCGGGTCAACACCGAATTTATCGGCAATCATCCGCCGTGCGCTGACCGGGCTGACGGAGCCCCCGCAGTTGACGCCGATCATGATGACATTGTCAAGGTTGATCTGCTTGCGTTTTGCCAGCTCGTAGAACCCCATCATGTCGCAGCCCTTGACGGTGACACCGATCTTCATGTTTTCGGCACCATCAAGGTATTTCTTCACCAGTTTTGCCATGAGCAGGGTTCCGCAGTGGAGGGAACCGGCAGTCCCGGCAAGTTCTTTGGGATCCTTAATGAGAACCGGCTGGGCATCATACAGGTCTGTGCCTTTCCTGATAGCAAAGACCGCATCGACTGCCTTTGTTTCGAGTGCATGTTTCCAGAGTGCGGTTACCGCACCGCCGAGTTCGGCTTTCGCCTTGATATCAGCGTCGTTGGTCCATGCGTAGAGCATATCGCCTTTCTTTGCCATGTTACTTCGCCTCCGCGATCTTTTCTATCCGCACAGCACAGGCCTTGTACTCCGGGATGCTTGCAACCGGGTCAAGTGCGTTGTTGGTCAGCGTGTTCGCTGCGCATTCCACATAGTGGAACGGGATGAAGGCTACACCTTTCTTGATGTTGGGGGTGACCCGTGCCCCGACATCGATCTCTCCTCTGCGGGTGACAGCCCTCACTTTCTCCTTGTCCTTGATATTGAGGGCTTTTGCATCCTCGGGGTTGATCTCGACCCAGCCGGTCGGCTCTTCGCGTTCGAGACTCTCGGAGCGGCGGGTCATGGTACCGGTGTGCCACTGCCAGATACAGCGGCCGGTGGTCAGGATCAGCGGGTAGTCCTTGTCCGGCACTTCAGCCGGGTATTTGAACTCGATCGGGGTGAAGATACCCAGTCCGTCGGGGTGGGTGAACTTCTCCTTGTGCAGGATCGGGGTTCCCGGGTGCTCAACAGTCGGGCACGGCCAGTGCAGGGCTTCGGGTTTCTCGAGCCGTGCATAGTTCATGCCGCCGTAGGACGGGGTGACCTTGGAGATTTCGGTAAATACTTCTTCAGCACTCTTGTAGGGGAACTGTTTCTCGAATCCCATGTGTTTTGCCAGTTCGCAGAAGATCTGCCAGTCGGCCTTGGCCTCGCCGGGCGGGTCCTGGGCTTTTCTCCACTTCTGGACACGGCGCTCGGTGTTGGTCTGGGTGCCGTCTTTCTCGGCATAGCAGGCAGCGGGTAATACAACGTTGGCAAACTGTGCCGTTTCGGTCAGGAAGATATCCTGTACGACCATGAACTCGACATTCTTCATTCCTTTCTCGACGTGGTGGAGATCGGGGTCGGAGATCATCGGGTTCTCGCCCATGATATAGACGCACTTGACCTTGCCGGGTTCGTCGGCGAGGACGTTGATAAGTTTGGTGACGGTTAAACCGACTTTACCTTCAGCGATCTCGCATCCCCATGCGTCCATCATCTTTTTGCGCATCTCAGGGACGATGACTGACTGGTACCCGGAGTACACATTTGCGAGCGCTCCCATATCGCAGGCGCCCTGCACATTGTTCTGGCCCCGGAGTGCACAGATGCCGGTGCCAGGTCTCCCGAGATTGCCGGTGAGCATCTGGAGGTTGGCGATCGATTTGACATTGTCGACACCGGTCGTGTGCTGGGTGATTCCCATCGAGTAGAGGATCGCGGACTGGCCGGACTTGCCAAACCATTCTGCCGCGGTGATGAGATCTTTTTCGGGGATACCGCTGATCTTCGAGACGTTTGCCGGACTATAGGCGTCCTTTGTCACGATCTCTTTGACCTTCTCGAAATCCTTGGTCCGTTTCGCGACGAAGTCCTTGTTCTCCCAGCCGTTTTTCAGGATCTGGTGCATGAAGCAGTTGAGGATGGCAACATCGCTGCCGGAATAGAATGGTAAGTACAGGTCTGCCTGCTTCCCCGTTGGGGTGAACCGCGGGTCGGCGTAGATGACTTTCGCACCGTTTTTCTTGGCCTGCATGACACGGCGCCCGATCAGCGGGTGGGTCTCAAACGTGTTGCTGCCGATAATCAAAATACATTTGGATTCAGCAATATCTGCAATCGACTGGGTCATGGCACCGGACCCGAACGCTCCTGCAAGACCGACAACCGTCGATGCATGGCAGAGACGGGCGCAGTGGTCGATGTTGGGGGTCTTTAAGACTGCCCTCGCAAACTTCTGCATCAGGTAGTTCTCTTCGTTGGAGACACGGGCTGATGCAAGGCAGGCCATCTCCTCGCCCTTGTAGGACTTGAACTTGGATGCAATCAGTTTATACGCTTCGTCCCAGCTCGCCTCGACAAACTTGCCGTCCTTCTTGATGAGCGGTGTTGTCAGGCGGTCCGGGCTGTTGATAAATTCATGAGCATAATTGCCCTTCAGGGCAGAGCTTGCCTTCGTTGACCGGATTACGGTGCCACGGTGCGACGCCGACAACCTTCTTGTCTTTGACAACAAGGTTGAAGCCGCAACCGGTCCCGCAATACGGACATGTGGTTGGTACGTACTTCATTTCCATGTTCTAACCTCGAACAAAAAAAATTTCGGAGTTTTCGGTATTTAAGACATAGTGAATTTACGACAAAAAATGATTAATAGTAGTGGGTTCATTATCCTATCGTGCATGCAGATAAAAATTCTTCCATTTAATAAATTGAACAAATCAACTATAGTTATTTGATATTCAGCGTTAAGAATTCCGCTACGCGCATACCATGAAACGTCTTCCGCATCGCACCACTCCTCTAGGATATTGTCCGGGCGGTATACTTTCCTGTGAAGGCATTATTTTTGACAGCAGGAATGCCTGTCCGCTCTGCGGGGGAAAGGTTTCAGGATATGATACGAAGAAAAAACAGTTTGCGGTTATACAGGAAAACAACGGGGTGAAACCGGTGCAGGTATTCATCCGGCGGTTCGCCTGCCGCGAATGCCATGCAGTCTGTTATGCTGACGAACCATTCTATCCGGATACCAGAGCCGGGTCCCCGTCTGGTCGATCTCTGCAGAACTCTCGGTGAGACAATGCCCGGTAATCGTGTTGCTGCAAGCCTGCTGCTCCTGGGTATCGTTATCGATCGCGGAACGGTACGGAACTACAGGAAGAGACCGTTTCCGGACATTCCCTCTGGCAGATCTCTTCGGGATGCATCTCCCCTTGTCGGTACTCTCACTTGCCGACCTCGCTACCCGCTTCGGGGAGGGGAGTCGCATCCCGGGGGCAGAAGCGCTCGCTGCCTGTGGTTTCCCATCCGCATACCGGGCAGCGCCGGATCGTCTGCTTTCTCCAGAACAGGGGAATAAGCGGAAGGAAGAGGAAAACAAAGAAGAATGGCAGACCATTCATCCATAGCACCAGCGTAATCGCAAGAGATCCAAAAAAAAGAATGAGACTCAGGTGCCAGGGTTTCATCATTTTATCACCATAATAAGAACAAAAGAGACAAACTTTTACTCCGGTACGAAGTTTTGGTAAGATCCCCGACGGTAGTCCCTGAGCGCTATCTCCCGGACCGAAAATGCCGGCAGGGCATCTGCACAGATACCCGGTTTTTTTTCAAGATTCATTCCATCCAGTTCCCGGGAGAACAGGGTTGCTCCGATACCTCCTACAATGATCTGCCGGGCAGAGTTCTGTGCCCCAATACGCTGTACCTGATCGCAGATCACACCCCGCTGTTTGTCCCAGAACTGTTCAGCGATCTGATATGCACCTTCTGTCCCGATCTCCTCAATATCAGCACAGACTACGCGGGAGAGACGTAAAAGGGCTGCCTTCCGGGTTTTTTCTTTCTTATCCGGAGTATCGCAGCTGTACTGTGCGGGTGTGATGTGCCCCAGGACAAGATGTGCATCTGCACTGATGGCAAAATACTCAGAACTTACCGGAGTCGGCACTCCATCAAGCGTTACCGACTGCAGGAGGGTGGCAATATTTCCCCTGAGCATTCCCGTATAGACCAGGTACCCCTTCTGGAGCCGCAGGAGATCGGTCAGGCCCTTCAGGGATTCAAAACACATAAGCGGGATGATATCTGCGGTCGTGCTGCCGATATCGAGAAGGAGTGCATCAGGGTATTCTGCCCGCAGGTAATCTGCAGAGGCAAGCCAGTTTGCTGCCGCAAGCTGAGGTACGGCAGAGTCGTGGAACAACCCGTCCGTGCCATAAAAACGGGCAGACGGAAACGCGGTCTTCACTGCATTCACGATAAATGAGATACCTTCGATCTTACTTTCAAAACAGTCCGCAAGTTCTCCACTCATGACGACGGCAGCCGGATCGTCAGGCCGGCTGACATAGCGGCACAGCAGTTCCGTGAGCGGTGCTTTTTCCCAGAGCGGGCAATAATGAATGTGAGCCCCATCGTCATCGATGACTTTGAGGTTGGCGCCCCCTACATCAATCCCAATCATAGCCGGGTAACCTTTCCCTGTGTGTCAAAACGGGCACTTCCTGTAAGGTGCACCTGATCCGGCCCCCCACCTCTCGATGCCGCCACAAGAATTTCGGCAATCTCTTCTTTCATGCAGGCAGCAATGCCAACAAGACTGGTTGTGATCCGCGGGTTGACATCCACGACATAAACCTTATCGGCAACAACAACATCAACACCGCAATAACCCTGGCAGCCGAGTACCTCAACCACTTTTTTGGCGACCTCGATGATCTCTGCTTCACGGGGGGGATGTACCGGGGTCTCACCGCCACGGTAATGAATTACCCCGTCAGTTCCGGTATCAATATATTGGCGGTTAACCGCGAGCGCCAGCGGAGGGTTCCCGGAGAAATACAGGCACGCATCACCAATTACCCGGCTTGCTACCATACTCACCGAGAAGTGCCCGCCATCGATGAACTGTTGCGAGAACTCCCCCGCCCCTGCCGGGCCATCCGAGATTCGCACACCGTGTGCACCGCAGCCTTTCACCGGTTTGATGACACGCTTTCCTGCCGAGGCTTCCTGTGGTACTGACACATTATGCAAACGCAGGATCTTTTCTGTCTGTATCTTGTTGGCACAGAGTGCGACTGTCATGAACCCGCACCCGAGGTTATGCGTGTGCTGTTCAAGAATCTGCGTGTATCGGGCAAGAAGGTGATCCGGGGCGATTACGAGCCCCATATCACATAAAGGGGCAATACAGGTTATCTCCTCACCAAAGTCCCCGGCACCGGGCACGAGGACATCATATCCGCAGCGTTCAAAACTCTGTCTCACTACCGCAAGCATTGCAGCCCCTTCAGGGGCAAGAGCCGGATCATGAGCCGTGGTATATTCGGCGAGCAGTACTTTCATTACCTACTCTTTGTCTTCCGGAGAAATTACCCTATCCGATCGGTGAACTATTTGAAGGTGCGATTCAAACGTGAATGCACATGAAACCCTCGATCCTGCTGACCAATGATGATGGCGTGAGCTCAGTCGGCCTCTGGGCTGCTTACGAAGCCCTTACACCGATTGCCGATGTAACGGTCGTCGCACCAGCTACCCAGCAGAGCGCAGTCGGCAGATCGATCTCGATCTTTGAACCATTGCGGGCAGCAAAGATAATGATGAACGGTATCCCCGCATGGTCGGTGGCAGGAAAACCCACTGATGCAGTCATCATCGGCCTCTATGCACTCAGGCTCAACCCGACGCTGATCGTAAGCGGGATCAATATCGGAGAGAACCTCTCGTTTGAATCGATCATGACCTCCGGCACGGTAGGCGCTGCTCTGGAGGGGTCCAACCAGGGAACCAAAGGGATTGCATTCTCGCTGCAGGTCGAGGACCAGGGAGACAAATTCGATGACCCGCGGCACAATGAACAAAACTTCGATGCCGCAAAAAGAATTGTCCGGGATGTTGTCTCCCGCATACTTGAGCAGGAGTTCTGCCTTCATGCAGATGTGATCAACGTCAATATTCCTTCGGTCGTGAAAGGCGGTTATGAAGTGACCCGGCTTGCCCGGAAACTTTTTCATACCGGCGTTGAGAAACGGTTTGATCCGCGGGGTCGCCCGTATTTCTGGATCAATGGTCCGCTTATTGAGGATGCAGAGGAGGGGACAGACGTGCATGCAATCCGGAAAGGGAATATCTCAGTCACTCCCATCACTCTCGACTGCACTGCCTACGAAGCAGAAGATGAGGCACGAGCACTCTTCCAGAGTAATTTTTTGTTCTTTTGAGAAATGATACGTTCGACTCCCATCCATGAAAATCGTGGTTTTTTTATGAGGATCCCTGCGTCTGTTGCTCTCTACTGAATGGTGATAACTCCGGAAAAGACCGCAATGAACGGATAACGGGATGAGAAACAGGGATCCCCTCAGGAATCTTTCCTGCAGAGATCTGCCGGTGTAATTCGCCAGTATTAATTATGGTACACTGATAACTATCTGATAGATGGACAATACAACACAGGACCTTACTGCAGCAAAATGTGCAGCAGGTTATCTGGCCGCAGATATGGTGGAGGATGGAATGATTCTTGGTCTTGGAACAGGTTCTACGGTTTTTTATGCCCTGGAACGCTTATCCTCCCGGGTACAGGAAGGATTGAAGATCTCGGGAGTCCCGACGTCATACCAGACCGCACTCCGTGCCCGTGAATCCGGTATTCCGTTGATCACGCTCGATGAAGCCCCGGTACTTGATCTTGCCATTGACGGGGCAGACCAGGTTGACAGTCACCTTCGCCTCATAAAAGGCAGGGGAGCTGCCCTCACCAAGGAGAAATGCGTTGCAGCAGCTGCGCTCCGTTTTGTCGTAGTTATCGATGAACAGAAAAAAGTACCTCTCCTCTCAGGACTCGTGCCGGTTGAAGTGATGCCTTTTGCTATCCGCCCGGTACTGAATCATCTGCGCAGCCTCGGATGCATCCCCCGGCTTCGTGATGCCATTAAAAAGGACGGACCGGTTATAACCGACAATGGAAATTTTGTTGTTGATTGCGAGTTCGGGAAGATCATGCATCCCGAAGAGCTGGAAGATAACCTTGTCAGAATACCCGGGGTCATCGAAAGCGGGTTGTTCTGTGATTTTACCCAGAAAACAACGGTAATTGTCGGGAACAAAAAAAAGTGTGAGATATTTACTTCAGCGGATGTATTCCCGTAACTTCTGGACAAGGGCGAGTTGGGTAGTCGCTTCTTTTTTCTTCTCTTTTTCAATGCTGTCCATAATTTCCTGGATAGGCCTGGCCAGCTCGTAGATTTTGACCGGGCGTCCCTTGCTTTCTGCCTTGCTCTCCCTGCTGGTGATCCAGTTCTGTTCAATCAGGTAGCGCATGGCAATGCTGACTTCGGGCTGGCGCAGATCCGTACCCCGCTCGATCGCCCGGGAGGTAGCTTCAGGTGTATTTGCGAGGAAAACCAGCACCTTTGCGACATTTCTCTTCGTTCCGATCTCGATGAGAAGGTTTGCGAATTCCTCCTCTTTTTCTGTAAAATACATCACATTTTCAGTTCTCATACATCACGTCCGGAATATAACCCGTAATTTAACAGAATAATTATCTATTTATTCATATAAAGTCTTCATTATTGTTTGGCAATAGACAAAATGTTTATATATTATATTTTTATCATTTTCATCTGAAGTTTAACGAATGAATATAAAAAATATCCGATATATATGACCACCTGCTAAAGCAACTGGTATCAAAAATTATGAGATCAAACCAAGGCTGCGGAGATCAGAAAGGATTTTAACAACTGCTTTCTTGGCATCATCCGGTTCCTTGCCACCCGTGATGATCAATTTCCGGACCCGAAAAGAAGTACCACAACTTTTGGAACATCAAGGCGGTAAACAAGTCCCGGGAACTGTTCCGGTTCATATTCGATCTTGTCCAGGTTGAATCCGACAGCAATCTTATTCAGATTAATCGGTGTTGCAAGATCAGCAGATGTTACGATATTCTGGATCTTATATTCAAGTTTCTTGGGAATATCAATGCCAAGTTCCCGCAGCTTATCTCCAAGAATATTCAGACCCTTGCTTAAACTGTTCACACTTTTTGCACCGGTGAGCACCACTTTACCCGAACCAAAGACAAGCGCTGCGATCTTGGGATCCTGCATACGGAGAACGACGCCGGGGAACCGCTTCTTGTTATATTCGGCGCCATCGATCTTCGATGCAAGCATCGGCAGATCCAGATAATCAGTCACCTTGGCTGAGGCGACAATATTTTCGATCTTGAGAGAATCTTCCGGCCTGACCTTCATATTTATAAATGCCACAAAACAGTATTTAAAAAGTTGGGTTAGGAGCTCATGTTCACTGCATCTTCTCAAGAATCTGTACTGACCCCGGGACAGTTCATCATAATCATACCCGATAACCCGGTTCATATTTTTTTTGGAAACGGCATTTTTTAAGTCAGGATTAACCAAACCCGATCCCTGAGGCGTCGCAGTCGGGGGGAGAAGAGAATTCTTCAGATGAAAGAAATGTTTTTTTTTGAAACGGTCAGTAACCAGGTGAGACAAAGAGACGTCAGGCACAGGTTTGATACTGCCATTTTTTTAAAAAATCCGTTTATTATCATTGCTTCGCCGGTAAGCACCGGACAAAAAATACCAGCGCGCTCTACAAATGTGATGCTCCCCGCCTGGTGCTCCGCGGCATCTCATCGTGTTGTCCGGACAAAAGAGCCGATACTGCCTGACACAACGGTTCTTCTGCGTGTTCCGGGAGGAATACATGATCATCTTTTTTTATCAAACCTGAATTGCGAATATCCGTTCCTTTCCGGACGATCACCATGGAGAAAAAAGCACCAGCACCTCCAACGAAATTCCTGTGAGAATATAATTTTATCAAAAAGAGCTCTTTTCATAAAATGGGTAATGAACCAACTCAGCCCCTGATTTTTTTCTTTTTACGACGGCAATTTCGAGAAAATTATGTGACTAAAACCGAAATGAAAAAAGTGATTATGATTTTGGGAATTCTTTTTCGTGTTGATGGCTCCTGCATTCTCGTCTATCGCATTGTGGGGGTGGTCGCCTCAGGGCGGAGGCTTTGCTAAAAGCGCCTCAGCGGCGGGTGTGGAGGCTTTGCTAAAAACCCCCAGGAGCGTGATAACTATTGATGAGAGTATCATTTTCACAAGATTTTATGAAAAAATCAGGGGCTAAAATAACACTTTACCCATAAAATAAGGGAGATTGCGATGTATGATTGTTTCACGAGATTGTATCTGGCACAGGGTAGCCGACGAATATTGCCATGGTACACTGCTATCTTTGTATTTGTTTTCAGTCGTTTTGTATGATGCGATGAATTTCTCTAAATTGTCCATGATATGTTTTTTACTGGACATCATAGAATAGCATGCCACGGGAGCAAAAGAACCGGGCAAAGGATACCAGGAATTTTTTTTAGGAACGGGTCTTTGGTATGACTAAATAATCTAGTCGTATTGTCTCCATGTGTGATCGCACTTCGTGCAGCGAAAGAACCGGACCTCGCTTTCATCAGCCGCACGGAGCTGGCGGAGCCACCAGATTGCAAGGTTGTTCGCACACTTGGGACACTTGATCTGGATCGTCGGCATCGTCTTTGCCTGTCCTTCTTCTTCTACAATGACGATCTCGTTTTCACTGCGCTCGACTCTGCGCTTCATCTGATCGCTGTCATCGATCTTCCGGATATAGCCGCATTTCCGGCATTTCAACTGGCCCCCCGACGAAACCAACATACTTTTGCATTCAGGACAGAACATGGGTATAGCATGCGTAAGCATAGGTGATTAACCCTCTTATCGGGGAAAAACGCAAGTCCTGCATCTTTTTCACCAGCATGAGCGTGGCCCCTTTTAAATCAGGAACAGACCTCACGACAGCGTATTCTTCAGATTCCTTTTTTTGGTATCGGGTGAATAATTCTATAATGATCGAGTATCTGGTGCTGATCTCCTGTATTGGATTTCTTGCCTTCCTCATACCCGGTCGCCACCGGAAATATGCTGCAATTATCGGGTGGACATTTATTGTCCTGTCCCTGTTCTATGAACTCCCCTATTACATTTCGTTGAACAATTTTTTGTATCCCGTCATGGCGGTCCTCTCAGTACCGTTCCTGATCATCACGGCAAAGTATCTCCTCGCTGAGGATGCTCCGGGTTATGGCACCTCTCCCGTGCAGCAGCCGTCGCATTCCTGATCTACGCCCCCTTCGAATATATCCCTGCACTGGGTAACTGGCTCATAGGAGTCGTTGTGGGACAGGTTGTCTGGATTCTCGATGCCCTTCACTACCCGGTCACTCTTTCTGACTGGAATATCATCTTCAAGAAACACGTTCCGGGTCGAGATCATCCTTGCCTGTACCGGGATCCAGAGCATCGCTATCATGCTGGGTGTCGCAGCTGCGGTCCCGACAACAACCCGTCAGAAAATATATGCGTTTCTCCTCATCGTCCCGACCATCTATTTCCTGAACCTGCTTCGGAACGTCTTTGTCATCATCGCCTATACCGAACAATGGTTCCCCTATTACCCGGAAATTGCCAGTAACGGCGAGTTCGGGTACGAGAGTTTTTTCTGGGCCCACAATGTAATCGCTGAACTGCTGGCGCTGGTCTGCCTGGTTTTTATCGCATACGGCCTTTTTTCCCTGATACCGAAACTGGGGAATTTTGCCGATGATCTTTATCACCTGTATTCCGGTGAGATCAGGAAAGCGTTCGGTAAAGGTAAATAATCCTCTGGATTGCCGAGAGATTCGTACAAACGGCAATGATGATCACCGATACCCAGATAAATCCGGTAACACCGCCGAGGATCAGGACAAGAAACGTTTCGGGTCTGCCGAAAAATCCCACGCCTTCAAGCGGATCATCAATTTTGCCTTCCACTTTTTCCCGGTACCCAATCTCGGCATAGACCACCGGTTTTATGAACGTGTTCATCAGCGATCCGATGATCGCGAAAGCTACGATGGCATAATCCGTGAGCAGGGGTACGGCAAACGACTGGCTGACAATCGCTATACCGGATAAGTCCAATACCGAGCAGGACAAGTGCATCGACATATTTATCGACAATCCAGTCAAAAACCGCCCCGAAATTCGAATGGGAATTTGTCTTCCGGGCTACACTCCCGTCAATCAGATCAAAAACCGCAGACAGGAAGAGTGCAAGGCTGCCCCAGGATAAACTGACGCGTGAAAAAGAGATATGCACAGGCAATGCCCGCGAGAAGTGCGAGCAGCGAGATCTGGTTGGGGGTGATCTTCAGCCTGACAAAAACATCTGCCACCGGCTCAAGGTAACGGATAAACCTTGGGCGGAGGGCAGTAATATTCATAACTTAATTCATGAGTACGCGAGCCATTAATAGTTGCTGTCTTACGTCAGCTGAACCTCTTTTATGTCAGAAAGCCGGAAGAAAATTCCAGCCATTCGGCCGCCTCTTTCGTCACCTTCTTTATATTCCCCGCCCAAGGTAACGGGTAGGAATGAACAGCGATGACTGAGAGAACGGACCGTCCTCATGTGCTGATGATGTCGGAGATCACTGCCGATGGCAAACTTACCCTTAAGAAAGGAGCATCTTCAAAAATCCTGATGAAATACATGGCACACGAGACCGAGATCCTGCTTCACACGACACGGGCTGAGTATGATGCAATTATGGTCGGCGCCAACACGATCCGGATCGATAACTCATTTCTCACGGTCAGGCTGGTACCGGGTAAAAGTCCGTTGCGGGTAATCCCGTGCAGTATGGCAGACCTTCCGCTCGATTCAAATGTGCTGGGACCTGATGCCCCTACGGCAATCGCGGTTTGTGAGGCGGCAGAAAAAGAGCGGGTCGAGGCAATCAGGAAGAAAGGGGTCCATATTATTGTCGCCGGAAAAACACATGTCGAACTTCCCCTTCTCTTAAAAATCCTCAAGCATAAATTCGGGGTGAACAAGCTGATGATTGAAGGGGGACCAACCCTGAACTGGCACATGCTCCATGACAGACTTGTTGACGAGATCCGGCTTATTCACCTGCCATTCATTGTCGGAGGATCCGACACTCCGTCCCTTGTTGGCGGAATGCATATCAATTCCGAGGATGAGATGATCCGTCTTGACCTGAAGAAATATTATATGTGCGGAAGCAATCTTGTGTCGGAATTTGACATTCTTTATCCTGAGGTGTGACCACGGACTCCACCGATCCTTATGACAGTATTTCGCCGGTCAGCACTGTTCCTGGTGAGGAGGCTACTAGGGACGCCCCCGTTCCAACTGACAGTGTAATTCCGGACAGGGCGGCTCCTTCTGCAGGTGCAGTTCATCCAAAGCCCGGTTCCGGTAAAAAATGGTTTTTGACCATTCTTATCGGCCTCATTCTTGTCTTCGGTTTGATCGCTGCCGCATATTACTTCTCCCACGATGAGCAGAGAGGAGTCACGGTTATCCGCATGGAAGGAACTATGGTGACCGGTCAGGTCTCAGATGCTGATACGATTGGCAGCGAGGTGGTGGGAAGGGAGCTGCGCAATGCTGCTGATGATCCGATGGTTGAAGCGATCGTGCTGCGGGTGAACAGCCCGGGGGTACACCGGCTGCAGCACAGGAAATTATCCGCGATCTCGATTATGCGAAATCAAAAAAGCCGGTTGTTGTATCAATGGGGGATATGGGAACATCTGCAGCGTATTATGTGAGTGCCCATGCAGACAGGATTTACGCAAACCCTGACACATTCACCGCCGGTATCGGTGTCATCTGGAAGTTTTCGGATATCAGCCGCTGGATGGACAAGGAGGGACTATAACATCAGTGTCGTCAAGTCGGGCAGCAAAAAAGACATGGGAACAACATCACGCCCGATCTCTGATGAAGAACAGGAATATGCGCAAAAAATTGTGAATGACAGTTTCGAGAATTTCATCACCGATGTCATCGCCCACAGGCCGATTGCCCGATCCGATATTGATGACGGAAGGGTTATCCGAGGGGCAGACGCCATCGGATTACATATCGTTGATGAGATCGGTAACCTCAACGATGCGATCAGCGGTGCAAAAACAATGGCCGAATCGCGGCGTTAAATCATCTGGACCGGGTCTGCCTTCATGAATTCACGACAGACCGTTGTAGCGTAGTGCCCGGGGGGCAGGGTAAATTTAAGCCGCACATCGTTATTGTCAAGAGAAACATCTATATCCGTTTTCAGTGCGATTGATCGCCATGCACCATCGAATTTTGTATGGACAAACGCCGATGCGTTTTTAAAATCTTCAGCGGTAATGGCATATTTTTCGAGAAGTGCCACGATGGCGAGATCACCGTGACCTTTTCCTTCAAAAGGATCTTTTCCCGGCATGAAAAGTGCGATACTGCACCGCCCGCGTCTGATGTGGAGAGAGACTGCATTGCTGTTGGCCGAAGTGACGGTATCTGTACGCCCGTTGGCAAAGATGAGGCGGTCACCAGCGAGTGGTTCGGTGAGTGTGTATCCGTCATCAAACCTCTGGCTCAGGGCACAGTTGAACAGGTACGACTGGAATGCCGAGACAAACATTGACAGAAGTTTTGGCGGCAGCTCCAGGAGTGCCCCGGAATAATCGTCCGGGTGCATGTAGAGGTAATGGAGCATCGCCCGCTCAAAAGACATCTGCCGGGGGAGATCACGGAGTGCTGCCTGAATATCCCGGCTCGTAAAAAAAGCAGTGCGGACAGCCCTGACAGGTTCGGGTTCTCCGGAAAATTCCTTTCCTATATAGGTCACCACAGCCTGTTCAAAATCACCCCGCAGGATACATTCGCCAACGAGGTGGGTTACCGGACGGGTGGCACCGAAACGCTGGAGCCCGAAATAATTGGGAATTCCGAGTCCTGCCGTCTCACTGGTCGCATGTACCCGGGCTTCCAGGGCATCAGGCAGGCAATCCCGTATGGTAATGGAAAACCGGTTTCCCAGCAGATCGCCTAAAGAGAGTGCTTCGTTTGCCTGGCCGAGCGGCTCAAGGATGATATCCTTAAGCCGGACTTCAGCTACCTGCTCTGCAGTAACGTTGTAGAGAGAGATCATCTGGTGCGTGATGGCGTTGCGGTCTTTTGTGCCCGCCCATCCAATCCGGCGGTGACTGATACCGAGCCGTTTTGCAATTTCCTTGATTGCATGCTGGAGCTCCCAGTTTGTTTTTATCAGTCTGCAGATGAGATAGGGGCCGGTTGTCCCGCCTTTTTCCGGTAACGGTATTTCTTCAACCACAAAATCTTCGGGCACCGAGCGGAGTTTCCCCCCGATTCCTTCGGCATCGCTTGCATAGTACTTCATACCAAGCAGGAGTTCAAGAGGATAGGTGCTCTGGTTCATAGCAGGGTAAGCGTGCCGGTAATTTTATCGAGCTCTTCTGATCTGGCCGGACCAAGTCCAAGGGCGGTGATCGTTCCCGGGGGAATTTCGGTCATACCGGCGTCCTGGATAAGGGACGATGAGACTCCTGCCCGTTCAGCAATCACCTTGAGCTCGTAGAGCGTCCGTTCATCGTTTGCCTTGAGCACCACTTTCTTCTGCCCTTCCGAGAGCCAGGCTTTCTGGAGGGATTTGTCTGCATTGTTATAGGCACCAATGGATGCATGCGCTGCCTGAGCACACCGCTTGCCACAACTCATCTTCACATCATTTCTGATGATAAGGCACTGTTTGTAACGAAAATCTATAACGGATTTGAGCATGTTTTCCGGGGGTGGTGTTTTTGGCATGTTAGAATCTCTTTAGTTTATTGTCCGATTAACCTTTTCTTGGTTAAATTTGTATATATCTTTCATGCCGGACAAAAAAAACCACCCTCATATTCGTGTTCTGGCAGCCTTTCCGGGGTGAGGATGGGATAAACTAAGTGGCGAAATTCACCTCGATTCAATGGCCCATGCATGCCACCAGGTGAAATGCAAATCTGCCGTATTTTGCCAGACAGAGCTATTATAATGCTTATTCTCCACAGGAACAAAAAAACGGCGGTTTTACGTGGTTTTCCAAAACTCTGGTGAAAATTGAGAGAAAATCTGAGCCCGATTCGGGATTATTTTAGGTACTGCTGTCAAATACTCCACTTTTCACTATCTACGAGGTGAATTGACTTTTCACTTCTGTTCGGAAGAATACCGAAAAAATGGGGTTTCAATGAAAACTATTCAGGAACACTTTAATGTTTTTTAAGAATAATTGACACCAGATGGACAAACTCAAAACATTATATATAACCAACCGGAAAGACTGGCGAGCCTGGCTCGAGAAAAATTTTGATAAAGAAAAAGAGATCTGGATGGTGTATCCAAAAAAATCTTCAGGAAAATCCAGAATTTTATATAATGACGCAGTAGAGGAAGCATTGTGTTTCGGTTGGATTGACAGTACGGTAAAAACTCTTGATAATAATTGCAGTGCACAGCGCTTCTCGCCGAGAAATCCAAAAAGCAGATTCTCTCAAGCCAACAAAGAGAGGTTAAAATGGCTTCTGCAAAAGAACATGATACATCCCTCAATACTGAATACCGTCAGGAAAACGTTAAGGGAGAAGTTTGCATTCCCTCCTGATATTTTAACGGCAATAAAAAGCGATAAGCTGGCATGGAAAAATTATCAAAAATTTTCTCCTTCATACAAAAGAATTCGTATCGCTTATATTGATGCAGCACGGAAACGTCCCGAAGAATTTGAAAAGCGACTTGCGAATTTTATCAAAAAGACCAGAGAAAATAAACAAATCGGGTTTGGAGGGATAGAAAAGTATTATCCGGTTCTTTAGTATTCCCGAGTGGCTCTTTGTAACCGCTAGTCGTAGAGCCAGTTCAGATCCATCAGTTCTTCTTCAGCTTCAGATAATTTTTTGTTGACATCGGCATTTTTGGGAATCCGGATATGTTCAATGTTCTTCCGGGAACTCCTGCACGAATCCGAAGTTACATCAAACATGGTCAGATCCCGCAGGATATTTTTTTGTAATTTCCTGATCGATTCAACCTGGAGCCTGTTTTCCACGTCCGTCAGGTCCTTCGCTGAACGAAGGGAAGTCCGGGTCCGGAGTGCTTTTTTTTCCGTCTGTTCAGGTACCACCACTCACATAACCAGAACATGAATACAATGTCTGAAAAAACACAGACAACGAGAGCAAGATTTTCCGTAGTTGGTTCGAGCCAGGGCACAACACCCATGAACACCACAAAGACGATATCAGAGACGATACTCAGCACCAGGGAATATACCAGACGATCGGAGATGCTCAAATCGGAGATACGGGGGAATATCGCCAGCGAGAGGGCAAGACCGGGCATAAATAACAGGATGAGAAAACCCAGGATTACTCTCAGGCCATCCAGAATCAGTGGTACGGTATCCATAAGCTCGGACGCTCCCCGAATAATCGTTTAATGATTTTAAGGTGTCTAACAGATATATACAATTCCCGTGAGAACCGAAGCACAAAAAAACGCTGATCTCCGGAAAACAGGAGAAAAAGGAGCATCTCATATCGTCGGGAATTACCCGGAGAAGGGTCAGACACCGGTTCCCGGATCCCCATCAGCATTCTGTCAGTTACCCTGCATCGGGTTCCCTCCGAGTTGTTCTGCTGATCCAAAAGAATGAGGGAACCCTGAACTTTTTTTTAATCGCAAGGCTCCATTTTGCATCCGCTTTGATCATCTTCCCCACGACGTTCCACCGGAAATTAACCCCCATGAAAACTGATGGTGTCAGACGTAAAGCGACGCATCGGCCGAATTATTTCCTGTGGAGAAGTGATCGTTTTGTCTTTTCATTTCAGCCTGAGGGCAGGGTGATAATGCAGGATTTATTCATCTCGTATTTTTCGGGTTCATCTTCTCCCGGTGATGACATCCGGAAAATGTGTATTCACAGTTCTTCCCTATTTTTCCAGAGTATGAAGTAGTCTTCCTGTGTACGTCCGTTTACGGCGGAATGGTAACAGACAAGGCCAACTCGTGGAGTTTCTGTTCCTTGATCCTCATGAGGGATTGAACGTGATATGCACAGGGAAGAGGGGAACTTCCGGATTTTTTGTCCTCCCGGACTTCCCATGAGAAGATTATTGTCCTCAATACCATCGTATATGCTCTTTTATGAGAATAGTATACATAGAGAATATTTCAGATCCCGGCATGAACGAACGGGAAGCCGCGATCCCCGGGTTAAGGTGAATTTAGCATGTCTGAACAGGAACCAGCGAATGATCAGGCAATTATCAGGGTCGAAAACCTTGAACACTCCTACGGGGCATTCAAGGCAGTGGACGGAATCAGTTTCTCGGTAAAACGGGGTGAGATCTTTTCGTTTCTCGGGCCGAACGGTGCCGGAAAAAGCACCGCAATCAATGTGCTCATCACCCTCCTTGCAAAACAAAAAGGGACCGCGACCGTAGATGGTTATGATGTAACCAACGATCCCCAGAAAGTCCGCGAGTCCATTGGCATTGTTTTTCAGGACATTACCCTTGACCGTGACATGACGGTCTGGGAAATTCTCGAATTCCATGGCAGACTCTATAACATGCCCCGCGAAGATCGCAAAAAACGGATCGATGAACTGCTCCAGCTTGTCCAGCTCGACGCCAAACGCGATGAACGGACAAAAAACCTGAGCGGGGTATGAAGCGCCGGCTCGAGATCGCAAGAGGACTGATGACCCGCCCGAAAGTGCTCTTTTTGGACGAGCCCACCATCGGACTTGACCCGCAGACAAGGATGAGGATGTGGGAGTATATCAAAGGTGTCAACAATGAGGGCACAACAATCTTTCTCACAACCCATTACATGGACGAGGCAGACCAGCTCTCTGACCGGATCAGCATCATCGATCAGGGAAAGATTGTCATTTCCGGGAAACCCTGGGAACTCAAGAACACGCTCGGGCAGGATCTTATCTATATGGAGACGAGCGACAACAAAGCCGCAATGCAGCTCCTGAAAGATCTCCCCAGTGTCCGCGATGTGAAGATCAAGACAAAGGGTTTTGTCCTCATGGTCAACGACGACGGCACAAAGGTATTGCCCGTCGTTATAGACACGCTCCGCAAAGCCGGAATCGACACCACGACCATCAACTTAAAAAAACCATCCATGGATGATGTTTTTGTTTTTTATACCGGTAAAGAGACTCAGGGACGAACCGACCGTAAAGGCCGGTCTCCTGACGATGCGGGCGGGAGGGCGATAACATGCCCATGGGATTTACCACGATCTACTGGCGGGATATGATCCGTTTTGTCAGGTTCAAGACGCTCCTTGTCTCTTCTCTTCTCCAGCCCGCGCTCTGGCTTGCCTTTTTCGGTATTGCAATGTCAAGCAATTTTGACCAGCTGACGGCGGGAATCCCGGTTTCAACGGGTGTGCTCACGGTAAACTACCTCACGTTCATGGCGGCAGGTATCATCGCGATGACGACACTGTTCACCAGCCTCTTTGGCGGGATTGTGATCCTGTTTGATAAGAACTGGGGGCTGATGCGCGAGATTCTTGCAAGCCCGATGAACAGGAACCATATTATTTTCGGTATCGGCCTGTCAGGGGTTACGAAATCATTTATCCAGGCAATTATCATCATGGTCTTTGGTATCCTGATAGGTGCAGCGTTCTTTGCCGGGTTCACCGCAGTGGAGATCATCATAGGCGTCGCCGGGGTCCTTGCTTTTGTAGCCATGTTTGCCCTCGGATTCCTCTTCCTTTCAGCAGCAATTGCCATTTCGATGGAGAGTCCCGAAGGACTGCAGGGAGTTGTTACGCTGTTAACGCTGCCGATTTTTTTTACCAGCAATGCGCTCTACCCGATCGATGCACTCCCGGAGTTCCTGAAAATACTCGCCCTGTATAATCCCATGACCTGGCTGATCACCGGGATCCGGTATTTTGCCATTGGCCCGGATTTCATTGCTGTGGGGAAACACTATGCGTACACCCCGTCGGTTGTCCTGATCTCCTACTTCGGTCTCATGGTATTTTCGGCGCTCATGTTCGGGCTGGCCTGGTGGCGTTTTAAAAAAGCGGTTGTGACCTGATAAATTCGTTTTTTTCCCGGATTTTTTTTGAAGAGTGCAGACCGGGTTTTAAAGATCCGGGAGTTAAGCCGGGTCTTTTTTGTGTCCTGACAGATCCACAGGGTAAACGCACACCAAAATTCTCTATGATTTTTCAATCCAGCTGCATCCGTGCTGCAAACAGGGCACGTCGTGCTTCACCGCGATCCTCACTCATCAGGTGCCATTCCTGCTGTAGTGGGCCGTCATTTGCCACATCGTCTGCCACCGGGAGCGGGGGAACGGAATCAAAAAAACCAGTTGGGTTATCACTTGAATTATCTGCCATAATTCGCTTTATCTATCATGAAAATTTATGTGTTGTCAAATTTTAGAAAAATATGATACTTTATCTTAAAGAAAAATCTATAAAAGTCCCGTCATTTATCGCACTCTTGTTAAAACTACCCGGGTCCCGTCATACTATCAGAACCCTTTTTCGGACTCTTGTTTAATCATGCCCGCAGATGACGGGAAACAGGCGACTGCGGTTTTTTTACCGGAGTTCATTGCTATTTTTGGGATGTAATGCCAAACTATCCCGGAAGACGTGCAAGCCCGGACCGGGGTCAGCTCCGGAGAGATAACCCGGGATACAGATCGTTTAGATACCGTCAGGAAAGTGGAATCCCCGATCAAAAGGGTGTTCTGGAAATGATTCGGGGACTTCCTGATGATTACCTTTTCCCCGGTAATAATAAAGTCTGGCATGGCACTGTTGCATTGCATTTCTGGTTTTTTGTGAGGGAAGGGATTCGGGGATCACTTGCACGGGAATGCGGCGGGGACCTTTGCTCAAAAAGAGGCAGGACAATTCAGAAGTTTTTGAAAAAAAAACGAATGTTTTATGATGGCCTGTATCCAAGCGCCTGGACAAGTGCGATCATCTCGTTGACCTGCTCTTCCTGCTTTCTTGTCAGTTTCCTGTCTTTCTGGATCAGGCGACCCATCCTGACAATCTGCAACCGCTGATCGTGTGTGAGCGTTGTGGAGTGGTGGGCCCACTTAAGAAGATCGAACCATTGTCTTCGGTTAAATGAGAAAACAAGGTGGGAAGAGGGTCCACCGGGTTCTCCGGAAATTCCTCCGGTGCTGCCTCTTTCTGGTTCATTTTCATCCCTGTATCCCTCATCAGGAGATCCTTCCTCCCCTTTTTCCCGATCAGAAGCCGTAAATTCCGGCGAAACTTCCTCGCCGGTTTCTTCTGGTCCGGGTCCGGTAGGACCAGCGGGTTGCGGTGAAAGATCCGCTTCCGGCAGGACAGGTTCACCTTCTTCAAAAAGATCTTCATCGCAGAAAGTACTGACAATATCAGTAACCGCTTCTGGGGATACTTCAGGAGCTGCTCCCGAGGGCTGGGAGAAGTCATTTCATCTTCAGAGAGCGGAGATTTTTGTTGAGGTCAGGAGTTGTTACCGTAGCCAGTGCATGAGGTGAAGACCTGACAATCACCGGGAAGTTCTGATTCTTTTTCGGTGAGTTCCCGCAGTGTTTCTTTTTTATCCCGGGCGCTTCTTCAGGGGACGAAGAATGCTTCCGGAGATGGGGGTTCTTCACCGACGGCGGCGAGCGATTCGTTAACGTCCATGTGATCCACCCACTCATCGGCAAGAGCAATTCTTGCCTGATCAATTTCATCAGTGAGAGATTTGACCTTCTGCTCTGCCTGCAATTTTTCCTTTGTGAGAATTGTTACCTGGTCTTCAAGGGACTTTTGCAGGTTGCACACAAGTTCGAACTCCTTTTCAAGATTCTGAATCTTGAGTGCGCGATCGTTTTCCTGACGCTCCCGTTCATCGGTTATCGCACAAAGTTCTGACTTCAGGTGCTCCTGTTCCTGAGCCGCTGCTTCCGAGGCGGTCTCAGCAATCAGTCGTAATCTCCGTTCCTCTTCGAGTATCTTATTCAGCTTGTCCTGCTCTTCTCCCGATGTGCGGAGTTTCTGCTCAGCGAATTGCAGGGTCTGCTTCAGTTCCTCAAGGCTCGTATCACCGGCCTGGTGCAGACTTCGTTCAGCATCAAGAGCCGCTCTTGCCTTTTCCAGTTCTTCAGTGAGAGAACGCACCTGTTGAACGGATTGTGCCCTGCTCTGGTTTGCCAGATTCAGTTCGTCGGCAAGCAACCGGTTCTGGATTTTTGCGGCATCAAGATCCCTTTCAAGGGTTTTTGGAACGGCAGTTGCCTCATCGAGATCGTGTCTCAGCTGTATAAAAGTCGTTTTGTAGGATTCCAGATCTGCTTTTACCCTGATTTCGGTTTTTTCATTTTCAGCAACAGCTTCGCCAAGATTTTCCTTTAACAATTTTGTTGTGTTCTCTTCGTTTTCGAGTGCTGTCCTGGTGGTTTCCAGCTGAGCCCGAAGATCATCAACCTGCTCTTTTAATGCAGTTATTGAAGCGCGAAGCGAGGTCTCCGATTGTTCCTTTCCCTGATGAAGTGATCCAACCTGGTTTTCAGCAGTGATCCGACGCTCTGCTTCTGTTTCCAGCTGAGTTCCCGATGATCTTCAAGTTGCTCTTTTAATGCAGCAAGGGAAGCGCGATGCGAGGTCTCCGATTGTTCCTTTTCCATCCGAAGGGATTCTGCCTGGTTCTCAGCTCGAGATGCCGACGTTCTGCTTCTGTTTCCCGCTGGACCCGAAGATCGTCAAGTTGCTCTTTTAACGCAGTAAGGGAAGAGCGAAGCGAGGTCTCCGATTGTTCCTTTTCCATCCGAATGGATTCTGCCTGGTTCTCAGTCGAGATGCCGACGCTCTGCTTCTGTTTCCCGCTGGACCCGAAGATCGTCAAGTTGCTCTTTTAACGCAGTAATGGAAGAGCGGAGCGAGGTCTCCGATTGTTCCTTTTCCATCCGGAGGGATTCTGCCTGGTTTTCCGCTGAGATCCGACGTTCTGCTTCTGTTTCCAGCTCACATTTCAGCCGGGTCAGGTCCGCAGTCTGCCGGGTTGTTGTCTCGTTGAGGGCGGTGATCATCCCGGTCAGCTCCTGCTCTGACTGCGTTTTTGTCTGCAACAGCGTTTCTCGTTCCTGCTCTGCAAAGGCAGCCCGTTTCTCTTCTGCGGTATGTGCAGACTATGAGCCGATTATGTTCAAGGGTTAATGTCTCAAAGGATTTTTCGTTTTCAGCCACAATTTCTGCGAGATTTTCCTTCAGCGATTGTGTTGTGTTCTCTTCGGTCCGGAGTGCTTCACGCGTGGTTTCAAACTTTGCCTGCAGATCGTCAAGGTGCGACTGAAGAGCAGTTAGGGAAGAGCGGAGCGAGGTCTCCGATTGTTCCTTTTCCATCCGGAGGGATTCTGCCTGGTTCTCAGCTGATATCCGGCGGTCTGCTTCTGTTTCCAGCTCACACTTCAGCCGGTCCAGGTCCGCAGTCTGCCGGGTTATTGTCTCGTTGAGGGCGGCAATCATCTCGGTCAGTTCCTGCTCTGACTGCGTTTTTGCCTGCATGACCGTTTTAAGTTCCTGCTCTGCTGATGTCGCACGGCATGTCTCGGCTTCAAAAGAAGATTTCAGATCTTCGAGTTCAGCGGTTATCGCGCAGAGCGATGATTCCAGTTGTTCCTTATCCTCCGGAGTGCTGCAACCTGGTTTTCTGCTGAGATCCGCTGGCAGGATTGTTCTTCCAGATCATATTTCAGCCGGGACAGGTCTGCTGCCTGCTGATCTTTTGTCCCGTTAAGACCGGTAATTATCAGGGATAGTTCCTGTTCCGACTGCGTTTTTGCCTGCAGAGACCGCTTTAAGTTCCTGTTCTGCAGAGGTTGCCCGCTCTTTCTCGGCTTCAAATGCAGATATCAGGTGCTCATGTTCATCGGTTATTGAGCGGAGTGATTTTTCTGCAAGCTCTTTTTGCTGAACGAGCAGTTCAAGTGTGCATTCCAGAGAGGTGCAATGAATTTTTTCCTCTTCAAGATCTCCCTGAACAGTATCAAGACTCGTTTTTGCGGTATCAACTTCATTTGATAGTTCTGAGATCTGCTGTCTGAGGAGTGTCAATTTCAGAACAATACGATGTCTCGATATCCTTTTTTTCCTGGATTAGTGTGCGGAGGTTATTGTCATTTGTGACGATGAGAGCCTTATGATGGTCGAGTTTCTCGGTAAACTGATCGATCTCGTCAGTCTTTTGTGCAAGTAATTTTTTCTTTTCCTCAACTTCATGGGTTAATGTCGAAATTTTTTGTTCTTTCTGCTGGAGAGTCGCTTTTATAGTATCGATGACACGGGTCTGTTCTCGGACACAGTCTTCAAGGTGTATTGCAGATTCAGAAAGTGTCTGGAGTTCTGCTTTTATATGCGACAATTCCGATGATTTGCTGACCCCAATTTCAAATGAGGACAGGAGAAATTCAAGAAGTTTCCGGCGGTTGGCAGCAACAACATAGATCTGGTCATCGTGACTGATCTTGAATTGCGTTTTGATCTGATCAGGAGTCTGCCGCTCAACAGGAGTGCCGAGCATGCTTTCAATAATTGAAAGACTATAAGAAAGATCAAAAGGATGCGGTATGAAATTATCCGCATTACAATCAAGAACATGCAGCAGATCCGTGAGCGTGGATGCACGGGTAAGGATAAGAACCGGGATAACCCAGAAGTCATCATCAGCCTTTATCTGACGGCAGACCTCAAATCCCTCCTCGTCCAGTGTCGTGGTGTCACAGATCAGGAGGTTCGGTTTTCCTGTTCTGAGTGTCTCAAGAAGGTATGTGCCGTCGGTAAAGAGGGTAACCCGGTATCCCTTTTTCTCCAGGTGCTCAGTAAACAGCGGGATCACTGTTTCACTTACGCTTAAAACGAAAATATCGATGACACTTTCGTTTCCATCTGACGGTGGGTCATTCATCGCAATCTCTCTTACTCGATTAAAAACTCAATAAATTATATACCTGTATATATGATCTTGTATACTCAATTATAGCACTTCTGGTCAAAGAGATCATGCCAGTGCTGTTCGGTGCCGATAAAAACACAGTACTTTTTTTGTCTGACTACAAGTGCACAAGATAACCGGGAATGTGTTTTTCAAACGGGTCAATCACCGGAAAACAAAGGAATGATCTTTCGTTAAGAACCCGGGTATGAACCGAATCAATGCCTGAATCGTATTACTAAATAGAGATCCATTTTTCATCCAGCGATCTGCGCCTCAGAGAGCCGTGCTCGTGAACTCCTGATTAGTTTTCTAAAAAGCATGATTTCCAGTTTAAAAAAGATTCCGGATAGTACTATTATATCAGGGGACTTGGCTGCTTGTCGCCAAGAGCCGGAAGTCGTGTGGGTTTGACCAGGACCGGCTCATCAGACTGGCGGATTTTTTCAAGTATCAGGTAATTTTCCTTTCTGTGTCATGGCAAATATCGGAACTGAAATACCTGCCTGGAGAAGCGCCCCGGCCCCGGCAATTTCCCGGATGGTTTTTGATGCACAGGAGGTTACCAGATCGGATGCTGAAACGAGTGTTTCTGCTTCATCATGGGAGAGCCCGGTCACGTGGACTGCAAAGATCAGGGTATCCGGATGGATCCTGCGGATAATTTCTGCAGTTTCCGGGATGGCAACGGTGACTGCAATAGTCCGGTAACCCTTCCATGTATTGCAAGTGCAACGCCCGCAACCTGATCGATTGTTGCATGATCCCGGTCAAGCACTATCCCCCCGCCCTGCTCAATCCTGTCCATGACTGATTTGTGGGGAGATGTTTTTACCAGCCCGGACATCCTGCCCCCGATCCCCTGTGCCATTGCGGGTTTTGTGACTATGACTGTTCCGGCACCATCACAGGCAAGGACCGCAGCATCGATTAGACCTGACTGAAGACCAAAACTCAGCAGTTCTGATGCGCCAAACCCGACAAATTCACGGGTATCCAGGATTTCCCGGTTTTCAGTACACATGCCAAATGCCTTTATCCGGTGCTCGATGTTCTCTCTGATGGCATCTTTTGTAAGAGCGGGAATCGGATACTGCAAATCGTTTTGCAAGAGGACAATCGCTGATGAGTGCCTCACCGACTTCGACGACCCTGCCATTCTTAATGACAATGCGACTCCGGCCAATCGCCTCGATAATATGTTCGTCATCTCCCTGTTCCATAGGAATTCACCTTTCCGATTAAATGATAAAAAATTGTTTGTTGTCCAGCTTTAAGGAACATTGCAAGCGACTAAGAAAGGTATTTCCAAACAGATATGAGACTACGGTGACGATAGGTGTACATGGATACGATATCGCGGTACTGGGAGATTGACCTGGTCCGTGGTATTGCCATTCTCATGATGATCCTGTTTCATACGGTGTTTGATCTCTATTTTTTCCGGATTCTTCCCATTGATATCTTTTCAGGATTCTGGCGGTATTTTGCCTTTTCAACAGCATCGCTGTTTCTCCTGATTGTCGGAATTTCACTCACGATCAGCCGGGCACGAACCGCTCTGACAAAATCCGGTTATCAGCTGGCACTGAAATTCGTATACCGCGGTGCCGGCATCTTTCTTCTCGGCCTTCTTGTCACGGTATGCACCTGGCTGTTCTTAAAAGAAAACTATATTGTTTTTGGCATCCTGCACCTCATCGGCATTTCCATAATGATCTCACCGCTCTTTTTCCGTTTTAAGAAAAGCAACATTGCACTGGGTCTTCTGTGGATCCTGATCGGGTTTTTTTTCGCAACACTCACCGGGCCGATCTGGCTTCTTCCCCTCGGCATTCACCCGGCAACGTTCGGGTCGGTGGATTACGAACCGGTCTTTCCCTGGTTTGGTGTTGTATTGATCGGCATGGGCCTTGGGGAGTTTCTGTACCCTGAAGGTGTCCGGAGTTTCGCCCTCCCGAAGATCCCGGAAATTGTTGTCCGCCCTCTGGCATTTTTAGGGACGGCATTCGCTCATTATTTATCTGGTGCACCAGCCGATCATCATCCTCATTATTGCGGCAGTAACCGGCGTAAAGGTGTTATGAGTGGATGTTGGATGAGGAATCAGGTTTACCGGTTTTTGGCATTTGATTAAAGAGGAAACAGAATAATTTTCCAACTGTTTTTTGGTCAGGTAGTGAAGAGATCGGACAGGGTTATCTAGACTCCAATCCCAATAAAATACTATTTCCATGATCCTCCCCGTCTTCACTCTCGTCCTTGAACCAACAAATCCCCTCCATTTTTCCCTCGAAGAGCTTCGCTCCTGTTTTCATAAAAAATCAGCAGAGTATACCAGAATCCACAAGGATTCCATCCCGGGATTTATTCACCGCTATCCGGTCGTGCAGTGTAAACAGATCAAAGGCATGCTCATGGTGATCGGTGTCGGCCAGGGTGCAGACCTCCTCCAGGATATTTCACGTGGCGCAAAGGAGGTCCGGTCTGGAGAGACCACCTGCGTTATCTCGGGCCGGGATCAGGCAGATCAGAAATGAAGAATTTGGTATCTCGGATAAAATCCTGACCTATGAATTCCTCACCCCGTGGCTTGCGCTGAACCAGCAGAATGCAAAAAAATTCTATGATCTGAAGGGAAAGCCCGAGCGGGATGCGTTCATGCAAAAACTCCTTACCGGCCATCTTGGCACACTCGCCAAATCCCTTGACTATGACCTCCCTGAACCGCTTTACTGTGAGAGCAGGGTGCGGTTCATCCGGGAACGGATTCACCAGGAAAATGTCATCGTGTTCCTCGGAACGTTCGGAACAAATCTTACCATACCTGATTACCTGGGAATCGGGCAGTCGGTTTCTGAGGGATTCGGGACGATACGCCGCAGGGTTCAGGATCCTGACCATTGAACATTCTCAACGACCCGTCAGTCCAGGTTCCCCGGATTCAGAGGTCAGAAGGTTTGCGGGGTAAAAGGGGAGAATCGCAAGCCCGATATGCAAATAACACAAAAAAACAATAACTCCGGATTTTTTACCTATGCTCTGGATTTTCCTGGCTCTCCTTGGAGCCGTCACCAACGCAGGTTATTTCATCATTATCAAGCGGTACATCGCAACGCTGGATCCAAAAGTCCTGACCGGGGTTGGATTCACCTGCGGAGGTCTCCTGTTACTGGCCTTTTCTGCCATCCGGGGATTTCCGGTCATCGGACAGGATCTCTACCCGGCAGTTGCAGTTACTGCGGTCCTGAATATTGTCAGCCTCACCCTTATCTTCAAAGCCCTCTCTTCCACCGATCTCTCCCTGTCCATTCCCATGCTCTCGTTCACACCGGTAATACTTATCGGCACCTCCTATCTTCTCCTGGACGAGGTTCCCTCTCTGGCAGGGATTGCGGGCATCTGCATCATCGTGATCGGATCGTATGTGCTGAACATCTCGTCTTCAGATGAACATCTCCTCGACCCGGTACGATCAATGCAGCCGGAACCGCGGGAGCTGGTATATGCTCATCGTTGCATTCCTGTTTGCCGTATCGATCAATTTTGATAAAATTGCAATGCTCAATTCAGACCCGTTCTTTGGCATGGCGCTCACGGTCCTTGCGATCGGGGGGACATTTATTCTTCTGGCCGCATATACCCTCATTCTGTCAGGGCCGTATCTTCACAAAAGATCAGCGGTAAATGGATCCGGGCACCGGAATCAGTGTCCCCGGTATTCCCGCCAGGAAAATATCTTCCTCTGACAATCCTTATCGGCCTGTTCGTTGCCATTGAGGCTGCATCCATAAATGTTGCCTACACGCTGCAAATCGTACCCTATGTCATTGCGATAAAACGCCTCAGCATCATCTTTGTGGTCCTGTATGGCACGCTGGTATTTTCCGAGAATGAAACCGGAAAAAGGCTGACGGGTGCTGCCCTGATGGTCGCAGGTGCAATTGTTATCGTCCTGTTTGCGTGACCGGATTTTTTATCGGACAAAAAGGGGTACGTCTGCAGACTCCCTGACATCAAACAATCCCCTGTCGGTGATTCTCAGTGCGGGAACCACGGTCAGGGCGAGGAACGAGAGGTACATGAAGGGATCATCGATACTGCACATGCTCTTATTGACTTCATGAAGATCCTTTAACTGCTTTACAACTTCAGGGTAAGGGAGCGTTGACATCAACCCGCCGCAGCCGAGGGGAAGAGTTGTCAGTTTTTCACCCGCGACAGCCACCATCGCTCCCCGTGAACGGATGACTCCTTCAATCGCCCTGCGGATTTCTGCATCGCTCGTCCCTGCTGCGATAATGTTATGCGCATCATGGGAGATACTGGATGCAATTGCACCCCGCTCCAGTGCAAAACCATGGACCAGACCGACGCCGCATGCCTTGTCACGGTACCGGCTGCAGACTACCACTTTCAGGATATCACGATGTAAATCGGGAATATCCTGCGCTTCGACCGGATATCGCAGGGAATCCGTGGTTATCTGGTGGGGGACAAGCCCGATTACGCGGGCTTCTCCGCTGCCCCTGATCCGTATTTCATCAACGGAAGGTACTCTGCAGGTGAAGGCTGAAGGAAGGCTGGTGCAGGGCAGGGAATGAACCGAATGAACCTCTTTTCCCCCGACAAAAACTTTTTTTACGATGAACTGATGCAGATCATCGACAACACAGAAATCTGCTTTCCGCCCGGGGTAAGAGCTCCGCGATCGGACAGCCCGAATCTCTCGGCCGGGGAAAGTGTTGCCATCCGAAGGGCAAGTTCCGGTTCGAGCCCGCACCCGACAGCCCGCCGCACGCAGCGGTCAATATGTCCTTTCTCATAAAGGATATCCGCATGGCAGTCATCTGTGGCAAAACAGCACCGTGCAACGGTTTTTGGGGTCACCAGACCGATAAGATCGGCAATATTTCGTTCCGTTGAACCTTCACGGATAAAAATATACATCCCGCGGCGGAGTTTTTCTTCTGCCTCATCCTGTAGCGTAGATTCATGATCGCTTTGCATCCCGGCAAGAATGTACGCGTTGAGATCATGTCCCCTGAGCAGGGGGGCGTGACCATCCCGGAGATCAAAGAGCCGGAGTTTTTCCCCGATTGCAAAATCCGCAGCAAGGACACCGGGAACGTTCATCATCTCGCCGAGACCGAGAATTCCCTCACGCCCGATAAACTGCCTAAGATCCTGTGCATCCAGCGTCGCACCTCCCTTGTCCATCGGCGTGGAAGGAACACAGGAAGGAAGGAGATACAGGATATCGATACAGGCACCCGAACGTCCGGCAAGCATGAAATCGATTCCCTGTGCTCCGGCAACGTTTGCAATTTCATGCGGGTCGGCGATAACGGTGGTCGTGCCGTGAGGGGCAACCAGACGGGCATATTCGCGGGGTACGAGGAGTGAGCTCTCGATATGGACGTGAGCGTCGATCAGACCGGGAATAATATACGAACCCGCAAGGTCATATTCGGTCTTTCCCCGGTAGGTTCCGATTCCGATTACCAGCCCGTTTTTGATCGCGAGATCGTCGTGCTCCCAGTCACAGATAAACGGATTGAAGATCAGGGCATTTTTAATGACCGCATCTGCGGGTGTGAAACCCTGTGCTGCATCAAGCAGGTCCTTAGAAAATGTTTCCATTCCTCACACTACGATGTCCCGGATAACCGCGGTCTTTCGTTCACCATCCTGGATAAGATACATATTGAGTTTGTATTTTCCGGGTTTGAGATTGAGAGGAATAAATACGTTATTATCGCCGGTATTGAGCTTGACCGGATGCATGACGAACGACTGCTCCTTCTGCGAAAGGCCGTTCACCTCATATATTGTAACCTGAACAAACGCATTGGTAGGCTGACCGGGATTACTGACCGTAGTCGCAATCCCGCCGTTCGTATACCTGACGTCACCGATACTGCTTGAAACACACCCGCATGCAACGGAGAAAAGAACCAGGAGTGCCAACCCGGCAGGAATTATCTGCAAAGGTGCGGACATTAATCAATTGTAAATTTTTTGGGACTTAATACTTTGGAACACGTTTTTTTCTGCCATCCACAAAAAAACACTGATACGATGAAAACCTGCCGGATCGGTTTATTGCCGACGAAAAGATGAGCCTTATTCGCGGGATTCAATCTATCATATTTTCCGGCCTTGTTTTTAAAAAAAAAGTATATTACTATGGTATCGCTATGCCACCAAAATAATAATAGGTTCCATTGTATTCATAAAATAGCTCATTTTCTCCTGTAGTCCGATTTATCTTATGCTGGCCGAGTAAACTATCTTGGAATTTTGGTATTCTTCATAAGAAAGTCCAACGATATAAAAAATCCTTGTACCGTTAGTATGTACTGACATCGCCCTGTTTGGTGCCGTGAAATATTGGCGCAAACTGTGGAAACGCTTCAAAATCTTTGTCCGAAATATGAATAATTTTTCCGTTGGGAATGCCACTTTCATTGAGTTTTGTCAGGTCTACTCCCGGGTGTGGATTATCAACGAGGAGGGGTCGGAGCACAAGAACATATCCAATAATAATCGCCAATATTATCAGAAAAAAAATGACAACATACCAGCGTCTTTTCAGAGTTTCAGAAAAGGTCATCCCGTGAATAATAACATTTTTGGAATATAATAATTCTTGGTTCAATTGAAAATCTATCGATAGGAATAACTCAAATTTTTTGAATTATTAACAGTCAACTGTGTAATATTTTAAAAAAAACTAGAGTTTTTCGATAGTAACCCGTACGCGGTCACCGGCTTTTACCGCGTGACCTTTCGGAATATCAATATTAAACCACAGGGCATTCGGATTTTCCTGCGTCGGATCCTGGGACATCAGGCAATCCTTGTGGTCGTTGATATCGGCAACGAATTCTATCTCAGCATCAAATTCAAGAAGTTTTACCATAATAAAAAGGAGAGATGAACGGGCGGTTTTTAAATCGCCCTCGGCGTGACCATCCACGTCGTACTGTTCGAATAGCTCCAGCGGATAATGTCGAGTTCCTTGCAGATGTCTGCAAGGATCGCCATATTGGTCCCTACCTCTTTTGGGGATAAGCCAAGTTCCTTTGCAATATACTTTGATTTAAAGTAGTGTTTCCCTTTGGTTATGCCCGAGCTAAGGTACTGAACAATTTTGTGCTGGGTCTCGTTGTACGTCTCGCGTATTTTTTTTGTTGTCTGCATGTCATGCCTCAGCATTTAAAACTCATATAGAACAAATTGTATATATAATTACCTGATAGTTCTGGTTAAAGATTCAGCCGTTTTTATTTCACTGCACACATAATCTGACCAGAAAAAAAATATCCAACGCGCAAATTGAGCTGATTAACGTTCGCCTGATTTGCGCGCAGTCCAGACATTTCTAGCCGGTATTTATTGAGTTTTTTATAAAAACAGGGGTATTTTTTCATTTTTGTACCTGGGCATCCGCAATTTTACTGATGAGCGCTTCGAGGACCACCCCGCGCATCCCTTCGACGAATTTGATGCTGCCAACCACCAGGTGTCCGCCGCCGCTGATACCCCCTCCGGGGATCTCGTTTCTGAGTTCGCGTACCATCCGGGGAATGTTCATGAGCACACCCCGCGAACGAAGCACGGCAAAATCAGGGCCAAATCCGATGGTCACAACAGGTTTACCGGCATTCTGTCTGCAGAGCCGGTCATGCACTTCCCCGGAAGTCTTTCCCGGTGGGGGGAAGGTGAACTTGTGCGCATGGATCTCCACATCAAGCAAGAAGAGGTGTGCTTCGTTTTTCAGCACTCTTGGGAGCCACATGGGGCATGCAGGCACTCATCTGGTCTTCGATCATCGTATTTGCCCCTTCAACAAGAAGGGCTACCAGTTTCCGGTGACGTTCAGGATTTCCGGTCAGGTTCAGGATATCCTTGATAATCTCCCTGCCATCATTGAACCGCAGCCAGAACTGCTCATAGTCAAGTGCAAGGGCGATATCCTTGCATGCTGATTCAGGGTACTGGTCCTGGACAAGAGCGAGGAAGAGTGCCCGTTCAGGGGCTTCGCTCCGGTCTCCGACACCTGCCACGGCAGGGAGATGGCGGATAAGACGTTCAACTTTTGGATTGATCAGCCGTGCGACTTCAGTGCCGAGCATTCCTGCAGTAATGCCGAAGTCTCCCCCGACATGGTAGGGATTGACATGCGCTTTGAGGTATTTATCGATGCGTCGCATCGGGATGGTGGTGGTCGATCACGATAAACGGTATTTCGTACACACTGGCAATCTTGTAGGCCGGTTCATCCTCTTCAGTAGAACCATTATCGGTGAGAAGGACCAGCGGCATCTTCTGCCCGAAACGTACATGATCTTTTAATGAAAAGTCGAGGTCACGGGTGATATCTTCAATTTCATAGAATGGTGCTTTTGACGGGGCACGTTTGAAGAGGAAATGATCGGCATCAAAGTCACCGCCGCTCTCCTTGATAAGCGAGACCACAGCCTGTTCTATCGCCACTGCTGAACAGATACCATCAGCATCTGCATGATGGCGCAGGATGATCGGCTGTGATGTGAAGACCGCTTTCCGGATAATTTTGGCAATCTTCTTCATCTCAGGACGAAGCTTTTCCATAACCTCGCTCTGTACAAGGAGCGGAATATTTTCCGGTTCCGATCGTGCGTCCAGCGCTTTTTCAATGCGTACTTTCACCGCTGCTGCATCCTCATCCATAAGAACGGTAAGGGAATCAACCTCGATCTGCAGCTGGTTATTCCTCATCATCACTTCGCCGATGATCTTGACAATGTTGTCAAGCTCGGCTTCCGGGATATGCCCGGACCCCGGCTTCTACAAATGCTGCTGCATTCTGGGTCCCGGTCTCATCGACAATCGTAAAGATAGTGGGGCCACTGGTCTGTTTGATCTGGGCGATCTCACCTTCGATTGCCACGGTCTTTCCTACTTTCCCGGACAGGTCAGCGATATTAACTGTCGTAGACTTGCGATCAACGGTCTGCACCTGGTACACCTGGACCAGCACTTCTTCCAGATCGATATTCCCATTCGGGCGGATCTGGCGGACCCTGACAAGGATCGGATCGCGTTCCTTGTGTTCTGCCTTGATATTGCTCTTGTGCACCAGACCCTTTATCCGGTCATTAATCTGGGCAAACATCCCAAACGTAGCAAAACCCTGCACTTTTGCCTGGTAGATCTTTCCTTCCTCAACATCGGAAAGGTCGCATCCTGCACCTAGCCGATACACAATTACGTCATTATTTTCCATTGTTTTTCACCGCACAGCGAAGCGTACTTATTGTCTGCATTGTTGCAATTTTATCTGCTGCAACATTGCATACCGAAACAAAGCTGATTGAGTATAGTTAGGCGGGGTATGTTAAAGTTCATTGTATCTGACACACCGTAAAATCTGAAAACGGGAACGATGACGCATTTCCCGTCCGGGAAATATCAGGGAAGTAATTGAGGGGGGATTGTTACACTTTATTCATCCCGAATGATGAGTCCAACCCCCCCTTGTCATCACACTCCCGCGGCGGTTAAAATGGCTGAGAAAAGCAAAAAAATCCTGGCCCGCCGTGCCGCGGAGAGGCCATGATGCAGGTATCTGTCACAGGAAGATGATTTCAGGATACGATACGTGATCCGTGATGCAACCGATCGTAAATGGGGGAAGATACGCTGAAGGAACGTGAAACCCGGCGATCGATATCCGTTTCTTTATGGGACTATATTTCATCCCTGAATCCCACTTCGATCATGTCCAGGTCATTGGGGGCAATGATTGAGCCGGAGAATTTTTTCTTTGCATCACTGATGTGTGCCTGTGCATCCGTATACCGTGAACTGGTATGAACAAGCACAAGGGTCCGGGCATTGAGCACAGATGCCGCTTCCCCGGCCTGTGCTGCTGTTGCATGAAAAAATTCTGCCCCCCGTTCTGCTTCTGACTCATCGTATGTCGCATCATGGATAAGGAGATCGGCATCCTGGGCAATCTCCCTGATACTCATATGGACAGCCCGTGTATCACCGGTATACACGATCTTACGACCGGGCCTTGCGACTCCCATCACCTGTTCGGGCCGGATCTCACGGATATCATCACCGCTTCCCAGCGTTATGATCTCACCTCTCTGGAGCCTGCCAAAGAGCGGGCCGGGAGGGACACCGAGCCCGATTGCCTGCTCCCGGTTGAACCTGCCCGGCCGTGGATCCTCCTCAAGAATATAGCCAAGGGAGGGAAGCCCGTGTTTTGCCGGAAAAAGCAGTTATGGTGTAACCGTCAAACCGCACCCAGGAACCCTGACCCAGCTCGACGGATTCGAGGGAGAATTTCAGGTTGTATCGTGCGACCTGCCGGAGTATGGTGACAAATTCATGCACCCATTCCGGGCCATAAATGGTGAGTGGTTCTGTCCTCCCGTTAAATGACATGGTCTGGACAAGTCCGAAAAGACCGAGGAAGTGATCTGCATGCCAGTGGGAGATAAAAACTGCATTTACGGTAAAACCACACCGCGAACGCATCATCTGCTGCTGGGCACCTTCACCGCAGTCAAAGAGAAGTGTATCAGAGCCCCGGCGGATCATGATGCACGACGGGTTGCGCAGGGGGGTGGGAAGTGCCCCGGCTGTGCCAAGAAAATAGACATGCAGGGTCTCACCGCTCATAAGAAGCACCTCCTGAAAACAGCAAGACTTTTTTTCGCCTCATCAATGGATCTTCCTTCGATAACAACCACTCCGCTGTAGTCAGCGGCAATAGTCTTTCCAACCTTTGACCAGGAAATTGTCCCTTCTCCCAGTGCAAGGTGTTCATCGCTCATGCCATTATTGTCGTGAATATGGATGTGATCTGCTTTTTTGGCATAGTGAAGAAAATCGTTCACTTTCCCGATCGTGTTCGCATGCCCGAAGTCAAAGGTCATGCCTATTCCCTCAATTCCTTCGGTCATACCGATAAGTTCCTCGGGAAGGCGGCAGAGGAATTCTTTGACGCCGATCATATTTTCGAGGCACGCAAGAACCGAGTGCTCCTGCTGCACATTTGCCGATCTGCCTGAGTGCTTCTTTCTGGAGATCCCAGACTTTCTGGGGCATAAGTTTGCCTACCGGGGACAGGTAGCCGGGATGGATGACGACCTTATCGGTCAGCGCTGATGCATGTTCAATACAGGTACAGATCTGCCGTATCGACTCGCGCCATATCGGGTCGTTTAACGTAGCAAGGTTCAGGTCTCCATACGGCGCATGAACCGTGATCCCCAGTTGCGTGCTCGCGATCACCTCTTCAATTTTTAAAAAACATGCAGGGTTATCGAGCTGGTAATTTCCGTCACCGACAATCTCCCATCCTGCATATCCTGCCTCTTCAATGCCATATACCCAGGAAATATCATCCCAGACTTTTGATGAAGAAGAGAAATAGGGTTTGAGCGTCATGGATCGCTCCGGATTACGTCGAGGATTTTATTGACAGCAACGGAAAATTCATCGAGAGTGCCATTGTTCTTTATCTTCATATCGGCCTGCTTCAGGGCATTGCCAAGACCCCATCCCAGCTCCCGTTCGTCCCGGTTGTGGAGTTCTTCTGCCGTCTGGAAATCATCCGAACGACCGCGTGCCGCAACCCGTGACAACCGGTTTTCGAACGAGGAATCGATGCTGATGAGGGTAAAACCGGGAAATATCTTACGGAACAACTTCACTTCAGCATCTCCCCGGATGCCATCGACGAGAACGAGCGGGGCAGTCTGGCGCTTGTATCTCCGGGATGCAGAGTTGTGCGATTGCATCCATACCCTGTTCTGCCCGGAGTTTGTTTGCCATGGCACCAAGATTTGCATCCGTAGGTTCCAGGCCTGCTTCATTGACAGCCTGCCGGATCATATCACCCATGACTATCACCGGGACACCCATCGCCGCTGCAATCTTTGAGAATTCACCTTTACCGCTTGCGGGAAGACCGACGACCCCGATGACCTTCATAGAATATTTCTCCGATTTCACGTGTCCGAATCCGTACATTTTTCTTCAGTTTATCTGCGATTTCCTTAATTTCATTCAGGGAAAGCGGGGGATGCTGTTCCTGTTGTATTCGTTTTTTACAGATATATTCCCCATTGGTCATTTCCGGCAGTTTCGTGCGCACGACCGGAATCTTATGCTCACCCTGCTGAAGAACCAGGGGAACATCCCCTGCTTTTTTTGAGATCTCCTTTAAATATTCCTGGTTTTCATAAAAAATGGTAAAAACTACTTCAAACTCCTCCAGCAGTTTCTTTTCGAATGCTTTTTTGCAGATATCGACCGATTTCAGAACATTCTTCTCATAATTTTCTTTTACCAGAGGGTAATATCCACCTGAAGCACCGGAATAGCCCTCCCAGGTTGTTTTGTAATCGATCGCAATTTTATCCACCAGTGCTTCTGATATCAGGGACGCAAGCGTATCAGGAAAAAGACCGTTTGTCTGTATTCCGACTGCCAGGTGTAATTTTTTTGCATAGCGGGCAAGGGCAGTCAGGCCTTCTTTCTGCAGGGTCGGCTCTCCTCCGGAAAATATAACGCCGCTGATAAAAGGCGAGGAGGATTTGATCAGATCAAAGACTTCTTCAATTTCACGGCAATCCTTTCCTGCCTGAATCTCCTCGTTCTGGCAGTAAGAACAGGCGAAGCGGGCAGCCACGCAAAAAAACCGTGCATACCGATCTGCCCCGCCAGTCGATGGTAGACAACGAGACAAAACCGCCGAAATTTATCTGAATTGGGATCACCGTTTATACGTATTTTGTAAACGAGGTTATTTTAGTGTATTTGAGTCCTGACACGAAGCAGCACATGCGGTTCTCACCGGCTCCTGCAGCGGATGATGCCGGTATCCGTAACGATAATATCCATGCCGGCATCGGTTGATTCAGCAGGGATCTCTTCTGCTTCCTGGCAGGCAAACGCGATGCCGATCCGGGTGAGGTGGGGATGTGAGGAGAGGAACCGATCATAATAACCGGCACCATACCCGAGACGGTTTCCTTTTTTATCGAATGCAAGCATGGGAATGACAACCGCCTTTACATCGGAAGCCAGAGCAGGCAGTTCGTGGCCGACCGGTTCAGGCACGTGAAAGGTGCTCTCCTGTAAAACACCGGGATCTTTGATATACGAAAGACGCAGGGTGTTCGTATCTTTCTCAATGATGGGGACAACCACGGTCTTTCCCCGGGAGATAAGATACCTGATAAGTCCTTTTGTGTTCACTTCAAGCGGTTTTGACGCATATACCATGAGGGGATCCATACCGTCAAGCACCTCCAGCAGGCGACTGCAGATAAGCCCGCTTTTTTCTTCAATCTCTTCTGGTGAAAGGGAAGCCCTGAGGGTGCGTGCCTGATCGCGCAGCAATTTTTTGTCTTTACCGGAAGGAGCGTCCGTCATGGTACTGGTACTATCATTTGGCACATCTATCCCATAATCCTGATGTTCATTCCTGTTGCTAAAAACACGAAATAAAAAAAAGATGTGCAGGATTAAAATTTAAAATGCCGGTTGACAATTTTAATCGCACAGTAATCCCCGCACATCGTGCAGGCGTCAGTATCTGCCGGCATCCGTTCACTTCGTGATTGCACGGGCACGGGGGGCATTAATGGCAACGGCAAACTGGCGTTCCCAGTCAAGATCGCGGCGTGCATGTCCCATCTCGAGATCTGCTTCCCGGGTCTTTTTAAGTTTTACCATATCGCCGATATGGGCTGCAATCCGGGAGCTGATAACACCCTCAAACACTTCTTCGGGTGTCGGGAGAGCAAGGTGCTCTGCGGGGGTCACATAACAGATGAAATCTGCACCTAACGAGGACGAGATTGCAGCACCGATGGCGGCGACACGGTCATCATACCCGGGTGCAATATCCGTGACAATAGGCCCGAGCATGTAAAAGGGTTTGTTGTTCGTGACCCGTTTCATGAGCGTGACATTCGTTGCGATCTCATCAATCGGCACATGCCCGGGACCCTCGACAATGACCTGAACGCCATCGTTATGCGCCTTGTCTGCGAGTTCGGCATTGATGAGAAGTTCCTGCACGGCAGCCCTGTCGGTGGCATCGTGGACTGCACCTGCCCGCATGCCGTTCCCCATCGAGAGCGTGACTTCATGCTCCTTCATGATCTCGAGCAGGTAATCGAATTCGGAATAGAGGGGATTCTCTTTTTCATTGTGGATCATCCATGCGGTCATGAACGCACCGCCCCGGGACACAAGTCCCGCATGACGCCCCTGGTTCCGGAGACGTTTGACCGTTTCCCAGTTGATGCCGGTATGGATGGCCATGAAGTTCGTCCCGAGTTTTGCCTGTTCTGCGGTGATCCGGAACAGGTCATCTTCATTCATGTTGACGACAGCACCATCTTTTTGCGCTGCCTCGATGAATGCCTGGTACAGGGGAACACACCCGACAGACAGGGATGTATTGGCTATTACCTGCTTACGGATCTCGACAAAGTCTCCCCCGGTCGAAAGCTCCATCAGCGTATCGGCACCGGCAAGCTCCGCCTGCCGTGCTTTTTCAAGTTCCTCGGGTATATTAACAATGTCCGTGGAAGTCCCGATCGATGCGTTGACTTTGGTGCGCAGTCCTTCACCAATCCCGCATATCTTTACTTTACGGTAGGGGGAGACCGGAATGACAATATGTCCCTGGGCAACCCCGCGACGGACGAAGTCTTCCGTGACTCCTTCCTGTTTTGCGACGATCTTCATCTCATCCGTGACGATGCCATTCCTGGCATCAGTGATAATACTCATACCATACACGTTACCGTAAAGACAAGATAAAGACTCGGTTTTTAAATTCTGGACTAAATCTGGCTTGTTAAGAGAACAAGTAAAGTTGATTTGGATTAAGGAAGAAAATTTTGCGTTTCTATCTTGCAGTGGCTCATTCCGGAAAAAGTGTTTATTTCTAAAACCAAGGAGTGACAGAGTGTCAGGAATGCAAGAAAGATTTATATATATTTGAACGCTAACTTATGGTAAACCTCGGAGGAACCAGGGGGATTTTATGATGACAGATAAAGATTTTACAGAAGTTACGGTAAAGGAAGCCGCTCACGAAGATGCAGGCCGGGGCATAGCACGCGTGAGTATTGAAGTGATGAAGAAACTCGGGCTGGTCTCCGGGGACGTTATCGAAATTCAGGGCAAGAAGAAAGCCGCTGCAATTGTCTGGCCGGGCTTTCAGCAGGACACGGGTTACGGCATTCTCAGGATAGACGGGAATATACGGGGAAACCTGAGTACCGGGATCGATGAGAAAGTTAAGATTCGGAAATCCGAGGCTGAATATGCCAAGAAAGTGGTGATCCAGCCCACGCAGCCGATACGTCTCGTGGGGGGTGAACAGTACCTGTCGCGGGTCCTGCGCGGACGGGCAGTATTTGAAGGGCAGACACAACGGATTGATGTGATAGGGAACTCCATCACCCTGGTAATTGCCAAAGTCCTGCCGAAGGGTATTGCAATTGTCACCGATGAGACCGAGATTGAACTGAAAGAGGAACCCTACAACCCCGAAGAAGGCAAAAAAGAAGTTTCTGATATCCACTATGAGGATATCGGGGGTCTTGGGCGGGAACTGCAGCTGGTAAGGGAGATGATCGAACTCCCCCTGCGGCACCCGGAGATCTTTGAGCGTCTCGGTATTCAGCCACCCAAGGGGGTGCTCCTCTACGGGCCTCCGGGTACCGGCAAGACCCTTATAGCAAAAGCAGTTGCAAATGAGGTGGATGCCCATTTCATCTCGCTCTCAGGCCCGGAGATCATGAGCAAGTACTACGGGGAAAGTGAGAAAGGACTGCGTGAAAAATTTGAAGAAGCAGAACAGAATGCACCGGCAATCATCTTCATCGATGAGATCGATTCCATCGCCCCCAAAAGGGAAGAGACGAAAGGGGAAGTCGAACGGCGTGTTGTTGCCCAGCTCCTTTCCCTGATGGACGGTCTCAAGGGCCGGGGACAGGTCATTGTCATCGCCGCGACCAACCTTCCGGACGCTATCGATCCCGCACTCAGGCGTGGCGGGCGGTTCGACCGCGAGATTGAGATCGGTATTCCCGATAAAAAGGGAAGGCTGGAAATCTTCCAGGTCCATTCACGGGGTGTACCGCTTGCAGATGACGTGAAGATTGAGGAGTTCGCAAACTCCACGCACGGGTTTGTCGGCGCGGATATCTCGCTGCTCGTCAAGGAAGCAGCGATGCATGCACTGCGAAAGGTGATTCCGCAGATCAAGCTGGACGAGGACATACCCAATGAGGTGCTCGATCAGCTGAAAGTCGCAAAAGAGGATTTCGATGAAGCGCGCAAGCATGTCGAACCCAGCGCGATGCGGGAAGTGCTCGTCGAAGTTCCGGATGTTACCTGGAAGCAGGTCGGCGGACTTGAAGACGTAAAGCAGGAATTAAAAGAGGCAGTGGAATGGCCTCTTAAATTTCCGGATGTTTTCGAGAGACTCCAGACAAAGCCTCCGAAAGGGATCCTCCTCTTCGGGCCGCCCGGCACGGGTAAAACCCTGCTGGCAAAGGCCGTAGCAAATGAAAGCGAATGTAACTTCATCGCTGTGAAGGGACCTGAACTGTTATCGAAATGGGTCGGTGAATCGGAAAAAGGGGTCCGGGAGATATTCCGGAAAGCACGGCAGGCCTCCCCCTCAATCATCTTCTTCGACGAGATCGATGCCCTTGTTCCCCGGCGCGGGACCTACCAGGGATCATCCCATGTGACGGAAAGTGTGGTAAGCCAGATCCTTACCGAGCTTGACGGTATGGAGGAGCTGAAAAACGTCACGATCCTTGCAGCTACCAACCGCCCGGATATGCTGGATGAGGCACTGCTCCGTCCCGGGCGTCTCGAACGTCACATCTTTGTTCCTGCACCGGATGAAGAAAGCCGCAGGAAGATCTTCGAAGTGTATCTCGGGGGAGAGACCGGAAATATCCTTGCAAAAGACGTCGACATTGATGCGCTGGTTAAGCAGACCGGAGGGTATGTAGGCGCAGACATCGAAGCCCTCGTCCGGGAGGCGAAAATGGCCGCAATGCGGGACTTCATCATCCAGATGGGGACCCGAAACGAGCAGGAGCGGAAAGATGCCATCAAGAATGTGATGCTGACAAAGGCACACTTTGATGCTGCCGTGTCCCATGTAAAGGGGTCGCTTGACCGTGATGCAATTGAGAAATCCGAGCGTCAGGCCTGGGAGATGCTCTACAACCAGGACCAGCGGGCAATACTCGAAAAAGCATCATCTGCCATCAACCGTGCCGGCCTGATGCAGAAAAAGCCTGACGGATCGGCCCTTGACGATCTTCGCAAAGCTACCTACCAGAGAAAGAAGGATTTTGCCGGGATCACAAAACTCACGGAGACACTGGAGAAAGGTGACACAGAATAAATGTCTCTTCCGGGAGGAGCTGAACGATGTATGAAGATCCAAAGGACATGTTCGGGGAGATCGATGACGTATTCGCCCATCTTTTTACCCGTCTGACCCGTGATTTCATGAAGGGCGAACTGCCGGGAGTTGGTTATCCCCTGTTCCTGCAGGGCGAGGGAACGTCATCCCCGCTTCCCTTTCCACAACGCGACCAGAGTGGGGTGACCTCACAACCGGTTGTAGAAATCCACCGGATTGGTCATGAGGTGAAAGTGATTACGGAACTACCCGGAACAACAATGGATACGATCGAGCTCGAACTGCGGGGATCTACCCTGTACATCGATGCAGACGGGAGTCCATCAGGGTATTCTACCCGCGCAGATTTACCACCGGTAGATCCAGGTTCAATGCAGACATCGTTTAAAAACGGGGTGCTTGAAGTGACGTTCACGATTTTACCGGATATCACCTGAGCCAAAAAACAGACCTGTCATAATTTATTTTGGACTAAATACATGCCAGCGGAACGTGGTTCCTATAAATTGTTAATGAACGATTTATCCGGGACTAAACCGATAGGGATTGATAACGCTCGTTGGGTGCTTCGGCTTTGCCTCCGCCCCCGACGCTGTGGCAACCCCCAAAATGCGATAGAACCGATATCATAAATGAAATCTAAAAAATCTATTTGCCAGAAAATGAAGATCCATTTCTCTCTCGAAATTAGTAACTTATGTGTTCATATTTTTACGTCCTGAATCAATTTTATTTTGGTGGTTTAACTGGGACTCTACCCTTTATTTTTTGAAACTAAAAAAACAGCAGCGGAACCGGTGGTTCCTGTAACACTGGTTCAATGAATCCCTTTTTTCCGGGGACTGCACCGATCAGGATGTATCTGCCGCGCCGGTATGATAAGTCTGATAAACCTCGGAATCATACGACTACACAAATAGGGCATCTGGTAAAGTATCAATGGTGTAATGCTCTTTTGTGACAGAGGAAGGCGGTAAAAATGATACTCAAAGATTTCCTTACCGGCGCAGGAACAGAAAAAAACCTCACGGAGTTAATCCTCCTGCTCAGCACACAGGCTCAGCAGGTAAAGGATGGTTTTTTCCCGACATGTATGAAAAAACATGAATGTGAACTGACCAGGAATACTTTTGGCGAGGAGCAGATGGCTCTTGACAAGTTCGCTGATGCAGTGTTTGTTTCAGGACTTAAAAATTCGGGTCTTGTCCGTTATATCGCAACAGAAGAACAGGATCAGCTCATCACCATCGACCATCCGAAAAACAATTTCGGGGTTGTGATCGATCCCCTTGATGGCTCTTCGCTGATCGATGTGAACCTTTGCGTAGGATCGATTATCGGCATCTATTCCGGACATGTCCTTGAAAAAGGCGCAAAAATGGTGGCTGCCCTGTACATCCTGTACGGGCCCCTTACCACGCTGACCCTGACCGTGGGAGAAGGAGTGCATGAATTCGTCCTTGACGATGCGGGTGATTTTGTGCTGAAGGAACGGGACATTAAAATTCCGGAAGGGAAAATTTACGCTCCCGGCGCCCTGAGAAAGGACTATCTCCCGGCTCATGCCCGCTGGATTGAGCAACTTGAGCATGAAGGATACAAACTCCGCTTCAGTGGCTGTTTCGTTGCAGATGTTCACCAGATCCTTCACAAAGGTGGTGTATTCACCTATCCCGGGTTCAGGGGCAGGGAAAAGGGAAAACTGCGACTCCTGTATGAGGCTAATCCCATGGGAAGGATCATTCATGAAGCCGGGGGGGCAGTCAGTAACGGAAAGACCGATATTCTCCTGATCACACCGGAAAAGATCGACCAGGTCACTCCTATCTATATCGGAGGGAAAAGAGAGATCGGGCTGATTGAAACGTATATGACTGACAAGATGGTAAAAGAGGAGTGATTTAGTCTATGAAACAGAATGATTTTGGTCCAATCCCCGGTTCAACGATCTTTCGTGGTATTTCCGGCCAGAAATCAATTATCATGGCGGCAAATACGCGGATTGCAACCGTGGCAAAGGGTATTTTCAGAGCTGCAAAAGAGACCGATTCCGCAGTATTCATGGAACTTGCCCGCTCTGAATGCGACCTCAAAGGCGGGTATACAGGACTTACCCCTCAGGCTTTCTCAGAAAAGATGCAAAAAGCCGCAAAAGCAGTAGAGTTCGATATCTGGGCTCTTCACGCAGATCACATCACCATAAAGACCGGAGATGCCCCGGAGATCGAAGGAACAAAACAGTTGATCGATGCCCAGATCGCAGCGGGCTATACGTCCTTTGCGATTGACGCCTCCCATCTCTTCAATTTCGAAGGAAAAACGGTCCGGGAGGAGCTGGATCAGAATATCAGGGTTACCTCTGACCTGGCTCTCTATATTAAAAGCAGGATGAAAGGCAGGGAGTTCGGCCTGGAAGTGGAGGTCGGAGAGATAGGGAGAAAAGATGGTCATGGGATGATCCTGACCAGCCCCGAAGAAGCGGTTGCATTCATCAAGGCCTTACAGGAAAACGGGGTATTTCCCCAGGTACTTGCAATCGCCAATGGGAGCACCCATGGACACGTATACGACGAAAAGGGCAACGTCGTCGAACAGCTCTCCATAGATATCCCCCGGACAAAGGCAGTTGCAAAAGCCCTGCGGGAGAATAATCTGCACGTGGGTATCGCCCAGCACGGGATAACCGGGACTCCCCGGGATCTCATTAACCAGCATTTCCCAAAAGGGGATATCATCAAGGGAAACGTAGGAACATTCTGGCAGGATGTTGTTTTTAATGCTCTGAAAGTCTATGAACCCGCTCTCTACAAATCCATCCAGGAATGGACACTCGAGAATTACCGGGCAAAAAATCCCGGCAAAAAAGACAGCCAGATTTTTGACGGTAACTGCAAATTTGCAATAAAAGAATTTTTTAAAGAGCTGTATGCGGTCGAAGAGGATACCGAACAGGCCATCCAGGCTATGGCATATGCAGAAAGCCTTGTCTTTTTCAGAGCTTTCAGTTCGTACGGATCTGCTTCCCTTGTCAGAAAAGTCTTAAAATAAAAAAATCAGCATAACTTTTTTCCTTTTGCACCGGAGATTCTATACTGTGATTTCTCATGCCGAAGACTACGATCTCTGTCATTAAGGCGGATGTGGGAAGTTTTCCCGGACACTCCCGAACCCACCCGAAGCTTCTTGAGAAGGCAGCAAAGATGCTCAAAAATGAGGAAGGAAAACTCCTCACCGACTCCTTTGTCACCCACTGTGGCGATGACCTCGAATTGATCATGACACATCCCCATGGCGTTGACAACGAAAAGGTTCACCGGCTTGCATGGGACGTCTTTAAGGAATGTACGGCCATAGCAAAAAACCTGAAACTCCACGCAGCCGGGCAGGATCTGGTCGCCGGCGAATTCTCCGGAAATCTCCGAGGTCTGGGCCCGGGTGTTGCAGAGATGGAGTTTGAGGAACGTGAGAGTGATCCTGTTCTTGTTTTTATGGCTGACAAGACTGCGCCGGGTGCATGGAACTTCTTTCTCTACAAGATCTTTGCAGACCCGTTCAATACACCCGGTCTTGTCATCGACCCTGCAATGCACAGGGGCTTTGTCTTTGAGGTTCACGATCGGGTAAAAAAACGCCGCATCATGTTCAGCTGCCCTGAAGAGTGCCACAGCCTGCTCGCCTTTATCGGGGCGTCATCACGCTACACGATCAAACATGTGTACAGGCGGGATGGCGAGATCGCTGCTTCGACAAGCACCCGGCGACCTGAACAGGGGGACGGGCGGGTACACCGGCACGGATGACCCGGTCATGATCGTCCGTGCCGAACGTGGTTTTCCCGCCGTTGGAGAAGTTATCGAACCGTTCTGCATTCCGGTTCTCGTCGCAGGCTGGATGCGGGGATCGCACCATGGCCCGTTTATGCCGGTCGGACTGTGCGAAGCAAACTGCACCCGTTTTGACGGCCCACCGCGCGTTATCTGTTTCGGTTTCCAGATCTCCGATGGCAAACTTGTCGGGCCTGCAGATATGTTCGATGATCCTGCCTTCGATCGTGTCAGGCACCGCTGTAACGAACTTGCGGATAGTATTCGTGCACTGGGACCATTCGAACCACACAGGCTCCCGTCTGAAGAGGGCGAATACACAAACATCCCGGGTGGCGAAAAGGAATTTTCAAAACGGTGGGAGCCTTTACCCCCATAGTTTTTTTCCCACGGTAAGGTTAGTAAATTTGAGTCTTTTTTGCACGGGGAAATCATGCTCGTCAGAAAACCGAAAACGGGGACCGGTATCGGATAGCGATGGGGCCACGGGCGCTCACCGCCTCGTCGGGGCTCGCCCCGTGGAGCATTGCGGTAGATGTATTCGGCAGCATGAAAGAAAAATCCAACCGCTCAATAGGGGTCAAGGGGGGTGCCCCTCATGCTGCCTCCCCCTTTGGGGGAGAGAGGGGGTCACCCTCAAATTTCCACGCCAGTCAAAAAACCAAGAAGGGATTTCTCCAGAGTTTTTAAAAGGAACATCCGTCCTATGCTGTCCATCCGGAATCATGAAAGTCGATTATATAAATCTGAAAACGCCTCATAGCCTCCGAGCACAGCGGGAATGAGTTTTTTTGATTTTTGTCACCGATCCGCCGAAGGGGCCGTCCTTTCGGGGGGCATTCATCATTCCATATGAATACAGGGGAAATATCCGGCATCCTATCTGGATAGTTGATTTACAAGAGCAAACTCAGGTGACACACCAGATACCCCCCTGTTTTACTCCTGCTGCTGGTGGCTCGCCCCATAAGCTGACTCCTGAACAGGCACTGCATCAGTATCACCGCTGAGCTAAGGTAATGAGCAAACTTTAATTATCTTACATCCCAAATTAGGGCAGATGGTTAATGGAATTGTTTTGCCGATAAAAAAAGTGTTTGGCCTTGTGGATTCAAAAATATCTGTCGAGATCAAAGACGAAGGCCGGAAACTGCAGGGGCGTCTCGTCGCCGTGGACGAGTACCTGAACATCCACATGGACGAAACGATTGAGTTTGTCGATAACCAGCGGGGAAGAAGCCTCGGTACTGTCGTGATAAGGGGCAATAATATTCTTACCATTGCACCGGTTATCTGATGAAGGCAAAGGTGGACACCGTGGCAGATCCTGTAGATGAAGCACTGAAACTGATCCAGTCAAAACCCGAGGGTATTCTCCAGAGCGAGCTCTGGAAAGAACTGGGTGTCGACAGCCGTAAATGTTCACGGATTGTCAAAAAACTGGAAGATGGCGGACTCATTATCAGAACCGAGTTCAAAAAAGACGGGATCAAGACCTATCTTCTCCATGCCAAACAGATGCCGGTGAATCCCTGTCACCTGCTCGCGGGCGATGAACTGATACCCTGCATCAGCTGTGAACTGGAATGCATCGTTGAGGAATGTCATCCCCTCATGGACTGGATGTACCAGCTGGCAATAGTCCAGCACACAGAATAGACTTTTTTTCCTTCGGGCGGTGTATCGTTTTGTTTTTAAAATACCCACTCCCCGCCGGGGAGAACAATTATCCTTACGGGACTGCATGAACAAATACAAAATTTCGCTCCTGCTCCAGTGCCTTGTTTTTTTAATTCCGATTAACATTTACGTTATTGGAGACTGGCTGGGCACCGGGGTGCAGTGGGCACTGTTCCGGTACCAGCAGACGTACCTGGGGGACAGCCTGATCCTGGTAACAAGGGGTATTACCTATGTTCTTAACGGAACAATCGGGGGGATGAGTGGGATTTCTCTCGTTCTCTGGGCGACAGGAGCTCTCCTGTTTATCATTGCCCTGATTCTGGTGATCCTTGCAAATATCAAAGAAGATTCCGGCCCTGATAAAAAAAGCATCCATTTTTACGCTGGCCGGAGGGATAATTTTTTTCGTCTCCATCATTCTGCAGTATGGTGTTTTGCTCAACAGCCCGTCGGGATTTGCGATTCCCGTCGGTATCCCCATCATTCTTGTTATCGGGTGGTGGATGTACCAGGAACCATTTGAGCCTTCTGCAGGGGAGAATAAGGTACCTGAACCATGAACCAGGCCCTGATGAATATTCCAGGTGCCGGTCTTTAACCAGGTTCTTTTTTGGATCCTGATGAGAATTTCTTTGCCTCATAAAAAAAAATTCCCGGGACAACTATTTATCGCACAACCTTCCACCTCATATGAGTGAATAACCAGAAGAGATTTCCCTTAAAAGAGATTCACTATGATTTCTGTTTTGTTCGTCGATGACAATACCGAACTTTTCGGGCAGATACGCTCATTTTTGGAAAAGGCCGGAGATATCAAAATTGACGCTGCCCGTTCCATCAAGCAGGCGACAGAGAAGGTCAAAGGGCGGACCTATGATGTGATCATCTCCTACGAGCAGATACCCGAAGTGAACGGCATCGAATTCATGTCCGATATGAACGGGCTCGAATTTTTACAGTATCTCAAATCAGTGGGAAATACGACTCCTGTTATCCTGCTCTGCCGACGGGGAAATACGAAGATCGCTGTTGAGGAAATCACCAGTGGTACGGAGATCTGTCTGCCCAGAAGCGGTGATATCCGCCCGTATCTCCAGGATATGGTCACGGTGATCAAACAGACCATGCTCCGCAGGAAAGCGGAACGGGAGATAAAAGTGCAGAACGAACAGCTAACTGCCATCCTTTCCGCCACACCGCTTGGCATATTCCAGGTACGCAACCATCTCATGGCGTGGGTGAACTCACAATTCGCAGAAATGCTCGGCTATGAAGGATCATTCCTGGTGGGAAAGGAGCTGCAGAGTATTTTTAAAACTCCTGAAGAATTCGACCAGGTATGCCATGAACTCCAGATAAAGCGCAATTCCCAGGGTTTTGGCATGACTGAATGCAACCTTCTGAAAAAAAATAATTCAACACTTGCATGCCAGGTGCAGGTCCAGATGGCTGACCCGCGGGATATCGGAAAAGGCGGGACATTTGTTGTAACTGATGTATCGGAACGAAGAAAAATTGCCGATGCACTCAAAGAGAGCGAAGCCAGGTACCGTGAAGTTCTCCAGAATACCCAGAGCATTATTATCAGGATGGATACATCAGGAAATATCACCTTCTTCAATCATTTTGCACTCTCGTTCTTTGATTATACCAGTGACGAAGTGATCGGGAAGAACGTGATCGGCTCTATTGTTCCGCAAAAAGCCCGATCCGGTCATGATCTGTCCATGATGGCAGATGATCTCGGGTTTAATGCTGAAGGCTATGCGGTCAATGTAAGTGAGAATATCCGCCGGAATGGTGACCGGGTCTGGATCGCATGGATAAACAAGGCAATCCGCGACGAGAAAGGGCATATCATCGAAATCCTGTGCATCGGCAATGATATCACCGATCGAAAGCGGACCGGGGAGGTTCGTATCAGTACGGATACCTGGAAGGACATCGTGATTGCAGAAACCGATGTAAAAGAGGAAGTCTTTGACGCTGTCTTCCATATCTCCACAGAAATATCCATCGAGGGGAGGGAGGGCAAATCTGTCGGGACAACATTCCTGCTCGGGGATGCAGACAGTGTTATGGCAAAATCGCGGCAGATATCGCTGAATGCATTCGAAGGGCAGAAACCTGAATCCCGCATTATCACCAACCAGGACATCAAGGAAAACATCAAGGAATTTGCCCAGCTTGACGGTGCTTTTGTCATTGACGGTGACGGGTATATCCGGGCCCAGAGCAGGTACATCACGGTTGACACCAGTAATGTAACCCTCCCCAAGGGCATGGGAACCCGTCACAACTCAGTTGCTGCCATAACGCAGGTCACCAACACCGTCGGCATCGTGGTATCCCAGAGTGGCGGGGGAATCACCATCTTTAAAAACGGACTGATACTCAAAAAAATTACCCTCTGATTTCTTTCATGTTCATGCACCTCTGAAGAAAAGAACATGAATCAATTTGTTCCACCCCGGTCTGTGAGAATCTGATTCACCCGATGGATGTCCGCCTCAGGACTCTCCGAGGACACGGCGGAACAGGAGTTTTTTTTAGGGAAAAGTGTTATTTTAGCCCCTGATTTTTCCATAAAATCTTGTGAAAATGATACTCTCATCAATAGTTATCACGCTCCTGGGGGTTTTTAGCAAAGCCTCCACCCCAGCCGCTGAGGCGACCCCCACAATGCGATAGACGAGAATGCAGGAGCCATCAACAAAAAAAGAATGCCTGAAATCATAATCACTTTTTTCATTTTTAGTTTTAGTCACATAATTTTCTCGAAATTGCCGTTGTAAAAAGAAAAAAATCAGGGGCTGAGTTGGTACATTACCCTTTTTTTAATTTTTAGTAACTGATCCGCCGCGGGGGCGTCCCTCCGGGGGCGGCGGCATTCATCCAGACGGAAGGATAGCCTGGCAACAATCCTCGCGTCTCAAGTGATGAAATGATTTTTGTAGGAAATGTTTTTAAAAAAATCTGAATACAAGACAGTGGATCTCATGCCGATTTTTTGTTATCTTTTGTCGTGGGATACATCCTTATCGCCCACAGTGCAGGACGTCGCAGGAATAAGAGGCACACCTGCCCATTCCCCGGGATTTGTTTCACACCCTCGTGAAGGGAGATAAAAAAAGCCGTTATTTTCCTGGTGCCTCGTCACGGACCACATCTCTTCCCATGATATTCTTCCCAGCAGATATGCCGACAGATATTTCCTACTGCCTTGAACGCATCCTCAAGATCCGGGAAATTCGGGATCCCTGCGTCACGGAGTATGCGCAGCGGCGTCTTCATGGAATCCCCCCCGATCATACACCCAACGATCATCTTGTGGGTGCTTTTTGAGAACCGCACCAGTTCATTTGCAACGCGTACCGGATCCGATATTGCCGATGGCACAGCAATGACAAAGGCAATGTCCCAGGCATCCTGATTTTTTATCATAATGTCAAATGTCCTGGCAAACCGGTCGGCTGATGCATCACCTACCATGTCAACGGGGTTGCGGCGGTTCCAGTCAGCCGGCAGGATTGTGTCCAGTTCTGCAAGTAATCGCGGGTGGAAAATCCACCAGATCTATACCGAACTGTTCTGCATAATCTGATGACAGCACGGCAAACCCCCCGGCATTACTGATGACAATGGCACGGATACCTTTGGGATAGCCTTCCGATGAAAGAAGTTCGGCTGTCTGAAATGCTTCCCGCATGGATCGAACGGGTATTATGCCCGACTCCCAGGAATGCGGCCTGGTAGACTTCAAAACTTCCCGACAGGGATCCGGTATGGGATGCAGCGGCAAGCTGGCCAATCCGTGATGAGCCCGACTTTATCGCAACTACAGGTTTTTTTGCTGTGATGCTGCGGGCAATCTCCATGAACCGTTTCCCGTTTTTTATCTCCTCGATATAAAGGATGATCGCCCGGGTATTGGGATCTTTTCCGGCATACAGTAAAAAATCCTCAAAACTGAGGTCTGCCTGGTTGCCGATGCTGATCACAGCAGAAAAACCGATCTCTTCGGGCAGGCTCCAGTCAACGATGGTTGAAATGATGGCTCCGCTCTGCGAGATGAAGGCAATGTTACCGGGTCTGGGAGATATCGGGTCAAACGTGGTATTGATACCCTGGTGAGGCAGCATGAGACCCAGGCAGTTCGGGCCCATGATCCTTGTGTTATAATGCTGTGCTATCGTGAGCACCTGCTGTTCAAGCTCACCGCCATCTTTTCCGGACTCCCGAAAACCGGATGAAAGGATGATGACCAGAGGAATGCCTTTTTCTCCGGCTTCCTGGACGATTTTTGGGACAAAACGCGCCGGAACTACGATAACGGCAATGTCAACAGGATCAGGAATTGACGCAAGTCCGGGGTAGACCGTGCGCCCGAGAATTGTCCGGTGTTTTGGATTCACCGGATAGAGTTTTCCGGGGAAAGCGAGGAGGTTTCGCATGACTGCGTACCCGACCTTACTGGGTTCAGGAGTTGCACCGACCAGTGCAATAGACCCGGCGTTCAGGATCTCCGGCAGCAGGGAGGGCTGGAGCGGCAGGGACTCCTCTTCAATGCTCCCGTCAACGAAGATCCGGGCATCTACAACACAGGCTCCTTTTTCGTATAACAACACCGGATTGAGATCAAATTCCACAATATCCGGGCCTGACAGAAAAAACCGTGCAACCCTGTCAATCAGAGAGATAAGTCTCTTCCTTATCACGCGCCGGTTCATTCCGAAATCCCCTGATCAAAGGATACGCCTGCAATTCCAGGAGCATGGCACGGATATCCTCAGTCGTGACCGGAAGCACCCGGAGGGATATGTCCCGGATGAGTTCGACGAGTGTTCCCCCCATACCGACCGTAATTACCTTCCCGAACGTTGGATCTGTCCTTCCGCCGACAAGGATCTCAAGCCCCTTTTCTTTCTGCTGTTCTATGACAAAACCAGAAATGATCGCAGAAGGATCGAATGCTTTCACATTGTGCAGGATCGTATCGAATGCATGTTCTGCCTCAGCGACCGAAAGGATACCGGTAATAACACCACCTGCATCGCTTTTATGAAGAACCTGGGGAGAGATGACCTTCATAACCAGCGGGTAACCCTGTACGGGCGGCACCTTCAGCCACTTCCTGGCGGGTCCGGACGACCGAGAACTCAGGTACCGGTATGCCGTGGTTTTTCAGCAATGCAAATCCTTCCGGCTCTGAAAGCATCCTGCGGGTCATGGCATTCATTCCTCTGTAGGTATAGCCGGCTCGTACATTATGAGGGTTTTTAAAACAAGGGGAAAAATCATTCCCGGGGGTTGCAGGATCTCAGGCACCTGGTAAATCAATAAGTGCCTGCTTCCCGGTTCAGTCGCATAATCTTCCCGCAAAAATGTGCTGCAGAGAGCAATCGCACAGGTAATGAAATCCCTTCTTTTCCCGCAGTGCCTCTTTTATCGCGCCGGAATATCACAATCCATGACAGGCATTCATATAGGACGGCGCCCTTTTTACCCGGATTTTTTCCGGGACTCTTTTAAAAATACGCAGGAATTATTGTCGGAATGTACCTTCATGCAAAATAATCATAACGTTGATATCATTCTATCACTATCAGTAATAGCAATGCATATTCCCACTCCGGAAGAGCTCCGCGCACGCCGTGAAGCACTCAATATGAAACAGACTGAACTTGCAAAACGTGCCGGTATCAGCCAGTCAATGGTCGCACGGATTGAAGCGGGAAATGTAGATCCCCGGGTCAGTACCTTATCCAAAATCATTGCTGTTCTCAATAGCGCAGAGCCAAAAAAGATCCGGGCAGTTCAGATAATGCATACCCCGGTTCTTTGTGTCGAGCCTCAGGACGCGATTACCCGTGCCGTTGAGATCTTTGAAAAGAATAATATCTCTCAGTTGCCGGTGATCGAACGCGGAGTGCCGGTAGGATGTATTTCTGAAACGGTGATCGTAAAGGCGATTGAGCAACAGCGCCTGCATAAGACACACCTCTTTTTTGTCCACGATTTTATGGAACCGGGATTTCCTACAGTCCCACCGGATATGGATGTGGAAACCGTAGTAAATATCCTGCAGCAGAACCATGCTGTTCTTGTAGTGGACGGCAGGACGGTTATGGGTGTGATTACCAAGCATGACCTTATCTCACTGATTGTGTAAATCGGGATTATCCATTCCTTGTGCAAAAAGACCGGCGCGTATCAATTATCAAGGAAAAACCGGAAAAAATGAAGGGTATACTATCATTTCAACCACCAACTTTTTTTTAAAAAACCCGATGGAAATATCAGGTAATTAAACGGCCAGAACACATCTTTAAAAAAGTGAATCTTTGATGCAAAGTAACATGAATATTGAATTTTTGGCTCTGGAGAAATCCCTTCCTGGTTTTTTTTAACTGGCGTGGAAATTACGAGGGTGACCCCCTCTCCTCCCCAAAGGGGGAGGCAGCATGAGGGGGCAAGCCCCCTTGACCCCTCTTGAGCGGTTGGATTTTTCTCTACCATGCCGAAGTACGATCCACAGCATTGCTCCACGGGGCGAGCCCCGACGAGGCGGTAAGCGCCCGTGGCCCCATCGCTATCCGATACCGGTCCCCTTTTTTAGTTCTCTAAAAGAGCATGATTTTTACAGAGCAGAATTTTTTATTGTTTTTCGTTCCATCGCAATCCGGGGACGCACACAGCAGCGGGGATATGCCGAAGACGAAGTCCCAGGAGAGCGTCTGAGTATTAAAATCCCTTAATAAAAATGATATTTTTAGTCGCTGGATTGTGACTATACAAAAAAAAGGGGTATAATTCAGAGTTTTGACACAAGATCCCGGAGGACCGCACCGGGGTCTTTTGCCTTTACCACACTGGATGCGAGCAGCACACCATCTGTACCCAGATCGACTGCTATCTTCACACACTCACCGGACTGGATACCGGCACCGGTAAGCACCTTCACCTGAGGATTTATTGCACGTACGGCTGCGACAGAGCGGCGGATAATATCCGGGTTGGCTTTTGATACCGAGACTCCGCTTCCGATCAGTTCCGGCGGCTCAATCGCCACATATTCAGGGGCCAGAGCGGCTGCACCTGCACTGGTGGATTCATTGTTCGTGCAGACAACCGCAACGAGTTTGTGTTCCTGTAAAGCCCTGACGGAGGCCTCGATCCCGGCAAGGGTCAGGCGTCTTTCGGAATGGTTGATCAGGGATCCTGCTGCACCAGCCATCCGGAGGGCATCAGCCGTAATATGCCCGGTATATGCCCCCGGTTCAACGCCGTCGACATGCTGTGCATACACCGGGATGGCAAAATGGTGACAGAGCGGGTGAAGATCGATATAGGACGGGGCGATCCCGATTGATACCCCGCTTTCATGCGCAACGAGCTGTGCAGCATTCGCAATCATGTGGCCGCGGCTGCCCATTCCTTCCTTGAAGGCCTTTAAATTTACAAGAATAAGGGGCGTAGACATGGTTACTCCTCAATTGTAGAGACGAAATGGTCTTTGATACTCCATTTCGGTTCATTTGTGATGAATTTTGTGCAATGGATGCAGTAAGGATTTTAGTCAGGTTCTTTTAGCCCGCGAATAAAGTGTCCGGTTGTGATTCCTCCGATTGCACGGCGTTTTATTGCATCCTTCAGTTTTACAATTCCGGGATCCCCGGTCCGGGCTCCTTTTTTTGTCTGTTGTATCGCCTCCCGGTAAAGAGCGGTCATATCCCCGGTATAGGTGCCGGTTCTGCCGCGTGCATCGATGAGCACTTCATCGATGCCAGCCTGCATGAGTGACGGGAGATGATCGATGAGGCAGATCTCTGCAGCATTGTAAATATGCGAGCGGCATTCACCATCGATACGAACGGGAAACAGATGGCCGGTCATATCCCGTATCCCAAAGAATGCGGAAGCCCTCACATCACCCTCTTTTCCGGAACAGGGAAACGAGGACCGGAGAAGGCAGTCTTCGGAAATCATCGCTTCACTGCTTCCCTGTACGACAAGAGCAAACGAGAGTTTGTACCCCTGCCGGCGGGCTGAAAGAATAAGCAGCCCGATCTCCTCACGCGAGAGTTCGGGGGAGAGGGTGACCATACAAAAGCGGGAAGCAAGGTGCCGGGCTGTTTCATGGTTGAATACATGGAGCCCGGTCGAACCGGAAAGGGGCAGCGCGGGTTGAACCTGCCTGACACGCTGAGCGGTGCCACAGTTTTCCACCATGATGCCGCTGATATACGAAAGCAGCGTCCCCGATAGTACCGGGAGAACCGAATCCAGGTAGTTGCCGGTGGTGATGCGGGGAAATTTGAGGACAAACCGGATGCCGGCTTCCCGGCACAACTGCGATGCGGTGATGACCTGCGATTCGTACGAAGGAACACCGGTACGGTGCCTGCATGTGCAATTCTTTGCAATGAAAACAGGTTCAAAATAGACAACATCGCATCCGGCTTCTACCGCCTTCTTCACCGATTCGGGGGAATCGGTAAAAACGCCGAGACGAAGAGAAGATGAACTCTCACCCGCTGCGGTTTTCGGTGGCTGGATTGCGACTGCCGGTTTCAGTTCATTCCATCGCAGCCATGCCTGTTCAACATATTCCGGGGAAGGAACGGCATCTCCGGCCAACACTTCCTCAGCGTGCCGGAAGAATTCTCTCCGTGTTCGGTTCAGTTCTGCAAGGGAGGCGAACAAATTATCCGGAAAGACGAGGGTAAAGGACCGGATCGTGAACGGTGTGCCGCCGGTTTTTTTCAGCTGCTGTTCCAGCTGGTGCCGGGTTAACGGGTTTGATCGGGCAGGTTCAAGGGAAAAATCTGATCTGTATACCAGGGAAATTGCATGTCCTTTTCTTGTATGTACCACTCCTTCGAGGACCAGGTGTCCTCCGGTATCGATCCTGACATCGAGATCGACGGGCACGGGGCGCTGTAATCCGGCCGGAGGATGCGTGATAATCTGTCGTGCACGCGCTGCAAGATCTGTCGAAGATGTGACGAATACTTCGGTTCCCGGTCGAGCGGGACGGGGAACCCGGAAGGTGATCTCATCCTTTTTTTGCAGAGGTACGGTATTGAGAGAGAATCCAAATTCATGTCCGGTGTCTTTGGGAGAGGTGAAGAAGAGCCCGTCACCGGGTGCGGGATAGTAAGATCCGTTCGAGCGGAACGTGACGGTTTTTGATTTTTCATCATACCGGTTCACAACACCGACGCAGATACCGCGGTTGTCCGGCGCATCCCTCCCCATTACAGCATCGCTGCGTTTTCCCGAAAGATAACCCGGAGTAAAACCACGATTGAAGGCAAGACAGAGGTCAAGGAGGTCTTTTGGATTTTTGAATGTTTTTCCTGCAGCAATTGCATCGAGTGCCCGCCGATATGTCGAGACGACAATTGCAACATATTCCGGTGATTTCATACGACCTTCGATCTTCAGCGAGTCTATGGGGGAACTGACGAGATTGGGAAGAAGCTCATAGGTGCAGAGGTCTTTTGGGGAGAGCAGGTAACGCTCCGGCGATGAAA
>CAWFHC010000009.1:0-41441 GCA_963815395.1 uncultured Methanoregulaceae archaeon
GGGTTGAAGACATGAATATTCTCCTGTTACTCTATTAGTTGTACTCACGGATAGTCATTATTTTTTTTAAACGCTGGCTTTGATATCATCTTCGCTTTTGAGAAAGAAAATCGTTAAAGAGTAAAAATCATGGAAAAATATTACTTTCGTTTCAGGACAACCGGGCAGTTTTTCCAAAACCCTGTGCCTGTAACATCCCGGATTTATATTCCAGATATTGTATCAGTAATTAAGGATAGCACGAACGAGAGAATGAGAAGATATCCGTAGTGCTATATCTTATGTATTTCAATGGTCATTTACTATAAAGATTTTAAAAAAATGCTATTGAGGGACCCATGCATCATATTTATCTTTTCGGTCATCGACAGCCTGATACGGACAGCATAGCAAGTGTCATTGGGTACGCGGAATTTAAAAACAGGTCCGAACCGGGCAGGTACGTCCCGGCCCGATGTGGAGAAATTAATCCGGAATCCCGGTTCATGCTCGAACGGTTCAGCATCCCCGATCCAGTACTGATACCTTCCGTAAAACCCCGGCTCTCGGACATTACTTATAAGCCGGTCTTTTCGCTCCCGCAGGATGTCCCTGCAGCAGACGTGGCAACCCTGATGGCAAAGGAAGGTATCCGGAACATTATCATAACAGGTGAATCCGGAAAACCTGTCGGCATGGTAGGAGAACATGCTCTGGCCAGCTCGTATCTCCAGAAGATTCACCCTGCAGCGCTCACCATACCCCCACTCCCGGTGGAATCTCTTGCCCGGATCCTGAATGCCACCATCGTCGTATCTGCCCGTCAGATTCTTGAAGGGCGGGTTTATTTCGCAATTGATGCCCTTCACGTGACGCTTGGCAGGATGACCGCAAGCGATATCGCTGTAGTCGGGGATAATGAGCCTGCCCAGCTCGCTCTCGTCTCTGCGGGAATTGCCTGCCTGATTATCGCACAGGGCGCTCCGGTCGGGAAACAGGTAACTGCTGCTGCTGCAGAACGTGGAGTTTGTGTGCTTTCGACCGGACTGGATGCTTTCGGAGTTGGCAGGATGATCAGCTTTTCCCATCCTGCCCGTGAAGTGATGGAAACCGATATCCCGGTCCTGACTTTCAACGATACCATTGCTCACGCCCGCCAGGTTGTCGGCATTTCAGCGTTCCGGGCTGCATGTGTTGTCAACACTGACGGGTCCCTTGCGGGGATCCTTACGCGGACAACCCTGTTGGACGATGTGCGGAGATCGGTGATCCTCCTTGACCACAACGAAGCTTCCCAGGCAGTGGAAGGAATAGAAGAAGCTGATATCATCGAGATTATCGATCACCACCGGCTCGGTGCCATAACCACATTAAAACCGATCCGGTTCTTCAATGACCCCGTAGGAGCGACATCAACCATCATCGCCATGAAATTCATGGAATCGGGGCTGACACCATCACAGCCGGTCGCAGGTGCACTCCTCTCCGGTATCCTGTCAGATACCCTTTCGCTCAGAATGTCAACCACCACTCACCGGGATATTCAGGCAGTGAAGTATCTTGCCGGGCTTGCTGCTGAAGATCCGGACCGGCTTGGCCCTGCACTGCTCGAACAGGGGATGGATCTTTCTGGAATTCCCCTGGAAAAAATTCTGAACCGCGATATCAAAGAGTATACCCTTTCTGGGAAAAAAGTTCTGATCTCTCAGGTTATGGTGCCGTCATTTGCCTGGAACCACGAGCGGGATGAGGCAATCCGTGCAGAGCTTGCACGGATGAGAGCTGCATCCGGATCTGATATGGTTCTGGTGCTTTTTACCCATGTGCAGGAAAGATCCAGTGACCTGCAGGCAGTTGCGGATCCGGATCTCCAAAAGGATATCTTTGGTGAGGACCTGCCGATCAGGCTTGACGGGGTCATGTCAAGAAAACGGGACTTCATTCCCTGGCTTGGAGAACGGCTCCGCAGGAAGCAGCGGCCATAATTCTGCCTGCAGGTTTTTTTTAAAAACATCTCTTTGTATTGCAAAAAAATTATCAGGTTTTTCTCCCGGTTTTGCGATCCTCATACGATATTTCACTGCTTTTTTTTTGGTTCGGCTCATCTTCCAAAGCCTCTTCCGGGGAGTCATCCCCGTCAGGAATGGTATCTATCCGGATATCTTCTTTCGTTTCCGGAGGTGTTTCCGGTGAGGTGTGCCTTTTTCCCGTAAATGCAAATCTGCTCTGCGTCACCTTTGAGCCACCAGCGTGAAGAGTATCAGCAACTCTGCTCGTATCCGCATTCTCCATTTCTCCTTCACGCCGTTCAGTAAACATGAGCAGCTGCAGGAATGCTTCCGGTTCACGGAAAACCGACGCATTGATTCCTTCAAACACGAGAGTCCGGTCTGCCGTCCCGAACCATCCGTCTTTTCGTTCCGTAATGGCGCCATTGCCATCTTCGAAAAGATAGACACGCTCAATCTCGCCATGACGTCCCCATGCGGTCTCGGTAATACCATTGTGATCGAAGGAAAATATCTTGCCTACCGCTCCGTATTGTCCCCCTTCCCGGACGGCAATCTGCTGCCCTCCATTTTCATACCTGAATGTCCGCGGATGCAGGCCGAACGAGAAAGATTCTTCCAGCATCCCGTTTTGATCGAAAACGAACCTTCTCACGATCTTTTCCCGGTGGGAGGGGTCGCGTTCTGTCATCATGTCAAGAGTCGGATCGAAAATGTAGAGCCTCTGCAGGTTTTTCTTAGTATCCAGAACACGCACACCCTCGCTCCCATACTGGTAATACCTGGCTACAGGTCCCTGCCGCGTTCCTGCATATTCCGTGATGACTGCATCTGCCATGTCAAGCCTACTCCTTAACTACCCTGATTTTTCAAAAGTCTTTCCTTAATTTAAGAAATACTTTCTTCTCTTCGGCGAATCCCACCGCTGGAATTGCTGATGGCGGATTATTCTCTGCCATGTTTAAAAAAAACGGATTTTGTCCCGATCAACCGCAAAATTGATCTCCCGGGCTGCACGATTACCGCCATTCTTTTTTTTAAGATTCGGTTCGGTATATATATAGTTTAAAAAAGGGAAGGATGCAGTATGATGACCGGAACACAGGCCGGGCAGAAAAAAACCATTCACCCTGTCGGGATTTCCCGGATACCCGGTCTCCAGGCTGAGCAGCGTTGGGGGATTCCATGAGAATTGTTATCGCTCTTGGGGGAAATGCCCTGCTGAAGCGGGGAGAGCCGATGACTACCGGAATACAGCGGATAAATATCGGGACTGCTGCCCGATCCCTCTCCCCGCTTGTACCTCATCATGAACTTGTGCTTTCTCACGGCAACGGACCACAGGTTGGACTTCTCGCCCTGCAGGCAGCAGCGTATACCCGTGCGGAACCCTATCCGCTTGATGTGCTTGATGCCCAGACTGAGGGTATGATCGGGTATATGATCGAACAGGAGCTCCGGAATCTGCTCCCTGATGATATCCCGTTTGCCACTATTCTTACCATGATCGAGGTCGATCCGGACGATCCGGCCTTCACAAATCCTACAAAATTTGTCGGCCCGCTGTACACAAAAACTGAGGCTGACCGGATTTTCACAGAAAAAGGCTGGCATTTCCGGCAGGATGGGAATGCATGGCGCCGGGTCGTACCATCACCAAAGCCAAAACGGATCTTTGAGATCCGGCCGATCAGGTGGCTCCTTGATCGGGGAGCGATTGTTATCTGCACTGGTGGTGGGGGTATACCGGTCATATACCAGCCGGATAACGGGCAGCACCTGACCGGAATTGAGGCGGTCATAGATAAGGACTTTGCAAGCGGTCTTCTCGCCCGGGAGATCGATGCGGATCTCTTTGTGATGGCAACAGATGTGAACGGGGTATATCAGGACTGGGGTACCCGGCCGCCTGCCTTATCCGGCAGACAACCCCGGAGGAACTCAGGACCCTCGTCTTTCCTGCAGGTTCAATGGGCCCGAAGGTAGAGGCTGCATGCACGTTTGTAAAAGATACGGGCAGGCCTGCGGCTATCGGGGCACTTGCCGACATTCAGGCTATCGTGGCCGGTCAGGCCGGAACAAGAATTTTGCCGGGTAAAGGAGACGTTAAAAAAATATGACAAAGTTCGGCGTATATTCAGAAGCCGGGAAACTGCGGAAGGTCCTGGTTCACCAGCCGGACCTCAGCCTGCGGCGACTCACCCCGTCCAACCATGCAAGCTTCCTGTTTGATGAGGTCCTGTGGGTTGACCGGGCACTCCAGGAACATAACGCATTTGTACGGATTATGCGTGATGAAGGAGTGAATGTTTATTACCTGCAGGACCTTCTCACCGGGACATTATCCTCAGGAGATAATATCCGACAGCAGATAGTGGAGGGCGTGTCAGCAGGAATGTCTGTCGGGATATCGGCGCGGGATGCAGTTAAGACCTGCATGATGGATATGGATGCTGCTGATCTCGCCCGGCACCTTATCGGGGGTCTCACGGTCAGTGAACTCGAATGCGTCTCCCGGAAAGGTCTTGCCCGTTTCTCACTCACCGCAGCTGTTGCCGGGAAAGATGCTTTTATTCTCCCGCCGCTCCCCAACACCCTTTTTACCCGTGATTCTTCAAGCTGGATCTATAAGGGAGTCTCCATCAACCCGATGTACTGGCCGGCACGCCGCCCGGAAGCATTCAATGTGGCGGCAATATACAACCATCACCCGGACTTCCGAAAGGCAGATTTCAGGTTCTGGTTCCCGCCGATGGGGAATGAAAACAGGTCCGGTACCATGGACAACATACATTCCTCCCTTGAAGGTGGCGATGTGATGCCGATCGGGAACAGGACGGTCCTTATTGGTATGAGCGAGCGGACACAGAGTCAGATGATCGAGTACCTGGCTCATCTGCTTTTCAACGAAAACGTCGTGGACAGGATCATCGTTGCCCGTATGAGCCGGGACCGTGCGCATATGCATCTTGACACGGTCTTCACCATGCTGGATGTGGATAAGGTCACGGTTTTTCCGGACGTAGTGAATACTATGGAGGCTTACAGCATCCGTCCCGGTGACGGGCAGACAATGTTCACGGTAACAAAGGAAGAGAGTTTTCTCACATCAGTCGCCGACGCCCTGGAAGTTGACCATCTGGAAGTCATTCCCACCGGCGGTGATACGTATGAAGCTGCGCGCGAGCAATGGGATGACGGCAACAACATAGTCGCTCTCAGGCCCGGTGTAGTAATTGCAACAGACCGTAATACGTTCACCAACCGGAATTTCCGGAAGGCCGGAATTGAGGTGCTGGAATTCGGGGGATCGGAACTGAGCCGCGGCCGGGGGGGCGGACATTGCATGACCTGCCCCCTGCTCCGTGATCCGTTGTAAGGATGGGAGGCATCGTTCCCCCCCGTCATAAACTCCGGCGTTGCGGGACTAAAGGGAAGCAGGAAATCAGGATCTTTTAAACGGAGATGAGAATTTTGTCCCCTTCCACATGGACCGGGTAATGGCGCAGGGGTCGTGGGGGGTGTTGTCGCGAAGCGATGGAAAACGTTATACCGGTCAGATCGGTCCAGCGGATGACATGTCCGTCCCGGATATCAAATTGGGAGTGGTGCATCGGGCAGGTGAGGGTGGTATCGTAGAGGGAGCCTTCTGACAGGTCTCCCCCGAGATGGGGGCAGTGTGCATCGACTGCATAGTAGTGTCCCTTTACCCTGGCCAGGAGGATCTCCTGACTTCCTGCCCTGACTTTTTTCATCTGCCCTTCACGGAATTCAGCGATGCTGGCCACTTCAACAAATTCGCTCACGTCCGGCATTCCTCACAAAAAGGGGATGGTCGCTTGAAATCTAAATACCCATTGCAGCACACCTGAGCTGGACATGAGAAAATAGTATCATCCTTCAGGTATTTCCTAATGACGCTCAATCCTGTTTTTAGATACCGGGACGAATCAATCCAGCCGGCCGCCGAAAAATTGTCCTGTTCACAAATCCGTTATAGTCAAAAGCCGGAACTACTAAAAAAGTGGTGCGGATCCCGTGAATCTGACAAAAATTACCCCGGTAATTACCGTGCTCCTGGTCGTATCAGTCTGCGTAAATGTCTTTTTCTTCGCGTTTTATATCCCGCAAAATCAGGACAGAATATCCGGGATGCTCGAACAGATACAGGTCCTTGATGCAGAGAAAACTCACCCTGAACGGGAAACCGGACAGCTGCCGGGCCCTCAAAAAAATACTGAGGGTATTGCCGGGTATGCATCCCTTCAGGCACCGGCAGTCAGCCAGAGTATCCAGATAGTCACCCGTCAGGGACGTCAGTTCCGGGCCCTGGTCCTGAACGGTTCGATCATGAACATTTCTGCAGAAGTGGCTCCGGGAAAAGGAAGAGTCCTCGTCCAGACAACGCCGCTCATGGGAGTTGTGTTCCAGGATGCGGCAAATACTGCAGTCGCGGTTGCCGGAAATATATCGGGCATCGATCTCTCGAACAGCGATGTGATCTTTTCCATTGATTCCGAAAACAAAATTTCCGAAGTCGATGGACCGAGCGCCGGGGCGCTGATGACGCTTCTCATGGTTTCGGCAATTGAGAAAAGACCCATCAACAGTTCCCTTACACTTACCGGTACGATCAGCGGGGATGGGCATATCGGGGCAATAGGAGGTGTACTTGAGAAGGCTGCCGCAGCAAAAGAGCATGGAAAGACCCTTTTTCTGCTTCCTGCCGAAAACCGGATAATTACCCGGACGGTTCAGGAAACTGGGAATTACGGGATGTTCAGCGTTGCGCGGCAGGTGCAGTACCAGGAATCCGCCGAAGATTATATTGAAAAGAATATTGGGATCAAGGTTACGTTCGTGAATACGATTGACGATGTACTTTCCTATGCCCTGCTACCTGCCGGTACGGGATAAGAAAGTCCGACCGGGAATTACGGGCTGGCCTTGAAATACTCTGTTCTCAAACAGCTGGGGGACCACAATAACCGCACTTTCCGGGAATTCCCCCGTTGGTTATGAAAAAATCAAAGGGAAACCTGAAAGGAAGATTCTGTGCTGGGAACGCACACCCAAAAAAAGTGTCGGATGATCAGGCTTTAACGACCCTGATGGTGACAGTATATGCAGTCTCATTGCCGCTCACAGGTTCCCATGAACGCCGGTTGATTGCGGAGAATTTCTGGTCACCGAGTTCCTTTGCAACGATGACCCACGTGCGGGTCCCTCCAACCCCGACCATACCGGCGGGAGCGTCGTTCTGATGGTAATCGGATGACTGGAGTTCAAGACCCGGGGAGAGAGTTGCATTCCATGTGAATCCGGTGGTGGGATTTTCTGCAAGCACCACGGCAAAACGCGTGTTCTGGGCAATATCCCCGCTTTTGCCGTTATCTGCTTCCGTGAAGGTAACCATTTTCTTTCCTTCAGCCGTGGGTGTAACGGTTATACCCGGCTGGCATCCCTCATGCCGGAAGAGCGCCCACTCTTCGCAGGAAGTCCCGTTCTTGAACGTGCACATACCGTATTCATTACCGGACGCATCTTTTTTGATATCAACAGTGCCTCCGTTCTGTACACAGGCAACAGACGCCGGGTTCGCCATACCTGCTGATGTCGGCGTGGCAACCGTTGTCTGAGTACCAGGTATTGGCACTGCCTGCTGGGTGCACCCGCAGACCAGTACTATCAGTACCAGCATGATCCCGATTCCGGCAAATCCGGCTATGAATTCCCGGTGACTCTTTGACGATTTCATAGGTACCCAATAGGTTGCCGTATTTAAAAAAATACCTTTCATCTGAAGACCGGGTTCAGTGAAATGCGGATACTGGCCTTCCCTTCATCTGGTCAGGAAAAAGTATCTATGAGAAGAGGACAAAAGAGGATTATCATGGCGGAAAAAATGAAGTGTGAATACTGCGCAAAGGACGCCATTGGATACCAGGGATTCGGCTGCTGTTCAGCCTATGTGTGCCAGGATCATGCTGACCGTCTCCTCCTCGAACTCAAACCAGGCGAAAAAAAGGTATCCGGTGAATGTTGTTTTGATCGGTTCAGTATCCCGGAATAAATACCTGTCCTGGGGTCAACCAAAGATTTCACCGTTAAAAATCAGAGTCGGCCTGTTATACCGGCGCTTGTCCCAGGTTCAGCGATCGCTCGTCTCGTTTTTATGATATTGTTCACTGTTTTCAAAATTACGGCCTAAACATCCAGAAAAGCCTCTGGCGCGAGACTGGTCGCGAGCATCACCCGGTTAATCTCGAGGTGGTCGGTCCATGTGGAGGCTCTTTGGTTTTTGGCATCCAGCCAGAACTGTTCGATCTTTTCTCTCAGGGGTACGTATTCAATGAGGGCCGGTAACTGCCGGGACAGGGCACTCGTCCCTTCACACAATGTCGGGTTATTCATCATCCATGCCTGCAGATTTTCAACTCCCGCAAGGCCGATCGTGAGACCCAGCTCACGAAAAGCAAGGCGGTGCCGGGCAGGCAGGTCAGGAGAACCGGATCCTGTGAAGGAATCCAGTCCTGCAAGAGCTGAACCCACGAGGGATTCCAGCAGGCTGGAAGAGTGCCGGCTGCCTGACTGTGTTAACCGTGAGATTCTTGAAGCATCAGACAGGAGGCCTCCGATGCCGAGGGGATCATCGGTTGCAAAATGGATACCCCTGCAGATACTCCTCATTTCAGCCATCTCCTGAACAAGTATGGGGGGGTCCGTTTGCCGGAAATTTTCGGATGCTGACTGCCGGAGTTCATAACAGGTTACAAAACCATCCAGGGGATCGTGCTGTCCCATCGAGGGAACCAGCGGCCGGGTGAGATCGATGCTCATCTTCCAGTGCATCCTTTTCCCGCCAGAAGCAGGAACCCGGTAGGTGAACCCGGCGTGGGCGGCACGGGCAAGTTCGATCGCCCAGGTAAGGTAGACCGGATCACCGGTTACCCTGCTCACACGATTGAGGGCATGCATCCACTTTGTCAGGTAATGATAATACTGCCCGTCCCGGTCCCATTCCGCCCGCTCGTCATACAGTTCATCTGATGTGCGTTCCGGAAGGGTTTTTCCAATTCTCAGACCTCCGATCGTCGGATGCTGCTCCCCTTCACGCGCGGAAAGGCCACTGATCCAGCCGGCCCGGTTATCATCATCGCGATACCTGCCTAAAGTATAATGCACTTGTTCTACAAGCCGGAGGGCCAGATCCTTGTAGGTCTGGTTGTGCGTCAGTCTGGAAAAGCCCGAGGTAGTTGCAAACCGCAAACGCGTCTGTCCACAGGTAGCGTTTTTTGTGAGGGGTCACCGGATCAAGTCCTGTGTCCCTGGCAAAGTCCTGCATCAGTTCATGGACCAGCCTTGTGGTTGTTGCTGCCCGGTTCATTATTTCACTCTAAGAGCATTGTCTGATATAAAGAAATTCGGTTCATTCACACAGCAGGTTTCAGTTTTCCCCGGTAACAGAAAGATGTACGGGTTTGGCCGGTTCCCTCCCGCGTCTCATGCTGCCAGATCACACGGGGACAGGCCTTTGGGGATTGCACCGGATTACTTTCCTCCACAATAGTCATTTCCGGAAACATAACGGAATATGAAGAACACGACAGATACGTTTTATGGTGACCCAGCCATTTCGTCGAGAACTTCGCGATCCTCCAGATCATACCACTGTTTGTAGGCTTCCGCGACAGCAAACCTCTGCCCGGATCGGATATTCAGGCAGACCACCTGATCTGCCTGACGTGATACAAGTTCAGCGGATGCTGCCGATGCAGTGGGAACTGCTGCCATGATCTGTGCAGGATTGTGGGTACGGACGCTCTTTATTGCAGCAAGCATGGTAAAGCCTGAAGCAAGACCGTCATCGGTAAGAATCACGGTTTTTCCTGCCAGTACAGGAAATTTTCTTCCGCGGGTAAAACGGGCGATCCGTTCGTTTACATTTTTTCGTGTCTCTTCGATGGCCTGATCAACCTCAGCCGCTGAAAGACCAAGTGCTGTACGTAACCTGTCATTGATGACCACCCTGCCGTCCCAGGTTACTGCCCCGAATCCTGCTTCCGTAGTGCCGGGAATACGGACCTTCCTGACAATTGCAAGTGACAAAGGGACGCTGAGAGCAAGGGCAACTTCTTTGCCAACCGGCACACCACCCGCCGGAATGGCAAGGACTACCGGGTCATGCAGGGCAGGAAGTGTTTTAATGAACGTTCCCAGTTGTCGTCCCGCATCGTGACGGTCAGAAAAGACATACGTCCGTTCCCGGAGCCGGGAATTATCGACTATGGTACCCATGTGCAGGTGCTCTGGATCCGGGAGCACATAATGATTACGGAAAAACGGCTTCTGATTAAAAAAAAGCCCGGAAACGATCCCGATTTGGAAATTACTGCAGCCCCAAAAAAATTTGGGAAACGTTCTCTCTCATAATTTTTTGTCCGGAATATGCCCATATTCGTTAAAAGCTACCCTTAAAAACCTCCCACCCTATACCTTATGCCGGAGAGAGAAGAATGGAGAAGATCACGATTGGACCGATGCCCTATATGAGTATTATGCCAGCCCTGCTTGTCGGGGCAAACGTCAAGGGTAAACCAAACTATATGACTGCTGCCTGGGCTACCGTTGCCTGCATGGCACCGCCGATGGTCTGCGTCGCGATAAACAAGATGCGGTACACGGCAAAAGGGATAGAAGAGAACAAAACGTTCAGCCTGAACATCCCTTCAGTAAAACAGGTGGTCGAGACAGACCATTGCGGTCTTGTCTCCGGCGCTCATGAGGACAAGTCCGGAGTCTTCCGCTCGTTTTACGGGAAACTGAAGACAGCCCCCCTCGCTCACGAATGTCCGATCAATATTGAGTGCAGACTTTTCAAATCCGTTGACTGCGGGAGTCACCAGCTGTATGTCGGGGAGGTTGTGGAGATCCATGCAGAAACGTCGTGTGTGACGGATGGAAAACCGGATATAACGAAGATAAACCCGATCCTGTACGCTCAGGCAACGTATTTTGACGTGGGAAAACAGGTCGACAAAGCATTCTTTGCCGGAAAGATGTATAAGAAGAAGTGATAACCGGGAGTCCCCGAAACTTATTTTTGCCGGTTTCTGATAAAAACCGCTGGAAACGGGTCTTCTTTAGCAAGGTTATGGAGACGCATCACAGGGACCGGTAACCTGCGGAGGGGAGGAACAGAGAATAATCTGCCGCATTTAAACCGGGTTCAATTCACCCCGGTATTTCTGCCGTCACCACCGAAACCGACAGACCGCACCCTGGTTACAAGGCGCCGGTGCGTTTTGGCAAACGTTATCCAGCGGAACTGATGAATAATGGATGGGAACCCGGATGGATGACCTGACAACGCAGGATGATCCCTGTGAGCAATGCGGACTCTGCTGCCGGATCTTCGGCCCCGGCATTGCGCCGACCATCGCGAATGTATACACCTGGATGGAACAGGAGAGGACGGATATCCTTCGCTGGTTTGTTGCATTCAGAGAGGACACTACACAGGTAAGGTGCACAGATCTCGTTGCAGGAGATCTCGGGAATATTGTCACATTCGAGATGCGTAACCCGGACACTGGCGGGTATGTGACGGTCTGCCCGTTTCTGCGTCATGTTACAAAAGGGCGCTACCTCTGCGGGATCCATCCGGTAAAACCTGACATGTGTTGCACCTACCAGCCGTGGATCTGGGGAGAGACGTATTTCAACCGGTGCAAAGCATTGGGAAAAAACGGCCGGATCAGCAGAATACCGTAAAGGAACACCGGTTGCGGAAAAAATCAAAAAAATATCGTCAGAATAAAAGGGTCTTCCGGCATATACCTCCGCGACCTTATACCGAACTAAAGAAGAAAACAAAGTGGACATCCTCATCCACCCTTACCGGAATTTTTGATGTGACCCCGGGTAAATTCCCGATAACCCTGTCGTAACGGTAATCCGGGCGCCTTCTGTCGCCTTTAAGATCCCGGGTATATCATTCCAGCATTTCATTTGTTGCGGGAGTGTTTTACCCGGATCATCTGCTCTTATTTTCTCTTCAGGCAGCGCAACCGGCAATCTGCCGAATCGTGAACGGAGATGGATGAGAACAGTTTTTTGGGCCTGATTGCCTCATTCAGAAATGAGTTATAGTGAAAACAGAATATATTTCAGAAATAGCCAAAACGGTGATGATCCTGATGAAAATTACTCCTTTTCTCATGGCAGTTCTTGTCCTGTCGATCAGTGCGAATATCTTTTTTCTGACGTTGTATGTCCCTTCAGATCAGAACAAATTGTCCCAGTTGAATCTCCAGTTAAACGCAGTCAGCAATGAGAATACCCGGCTCCATTCCGAGATAGATCAGGTTACTTCGGGACTACTGTCTCAGGAGGAAATGGTGAGCATTGCATCTCTCCAGGCTCCTGCCGTAAGCCAGTCTGTCCAGAATGAGGGCAGCGGGAGATCTGTCGCCAGAACGGTGGTGCAGCGGGGTTCGATCATGAACATCTCGGTTGAAATCGGACCTGGCAAAGGGAGGGTGATGGTCCAGACCAGGCCCCTGATGGGGGTAGTATTCCAGAGCGCAGCAAATACTGCAGTCGCTGTCGCCGGGAACAAGACGGGCTTCGATCTTTCAAAAAGCGATGTAATATTTTCCATCGACGCGGGTGACAAGATCTCTGAAGTCGACGGTCCGAGTGCCGGGGCACTGATGACACTCCTCACAATATCAGCCATTGAAAAACAACACATCAACGGATCTATGACCCTTACCGGTACCATAAGCAATGATGGTCACATTGGTGCCATAGGTGGAGTGGTAGCAAAAGCGTCTGCAGCAAAAGGTCGCGGTAAGACCATGATCCTGATTCCCGCGGATAACAAGCTTATTACGCCTCCTTCAGCGGGAAACGCGGGCACAGGAATATTTACCTTTGCCCAATCATCACAGCAGCAGGTATCTGCCAAGGACTATATTGAGAAAAATATCGGTATTAATGTCACCTATGTGGATACCATCGATGATATCATTACCGAATCGATGGACCCGGTATTGTCTGGCAAATGACAGCACGAGCATGGAATACAATCCTTTTTTATTTGAATCCTTAGTATCAGGTTACCCGGTATTCAAGGGAAGATTCTCGGAACAAGCCTCAAGAGAGGAGAGCTTCACTTTTAAAAACCATGACATTTGTTTTGAGAACAATCTCTTGTGGAAGTATCGAAGCGTAGAGAAATACCCACACCTATAACAGATAAAAATTACAATCTGAACTATGAGGACGAGAATGGAATTCATCTTTCTGCTTCGGCCAAAGCGCCAGGATTTTCTCGCGACAATGACACCGGAAGAAAAAGCGACAATGGGAAGGCATATGAATTATGTCAGGAATCTGTTCGCTGACGGAAAAATACTATTAGGCGGCGCTTCCACGGATGGTGCCGTTGGTTTACTCATATATCGGGTGGATTCCGAAGAAGAAGCCCGGCACCTTTTTGATAGTGACCCGGCTGTTCTGGAAGATATCGGGTATCCTGAACTGCACCCGTTTCATATCGGGATCCTTTCCACCTCCTGATTTTTGACAATTCCACCATTCAGCAGGTAAACCAACGATAAGCATCAGCGAAAGAAACAGCAAAACAGTTATTTTTTTAGTGCTTTTCTTATTTTTTAGGAGAATATCGGCAGATAAAAAAGGCAGATCATGGGAGAATTCCGCATGATTAACAAATTTTTTCAGGAGTCTTTGTCCGGTCGTTCCCGTTGATTCAAACTGGGCAGTCCGGACCGATATGACGGCAGCGAAATGACAGTTCGGATATTGTCTGCTTCACCTCTGTCAGGTTTTTTGGAGAGAAATGTTTCTGGTGTCCCCGGCAGGTTCATGGCAATGAAATTGCAGAAAATCTCTAAACCCTGTGCTGAATTGCAAAGAATGAAAAGCATAATGAAGAACAAAATTCTTTAAAAAACGGTAAAATTGAATTTTTAAAAACCTGCTCATAGGAGTACCAAGATTATCCGTCCCTGACCTCATGCAGGATCGCCGGACCAGACCCTGATCCCCCTGAAAGGATCAATGCTTCAGGAGTGTGCCGGCAGGCTTTCAGGCCATCTGGCCGGTTAAACCTTGGTAAACAGGACCCGAAATCCATCTGACTGCATAGCCGTCAGAATCCAGGTGGATGGGAATGCTTTTCGTTGGTGTTATATCCCGAAGGATCCTCCGGGGACACTACTATTAAGCCCTCGTATTGCATATCCCCGGTTCCATGAGCAGGGTCATCGTATATATTGCAACAAGTCTCGACGGTTTCATTGCCCGGCCGGATGATGACATTTCCTGGCTTGATCCCTTTCATGCCGCGGGTGAAGACTACGGGTTTGCTGATTTTATGAAAACAATTGGCACTGCCGTTATCGGGGCCCGCACCTGGGAGCAGTCGCTTACCCATCCGGAACGACTTCTCGCCGGTATAAAAACCTATATCCTCACCAGCAGGCCCCTGCCGCCAGCACCTGGCATTGATACGGAGCTCTGGCACGGGCCGCTTCCTGAACTGGTAAAAAAGATCCGGCTTGAATCAAAAGGCGATATCTATATTGTCGGTGGCGGCCGGGTAATCTCCCGGTTTCTTGATGAGGGGCTGATCGATGAGATCTGCCAGTTCATTGTACCGGTGATCCTCAAAGAAGGGATCCCGCTCTATACCGGCCTTAAGCATGAGATCTCCTTACACCTTATAAAAGCCGTGTCCTGCCATTCCGGGATCGTGAAGCTACAGTATATTGTGGACAAATAACGGTGGAGGGAGCTCCTTTATAGATCCCTTTATCTGCCGGAAAGGAGATGAGGTCAATAATCCGGCTCCCGACGGGCCGGAACAGGCTGGTGAAGGATTTGAGCAGGATTGCCGTAATGATTACCGATATGTTCCAGGATGTGGAATACCAGAAACCCGCGGATGCATTCCGGGCCGCGGGTCACGAACTCGTGCATGTAGGACTCAGGGCGGGAGTGCAGGTTAAAGGGGAGCACGGTGCTACCGTGAAGATTGACCGTGCAGCCCGAGACGTATCAGCGGATGATTTTGATGCCGTATTCATCCCTGGCGGCTACTCCCCGGACAAACTCCGGATTGACCCCGACGCGGTCCGGTTTGCAAAAGAGTTCTTCAATGACAATAAACCGGTCTTAGCAATCTGCCATGCACCCCAGCTCCTCATCACTGCACAGGTGCTGAAGGGGCGGCGTGTCACTGGCTGGAAGTCAATAGAGCAGGACATCAGGAATGCCGGGGCAGAGTACGTGGATGCCGAGGTTGTCGTCGATAAAAACCTTGTCTCCAGCAGGAAGCCGGATGACATCCCGGCATTTGTCCGCGAGGCACTCGCGATGCTTGCAAAGAAGGGATAAAGACTTTTTCATCGCCACCAGGCTTCCGCATCATTGATGGTCGGATTCTCATTTTTTTCCTTTTTCATAACGTGATGATGAACCCGGGAAAAAGATAATTCCGGATTTACAGAATTCTTTTAAAACGTTCGTTTATTCCATGCTCCATAACCTGCCCGAAGTTTGAGTCTTTCTTTTTTCTTCAGACGGCACAATATTCGGTCCCCCTTCATGGACAATGATTTCAGATGACTTAAGGTTCCGGAGGAGGAGAAAATTGAAAACCGCTGTCTTTTGCTTTCGCAAAATATCGACCGAAAATTCTCTTTAATGGGATAAGAATGTCGATGAAATTGATTCTCTTTATCGGTATGTTTGTCAAGAAGTATTTCTCTCTCATGGAAAAACCGCGGGCGCAGGATCACGGTGATCCATTTGATTAATAAGGGAGAAGAACAACTAACGTCTAACCATAGGTGATTTACATGGTTGAACAAACGGTTACTTCTCAACAGGCGGATGCCCGCCTCTTTCCCTGGTGGCTTGTCCTCCTGTGGGGTATTTTTGCAGTGATCATAGGTGCCCTGTTCCTGGCGTATCCTTACAACTCGCTCATGGCATCTATTGTATTCCTCGGCGTGTACTGGTTTATCGGGGGAATATTTACCCTCTTTGCCGCGTTCATGGAAGAAACTGACCGGGGCTGGAAGATCCTTATTGCGATCATCAGTATCATCGCCGGGCTTGCCATTCTGGCATATCCGTATTACAGTTTCCTGATCCTGCCGGCCTTCTTCATCATACTCGTAGGATTCTGGGCTTTGGTTGTCGGAGGTGTCAAGATCTATCAGGGTTTTGCCGGAAAAGACTGGGGTGCAGTAATACTGGGGATAATCAGCATAATCTTCGGTTTCCTCCTGCTCGGTTCACCGTATCTCGCAGCATCTCTTATCCCCTACGTCTTCGGTGGATTTGCACTGGTTGGTGGAATTGCAGCCATTGTTGTCTCCTTCATGATACGGGGAGAACAGAAGGAAGCATAAAACTACCAAAAGATTCCCTTTTTTTTTGTATTTTAGTGCTCTTGTAGAAATCAGCTCTTTAGAAAACCGAAAAAGGGACCGGTATCGGATAGCGATGGGGCCACGGGCGCTCACCGTCTCGTCAAGGTTCGCCCCGTGGAGCATGGCTGTGGATCCGTACTTCGGCAGCGTAAAAGAAAAATCCAACCGCTCATGGGGGCCAAGGGGGCTTGCTCCCTCATGCTGCCTCCCCCTTTGGGGGAGAGAGGGTCACCCTCGCAATTTCCACGCCAGCTCAAAAAACAAAGAAGGGATTTCTAAGAGCCTATTGCAGGATTTCTCACACAGATTTGATGAGAAAACCCGGCCCCGGAATGGGTCAGTGAGATGGAACGGGTTTTCGCCGAAACCTGAAAAAACCCGTTCGTTCTTTTTTTTATAAAGTTCCCGATAATATATATAATAAAAAATACTGTATGTGGTGTTATAAAAGGAGGAAAAAAATGGTTGAATTTGGACCAATACAGCTGATAGCGATGGGATTCCCCGAACTGGGAAATCTGCATGGTGAATTACTCAGGGAGATATTCAAGCTGAGTGAACATAAGATCATCAGGGTTGTAGGGCTCCTTGCAATTGTGAAGGATGAGAAAGGCAAGATTGCATCTGCCCAGATTACTGAACTATCAGAAGATGACAGAATAAAATTAGCTGCCGGGGTCGGTGCGCTCATCGGTTTTGGTGCAGCCGGCGAAGAGGGTGCCAAAGCCCTGTCAAATGCTGCTGCTGAGGCGGCTTATTATAAGGAATTCGGACTGAGCCAGAAACAGATCAAGGACATTGCAAAGAACATTCCCAATGGCACTGCAGCCGGCATGTTGCTCATCGAGCACCTGTGGGCCAAGAAATTCAAGGAGATTGCACTGAAAAAACATGCTGTTCTTCTCGCGAATGGTTTCATAACCATGGATTCACTCGTGGCCATGGGTGCACACCTGGCAGAAGGGGCAAAAGCCGCAGAAAAAGTCAAACTGAAATAATCGCGGGGTAATCCAATACCCCTCGATTTTCACGTTTTCGTAATTATTTATCCTCGTTTTTCATTACTTTTGCTAATTGTCTGCTATCGCAACGGTGCAAATCCTAAAAAAAATACTAAACCGTTGAATACCGCTCCAGACTGCCAGACACGCTTCACGTTATTCACCTTCCACGGCCCGCAGTAAACGTAGAGTCAGGTCGGCGGCTTGTCTCTGTTGATCGACTGCTGAAATTGTGGCCATCCCGTCTCCGGGCTGGGGGCCATAGTTGCCAAACTGGGCATGGTTGCCTCCCTGAATCACGTGCATAATTGTCCCCGGCGGGAGCAGACCTGAAGTTGCATTGAAATTATTCCTGTTCAAAACCTGATCGTTCGTCCCATAGGTTGAAAGACCTTTCAGGCCGGAGGAGGACAGGTCGTCGCTGGTCGAGGGATAGGATGCCCAGAATGCCACGCCCTGTACGGTATCGGTATGTTTTCTGGCATAAGACGCCGCCATCGATCCACCCAGCGAGTGACCGCCAATGACCCAATAACGTATATCCGGATAAGCGGTGATCACTTCATCCGCTTTGTCGGGACCAAAGACTGCCAGTGAAAGTGGCATCCTGACAACTGAAACCATATATCCACGGCTCGCGATTTCCTGCGCGATTGGGGCGTAGGATCGATAATCCACATGACCCCCGGGATAAAAAATGAGACCGGTAATGGGTGTACCGGATGCCGGGGTGAACACAATAAAATCCCCCTTGTCCTGAACGGTGACGTTTGCATTCGAATCCATCGCCGCCAGGGCTTCACTGGCGGGTCCGAGGGGAGTCAGTCCCCAGATGATAAACCCGATTATACCGAGAAGGAGGAGGAGACCCGTGATAATAAGGGCAATCTTTAAACTTTTTTTCATTCTTCCTCTAAAATTACGTATGATTAGCAACACTTGAAGATAGTACATTATGAAGTTCTGTTTTATTTGCTCTGGAGAAATCATGCTCTTGAGAAAACTAAAAGAGGGGATCGGAATCGGATAGCGATGGAGCCACGGGCGCTCACCGCCTCATCGGGGCTCGCCCCGTGGAGCATGGCTGTGGATCGTACTTCGGCTGCGTAAAAGAAAAATTCAACCGCTCGATAGGAGTCAATAGGCTTGCCCGCTCATGCTGCCTCCCCCTTTGGGGGAAAGAGGGGGTCACCCTCGCAATTTCCACGTCAGCTCAAAAAACAAAGAAGGGATTTCTCCAGAGCCATTTTATTCAATCCGGAAAACCGGATAAGCAAAGAGAATCGGGAAAGACAAAAGTAATGTAACTGTTCGTTTTAACGTTAAAGTGAACCCGGTTGAATCTGATGTGCGGCCGACAAGGAGGAACGCTATATAGGAAAAAGTTTATCCAGCTTAATTCCGCATCGTGGGTGGTGACAGCCTTTGCTTCCGGGAGCAGACAAGATCGGGCAATTGTTGATGAATACCGTAATTCAGAATAGTCGAAGGACCAGATAATGTTTGATCCGAACACACCGCACCATTAATGCAGTTGCCAGACATTTTCACACGTCTTCGTCATAGTTGGGAAGAGTTAATTTTATCTTTGTCGGAAGAGAAGTGAAGCATATGTGGAAATTTTGGAAAAAACAGGAAAAACCCACGACAAAAATAGATAAACTTTCTCAGAAAGTGGATCAGACTGTTGCAGATACTCAGAAAGATATTCAGGGGTTATCCAAGACCGGGAAACCTGAGAAAAGTGTGGATGCTGCCGTTGTGAACTTAAGGAGTGATCTTGAACATATCGAAAAAAAGAAATGACGGATATCTCTCTAACACCTGTCCGGAGGACTCCTTCTTTTTCGTTACCTCCTGGTAAAAAATCCTGATCTTTTTTATCACCCGCTTATAAACCTGTGCTGTTCCCTACGTGGCGGATATGGAATTAGGCGGCAGCGGCCGGATTCCAATCATTATCCTGTTACTGTAAACCCGGTTTGACGGGTATTGTGACCAGAGGAAATCCTCATCAGAAAAAAATCAAAACCAGACCCGTAAGATTACCTGGCACGCATCAGGTGCCCGCGGGAGGAGGCAGTTCCAGCTCCCCCAGGCACTCCCTTGTAGTATCGGGGTCAAGGGAAACAAAAGACCATGTGCCTGCCTCCCCGATAAGAAGAGCCACCGGGGTGCATAAACAGATCCCGCCCCTTTCCTGCGATACTAAGAACATCCGTAAGAGCGGGACAAAGAGCCGCCCTCCCCACGCGACCGGGGGACCGGGACGGAGGCTGGAACGTACCGGAACATGCATCACCGATCAGCCCTCCCGAAGCCCTGATAATGCATTTCTTACGTCGCGGTCGAAGAAGAGCCGGGTCATCGCGATGAGGAGGAGAAGCGGACGATCGATCCTGACCTTTGCCATGATCTCCCCCTCCAGAACCTGGCGGTCGAAAACGGGTGTTATGTCGAGGCATACCGGTGAAACCATGAGGGTCGGACAGATGGCACAGTACCAGCCATAAAAGATCCCGGTGTCTGCCGGTTCCGGAAACCGACTGTCAGATTACCCCGGATCTCCTGGAGGGTCACGCTGCGAAGGAACTTTCCCCCGAGACGCGAAAAGGGTCGAATCAGCTGCAGAAGGTGAGGTGCTCTGCGGATGAGAGCGGGGATCTTCCGGATTTCTTCCCCCGCCTTCCCCTCACGGGTCTTCTGATCCTTCATAGTCCGGGTATAAAGCGGATGCTCACCGACGAGGAATTCCTGGCGGGACTCACCCCCCTCCACCCTCGTTCTTCCACCGATCACTCCCCATGATGCCTGAACGAGGAGATACCCGGATTCCGGGGTCTTTCCAATGGCGATTTGTGCAATGACCGGGATAAAATATAACGTAAGTATGAGGAGGAGGAGGATCCCCACGACCAGGAGGAAGATGGGGACCATGGGAACGGACCGGCGGTTATCCTTCGCCTTTCTCCTCGTTCGGATGGCCTGTTATGACCTTGATCGCTTCGATGACCTGAGGTGCGAGGGATTCGGAGAGGGTCTCGAAGACCTGGGCGAATGGATTCCACCGGAGGGAAAGGACCTTGATCCCCTCCGGCCCGCTGATGTCCTTGTGGATGATTATAAGGGCGATGGGTTCGATGCCTCCTCCTGCACCGCCCCCTTCTCCGCCGGCCTTATTCATATGGGCTCCACCGGCCCCGAAGCCGAAACCGTACCGGCTTAACGTGATCACGGTCTTGTCACCGAGATCTACAGGAGTTCCTATGACATTCTTATTTGCAAACAACTTCTCGAGCTCGGAAGCGGTAAGCTTCAGCATTTCTTCGCTGGTCAAATCATTCACCGGCTCCATATAAGCCGATGGACTATAAATATCTGATGATAATAATGGCCGGACTTCTCTTCCATGAGAGATGTCAGTGGCGGTTGGGACGTGATTCTTTGTCTCTTTGATTCCATGTTTGTGTCTGATGTTTTTCAATTGCAGATTGACCTGATGGCGTAGCAAAAAAAAATAGTTTATCCTGTAAATTTTTCCCGATATCTCCGGACCAGAATCCGGAAATTCGTAAATTTTTTCAGCACTTCTCTTCGCAGGAGAGTATCTCGGCCGGATCGCCCCCTCCGCATTTCTCTATGCAGCTCCTGCAACTGCTGAACCGGGGGGTCGTAACCAGACTGCAGGTGCCACCGGTATTGCTGCAATAAGCATACTGACGGCACTTGTCGCCAATCTGGTAGATCGCAGTGCAGATCTCCGGGGGATTTGGCCCACAGGCAAGGTTAAGGCCATGACAGCTGGTAAACCCGCATGTCGACGATGGCGTGACCGTTGTCACTACCGGAAACACCGGAGGAACCAGATCATCATTCTGAGGAGATGTGCATCCTGCAGCAAAGACGGCGAGTACGGCTATGCAGATTGTTATCAAGGGAAAGAGTTTTTTCATCAGAGTTTCTCCGTTTATGGATATGAAACAAAAATACTTGTCCGGATATTTATGGTTTTGCCAGGCAAAATAAAAATTCATCACAGTGCTGGTGATCTTTTACGATATGATCGTAGTGGCATTTCAGCGGGTTAAGGTATCCCAGAATATGTTTACAAGGAGAGTTCATCTGCAAAAAGATCATATCTTTGTGAAGGTATGGTACGTGACAATCCGGATCCCGTTGATGTAGATGCGATACGTGCGAGAGTCCGCACATTCCTGCCCGGGGTCATCCGGGATCTCAGCGAACTCATCATGGTGCCATCCGTGGCGTTTCCGGGATATCCCCCGGAACCGGTCCTGAAGATGGCCGCAGCAACTGCAGATCTTCTGAGGCGTTCCGGGCTGTCAGATGCCCGGCTGCTCGAAATTCCCGGGGGCTACCCTTCCGTGACCGGCTCAATCCCGGCCCCGCCCGGGAAACCTACGGTTCTCTTCTATGCCCATTATGATGTCCAGCCTGCACACGGGGAAGACGGCTGGAAAACTGATCCATGGACAGCGGTCATAAAAGACGGCCGACTCTATGGAAGGGGCAGCGCTGACAACAAATCCGGAATTGTCACCATCGCTGCAACCATCCGGGCACTTGCCGGAAAGTATCCGGTGGGTATCAGGGTAATTATTGAAGGCGAAGAAGAGACCGCAAGTCATCTCGAAGCGTTTGTCAAAACCCACCCGGAACTGTTCCGGTGCGATGTGTTCATCATAACGGACATGGGAAAGATGGTGGCAGGTGAGCCGGTGCTGAGTACGACCCTGCGGGGTGAGGTTTCCTGTTGTGTCGCCGTAAGGACACTTGAACAGGCAGTCCATTCCGGTATATTCGGTGGTCCTGCCCCCGATGCACTCGTCGCACTCATCCGGATCCTCGACACGCTCCATGACGGGCAGGGCGATGTGGCTGTTGCCGGCCTTTCTTCATACTCCTGGTCCGGCAGGGAGTATCCTGAAGACCTCTACCGGCGTCTGTCCGGCCTGCTTGAGGGTGTGGATGCAATCGGCAGCGGGACTATCAGTTCCCGGCTCTGGTCGAAACCCTCTGTCACGGTCATCGGGATCGATGCCCCTGCTGTCCGGGATGCAGCAAACATCCTCATACCGCAGGCACGTGCCAGGATCAGCATGCGTATTGCACCGGGGGCAGACCCGGAGAAGGAGATCGGGCTCCTTGCAGATCACCTCAGGGCTGCTGCCCCCTGGCACGTGCGGGTAGAGATCAGCGATATTCATAGTTCGTCCGGTTTCATCTGCCCCACCGCCGGACCCGGTTATACGGCGGCAATGACGGTGATGGAAGCAGTATACCGGCATCCGGTCAGTGAGACCGGGGGTGGCGGATCAATTCCTCTCATGAACGTTCTGAAACATGCCGTTCCGGAAGCCGAGTTTATTCTCTGGGGATGCGAGGACAATGAACGATCCCGGATCCACGGGCCGGACGAGAGTGTTGCGATCGATGAACTGGAGCGGATGATCGTCACCCAGACACTGCTGCTGCAGGCGCTGGGGAACCGCACCTCACCGATCCGCTGATTCCGGCAGGACCAGATGACTTATAGTGTTGTATTTTCCCCGAATCAATACCCGATACTTCAGTTCGTCCCTGTTCCGGGAACTGTTTTTTTAATATCCACCACATTGGATGACAACCGTGATCTGCCCGTTTCCTGATTCCCTGTGACAGGGTGCAGAAATCGTTTGATCAAAATGAGCGGTGGATCAGTCAGTGCAGTAAAAAAATCCCTGGCTTCCGGTGTTTTACCCTGAGCGTGAGGTCTCCACCGCAATTTTTGGCGCAACCCCAAGATATTTCATTCCGGAGAAAAAGGGGTGATCATGTCATTACCGCGGTACTGGATTCTCGTCGCATCTCTCGAACACGTGAAACTTGGCATTGCCGGCGGATTTGCACAGGCCGGACATGGGAAGCGGTCCGGTCTTGCCAGGATGCATGCCGGCGATCAGATCCTTTACTATTCCCCGAAAGTAAAATTCGGCGGCACTGAACCGCTCCATGCTTTCACCGCACTTGGCGAAGTGGCGGATGATGAGATTGTTCAGGTTGAAATGTCACCGGATTTCAAACCCTTCCGGAGAAAGGTGAATTACACAAAGAGCGGTGAGGTGAAGATCGAACCACTTATCAGTGATCTGGAGTTCATCCGGAACAAAAAGTCGTGGGGAGGTGCCTTCCGCTTCGGCATGCTCGAAATCCAGCGGAAGGATTTTGAACGGATTGCAAAAGCGTTTGAGAACCCGGAATGACGGGCAGGAACAAACCGGACACTGTCGCAGACCAGAGGCTGATATATCTCCTCTCCTTTCCCGCTTTCTGATCCCGCCGCTAATTCAGAGCCGGAACCCCGGAACAGCATCGAAGAGTCCCTGGTACAACCGGCTGAAGAGTGCAATATACTCCGCGGCCCGTTCTGTCGCCACATACCGTGACCGTTCGCCATCCTTTTCCATCGCGAGGTAGCTGCGGTCGACAAGGAAACGAAGGTGTTCCTGGCCTGTCTTCGAGTTGAGGTCGCAGCGGCCGATGATCGCGGTAAACGTCCTCGGAGTCCTGCAATAGACAAGGATCTCCCAGTAGATCTCGTAGGATGTCCTGCGCTCGGCCATTGCTCACCCGTTCTCCAGCGCCTGCTTTAAGGATTCCTCTCCCTGATCTGCCTGGTCCAGCCGGATATCCCAGATGTCAGCATAGGTGCGGAAGCCCCGTGCAAAGTGGATGGTCACCAGTCCGATCGCCAGGTTGACGGCAGCGGCGGAGAAGGCAAGGTAACCGGGGATCTGGTCTGCGTCTGCGGTAACCGCCTGAATACCCTGAAAGAGATTGGTAATGCCGAACGCAAGGAAGACTGCGCCACCGATAGTACCGATCAGGGCCATCTGCCGAATCACCGTCCTGTTTTCCCGGTAGTGGGCGAGCATCGCTACGATCCAGCCGGTAAGGGTCTCGGCCGGGACAGGCCCGGTGTGGTTCCGGTACTCTTCCCGGATCTTTTTGATCCCGCGGAATATCTTTGCACTCGTCTTTATCCAGAAGATGCCGATACCCATCCCCGCAATTCCGATAAGGATAAGGGCAGCAGAGATGAGGAAGAAGGGGTTTCCTCCACCCGAATAGGACATTATCGTCAGCATGATAGTCTGCAACCCGAATGCCATCGCAAGACTGCCTAATACGAGGTTCAGGATAACGAGCATAAAGAAGCTCGTGAGTTCTTTACCGAACTGTTGTCCGGATGTATCTGTCATGGTTTTTAGTTCACCGGTCTATACGTATATTAGGCCTGAAGGATTAAAAGGCATGAATCTCTGGTACGTACCTCAGGTCACCCTTCTGATATATGAGACTTTAAAAAAAGAATACAGGTTTAAACCGTTCCGTTACCTTTCCCGTGAGATAAGATTCATCCTTTATACGCCTGCTTCAGGAGCTTTATGTCAATCTTGCCCATCGGGAGCAGTGCCTGCATCACCCGCTGGGATTTTACCGGGTCCGGGTCATTCATCATTTCGCCGAGTATTACAGGTACGATCTGCCATGAAACTCCGTACTTGTCTTTCAGCCATCCGCATTGTTGTTTTTCCCCGCCTTCTGAGAGATTCTCCCAGAACATGTCGATTTCATCCTGGGTTTTGCAGTTCACGACAAACGATATGGCCGGTGAGAACTGGAATTGCGGGCCGCCATTGATGGCGATAAATTCCTGCCCTTCGATCAGAAATTTTACTATCATGACCGATCCTTTCGGTCCAGGTCCGGCATCTCCATAACGATTGATGCTCACGGTCTTTGATCTCTTAAAAACGCGACTGATTTGTTTTCGGACGAATCGCGATACTGGCACTTACTTACGTACATGCGGGAATGCTATGCAACACTGGCTTGACGATATCTGTTCTAGGTGTATTATATACGATTCTGACGGCGAAAACACTACGTGGAGCTGGCGCTGCATGAAAAGGCGGCATACGGAAAAGGCTCTGGCTTTTATATCTATGCATGCGGAACTCGATGCTTATCTGCAGCGGCTGCGGCAGGCAGTTTATATGCTGCGGAAGAACGAGTACAAAGACGAGAGATTTGCATGGATGAACCGATCCGCTGATTCCGCAGGACCAGATGACTTATAGTGTTGTATTTTCCCCGAATCAATACCCGATACTTCAGCTCGTCCCGGTTCGGGGACTGTTTTTTTATATCCACCACATCGGATGACAACCGTGATCTGCCCGTTTCCTGATTCCCTGTGACAGGGTGCAGAAATCGTCTGATCAAAATGAGCGGTGGATCATCAGGTGCAGTAAAAAAATCCCCGGCTTCCGGTGTTTTACCTGAGCGTGAGGTCTCCACCGCAATTTTGGCGCAACCCCAAGATATTTCATTCCAGAGAAAAAGGGGTGATCATGTCATTCCCGCGGTACTGGATTCTCGTCGCATCTCTCGAACACGTGAAACTTGGCATTGCCGGCGGATTTGCACAGGCCGGACATGGGAAAGCGGTCCGGTCTTGCCAGGATGCATGCCGGCGATCAGATCCTTTACTATTCCCCGAAAGTAAAATTCGGCGGCGCTGAACCGCTCCATGCTTTCACCGCACTTGGCGAAGTGGCGGATGATGAGATTGTTCAGGTTGAAATGTCACCGGATTTCAAACCCTTCCGGAGAAAGGTGAATTACACAAAGAGCGGCGAAGTGAAGATCGAACCACTTATCAGTGATCTGGAGTTCATCCGGAACAAAAAGTCGTGGGGAGGTGCCTTCCGCTTCGGCATGCTCGAAATCCACCGGAAGGATTTTGAACGGATTGCAAAAGCGTTTGAGAACCCGGAATGACGGGCAGGAACAAACCGGACACTGTCGCAGACCAGAGGCTGATATATCTCCTCTCCTTTCCCGCTTTCTGATCCCGCCGCTAATTCAGAGCCGGAACCCCGGAACAGCATCGAAGAGTCCCTGGTACAACCGGCTCGAAGAGTGCAATATACTCCGCGGCCCGTTCTGTCGCCACATACCGTGACCGTTCGCCATCCTTTTCCATCGCGAGGTAGGCTGCGGTCGACAAGGAAACGAAGGTGTTCCTGGCCTGTCTTCGAGTTGAGGTCGCAGCGGCCGATGATCGCGGTAAACGTCCTCGGAGTCCTGCAATAGACTAGGATCTCCCAGTAGATCTCGTAGGATGTCCTGCGCTCGGCCATTGCTCACCCGTTCTCCAGCGCCTGCTTTAAGGATTCCTCTCCCTGATCTGCCTGGTCCAGCCGGATATCCCAGATGTCAGCATAGGTGCGGAAGCCCCGTGCAAAGTGGATGGTCACCAGTCCGATCGCCAGGTTGACGGCAGCGGCGGAGAAGGCAAGGTAACCGGGGATCTGGTCTGCGTCTGCGGTAACCGCCTGAATACCCTGAAAGAGATTGGTAATGCCGAACGCAAGGAAGACTGCGCCACCGATAGTACCGATCAGGGCCATCTGCCGAATCACAGTCCTGTTTTCCCGGTAGTGGGCGAGCATCGCTACGATCCAGCCGGTGAGGGTCTCGGCCGGGACAGGCCCGGTGTGGTTCCGGTACTCTTCCCGGATCTTTTTGATCCCGCGGAATATCTTTGCACTCGTCTTTATCCAGAAGATGCCGATACCCATCCCCGCAATTCCGATAAGGATAAGGGCAGCAGAAATGAGGAAGAAGGGGTTTCCTCCACCCGAATAGGACATTATCGTCAGCATGATAGTCTGCAACCCGAATGCCATCGCAAGACTGCCTAATACGAGGTTCAGGATAACGAGCATAAAGAAGCTCGTGAGTTCTTTGCCGAACTGTTGTCCGGATGTATCTGTCATGGTTTTTAGTTCACCGGTCTATACGTATATCAGGCCTGAAGGATTAAAAGGCATGAATCTCTGGTAAGTACCTCAGGTCACCCTTCTGATATATGAGACTTTAAAAAAAGAATACAGGTTTAAACCGTTCCGTTACCTTTCCCGTGAGATAAGATTCATCCTTTATACGCCTGCTTCAGGAGCTTTATGTCAATCTTGCCCATCGGGAGCAGTGCCTGCATCACCCGCTGGGATTTTACCGGGTCCGGGTCATTCATCATTTCGCCGAGTATTAACAGGTACGATCTGCCATGAAACTCCGTACTTGTCTTTCAGCCATCCGCATTGTTGTTTTTCCCCGCCTTCTGAGAGATTCTCCCAGAACATGTCGATTTCATCCTGGGTTTTGCAGTTCACGACAAACGATATGGCCGGTGAGAACTGGAATTGCGGGCCGCCATTGATGGCGATAAATTCCTGCCCTTCGATCAGAAATTTTACTATCATGACCGATCCTTTCGGTCCAGGTCCGGCATCTCCATAACGGTTGATGCTCACGGTTTTTGATCTCCTGAAAACAGAGATATAAAAGTTCGCCGCTTCTTCGGCCTGGTGGTCGAACCACAGGAATGGTGAAATCTTCTGCATACTAGTTTCCTCCTTTTTTATACCAGAAAACCTGGATACAGTTCATCATCCTGTTTGCATATTTTTTGCTTTCGCTTCATTGCAGAATGTGAAACATTCCCTCTTTTGTCCGCGTGAGAAAAACCTTCTTTTACGAAAAAAACAGCCTTCTGTCCTGCATTCAGGACGCCATGATTTTATTTCGAGATTTTTTTTAGAAATTGCCACCACGATGGTGTGGTTCTTAAAATCAGCAACGAATATCGGGGCCCGAAAAATCCGGGGGTAAAGATCCGGTTATCTGCTGACTTTTTATGTCTTCTGTGAAGACGATACTCAATAGTCTTGATTTCAGGAACCGGCCGTACCATATTCTGAACCTGCGGGAAGGTTCTTATCTTTTTTTTCTCTTTTTTGTTGATCCTGTTTCACGGACCTTTCCTGATCCTTCCAACACGTTTTCTACATCATGAGACCTGCATGTGGGACAGATGGAAACTTTTCCCGTGCTCTCGTAGACATGGCCGCACTGGGTGCAGCGGTACCTGTACCAGACAAGTTCATCGATGGTAAAGTGAGAGCAGCCGCAGATATAACACATACCTCTTAATCATCTCACATCACCATACGCGCTCTGACCAGAAAAACGTTGTCCTGCAGTCACCGGTATCCTGTGTTTTAATTTACGGATAATTTCCGGAATACCTGACGGTGTATCAGAATAGCAATCTGTTTTAAAAAAATCCACAACCGTGTTCAGAGTGGATCATTTTATCTCTGTATAAAAGTGCCGGGCTGGATCAGGATTCAAAAAAAAATTACTGGAGGTCGAATTCCGCTGCTTCCTTTGAAAGGAAGTAGCCAAGGATCGTCCTGATGACCACCACCACGGCGAGATTGATAAGATCCTGCTCGGTCGGGGAGAGAAGTGTTGCAAGGATATCAGCCGCGATGAGAAATTCCAGCCCGAAGACGATCTTGTCGGTAAAATCCCGGCGGATCTGGTTATAGGTGTGGGAAGTCCGGGAAAAAAATTCATGGAGGATAATCCTGATAATCGATCGCAATCCCCCGAAGATGATCAGGATCGCTCCCGCAAACCCGAGAATGACCGCACAGTAGTGAAGGATATCGTAGATCGTCGGAAGGTCCATTATGTTTTAAAGTATCGCATAATGGTATGAACTTTTGGGTTTGTTTTGTTCCGGATATCCGATCCTGATATGAACTGCCCCAATAAGGAGTCCGGACTCCGGCTGGCAGACGCTTGCACCCTGGTGATCTTCCCTGACACGTACCTGCATACGATAAGAAAGCAGACTTCACAGTGTGCTGGCAGGGCGCAATTCATTGATTGGAGAGACACCTCATAGTTACGTTGGCGTTAAATCTGCCGCATTGGATAACGTTGGTGAGAATTCAACCAGTCATGACACCGGTTTTCACTCTGCAGGAGAAATAACAGTCCTGAGGTTTTTTTTAAAATATCATCAAAACAAAAGACAGGGGAGCCCCGGAAGAACCTTGCTCAGGATGCAATAGGCCCCGAATCCGGCGTCTTTGTCATTCACAGGTCCATCCACCGGGTTCCCGTTGAATTGCCCGGATATCGGCGGTAACAAAGCAGATCTGAACCGGCACCCAGAATCGGCATTTTTTTTGGACTTCAGAACACATGCCGTTTAGATCTGTAGTCTTACCGGTTCAAGGAGATTTGCCTGTATTCCCAGTTCAGCCCGGCGAATGCAATGTCTTTATCATTTCCGGGTCACTGGCTGCGTAAACCCGGGAATTAAATTGCAATCCCCGCTGCACTCCGGTATTGTCCTTCCTGAGGGCAGACATCCGGATGTCATGATTTTATTAATACATGGTGGCATTTTCCAAAATTTGTTTCAAAATCTGTTTTTTCACGACTGATTTTATTTATTTCTCTTTAACGCCAGAATAAGTGAGAGATGATGATGAAGTTCCAGAACGATGAGAAGGCAATTATCGGACTCCTGATACCCGGACGAAGCTGTACGCTCTACGCAATGCCAATACCGCAGACGCTCTATTCAGGATTCTTGAAGAACCCGGGAACCATTCGGATGTATGAATTCATCGATTTCATGCCGGCATTCTGGTGACCGAAAAGAGGGTGATGAGTAACTGTCCATCCTGCATCGTACCAGTTCATTTTTTCTCCGTACCGGAATATTTAGATATCCCGGATGAACTCTCATTATGAAGAATCATCTCCTCCCCGGCATCATGCTGCTCTTTGCCATTGTTATTTTCACCGCAGGCTGCACGGAACCGCCAGTCCGGGAACCCCCGGTACAGGAACCCTCTGTTTCGGTGAGCGATATTGCCGTATCGGATATCTCAATCCAGGCGATAACGGTGAATACGACCATTTCCATTTTCAATCCCAATCCTGTTGTCGCAAAACTGAAAAACATAACCATTGATCTCTATTCTGTTGACGATACCCGGAACTACCTTGGCCATGGTGAACAGTCCGACATCGATCTGGTAAATAATGGCACCACAACGGTAACGATACCCATAATTGTCGGAAATATCCCGGCGCTCAAAGCTCTGGGAACCCTGGTGCGGGAAGGATCCATCACGCTCAACGTCAACGGCTCAGCAATCATTAATATTAAAAGGACATCCTTTGAAAAGCGGTTTGATCAGAGCAGGCAGTTCCAGGCCCGTGAATTCGAATCCCTCCTGCCGATCACTACGATCCCGGGAACCTCCATCAACGTCACGGAAAAATTACAGCAACTCAGGGGACTGCTGGACGCGGTGCGGGGATGACAATCACTCTTTGATGGAAAGCGGCCTCAATCAGGTGGATTTTGTATTCCCCGTCCCATTCCTCTTACGTGTGCGATTGTTAAAAGCCGCGTATGATTCCCGTATATCCCGAATTCGTACTCAGGGATACACCAGATATTTTACCAGGATTTAATAACCCATTCTACCGTACTCTGCCGTCTTTGCCATGATCAGCACATCCTTAGGTTTCACCGCGATACCGACGCAGTTATCTTTGGCTGATTTTTTTGAGCAGTGGGAATTGCGGTTTATAATGTCATTTAAAAAGGAAAATCCTCCTGAGGAAGGTATTGCGGATAAAAAAAATTTATACGGGATTTTAAAAACCAGAAAATGTTTTTACTGGTCATTCCCATGTTAGTGCGATGGACAGCATTTTCACCTCTCCGGAATTCCAGATGAGCCTGCTCCTGTTCGTTGCGCTCGGGGGGTATCTGATCGCTTCGCGCATCAACCAGTCAGCAGTCGTCGGCTTAATTCTGGTTGGTATCGTGGTCGGCCCCAGCGTGCTGGGCTGGATCACCTATACGGATTTTGTCCAGGCTCTGGCACATCTCGGTGCGGTTGTCCTGCTCTTTGTTATCGGGCTGGAATTCAATTTAAAGGATATACTCTCTGCGCGGAATGGGATTATCGCCGGTGTGGGCGTCATCATCCCCTGGATTGGCGGGTACTGGCTCTCGCTGCTTTTCGGTTATGATACGCCGAGTGCCATTTTTATCGGGACTGCGCTGACGGCAACCAGTATTGCAATTACGGCCAATGTGTTAAAAGAGCTCGGCAAACTCCAGACTGAAGCAGCAAAAGCGATTATCGGTGCGGCGGTGATTGACGATGTCCTCAGCCTGCTCGCGCTTGCGATCAGCACCGATATTGTCAGTGGTACCATATCGGCAGGGGGCATTGCCATCGTTGCGGTAAAAGCGGTTGCTTTCATCGTAATCGCCGGTGCATTCGGGCTTCTTGTGGTCAGCCGGTTCATGGAACGTTTCGACACAACCGCTTTTGCGGAAAAATATCCGGAATTTCTTTTCATCTTTGCGATGATGATGGCCTTTCTCTATGCCATGCTCGCCGAACTCGTCGGACTTTCTGCCATTGTCGGGGCATTTATTGCCGGAGTTTCGTTTGAAGGAGTCCGGCTTTCCCACAGCAAGAGCCTGAAGGAAGGGGCAGAGTACCTTCAGATCATCTTTGCGTCGATATTCTTTGTCTCGTTAGGAATTCTTGCAGATTTCCATGCACTTACACCGGAGGTAGTGATATTCCTCATCGTGCTCACGATCGTTGCGATCATAACAAAAGTTATCGGTTGTGGCATCCCGGCCAGACTTTCCGGACTCTGCACCAAGGATGCACTTATTGTCGGGTTTGGCATGGCACCCCGAGGCGAGGTGGCGATGATAGTCGCCCTTATCGGGCTTCAGACGGGCATTATCGGTCAGGGAATTTATGTCACGCTGGTGCTGATGAGCCTGCTCACCACACTGTTCACACCGATCGTATACCGCAACTGGTTATATCGCGGGAGTGAGGGGAGTTCGTCGCCAGGGGATCCGGAACAGATAAAAGGAGATATTGTATGAAAAAACAAAAAGACTGGTGTCTGGCAGGGCAATATGAAAGTCCAGTTTCCCGCTCGATATATCCGGAAAACTGATCAACTGCCAGAAAAACCGGGGCAGCCCGGAAAGTGAGAGGAGACCTGAATTTTTCAGGCTGGTGTTTATCCCTATCCCTATCCTTATATCAAACCTTTCCAATAACCCCACAGAGGAATGAAAATGTCGACCCGCATTCTTATCGCATACGCATCACCCCATGGATCAACTGCTGAGATCGCTCAGGCCGTCGGAAAACATCTGAGGTCTGCAGGCTACAGTGTCGATGTGAAGGAGCTGATATCCGTGTCGTCTCCCGAAAGTTACAATGCTGTGGTCATCGGAGGACCATTCTACATGGGAAAGCTTGTCAGTGATGTGGGAAAGTTTATCGGAAAAAACAGCGACGCCCTCACGAAGGTACCGCTCGCTGCATTTGGCGTAGGTATAGCTCCGGTAGGAAAAGATCCTACCGCTATCGGAAACGCGACAAAAAAACTGTATGAGGCTCTTGCACCCATCAAACCGGTCGCAGTGACGATCTTTGCCGGAAAAGTGGATCGGGAAAAACTCTCGTTTTTCCAGAAATTCATCGTGGGGAGGGTACATGCCCCGGTTGGTGACTTCCGGGACTGGGCAGCGATTAACGCATGGGCAATAGAGTTGCCGCCAAAGATGGGCATCTGAGGGGGCAGCCCCGGATCAAATCGCCTCCCGTTTTTCCGGCCCTTACCTCACTTCTTTCTGCAGCATCGATGCCACTTCACCCTCGAGCGTCGTCTTCAGCTTGTCAACCGCTTCATTGAGCTCACTGGTCGTAGTGATGGTAAACGAGTTATCACTCTTCTTGTCATGATAGGTAACCGTAAACTCGATCTGCCCGTCTTTTCCCTTCTTTGGCTCGATGATAAGCTGTGCCATAGTTACTTAGAATACTTCAGATCTTATCGCTTTTTCTTCCATTCATCGGACTATGGATCTCTCACTAAAAGGAGCGGTTATTCCTCCCGTGATCAATATCCCCCGGTTTCATCGATCCGCGTCTTTTCGTTCCTCCGGAGTCATTTGGCGGTAGTTGCGGAAAAATCAGAGACCGAAGTCAGCTCCCGGTCAGGTTGCCGGAGTTTGAGTAGCCCCGGAGCTCCCAGTATCCCCGGTAATTCGGGTTGTCAGAGAGTTCGATCTCTTCAATCCACTTGATCCACTTATATCCCCATTTGTCCTCGGCGACCAGTTCGAACGGAAATCCCCGTTCTGCGGGGAGGGTGACGTTGTTCATCGCATATGCCATGATGATATCGTTGTCCATGATATACCTGAGCGGGAACGACGTGGTATACCCGTCATGGGCATGGAAGATCACGGTGTTTGCCCGCGGGTCGACACCCGCTTCCTGAATGAGATCACGGACGAGTACGCCTTCCCAGAGCAGCGTGACATCCCAGCCTTCAACACAATGGAGTGTGACGACCTTGGAATAGTGCTGGTTATTGTCGAGGATGCCGCGATACGTGGAGACCTTTGTGGATTTTGTAAGGCCGGTGACAGTAAGCCGGTAGTCAGACTCGTTGATATGTTGTGGACCGGCGATGGAGTTTTCACGGAAATCATAGATGGAGGAGAGGTCCTTTCCCTGGAAGGACTGGACCTGGGATGCAGCAAGCTGCCTTGTCTCATCCGAGATCGGACCACGCTGCAATGCCGGGTTGATAAAAACCAGAAAAAAGGCAATTATCACCACCGCGATCACTATCGCATTGATAAGTTTTAACCGGAAGTTCATTGAAAGGTAACCTGATCTTCATAAGACCATAAAAGTTGGGATAGGGATAACAGTTTCCCGGTCCGTCAGTGACATGATATCCGGTTTTTTCTGGAACCACGACTGGCACAAAAACTTATTTTCCGGATCCGGGTATCCGGTACCGGAAGGCTTTTTCGGGAATCAGGGCATAGGAAAAATGGTTCCCATAAAATTCCTTTTTTCATTCTATAAATTGAAAGATCCAGAAAATTTTATGTACCCCGTAGTGTATTGGAAAGTTATGCCATACATGATGGTCCATCATAAAGTACGTGATTTCGCCCAATGGAAACCCTTCTTTGACCGGGATGAAAGCACCCGGAAGACCAGTGGATCGAAAAGTGCACAGGTTTTCCAGAATGCTGAAGACCCGAGCGATCTTTTCATCCTTTTTGAATGGGATATGCTGGAGAACGCAAAGAAATTCTCCCTGTCTGATGATCTGAAAAAAATCATGGAACAGGCCGGTGTTATCGGGATGCCGCATATTCACTTCTTAAAAGAAGTCTCAAAAAGCAAAGCCTGAACATTCGTTATTCATGGTCCCTCCGCCAATTTACATTCAGGACGGAAAAGACCTCAAAAAGTCTATAGAAATGACGATGAATTTGAAACTAATAAAAACAGGACTGAAAAATCCCCGGATGATCCAGTCCCACGGAGCCTGAAACATGGAACACCAGACAAAGATCCAGATTTTTGTTCTCCTTATCGGGGTCCTTATCGGTGCCGGAGGGTACTTGGCGAACTCGCTTATTCTCTGGAACAATGCTCTGGTCAAGGAGAAAAGTGATATTGCCGAAGGCCTCTACCTTGATGTCTCAGCGCTCAATAAAACTCTTGTTCTTGCAGATAAGGAATTCCAGCACCCGGAAGACGATTGCGACGCTGATATCTATGTCCAGTCCTCTCCTCTTTATCCAGGTAACGGTTTGTACGTACTCGTACCAGAGAGACATTCCCAAGCTGGACCGGAAGATCGCCCGGGATACCTTCGCGTTTTATAACCACCTGCTGGCAGCAGAGCGGGACCGGAACCTGATCTACGAGATCCAGCGGCAGGGCGACGTGCGGAATCTCACGGCTGCCGAGATCAGACGGCAGGAGGTCCTGACCCAGAATGTTGCCCATGAAGTAAATATAACCGTAGGACTTCTGCCCGCATTAGAACAGGAACTTGACGCTGCAACGTTCCATGATTCATTAATTTAAGGAACAGTAAGCAAAAAAATATCTTTTTCCGGTCAGGGAAACCGATGATAAATACTCAATTCTGTCTTATTGCAGGTTGGTATATCTCTCCCGCAAAGACGAAGATTAATTACCGTAATCACCCCCGTCCAGGATCGCTTATTCAGGCACGGTTATAGGTTACAAAAACCTTCCCGCTCCGGAATGTTCGTATGTCATGGAGTTTCAGGCTCACCGGATTGACCTCTTTGAATAAGTATTTCCCGCTCCAAGAATAAGCGGGTGAACCATGAGCTGGTATTCGTCAATGAGACCAAGGTTGGAAAGTTGCTGCACGATTCTGCCACTCCCCAGAATTACCATATCCCCGCCTGCCTGCTCTTTCAGCCGTGCAATCTCTTCTTTCTTTATCTCATGCAGGACCCTGACATTCTTCCAGACCGGGCCATCCTTCACGGGTTTCATTGTTTTTGAAAAAACTATCTTCGGGGCACTGTTCATGACCCCGGCAATAACCGGGTCATTTCTGGCAGCATCCGGCGGTCGGCCAGTAGCCTGCCATCATCTCATAGGTAGTATGGCCAAAAATCAGCGTGGAGGACTGCTTCGCCGCCTCATGAGTAAATGCCTTTTCCTCATCATCGCTCGTCTTGAACCAGTCGATCTCGCCATTCGGCCCGGCAAAATATCCATCAAGCGAGACATTGGTAAATGCAATAATTTTTCTCATATGTTTTTAGTGAATACCCGGATTGATGATAAATATTACCTCAGGTAAGATGCGGATCATTGAAGAAAATTTTGCTCTGCAGAAATCATGCTCTTTAGAGAACTAAAAGAAGGAACCGGTATCGGATAGCGATAGGGCCACGGGCGCTCACCACCCCGTCGGGGCTCGCCCCGGGGAGCATGGCAGCGGATCGTACTTCGGCGGCATAAAAGAAAAATTCAACCGCTCAATAGGGGTCAAGGGAGCTTGCCCCTTTATGGGCTGCCTCCCCCTTTGGGGGAGAGAGGGGGTCACCCTCGTAATTTCCACGCCAGCTCAAAAACTAAGAAGGGATTTCTCCAGAGCCGAAAATTTTGAAAAAAACGCAATAGGAAGAAACTCCGGGAATCGGAAAAAATGAGAAGTAAATCTATTTTCAGTGCTGCTCAAGGAGAGTCCGGATACGTTTCAGCTCATCGAGGATCTGCTGGTTGATGGAATTTCCGTTCGTTCCTGGTACCGACGAGACACTCCTGTTTCCGGTCCCGTCATCACGTGCGGGTGACCCGCGGACCATCGATCGTATACATTCCCGGAGCTCTTCTGCGTGCTCGATCGCCTCAATCCGGATCTCGGGCACTGCCTGCCCGGAGTAGCCTGCCGTCTGGATGGCAAGGCTCGAGATCCCAAGATACCGCATGAACGGCCCCTGCCGGACGTCGAGGTTGGTAATCCGGTTATAGGGAACGATCCCGGTTGTCCGGAACCATACGCCCCGCTTCCAGGTTATCTCATCCTCGCGGAGCTCATACCACATGCTCTCGTAATAGAGGCCGACCCAGTACCAGAGCAGGGCAAAGAGGAGGAACGTTCCTCCGGGAATGACATACGAAAACACTGCCGGTATGTCGGAAAAGAGCGCTATCGGCATATACACAAACAGCAGGATGAGGCCCAGGATAAATGCGATACTCCCCCGATACCATGCCTTCATCGAAGGCGCCGGCTTGAACAGGGTGTTGAGGGGAAAATGCTGATTCTGCATAAATATTCCGGAATTTTTGTGATGGGAGACGATAAGGATTGTGTGCGGTTTTTTTTAAATGTGACAGAGATCAAAATCTCTGGTCCGGACCCTCCTCCCAGTGCAGGAGAGCGCCTGCCTGTCTGAATGCCTCAACCATCGGAAGTCCGATTCCCGAACGGCGGGCATTGCGAAAAAGCCTCCAGCGGTCCCGCATCCTCGGCCCGCTCTTTTCTCCTTCTTGCGAGAGGAAATAATCAAGCGTTTCCCGTTCTTTTTTCATCCATGCGAACCGTGCAAGCACAGATCGGGTATAACGCTCATAGTCAGGACAAGCAATCCGCAAAAATTTTTGCACATTCCAGAGAATGGACAATACCTTCTCCGGTGAATGGCGCGACGGTGCCTATCGATTCACCGATACCGACAATTACCTGGGGAGTCCGGTCTTTCCGGGTTTTTTTGAAATAAAATGGTGTCGAATAGATAGGGAGATGCAACCCGTACAGAGCCGTGACAGCTGCAGAGCCGGGTAAATGAAAAACGCCCGGACCGAGTCCTGGTAGAACCGGTCCAGAAGGCGGTCAAGCCGAACAAGACCTATACCCCCGATACCCATATGATACTGGTTCGTTTCCGAGCGGAAAGACCCACAGGTAACCTAAGCCCGGGTATCCTGTTCCCGTAGACCCCCGCCTCAAGGCGTTCACTGCCGCGCGGTTCCACAACTACCCGGTGCTGCAGGGTCGGCAGCGTCAGATCTGACCTGCAGGGAGGCAGGAAAGCCCGGGTAATCCCGGTCGCATCCACCACGATATCATAGTCGTCTGCCTCCTCCGGCCCCAGGTTCCGCTGTTTCACTGCGGTATCCCTGAGTAAAATCCCGTATAAGCCGGGGTTTGTTGAGGGTGCAGAGAGGCGTCTTTGCCACGAGGTCGTCAAAATTCATCGATGGCATGGATTCGAGGAGGTAGTCGTTGAAATCGAGCCCGACCTCCGCAAGGTAGGTTCCGATACCCCGGGGCACACCCCACCCGCATGAGCGACACCGGCAGCGGGTATCATGGTCCATACCATCATAGATGTCCGGTGAGATTCCTTTCTGTATCGAGGAGCTTTGCCAGGTACCCCCGGCGATTCCGGCCCCTGCAATCGCAATTTCATACCATTCCTCCAACACGAGCAGCACGATGGCACTTATCGCCACCGCGTGGATGACAGATAATCCGGCCTGCTGCATCATGAGTCTGTTGGCGTCTTTCTCGAAATCAGGAAAGAGGGAGTACAGGAAACGGGTACTGAGCTGATCTATTCCTGACCCGAGACCGGTAGTGATCCCGCGATAGAATGACCGTTGTGAGGACAAGCATGTACGCAGGTCCCGGTTCTTCCGAGAATCTCGGCAAGCGGGAAGAGTATCAGGACAGCCATGAGAAGGGTCACGATTCCATAGATTGTCGAGTGCGGCAATTCCGGGTACACGGACAGACGTAGGTGCATTTTCCGCCCAGCCTGTCAGAACGTGCATCCCGGCGCATCATCGATACAACAAAACAGGTCGCCATCAGGCCATGCAGCAGCGACAGGACGAAGGCCAGCAGGAGAGAATATACCGGTTGCAGCATAGACAACGGTGACCGTAACCCCGACCACCAGCCAGGGAAAGATGTACCATTCGGTGAACGGGTGGTGAGCCAGCGCGATGCGGGGATGGTTATACCCATAGGCGAAAACACAGACCCAGGACAATCAGTACAGGAATCAACACCCGCTGTGTGGTGAGGTACGCAGCAAGGATGATCACGATGACGACGATGACCGCTGACATCTTCCGGTATTCATCAACGGTTGCCCAACCGAACACCAGGGGACGGTCCCGCCCGGTCTCCCCGCTCTTTCTCATGCCGGTCAATCTCCAGGTCCATGATGTCATTCCAGATGTGGCCATCGATGTGGATAAGAAGAGCTGGCACATCCCTGCGATGACGAACAGGGTCCAGTCAGCGCCGGCAATCCGGCTTCCCATACTGTCACGGCAAACCCCAGCAGGATAGCACACAGGGTAAAGGGAATAAGCCCCTCGATCCGCAGGATACGCGGGATCGCACGAGGGTCGATGTTATACACCCCGGAGAAGCGATACCGGAATTCCGGAATATCGGATGTGGTACACGGTCATGCTGATCGGGAATTCCGGCTCAGTCATACAAATATGTATGGATGGAGGTTCACGTGCAGGTGAGGCTTTCAGGATTTATTCAGGATCAAAATCAGGTTCTTCCTGAGGTAAATTCATGAACCATATCGCTATGCAGTCGCCGGTTTTTTACATCCGTATTCTTTGTAACGCGGGTTATAACCCACAGCCAGGAGACACGGGGATTACCGGGGCACTATGTTATTGAACGACCTGTCTGGTACGGAACCGGGTCCTGACCTTTTCCGTAAAGTACTTTCCAATCTCGGATGAGTGCATGAGATCTGTGTAGACTTCTGGAGGAACAGCCGAATACTGGTACACCAGTCCGGTGTGAAATTCTATCTCCAGGTTTTTTGCGATGGCATCATATCCTACAGAGCGCAGAATTCGGGACTTGACGGGCTGTCGTTCCACGGGTATCACCACTCTCTAACAGGCATGCTGAATGGTTAAGGGTTTTTATAAAAATTTTTCATTGCCTGTCCGGAGTCCGGGACTTTTTTCGTCTCCCGGGAATAAAACGTGCGAGCGGGAAGTGTCCTATCAGGGAGAATACCCGCTCACGAAAATATTCCTGCGCAGTCTCTTTTGGGTATCAGACAACGCCAAAAAAATAATCTTTGTTTACAGGACGCTTGCGAGCTTATCTTCGAGAAAATCAAGCCCTTTCTTGACATCTGCAAGGTTCCTGCCCCCGGTAAGAATGATCTTGCCGGAAGAGAAGATGAGAACGACGATCCGCGGATCTTTGATCCGGTATACCAGCCCGGGAAACTGTTCGGGTTCATACTCGATATTTTCGAGATTGAGCGTGACACTTAACTTGTTGATATTGATGTATTTACCAAGATTGTAGGAGCAGACCATATTGGTGATCGCAACCCTGGGCTCTTTGAGGGGTTTGACTCCCACCTTTTTCAGCGATTCAATGACGATGGCAAGTCCGGCAGTGAGTGCCTGCTGGTTGCGGATGCCGGTGAGCACTATCTTGCCCGATGAAAAGATCAGGCATGCAATCTTGGGATCCGGGATCCGGAACACCGCACCGGGGAACCGTTTCTTGTTGAGTTCGCAGTTTTCTGTATTTTCTGAAAACCCGACCAGATCTATGGACTCGGCAACTACACCGGATGCTACGATATTTTCGATCTTCAATGATTCATACTTTTTATCAGCCATCTGACTATCAAATGATCTTCTTCGAACCATAAGCCTGCTGGACACGGCAACTCCCGGGTACTCGTTCCGGCACGAAAACTCCTGAGTTCCGATCCTGTTGAAGGCCGGTAGTACACGATGGGTACCATCGCCAGCGTCCCAAAAACTGGTATTGATAATTGGGATCAGGATACCGGTAAGAGACCCGCCGCCGGAGGCAATGCTGTCACAGGCCGGTTTTTCCTGCCCGGGACCCGACAATGTCGTGAGGAGCGGTTCCTTTCCATCAGGTCATCTCCTCCCTTGCAGTGCCCGGCAGGTCTTCTCTGCGACGGGATATCAGAGGGATCTCTTTGCTCTTGACAGGTGTGCCATCCGTTCGGCCCGTAACCCGCGGTTGAATCAGTCTGGTTCCTGTCCCCGCACCGCGACTCCATCTTCATCGTGCCGTCTGCCTGCATGATCATGACCATGCCACTCTCTGCCGGGGAGGCAGGAACCTCTGGTTGTAACGCGCCTTCGGCCTGGATCCCGGTGTTGCCAACCGATGATGAGACCATGGACGGGGATTTTGTCGGGACCTCCACTGTCAGGTGTGCCGTGCCCCACACGATCGTCTCCCGTCCCCGGTCCTGGCGGTTGAATTCACCGGCATTTTTCAACGACGCAAGAAAGACAGATTTGAGATCGACCGTCTCTTCGATCAGTCCTTTGACCAGGGGTTCCATTCCCTGTATCTTATTCTCAAGTGCCCTGATCCGTGTCTCTGAAATATCGGTTTTAGTATCTTCCATAATCTTTAATCAGTTTCTCCTGTTGATAGAGCTGGTGTCCGGGAAAAAGACCCCTGCACCAGACTTCGCTGTAACAGATACTACTCTTGATCCCTGACCTCATAAATTGAGGAGTGCATTGTCCTTACAGTCGAATTAACCACGGAATCTTCGACAGCCATAGATTGCCGGCTGATCCGGAGATCTTGTGACAAGACGAAGTGTTTCTTTGAGG
>CAWFHC010000010.1:0-31597 GCA_963815395.1 uncultured Methanoregulaceae archaeon
AGAGGGCGGGTAATGCCGATCTTGCTCAAGCTGTGATGATCCTGGAGGCGATATACAGCGTAAAAACTGGGATACAAAGGAACGTCTGGTCGAGACATTGCATCTCATCTCCCGGTTCAGTGGTATTGGCATTCCTCCTACTCAGCCAGTCGTCGGAGAAAATGTCTTTTCACACGAGAGTGGCATCCACTCACATGGTGTCATTAAGAATGCCGCGACTTTTGAACCCGGCATTATGACGCCGGAGATGGTCGGACACCGCAGGAGGTTAACCCTTGGAAAACACGTGGGAAGGCATGCGGTATTCCAGATACTTTCTGAGGTTCATATTGAGCCCTCGGACGCGCAGGCTGGACATTATCGTCGAGAAGGTCAAAGCGATTGCAAACAAGGGAAAAAGGGTGACTGATGCTGATCTTTATGAGATTGCAGATAGTCTGATGGGTATAGAACTGAACCACAAAATGTTTGAACTCGAGGATATTGCAATTATGACTGGCAATCACGTAATCCCAACGGCAAGCGTAAAAGCCAAAGTCAACGGGAAAGAGTATGTCTTCTCCAGTGTTGGCAATGGCCCGGTTGATGCGGCACTTCATGCTATCCTGGGAATCACGCCCTCGCGTCTCCAGCTAAAGGAGTTCAACATCGAGGCGATCTCCGGGGGATCAGATGCTATGTGTCATGTGACGATCGCCGTAGAGGATGAACATGGTAAAATCTTTGATGCAAGTGGCAGCGGTGATGACATCGTACTTTCATCGGTTGAAGCGCTGGTCAATGCAATCAATCTGATCAATCGGAAATAATACTTATTCTTTTTTTCCCGAGGAAGCTCGAATCTCCCTGAGTGTAGTAAGCGCGGTATTGTAGCCATACAGTTGGGCGCGTGTTGAAAGCCGGTCAATGATCTCGTCCGTTGAAATAAGATACCGTTTCCTTACCTGTCCACACCGGGGGCTGGAATCCACAAAGTTATCGATCCGGTCACAGAGCTTTATCAGTGTTGCCTCCGGTGGTGCATCAAGAATTCTGCCAATACTGTCGGAGAGACGGGCGGTCTTACCCCGAATCGTATTTTTCTTCGTTAATGCATCCACCATCGCGGTGATATCATTTCTTTCATCATCGGAAAAAGGAAGGCGTGCAATAAACCCTTCCGTCTGTGCAATCCACTCAGGAGTACAGTCTTCGTAGATATCATGGAGCCATGCAGCGATGATAACTTTGTGTGTCCCACCAAACATCCCCACAAGAGTGCAACCCGGGCCGGGTGAATAATATAGGGAGTTCTCCGGTCCTTGCGGAACTGCCCCTTATGGGCACGGGCGGCATGATCGGCAGCATTCTTGATCGCCAGTAGTCGCTGACTTATGTCCGTGTTTATGCGATCCACAGCTGCCTGCATACAAAAAAATCCTTTCCGGGAACCTAAAGATTTTTTGTTTTATTCCGGGGTCCAAAAAATGAACAATTATGCAGCCGTTGGGGTCCCTTTGCCTTCGATTGCCGCCTTTATTTGCATCTGGAGCTGCTCAAATTTGCCCTGCATCATCTTTTCCTGTTTTTCGAGAGACTTAATGCGCAGCTCAAGCGTTTCAACCTTCTCGGAGAGTTTTGCATTCACAGTTTCCTTTTTCTTCTGCATCATTACCGTACCGACGCTCATGTACATGACCGCATCTTCTGCCGAATCGCTGATCTCTTCCTGAGCACGCTTCGCCTCACGTACTGCCATCTCGTATTGGGCTTTTTGGGAAAGGATGGTCTGCAGTTGCTGCTGTATCTGCTGGAGCATGGCCAGTTGATTCTGCACTTTGGGTGAAAGATTGTTCATGGTTGGTACACTTCTTATTATATCGGTTTCAAGTGATAAAAAGGATTATACCAAAAGTCCCTGATAAATTTTGGATTTTTTTTTTGGTCTTTTTGATTTGTGAAAAACTCACAGGTAATTCTAATAAAACGATCACATAAGATCCTGCATCTCATCTGCAACATTCACGAGCCGGAGAACCATATTGAGAGTTGCCCGCAGCGATGAAATATCCTGAGCTTCCACGTTGAGCACAAGCATGTTCTCTATTTTCAAGCCAGCACCGGGTAGTTGAGCGGGAATTCACATCATCAGTAAGTTCCGGGGCCAGTGCCTGACATATGAGCCGGGCGTGGGGTGTCGAAAACCGGAAGGTTGCTTTGTTAATTGCCACAGGATTACCTTATTCAGGTGTATGATTAAAAAGATGATGAATAATTTTTTATTCCGGCTTTTTTTGCCGGATAGAACAGTTAACGGGCTTTCATCTCTTTAATTGCAGCACCGCGCTCTTTGAAAAGAATACGGTGCCCGCAATAAGGACACCTGACGTTAACGTCTATCTCAACTTTCTGCTTGCACCGTGCGCATTTATACGTACTAGCCATAATCTAAACCAGATTTATCCTCTGATCTGTTCAAGAGTCCGGTCAATTGCGCGCTGGGCAATCTTCATGGCAGGAGTCTGTGGCTGGTATGCCCCACCGGCAAACTTGTAGCTGCACTTGCGACACTCCCAGATGCCAGTACCCCTTCGCTGAACTGACTCCATGTCACACTTTGGGCAGCGGTGGAGAGATCCGGAAATTGCTTCGATATCTGCTACTCTTTTGCGTACGAATCTTCCGTACCGGCAGCCAAACCGTCCGGCACTACCTGTTACTTTTCCTTTTGCTTTATGAGTCGAGCTTGCCATTATGCATACCCACCGATCTGTCTTCTTTTATTTGTCATCGTAACTAATATACTTGATTGAGGATCTTTACCTGCCCCTCACCTTTTGAGAGCTTGTTGACAAGATCATAAAATTCTCCCTGGATACCGGCAGGGATGCGTACAACGCAAACCCAGGAACCATCTTTCTGCCATTCATCCTTCTCGATGGTAGATCCGGCAGCGATATCTCCATAAGATTTTGCAGCAAAATCTGCAGGGATTCGAACAGCCAGCCTGAGTTCTTCAAACCGGATAGGCAGAAGTGGTCGCAGCGCCTTGACCGTTTCTTTGACCTGCTCGTCAAGGTGTTTGAATGGATCGATGTTAACCCTTGCCTCTTCCATTGCCATTTCAATCCGGTGCGGCGGGTGAGGGTGCCCGGTCTGGGGATTGACTGCGTTTCTCGCGATAAATGTGATCACCTGCCTTCGTTTATCCTCAATCATTTGTTTACGCTGTTCGGAAGTGAGATGGATCTCTCCCTTTTCGATAATCCGCCGGGCGATCGTATTAAAATCGGTAGTGTGAAATACCTTTTCGAGAGATTCATCCGACGCCCGGGTTCCCCGTGAAGCATTACCAAAGACATTTAATGCTGCAACTACGTCTTCGATATCGATTTTCTGACCTTGTCTCACAAGGGCTGCCTGGTTCGGGTCAACGAGAATTTCAAATCGTTCTCCGAAACTATCAAGGCGTGCCACCACTGCCTTGTCAAGCGGTATCATAGGTGTATCACTGCTTGAATTGTCCGACAAATGTAGCGACTTCCTCTTTGCTCATCTTACGGAAGACCGGTTTATCGCGGCCGATCACGCCGATCTCGACAGTATCAACATCGAATTTGCCCTCGGTGGCGGAATGGAGCGCCTTGAGTCCGAGAAGGATTACATCCTTAATCTCTGATTCGGGGTTATATTCCTCTTCAAAGACTTTCATTGCCGCAGGGCGACCGATGCCGATACCCGTTGCTTTGTATTCCAGAAGGGTTCCGGAGGGATCAGTTTCGAAAAGACGACACTCGCCATCACTCACACCTGCTATGAGCAGCGCTGTCCCGTAGGGTCGTATACCACCATACTGGGTAAGTGTCTGCATATGGTCACAGAGCTTTTTTGCGAGAGCTTCGACTTCTATCGGTTCATCGTAGGAGACACGGTTTATCTGGCATTCTATACGGGCCCTGTCTACAAGTGACCGCGCATCTCCGACAAGTCCGGAGGATGCGACCCCGATATGTTCATCGATCTTAAAAATTTTCTCGATTGATGATGCTTCAAGGAGTCTTGAGCTCACACGTTTGTCAACGATAAGAACGACACCGTCTTTTGCCTTTATACCAACCGCAGTCGTCCCACGCTTTACTGCTTCGCGGGCATACTCCACCTGGTACAATCTCCCGTCAGGAGAAAAGACTGTTATCGCTCTGTCGTATCCCATCTGATATTGTGGTTGCATTATAATTCCTCCAGATCTTCTCTTGTCAAGAACAATCGGTTTGTATTTTTAAATCCCTTTTCAATTACATCAACCTTCTGACCGTTACACTGGATAATCCGGAACATTTTTTTATCAAACATGCATTCGCGCGGAGAGGGGGATTCCTGATCCGGTGCCTTTATTCCTCGTACCTTCTCCCGTAAAGTATCGATTGTACCGGAAGCTGCAACCATTCGCACAGAGATATGGGTTTCAAGGCAGGTAGTAATTGTTGAGAGGGCAACAGAGAGGTCCTGCTCTGTTCCACGCTGGCACCTGATCACCGCATACTGACCATCCGAGGTAACCACTGCTGGTGTGATAACCGCAGCCATCACATCACCCCAGAGGGAGGTTGCAGATTCAGATACAGCATAATAAAGACCTTTTTGATCAATGATTGTCCCCGCAGGTTCGATACGGACCAGAAGATACCGACGTTTCATTCGCAACGTGGGGGGACGGGTACTCATCTGATCACCTTTACCGCCGAATGGGGAGGTGCCGTAATTAAATCTACTCCGAAAAATGCCTTTTCAACATCTGATGTGTCCATTCCGATAAGGGAACCAAGACCTGCTATTTCACGGACCGCACGCATATCCAGAATTGAGCGGGCGTGTGATGAAAGGGTTATCGGGAAATCAAACCGTCGCTCAAGCACCAGGATATCGCGATACCGTTGCACTACATGCTGGCGTGAAAAGCCCCGGCCCGATATGAGGGGCGCCAGGTCAAGATCAATGGCAACCTGGTTATCACCCGCTATCTTCGCGGACACATGATCGAATGCATTTTTATCTGCAGAGTGGAGGCCTCTGAGGATGTGAACCCCCTTAAGGTTGAGCACTGACCGGTTGAACCCGTTATTTCCGGCCTGAACTGATATAACCGTTTTATTGTTTTTCCCGCGTTTGATGCGGTTAATGAGATCTCTTACCGAAGTGTCCCGGATAAGGATTCCCGCGTATATTTCCACCCCATAAAATTCGCCGGGGGATGTATCCGCAGCAACCAGACGATCAAAGCCCAGAGCTTTGGCTTCCAGCGCCATCCGGCGAACCGATGAGTCCCCGAATGGATAGGGATAGACACAGGCATCGGTGATCTTCATGGAAGTAAACTTTGACGAAAAAGAGGATAAGGTTATTTCCCTTGATTTGCGTGGGAACGGATGCTCGGACGGGTCTTTTCAGTACCTTTACCCCGGGTACGCATACCCCGCCCCTTGCGTCCGGCAGAGGTCTTGCCACGCTCAGCCCGACCACGATGTGTTGAATTTGCCAGCCATGCAAGGTTCTTGTCAGCCCGGATAGAGGGGTGATGGCCGTCAACGAGAATTACCTCATAATATTTCAGTCTTGCCATCCTGCCCGACCCAGTAGGAGTTGAGTACTTCCATGTTGGGGAATCTCTTTGAAGCGCGCTCCTCGGCAATCCGCTGGATACTCTTTCCTGCCGTCGACCGGTTCTTACCCATCCGTGCTGAACGGCGTGCACGTACATACCGTGATACCCTGCGCCCACCGCGGCGTATCTGCACACGTGCAACAGCAATGCCCTGTTTTGCCTTATAACCAAGGGAACGCGCGCGGTCAATTCTCGTGGGGTGTTCGAGCCTCACGACGCTGCCTTCCCGCCGCCATTCCTGCATTCGGTTCCAGAGAAGTGCTTTCACTCCACTTTTTTCAGGTACTTTCCATGCCTCCCTGACGAAGGCGTACATCGATTTTACCATAATAATCTCCTAAGGTTCGGCTCCATCCGGAGCTACATTCCTTTCAACGGGACGGATCCCGTATTCCCACATACTTTATCCGGAGTGCTATTAAAGTACTCCGGGCTCGTAACCGGGAGGCATTTTGGCAACTCAGTACCTTTTTTCTTCTCAATGACCCGGATATCCTGAATACAGGTAACCGGATACTGACCCTGCGCATCTTTCTCTGCAGACTTCACCATATCCCAGACCGTAAGCAATGCAATCGAAACCCCGACGAGCGCTTCCATCTCCACACCTGTCTTCCCGGTAGTCTTTACCCGGACCGTTGTCTCGATAAATCCGTCACCTTCTTCAAAATCAATAACAACACCGCTGATCGGGATCGAATGGCACATGGGAATAAGGCCAGGAGTATTCTTCACCGAAAGTGTAGCTGCAACCCGGGCAGTTGCAAGGACATTGCCTTTTACAACATTTCCTCCGCGGATCGCGGAGAGTGTTTCAGGTCGCAGAAAAATTTTCCCGGCTGCAACCGCTTCACGCGCGACATCACCTTTCGCGCTTATATCAACCATCTGTGCCTGCTCATTCCGGATATGCGTAAATTCTACCATTCATACACCTTTCCTGAATAACTCCGCAGGAATTCTGTCTACGAGATCGGATGCAAGCATACCCTCACCCCGCTCTGCCGCAACAATTTCTCCCGCCCTGCCATTAACATACGCTGCTATACACCCCGCATCAAAAGCGGGCAGATGGCAGAGAAGTGCACCGGCAATTCCTGCAAGCACATCACCGGTGCCACCCACAGTCATTGCCGGATCCCCGGTCCGGTTAAACCGCACCCGCTCACCATCAGTTATTATATCGATGCATCCTTTGAGAAGGACGGTACCCTTCAACCCGGAATCCCGTGCAGCCAATGCACGTTCTTTCATGTCATCCGATAATTTGATCCCGGTGATCCGGGTGAACTCTCCCGCATGGGGTGTGTAGAGGGTCTCGTTCTTTGCGACTGGCAGCGGAAGCCGAAGAGCATCGGCATCAATAACAGCTTTTTTGCAGTGGGGAATAATTGTTCGAATCACATCGTGACTTTTTGTTCCCAGTCCGTTCCCGCAGACGACAGCATCAGCTCTATTGGCAAGCGTAATCAGCTGTTCGATGTGCTGATTACCTATCCACTCTCCATCCAGTCGTTCATAGATCAAATCGGGAACAGGCTCAAAGACCGGGGATGCTATCCGTACAATATCCGCTCCCGCCCGGAGAGCACCAAGCCCGGCCAGATAGGGTGCTCCCTGATAGGGTCCACCACCTATTATCAGAACTTCCCCTCCGGCCCCCTTGTGTGCCTTGTGTCCCCTTGCAGGAAGAAGGGTGAGTTCACCGGGACCAACACAGCATTCCGCTTCGAGGGGAATGCCAATATCAACGACTGCAGATCCTTGAATCTTTGCCCGATGGAATGCGCAGATCCGGTTCGCCCGTATTCCCTGTGTGGGGACATCCGCGGCAATGATCTGCGCAGGAGATGTATTTGCCATATTGACGCAGGTAGAGAGTGGTTCTCTTAATGAACCGGTTGCACCAGTTCCAAGAAGTGCATCAATAATCACATCAGCGTGCTCAAACAGGGAGCACATTGACGCAAGGTCGTCACGGCACTGGAAAGGGTGAAGGACCACATTGCATCGTTTTAACGCTGCCAGCTGGTGCTCACATGTGCCGCTTCTCTTCCCGGAATCGAGGTAACAGACATCAGTCCTGACTCCCCGCTGGAGATGCCGGGCGGCCACCATTCCGTCACCGCCATTGTTGCCTTTTCCGCAGAGAATGAGGACCCGGTCCGGGCTGAGATCAAGAGCCATAACAGCAAGTGCACAGCCCGCACTCTCCATCAACTGGAGCTCAGTAACACCCAGTGCTGTCGCATTTACCTCTACTGCACGCATTCTGGCAGGACTGATGATCCCTGTCTCCAGAAACCCTTCTATCAGTTCCGGTTGCATTCTAGAGCACACTTCATGTGTATGAACTCCCTAAATAATAGGCAATGGGTTTTAGTGATGATGTCAAAGCGGCTGCAGAACGGATCGCGGCAGCACCGGATATAACCATCATCTCCCACATAGATGCAGATGGAATAGCCTGTGAGGCAATTCTTTCGCAGGCAATCTCCCGGCAGGGGATACGTGTCAGGTCGGTTTTTGTCCGGCAGCTCGAACCATTAACTATGCCTCAGGTCCCTTCTGACACATCACTCAAAGTCTTCACGGATCTTGGTGCCGGACAGCAGAATCTTCTTTTTGAGCGTGGTTTACCCGAAAAAGAAGTCGTGATCATCGACCACCACGTGAGTCAGCCCTGTGAAAGGCATTACACTCAGGTGAATTGTCTGCCGTATGGTCATTCACGAATGAGTGCTGCCGGTGTATCCTATTTCGTAGCAAAACAGCTGGATACGATAAATATTGATCTTGCCCAGCTCGCCATTATTGGCAATGTCGGCGATATGATGGCACGGGAAAAGTGCGGGCTGGTAGGTCCCGCACGTGATGTTATCGTTGAAGATGGTGTGCGGCACCAATCGGTTGAAGTGCGTAAAAAGGATCTCAACTGCTACGGCACCGCTACACGTCCGCTTCACCTCTCACTTGCTTATAATGATGACCCTTTCATCAAAGGGATAAGCAATAATCCCGAAGGTGCACGGCAGTTCTTAAAACGCCTTGGGATCCGACAACAGAATGAAAACGGACGTTGGTTTGTCTGGGAAGAGTTTTCTGTTGAGGATAAAAGGACTATCATCTCAGCCCTTGCCGAACAATTAATCGCCAATGGGGAGCCGGTTGAACGACTCCTTGCAGAAACATACGGGTTCCCTCATGAAATTCCCCGGACTCCGCTGCGGAATGCACAGGAATATGCAACAATGCTCAATGCCTGTGGACGATGGTCAAAACCTCATGTTGGCGGCGCAATACTCCGCGGGGATCGTGGGGTCGCGTACCGGGATGCTGAACACATGCTCAACAACCACCGGGCAATTATCCGCAACCTGCTCGAGTATATTATCGATACAGGGGTGAAAGAGATGGAAAACCTCCAGTGGATCCACGTTGGTGGGCTTTATCCCGATACAATAGTCGGAATAGGTGCTGGTATGGCCCTTTCGAAACTCAACAGCACAAAACCCATTCTGGTCATGTGCGAAGTGCCCGAAGATACTAACCTGACGAAAGTATCCATGAGGACAAATGAGAGGGTGGTAGAGAAGGGAGTCGATCTCCAGCAGGCACTCTGTGATGCATCTGCAGAATACGGCGGGGGGGGTGGCGGGCACAAGATCGCCGCAGGCGCGTATATCCCCAAAACGGCAGAAAAGGAGTTTGTGAATCGTGTCAACAGGATACTCGGAGAACAGTTCGCTGCGGCGAGTCCGGACAATCGCTGATTACCAGTTCGGGAGAGGTGCAGGTATTGGCCTTTTTCCCGAAGAATGTACGTATATCTTTTCGACTACAGGGAGAATCCGCCAAATCCTTTTTCTTGGTGTGCGCCTCGCTACTGTCAGGGCCTCTGATGGAAGGTTGACACTGGGGATCGAAGGGGCAAAACGCCTCATGAAAATGCTTCCACCCCCTGGATACCGTGTGGTTATCCGTGATGATGTGGCAGAATTTGTAGCACAAGGTAAGAATGCCTTCGCAAAACATATTGTCGCAGCAGACCAGGCAATCCGCGCGGGTGATGATGTGCTCGTAGTCACAGGAAACGACCGGTTGATAGCCTGTGGGGCCGCAGTAGTTTCAGGAACGGAAATGCTTGCATTTAATTATGGAGTAGCAGTAAAAGTACGGCAGGGTAGTGAGAAAGATGCTTCCGGGAAATATCAATCCACGCCAGATGAAGGCGATGATGAAGAAGCTCGGCATGCAGGTCGAGCAGATTGAAGACGTGCAAAGTATTGTCATCAAGACACCGAAGGGCAATTATATCTTTGATTCAGCCGAGGTTTCCGCGATGACCATGCAGGGGACCACAACATACCAGGTCGTTGGCGATATCCGGTTCGAACCTGCAGCACCCGATATCCTCAAAGAAGATGTTACCATGGTGGCTGCCCAGGCGAATGTCTCTGAGGAAAAGGCAAAAGAGGCTCTTGTTGCGACAAACGGCGATATCGCAGAAGCGATCATGCGTCTTTCCAGCTCATGATCGAACCGGGCGAGCGTGTACTTCTCATCGGCGAAGGCAGGGAATTTTTTGTCAAAGCCGGACCGGGCACTCTCTCGACAGATAAAGGGCAGCTTGATCTGGCCTCGCTGGTGGGTGCGACCGCGGGAGACGTCCTGATCACGCATAACGGTTCGAAGTTCACCGTACGCATACCACGACCAACTGATTTTTTCACGCATGGAAAACGGTCAGGTGCACCAATGCTGCCCAAAGATATTGGACTTATGATTGCGTATACGGGCATGAACCACAATGACGTTGTGCTCGATGCCGGTACTGGCAGCGGAATTGCGGCGATATACTTCGGGGGCGTGGCAAAATCAGTCAAAACGTATGAGGTGCGCCCCGAGTTCTCTGCGCTTGCACAGAAAAATATCACCGAAGCAAAGCTCAAAAATGTTGAAGCGGTTGCTGCTGATTTCCTCGCCGCTGAGGGTTTTTTTGATGTTGTGCATCTCGATATGCAAATCCAGACGGAACATATAGAACACGCATTCTCCCTTCTTAACTCCGGAGGATATCTCGGGTGCTACACCCCGTTCTTAGAGCAGATGGCAATTGTGGTAGATGCCGCATCCCGGCAATTTTCTGAGGTACATACCCACGAACTGATTGAACGCGAGATGACGAGGTCCAAGAGAGGAACACGTCCGTCCACAAGCATTTGCCATTCGGGTTACATCACTATAGCAAGAAAATAATCGGTATTTATAGAAGACTCTTCCGATAAAAACTATGAATTTGCAAAAAACTGGAAAAACAGGGTAATGTTTTTCAGACTTTTTTTATGAAGATTTTGTCTTTTTTTTATCCGATGTACTTTCCCATACCCTCATATCTTTACCGAGATTCAACAATCCCACCAGGAGATAAAACTGGTTTAGGATGAAAGCAAAAACCAGATTTTGTCTCCAGAAGACTGCGGCCACTCCCGTGAGTAAAACCAGGGTAGCAAGGATGACGGGATTATAGAGGAGCATTCCGAAACAAAATACTATGAGGGAGAGAAAAAAGAGGGAAGGCGTTACCAGGTACATAACTATTCGCAGGGGGTAAAAAAAACGTGAAAACCGTGTTTTTTTCCTCAAAAGATCCAGATTTGACAAGGTTGCTTCAATGAGGCCGGTTGCCCTTCGCGTCTTCTGCCGGTACTGAATTTTGAAACTCTTTGGAATATCCTCATAAACAATCGCTTTACTCTCATACATTGCCCGGTATCCCTTCCGGATTGCTTCAAATGCAGTATTTGCATCATCCGCTCCCCGTTTGTCATTTATCCGTTTTATGAGATCTGAACGAAAAGCGACCAGAGCCCCGTTAAAATTATAGGTCGAATCAATGGTGCTTTCCCAGTCACACATACGGCCATAAAACGATCGATAAACCCCTTCCAGTATTGTTGTGCTATTGGTGTTCATGAGCGGTCTGAGTTCTCCGGTCACCGCAGCAATTTTTTTGTTGCTTAAAAGACGCGCGATGAGATAGGAAAGTGCCTCAGGTTCAAAAAAAACATCGGCATCGGTAGTCACAATAATGGGATGATTTGCTCTGCTGATAGCAGAATTATATGACCTGTTCGTTCCCAGGCGTTCTGTATTTGATATGAGCTGATACGGGATTCCCGAGCGTTCCAGACACAATTTCGCAAGATCTTTTGTATCATCGCTTGAGAGATCGTCGACAAAGATAATTTCAATACTCTCTTTCGGGTAATGGGACTCCTGGATATTCGCAATTCTTCTTTCGATAACCTGTTCTTCATTATAGGCCGAGATTACTATACTTATAGCGGGATATTTCAGAGGTAGAATGATCTCTTCAGATTTTCTGCCGAAATAAATCCCCCATAAATAAATCGTATAGGGAAACACGGCTATTAAGAAAAGCAGGACAGAAAGAAAGAGAAGCATTTGTTATACATTTTTCAAATTCCATTAATATACTATCGTTTTAGAATTCAGGAATAATCTGATAAAAGAGATGGTAATGAGGGGGGCAAATCCGTATGCCCGGACTTCTTTTTCAGAATAAAAAAAAGGGTAAACTACCAATTTAGCACCTTCTTTTTTCTTAGAACTCACTCAGGATGCGCCACTCAATACATTCCTGTGGGTTTTTAGCAATAGCCTCAACCCCCGCCGTTTGCGGCGACCCCCATACCGTGATAGAATTTGCGTATTCTTTTTTTACGTCATTTGAATATATATGAAAAAAAAGAAAACTTTTTTCAATTCATTTTAGTTCAGTTGTATCAATCGTTTTTTACGTCGCAGCGCAATAGTTATTCTTGGAGTTTTATAAGCGGTTTACCCAAAAAAATAATAAGGATTTCCCTCCCTTCGCAAGAATAAAGAAATACTCCCCCACAACAATTTTCGGGATTCAAGGAACAAATAATCTTTGTGTTGCCATTAAAATGTAATTTTTTCAGGGAAGAAAACACTTGTTTTGCTCGTTAAAAAAAGGGTCGTTAAAGGGATTTGACGGTTACTTTGAAATAATATGCGAATTTTTGTCACCACGCCCAATCCCTTTGTACACAAATCCGTGACGGATAAATTGGTCGGGATCAATCATATTACGGCCGTCGATAATTATCGGGTGTGCTTTACCGGAAAGAGCGCGGATATGCTCCGGATCCAGATTTTTGTATTGATGGTGCCCGGCGAAAATAACAATCACATCCGCATCTTTTATCGCCTCATCAAGGTTCTTAAGGAGGGGAACACCGGAATACTCCTCAACGCAGGGATCATGAACAAATACCGTTGCTCCTGCCTGGATCAGGTTATCCCGGTACGGTTCGGCAGGAGTATTCCGGGTATCGTCAGAGTTGGAAAGAAAAGCCCATCCGAGGATCGCAACCTTCGCACCCTTTGGAGAGCAACCGGCACGGTTCAGCGCATCAAGGGTAAGATGGAACATATGGGTTGGCATAAAATCATTGATCCGGCGGGCAAGAACGTAGAGCGATGGTTCACCTTTGGGGTAATCGAGGAGATCCTTTCCCAGCATCTGGACACCCCGTTCAAGATGATAGGTATCTTTTGTAAGGCAATGCCCCCCGACCCCGGCTCCCGGCCAGAGCATGGCACGGGTAATTCCCTCACCCTTGAGACTGTCAACACCGGTGCGGACATCATATACATTGATGCCCATCGCTTCGCAATAGAGCGCAAGTTCGTTGATTGCTGCGATCTGGAGATCACGGAATGTGTTTTCTGTGGTCTTGGTAACTTCCGCAGCGGTCGCCGACATCGGGATAACTTTTCCGATCGTCAATACCGGAGTGTAAAGTTCAGTAGCCCTTATGGTGCTCACCAAGTCTATCCCGCCCACTATCCGATCATGTTCGCGGATATTGCGGAGCAATCGGCCAACCATGACCCGTTCCGGTGCATGGGCAAGCGCAAAATCAGAACCAGCTTGGAGTCCTGACTCCTTTTCAAGAAGTTCCCTCGCCAGAGTAATTGTTGTACCGGGGGTAACTGTGGATTCCAGAACTACCAGCATTCCTGGATTAAGATATCGTCCGACATGCCGGATTCCGTCCTGAAGAGCAGAAAAATCCGGGAGGAGATCTTCCTTGTTTAAAAAAGGTGTCTGGATTGAAAGAGTTACAGCATCCAGTTCAGCAATTTTTGCAAAATCCGAAGTACACGAAAACTTTTTTTTCGAAACGACTTTTTTTAAGAGGGCTTCAAGCCCCGGCTCTTCACCTTTGAGAGGGCTTTCACCCCGGTTCAGCATGGCAATTTTATAACCTGATGACGGGGAGTCCCGCTGGAATCCGTACACAAAATCGAATAAGGGGGAATCAGCAAAGAGGGCCGCTGCAGGAATCCCCACATAACCCATGCCGAGAACTCCTATTTTTTTTATAGGCCCCCGTTTACGTATCAATGCATCCAGTGTCATTGTCATATTCACTTCCTGAATTCACCGGGCAAAACTGATTTTTTCACAGAACACAAGGTTGCGAATTGCCTGATCCGGGGGGATCGGGAATGGCTGGTTTTTGTCCACGCAGTCGATAAACGTTTCCAGTTCGCGTTTCAGCGGTTCGACTGTGTTAACCATTACCTTCTCGATGATATTTTCCTGTACGTATCGCTCCGCTTCGACATGGTACTGACCGGGTTTGCGGTGTATGGTGACTTCCTGAGTCATGAAATTACCTTCGATGGTGAACTCTTCGTCCTCGACATAAAATTGACGGATCTTCTTGGATGCCTTTCGGCTTGCTGAAAGTGAGACAGGAATGTCATTGCAGTTCATCAGTACGCTCATCACATCCGCATTGCCAACGCTGTGAATATCCGTGGGATCCGGGAAGAATACATTCAGGAGTATATCGATGTCATGAATCATCAGGTCTTCAACCACGGAACTTCCGGTTATCCGTGACGAAGCGGGGTTATGCCGCTTAAACTCCATATACAAGGGATGTTTTACGATCTTTTTAATTTCGGAAACGATCGGGTTGAACCGTTCAATATGCCCGACACCGATGGTGATCCCTTCCGGTGCTGTTTTCATCAGCTGTCTGGCTTCCTCTGCTGTTGCACAGATTGGTTTTTCAATAAGCACGGATTTTTTCTTCGCAAAAACCTGCCCGACTACTCCTGCGTGGAATTGCGTGGGCACAACAACGCTGACTGCATCAGAATTATCCAGGAGTTCGCCGATTGATCCATATACGGTTGCGCCGTGTTTTTCTCCAAGGACTTTTGCAGCAGGGGTGTTCACATCATAAATACCCAGCGAACCCACACTTTTTAATTCTGAATAAACACGGACATGGTTTTTTCCCATTGCGCCGACGCCAATAACGCCAACATCCATTTTAGTTCACCCGGTTGATGGCATCACAGATATAAGAAAGCTCTTTCTGGTCAAGCAAAGGATGAACAGGGATACTCAGCACAGAAGTTGCCAGACTTGTCGATATGGGACAGGAATCGGGTTCGTCAGCGCGGGCATAGAACGGCTGGTGATGGATCGGTATAGGGTAATGCACTGCCGTTCCGATCCCTTTCACCTTTAAATATTCCATAAAATCGGCACGCTTCATAGGAAATTCATTGGTAAGACGGACTACGTACTGGTGATACACATGGTGCATACCTTTTGCAACAACCGGAGTAATAAGCCCTTTGACCGAGATATGAGTGTCAAAATACTCTGCGTTTTTCCGGCGTCGGATATTGAATTTCTCCAGTTTCTTCAGCTGAACAAGCCCGATAGCTGCAGCCACATCAGTCATGCGGTAATTATACCCCAGGCGTGTGTGAAGGTATTTCTCGCTCTGCCCATGGTTGATAAGCAGGCGCAGGCGCTCGTTATACACCTTTTCGCTGGTCGTAACCATGCCTCCCTCACCAGTAGTCATATTTTTTGTAGCATAAAAGGAAAAACAACCAAACTGTCCCAATCCCCCGGTCTTTTCACCATTATACATTGCACCCTGTGCCTGCGCTGCATCCTCTATCAATGTCAGATTATGCGATTCGCAGACCTGTTGTATTCCCGGTACATCGAATGGCTGACCGAAAAGGTGTACCCCGATTACCGCCTTAGTCCGGGGAGTTACATGAGCTTCTGCCTGTACCGGGTCGATACAGAAGGTCTGCTCATTCACGTCCACGAAGACCGGCTTTGCCCCGGTCATTGAAACCGCAGATGCTGTGGCAAAAAAAGAAAATGAAGGAACGATTACCTCGTCACCAGATCCGATGTCCGCAGCAAGCAGGGCAGCATGGAGAGCTGCAGTTCCGTTGTTGATCGCAACCGCGTGCGTTGTGCCGCAGTAATCAGCGAATTTTTTCTCAAATTCCGCTACACGCTCTCCCGCAGCCAGCATGCCGGATTCCAGCACAGAGGTTACCGCAGAGATTTCATCCTGACCAATGGCCGGTCGAGCAACAGGTATCTGCACTACTATCCATCCATAAAATTCTGATCGCTTCAATAAAAATGCGTAATGATTGGATAAATATCATTCCTGTAAGTAAATAAGGAGATGATCATTGTGCCGGATTTCATCGGCTATTCGGACATCTCATCAGAATGATAGGTAATTAGAACAGGAACATCCAATAATCGTACGAACGAATCGGGAGGGGTGAAAACGCGACATCTCATATCCATTGGGGACTTTGATCGGGAAGAGATCGACAAACTGCTGGACCATGCGCGGCAACTGGATTGTAAAAAATATGACAAGAATGCCCTTTATGGAAAAATCCTTGCCACTCTTTTCTTTGAACCAAGCACAAGGACACGGATGTCGTTTGAATCCGCGATGGCACGTCTGGGAGGCACTTCGCTTTCTGTCGGAAGCGTTGAAGCATGTTCCATAGCCAAGGGAGAGACGCTTGCCGATACTGTCCGGGTAGTAAGCGGGTATGCGGATGCGATCGTGATCCGGCACCCGAAAGAGGGAGCAGCGAGACTCGCTGCAGAATTTTCGACAGTCCCGGTGATCAATGCCGGAGACGGTGCAGGCCAACACCCTTCCCAGACACTTCTTGATCTGTACACTATCCGACAGTCAATGCCCATCGATAAAATTGATGTGGCCCTTATCGGCGACCTTCGATACGGGCGCACTGCACATTCTCTGGCATCTGCGCTCTCGCTTTATAACGCAAAACTGCACACAATCTCCCCTAAAGGACTTGAACTTCCTGCGACTCTTGCAGCAGAGCTGTCGGATAAAGGCATGGAGATTGTCGAACATGAGGATATCAATGAAATAATCAGTGATGTGGATGTCCTTTATGTCACCCGTATCCAGCGGGAGCGGTTCCCTGACTCGGCTTCCTATTTCAACGTTGCATCAAACTATCGCATCACTCCGGAACTCCTCTGTAGCGCACAAAAGCACCTCATTATTCTCCATCCTCTCCCCAGGATGGATGAGATAGACCCAAGAGTCGACGCATTGCCTTATGCACGTTACTTTGAACAATCACGAAATGGTGTTCCGGTCCGGATGGCTATGCTTATGCGGGTGATGCAATGAAAAAAACCGAAACAACGGAAAATGAAGGACTCCTGGTCCGGCGGATCAAGAACGGAACGGTGATTGACCATATCGATGGAGGTGAGGCACTCAATGTCGTGAAGATCCTTGGAATTACCGGAACTACTCAGGAGGCTCTTTCTATCGCAACCAATGTACCGAGCCGGAACATGGGGTCTAAGGATATTGTCAAACTTACCAACCGGGAGCTTTCAAAAGAGGAAGTCGACCGGATCGCACTCATCTCTCCACGCGCAACTATCAATATCGTGAGGAATTTTAAAGTCTGCGAAAAGAAAGGTGTGGAAATACCAGCACTTATTGAAGGGATTGTCAGATGCCCCAACCCGGGATGTATCTCCAACACCAACGAACCTATTCAGAGTAAATTTAATGTGCTCCCAAAAGGGCTCCATTGCTATTATTGCGACTGGGTTATCTCAAAGGACCTGACAAGCTATATAATCTGAATTCATTGCAGTATCACTCAAACTCTTTTCCCAAAGAAAAGGATCCCCCCTTAACAACCAGGCCCCTGACTATTCCTCTGAATGATCGTAAGGAACAATCATTAAAAACGGGGTAATATTATGGAGTATTTCCGGCATCGTAACAGTATATCCTCGAACAGGTTACTCGGGGGGTGGAATATATCACTCTTACCCAGAGGTGAGCAGGTGAAGGGAGAGAACAGTCACGGATTTTTAAAAGATCATTTCAGCAGATGTCCATGGACGTCGATCTCGCCGCGGTAGATTCTTGTGCTTGAAATCCAGCGTCCATCCTCGGCAAGAACACAGCTTATCTGATGAATATCTACTTTTTTTCGTCGTTTTTCATGCCGCAGGCTATTGATCTCGACACCAACTTTGAGCGTCTCTTCAGAAACGATCAGTGCATCAAAGTCGGCCTCAATGGCCGAACCGTACCGATCATTGAGTGGCTCTACAGACCATCGGGTTGAAGGAAAAGTATCTGAAATATATCGCTCAAGATCGATTTTCCGTGTGACGAATGGACGAATCGGGTGGGTTTTGCGATTGGCGAATGAATCGGTAGTAAGACCTATCACAACCTGACCTCCGGGTCCGGCGATCTCAAATGATCGGGCCAGAAGGCGTTTATGTCCGTCGTGAAGTGGGTCAAAGGTGCCCCCTACCATAACCTTCATACAGTTTGATTCTTAATTTTCTATGTTATTATGTATATGGATATTCGGGTCTCCGGCGTGCCGCTTTTTGTAGCCGGCAATGCAACAGTCATTGGAGAGGTAACGGTAGGAAAGCAGGTAGGAATCTGGTTTGGCGCCGTTATCCGGGCTGATAAGGACCGGGTTGTTATCGGAGACAGGTCGAATATTCAGGATAATTGCGTGGTGCATACAAGCAAAGGTTTTCCGGTCGTGATTGGTAATGATGTATCGGTCGGGCATGGTGCAATCCTTCATGGCTGCACGATTGGCAATCAGGTTCTTGTAGGCATGGGGGCGATCATTATCAATGGTGCAAGGGTAGGAGAAGGATCGATCATCGGTGCAGGTGCCGTAATCACTGAAGGCAAGGATATCCCCCCAAACTCAGTCGTTATCGGTGTGCCGGGTAAGATCGTCAGACAGACAGATAATGTCCAGCAGCAGCATATCCTCAATAACGCGGTTTCCTATGTCGAACTTGCGAAGGAGTATTCCAACCATGGGTGATGTCGTTGTTATAGGTGCCGGAATTGCCGGAATCCAGGCCGCCATCGATGTCGCCGATCACGGCATCCATGTTCACCTTATCGAGCGCGAACCATCCATTGGCGGGCATATGGCGCAGCTGGATAAAACGTTCCCTACCAATGACTGCTCGATGTGCATCCTTTCCCCAAAAATGGCTGACGTTGCCCGTCACCCGAAGATTACCATTCATACCTGCTCAGAAGTAGAAAAGATTGAAGGCGAAGTCGGGCATTTTCTTGTTACGGTAAAAAAATATCCACGATATATCGATGAGTCTGCATGCACAGGGTGCGGAGATTGTGTCTTGATCTGTCCGGTGGAGGTTTACAACCGTTTTGATGCGGGTATCGGTGTGAGAAAAGCAATCTATAAACCGCATCCGCAGGCAGTCCCCGACCTTGTTGTCAAGGACCCGGAACACTGTATTGAATGCGGCCTCTGTTATGATGCATGTGGCCCTGATGCCATAAAACGAGAGGATACAGAACAAAGGGTGACGATCAACGCGTCAAGCATCATTATCACTACAGGATACGCGGTATTCGATGCCTGCAGCAAGACCCAGTTTGGCCATCTGGTACTCCCCGATGTGGTTACCAGCCTTGAATTTGAGCGGATGATGAACGCGAGCGGACCGACGGGAGGTAAGATCAGACGACTGAGTGATGGTGCAGTGCCGGAAACAATCGTCTTCGTCCAGTGCGTTGGTTCCCGGGACATGACCATCAACCGCCCGTACTGTTCCTGTGTCTGTTGTATGCAGGCGATTAAAAACGCGATTCTGATCAAGGAGAAAAATCCCGGGACTGAGGTTATCATCTGCTACATGGACATCCGGTCTTATGGCAAGGGGTACGAGGAATATTATGAGAGGGCAAAATCCCTGGGGGTTCGATTCATACGGGGCATACCTTCTGATGTTCTCGCCGACCGGAAGGGAATGACTATACAGGTTGAAAATTCTGAGTCTTCAGAGATACTGGTGCTCCATCCTGATCTTGTGGTGCTCTCAGTGGGCATCGGGCCGGCAGAAAAGACCGGGAAGATTGCAGAACAGTTTGGTATCCCGCTTGAGAAGACCGGGTTTATCAAACCACTTCATGATGCGGTAGATACCGTCGCTACGCTGCGCCCGGGGATTTATGTGGCAGGTACGGCCACAGCTCCAAGAGACATCCCGGATAGTGTTGCATCCGGAGGGTCGGCAGCAATGCGGGCATATATGGATGCCCTCAGGACGTGATCAGATTGAACGAAACAGCAACCCTCTGGTGGGAAGCAGAAGCCGGGGGCATCTGTTATATTGACCAGACCATTCTTCCGGAGCACTATAAGATAGTTACCTGTCGCAGCATCGGGCAACTGGCAACAGCCATCAGACGTCTTGAGATCCGGGGTGCACCGGCCCTCGGTGTTGCAGGAGCATATGGCATTGCTCTCGCAGCCCGGATCTGTGAAAAAAATGATTTGAAAGATTTTTTTGCTGATGTGCACCGTGATGCAGACATTCTTTTTTCAACCCGCCCGACGGCAATTAATCTTGAATGGGGTATTGCCCGGGTTCTCTCTAAAATTGAACATCTCGAGGACAAAGAATCAATTCGCAGGATTGCCCTTGATGAGGCCCATGCAGTTGCACGTGAAGACACGGCCTGCTGCCACTCGATTGGTGAACACGGTGCTTCCCTGCTTCCGGATACCTGTACAGTACTTACCCACTGTAATGCCGGTGCTCTCGCTTGTTCTTCATGGGGTACGGCACTCGGCGTTATCCGGTCTGCGGTCATGAGGGGTAAACAGGTCCGGGTAATTGCGTGTGAAACCCGCCCGTTGCTTCAGGGATCCCGGCTCACCGCATGGGAACTGATCCGGGATGGCATTGATGTAACCGTGATCCCCGATTCTTCCGCGGCCCATCTTATGCGGAGTGGTTCCATTAGTGCTGTAATCGTGGGTGCGGACCGGATCACCCGCGATGCAGTCTTTAACAAGATTGGCACCTACATGCTTGCTGTCTGCGCCCGGTTTCATAACATTCCCTTCTATGTTGCAGCACCCTTATCGACATTTGATACCCAAAAAGAGGAACGGGATGTAATGATCGAGGAACGGTGCCGGGAGGAAGTGACTACGATGGGCTGCCGGGTTTTTGTCCCTGACGGGGCCGCCGTGAAAAATTATGCGTTCGATGCAACGCCCCTCGACCTTGTCACTGCAATTATCACCGACAAAGGTGTGCTGCAACCACCGGTTACCATCGACTCCCTCTTATCCTTGAAGAGCACAAAATAAACCAGCAATACTACCGCAGAACCATGGATTTGGATTTTCTCACCTGGAATAATCTGATATATCTTATCGGGGAAATAACGGTCCTCATTATCCTTGGAGCACTGCTCACGGCCTTTGTCCTCGTCATCATTTCCTTATATTCCATAAAGAAAGGCAGATTGTATTTTCCCACACTGATCAGATCCGGACTTGTTTTCTTCGAAGGTCTGATGAAGGCATTTTTCAGGCTCTTTGGCCTTGAGGAGCGTGAGATGCTGTCGTTTTTAATTAAGCTTCACAACGCCATGAACACGGCGGATTTCGAACGCATTCCGGTTTCAGAACGGGCTGTCTTCATGCCCCAGTGCCTGCGCTCATCGAAGTGCCCGGCACATCTTACACCGGAAGGGTTGAAATGCCGGAGCTGCGGGCAGTGCTCTGTAGGTGAAGCCCGGGTGATTCTCGAAAAGCTGGGTTATCGGATTTTTATCGTTCCGGGCTCTTCATTTATCAAACGGATGGTAAAGAAATATCAACCAAAAGCGATCATCGGTGTTGGTTGCCTGTCTGAAGTGAAGGAGGGTATCGATATGGCAGACAAGATTGGTCTGGTCGCAATGGGGATTGTTACAATAAAGGAAGGTTGTGTCGAGACACTGGTCAACTGGACAGATATTTATGATGTAGCAATGCTGGGAATTGATCCAAAATTAATTCCCGAGGACCTTCATATTCTTACCCACTAATTTTCCGCTTTTAATCCTGCCATGGATAATGATGGTATCATTGCTCGTAACGTCTCCAACCTGGACACCCGTGCGCAGGATGACCTTCCCCCCGGCCTTTATAGAGTGAACTATGGCATGATCCAGAATCGTAACGTCCCCATGTGCCACCAGGGGTCCTTTGATTTTTGACTGGCTGCCGATGATCGCGTTCCAGCAGGTAACATCGAGTGCAACGCTGGATCGCGGACCGAGTTCAAGGGTTCCTGTAACCAGGAGGCGTCCCCAGAAATGTGTATGGGCTGGTACGATAAAATTCCCGTCAATCTTTACATTTCCTTCGAAATACGCCCCTTTTTGCGCAAAGAATGTATCCCCGTTCTGGAAGACCGTTGGCATTACTCCCTCAGGGTAAGTTGAGGAACGATCAGGGGATAAACCTGTTGCTCGGTTGCTTGTCCTCTTTCATTATCTCACTGATAAAAAAACTGCGGATAACGTAAACACGACAAGCGAGGCAAACATGCCGGCTTTCAGGAGTGAAGAGGCCATCGATTCTTTAATGCACCCCGGAGTTTCGCAGTTCAGCCCCCGCAAGGCTGCAATGATAATCACAATATCAACGGCAATGATACCCACAAGATACCAAGTACCCCACCAGAGATAAGGAAAAAAACTTGCAGCAACTGCAAGAACAGATGTGATAAGGGCAAACTCTGAGGTTTTTTTAATACCAAGACGGATGGGAACCGTATCTGCCCCTCCGGCCCTGTCACCTTCTACGTCCTCTGCATCTTTCAGCAGTTCACGTGACAGCATGGCAAAGAAGGTGATGGCAGCGATGGGGATGATACGGATTAAACCATCGGATCCGTTCAATGCCCCGCCAAATAAGAAGATACTCGCTGCAAGGTATGCAACTACAATATTACCGATCAGGGGTGTGCTTTTTAGTCTGGCTGCGTAGGCAAACAGCAGGATCGAGTTGAAAATTGCGATGCCGATACAGAGGGGAGTAGTAAATAAACTCACCAGAATACCGGCGAGAAACAGCGTCACGGCAAATCCCCGTGCCGCTCCCCTGCTGACTGCCCCGGAGGGGATAGGACGATAAGGACGGTTAATTGCATCGATTTCAGCATCAAAAAAATCATTGATTACATTCCCGGCGGCGGTGATCAATGCTACAATAAAAAAAAGCAGGAATGACTCAGGAATTACCGTACCGGTGTCAATCAGGTAAGCAACAATGGCTGCAAGACCGGCGACGAGTGAATTTACCGGGCGGGTTATTGCCAGGAAACCTGCTAGCCTCATTTGTTATCAGATCTGATAGAGGAAGTATAAAAATGCACTAAAAAGAGAACCAATCCGTCTTTTACCACGGGCGAGGGGGGATTTGAACCCCCGGCATTCAGCTTAGGAGGCTGACGCTATGTCCGGGCTAAGCCACTCGCCCTGCCCATATCCATTGTGGAGGAATATGTATAAGTTTTGCGCGCTGCAACAATACTCTCGCAATGGATTTAATCGAGGCAATGGAAGGAAAAACCACGTTTTTTGTCCCTGCACAGGATTCAGCGACCCAGTTTCCTCCCGGAACCGCGCCGATCTTTTTCAACCGGAAAATGGAACTGAACCGGGATGCCACTGTCCTTCTGGTCTCCGTATTACAACCCTCAGACTACCTTGACGCAATGGGAGCTACCGGAGTCCGCGGCCTCAGGGTGGCAAACGAGTGTAAGATTCCGGTTACAATTAACGACCGTGATCCCCAGGGAATCGCCCTCATCATCCATAATGCAGAACAGACGAAACTCCCGGTTGAGATCACGCAGAGGGATGCGAGTGCCCTCCTGTCGGAACGGTCTTTTGATGCCGTTGATCTTGACCCGTTCGGAACACCCGCACCCTATATTGATGCAGCGGTGAGAGGCACCCGGAGGTTTCTCTTTATCACGGCAACGGATACGGCTCCCTTATGCGGAGCTCACCTGAAAGCAGGCAAACGACGCTACTTTGCACAACCCATGAACACGGAATATCATGAGGAAGTAGGGCTGAGAATCCTGCTGGGATTTGTCGCACGTGAAACAGTAAAATACGACCGGGGTGTCGAACCGTTGTTCTGTTATTCCCATCAGCACTTCGTCAGGCTTCACCTCCGGTTGCAGCGGGGAGCCAATGCCGCTGATGATACGATGAAGCGAATCGGGTATATCCTGCAGTGTAAAAAATGCCAGTACCGTAGTGAACACCAGGGAATGTTCCCGGAAATTGTGTGCTGCCCGCACTGCAATGAAAAACTCCATCCTATTGGCCCGCTCTGGCTTGGCAGCATCCAGCATGAAGAAACTCTCGGACGTATGCAGGAGATGGTGGGAATGATGGAACTTCGTACAGGAAAAGATCTTGCCAGACTCATCCATCTCTGTCGGAATGAATTACCAACAGCAGGCTTTTATGATTATCACCGGCTCACAAAAATTGTGGGGTGCTCGCCACCGGATATCGGTCTGGTAATAAAGCGCATTATTGCTTCAGGATATCCTGCAACACGGACACATTTCTCCGGATATGGAATTAAGACTGAAGCACCCCTTGAGGTACTTTTCGATGCGATTAGTGTTCGACAATAATCGTAAGCAGATCGCTGTCTATCAGTTTGTGGGGTAATCCCACTCTCTGACCGGGGTGTTTCACTGATTTGCCCCAGACCCGTGCGTAGCGGAAACGCTGGACGAAGTCGCGATGAAGCTTCGTACAGACATCCGCCACGGTACTTCCCGTTCTGATAATAAGCGGTTCTTCGAGATCAGCTTCCCCGCCGTGAGGTTTTAAATAGACCCTGATGAAACCCAGGCAGTCATAGATGGCATCCTTGACTTCCTCCAGATGATAGCCTGCTGACGCCGATATCATAAGGGGCGGAGCACCGAACCGTTCCGCAATATCATGTTCGATCTCAAGATATCTCTCCTTGTCAACGAGATCCACCTTGTTCACCGCGATAAATGCCGGTACATAAACACGATTCCCCTGTATGGCATCGATCAGGTCATCCTGTGTTGCGCCGCCCCGTACCAACACATCTGCATTCATCATCTTGCTCTCAGCGAGGATCGATCGGACTTCTTCTATGTCCAGATTAAGAGTACCGACTGCATGAAGCCGGACACCGCCATGTGAGGATTTCTTGATAGTGATATCCGGTTTCGGGACATTGATTCGTATACCCGCGTCGTAGAGTTCTTTTAAGAGCACATCGAAATGCCGCTCGTTAAATACGTCGACGAGAATGATGATGATATCTGCGCCACGGACAACCCCAATTACCTCTTTGCCCCGGCCTTTACCCATCGCAGCCCCGGCAATAAGCCCCGGAATATCAAGAAGCTGGATTTTCGCTCCCTTATGCTCAAGGGCACCGGGGACGACGGTCAGCGTGGTAAATTCATAGGCGGCAACTGCACTGTCAGCGCCGGTGATTTTATTGAGAAGCGTGCTTTTACCCGTGGAAGGAAAACCAACAAGGACAGCCGTAGCATCACCGGATTTTTTTACCGAATATCCTTCCCCCCCGCCACTGGATTTCATCGCACGGTTGACGGCTTCATCACGGAGTCGTGCGATCTTTGCCTTTATCCGCCCGATATGCTTGGAAGTAGCCTTGTTGTAGGGAGTCTTTGTCAGCTCCGCTTCCAGTTCCTGGATCTGTTCCTCAAGACTACTCATTCTTATATTAATCGAAGCACGTCCGAGATAAAGTTGTTCATGGTTCGGACGAGACCATAAATTCCTCCACCCCACACGACGTAAAAGTCTGTACTATTCCGTCATCAACACGTTTAAGTAAAAATATGGACTATGTTATTGAGCACGTGAGCTGCTATAGTGTAGTCCGGCCAATCATGCGAGCCTCTCACGCTCGCGACTGGGGTTCGAATCCCCATAGCAGCACTTTTTATTTGATGGCCTGATTCTTGTTTTGAAATGTTATGGTAAAAGTGAAAACCCTGACGGCACACTTCACCTCGACGTTTTTTGTGCTCGTTTTCTTTTTATTTTATTTTTTTAAAAATTTAACAATGGATTGTGATTTTTTTATCAGGATCTTATCACTTCTTATTCATTATAATCCTCGACAAACCAATGACGACCGCATAAATGACTACGGAAAAGCTGAATCCGGGGATGGATGGATTTTTAGAAGTGAGAATAAAATTTTGTTCGCTGGTCAGGTTCCCGGATACAACAGTGATCTTCTTATTTAACGGATTATAGCCCTTTTTATTAACAGAAATGTTGCGCTCATTATCTTCGCCAATGAAAATGTCTTCGATTTTATAACTACCATTCTCACCGGTTATCGATCTTTTCTTATAATATTCCCACTCGGGTGGAGTAGATACCGGCTCCGACACGACCTCGACACCCGAAATCGCATGCCCTCGGGTATCGGTAACTTTTCCGTAAATGAAAATATTCGTTGTTTTGAGAGGTGCAAGCTGATATATCTCAAGAGAATGATTACGCACAATTCTGGCGCTATTTCCTTGTATATCAAAAACAGTTAGGGTGATTTGATCCACTACTCAGATCTAACTGCAGATCACAAAGGATATCGGAATGGTTTCCCGGAGTAAACCCACAAGCGGTCTCTGTCATCCCACTAGAGATGGTAATGTTTTGTATTCCGAAGGGAGAGTCTATCGTTCCAAGAACGGAGATCGTAATATAACGAGGAATCGCATCGCCAACATGGTATACCTCCCCTTCTTTCGGGGATGTAATATTCAAAGTAATCTCCTTTTCACCAGCAGTAGGAGTTGAAGCAGTTACGAATCCGATAAAAAGTATTGGAATTGCAATTATAATGAAAATATATAACTTAATTTTCATAATAACCACTTCTCATTTTTGTCTGCAACGAATAAAAACTGCCACTAAACCGAATTATCAGGTATAGTCGATTAATGAGTAATTCAGAGAATTTGCGTTTTCATGTTCAATAAGTCTTGACTGATTATGAAACCGATATGGTTTTCATGAATGCCCTGGAATAACATCGACGCTTCTGGGCAACCACAATGAGGCGTAAGGGGGCTGATAAACTGCCGGGAAGTTTATCAGACCAAATTCCATCACTACAGATCACAGCCCCGGTCCATACCAAAATCAGTGATAACAATCTGCCCAGAAAGCAGGGAGATCGTAATTCCTTGTGAATGCCTATTGCAAGAGGTATCGCTGACCCCATCGCACTCATCCCTGTTGCGCAATACGCGTTCTGACCCTTTCATACCGTCCGGATACTGATTGCTCAACATTTTCGGCGATTTTGACCGAAGGATTAAATATCGTATCCCGGCATAACCCTATAGGAGGAGTTATGAGCAGGGAGAAAATTAAAGTCCCCGGAAAGGTGTATGAGGAGTTAATCGCCCTCCAGCGTGAAATCCATTTCACCCAGGATCATCAGGACACGATCAAAAAGGCACAGGATCGGGGTTACATGAACGCTGCCAACTGGATACGGCAGAATGAGAATGGGTACAAGATAGGATTTGCCTGGGGTTTCGAACCGTCAGATGATGAGCCGAAAGGTTCGCTCAAGGAAATTCCCGCAAAAGAAGCACCGTCACCAAAGCGGACGATTTCCCATCCCCCGCCACCGCAGAGCAAAAAGCCCCAGAAGTCCACCAGTTCCGGGGGTTTTCTTGCCAGTTGCAGGAAATGGTTTGGAAAATAAACCTGTTTTTTTATCTTTTTTTCCTGCCCGGGATCGAAACGCTATTCCCTTCTATGACTGATGTGGATTGTATGCCAACCTGTGCCGAATGTGTGAGTTATGCGTCAAAGACCAGGGACCGTGGGGATTGCCGCATTAATGGAGAGACAACTCCCGACCGTGACAGTGAACGATGTCCTTCACGCACGTTTATTCCAAAGCCGGTAAAATAATAGAGCGGATACAGACCATGCCACGTGAACTTTCCGATAAAGACATCGCAATTCTGAAAAAACTCGCACCGGAATGCGGGGATCTTACCTGTTCGGGATCCGGGCATATGTTCCATTCCATCCTTCCGCCGGTTTCAAATCATTTTTCGGAGGATAGTGAAGATTTTCTCCGGCGGATCAACCTGCTCTCTGATGAAGAACTTACCTATATCACCGATATGATCATCAAAGGGGAGGAGAGCCTGGGCTGCCTCCCGGTCGAGGATATCGAGACACTTGTCCGTCTTATCCATGACAGGCTCTCGCCGGAAATCTCACAGAAAGTTATTACAACGTATGAATCCGGTGGCGAGTGTGAGCATTGATCTTTCTTTTATACAACGCCGATATTTCACGCCAGATTGCTGACCTTCATGACCCGACCATAAAAAAACGACGGTCAGCAGCACTCCAACTGGGTAAATCCGGTAATCTGTCAGCTATTCTGCCCCTGGTTGAAGCCCTGTCTGACACCCATCCGGCTGTCCGGTGTGAGATAATACAGGCATTGGGAAGGCTCGGGGATTCCTCGGCGGTTACCGGATTGATTGCCTGCCTGGAGGACACGGATGTAGAAGTTCGTGCCGCAGCCCTCGCTGCGATCGGAAAGATCAAAGACCGTGATGCAGTTGGTCCGGTCATCACGTGTCTTTGCGACAAGGAAATAATCATCAGGATCGGTGCAGCGGTAGTACTGGGAAGACTGGGGGATCGCCGGGCAATCGAACCACTGAAAAAACTCGGATGTGACCCGTTTTCTGATGTCCGGGAAGCGGCAGAAGAAGCTGTACAAAGACTTCAGGGAAGATCCTGATATTTTGTAGCTGCCCGGTGCTTTGTACCAGTGTCATTTAGCTGAGCTCGCGACTATGCGTATGAAAGTGCGCTGGTAAAGAAAATACAAAAAAAATGATAATTCTTATCGGTCTCTTTACTTTCTTCTCATTTTTATTGTACTCTGTTGCCGCAGTGGTGGATTTTTATGGCTGCGTGCCCAAACCACTTGTTTATCAGGAGATGAACCATTCCGGAAATTATTGCGGCGAAGGACCTGAATAAAAAATTTGGCGATATTATTGCCGTGGATAACATCAGTTTTACCGTAAAAAAAGGGGAAGTTTTTGGGTTTCTGGGCCCAAACGGTGCAGGAAAAACCTCAACAATGAAAATAATTGCCTGTGTCTCCCCCAGGACTTCCGGTTCACTCCAGGTCTTTGGCATGGACCCTGATACCCATCCTGCAGAGATCAAACTGCGTCTCGGGGTAGTTCCGCAGGAGACGAATCTCGATCCTGATTTTACGTGCTTTGATAACCTGTTAACCTATTCACGCTACTTTGACATACCCCCCGCCATGGCACGGAAAAGAGCAGAAGAACTGCTGGAATTTGTCCAGTTACAGGAAAAAAGGGATGTCACTATAGAGAAACTTTCCGGAGGAATGAAACGCAGGCTTATCCTTGCCCGTGCTCTCGTCAATAATCCGGAGTTGCTTATTCTCGATGAACCTACCATCGGGCTTGATCCGCAGGCACGGCATCTGATCTGGGAGAGACTTAAAATGCTCCAGGCACAGGGTAATACGATCGTTCTCACAACGCATTACCTCGAAGAAGCAGCACGACTTTGCGACAGGCTCGTAATCATGGATAATGGTAAAATCCTGGTTGAAGGTTCACCTGAGGACCTTGTGAAACAGTATGTCGGAAAAGAGATTGTGGAAGTGGAGAAGACAGAAGACATCCTATCCTGTCTTTCAGGTCAAAACATTCCTGTTGAAGTGATTGGTGACACCCTTCAGATTGCGACAGGATCTTCCCGGGAAGTTGTCCGCATCCTGTTCGATCACTGCTCGCCCAAAAAAGTCCTGACCCGCCCTGCAACACTCGAAGATGTGTTCCTGAAACTTACCGGCAGGAAGTTGAAGGAGTGAATATGGAGCACTTCTGGTCAATACCCCGTATAACAAGGCGTGCATGGAAGGTCTGGTACCGGAACCTCGTGGTCTTCTTCAGGACATGGAAAGTTAACTTTTTCCCCCCATTGATCGAGGCATTCCTGTACCTGTTTGCCATCGGCATGGGAATCGGCAGCTATGTGAAGGAAATCGATGGTATACCGTATATAAATTTCATCGCACCGGCAATCCTTGCCATCTCTGTGATGAACTCGGCCTTTTTCGAGTGTACCTACGGATCCTATGTCAGGATGTATTACCAGAAAAGTTTCGATGCAATGATCGCAACCCCATTGTCGATCGAGGATGTGATCGCTGGAGAACTGCTCTGGGGAGCAACCCGGAGCCTGTTGTATGTAATTATTATGCTTCCGGTCTTTGCTGCTTTTGGTGTTATCTCCTTTCCCACGTCGGTGCTCATAATCCCCCTCGCGTTCCTCGGGGGGCTCATGTTTGCCGGTATCGCGATGTGCTTTACTGCGATCACACCGAGTATTGATACACTGAATTATCCCTCGTTCCTTTTCATCACCCCAATGACACTCTTCTCTGGCACGTTCTTTCCCCTGACCCTGCTGCCAGTACTCTTCCAGTATATTGCACTTATATTGCTCCCGCTGACTCATCTTGTGGCAATTATGCGGATGCTCACACTTCCGGACTTTACCATGGTGGCCGGACTTAATCTTGCATATATTATCCTGGTCACTGCAATCTTCTGTATTGTTGGTATTAACCTCATGCGGAGACGCCTGATAGTATAATTGGATAAATATCCTTTTTGAAAAGATGAATAATCCTGATTTTTTAATGCGAAAAATCTAATCCTGTCGGACAATTTTAAGAATATACAGGATCTCGTCCTCAATATTCTTCCTGAGTATAATTTCTGAAACGAACCCGACCTTAAAAAAAAGATCCCTCACTTCCGGCAGCCCGGTTAACGATGATATCAGCAATAAGATTCTCCCTCCGGGTGCTAACACACGACCGACTTGTTCAGAAAAACGCTCGATCACGACACGCCCGTTCAGTCCCCCATCGAGTGCATACTCGAGCCAGTCATTGATCCTCTCCTCCGGTTGCGTGGGAAGGTAGGGGGGATTGAACAGAATAACATCGAATGAGTTCCGGATCCCACAAAAAAGATCGTTTTGCACCACCACCACACCTTTTTCCCGGGCACAGAGCACTGCATGCGGGTTGATATCGGTCGCCACAACACAGGTAATCCCTGCGAGCTCGGCGGCGATAAGTCCGGAACCAGTACCTACCTCAAGGACGCGGTCTCCCGGCTTCACCTCTTTCAGTGCTGCATCGAGTAACAGGTAGGTGTCGGCTTCGGGGTAGTAGACCTGGGTCGAATCGTGAGGCATGAAAATCACCCGTGATGCATTGGTTGTTCTGACTTCAAATTTTATGGGATCATCCCCATTGGTTTCCCTGTTCCATAAACTCGCCGGTAGTTTAAGCCCATGGCAATGTTATCACTATTATCCAAAAGCACCTATTATTGTTGGGAGTCGTCAACGAACGAAAAAAGAAGCATGCACACGCAGATTGAACAGGCACAGAAAGGAACGATCACACCGCAGATGCAGGACATCGCCCGGTCAGAGGGCATTGATCCTCATGAACTGCGTGAAAGGATAGCTGCAGGAATTGCCGTGATCATGCGGCGGGGGAATTGCTGCA
>CAWFHC010000011.1:0-47868 GCA_963815395.1 uncultured Methanoregulaceae archaeon
CGGCAAATGCGACCGAGATCCAGGAATTCCTTGTGGTTCCCGGGGATGCCACGGATACGGAAGAGGCAGTACTTGCCAACGCTGCTGTGCACCGTAATGTAAGGGAACTTCTGGCAAAACACGGAAAATCCTGCGGTAAGGGTGATGAGGGTGCATGGGCCCCACAGATTGATGATGCCCTCGCATTTGAGCTCATTGCCGAGGCTACCGGAATTGTTGCAGACGAGATGAATATTTCAGTCGACATGGGTATCGATGTGGCTGCAAGCCAGATGTGGGATGGAGATGGATACAGGTACCGCGAAAAGGTTCGAACTACTGAAGACCAGATCGCGTACATTGCCGAGCTCGTGGACAGTTATGATCTTGTGTATGTGGAAGATCCGCTCCATGAAGATGACTTTGACGGGTTTGCAGAGCTTACCCGTCAGGTAGGCGACCGTTGCATTGTCTGCGGGGATGACATCTTTGTCACGCAGGTCGACCGCATTCACCATGGCATCGAGATGAACGCAGCCAACTGCGTGCTTATAAAACCCAACCAGGTCGGGACGCTGACCGACACATTCGAAGCGGTCCGGCTTTCCCACTCACGCGGTCTGGACACCGTGATGAGCCACCGGTCCGGTGAGACAACAGATACAACAATCGCACACCTCGCAACTGCATTCTCCTGTGTTTTCTTAAAATGCGGTATCGTCGGCGGAGAGCGCATTGCAAAACTGAATGAACTGATACGAATTGAGGAACAGCTATGACCCCTGTAAACGAGATGGAAATTGAATTAAAAGAACCGCTCATCCCTGTCGAGGAATACCTTGCAGCCGGTGTCCACATCGGTACACAGCAGAAGAGCGAGGACATGAAGAAGTTCATCTACCGCGTCCGCGGTGATGGGCTCTATATCCTTGATATCCGCGAGACGGACTCACGGATCAAGACCGCAGCGAAATTCTTAAACCAGTACGAGGCCCCGAATATTCTCGTGGTCACTTCGAGACAGTACGGGCAGTACCCTGCCAGGAAACTGGCCGATACTATTGGCGCGATGTCGGCAACCGGTCGGTTTATTCCGGGACTCCTCACCAACCCGGTACTCGATGGGTACATTGAGCCCCAGGTAGTCGTAGTCACCGACCCGATTGGTGATGCACAGGTAATAAACGAAGCAGTCCAGTGCGGGATTCCGGTCGTTGCACTCTGCGACACCAACAACATGACCAAGTACGTGGATCTGGTTATTCCTACCAACAACAAAGGGCGCAAAGCACTGTCGATGATTTATTTCCTGCTCACACGGGAGATGCTGCGTCTTCGTGGGATCTCAACAGCACTCACTCCTGAAGACTTCGAAATGGAACTCTGATCCGGCCGGTCCCCTTTTTGGATGACCGATCGTTAGATATAATATAACGACCAGAGGGTTGATTCGATGACGATGCGTACATGCGCAGTGGCTGGCATGTTTTATCCCCGGGATCCGTCTCACCTCGAACAACTTCTGGAGAAGTTCTTCTCCGGGAGTCGCAGGGCGGGCAACGCCCTGGGTATTGTGTCCCCCCATGCAGGATATGTTTATTCGGGAGAAGTTGCCGCTCAGGCGTTTTCAACTATCTCGCCTGATTTTTCAGGAACGTTTGTCGTTGTTGGACCATCTCATCGCGGTTACATCAACTGTGTTTCGGTGGTTCCCTGGGAAACACCCCTGGGAGTTATTGACACTGATACAGAGTTTGTCGAACTGCTCGATATCGAAACGGACGAATTCTCTCATAAAGACGAACATTCACTTGAAGTGCAGATGCCTTTCATCAAGTACCGCTTCCCCCGGGCACGGATTGCCCCGGTGATGATGGGCCAGCAGGACTATCCAAGTGCGATGCGACTTGCAGAAAAGATCGGGTTTGCGATCAAACAGTCAAAACGTGAGGTGCGGATCGTAGCATCCAGCGATTTCTCCCACTATGTGCCGGAAGAAAAAGCAAAAAAAGATGATCTTTATGCGATTGAACCGTTGACCTCGTTAAATGTTCCGGAGTTTTACCACCGGATAGGGGAACGGGGTGTATCTGCCTGCGGGTACGGCCCGATTGCAGCCATGGCAACAGTTTGCGGGAAACTCGGGGCGAAGCAGGCAGAGCTGATACGGTATGCGACGAGCGGCGAGGTGACGGGGGACCGTCGCGAGGTCGTGGGGTATGCGGCCATTGCGGTGATGTAGGTTGGCAACATGGAGTGCACCGGGCAAGGTATTTTTGTTCGGTGAGCATGCGGTGGTATACGGAAAGCCCGGCATAGCGATGGCAATAAAACCCCGGGTGTTTGTTACGGTCAGAAACACCAGACGTCCTCAGCGTGCAAAATCTCCCTATATTGACGGATGTTTCGATGCGATGGGTGTGCTGGGCAGTGTCTATATTAACTCCCAAATCCCGAGCTCATCGGGACTGGGTTCGTCAGCTGCAGTGACGGTCGCGACACTCTCGGCGATCAACGATGAGTTTTCCCTGCATAAAACCCGTGAAGAGATCGCTGATATGGCATTTGAGATAGAAAAAAAGGTCCAGAAAGGAAGGGCGAGCCCCACAGACACCACGGTTTCCATCTATGGCGGGATTGTCCTTATCACGGGGGGCTCCCGCAGGAGACTGCCCCCGCAGAATATGCACCTTGTTATTGGTGACTCGCTTGTCTCACATAGTACTGCAAAGATGGTGGAAATGGTCGGGGATTTAAAAAAGAAACATCCCGGGATCGTAGACCCGATCCTCGATGCCATCCAGGGAGTGAGCATGAGTGCGATCCACCATCTCAATAACCCCCGGGAACTGGGACGGTATATGGACATGAACCATGCGCTGCTCGAAGCCCTGGGGGTAGGGCACCCGCAACTCTCGAAGATCGTGCTTGTTGCCCGGGCTCAGGGTGCATTCGGGGCCAAAATTACGGGTGCAGGCGGAGGAGGATGTATGGTTGCTCTCTGTCCAAAGCATCTGAAGATGCGGATTGCCAGTGCGATTGAAGCGTGCGAAGCCCGTGCGATTGTGACGGGCATCGACACCGAAGGTGCAAGGAAGGAAAAGGATGTCTGACCGGATCCTCCTCAAGCTCGGCGGAAGCGTGATCACCGATAAGAAAGCTGACTGCGCAATTAACCACGATCAGTTGTCATCCGTTGCATCAGCGATTTCCCGTGCCGGCAAGGGAGATATCGTTATTATTCACGGTGCTGGTTCATGCGGACACCCGGAAGCAAAAAAATACGGGCTTGATAAGGGTGCCGTTACAGGACAGACCGACGGAATCTATGTCACCCATCGTGCGGTCAGCAGGTTGAATGATGCGGTTGTTGAGGCTCTCCGCAAAAAAGGAGTAGCCGCAGTCGGAGTTCATCCGCTGCACACCGCTGTGGCGGATAACGGCAGACTTGTTGCCTTTGAATGCCGGCATCTGGAAAAGATGCTTATGCTCAGGATGGTCCCTGTGATCCACGGTGACGTGGTGATGGACCTTTCACGTGGGGCCTGCATCGTATCGGGCGATCAGCTCGTGCGGTATCTCGCGGTTGGACTCAGCATCAACCGCGTGGGGCTCGCCACCGATGTACCGGGAGTGCTGGATGGAGGGCATGTGGTGCCGGAAGATTACAAAAAAAATGGCACCATCCCTCCAGATCGGCAACTCGATGCATACCGATGTCACCGGTGGAATGAGAGGGAAGATCAATGAACTGCTCGACCTTGCGGGTGCAGGGATCGGGTCAGATATATTCCATGTCTCGAGGATCGGTGACTTTCTTGCAGGAACCGAACATGGCGGGACAAAAATTATGGGGGACTAACAGCATGGGAGATAAAAAAAGGTTCACATCGTCGCGCAAGCTTGACCACCTGCGGATCTGTGCAGAGAAACCGGTTGAGTGTGGCGATACCGGGTTTGGCGACATCCGGTTTGTTCACAATGCCCTTCCGGAATGTGACATGGGCACTATCGATCTTACCACCCGGTTCCTGAACCGGACATTCTCTTCCCCGCTGTTCATCTCGGCAATGACCGGGGGTCACCCCGGAACAAAAGAAGTGAATACCCGTCTTGCCCGGGCTGCGGAACGATTTGGGATTGGGATGGGTGTCGGCTCACAACGGGCTGCACTTGAAAACCCTTCTCTTGCAGACACATTCTCGCTCGTCCGTGATGAGGCACCCCATGCGTTCCTTGTGGCAAATCTCGGTGCTGTCCAGCTCCGTGACCAGGGAATCGAATGGGCGGAGCGGGCTGTTGAGATGATTGGTGCGGATGCAATTGCGATCCACCTGAATTTCCTGCAGGAGGCGATCCAGCCTGAGGGCGATAAAAATGCTCTCGGGTGTCTTGCCGCTATCGCGGAACTCTGTCGGGAGTTCCGTACCCCGGTTATCATCAAAGAGACCGGCTGTGGCATCTCCGCAGAGACCGCAAGACAATGCTGGGGTGCGGGAGTCAGCGCCATTGATACTGGTGGCTGGGGCGGAACCTCGTGGGCAGCAGTAGAGAGTGTCCGAGCAGATGAAAGCAGAAATGAACACGACAAACGGCTTCACACGCTGGGAAAAGATTTTACCGAATGGGGAATTCCGACGGTTGTAAGTCTTGCCGAAGTGCTTGCATGTGGTGGGCCGGTTATCGCATCCGGGGGTATCAGGTCAGGTCTTGACATTGCAAAATGCCTTGCGCTTGGTGCTGATCTTTGTGGAACGGCACTGCCTCTCTTAAAACCTGCAATGGAAAGCGACGAGGCACTGGGTCGCACGATTGAGGTATTCCACCAGGAACTGACCGCTGCAATGTTCCTCACCGGTTCAGCAAATCCTGCCGATCTCAAAAAGACACGAATGTTTATTCTGGGCAGAACCCGGCAGATGATAGAAAAGGACAATCCGGCTCGCATAAGGCGAATATAAAAAACCGGCACATATTTCAGAGAAACAAACTAACACGAACAACAAGGAGATAAAACATGGATATTGAGATTATAGCAGTGGGCGGATATGACGAGGTCGGGCGAAATATGACCGCTGTCCGCTGCGGAAAGGAAATTGTCATATTTGATATGGGACTCCGCCTGGACCAGGTAATGATCCACGAAGACGCGGAGATCGAGAATATGCATTCCCTTGACCTGATCAAGATCAAGGCGATACCAGATGATACGATGATGAATTCGGTCGAGGGGACCGTAAAAGCGATTGTCTGCTCACACGGGCACCTTGACCACATCGGCGCGATCCCGAAACTGGCGCACCGGTACAACGCACCGATCATCGCAACCCCCTATGCAACGGAATTGATCCGGCAACAGATATCCGGTGAACAGAAGTTTGGCGTGAACAACAAGCTCTTCGCGCTTAAGGCAGGTCAGCGCTACACACTTTCCCAGAACCTCGTTTTAGAGTTTGTTCACACGCAGCATTCCATCATTGACACCGTCACACCGGTACTTCACACCCCTCAGGGTGCGATCGTCTACGCCTGTGATTTTAAACTTGACCGGACGCCGGTAATTGGGCAACCCCCGGATTTTGCCCGGTTCCGTCAGATCGGGAAAGAAGGTGTCCTTGTGCTGATTGTGGAAAGCACCTATATCGATCGCCCGGGACGGTGTCCCAGTGAGCGGATCGCAAAGGATCTCGTGCGGGACACCATCACCAGTTTCGAGGATGACAAGAACGCAATTCTCGTTTCCACGTTCTCGTCGCATATCGCCCGCGTCAAGACAATAGCGGAATGTGCACACGAGATAGGGCGAAAACCGGTGCTGCTTGGACGCTCCATGGAGAAATACTCGGTAACTGCCGAACAGATGAAACTCGTCTCGTTCCCCGAGACTACCAGTGTGTTCGGGAACCGCCGGACTGTCGATCGGACGATGCGCCGGATGATGAAGGCGGGGAAAGATAAGTTTGTGCCCATCATCACCGGACACCAGGGAGAACCCGGGTCTATCCTCACCCGTCTTGCACTCGGTGATACGCCCTACCAGTTGACCAAGGGTGACAAGATTCTCTTCTCGGCAAATGTGATTCCGAACCCGATGAATTTCGGGCAGCGTTACAAGATCGAACAGCACCTGAAAATGGCAGGGGCCCGGATCTTTGAGGATCTTCACGTCAGTGGCCATGCGTATCGCGAGGACCACTACGAGTTTATTCAGCTGTTGAATCCCCAGCACATCCTCCCTGCTCACGGTCACCTGAAGATGACAGCAGGCTACACAGACTTTGCATCAGAACTTGGTTACACTGCCCATTCCACCGTCCACATGCTGAAGAACGGGCAGAGGCTCAGGATAACCTAGAACGAGGGAATAGAATGTCAGAACTTTTACCGTATCTGGAATCGGTCGCACGGGAAATCGACCTCATGATCGACCGGTACTTTATTGACAAGGTTGGTGAGCTGAACAAAGCGAGTGCTCATCTCCTCGCTGCCGGGGGCAAACGGCTTCGCCCGGCTGTTGTCATGCTTGCCGCCGATGCGGTAAAACGGGGAAGTTCCGATGACATTATTCAGGCGGCGCTCGCGCTGGAGCTCACGCACACCTTTACACTTATCCATGATGATATCATGGACGATGATTCCCTCCGGCGCGGCGTGCAGACGGTCCACACGAAATGGGATATGCCAACCGGCATCCTTGCCGGTGATGTCCTGTATGCCCGGGCTTTTGAGTTCATCTGCCTGGCAAAAGCAAATGAGAATGCAAAAGTTCGTGCAGTGTCCATGCTTGCCCGTGCCTGCGCCGATATCTGCGAAGGACAGCATATGGACATGTCTTTTGCGCACCGGAATGATGTAGACGAGTTTGAATATCTCGAAATGGTGAAGAAAAAGACCGGGGTACTGTATGCTGCAGCTGCGGGAATCGGTGCAATTCTTGCAGGGAGCACTGCACAACAGGCAAAAGCTCTCTACCTGTTCGGGCTCAATACCGGGATAGCATTCCAGATACAGGACGATCTCATTGATCTTTTGACCCCGGCTGAAAAGAGCGGCAAGGACCGGGCTTCGGATCTGCGGGAAGGAAAACAGACGCTGATAATGATCAAGGCCCGGGAGAAAGGGATCGACTTATTGCCCTACAGGCGAGAGCTCTCTGACGCAGAGATTGATGCGGTGATCAAAGAGCTGAATGACAAGGGTGTCCTTGCCGACGTGAAACAGATAGCACATGACCTGGTTTCGGCAAGCAACAAACATCTTTCCCTGCTTCCTCCCTCAAAAGAGCGTGAGCTCCTGATGGAAATTGGCGAATTTTTTGTGACCCGGAGCTATTAGGATGGCAGGGGATGACCCAAAAGAACTCCTTTTCCTCTGTGCTCTCCAGAATGCGGTAAAGCACGGGGGCGTGCCTCAGGCAGGTGCGGTAGTCGGTATGGTGATGGGCGCACACCCCGGACTTCGCTCGCGGGCAAAGGAAGTTGCCGCCCTGGCAAAAGAAGCCATTGCCGATGTTGCTGCCCTCTCCCCGGAAGACCGCGTAAAAAAACTCCAGGTACTTGCGCCTGACATGTACGATGCCCTCTTTGTAAAACATGAGCACCGGAAGGTGCTCCCCGATCTGGAAGGTGCAGAACATGGCGTGGTGATGCGGTTTGCGCCAAATCCTTCTGGACCTCTTCATATCGGTCATGCCCGTGCAGCGGTGCTCAACGATGCATATGTGAAACAGTACGGTGGACGGTATATCCTTCGCATTGAGGATACCGATCCGAAACGTGTGGATCCTGATGCGTATGCGATGGTAACCGAAGATATTACCTGGCTCGGGCTTGGTATCACCGAGACCGTCACGCAGAGCGATCGCCTGGCGCTCTATTACGATCTTTGTAAACAATTGATCGGGCTTGGCGGGGCTTATGTCTGCACCTGCAATAATGAGCGGTTCAGGGAGCTCAAGCAGGCAAAGACTGCATGCCCGTGCAGGGATCAGCCGGTGAAGAAAAACCTCGAGCTCTGGGAAAAGATGCTCGACCACACCTTTAAGGAAGGAGAGGTGACTGTCCGGATAAAAACCGACCTCAACAACCCTGATCCGGCCATGCGGGATTTCCCGGCGTTCCGGATTCTTGATTCTCCCCCCCATCCGAAGGTCAATGCACATGTCTACCCTCTCATGAACTTCTCCGTTGTTGCCGATGATCACCTGCTGGGAGTTAGCCATGTGATACGGGGCAAAGATCACATTGCAAACACCCGGCGGCAGCGCTATATCTATGACCATTTTGGCTGGAAGGTGCCGGTCTACCGCCATTATGGCAGAATGGGGATCGAAGGGGTTGTCCTTTCAACATCCCAGATGCGCCTGGGCATCAACGAAGGTACCTTTACCGGATGGGATGATATCCGGCTCGGTACGCTGCGGGCTCTCGCACGTCGGGGGGTCAGTCCTGAAGCGGTAAAGAATTCCGTCCTTGCAATAGGGATCGGTGAAACCGATATCTCATTCTCGTGGGACAACCTCTATGCAGAAAACAGGAAGATCGTTGATCCCGTCGCGAACCGGTATTTCTTTGTACCCTGCCCGGTTACAGCACAGGTCACCGGCGCAAAACCCCATGCCGCACATGCGATGCTCCATCCAGGCGATGCTGCACGGGGCACCCGTACCCTGGAATTTGAAGGAACGGTGCTCCTGCCTGGAAGCGAGATAACACGGGATGTAACGATGATTCGGCTCAAGGACCTCTTCAATGTGAAGATCACATGGAGCGGAAACATCCCCACATTCTCGTATGCCGGGGATTCACTGGCTGAAGCCCGGGCAGCCAAAGCTCATATAATCCAGTGGCTGCCGGCACAGGAACAGGTACCCTGCACACTTCTCACGCAGGAGGGGGAGATCACTGGTGCCTGCGAACCTCTGGTGAAAAAAGAACTGGGAAATGTTGTTCAGTTTGAGCGTGTCGGATTTGTGAAGATTGATGCGGTTGACACTGCTGGGATTAAGGCTTATTTTACCCACAAATAGTGTTTTGCATTGCTAATATCGGTGATAAATCGATTCGATCGCAGCTGAACTCCAAAAAATCTTTTATATAATGAACTTTCGCCTTATAACTTCTCCGAGGCATGGCGGGCAGGGAGATTTTTTAAGATTTTTTGTCATTGATACGCCACGGGGGGTGCCCCTTCGGGTGTGGCGGAACTCATCATGCCGTTGAATGTATGGAACAATTTCATGTTCGTGTCTGAATGCAACATTTATCATGAAAACATGTCCCAGGGTGAACGGATTTTTAATTATTTAACCTACCAACCGCCCAAAACCGGTCCCGGTTGAGGACATTCCCATTCATCCAAGTTTCCATACTGCCTGATTCTGATAGTCGAGATTGCTTACCACATATGTAGTGTTGGGACTGAGCGTTGCCGGTACTTCATAGATAAGATAGCCGTCTGCCAGGTTACTTGCGCCGGGTTGAATGTATCCTACGGTTCCGCCCCGCCCGATCTGGTAATCGTACTGTGTGCCCGGAATCTTGTCAATAATCACATCGGAGCCATTGACTGGTGAATAATTGTAGAGCGTTCCGTTCACGTTCACTACAAACTGTTTTGCTGAGGGAGCATACACGGCATTTTTCCCGGTATTCATGACACGGATATACACGAACAGGAAGGTGTTACCTTCATGAGGCTTTTCCCTCGTGTAACCACGCTGGATCTCAAGGGGTGGGGATGCAGCTCCCTGCTCCTGGGGGCTGTTCCATGATGGTGACGTCCAGTTGTAGCTTGGTCTTATATCATATCCGTAGACTGTTGCCTTGCCGATCATATCCGCACTCCCGAATGTGGCGTACTCATCGAGGGTAAGCGCATTCGGAAATGGGTCTGTGGCCGGAGTTGGTGGTAGTATCCCCACGGCCGTTGTTGGCGTTGTTGGAATAGAGGTCGGTAACTGGACTGGCGGAGTTGTACTGGTACACCCTGAGAAGAGGAGGACAAGGAACAACAATCCAAAAAATGTGATTGTATTGCTGATTTTCATACAACCTTCACTTCAGGTGAGTCGTGCATCAATCTCAGGGGGGAGCAGCCTTTTAAGGAGCAAATCCGGCACCTGTTTTGACGTCTGCACCACCATGTCGAAGTACGCCCGGTTGTCCCGTTCACCTTTATAAGTCAGGGTTATTTTATAATTAACATCCATGGGCGTAATGCCAAATATGGTGATCTTCCCGCGCCGTTCCGGTATAACTCTTTGCTCACCCACAACCAGTTTCTGCCTGTTACCATCGATATCCGTGATGACCTCGTTCTGGTCCGAGAGTACATTGACATGGGAATTACCCAAAGTAACTGTCTGGCCTTCCGGGAAAGAAACCGAATAGTTTGTTGTAAACGGTAAAGCAATTCCTGGTGTAACGTCGGTAATTGTTGCGCTGACCGAGAACCAGGCAATGGCAGCTGCGATGATAACAAGAACAATAAGACCGAGGACGATGAGTAACCCAGAACCACCCTTTTGCTTTTCCCGTGCACGTTCCTCTTCCCTGCCCTGTTTCCGTCCCTTTTCTGTTGCCTGTTCACGCTCCTTTTGCCGGCCCCGTTCCTCTGTCCGTGCTTTTTCTGCAGCCTGTTCCCGGGCTTTTTCCTCATCCCGCTGCCGGTTCTGTTCCTCTGTCCGTGCTTTTTCTGCAGCCTGTTCCCGGGCTTTTTCCTCATCCCGTGTAGTTATATCATCCATATGAATCACCCCAGTTCTTTAGACATATTTTCATCAATCTCAATTAATGCAGTTCTTTTTTCCCGGATGACATTGTTTTCATCGATAGCGGAGTATCCAACAATATCCCCTGGTTAAGCAACTACACAAGAGTAAGCGACTACATGGCGAGCATGCATAAAAATCTTATGTGATATTATAAAATTTGAAAATAAAATGTACCCTGAATGAATTATGGATGTTTCAGGCACCTTTTGAATCGGGTTAATGTGTATGTAGTAAAATATGGCCGATAACCTGCGAACGACGGTCAGTAAATTGTGCACACTATTTCCCTATATCAACATCTCAATACAGGAAATCACGGGGTTTTTCATATTTTGCAACAACAGGTTATATTTATCCCCTTACTCGCTCTATCATGGCATGCTCTGATAGAGGAGGAGTTGAAAACGAAATGACAGACAATCTGAAAGTAAAGGCCAGCAAAGCCGCCGATGACGCCAACGTGGCAGCACATGCTGCGTATGATGATGCAACGGTAGTCGTACATAATGCTCTCAAGGGTGCAGGGTTGGATGCACAGAATGTATCAGATGATGCAAAAATGGGTGTCCACAAAGCTGTTTCTGATGCAAAAATTGCGGTTCACAAGGCAGGATCAGATTTGAAGAAGAAGTAGTGGAGGTAAAGAGTATGGATTTAATCTGGCTCGCGGTTGTATTCCTGATTCTGGCATTAGTGTTCTACATATTAGGTGCCAGAGGGGTAGCCGGGTTTTCTATGGAAATTGCAAAGATCCTCGTGATTATCTTCGTAATTATTGCAGTTATTACCTTCCTGTTTGGGGCATTTTAACTAATTTTTTTTACTCCGGCCTGCCTGGTACTATGAATAAAAATTTCATTGTAACTGCCATATAAGAAAGCCTTTACTCGAAGGCAGCAAAGAAAAAATTCATGATAATGATTTGATATTTATGGATCGCATCAGGATAAGCGAAAACAAGCAGGTGGTTCTCCTTATCTGTGCGATTTATATTCTCTGTATCCTGGTTTTCTGGCCGCTCATGACTGTATTGATCTGGTCAGCTGCGATTGCTGTTGCCCTCATGTCTTTTCATAAACGGCTTTCCTGCATGGTAAAACCCTCAGTATCCGTCACGTTCATTACTCTCTGGGTTCTCCTCGTAATCCTGCTCGTGCTGTCTATCGCGTCGAACATACTGTATGGCAGCATCGACCATATCGGGACCATGGTTACATCCCTGTCAAGCGGATTTAAAAATACCGGGTTTTCTGCTTTTCTGCCGACATTCACGGAAAAACAGATATCCAATATGCCCGACACCCTTATCCAGTTACTGCTGCAATCCCTTTTGTCGTTAAGCGGTAATATCATGCAGTCCATTATTTCCATCATCATATTTTTTCTCTCGTTGTCAATGCTGTTATATTACGGGGAACAGATATGGGACACGCTGACTTGCACCCTTTCCCCAAAACTTCGTCGGGCGGTTGACAGGATGTCAGAAATTTCTGCCAATACCATCTATGCCCTTATCATTGTCCAGATTTCCGCAGCATTGATTGCATTTCTCCTCGCAATCCCGTTCTTCTACTTTCTGGGGGTGAATGATCCACTCCTGTTCGCAACCCTGATCGGTCTTGGCATGCTGATCCCGCTTATCGGTGCCCAGATCGTGATCCTCTTCTTCGCCTTCTATTTTATAAGCCTCGGGGATACCTGGAGTGCAGTCATCACCCTGCTCGTGGGATATCCGTTGCTGAGTGGATGGATTGATTTCTATTACCGGCCGGTGATGATGGGAAAACGGGTCGCGATTCCCCCGGTTATGATGATGATCGGCATTTTTGCCGGTGTCCCGTTCATGGGGATTGCAGGTTTCATTATTGGCCCGGTGCTTGTCGCACTCGCCGTGACCGGGTATAAAATACTCGCAGAAGAGGCGGGAAATTCAGCGGAACGGTCTCCCCAAGGTTGATTTTTTTACGATCGTGGCAACCGGTTACCATCTGGATAACATAAACAGGAGTGATTCTGAAGGTTTCTTCATGCATTGTCACGTGCGTTATTATTCCCGTACTCGAATACAGGAAATTCCGGATTATTTCAGATTTTGCAACAACCGGTAAGTGGTAAATACTTTCACATTTATAAGTGGCATGCTCTGATATGGTATAAAAAAATTATATTATGATATTTTAAGAAACCGTATCAGGAAAAGGAGCTGGAAAAATGTACGAAAAAATAACAGTCGCACCACGGGAAGGTGCATAACCATGGCGTATGAGAGTGCAGACCGGATGGTAAATACCGGAGTTGCCGGTGCCGATCAAATGAAGATCCAGACAGCCGAAGCTCTGGAGGATGCTGCCCGCAAGTTGCGGAGTGCTGACCTGTCATCGAAGGGTGAGGATGTAAAGTACATTCTGCATGATGTTGAGGACAGGGTAAACCAGTTAAAGGCAGAAATGGGCGCCAAGTACCAGAAAATCGAAGCAGATTACCATAAGACTGTGGAACCCGTAGAGCATGTCATTATCGATCACCCCATTCCATCGGTCCTGATCGCAGCTGGTATAGGAGCTCTCATTGGCATGCTTCTCTTCAAAGTCCGCGACTAACGAGGGATCCCATGGATGAGGCTGCCAGTACCGAAGAACCCTCGGTAGAATCGGAATTTGCCCGGACGTTCAAATTAATCGATCTGTACGTGCAGCAGAAGACGGATTTATTTTTGCAGCGCTATGTATTCGAGCCTTTTGACCTGCTCATCTCACGGATCATGATCCTTTCGATCATTGTTACCTTACTGGCAGCAGGAACACTTTTTCTCTGGATGGGCATAATCCTCCTTATTGCAACGGTATTACCTCTCTGGGCTGCCCTGCTTATAACGGGAATTGCAATCTTTATCACGGGAGGAATCATGGCGTATGTCCTCCTGACAAAAAAAATAGTTCTGAAGACACCTCTTGCCTCCGAGATGATAAAAAATGAAAAACCGTAGACAAATTACTGAAGAAGACCTCCTTGTGACAGAAGCATTAATCGCCGAATCCTACGGCCGGCTGAAAAAGTCTGTTGTCCATGCACCGTCCCGGGCACTCGGCTCCGTCGGCGGAACGATCAGGAGGCACCCGTTTGCGGCAGCAGCTACTGCGATTATTGGAGGAATAGCCGCTTATGTAATTATTACACGGATGGCATCACACGGTGCTGGTACCGGACAAAAAAAGGAACGAAGCCACCCGGATCTCATGCATGAAATGCAGAGGATGATTATACCTCTTGTGGCTCCATTTATCATTGGCTATATCCAGAAATACATTGGCAGTATATTTTCCGCAGAGAGCAGGTGAGGTTCAGGTATTTTTTTCTGGCTAAAAATACGGTTTACACCGAAAAATCCTGCAAAAAATCAGGAACTCCATTAGTTAGTCAGCCGTGTGACAGCGGTGATCCAGATCTTTTTTGCCTCTTCCTTGTCCATTCCTGCCATGATATCGATAAGAAGGCCATTCATGAGTGCATCGCAGGCTATCGCAAGAACCCGGGGGTTAAGCTGGCCGGATACCAGCCCGGTCTCCTGTTGCCGGGCTATAAAACGCTCCACCACACGGATATCCTCAATGCGATCCTCATGGAGAAGGTTTCGGATCCGTTCGTTATGCATCGCGAGCATCATCATCTCTGAATATATCCCATTGAACTGGGGTGTATACCGTGAAAGGGTATCGAAAAGGATTTCACTGCCGTTCCGTATATCCCTTTTATTGAAGGATCGTTCAAGGATTGCAGCCAGTTCTTCCCGCCCGTGTTCAGCAACGGCGGCATAAAGGTCTTCCTTCCCGGGAAAATACTGATAAAGCGCCGTTTTGGTGACACCGAGTACATCGGCAATCGCACTCATTGTTGTAGCGTGATATCCTTTCTGGAGAAAGAGACTGTACGCTGCCTCCACAATTTTTTTTCTGACTTCTCCCCGGTATTCCTGAATAATGCGTGGCATGAACGTGACAACCGATTGCGCGTATGGGTAAAATTCCTCGCAAAGAGAGTAATACTCTTGGTAATATTAAGTTACCTATAGTAAGTTTAATAACTTTGGGTAATATACGTTGTACTACTAATCCCGGTTCTGAGCCGGTTCGGAGTGTCATAAATGACTGTATCAGTCTCATCAGTTTCAAACCGAGGGAGAATACCGAAACACCCGGTAGTGTTCCGGAATTCTCTTCGTTCATGCGTACTTATTGCAGTTCTCATGCTGGCAGCATGTGCAATACCTGTGTCAGCGGCAGATGTGCCAACCGTAACGATCACCGAATATAAAGTATCTCCCTCTGTCCTGATGCCGGACAGTCTCGGGACCATCACTATTACCGTAAAAAATACGGCGACGAGCGCGACGCTCAGGGAAAATACCGGAATAATCACATCAGATTCAGCCACGTCCAAAATAACGGATATCAATGTCAACATCGAAAATGTCAAACTCGAGGGTAATGGCATCATTGTCCAGAGCAAGGATTTTCAGCATGTTGGTGAGATAGGGCCGGGACAATCCATACCTCTGACATTCTCTATCCAGGCACCTTCAGCAAGCGGTATGTATTTTCCTGAAGTCTGGATTGATACGACAGGTGGCACAAGCACCCGGTACCCATTCCGGTGAATGTCAACACTGCAGTGGGAATAGAGAGGCAGGCAATCCTTATCATGGGCAGTTCGATGAGCGGGAGTGTAAACCCGGGCGATGAAATCCCCGTGACACTTACTATCAGCAACGCCGGACAAACGCTTGCCGATGATGTAACCCTCAGGATCGAAAACGTGAGCGGAACGGTTGCTCCGAAGAATGCTGATGCCTATCATCTCGGGTCTATCCTGGCAGGTGGACTGAAGACCGTCGATCTCACGTTATTATCTGACAAAAAAACCGTTGCCGGGCTTGTCAGGATTCCGGTAACTATCCGGTATAATGCAATTGACGGATCACAGCGTACCCAGCAGACCGGAATTGATCTGATGATGAAAGGGGTAGCAGAACTGGGATTTGTTTCCGTGGATACCAACCCGCCGCGGCTTGCAGAAAATACACCGTTTGATCTCACTATCCGGATTGAGAATACCGGGACGGGTGAAGCAAAACAGGTCTCTGCAAAGGTCGACATTCCGGCCGAAGGGACAAAAGAAGCCTTTATAGGCAAAATCAAGCCAGGAAACGATGCTCCTGCAGTATTTTTACTGGAAGGTTTGAAATCCGGCAATTATCCCTACAATCTTACCATTTCCTACACTGATGATATGGGGGTGCATACCCAGATCCGGCAGATGAACCTCCGGGTTTCTTCCGCAGATCAATCCGGCACCATCATTCTTGGTCTCGTTATCCTCGGCATCCTGGGGTTAGTGGCATACAGGTACTGGTACTTACCGAAAAGGAACGGGAATGGAAAACTCCCATGGGACAAAAAGAATTAAAGGTCGCGTTCCTGCTTGCCCTGCGATCGCTCCAGCGGGGAAGCAGGTCAAGTGTGATCCTGACCATCCTGATCGTCGGGATGTGCTTTACCAACATGATTTTTCTGCCTGCCATGTTCAACGGCATCGGGCAGAGCATCACAAAACAGGTCGTGGACTATGAAGTCGGAAACGTGCTTGTCAGCGCCCAGTCGGGTAGTCAGTATGTCACCGACCTCGGGGCAACGCTCGACCTGATCAATGGCATGCCTGGTGTGGAACGGGCAACCCCCCATTATTCCAAGGGGGCGACTCTCAAATACCGCCAGCGTGTTCTTGGTGTCTCGGTGCGGGCCATATTACCCAATGACGAAAAATATGTCTCTCCCCTCTATACCAAGATGATTGCCGGGAGCTACCTCGGTGACGGTGATACCGGCGAAGTCATCATCGGAAAGCCGGTTGCAGGTGACGCCTCTATCCGGCAGGAAGACGAATTCCAGCCTTCGCTCGGGGGTGTGCGGGTCGGTGATTCGATCACCATTGAATACGGCAACGGGTATACAAAAGACTACCGCGTAAAAGGGATCTACTACACCGGCTGGAACCAGGCTGACAGCACCGTATATGTGTCATGGACTGACATGGAACAGGTAGAGGGAAAGCCCCTCGACTTTGCGGATTACATTACCGTAAAGGCAAAACCCGGATATTCTGAGAAGTTCATAAAAGACGAGCTTCAGCAATACGGGGTTACGCAAAAAGTTCAGACTACCTCGGACCTGCTCTCAAAGAGCCTGGGGCGGGCGCTCCAGAGTTTTGCGATCATTAATTCGGTATCCCTCATTGTGAGCATCATCATTACGACAGTCGTATTGTTCATTGTTATTACAATCAAAACTCTTAACAGTCGTAAGCAGATCGGGATCCTCAAGGCGATCGGTGTGGACAAGCAGGTCATCATGCATAACTACGGGTTCCAGGTCATCATTCTCGCCATACTGGGGATTATCCTCGGGATTATTCTCGCCATGTTACTCGCAGTATACATGTCAATACACCCTATTGTGACCCCCGAGTGGTCTGCAACTCTGTATATAACACCGATGGATCTTGTCACGAACTCCCTGATACTCTTCGCTGCCGCCATAGTCGCAGGGTATGTGCCTGCCTACCAGGTCTCCCGCGAGGACATCCAGACTGCTATGAGGGCCTGATATGATCGAGATCTCAGATTTGCGGAAATCCTACTACATGGGAAATGTAGAAGTGAAGGCCCTCGATGGGGTCACCCTCGATATTGCAAAAGGGGAGTTTCTTGGCATTATGGGAGCCAGCGGGAGCGGTAAGACCACCTTATTACATATGCTGGGCCTTCTTGACGAACCAACTTCAGGAAAAATTATTATCGACGGGATGGACATTTCAAAACTTACCGATTACGAAAAAACCATGTTCCGGCTTTACCGGCTCGGGTATGTCTTCCAGGACTATGCCCTTGTTCCCGACCTGACGGTGATGGAGAATGTCTCCCTTCCGGCGATGCTCCGGAAAGACCGGACCGAGGACCAGTACCGTAAAGACAGTCAGGATATTTTACAGAAGATTGGCATGTCCGACCGGGAGGACCACCTTCCCCGGGAACTCTCTGGCGGCCAGCAGCAGAGGGTCTCTCTTGCCCGGGCGATGGTAAATAAACCGGAAATTCTCTTTGCCGATGAGCCGTGTGCTAACCTTGATACAGAAAACTCCCGGGTTGTTCTTGACCTTTTCCGTGAGATCAACGAATCGATGAAGCAGACTATTGTAATGGTCTCCCACGAGGACTGGCATAAGGATTATTTCCATCGCATTATCCGGCTGAGAGACGGTAAGATAGTCAGTGATGGGACGAACGGGAAAGCGTCCCACTGACGTACCGATGCACCATCCCGAACTTTTTTTTGTCGCGGAACAAACACCGTACAGGTAGCCCGTCGCCATGGAAGAAATCCCTGTTGAAAAAATTATCCGCTCACGTCGCAGGACCATCGCACTTGAAATTACCTCCCGCGCAACCCTCGTTGTCAGGGCTCCCCGGCGTGCATCTGCTGCAGACATTGAGGAGATAATCCTGCAGAAGAGTTCATGGATCCTGCGAAAAATTGGTGAGATAAATCGGCGACCATTTTCTCCCTGTCATGAGTATACTGAAGGTGAGTTGTTTCTGTATCTCGGGCGTTCATATCCGCTTCAGTTTGTGGAAAACGGGAGTCTGACGATTGAACGCGGGGACAGGCTGTACGTTTCCCGGACACTTATTCCCGATATCAGGAACGAGCTCAAACGCTGGTATATGAAAGAAGCTATACGGGAAATCCCGGCCCGGTGCATGTGGTTTTCCCTGAAAACGGGCCATGTTCCGGTGACGATCCGAATTACCGATGCACGGCAGCGATGGGGATCCTGCACCCACAAGGGGGGGCTCAATTTCAGCTGGCGCCTGATCCAGGCCCCCCCCGAAATGGTTGATTACGTGGTAGTGCATGAACTCGTTCATATCAGCCAGCCGGATCATTCGAAAAAGTTCTGGGACAAGGTCAGAAAGATCATGCCGGATTACGAGCTTCGCAGGCACTGGTTGCAGGATCACGTGGGGTTGCTGAAAATATGAGGGTGGATCTTCTCACTCTGCCTTGCGGTATTATAATACAACTCCGGAAAAAGGCTCTGGCGTAACAGGGTTGAACCGATTCCGTTCACCCCGATTCATGAAACATTAGCAGTATGATGGGTGCCCGCCTCAGGGCCTCTCAAAGTGACGGCGGGTAAGGAAGTTTTTTTGAATTTTTTTAGTTATTAACCTGCTGCCGGGCGCCCCCTCGGAGTGGCTGAATTCATCGCACCTGAAGAAGTGGAGGTAAAATTCTCCGCATTTTATCTGAGCAAAACGATTTGCAGGGAAATACGGTTTAATCCCCGCCACTTTCATCCCCTCCCTACCGCAGGGCGGTAAGGGGACAGTCAGGGGCCTTTAGCTACGAGATCAGGGCTGTTTATTCCGTTTTATGATAAAAAGAAATCTCCCCTGTGAAAACAAAAAAAATAAGATCCTCCGGTTCACATAACCGAATCCAGGGAGATCGATCCTGCATAGATGAGCATTGCAACGTGGAAAAGGGGGAGCACTTTCAGGGCGGCTTCCGGGGTCCTGTACTTAAGGATCACAACGTTTGCCGCCATGAGCAGTATCAGCCCGATTAAGAGACCTGCACGGCCAACCCAGCCCAGCCTTGTCATGAAAAGGAACGCCATCATCGCATGGATAATGGTAAATCCCGCAATCCAGTAAGTTGTCCTGGGTATATCATAGAGTATCGGGATCGTACTCATTCCCCTGGCACGATCATTTGCCACATCAATCAGATCATTTGCCCCGAGGTGTGCCAGAGCAAACGGGTAGAAGAAAACGAAGTACAGGAATGCATTCAGGTCCGGGTTCCCCAGGCAGAGATAACCGGCAACCGGAAAGAGGGCAAAATCCGTACGGCCGATGATCTGGGCAAAGGGGAATTGCTGTGGCTGACGCTTCTCGATCTGATAGAACATTTCTATGGTGTAGCTGTAGATCATGATGAGAAGCACAATCAGTGAGTGCGGATACGGGAGCGTTACAATAAGACAGGCAGCGATGGCGGCCAAAGCAATGAAAAGTCCTAATGCATGGCTTGGCGGGATAAGCCCGGCAGCAATCGGGCGGGTTCTGAATATCCGCCAGTACCTCGTGAGCTTATCAGATTCGATGTCTTTTTTGTCATACTCGCGATCGATATAATCATTCAGGACAAGTCCGGCTTCAAAGCCAAAAAACCCGATCAGGGAAACCCGTGCGAGATCGAACCAGCCGAAATTTCCATAGATGGTGGTCGCAAGCAGGTATCCGGAACAGAAGAGAAGTGGCCAGGCGAAGAAAAACTGGAGGCGGGTGAGATCGATATATGCCCTGATGGTCGGGTTCATTATCAGGTGGTTTGTGATACTCACATTTACACCCTTTGATGAACCGGAATCAACATGTTGTCAAATGATTTCAGTATGTTTTATTTTTAAATACATCTTTGTTGAATCAGGTTCTTCATGAACCTCTTCCTTATCTGCCCAGCCACCTAATAGAACAGGATGGATTCCTTTTTTATCCGGCAGGAAATTCCTGCCGATATTCCTGCAATTTTTGAGGTAAACTACCAGGCGTTTGCTCATTATGACGAAGCACGTCTCGTGGATGCCCTGCGGGATGCCAAGGTTTTCAATCCCGAACTTTCGCTGGTCGCTGTTGATGGTGACAGGATCATCGGGCATATCATGTTTCCTCCGATCACCATCGAATCTCCCCAGGCAATCACCCCGGCCATCGCTCTTGCACCGCTCGTCGTGCATCCGGATTACCAATGCCTTGGCGTTGGCGCCGCGCTTATTGAAGAGGGACTCAAGGTTTGCCGGGCTCTTGGTCATCGTATTGTTATTGTTATCGGCCACCCGGGATACTATCCCCGGTACGGATTTCGCCCGGCACGGGAAAACGGAATCGTAGCGCCATTCACTGTTGCTGACGACGTATTTATGGTACTTGCTCTGGACCCCGGTGCGCTGGACGGAATACAGGGCACGGTGAAATACCCGGATGCATTTGATGCAATCGTGGGCAGCAGTACTCCAAAAAGTAAAAAAATAGATTCGCTCTCCTGATTCGTCTGCATCTCATACGGGACAACCCGTGTCTTTTTTTAAATGACCCGGAATTTACCCGCGACTATAGCATTGACAACTGCGGCGGATTTTGGAAGTGATGTTCTTGTCCACACAAAGGACCAGTTCCCCGGATCTCATGGTAACTTTTAGCGCTGGCAAAACCGCTGTCATGACATCGTGACACCACCATTATACCTTCGTCCGCCAACCTCTCCTTCAGCTATGGTGCTCGCAGATCCCCTTCACCCGATGATGCCCTGAAACGGTATCTTCGTGCATTCGTGAGCCATGCCGCTATCCCGACAATTGTTGAGGATATGGTAATCGGACCTGTCCTCGTCCCGAAATATACCAATGAATTCTGGACCTCCCGGCAGAGACAGGCATCATCAATCCATGAAATTTCCTATCGTGCATGCTTCAAACCACAGCTTCCCCGGTTATTCATCGATCTCCTTACCCGGAAAGGTGATGTTGTATACGATCCTTTCAGTGGCCGTGGAACAACGGTCATCGAAGCGGGACTTTCCGGGAGGGATGTCATCGCCAACGACGCAAATCCCCTCTCCCGGATTATGACGGAACCCCGGTTCTTTCCTCCGGATTATGCCCGTGTAGAAAAGCGCCTTAACGCAATACCCCGTGAAAGCGAAGGGGCAGCGATCGATCTTTCCATGTTTTATCATCCTGATACCGAGAAAGAAATTGTGGCTTTAAGGCAGTATCTCCTGGACCGGAAAACTGATTGCAGGGATGATATGATCGACCGCTGGATTGCGATGGTGGCGACGAACCGGCTTACCGGTCACTCAAAGGGATTTTTTTCAGTATACACACTTCCGCCAAACCAGGCAGTATCACAGCAGAGTCAGCAACGGATCAACCGGAAACGCCGGCAGATCCCCGAATACCGGGATACCCGCAAAATTATTCTGGACAAGACAAAAAGCCTGTTACGAACGCTATCTCCCGGGGAAAAAAGGAATCTCAACAGGGCAGGAAAAAATGCCCGCCTTTTCACCGCCGATGCTCGTTCAACTCCGGATATTCCGGAAACCAGCGTTCAGCTGACGGTGACATCACCTCCGTTTCTTGATATTGTCCAGTACCGGGAGGACAACTGGCTTCGCTGCTGGTTTAACGGTCAGAATGAGGAAGAAATCGGGGAGCAGATTACGATGGCCCGGACTCTGGATGAATGGACAGGTGTCATGGGGTCGGTATTCCGGGAGCTCTACCGGATCACCCGTGCCGGAGGCTATGTCGCGTTTGAAGTGGGGGAGGTGAGGAAACGGACGATCCGGTTAGAAGAATCATGTCATCCCCCTCGGCATTACTGCAGGGTTCACTTGCGAAGGAGTGCTGATCAACCAGCAGATATTCACCAAAACATCCAATATATGGGGTGTGAACAATATGGCATGCGGTACGAATACAAACCGGATTGTCGTTTTCCATAAACCCTGAAGCAGAACAATAGTGATCCCGGGGAAATCCCCTGTGGAATCTGACTCCCTGAATTCTTCTTTTTCATTTTCTGTGCATCTGCAAGATTGTAACGGAAAAAGCACGGCTTAAGTATCACAACATCCAAATCATACGCATGGTTAACCGTATCACGCGGTATGCGCAGATCATGGACATCCTGAGCAAATACGGTTTTGGCATCGGGCTTGAAACAATGTTTCCCGGAAAAGCCCGGTTCCGGCTTCCCATACCCGGGAAGGATCCTGACGCATCCACGGTTTATCAACGGATGCGGCTCGCCCTTGAGGAACTTGGCCCGACATTTGTTAAGTTTGGGCAGATTATGAGCACGAGGACTGAACTGCTTCCCCCGGAACTGATCGACGAGCTCAAAAAACTGCAGGACCATGCAAAACCTCTCCCCTTCTCAGAAATCCGGGGGGTTATCGAACAGAGTTGTAATAATACCAACGTTTGTGAACAGTGGTTCTGGAAGGTCGATGAGATGCCGGTTGCCTCTGCCTCGATTGCCCAGGTGCATTCTGCCATCCTTAAAGACGGGACCCGGGTCGCTCTTAAGGTACAAAGACCAGGTATCGGTGAAATTATCGAGACCGATCTCTCCATCCTGCGATCCCTGGCGGAGCGGGTCGAAACGGTATTTCCTGAAACCCGCGTCTACAATCCGATCGGGATGGTGGATGATTTTGCACACCAGATAGTAAAAGAGCTCGATTTCACCCGGGATGGCCGTAATTCCGATCGGATGAGACGTAACTTCCATGATGTACCGGGTATCCGTTTCCCGAAGATTTACTGGGAATATTCCTCATCCCGCATGATGGTCATGGATTATATCGAAGGGGTCCGGATCGATAACCCCGAAGCAATAGCAGCGATGGGAGTTGATCCTCACGAAATCGGAGTGCGGGGATTCCAGGCATATCTCAAGATGATCTTTGAGGATGGGTTCTTCCATGGTGATCCCCACCCGGGTAACCTTCTCGTGACAAAAGAAGGAGATATTGTCTTTCTGGATTTTGGTATTGTGGGTATACTGCGCCCGGAGAAACGTCAGGGATTCATAAATCTTCTGTTCGCTCTTGTCAACGATGATATTGAACTGATGCTCCGTTCTCTCGAAGGATTCGGGATCGTGATTAATGAATCAGACCGGGAATCCCTTCGGGACGACCTTTACATCCTCATGCATGATTTCGGCGGCAGTGATGATGTTTCGCAGATGAATTTCGGGCTGGTTGTAACCGAACTCACGGAAGCAATGAGACGATATCGCCTGAAAGTTCCGATGAGCCTGATGCTCCTGCTCAAGGTTTTTGTGATGGTGCTGGACATTGGTGTCCGCCTTGACCCGAAATTTAATTTCGGAAAAGAGGTCACCCCGGCTCTTACGAAGCTTGCCGATGCGCGAAACCTTTCTGCATCTTACATTAAAAGAGCCTCCATATCCCTTCTGGATGGCGTGGATGCCCTTTTTGATATGCCCCGTAATCTCAACCTGATGCTCCGGCGGCTTTCAACCGGGACCTTTACCCTGAAGATTGAGGAGACCAATATCCAGAAAGTCCAGATGGCTCTCGATAAAGCCAGCGACAAGGTCCTGCTTGGTCTTGTGGTCGCATCTCTTGTTGTGGGGTCTTCGCTGGTGCTTCTTTCTCATCCACTGCAGCTTCCGGATTCGATCTACTGGATAGCAATCTTCGGATACACCCTTGCAGTGCTCGTTGGTTTCTACGCGGTATATCACGTCATTTTCCTGAAGTTCCACGGCGGACGTTAGCCCTGCTCACCGTATTTATGGGATGCTGCAGGTGGTGATAATTTCCCAGCATCTTACTTTCTCCCAGAGCGTGAATCGCGTGTTTGCCGGGCTCGTTGATGGCAGGACTACTGCAGGAACAGATGAAGATATATTCAATTTTTGATAATACGTTCCGGCGGTGGTCCCATTGAGGGCGACAAGGCGCAGCGCAGGAAAGGATGCAAGAAATCCGGTAAGATCGTTAAACACAGGGCTCTGGATCCGTGCATCTGCACTCCCCTTCCGGGAGCAGGCAGAAATGACATCCCAGAGTGCAACCCGGTGATCGATGAGAAGAGAAGACCGGACCCCGTAAGGAAGATTACGATCGATGGAAAACAAGGCTTCAATGATATGCCAGAAATGATTCCGGGGGTTCCCATAATATTCCTTCTTCTGCAGTGACTGTCGGGAAGGAAAACTTCCGAGAATGACTACCTCAGGCAATTCACCGTGCAGTGGAGGCAGGCCCTGGACAGGGCAGGCAGGACATGTTTCTGATGATTCGTTCATAAACAGTGGAATAATAAAGAGGTTAAGTACGAAAAAATGATCAGGTCTTTTTAAAATAGAGGTTACAATGGCAATGTCCCTGCTGGGAAATCTCATCTTTATGGTACACGCAGGGACATTCAATCGCCATGTCTTTTTCCTCATCCCCACTACGGATACGGCAGGGACAGTAGGGTCTTCCGAACTTTTTTTTGTTCCGCACAAGCCCACGGATTACTGTTGAGAGTTGTTTTTCATCGGTACTGAGGTCCCATCCCTGTTTTTTTGCATATCCTCTGGCCCATTTGAGCATCTCTTCTTCATCTGCATCTTTATCAGTCATAGTACTCCCCGACCCGACCTGCATGAGATCCTTGTCATCGGTAAGTTTCTTTTTTTTTAAAGACGTTAGTCTTTGTGCTCGGTGCGGCAGCATCGAATAAAAAAGAATTGGAATACCGCGGAAAATAACGGGTCAGGAAAATTCCTTTTTAACTATCACCGGGAAAATATACCCTGGCAGAGGGGGGATAGAACCTGTCCCCATTTGTCACTGTATCTCAAAAGAGCGATGGTAATTTCCTTTTCAGATGTTACTTAAGTGGAGCCAAATCAGGGGGAACACGAGTTGAGTGTTCACGTCTTTTCAACGGTTCAATGTGAAAATCGTAGTATTCAGCTATGATGCAGGAATCGTAACTACTCTCTCCCGCGTTACGATGGTTGCCGCCTCCCCGGAACAGGGTGCCCCCGCGACGGATTGATAATTAAAAAAAACAAAAACTTTTGTCCGCCATGCCTCGGAGAGCCCCTGAGATGGCGTCCCTCATGCAAAAGACGATTCTCCTGGTCCGGGTATAAGCCAATCGATCTGCATGCTTCTTATCAAAGTCTGAAGAACTGCTCTCTTATCTGTCCTTTACTGTTTTTTTACTGGTTGTGATTCTCTGCGCTACCGTATTGTAGGTTGCCATTACATCACCCTTTTCGAAGCGGTACACGTCCTTGTCCAGCGATTCACCGGTTTTTTTGTCCCAGAGACGCATGGAATCCATACTGATCTCATCGCCAAGATAGATCGTCCTGCCCTGCCTGCCAAACTCAATCTTGAAATCCACAAGTGTTATTTCCTGCCCTGCCAGCAATGAAGAAAGGAGCCGGTTCACCTCAAGTGCCATCTTCTTGATCTTTTTTAGTTCACCCGGTGTGACGAGGTTCAATGCAATGATAATCTCATCGTTGAGCATCGGATCATGCCGTTCATCGTCCTTATAATCGATCACAATCAGGGGCGGGTCGAGCGGTGTGCCTTCCCTGAACGGATAGTTTCTGACAATGGAGCCCGCAGCGATGTTCCGCACAATTACTTCAAGCGGGATCATCTCGAGTTTTCTTACGACCATATGGTACGGGTCAAGCATGGTGAAAAAATGGGTTTTAATCCCCTTCTTTTCGAGATATTCAAAGAAGAATGCTGAAACCTCGGCATTGCAGGTCCCCTTATTTTTTAGCACATCTTTTTTTCCGCCATCAAATGCAGTGATATCGTCGCGGAACTCAACAATGAGCTTGCCCTTCGTATCCGTGGCGTATACCGATTTCGCTTTGCCTTTAATGATGAGATCTTTGCACTTCACGATACTCTGCTCCTTGCCTTAACTATTTGTCCGAGCCGGTTTATCAGATGTTCCAGACCGGGATGGTACCATTCTTTTTTTACATACTGCGGGTAGATGCAGAGCCGCTCGCAGAGTTGGGCGTTCCCGACGATTTTTTTAAGTTCCTGGATCGCCGGCCACGGGTGTTCCGGATTAACATAATCGATTGTCAGAGGTGAGACTCCCCCAAGGTCATCCACGCCGCAGGAGATGAGCGTGGAGGCATCGATAAGATTAGGCGGGATCTGGATGGCGATATCCTTCTGAAGAATATCGCGTGCCATCCGGATGGTGGAGCAGATTTCATCGGTACCCGGCACCGGATGGTCCGCCATCGGGGTTCCTGGCTTGGGACAAAAATTCTGGATGATAATTTCCTGGATGTGCCCGTAGCGTTTATGGAGATCCCGGATTGCGAGGAGAGAATCTTCCCGGTCAGCCATTGTTTCACCGATTCCTACCAGCAGACCGGTAGTGAAGGGTATCCTGAGTTTTCCGGCATCCTCAATCATGCCGAGCCGGATCTCCGGTTCCTTGCCTTTCGATGATGCATGCGCCGGGATTTTTGCGGTTGTCTCCAGCATCAGCCCCATGCTCGCATTTACCGCGTGCAGCCTTTCCATCTCATCCATGGTCAGGATACCGGCGTTCGTGTGCGGGAGCAGACCATATCCGATACTTTTCCGGCACATTGCCTCACAGTAGTCAAGGATCGTCAGTATACCCGCTTCGTCTGAGATACTCCATAAAGCCCGGTTCCTCTTCCGGGTGCTCCCCGAACGTGAAGAGGGCTTCCGTGCACCCGAGTGCTGCCCCGCTCTGAAGAATCTTTTCAACGTCTTCTTGCCTCATGAGGCATCCGTCCTGAACCGGGGTACGGAAAGAGCAGTACCCGCAGCGGTTCCGGCATACAGATGTGAGAGGGAGAAACACATTCCGGGAGAAGGTGATGGTGCGTCTGGGCATTCAGCTCAGCTATTGACAGGAGAACGACATTAAAGTGGTGATATCAAGTATGCGTTTTAAGCCCCGAAAAAAAAAGCCGGAAATTAAAAACTTTAATCATCAGGTGAAGAGCAATGCACTCTTAGCTTTCTTCTCACCGTTTGAAAAGTACAGGAGTTCAAGAGAGAATGTCAAAATCATTGACCGAAACCGTACCCATACACCAGGAAATAAAGGACAGGTCCGGACCTGACGCTGTCCAGGATCTTTCAGAAACCCAATGGCGTATTCTCATCCTGTCAAGCGCCGTGGCAGTGACCCTGTTTTCGATCTACTGTCTCTCTCATGGAATTACCATTATCTTCATGCACTTGTACTATTTCCCGTTAATACTCCTTGCTTACCGTTATGGCTGGAGGGGATTTGGGATGGCTTCACTTCTGGCGTCTTCCTATCTCTTCCTCGTTGTCCTGTATCATCCGGAACAGGCAGAAGTGACAGGTGCATTGTTCCGGGTCACCGTCTTTATCAGTATCTCTGCTGTTGTCGCATACCTCTCTGAGAGACTTGTCACTGCACGCCAGAGCGAGAAAAAATCAACCGATGAAATCCTGCAGCTCCAGCAATTCCAGGAGAGCGTAATCACAAATGCCAACATCTGGATCACGGTTCTTGCACCTGATGGTACTATCTTGATCTGGAACGATGCTGCAGAAGCCATCAGCGGGTATAAAAAAGTGGATGTGACTGGTAAAAGATCAGTGTGGGGATGGATGTACCCTGACAGGGAATATCGCAAAAAAATCACCGCGGATATACAGAGGATCATTGAACGGGACACCTACCTGGAGAACTTCGAGACAGAGATACGGTGCGCTGATGGTTCAGAGAAAACGATTGTCTGGAACACCCGGGGCCTGCGGGACACTTCGGGGAATATGAATGGCTATATTGCAATAGGAAGGGATGTAACACACCTGAATCTGGCAGAAAACCAGGCAAGGATGAGCACCGAGATCTATCATGAGTTCTTTACCACTTCCCAGGACTGCGTATTCATCACATCACCTGAAGGGAAATGGATTGATTTCAATGAAGGCGCAGTGGCTCTCTTCGGGTACGAAACCCGCGAGGAACTCCTGAAGATTCCCATCATGGAACTCTACAAGACCTCTTCAGACCGTGTTGCCTTCCTGGATCGCATACGGCGATATGGATTCGTAAAAGAATACCCGGTACAATTGCGACGCAGGAATGGGACGATCATCGATTCACTCATTACAACAGCACCACTTCATAACGATGACGGCTCACTCAGGGCATATATCGGGACGATCCGGGATATCACAGAACGAAAAAAATTCGAAGAATCACTTCGGACAAGTGAAGAAAAATTCAGGACTATCTTTAATTCCCTTAATGACGGTATACATCTCCACGAGATCGAACCCGATGGCAGTCCGGGAAAATTCATTGATGTGAACGATGTGGCCTGCAGAATGCTGCAGTATACAAGGGAGGAGATGATCAGGATGAGCCCGCTCGATTTTGCAACCCCATTCCATAATCCCCCTGTCGAGGAGGTCATCCACGATCTGAGAACAAAAGGACATGCATTTTTCGAGACAGGTCATATACGGAGAGACGGGACGGTGGTACCGGTCGAGATTAATGCCCACGTTGTGTCGTTTTCCGGGGCAAGGTTCGTAGTATCCGCTATCAGGGATATCACGAAACGAAGACTTGCGGAACTCGCGCTACGGGAAAGTGAAGAAAAATACCGTACCTACATCGAAAATGCGATAGAGGGGGTCTTTGTGGTGGATTCAACCTCCCGGTATATTGATGTAAACCGGGCTGCCTGTCACCTTGTCGGTTATACCCGCGAGGAATTACTCCAAAAGACTATCATGGATCTTGTCTGGGAAGAATCTCAGGACAAAAGGCTCAGGGAGTTCGAGGCACTCAAAAATTCCGGTCTCATTACTACCGAGCTGAATCTGAAGAGAAAAGATGGCACCCTTATACCCATAATCTTGAATGCTGTGACCCTCCCGGGCGGCAATGTGATGTCATTCTGCGTGGACATAACTCAACGCAAACGCATGGAAGAAGAGCTTCGCGAATCACACCAGCTCCTCCAGACAGTTCTCGATACCATACCGATCGGTGTATTCTGGAAAAACCGGAATTCGCAATATCTTGGCTGCAACAGGATCGCCGCCCATGATGCCGGGTTTTCCCAGCCGGAAGAGGTGACTGGTAAAACCGATTTCGAACTTGGCTGGCGGTCTCTTGCGGAATCATATCGTGCCGACGACAAGCTTGTCATGAACACCGGGATTCCGAAAATCGGATATGAAGAAAGTGTGATCCAGCCGGATGGGCGCGTGCAGTGGGTCAGGACGAATAAAATTCCTCTTCTCGATATGAATGGTCTTGCATACGGAGTTGTAGGAACATATGAGGATATCACTTCGCGCAAAGAAGCGGAAAAGAACCTCGCGTTCACCAACACGATTCTCAGGACGCAGCAGGAAACGTCTATCGACGGGATCCTGGTTGTCAATACCAACGGCAGTATCGTCTCCTTCAACCAGAGGTTTATCGAAATATGGGGTATTCCGGAAGATATTATTGCATCGCGATCCGACGAGCAGGCGCTTGGATATGTACTTCAGAGCCTATCGGATCCTGAAGAGTTCCTTGCGAAGGTAAAGTACCTTTATGATCATATTGAGGAAAAAAGCAGTGACGAACTTCTCATGAAGGATGGGAGGATCCTCGAACGATACTCAGCACCGACGATCGACAGTGACGGAACCTGGTATGGCAGAGTCTGGTATTTCCGCGACATTACGAGGCGAAAAAAGGCAGAAGAGGAACTCAGGAGAATAAATGACCATCTCGATTCGCTGGTGAAGGAGAGGACGCAGGCTCTGGAAGCGGAGATTGATCAGCGTCGAATCGTCGAGGAACAGATAAAAGGCTCACTTGCTGAGAAGATCGTGCTCCTTCGGGAGGTCCACCACAGGGTCAAGAACAATCTTCAGATCATGATCAGCCTCCTGTCTCTGCAGTCCCGCATGGTTTCCGATCCCCAGGTCATTGCGGCTCTCCGGGAAAGTACCCAGAGACTCCGTGCGATGGCAATGGTCCATGAGAAGTTGTATGGCGGAACGGATCTCTCACATATCGAATTAAGGAGCTACCTTGCATCACTGGTGAATTCCCAGATTGCTTTCCATCAGCTCCGCCCTGAAAGGATTGTGGTCGAAATTGTATCAGAAGATACCATGATGGACATCAATACAGCAATCCCGCTCGGCCTGATAATCAATGAACTAATCAGCAACGCAATCCAGCACGGCTTTCCTGAGGAACGGAAGGGAACTATCCGGATCAGGACTCGGATCGATGGAGACCAGCTGGATATTACTGTTTCGGACAATGGAATCGGGATGCCTTCGGAGATTGACTGGAAGAATACTCCATCACTTGGCCTACGGCTGGTCTCGAGCCTGATCAGACAACTGAAGGGCACGGTCGAGCTTGATCGAACGGAAGGAACAAAGTTCCACCTCTCTATCCCAGTAGTGGGGAGCCAGTCACCGGAAGAGAACCAGGGAATTGGATCTTGATAATAAAGTGAGAACTAGTCCCTACTCTGGTTGGGGATATATCTTCTCAAGGTTCCGGTGTTCACATACCCTATCCTCTGGTAAGATGATTGTCACCCATAGTTTAATGTCCCGGGAACCATTGTATCCTTCTGAGCGTTCTGGTGAACGTACTGCCGCCATGGAACCAAAAGCATAACCGGATTCGTCTCACTCAGAAATACTGGATGATAAGCGCAATCCGGTTCTTTGTCCATCTCAAAAAGGTGTTGAATGCCGGTAGAGACTGAACCTGCTGTAGCCGGGGACAAAACTGATCGCATATCATTTTCTGAAAATACTCTTACCATCCTATTTGGATCCTTTGCTGCACTCCTCGGGTTAGTCGGCATTGCAGGCCTGTTCTTTGGCATTGTCTCTTTATCCGGAATCCTGCCTGGTTTCAAGCCTATCTCGGTATCAGCGGCACTTGCCTGGATCTTTTTTGGGTTTGTACTGATTATCCATGCCAGAAAACCGCTGACGGGAACCAGACTGACTGTTATTACTGCCTTTCTTGTCGTGATTGCCTTAATTTCAGCACTGGAACTTCCCCTTAATCTCCTTGGCGGGCATTTTCTTGCAGAAGACCTGGTTAACAGCGTAGCGACCCGGATTATGGCGGGACAGATAACTTACATCTCCCCTGTTGCAACGCTGCTGATAATTCTTTCCGCAGTTGCCCTGTTCCTTGAGGTGCGTTCATCCGGGGACTCCCCTGACAGTCACAGGGCACGGGATATTGCCGGTATTTTGGGATCATTTATCGTGTCATTGCAGGTTTCACGGTTTTGCTCAGCTATGTCTTTGGCGCACCATTTCTGTACAATACCACCTTTATCCCGATTGCGTTTACCTCCGCTCTTGCCGCACTCTTCACCGGGCTGGGACTCATCACCAATGCAGGGTCTGCATCGCTGCCACTCGTGTATTTTACTGGGTCGTCCGTCAGGGCCCGCCTGCTACGGGTTTTCCTTCCCCTCGTTGTTATTATTGTCATTTTTCAGGGTCTGCTGCAGGCAACTTTTTTTTCGGCATATCATATTGACAATGCGATCGAAGTCTCGATAGTAATCATGCTGTTCTGCCTCGTCACTGTGTACGTTGTCGGCAAAGCAGCAAGTGAAATTGGCCGGCTCATTGAAAGCGAAGAGGAAAAACGCAAGGCGACTGAAGAGTTACTGCACGAAAGTGAGGAAACATTCAGGGCTTTGGCCGAGAACGCCAATGACGGGATTCTGGTCGCTGTCGGACAGGGTGTCCATGCTTTTGCAAACAGGCGGGCTGCCGAAATAACCGGTTACAACGTTGATGAACTGATCAGGCTCACTATCAAAGACCTGGCACATCCTGATGAGTATGCCAGGAAGGTACGGGAAAGATATGACAAAATACTGGCCGGAGAGCCGGTGCAGGCTCAATACGAGACCATCATCGTCCGAAAAGACGGGACAAACTTGCCGATAGAAGTCACGTCTGCAAAGACAGACTGGAAAGGACAGGCCGCTGATCTTATTCTCATCCGGGACATTTCCTCGCGCAAACGGGCAGAAGAAGCGCTCCGGGAGAGTGAGGAAAAATACCGGGAACTCTTCACCCGGATGATCGAGGGGAACGCACTCCATGAGATCGTGCAGGACGCTTCGGGAAACCCTTCAGAATACCGCATCCTTGACGTAAACCCGGCATTCGAACATATTATCGGGCTTAAACGGGAGGAAGTCATCGGAAAAACAAGTCGTGAGGCGTACAGCGTCGCTACCCCCCCGTTCCTGGATATCTATGCACGGGTTGCCGCAACCGGTCGGCCTGAAACGTTCGAGGTGTATTTTGCACCGATGAAAAAATACTTTTCTATATCGGCGTATCCCTCTGGAAAAGGGAGATTTGCCACGACATTTGAAGATATCACTGACCAGAAGCTGGCGTTGGAAGCCCTCCGCGAGAGCGAAGAAAAATACCGTGAGTTCTTCACTACTTCCCGGGACTGCGTCTTCATCACTTCCCTTGAGGGAAAATGGATTGATTTCAATGATGCCGGGATAGAGATGTTTGGTTACCTGAACCGTGACGAGTTTGCGAAAACATCAATTAAGGATTTCTATTACCCCCCCGATTCGCGTAAGGTCCTTATAAAAAGGATCGAATCCGAAGGATTTGTCAAAGAAGCCCCGGTCCGCATGAAACGGAAGGATGGCAGGATCATCGATGCGCATATCACCGCAGTACCGCTGCGGAATCCTGATGGCACGTTCAGGGCATTTATCGGGACCATCCGGGATGTTACTGAACAAATGAAGGCAGAGGAACGGATTCGATGGCTGGCAAGTTTCCCGGAACTGAATCCCAACCCGGTGATCGAAATGGATGCAGAAGGCACGATCACGTTTGCCAATGAAGTGACCTTCAAGACCCTCAGGGAACTCGGACTTTCGGAAAACCCCGGGTTGTTCGTTCCAAAAGACAAGACTGAAATCCTGCGCCTGCTCCGTGAAGGAACAGAATCCCAGCTGGACAGAGAGATAGTCCTGAATGATGAGACGTTTAATGAACACATTTCCCTGAATCGTGTATTGCATGTCGTGAGAATGTACACCTTCAATATAACCAGGCAGAAGCATTTCATGCGGGAGCGGGAGCGCCTCTTTGCGGATCTGGAGCAGAAGAACGCTGAGCTGGAGCGTTTCACGTATACCGTCTCGCACGATCTCAGAAGCCCTCTCATAACAATTCATGGTTTTGCCGGACTTCTGGAGACGGATATTGCCAACAATGACACCGCAGCAATCTCCCATGATCTCGAGCGCGTCAACACGGCGGTGACCAAAATGGAAGAACTCCTGCACGATCTCCTCAACCTGTCCAGAATCGGGAGGATAGCGGACACACCGGAGAATGTATCCTTCACACTTATTGCAAAAGAGGCAGTCGAACAGACTGGAAATGCCCATCAGGGAACGGAAAGCAAAGGTGGTAATCGATCCGGATATGCCTGAAGTTAACGTTGATCGTGCCCGGGTGAGGGAAGCGGTAATGAACCTTATCGAGAATGCGGTGAAGTTCATGGGCGACCAGCAGAATCCTGAGATCAGGATCGGCGTGGAGTCCAATGATGGCGAACCGGTATTCTTCGTCAGGGACAATGGTATCGGGATCGACCCGAAGTACTTTGGGAAACTATTCAACCTGTTCGAAAAACTGGACGCAAAGAAGGAAGGATCCGGTATCGGTCTTGCCATTGTCAAACGCATTATTGAAGTCCAGGGAGGCAGGATCTGGGTCGAGTCTGACGGCCCGGGTAAGGGAGTGACATTCCTGTTTACCCTTCCCGCAAAAAATAGGGAGACAGATACACATAAGAAGGAATACAGTGGAGAGTGATTTATATGGTGCAACTGGTAGGAGAACCTCTTGTCATTCTGCTTGTCGAGGACAACGAATCTCATGCCGAGCTGGTAGACCGGAGCATGCGAGACCAGCGTGTGGCAAATATTATGTATCATGTTACTGACGGTCAGCAGGCCCTTGATTTCCTGTTCCACAGAGGCGATTATGTGAACATGAAGGACAGTCCCCGTCCAAACCTTATCCTTCTCGATCTCAGGCTCCCGAAGGTTGACGGCCTTGAAGTTCTCAAGATAATAAAAGAGACGGATGACCTTCGTCGGATCCCTGTTGTCATTCTTACGAGTTCAGATGCCGAGTCCGATATTGCCCGCTCCTATGACTATCACGCGAACAGCTACGTGGTAAAACCCCTTGAATTCAAGACTTTTATAAAACTGATGGGAGACCTTGGGTTCTATTGGCTTGGCTGGAACGCCCGGCCCCATCCTGAGTAACCTATGGCAGAACACTCCCTGAAAAAATCAAAAAAATCTGATGCACGGAAAACGGCCGGGGCAGAACCGGTTCATATTCTCATCGTAGAAGATGAAAAAGCCCATGCCGAGCTGATCCGACGAGGGCTCCTCTCCTCAGGAAATCCTTACCGTTTATCGGTCGCTGCAACGCTTGGAGAAGCAAGGGAAGTTCTTGCAGCCGATCCTCCGGAATTCATGATTCTCGACTGGCTCCTCCCTGACGGTAAGGGAGAAGAGCTCCTCCCGGAGAACCCGGAGGATATCAGTTTCCCTGTCGTCGTCATGACCAGCTACGGTGATGAAGTGGTTGGCGCAAATCTCCTGCACCGGGGTGTCGCTGATTATCTATCCAAAAGCAAGGCAGTTTTTGATGATCTTCCGCATATCGTGGAACGTACGATCCGGAACTGGAAGATCCACCAGGAATACCGGAAGCTTGAGAGAGAACTGACCGCAAATGCTTCAATACTTCAGAGCCTGATCAACAACCCGGTAGATTCTATTGCCCTCCTTGATAAGAACGGCATTATCCTTGACCTGAATACAACCCTCGCAGACCGTTTGGGAATGAGTTTGTCTGATGTGATTGGCAAATGTGCGTATGAACTGATACCGGAACCGCTTGCCCGCACCAGGCGCACACGGATAGACAAGGTTTTCAGGACCGGCGTGGCGGCACGGTTCGAGGACGAACGTAGCGGCAGATGGTACGATAATTTTATCCAGCCGGTGATGGATGATGCAGGGGTGGTGTCAAGGGTTATCGTGAACTCCCGTGACATCACGGAAAACAAGGGTGCGGAAGCTGAGCTACGGTTCCTGATAGAGAATGTAGAAGACATTGTCTGGCAGGCAACCCCGGACCTCCGGTTCACGTACCTGAGTCCGGCAACGCAGAAGGTGACCGGGTATCCGTAGACGAAATGATCGGGAAACCCCTCATCTCATTCCTGACAGAACAATCAGTTATGAAGGCAAGGGAAAGGCTCCAGGTCCGGAAGAAGGAGTCTGAACGCCGGGAAAAAACAACTGCCGCTGTTATTGAAGTCGAGATGCTGAAAAAAGAAGGCGATATCGTATGGCTGGAAGTGAGCTCGAAACCGGTTATCGGTCCTGACGGAACGCTTGTTGGTTTCCAGGGTATAACCCGGGAAATAACAGATCGCAAGCATGCTGAAGAAGCCCTCCGCGAGAGCGAGGAACGCTACCGGTTGCTTGTCAATGAGTTGCCGGATTATATCATTGTTCACCGCGATGGGGAGCTGTTGTATGTCAACACGTCCATTGCGAAAAGTCTTGGGTATCTCCCCGAAGAACTACTCCATACCAGTATGTTTGATTATGTTGCGCCAGAGTGCCGCAATGTATTCATGCAATTCGCGGAGATGCGACGGGAAGGCGCATCACTTCTCCCTTATGAGGTGAAGATCATTACCCGGGACGGGTCGATCCGCTGGGTCGAGATCCGGGGGGCACTTATTACATTTGAAGGCAGGCAAGCCAGTCTTAATGTGCTGACTGATATCACGGAGAAAAAATTTACAGAAAAAGCCCTCTCTGACAATGAACGAAAATTCCGGACACTTGCCGATTTTACCTATGACTGGGAGTATCAATCGGGCCAGAGGAAGAGTTTATTTACACCTCACCTTCCTGCGAGCGGGTTACCGGATACAACCAGGAAGAATTTTACCAGGATAAATCCCTCCTTGTCAGGATCATTCACCCGGATGACAAGCGTATATTCGAAAAACATTTTGATACGAAAAAAAATAAACCTGACAAGGAAACTGTCGAATTCCGGCTCATCAAAAAAGAGGGGAATATCATCTGGATTGCCCATATCTGCCAGCCAATCTACGGTCCTGATGGCGAATATCTTGGCAGGCGGGGGAGTAACCGGGACATCACCGAGCGCAAACGGGCAGAAACGGCATTACGGGAGAGTGAGCAGCGCCTTCGAAGTTTTGTTGATTCAAACATCGTTGGGGTCGTTATTGCCAGACCCTCGGGGGATATCATCGAAGCAAATGACTATTATCTGCGTTCGATCGGATATACGCGCGAAGAATTTGAGCATGGGCTTGTCGACTGGCGGGTGATTACGCCTCCTGAATGGATTCCTGCCGATGACAACGCGATTGGGGATCTAAGAGGATCCGGCACAAGCACGCCGTATGAGAAGGAATATCTCCGGCGGGACGGGACACGGATCTCTGTCTTTATGTCAATTGCAATGCTGCCGGGTCCCGAAGAACAAATTGCCGCCTTTGTTCTGGACATCACCGGGCGCAAACGGTCAGAAACGGCATTATGGGAGAGTGAGCAGCGCCTGCGCAGGTTTTACGAGTCCGGTTTATTTGGTGCGATCTACTGGACCGTTGATGGTAAAATCACCGATGCAAATGACACATTCCTCCGTATGATCGGTTACACCCGGGATGACCTTTTATCCGGTCGGATCGACTGGATATCCATGACCCCGCCGGAATTCCGGTATCTTGATGAACAGTCTCTCGAGGAACTTAAGACAACAGGTGTCAATAAAACCGGAATCGAGAAAGAATATATTCACGGGACGGGACCCGGATACCTATCCACGTTGCCGGTGCCATGCTCGATGAAGAACGGACAAGGGGCATTGCAATAGTCATTGATATAACGGAAAGCAAACGGGCAGAAGAAGCCCTGCGGGTGAGTGAAGCCCGCTTCCGCAGTTACTTTGACATGCCCCTTCATGGTTTTGCTATCACGTCTCCTGAGGAAAGGCTGGCTCCAGGTCAATGACACGGATCTGTTCGATACTGGGGTATCCCCGGGATGAGATCGTCAGTATGACCTGGGCAGAAATGACTCATCCGGATGATCTTGCAGCCGATGAAGAACAATTCAGCCGTCTCATATCCGGTGAAATTGAGCAGTATTCAATGGACAAGCGTTTTATTCGCAGGGATGGGCACGTAGTCTGGACCCGTATCGTTGCAGGATGCGTGAGGAAACCCGATGGCAGTGTTGATTATACCATTGGTCTGATGGAAGATATCACCGATCGCAAGATGATGGAAGAGGAGGTGCGATCCCTCAACCGGGTGCTCGAGCAGCGGGTTGTCGAGCGTACCGGGCAACTCAATGCAATGCTTGCGGAAAAGGAGCTTCTCCTGCGGGAGGTCCACCACCGGGTTAAGAACAACCTCCAGATAGTGGCAAGTCTCTTCAATCTCCAGTCCCGTTATATTGTTGATCAAAAAGTTCTTGAAGCGATCCGCGAGAGTCAGAACCGGGTTCGTGCAATGGCGCTTGTGCATGAACGCCTTTACCGGTCGGAAAACGCTGCATCAGTTGACATGAAGGAATACCTCACGTATCTCGGCGGGCAGGTATTCCATTTCTATGGCGTAAAACCGTCCCAGATCAAACTCAGTCTCACCATGCCGGAAATCAGGCTGGATGTTGATTCAGTAATCCCTCTGGGTCTTATTGTAAACGAGCTCCTCTCCAATTCACTGAAGCATGCATTCCCGAATGGTCGTAAGGGTACCATCTCTGTAATCGGTGAGTGCGGTGATCAGGAAATTTTGCTGGTATTCAGTGATGATGGTGTCGGGTTTCCGCCGGGATTTGACTGGAAGAACTCACCATCACTCGGACTTCGCCTCGTTATTAGTCTTGTCCGGCAGTTGAACGGGAAGATCATGCTTGATCCCCCGCCCGGTACAACCTTCCGGATCACCGCTTCCTGTCTTCAGCACAAAAAACGTGACGAAACGGGATCATTCCTGTGAAAGAGATTTTTTAAAGAACGGGTTCTCATTTTTCGATTATGCCAAAAACCAATTCCAAAACGTGAAAAGGCAGAACATGACTATACAAATCCTGTTTAATCAGGGAAACGGATGAATTCATTTCTCTCCTGGGAGGGAGAAAATGGGGAGTTCTCATTGGAGATCCAACCCATTGAAAAAAATCTGAATCCCCTGATGCAGGGGAATTATCTATAAGCCGGGTGCAGGTCAAAACTTCTCTGGAAAACTGATGGCAAATAAAGCCCCGTTTTTATCCGACACAGTCATCTCGCCCCCCAGCTGCCCGACCAGAACGCTGACAAGCTGGGTTCCGAGAGTCGTTGCGCTCCGGTTGGTATAATCTGCCGGAAGCCCGATCCCGTCGTCCTGGATTGTCAGGGAGAACCGGTGATCGGTGCCAAGGTGCATGCTGACTGTGAGCAGTCCGGCAGGACGTCCCGTGAACGCATGTTTGAGGGAATTAGTAACCAGTTCATTGATTATCAGCCCACAGGGAATGGCCATATCAAGGTTGATATTGATGTGGTCTACGTCAACCCGGGTCTCGATCCGGGTCTCGAAGCTGGGACGAGTTCATCAGGTCCGCGACAAGGCTGTTGATGTAATCTGCGGCATCAATGAATTCAAGGCTCCTGCTCTGGTAGAGACGCTCGTGCACCAAAGCCATGGTCTTGACACGCTGCTGGGCTTCTTCCATCATCTTGACCGATACCGGGTCGGTCAGGTACTGGGACTGGAGCAGGAGAAACCCGGAGATGACCTGCATGTTGTTCTTTACCCGGTGATGGACTTCCTTGATCACCACATCCTTCTCCCTCAGAGAAGCCTCAAGTCGGGTTGTGGTGAGGCGCAGGTCGGTGACATCAAAGTGGATCCCGACCCATGAGGTGACTCCCCCGCGGGCGTCATAGATCGGGGCACCACGGCTCAGAATATACTGTGGCTTTCCCGCTCTGTCGATAATCCGGTACTCGTTGTCCCAGAAACACCCGGTCCGGACACATTGCTGTCCAGTCTGAAGCGGTACGATCACGGTCCTGGGGTGGAAGGCGTTTGAACCAGCCACCGTTCGCACATTCTTCAAGTGAAAACCCAAGAAGTTCAGTAAATGACTTGGACAGATAGGTAAAGCTCCCGTGAGCATCCGCCATCCAGACACCGAACGGGATCAGTTCCCCAATCTTCCGGTACCTGTCCTCACTGGCAAGCAGCGCTTCTTCGGCCTTTTTGCGCTCGGTGATGTCAGTAAGCACGGTCAGCGTTGCCGGTGCCCCGTCAAACTGGATCATGACTCCCTTGACTATGACTGTCCGTAACGTGCGGTCATGAGAAAAAATATCGATCTCGTACAGCCCGACCGGCTCTCCGGCAACCCGTCGCTTCATTGCATCCGCAACAACAGGCAGCGAATCGGGTGAGATGAACCCGTCGATGGTCATTCCTGTGATCTCCTCCGGGTCATACCCCAGCATCTGGGCGGCAGCAGGATTGACATAAAGGAGGACACCATCCCGGTTGACAATGATATAATCCGGCAGCTGGTCAACCAGTGTACGGTATCGCTTCTCGCTCTCGATGAGTGCCTCTTTTGCTTTCCTTCGTTCCGTGATGTCCCTGAGGATGCTGATGATTGCAGTCCCGCTCCGGTACTGGATAGCACGGCTGCTGATCTCAATCGGGAGGATCAGCCCGTCTCTTCCTGTAAAGACAGTCTCAACAAAAGTTGTTACCGGTGTGTGAAGGTCCCGGATCAAGGCGGACTGTATGCTGGCGTACGCCGTCACGATCAAGATTCGGGAGTGTCATTGTCACCAGTTTTTCGCCGGGCATCCCGAAGAGATCGACGGCAGCCCGGTTTGCTTCAAAGATCCTGCCGTCAAGGTCGTGGATGAGGATAGCATCACACGCAAAATCGAAGAGCGTGCGGTATCTCAATTCAGACTCATCAAGAATATCATTCAGCCGTTTCCGTTCCGAAATATCGATGATGGAACATATTACCGCAGAATCCTTTCCCAATGACGCGGTCACGAGGGCCCAGATGGTTGTATGGTCTTTTTTTGATAACTCTATCCCGGTATCAGAGATCTTGTGTTCCTTCTCAAGAGTAGCTAAAAAACTGTTTCTGCTCTTTTTCATCCGGCCAGATGAGGGATATGCCAATGAACGCAGTTCATCCTGTTTGTACCCGAGCATCGCGCCCCTTTTTCGTTGATCTCTGAAATTTTTCCGGTTTCGCGGTCAAAGGAAAAAATCCCTGCCTGTGAATTTGAGAAGATCTCCTGGTACTTGCGCGTCTGGTTCAGTTCGTCGATCTTGGAAGAAAAAAGCACGCCTATGGTAACAAAGATGTAGAACACTGCACTGCTTTCTGCAAAGAGCCGGACATCGTAAGACCCGTAGGTGTAGACAAGTGCAAGATAGATCCACCCAAGACCGATGGTGAAGTATACCGAATAGCGGGGGAAGATATAGGCAAGCAGGAGGATAGGCAGGAAATAGAAATAGGGATATATGCCCTCGTACCCGCTCTTTAAAGAAAAAATTGTTGTCAGGATGATTATTGTCGTAATCCCGAATAACACCAGAAGCCATACGACTTTTGACCGTGGAATTGTTGTCACCTGACCAGACCTCCTGTCTGCAGCACGTCGGCACCGCTTGTGGTCACGATCCGAGTGGCTGCAATACAGTAATCTCATCTGGTAGGGGTATAAAGGATAGCACCCAGCGAAAATGTCGTTATTGATAGGAGAAACGTACATACGTAATAAAAACCTGAGATCTTCTTCCTATGCATGATGTATATATAGGATTTCATCGTTGTACCCTAGTTACTGGATCAGCGTGGAACTGATACAAAACAGGGTGACGGATGACGGGAATTCAGCCAACGAAGGTATTGATTGTCGAGGATGAAGGAGTTGTTGCACTCTCACTGCAGGCAGTGCTTAAAAAGATGGGATATACCGTTGTCGGTATGGCGTATACCGGAAAGGAAGCGATCCGGATGGCTTCCGACTTCAAACCGGATATCATCCTGATGGATATTCATCTGAAAGGGGATATGGACGGTATTCAGGCAACCGAGAAGATCAACGAATCTGCTGATATCCCGGTCATCTACCTGACAGCCTATGCAGATGATGAGACGGTGAAACGTGCTTTAAAAACCCGCTCTCACAGCTACCTCGTCAAGCCGTATAATCCCCGGGAACTCTATTCCAATATTGAACTCGCCATTTACAAGAGGCGGCTCCGCGACAGGGTTGGCACGAACCGGGAGAAACTTGAGCTGCTCTGACCAGATTCGGGATTACCGGTATCATTATTGATATCAGGAGCTTGTGGTCTACGCAAATCCTGCGTCGGAGATACTGACGGGATGGAGATCTGAAGAGATCCTGGGAAACAATATTTTTCAGGTTCTTGATATCAACCCCTCTGCTACTGGGGGCGTAACCGAGGAGAAACTCACCGAAGTACTTTCACTGACCGGGATCAATTACCTGCCATCTCTTGCAGCAATCAAGACCAAGAGCGGGAGAACCCGGACAGTTGACCTTAAAACTGCTCTGATCAAGGATGATTCGGATGAACAGAGAAATATTCTTCTCCTGATGAATGAGCATACAACCCCCAACTTTAAATAAAAAAAGAGAAAAAAAATTTTTCTGGTAAGACGGGATTATTTTTCCCCCTTAATCCCGTGATGCTTCTGTAAGAAACTCCTGATCTTTTCCGATTCCAGAAATCCCTGATCAAGCAGGTTGATAATACGGTCAATTTCAGAAACCTGCTTCATGATCTTCCGGCTGGTAGCAGTCGGGTCCATATCGGTAAGCATTGTTATCACCGCGAGAGGATTCCGGATCTGATCGTTGAGGATTGCGAACTGCTGGAGGTTGTGTTCAATTCGTGTGTAACTTTCCTGCAATACATGCTCATTTTCCCTTCGATCCGTAATATCAGTTATAACCGCCTGGAGCTGGTCGACCTGATCATTTCCATCAAAAAAAGCACGAACGTTCCAGTGCTGCCACCGTACTGAACCATCCGCGAGCAGAATCCGGAACTCGGCAGTGTCCAACGGCTTTTTCCGGGTCATGTTGCCGATAAATCTCCTGAACAAATGTTCATCTTCGTTATGGACTGCCAGTAGGAAAATAAATCCGATTATGTCATCTTCCTTCCGCGAAAAATAGCTCAGGAATGCATCATTAGCAAACATGACTGTCCAGTCGGGGCGGAACCGGATAATCGAGCTCCGTCTGGTCCTGAACGACCTCCCTGAAACGTCGCTCACTATCAGCCAGATCTTCTTCCCCTCTGATCTGGTCGGTAATGTCCAGCATCACGCCGATTAACCCGCCGGTAGAACCGTCATTGTTACGGAAGGTTGCCCGCTTGAAGATTACATCACGGAGTGTGGAATCGGCGTGCAGATACTTTGCCTGGTAGACCTGGATCCCGCGGTTTTTAATCAGGGATCTGTCTTTAATGTCCGCAGCCTCCGCAAAGTCCGGAGGAAGGAGTCCGGCATCGGTCTTACCGATAATCTCAGGTCTGGTTCTTCCTGTGTATGCCTCAAAAGCCGTATTGCAACCAAGATAGGTACCTTTCGTATCTTTGTAAAAGATGGGACTTGGGATGGTATCGATAAGTTGCTGGAGGAACTGTAACTGCTCGTTCAGCGATTTTGTCCTTTCTTTTACCCTCTCTTCCAGTTCCTCGTTCAGTTTGGCGAGGGACTGCTCTGCCTCTTTGCGCTCCGTGACATCATATCGTGCTCCCTGGATATAACCGGGTGTAACATCAGTCCCCGGGGCGAACTGGCCTGTCTCGTGCAGCCAGCGTATAACCCCGTCACGCCGGTAGATGCGGTATTCGCAGCTGAACGCACGGGGTTCACCTCCGGATCCTTCATAGTTCCGTCGGCTTCCCTTCTCCACGTCGTCCGGATGGATTATGCTATCCCATGATGGGGTCCCGTTTAAAAAATCCTGTTCGGTGTACCCGGTAATCTTCTCGACTGCGCCATGGAGGAATACCGGCAGACAGTCAGGAGTCAGCCGGAATGCAATTCCCAGAAAGTTCTGGACGAATCCGCGGTACCGCTCTTCACTCTCTTTCAGCTTCCGGTCAAGCCCGAGCTTGTACAATGCGATTTCAATCGATGTTTTTAATTCCCGTTCGTCGAAAGGCTTGAGGATGTACCCATATGGCTGGATGATTTTTGCCCGCTCTACGATCTGGGCATCCGCAAAAGCAGTCAGGAAAATGATCGGGACTTCCTGATGTCGGGATAATTTTCACCGCAGCATCTATACCGTTCATCGGCCCCGCGAGAAAAATGTCCATTAAGATCAGATCAGGGAGAAGTGTTGCGGCAGCAGTGACAGCAGATTCACCGGTGCTCTCTATCGAACAGACCGTATACCCCATATGCCGCAGACTTTCGCCAAGATCCTCTGCGACAATCTGTTCATCTTCTACAATCAGGATTGATTCATTGCTCATCGTTCACCATTGACAAAAAGCCAGATGGGTTATTCGATTCTATAGATGGCATATAATGCTGGAGATTCATATATGTTTCCGGTCATATCTGGTCTGCAATACCCCTGAAGACAAAAAGTCCTGATCCCGATCGTTTTTACAGAAAATCAGGATAATGAACAAAAAATTGTTACCTGATATCTTGCAAACTCTTTTGTAGCAGCATGATATATCCTTCAACAGGTCAGGTGACCCTGAAAAAGAGTTGTAGCAGGCATTACCGGGGAAGATTGTATGGAATCGGTGCTGATTGTGGATGATAATGCGGACCTGCGGGAACTTTATTCGATCGTGCTTACCCGAAGAGCGGGTACCAAATCCTTACTGCACCGGGAGGAAATGAGTGCATTTCCCTCCTCTCACAAAAAACAACCCGACCTGGTTCTGCTGGATATCATGATGGAGCCCGTAGACGGGTGGGAAACCCTTGACCCTCATCAGGTCCGATCAGAAAACCTCGCCAGATCCCTGTCATTATGGTGACAGGAAAACAACCGACACGGGAAGAGATTCAGCAGCATCTTGCAGAGATCGATGGGTATGTGGTCAAACCGGTTACGATTCACGAACTTTCTGACCTGGTAAAGAACATTTTTCCAGCGAAGGCAGCGGATCGATAAGGGAGTCCAGTGTCTCAGGAAAGCAGGTGCCGATGAAACCCTGGTATCTGAATTTTCGCGGCTCTGCCGTATCGTCACTGCAGACTCTTCCTTCCTGCGGATTATGCCGGAATTGCAGCCCGATATTAATGAAATTCTGAAAAAAACCCGAAAACGGCTCGATATTATCCGCCATGATTATAAACTCTGATTTCACAAAGGAGGTAAAAAAAGGGCATAACCATTGCCATTTACGAATGATCAGAACAATTAAATTCAGTTAAATTATCGGAATACCCTTTCCAAATCAGGACTTCTATCGGAAAACCGAAACTGGGTTTTGTCGATCCGAAACAGGCTGCTTATCAGTTAGCGACAAATGTCACTTAGAGTCCGTTACGATGATTTTTATCTCTATCACCGAAATATTCCTCCCCGGATTTAATCGTTATTAACCATGGTGACATATCAGCATCTTTTTTTTATCTCACCGCATATCAGGTATGAAATGTGCCCCCATGCCCTGATCCCCTTCAAGATTGTTAATCCGAAGACCCGGCTCTCCTGCGTGCTCAGCCAGGAGGAGCGGGAAGCATTTGCCCGGGCGATGCTGGAAGATGTGATCTTCGCAGTAAAAGATGCGAACTGCAGTCCGGTAGTCGTGGGCACCGAATTATTTGACAGCGAGGATATCCAGATCACCGTCACCGATGCCGATCTCAACCAGACCCTCAATTCACTCCTGCCCCAGTCAGTCGGATCGATCCTGATAATCATGGCCGATCTCCCCCTTGCCAATGCCCAGGCAATCCAGCGGGTGATTACCACCAAAAATGATATGGCAATTGTCCCCGGAAGGGGTGGCGGATCGAATGTTATTTTCATTAAAGAACCGCTGCGGTTTCACGTCGATTATTACGGCACAAGTTTTCTCAAGCACGTAAAAATTGCTCAGGACGCTGGACTTTCCTGCGAAGTGATCGATTCGTTCCGTCTTCACACAGACATCGATGAGAAGGAGGATCTTGTCGAACTGCTGATCCACGGGACGGGCAAGAGTCGTGCTTACCTCGAGCAACTCGGTTTTGTGCTCTCCGTAGAGAAAGGGAGAGTCGGGGTCGAACGAAAGGAAACGAAAACAGAAACTGAATAAATGAACTTTCTGCAGTCAAAATTACTTCCGGATTATTATCCAGACATTTTTTCAGTCAGAGCGAACCGGCATTTTTCCGGAACACTCCCATAAAGAGACACTCCTCTGCGTCAATTGCTGCGATGCCGGTCTGATCCCCGACAGGCATACCCAGTCCCCGGACAATCGCTGCGGGTATGCACTCATCTGCCTCCCCCATGACCAGTTCTGCTGCAGATGCGATGTTGTCTGCAACTGCACGCTGAGTCACCTCGAGTTTTCTGCCGAACAGGTCGCTTCTTCCGCGGTCATCGATAACCGCAGTGATCCCGGCACATCCTATCGCAACACCGCTGCAGCCCCGGCGCATTGCATGCGTCCGGCTGTCGGCGATAATTACACCAATCCTCGATCCGGTCTGGTCTGCGATCGCTTTTTTGATAGCGAGTGCACTGTAGTCCGGATTTTCCGGAAGCGGCGTAACGCATCCAAGCGGAGCATTCGAGGCGTCTACGCCGGCATTCGGCAGAAGGGTGCCATGCTTCATGCATAAAAGAAATCCGTTAATACCCCCGACGATAGAGTCACTCTCCTGAAGAACAACTTCGACCGTGCGGGGATCCATCCGGTAACGTGCCGCAAGTTCATGAGCCCGCTCCGAAGGAGTTATTTCGGAAAGTGCGATCACATTCCCTTCTGCCGTCGCGACTGCAGTTTCGGCAAGAACAAGAATATCCCCGTCCTTAAATCCGTTACAGGCTTTTCCTGCTGCTGCAACCATCCGATCGGCGATCGAATCTCCTCTGCTGATAATACCCGTCGAGAGGCCGTATACCTCAAATGAACGGTTCATTCCCGTTTCACCATGCGTTCGAATACCCGTATCACATCACGGGTCTGCACCACATCGTGTGTCCGGACTACAGAAGCACCTCTCTCCAGCAGCATCAGGGTAACCGCGAGACTGCCGGCGAGGCGGTCTTCAGGAAACCGCCCTAAAAGATCACCGATAAATGTCTTTCTTGAGATTGCAGCAAGAACCGGTCGGTCAAATTTCCCGAATTCAGAAAAATGCCGGCAAAGTGTCCAGTCATCTTCCACCGATCTCAGGGGCGTCCATATGCCGATACCGGGATCGAGGACAAAATCTTTGATACCATACATCCCACAGCGTGCTATCACGCCTTCAAGCGCGACGAGAGTTGCGTCCAGTCCGACAGCATCGCCAGGCTGATTACTGGATGCCATCAGGAATGCAGGAAGGCCTGACTCTGCAAGTCGCTGTGCATACCGTTGGGAAGATAACCCGGAGATATCGTTGATTGCATGGATTTCATGTTTCAGGCAGACATCGAGCACCCAGGGATTCATCGTATCTACCGAGACCGTGATCCCGCTCCCATCCAGTTCTTTAAGGGCAGCATCGATCCGTTCCGCTTCGGCACTCCCGCTGATGGCCTGGGTATTGGGGGCGGTACTTCGTGCACCGATATCGATCAGATCTGCACCCTGCTCCACCATTCCGACTGCAGTTTTATGAACAAAGTCGGTCGGGAAATAGGAGTTGGCATAAAACGACTCCGGGCTGCAGTTGATCACGCCCATCACGCGGACAGGTGCGTCACCACCGATGACAAGGTTATTTACCACACAGTTTCGCATGTCCTCAGACTCGCTGCACGATAGGTGTTCTCCATCAGAGTCGCGATAGTCATCGGACCCACACCCCCTGGAACGGGAGTAATTGCGGAGGCAATGTCTTTCACCGCTGCAAAGTCTACATCCCCAACCAGTTTGCCGTTTAACTGGTTGATACCTACATCGATGACGACCGCACCCGGTTTGATCATTTCACGGGTGATGAAGTGCGCTTTGCCGATTGCAGATACAAGAATGTCTGCCTGTCTGATCTCATTGGCCAGGTTCCTGGTTTTACTATGGCACAG
>CAWFHC010000012.1:0-135660 GCA_963815395.1 uncultured Methanoregulaceae archaeon
CACTCAGGAGTTTGTCAAGATGTTTTTTAGTATTTTCATAGCTGGTCTCGATCTCTTTTGAGATGGCACGGGCGTCGCGGGGCTTTTTTTCAAGAAATTTCAATATCCTGAGCCGCGCGCTACTTGAGAGTACATCGAGATACTCTGATAGTTCTTCCAGTGAATCTGAATCTTCATGAACGATAATTGTCGGACATTTGTCCGTGGGATTCATAGCACTCCTCCAGGGTTACATCTGAATTATTTTCACTAGCACTATAGTAAATACACTATAAGGTAGTAACGGTTTATATTCTCTCCCAGCAGGATCATTCACTGTTTGGTTCATGGCTGTAACTCATCGGTTCAATAGTTCAACCACTATGATTTTGGGTATTTATCAGGACCTGCCCTAATACACTATACTCAGGTGATACACGAAACGCATTCGGGGTGTCACCGACCCATCCAATGCACATTGAACCGATTAAAACCCCATACTCAGAAGACAACAAAAGGAACGTTCAAACAAGATCTCACTCCAGAGAAGGAGGGATCCTCATCCCTCTTCAATCATACATTAAAAGCAACAAATAATCTTTTTTAAAAATTAAAAGACCAGGATCACTGCTTTTTCCTTCCAGTCACAAGACCGTACATACCCGCAGCACCAATTCCAGCGATTGCAAGGATACCTGAAGAAGGTGAAGAAGGTGTCGTTTGGGCGGGAGACGACGTTGGAAGGGCAGTCGTTAATTTCGGAGTCGCGGTTTTTACCGGGGTTGTCGTTGCTGACGGTCCCCTGCTGACATCCGTAGGGGTCACTTCGACTGGTTGGGTAAGCCGGACATTATCAATAAATCCTTCCGCATAAATACTCATCATCCCATAGTCACCCTTAGAGCCTGTATATATCCTGTTCATTCCGCTCAGGTTCTCAGCAGTGTTCAGGTAATAACTCCAGATCTCCCTTCCCGTTAACCAGTCCTTGACTTTCATGCTGAGTGTCTTGTGATCATCATCGTAATTTACGGTTACGTGATAGGTTTTATTTACTTCATACTTGACTGTGGGTCCGTTATAGGCATTTGATCCCATTTCCACTGCAGCATTCTGGCTGTTTACTTCAATAAGTCTGCCACCAGGAGTCACAAGGTGAAGCCACATAATCTGCCCATATTTTGAATTGGAAAACACTGAGAGGACACTCGGACCTTTCGACGGATCCATCTCGCTCCCTGACAACCCGAATCTGAACGTTGCTCCGTCATCTATTCTTGTCAGGATGACATCATATTCAAACGTGAAAGAACCTCTTTCATACTTGACAGGTGTATATGCATATCCACCGGTACTGGGTTCATTGGAAAAATGGTACATACCCGTTTTTGGATCCCAATAATTGGTTGAGGGATTGTTCGTGATCCAGTTGGGATCGGTGGTAAATGAAGTCTGGTAAATTACCTTGACTGCATTGTCATCTGAGAGCGCCTGCAGGGAAGGAATAGATGCGAGCAGGAATACTGCAATGATAAGGTACAGGGAGTATTTTTTTATCTTCATAGGATTTTCTCCATTAATGGACTCGATTATAAGGGTAAAGCGCCCATCTGATTTTCAGGTTCCGATCTTCGGTCTGAATATTCACATTCTCCGTTCCGGGAGGATGGCACGATGGCACAAACATACAGTACATATGCTGCCCATCCTTTCTTAAAAATATCGAACGTTCAACAAAAAAAACAAAGATTCATATCCGGTATGGATTTTTTTAGATTTCTTAAAAAACCGCGGGGAAAATTGGGATTCGGGGGGAATATACCAATTTTTTAAAGTGAAGAATTTTAATTCGCCTGATTTTTTGAACCACTCATATTTTTTTGTGTTTTGTTTTCGGTCTGAAATGAATGTGTAATCACTATATTTATCTTTAAAATCACGCAATATTAGACAGCAGAAAAGTGATTAAGCGATAATAGTCTAGCGGTAGGACAGGAGCTTCCCAAGCTTCTAACCCGGTTCGATCCCCGGTTATCGCATCGGTTTTATGGAGATGGAACCTGAACGCTGTGCAATACGGATTATCGCGGAGAACCGCAAGGGAGTCCTCCGGGATATCGCTACCGTAGTTGCTGACCACGAAGCTAACATCGTAATGATCAACCAGGAAGTATTCGATTCCGGTCCATATACAGGAATGGCGGAGCTCTATTTTGAATATGATGTTGGGGAGGGCAGCGATCACGATCAGCTCATTGATGATCTCAATCGTATTCCCCTGATCAGGAATGTTAAGGCATACCAGCCCTTTGGTCATATCTTCGGTTCACGGGTTATCATCATTGGCGGAGGAGCACAGGTTGCCCAGGTTGCACTGGGTGCCGTAAATGAGGCAGACCGACACAATATCCGTGGTGAACGAATTTCGGTAGACACTATTCCGCTCGTTGGCGAACGGACACTCGCACTTGCAGTGGATGCCGTTGCACGGCTTCCCCGTGCATCAATTCTCGTTCTCGCAGGTTCTATTATGGGAGGTGAAATTTCAAAGGCGGTAGACCGGGTCCGGGAAGCCGGGATCCCGGTCATTGCACTGAAGATGGCGGGAACTGTTCCTGAGCATGCTGACCTTGTAGTAACCGATCCTATCCAAGCAGGAGTTTTTGCAGTTATGCATATCAGCAGCAAAGCGGTATTTGACATCAACCGGGTCCGTGGGCGTGAATTCTAAATGGATATCGTCGAAAAAGCAGTATCTGTGCTTATGCATGACGGGACGATCATCTATCCCACAGAAACAGTCTACGGTCTCGGTGCCGATGCATTTTCTGATGAGGCAATTCTGAAGGTTTACGAAGCAAAAAAACGACCGCTGGGAATGCCAATTTCTCTTGCTGTCTCTGATTTTGATATGCTCGCTACGATTGCCCATGTTGAGCCCTGGATGCATCCATTTATTGAGGCATTTCTTCCCGGCCCGGTCACGGTAATTATTTGCGCCCGCGGAATTGTTCCGGATATCCTTACCGGGGGCACCGGAATGATCGGCATCAGGATGCCGGCACATGATCTCGCACTGCAGATCATTGAACGGTTCGATGCTCCCATCACCGCAACAAGCGCAAACCTCCACGGAGCAAAAGAGCCGCAGACAGAGGACGAGTGCACAGTGCCACGCGAGCTTTTTATAAACGGGGGCAGGTTGCCAGGAACTCCGAGTACTGTTGTTGAACTCATAAATAAACGAATCGTCCGCAGAGGCGCACAGGCAGACGCGGTCGAGGCATATCTTAAAAAATTCTGAATTTTTTATGATGCCCGTCCGCCTGCGTGATTTTATTGTGGATTCCGATGGCTGGCACTATGCAGTTTCTACCTACGATAATGATGAAAGGGTTGGCTGTGTCCTCCGATATGTCCCCGATGAGACTGGCGAACGGGTAAACTCTTTGGGGAAACGATATAAAAAATATGATTTTGAAGATGCCTACGCTTTCATCAAACAACACAAACCGCAATATTCAGATCTGGTCCAGCGCGTCCCGATCCATGATATAATAAAAGTGTTGAAACCTGAAATTGAAATTTCCAAAATTGCCCAAAAACACATCCGGGTGAAAAAACTCCTGGACCTTTTCAGGCTTCCTGCAGGATCCATCGGTTGTACCGGATCACTCCTGTGCGGGCTGGAGAATGAAACTTCCGATATCGACATGGTTGTGTATGGAACGTACTGGTTTATAGCACAGCGGCTGGTCAGGCAGGGAATTCTTGATGGACGGATGAAGGGCCTTACTCAGGATATGTGGCAGAAGGTATATGAGAAACGCAAACCTGAAATTCCGTATGACCAGTTTGTGCTTCACGAATTGAGGAAATGGAACCGTGGGCAGATTGATGGCACCTATTTCGATATTCTCTACACCAGGCCATATGATGATCTGAAAAGAGCTCCAACGGGGAAAGGAGCAGTAATCAGCAAGATGACGATCGAGGCTACGGTAACCGATGCGTCCCTTGCATTTGACAGTCCGGCAGTCTACGAAGTGGAGCATTGTTCGGTGAGCCGGGTCCTCTCATTCACCCATACCTATAGTGGTCAGGCGCTTGAAGGGGAGACCATCGAAGCATGCGGTATCTGCGAGCGGCATGGCAATGAGAACTGGCTTGTCGTGGGGACGACACGGGAAGCGCGGGGAGAGTATATTGTGTCGAAGACCCTGCTGGAAAATTTTTAAGAAAAAGATGAGAGATCCAGGCTGTTTTTTCCTGAGAAGGCAATTCAATCCGGAGTGAACCTGATGAAAGCAAAACTCATCGCTCCCTGTGGCATGAACTGTGCAATCTGTATGGCCTTTCTCCGGGAGAGAAACAAGTGTAATGGGTGCTGGTCACCAGATAGAAAATGCAATAAACAATGCATAATTCGATTATGTACATACCGGAAAGGGAAGTACTGTTTTGATTGTGATTTTTTTCCCTGTAAAAGGCTCCGGCAGTTAGACTCGCGATACAGGAAAAACTATCGGATGAGTATGATAGAGAATCTTGAATTTGTCAGGGATCATGGCATCCGCAAATTTATGAGAACTGAGAAACAGCGATGGACCTGCTCAAAATGCAGCGGAATAATCTGTGTTCACCGTCGTTGTTGTTGTACCTGTGGGGAAAAGAACGCATGTACACCGTTATCATGAGCACTAGCATTATGGGAAAGAACCAACGCTACAAGCCTTTCCGGGGCACTTTCGGGGCAGGGAATTTTGAAATTTTAATCTCCCAATCTGGCGAAGGGAAGGCCTGATCCGGGTCGGCGGCATTTATCGTACCTGTTGGAGAGAGAGGTAACAAGTCCACCTGTTTCCAGAAGAATTATGTTTTTTATCGAATATCTTTTGAAAAAACCTCACAACAACTCCGACAAACGACGTCCACTACTGCTCTCGCAGCGCTCCTTGTATCTGCACCGGTTGCAGGGAGCATTAAGCGGGCGCCGGGGTAGTTCTCCTTTCCGGATTGCCCGGATTTTGTGCAGGGTAGCAATAACCTGACGCCTGTCCCTTGGCTGGACAGTATGAAATCGTGAGATCCCATCAGGAATATATTCCACATTCCCGCCAGTAACCTCTTTTCCGGTCATCTCTTCAATGCAGAACGCGATGCATGCAATCCGCAACCTGTCTGAGGCGTATGTGCCAAACGGCATTGCGCCGGCGGCACGTATTATGGAACAGGTACCATCATCCGCTATACGGTCAACCATACCAACGATACCATGCTTCTCTGAAGTCACCCGTGCATCGGATTGCGCTGAAGGTTTCCAAACGGTTTTATTACAGGAGGTAATGCAGGTGTCCAGGAATGATCGAAGATCAGGATCCGTCTCCGGGCGAACTGCGAGTACTTCATTCCAGATCATCTCTGAATCGAGAGGATTACCAAGGTGATAAGAGAGTTGTTTACAGATAGTGTACCGCCCTGATTCAGTGATGGTATCGTTTCGTTCGTAATGATACCGGACCGGGCATGCATGCACCCTCACCAGATCTGATACTGCAATAGGATCCACGTGCTCTGTCAGGTTATCTTCCTCATACAGACTGGGAAACCGGCAGGATTATACTTATTGAATCGGTATCAGCCGCAAACAGGGTAATAATATCGGGGATTTTGAGAGCCAACATATTTCATTCCGGCAGAGCAAACCTGATCACCATGACAGGACAGGAAATCTCAGTCAATATTCCTCCCACACTCGACCCGGTGTACAGCAACATGATCCAGATTGCCTATAAAGATGACGAGTTTACATTCATGTTTCTCCATCAGCTCCCACAGGTAAACCAGGCACGGGCGAAGGCAATTGTTTCTATTACACCAGCCCATGCAAAAAATCTGCTCGGTGTTTTGACAAAGACAGTTGCCGACTACGAATCAAAGTTCGGTACGATATCCCCACCAAAAGATACACAGGGTGCTGATAAGGTTACTACACTGAGCGGATATTCCTAAAACGTACATTTTATTAAAGCAAGCGTCGATATTGTGAGCTATTGCGCCGCCGTGGCTTAGCGGCATAGCGGCTGATTCGTAATCAGCAGGTCGAGGGTTCAATTCCCTCCGGCGGCTTAAAATTAATCGGGTTCAATTCCCTTTTTTCTCATTAATTGGAGTTATCAAACTTTTTCATCAGACAGGTCGATATCGTCCCAGGGTCGCAACAACTTTTCTTTGTTGAGTTTCAAAAACGCATTCGAGACGTAATCATCCGAGGATTTCATACCGTCCGTGATTGCCGGGTCGTCCAAGAGCTTCATCAGGTTCAGCATCCAGGACCTTTTCGGGAGGATTAGGTTGTTCATCATCTGATAATGGAGGCATTTTAGTACGACGAGGGATTTCTTCCAGTTCATCACGGGTCAATTGCAGCGATACTGCTTTGGCAGGTTCCTCTTCCGGATAAAGTCGGGTGACTTTTAACACATGTGCAGGAGAATCTTCCCGGTCATCGTTATAGTCCATGGATCATGATAGGAATAAGAGAAGGATAACAATTACGATGGGTCAGAGAAGTGCCCAGCACATTCTAATTCGTGAATCTCCGGCGCGATATTTGTCCGATTACCTCCCTTCAACTTTCCCGGCTCAAAATTTTTCCGGGGTTCTTTTTCTGCAAAACCAAAATCGAGTTTGGAATATTTCACTCCAAACTCTATCATCTCTGCAAATTGTAATCTCTGATTTTGGTACGAGTCGGGGCCCGGTGCTGTGAATGCAGTCATGGAACATTGTCCCATAAAAGTGCTCGGAGGTCGTGAACCGATTGATATCCGGGCAGGTGATCATGTCCGTCTGTGGACTGTATGCAGCACGGTCTCCAGCAGTGATTGTTATGGTGTGCCGGGACGTGTAGTCATGAATCACTGCATCACACCCAAGCAGGGGGGATTTTCCTTCACATCAGGAAGTTCGTATTCCTTCTCCTTGTAATCGGTCTGTTTCAACGTTGAAGACGACGAAGGCTTTGAGGAACCTGATGTGCCTTTGCATGCTCCTCTTCCTCACCGACTTCATTGGTCTCCGTGTCGATCTTCACCGTCCAGTCCTGCGAAGATGATACCTTGCCCATGCTGGCCCTTCAGGACCTGTAAGCCTGCTGAAAAATATTGTCGATAGGTCCCTCAAGAGGTATCCGCCGGGATATCGTTATCACACAGCGCGATGTCGACTACCTACTCGGGACTCAAAAGCCGCCACCTGCGGGGCGATAGCTGTGCTGCTGAAGAAGTATCGGCTTGAAGTTTCAGACATCCGGCACGATGTACCTTGCCGCGGAGCATTCGGAGCATTCGCCTCGGTGGAAAATGCAGTGCTGTTCGGGATAATTCCCAGATTTCCGAATGCTGAATTCCATTCCATCGTAAACGGTTCCGTCGCGGGAGCTTACCTCACACGGGTAAACCGAGGTCGCGCGATGAAGCGCTGGAAATCGCACAAAAATTGGTATATCGATCTCCTTTTGGATATTGACTTCATCGAAGAATATTCCGCAGCCTTGTATATTCCCGGAAGACCGAGAGCTATTTCCTTCAAAGGGTAAGGTGAAGCAGGATTCCGCGTCTTAATGGAAGAACCCGGGACATTCTGCAAAAGAGTTACCGATAATGCGTTAAAAAATTACTGTTTTGAGATGTACCAGCCGGTCTGGGTCTCATCAAGAATCTTTTCAGTTGTCTTCTTCGTAACAATGCTTACTGCGATCATTGCAACGATAGCAATTACGAATGAGTAAAACGAGAAATGCAGCGGGATCTTCGCAAAGTCCACTCCTGCAAAGACGACTTTGAAGTAGTTGAGAAAGCCGAAAATCAGTGCTGTGACAAGGCCAAGGCTCATTGAAGCAAGGGCTCCCTGCCGGGTGGCACCACGCCAGTACAGTCCGGCAAGAAGCGGGACGGCAAATGTTGATAGCATCACACCGATTCCCATCCAGATAAGGATGGCAAGCATCTCAGGCGGGTTGACCGCAAGCAGCATTGTGCTAATGGCTGACAGGACCACAACAATTTTCGAAAGGAGAAGGACGTTCTTATCCGGAGCGTCCGGCCTCAGGACTTTCTTGTACAGATCCCAGGAAACCATCGCCCCGATGGTGAGCATAAGCCGGTCAGTAGTTGACATGACGGCAGCCAGTACGATAACCGCGAAAATACCCCACAAGGCAATGGTGGGAATCGAGTACTGGATTCCATACAGAATCACGTAATCTCCCGCATTTACCACAGGGGGAAGTGCGAAAATTCCCTCCTTCACCATCGCAATTCCAGCAAAACCAGTGAACTTCAGGAGGAACATTGCTGCCCCGTAGATAAGGAAGGCTGCAAGCGGAGCCCACTTGAAGAACTTGACGTCTTTGATCGACAGGACGTTGTTGATAACATGGGGAGCGCATGCAAGGCCGACCATCAGGAGGATGGCGAATGAGAAGATGTAGGGTACCGCAAACGCACCGCTGGGATTCCACGGCATAACAAGGTTCGGATTGATGGATGCCATAACTTCATTGACATGGGTAAATCCACCCGCATGGAAAATTATAATCGGGGCCATTATAATGACTCCAACGATCAGAATGACCGACTGGATAAGGGAAGCCCATGCAACTGCATAGAGGCCCCCGATGGCTGTGTAGATCATGGTGACAAGGGTTGCGATGACAAGGGCGAGCCAGAGCGGGATTGCAAAGAGCCACATCAAAACGATCGCAATAGCAGTATACTGCCCGACAAGATAGATCAATGATACTATGATACCGGCCACCGCAGCGAGGGAGCGGAGAGCGATCGGGCTTTCGTACCGGTGTGCAATGTAATCCTGCACGGTCATGTACCCGGAGGTCTTCGCGATATTGTGGAGTTTGACCCCAAAGAATATGACACAGAACCCGATGGAGAGAGGAACGAAAATCTGTTCCCAAATCGTCGGCCATCCGACCTTGTAACCGAGGCCGGATACCCCAAGGAGCGACATTCCCGAGGCAACAGTCCCGATCATCAGGAGTACAAATACCCAAAACCCGAGCGACCGGCCGGCAACAAGGTAATCCTCAGTATTTTTGATCTTCTTCGATGCCCAGGCGCCAATAACGAGCATTCCGATGAAATAGAGCGATACGATGGCAATCGTGGTAAAATCTGCTGTCATTAGTCATGCCCCTCAAAGGTTAATCCCCAGTAGAGGAGAGCAGCGATCACAATGACCACCGTTACCCCGACGGTTAAAATGGTGATATCCGGTAAACCAAACATTCTATCAAAATAATTTGTGGTATGTTAACATATAACATAATCGAAATTTATTCGCTCTGGGGGCACAGAAAAGCAAAAGGAACCATATATTGAATCTGATATAATTAATTTTATTTTTTTGCAGGAATGCCGGTTGAGTGCCGGAATAACATCCTCCCCATTACCAGATCTTCCTGTCCTGGCCCTTTCTGCGTTAACAAAATTCCTCTGGATCTTTTAATAGTTACACCAGTCTGGTTCAAAACACCGATTCAGGGCCAGTCATATCCCTGCAATCTGAATGGAATGCATATCGAACATTTATATATCTGGTTGCACTTCTTAAAAAATTCGTTTTTAGGATTTGGTTTTCCACGGTACCGGATTCTTGGTCTTGAATCCGCATGCAAATCAGAATACAAGAACCTTATCATCATGGTTATTATGTGATACAACCATCCCTTTCTTTGAAGAATGAATACTTTTTCCTCAGCCTAAGAGAGTAATTGAAATTTTAAAAATTGCGCTCATCGGGATAATAGGAGTCTTGGAAATCCCCCTCGTTATAGGTTTGTACAACCAGAATACTGTTGGAGAAGTATTCGGAATGATTGTCTCTGTCTTTATACTCCAGCCCCTGGCTGTTGTAGTCGGACTCGGCCTGGGTATACATCCCGTTCAGGTAATGTTTATTATGATATCATTCGGGATTTCAGTAATCCTGGTATTGCCCCGGATTTGTGATTTGTTTGCAGAACAATCTGAATGGCTACAGCAGAACCTGAAAAAAATCGAGAGCAATTACCCAGAAATCCGAAATGTTCAGGAAATATGGAATTTATACATTTATACCTTTCATCTGGGTTCCTGGCGTCGGACTTTATGGATGTGTTATGATTGCATGGCTGTTTAAATGGAGGAGTGCAAAGGCAGGTGCAATCATCCTTGCCGGATGGATTCTGGCAGCACTCATCGTTCTGCTGACATCTGTCGGGATTTTTCAGATTCTCCAGTAAAAAAAAGATTTGCCTGAACTCGAAATGATAATCTTTCCCTGAAATACTCATGGAGATAAATCCGGGTGTATCTTCAGCGGTTACAATCCAGTGCCGCTTTGCTCTCGGAAACCCGCTTACGGAGTTTCCGGGCAGCTGCCGTGATATTCCTCTTCCCGACCACAGCGGAGATCACAGCCACGCCGTCTGCTCCTGCTGCAATCACCTCGTGCACATTCTCCAGGTTTATCCCTCCAATGGCAACAACCGGAACAGAAACACTTCGCCGGATTTCCTGTAATACCTCAAGACCGAGGACCGGTCCGGCATCGTGCTTCGATGCAGTAGAAAAGACCGGGCCCGGGGCGATGTAATCTGCTCCTTCCTGTTCCGCCTTTACGGCTTCATCAACAGTTCCTACTGAGATGCCGATAATAAATCCGGGCGGAGCCAGTTGCCGGGCGATGCTGGCACGCATGTCATCCTGCCCGAGATGCACGCCATCTGCGCCGCAGGCCAGGGCAACGTCCAGACGATCATTTACGATAAACAAGGTGCCGGTTTTCATCGTGATCGTGCGGAGTTCCCGCCCTGTCCTGCAGAGTTCCCGGCACCCGCAGGCCTTGTCTCTTAACTGGATAACATCTGCCCCACCGGCTATTGCCCGCTCTGCAATCTCCGCATGGGTCAGACCTCCTGCTGTCGCCCTATCGGTAATTATGTACAGGTCGTAGTTCATATTACAACGATTTTTTAGTGCGTATCCTGGCTCCGGATGCAAGATCCTCCGGCTTCAATGCAGCCATTTCATCGAATAATGCCGTCCTGAATGAATAGGGACCACATGCACCTGCCGCTGCTTTCTCACCCGCAATCCCCAGTGCAGCAAGGGCTGCTGCTGATGTGATTACAGGATCGTCACCTGTTGCGGCAAATGCCCCCGTCACGGATGCTGCCATGCAACCGGTACCCGAAATACAGCCCAGCATCGGATGGCCATTTTCAACAAGAAAATTGCGTTTACCGTCAGTCACAATATCGACCGGCCCGCTTACGACAACGGTTATGCCTGCCCGTTTTGCGAAATGTCCGGCTATCGTTACCAGATCTCCGTTTACCCCATGAGAATCCACCCCTCTCACGGATGCTTCTGCCCCGGCTAATATCCCGATCTCCCCAGCGTTTCCTTTGAGAATCGTGATCTCCAGTTCATCGAGTAACCGTTGTGCACTTTCTGTCCTGAACCGGGTCGCACCCGCACCCACAGGATCAAGGATGACCGGGATCCGCCGATCATTTGCCATCCCGCCTGCAAGCAGCATGGATTCTATCTGTGCTTTGTTGAGCGTACCGATGTTGAGGACAAGTGCACCGGCGCAGGCGACCATCTCACAGACCTCTTCAGGAGCATCTGCCATGACCGGCGCAGCACCGACAGCGATCGTGATATTGGCACAGTCATTCACCGTAACATAGTTGGTGATATGGTGGACGAGCGGGCGCCTCTCCCGCACGTGGGCGAACAGGTCAAAGAGTGTTTTATTTTTCATCGCGATTCACCGCGCTTTGATGATCCAGGTATTTGTCCGAAGGAATAAGGGAGAGGGGGAACAGGGAGTTTACTCCATCGTGCCAGCGCTGGCTGACAGGGGGAGAAAAAAATAAAAATTTCTGGTTTGGCAAAGACTGATATGTTCATCGTGTGAGTTCTTCCAGCGTCGCGAGCAACATGTCTATTTCGTCCTGATTGTTGTACAATGCAAGGCTTGCCCGCACTGTCCCATCAGGCAATCCGAGATACTCGGTTAATGGCTGGCAGCAATGGTGTCCGGATCGCACCATGATTTCTGCGGTCTCGTCAAGCTGCTGGGCTACTTCATGAGGATGCATCCCATCAACAGTGAACGAGACGACACCGATCCGGGAAACGGTCCGGGGAGGGGCGTAGACATGAACGTGTTCAATCTTTTCCAGCCCGGTTATCAACCGGTCCGTAAGCGCTTCTTCATATCGCCGGATCTTTTCCATGCCAATCTTCTGAAGATAGTCAGCAGCTACTCCAAGCCCGATTCCCCCTCCAATATTGGGAGTCCCGGCTTCGTATTTCTGGTAGCCCCCCGCAGTTTCGAAACCTGTATCGGTCACTGTCTCGACCATCCCCCCACCAAACATCACCGGTTCAAGCACAGGTTCCTTCATCCACAGGACACCTGTCCCGGTAGGTCCGAGCATCTTATGACCGGAGAAGGCAAAAAAGTCACAGCCAAGCCGGGCGACATCGATGGGCAGGTGTGGCACCGATTGTGCACCATCGATAAGTAAAAGGACACCCGTATCATGGCAGATCTCTGCGATTTCCAAAAGTGGCAAAACAACACCGATTACATTTGATGCGTGACTGATTGCCACAAGCCGTGTGGCAGGAGTGATCGCCTGTTTCAGGGCATCAAGATCAAGCGTGTAATCATCCTTAATACCAATAATATCGAGCCCCACACCCTGTCTGATGAGATTTCTCCACGGCAACAGGTTGGAGTGGTGCTCGAGAATTGTGGTGATCACGCGGTCGCCGGTTCTCCAGCCAAGCCCCTGCGCAACCATATTGATGGCTTCGGTGGTATTTTTGGTAAAAACCGTGACACCATCACTACCTCCGATGAATTGTGAGACTTTATCGTGAGCATGCCAGTAACGTTGCGAGGAGATCTGGGTGAAACGGTGAACACCCCGGCCGACGTTTGCCCGGTAACAGTGTTCGAATTCGATCATGGCTTCAACAACAGGTTCAGGGGAAAAGCTGGTCGCTGCATTGTCGAGGTAAATGATGCCTCCGAGGATCGGGAAATCCTTGCGGATCTCATTCACCGCAAATTCCGCGCCAGCCGGGTTTTCCATAATCGGTTCCATAGTTGTCACTCCTTTCTTATCAACTGTATCCTTCGTTATCCGCACGCTGCCAGTCTGCAGTGTGTAATCATCATTGACGGTAATGCCCTTTAATCTGCACAATTCCCTCATTTTCGGTGGCAGTGCACGCCAGCGCCATAGCCCCCAGGTACAGAAAGCCTCCGGAAGTCCTTTTTTATCTGCCCAAGTTTCGAGGAATGTATCCCAGCGCCTCGCAAAATCAGGGTGGATCGTCCGGAGTTCCTCATACTCGCTTTCAAGCATTGCCGGGCAGAGATAGCACCCGATACGTTCGAGTCCTTTATCATACAGCGGGTTAATTTCTGCTTTCTGCCACCACAGATAGAGGAATACTTCGAGTGCCCGCCAGTTCCTTATCGGGGATATATTCAGCTGGAGGGGGTTGGCCGGGTTCTGGCTTGTCTCATCAAGGTCAGCCCGGTTCCAGGATTCGTACCACCGGTTTCCCTGCAACGTCACACAGGGGCCAACCTCGGAGAGGTAGAGCTTGAGCGGGTGCAGTTTCAGAAGTTTGCAGCACCAGCGGTGATCCTTCCCGGGGGGACCTGCCTTCTCTGCTGCCTGCCAGAAGTTCCCCGCTTTCCTTATGATCTCAACTCCCTGGGATTGGACAAAATCCACGGTTTCAGGAAATTCAATACCGGTATCGATAAAAAACGCATTTGTCACACCAGCCTTTCGTGCCAGGTGGAGGATTGCAGTACTGTCCTTCCCACCGGAGAAAGAAACATTCGCGGTCGGCCTGTCGTGGATATGGTGTTTGATACTCCGGATCGCGTTCCGTTCCAGGTTTTTCAGATGGTAGCGATTCTTCCCGATTGCCACATCCCAGTCAGGATCCGGGGGGGTGCGGGGGATAATTGTATTGAGCTCCCTGACCTTGACAAAACAGTCTTTTACCAGACCGGTCCCGTAACGGTTTTTATATTTCACAATCACGGTACCTTCAGGAGCCGGGGTTTTGAGAGGGATTTTTTTACCGCCGATCCGTCCCAGCTCTTTTCTGGCATCTGTCTGGAGGTCGAGATCCACGATTCCCTGCTTCACCGAAGACAGGATATATGGAAGCGCTTCCGGCGCGACATCGAAACCAAACCTTCTCGTAACCGGATCGAACGTAAGCCAGCCGAACCGTTCCCCATGCATGATCACCAGATCCGCACGATCAACACCCCCGGTTTTGTTCAGGAGAAGAATTTTTGCAAGCGGGACGCTGCCAAAACGCTCATGCACAAGTTTTTTAATGCGTGCCTTATCTACTGAAAGGGCAGGGCGAACATCATACGGCTGGAGGAGCTCGATCTTTTTCCCCTCCCGGCCACAGGCACAGCTCTTTGCAATCAGCGGGACATTGCAGTTCTCGCACCAGTAAAGGATCTTTTTTACCGGCGGTTCGCGTAACACGAACAATAATTAAGCGCATCAGGTGATAAGAGAAACGATCGGGGATAATCAGCGGGGGATAAATTTTCTTCCTTTTGGAACGGGTAAGAGAATGTTCGTTTCGGGGGCAATGCAATTTTCAACGCCAAAGTATATAAAAAACAAATCCCGAGTCAAGAGTAGTGAAGGTACCATGGTGAAGTTAACTGCAGAGATGAAGGAAGCATTCGGGAAGATGAAGGTATTTCCTGTTGCCACGGCAACACTGGACGGCACGCCCAACGTAATTCCTCTCGGTATTGCTGAACTCATCGGTGATGATACCGTCTGGTTTGTGGACAATTTCATGAACAAGACGCTTTCCAACCTGAGAGTCAATCCCATGATCGCATTCTATATCTGGGGGCCTGAGATCAAAGGCTGTTACCAGGTCAAGGGTACGGCCACCATTAAAACTCACGGTACGGAATACGAAGAGATGAAGATCAGGATCAATCAGAAAAACCCGGCCCTGCCGGCACGTTCGCTCGTAATCGTGAAAATTACTGAAATCTTCGAATGCAGACCCGGCCCTACGGCGGGGGTAAAAATTCTTTAAAACCCTCTTATTTCTTATATTCCTCATTTTTAGCAGAGTAGATGCATGTTATTTTCATCATTACCGGTCAAAAATATTATCAGCCATTCCGGGCCCGAACAGGGCTCAGAAAGGGTAAAAAGAGGGCAGAAACAGGTAAGGATTGCTGAAGTCACCGATAAACGGTTAATTGGGCAATCGGACATTTTATAGATCTCCAAAAGATGGGTAAGTTTCGGACATCCATATCCCCGGCAATGAAGGGATGACGTCCCAAAAGGGGGGCTCCAATGTACAGGAGGTGGACAGGAATTGATTTTAATTTCTTCAGATTTTGACTTTTTTTAAAATCAGAGAGCAAATAGAGGTTTAAATTTTCATCTTTTATGGTGACTGGTAATTTTGGGGCAGATATAAAGGTTATTTGATCATATCCCGGAGTCTCGGATCAAAAATAACGTGAGTATCGATATGTATGAACTCATTTCGAACCAGGCTTCGAACCCGGAGCGGCTGCAACAACTTTCAGCGACTCGGTGATCTCGGGAAGCAGTTCGGCCGGGATCCCCATCACCATCTCTCCATCCTCGATGCCGGAGAACTTCCGTGAGCCATCGCATCCAAGGGAGAAGTTGACCTGTCCGTTCAGGTAGGTCTGGGCGCATGCATCGGAACACACCGACTGGATCCCGGCAAATTCCGCATTGATGCGACCTCCAATCCGGAACATGACGCTCTGGGCGAGTTTCAGCATCACCCAGGGACTTGCAACGATCAGGATCACCTGCGGGTCAAACGGGGTCTTTTCAAGGGGGGCATAGAGTGTTGCGTATGTTTCAAGGTTCCGGAGGTGCGGGATACGGTCGATCGTCCGTTTACAGGCAGCAGAACTTTCGAATTTCCCCAGCTTGTAATAGAAGTCCCCGTTCCTCAAGCTCTCGGTGATCTCTCTCAGGCCAAGCGCCCATGCCCCACCATTGCACTCGTGCCTTACTGCAGTTGAATAAAAGATCCTTCCTTCTTTGCGCGCCAGGCCAACCATGGAGCAGTGCCGGATGGTCTTGTCGAGCTCCTGCATTCCGGCCGGAATATCTTCTTTTTTTGTGGCAAATCTGAATGCTACGGGTGAGCCGGAAAGTTTCAGGTATTTTTTCAGGGTCTCGGACGCTTCAGCGTAATCTATCGGGATTTTTGTATCTGCTGTCATACGGATAACCTCGCGATTCTTTAGGTAAAGAATTCTTCATGTAGAGCATGTGAGAGAAATTATTTAAGCATAGTGCCTGTTCGGAATAGTTTTTTGACCTCTTCAACAGTTATTGTCCTGTCGGGAAATTGGGAGGACGCAATTGGGACCGGTGGTAAAAAAATATCTGCCACGCTATTCGCTGCTTGGTTTACGCTTCAATAGTAATGATCTGCACCGGGCAGAGATCTGATGCTTCCTGTGCACAGGCTGCTTGGTCTTCTGAAACGGTCCCCTCAGCGATGTTGCCATTCATCCGGAATTTTTCGATGATCCGGCTGAACGAATCATCCGGGTCCTGCTCGAATAATCCGGGGCAGGCTTCCCAGCATGATCCACAGCTCACACATGTCGTACGTTCAATAGTCACCTTCACGCGTATGCTCCTTACTCGTTCATAGTAAAGCGGAAGAAATAAAGATACCTGTCAAACCCGTCCAGGCCGTCTTTCTGTTGCAATCAGCATTGCTATAACCCGATTTTCAGCACCCGGATTGGTTTAAATCCTCACATCTTAACAACGACAAAGATCATTAAGGAGCGCGGAATGGATTTTGGTACGATGCCGGATGATGCCTTTGCTTATACCAGGCTGGGTATTTTTGAAAACGCGAACAGATGGCTGAAACTGATCCTTGCGATCCTTTGCCTGGGTATTCCCCTGAACGGATATCTGATGCGGATTTACCGTATTCAACCAGCACCCGAAGGTGATAATGGGGGAACTTTGTTCGTTGACGGGCTGAAGCTGATGATTGTTGGGTTTGTCTATGCAATCCCGGTCTTCATCCTTTATGCGGTGATTTACGGCAGTCTGTTCCTCTCGGCAATATCAGGTCGAACTGGTCATGTGGACTCAGCAATGATGTCAGGGTGGGCACCGAACATTGGATTTGTACTGCTTTTTTTCCTGGTTGAGATTGCTTTAGGGCTGATTGTTCCGGTCGCCTCGATACGGTTCGCCCGGACCAACAGACTTTTCTGAAGCATTTAACCTCGGCGCGGTTATCAATTACATCGGGAAGATCGGCTGGATCAACTATTTTATCGCACTTATCCTCATTACGTTAATAATCGCTATCCCGATCGCAATTCTTGTCTTTGGCTTTATCCTGATGGGAGGGGTGGTATTGTACCTGTTCAACGTCAGCACTGGTGCGATCCTCGGCTTTGTTATCGCATTAATCCTCATAATCCTGACCCTTGCACCACTTTTTACCGTTTTCCAGGCACGGTACATGACACGGCTCTATGACAGTGCTAAAATCCAAAAAATAATTTTTTTGATAAAGAATTCCGGGAATGAACAAAAATCGTGTTTTTAATCGTCATTATGCAGGTAAACAGGGATCCAAATCAGGGAGTTGAAATGTTTTCCGGGAATTACTCTGAACCCGGAGTTTTTATCATCAATGTACCTTTCCCCCGGTTTGCCACATCACCTTTGTACACATCTGCGGTGATCTTCCATTCAGGGACAACCCTTTTGTCGATCTTTTCGAAGGTCGGAATCATTTCATAAACCTTTCCAAGGATTATACAGGTGCCATCCTTCATATTCGCGCAGGGGCGGGTTGCATCACCTCCAATGGTCAACCTGCCACCCCGCATCTCCACGCCGGGAAAATCTCCGGTGTTGCCATGGACATACACCTCACCACCGGTGAGATACTCTCCGCAGAAATCGCCGGCATTGCCAAATACTTCGACCCTGCCACCCTGCATCCCTTTCTTCTCACCCCGGTATCCGGTTGCACAGTAATGGCCTGCATCACCCCGGCAGAGAATCGTCCCACCCCGCATTTCACGCCCGAGCCAGCCATCCGCATTTCCCAGTATTTCGATCGTTCCGCCGCTCATAAAATTCCCGCAGTGCATACCGATATCCCCGCTTATCAGGATACTGCCGGTATCCATATATTCCCCGACACGTTTTATCCTTGAAGTGTCACCTTTGAGTATAATTTCAATATTTTCCGGGGAAACTGCTGTGCCTTCAACAAAGATCCAGAAGAGTTCCGAAAGTGCACGTTCTTTGTTACCCTCATATACTACAAGATCCGTCCCTTTCAGGAAATTTCTGGGAATGATCGATTCTGCCTCAATGGGCAGGGTAGGTTTTTTGCGCATCTTGCTTTCAAGGATCACTCTCATGTGAACGCCTCCGTATCTACCCGTCGCCCGCGGGGAAGATACAGATCCTGTACCGGGTAATTGCTCATCCGGACCGTATAGAACTCCTGAAACCTCCGGATAAATTCAGGATCGTTATCCACCCTGATATCTTCAGGAATTCTGGCGTTCGCCCAGAAGGTGGCATTTGCACCATCAACAATAATCTCCCCGTCCCGGGACACAACACGCCCCCGCTTAATCGTATAGCGGGTCTTCTGGAACCCTTCCACTACTTTGCGGTATTCCCGGGCAGGATCCAGGATATCCGTCCGGATCGGGTAGATGGCAATATCGGCTTCCGCACCGATTCCCAGATGTCCTTTTCCCTGGTTCACAATACCAAGTGCCTTTGCCTGCCCTGCCCGGGTCATAACTGCAATATCATGCCAGTCCATCTCCCGCTCAAGGGCAAACAGTGATGTCCTCCCCTCAGTGTCAGCATGGAGCGTGGCACATTCCTCATCACGGTACCGCTTGCTCATCAGGAGCCCGATCACTTCCGGGTATTTCACAAATGGAGCCCCGTTCGGGTTGTCTGTTTCGAGCAGGCACTGCCATGGGCTTTTTGTGAGAAGCGCCAGTTCGAGACCGATAGCCCACATAATGCAGTTGACCGCGCTCTTCTTGGTATAGGTTACCGGAATGATACCGGATCCTGTTTCGAGCTCCACATCATGATTGCTCCATTTGTTATGGTGAAGGCAGTGCAGGTTAAATTCCATCGGGCCATCAGCAGTCATAGTCATGGTCCGGCAGAACATGATCTGTCCCATGTCCATAACAATCTGGGGTTTGCTGTTGACCGAACGGGTAATTTCCTCTGCCTTTGAACAGATGTTGCGCCACGTCCCGCCACCGTACGCGTGGAACTGCACATGGGTCGCATACAAAGTCTGGCGGTCTGGATTTAAATCGGGGACGAGATCGAATGTTTCCAGCGTTGTCTGGTAATTCCCGGGCTTTCCGAGATTGTTGCAGTGCAGGTGTACCGAATGCGGAAGTCTGAGAAGCTCGTTTGCCCGGATCGTGGTACTGATAATTTCGGCGGGTGTCACCTCAAAATGCGGGACCTGTTCATGGATACTGGTCAAGTCCTCTCCCCAGCCCCATGCCTCGGTTCCACCAGGATTGGTTAGTTTAATCCCGTAGCCTTTGACCGCGTTGAGCGTCCAGCCGATAATAGCAGACTGCCTTCTGTATGTTCTTCTCCCGGACGGCATCCATTACTGCCCAGTTGCCGTCAAAAAGGGTGTTTGCCATCATATCCTGGTGGGGAGTGGCCGTAAACTCCTCATGCGTGTGACGGGCTTCAAGGGGTGCCATCGCACCTTCGAGCAGCGTCGTGTAGCCCATGGCACTGTACCGGTAACTGTTCCCGAACGTAGTGGGGACGTAATAGCCGCTCGTTACATGCATCTTTCCACGCCGTTGTGTCCGTCCCGCCCGCATATCCTCAGGGCTCATGTAACGCCCGAAGTTCACCTTGGTTCCGCAGACGTGGGTATGGGAATCAATACCGCCAGGCAGCGTGAGGCATCGCCGGGCATCTATCACTTCGGCACGATCAGACACTGATTCGACGATCCTTCCATCACGGATCGCAATGTCCATAATCTCGCCGTTGATATGATGGATCGGATCTATGACACAGGCATTTTTCACCAGCAGTTCAGTCATGATCCCATCCCTCCGTTTATGCGGTCATAGATCTTTTTTAAGATTTCTGCATCATCGGGATAGCCGCGATCGATTACTTTTTTCAGCCGTATGGGCACCCCGTCCATACGGTAAGCGGTTCCTGCGGCATCGATGCCTGCAGCTGTGCAGGGAATGTGGATGCGGGAGAGGGCTGTAGTGGCATTGAGGTGTGGATCGATGACCACAGTCGGGATCCTCGCAAGATGGGCAGCAGCGGCCCTTGGGAAATTGGCGCCGGGATCGCTTGCCACGATAAGAGCAGCATCGCATTCTTCCCGTCTCAGGATGTCGACAGCGGTTGTCTCACCCGGGTTATAAAACGCAATACCCCGGGCAAAATCCACGGCAAAAGGATACCCGGTCATCCAGGTGAACACTTCATTGGAGCCATAGACATTACCGTGTCCTCTCATGGGAGAGATAACAAATTTTGTATGGCGGTTGAGTTCATCGGTGAGTTCGATGGCATTCCTGACATTCTTGTATTTCCCGCGACTCATGGTAAGACCGAGACCAAAAAAGATCGCACCGAACTTTGCGTTTTTGCAGATACCCGCAATCCGGATTAGCTGCTCCTTTGAGATCCCGGCAACTTTTTTGGGCAGAACTGAATCTTTCCCTCTCACGATAGCCCGCAGGGCAGAAAGAACCGCATAATCGCCTCCGGGTTCTATCTGCACGAATTCATCGGCAATACCCCCGGAATCATTCCTGCGGGTATCAACAACGATAACAGTGCGTTCCCTCTGGGCATCAGGGACAAAGAAGCCCGTGGCAAACGTTGTATACCTGCTCATATGGCGGGGATGCGCCTCAATCGGATTGCATCCCCAGTAGATGACAACATCAGCACGGTTTTTTACCTGTCCGAGTGTGCAACCAGGATGGCCGACTTCCTGGATTGCAAGGATGGATGGGCCGTGGCAGACGGTGCTTGTATTATCGATGACGGCACCGATCAGCTCAGCAAGATGCACCCCCGCGCTCTGGGCTTCCCCATGGGTACTGCTCCAGCCGTACAGAAGAGGGCGGTCTGCATCTTTCAGGATATCTGCAGTTTCATTAATCGCCGCATCGTACGAGATCTCTTCCCACCCGGTTTTGAGGTACGCCGGATGGGGGCTGGCAACCGGGTATCATTCATGAATGTTGCCTCAGCAAGGGAGCAGCCATTCTGCACCCGCAGGATCCTGTCTCCTTCCACCTCAAGTTCGAGATCATCGCAGAGACAGCCGCAGAACGGGCAGACCACATCATTGATGATCATATCGCAAACCCCCGATCTCTTCCATAAGCTCCCCGACACTCGGTACCAGTTCTTCAGTCACTTCCACCTCAACGTACTGGCTTTTAAAGTCTGGCATGCCGGTGCCATGGGTCTCTGATGAGATGATGTGGTTGGCATAAGGACCGATCGCAACGAAAATCTCACCCCGTGTTACTCCCTCTGCCAGACGGGCGGTCAGTACGACATGACCGGTTGGGGAAGTTATCCTTACCCGTGCTCCGTCTTCGATTCCCAGCATCATCATATCCACGGTATTGAGAAAACAGATCGAGGCCACGGCGCGGTACTCTTCTGATCCCTTATGTTCAACAGAAGCACCCTGGGGCACGGAGCGCCCGGTGTTAAGGACGCATTTCACTGCAATCCCTCCTTAACAGGCTGCTGGCATCCTTCAAGAATCCGGGCAATACGGATTGCATTGGTCGGACATGAACCCTCACAGGTCTTGCAGCCGGTACATTTTTCCTCGTGGATTACCACGATATCTCCCGCCTGCACCTTCATAATGACCTCGTCGTTTGAAGAATGTCCCCCGGCGCCCATCTGGGTATCGGCAACCTTGTTGACAGGGCATGACGTGCAGCAGTTCCCGCAACCGGTACAGAGCACCGGGTCGATGACAACACGAAATGAAAAAACAAGAGACGTGCCTTCCCGTTCCATAGTCTCGAGGATCCTCCCGCTTTTCAAAACCCCATGAGGACAGGCTTCAACACATAGTCCACAGCGGATGCAGTGCCCTTTGTGGATCCGGGGCATCCAGCCACCGTCAGCATGGACCACCTCGATTGCTCCGGGTGCCGGGCAGGCCATCATACAGAAAAGAGCATGCTGGCAGGCCTTTCCCGTCGGTTCAGGGAATCCCCGGAAATAAGACGGTGTTACGAGCGGAGCGGTCTTTGCAAACAGGAACTTTTTAACCCATTCACTGCGTGAGAACTCTTTCAGGTACCAGATCAGAGAAATACCCATTTTACCGCTCCGTGCATGCAATGCAGGGATCTGCCGAGACAAACGTTGACGTGACGTCAGCGATCGAATCTGCACCTATGATCATCTCGTGGCAGCAGGCCTCGATATTCATGATGGACGGGGTTTGTATCTGGATATCAATGATCCGTCCGTATTCATCGCTCCTGATAAAATAGGTCAGCTCCCCGCGGGGGGCCTCGCCGCTATATCTTGTTTCTCCCGCAGTGCAGACACCGCCGCCCCGTATGACTCCTGCGGGAAGATCCCTGAGGCATTTCCTGATAAGGCCGATGGACTGGAAGACCTCATCGAACCGGACCATCACGCGGGCAAAGTTATCGCAATCCGCACGATGTACTGGTGCAAACCCGAGTTGCCGGTAGGTAGGATGATTGAGCCGGCAGTCAACAGGGATCCCGCTTGCCCGGGCGGTAGGGCCGACAGCATGCGCCCGCTGTGCTGCCTCCCGGGTGAGTAAACCGATCCCCCGGCTGCGCAGTGCAATCATAGGTCCGTCAGAAAACATCCCGGCATACCTCCGCAGATCCTGCTCAATCCGGTCGAGAGATTTCGTTAATAATTCTGTATCCTCACCAGCGATATCGCACCGGACACCTCCGGGAATAATGTATGCACAGGTTACGCGGGCACCTGTCAGGAGTTCAAGCTGATCCATCACCAGCTCCCGCACGTCAAGCAGGTACATCCCCAGCGTCTCATGCTCGATAGTGTAGCAGTACGAAAAGTTGGCAAGAAGATGACTTTGCATACGGTCGAGTTCGTTTGCTATCACACGGAGGTACGCTGCCCTTGGGGGTACCGGAATGCCGCTGATCTGTTCCATTGCTTCAATAAAGACCATATTGTGAATAACCGAGCAGATCCCGCAGACCCGCTCAGCAAGGAACATGACTTCCTGCCACGGACGTCCTTTCATGATCCGCTCAATCCCCTTCTTCATGTACCCGAGCTCAACTTCGGCAGCGACAATGCGTTCTCCTTTCGCCTCGCATTTGAGACGGGCCGGTTCCTTGAAGCAGGGGTGAATCGGCCCCAGAGGGATATTGACATCCACAGTCCGCTTCATGGATGATTTTCCTCCCAGTTGGCAAAGACCGAATCCCGCACCGAAAGGATCGCCTGGAGGATCTCGGTGGGGCGGGGCGGGCAGCCCGGCACTTCGGCTGCAATTGGGATATGCTTTTTTACCGGCGGATCAACAAAAGATCCTCTTCGATCGAACACGCACCCGGAGATTGGACAGTTACCAATTGCAACTGCTGCCTTGGGATCCGGAATCTTCTCCCAGACCATCGCAAGCTTCTCCTCCCACCCGGGAGTGTAAGCCCCGATGACAAGGAGAATATCTGCCTCACGCGGGTTATTATGGACAAAGATGCCGTATTGTTCGATGTCATACCGGGGGGCGAGACAGGCAAGAACCTCGATATCGCAACCGTTGCACGAACCGACATCGACATAAGCCACATGAATCGACCGTGCCCTGACCTTGTTTTTTATCCGCTGGAGAAGGGTCATCTTCGTAATTCCTCCCGTATCTTTTCTCTTCCATACGCGATGGCATCTTTTACGGGGGTACCTGTACGTACACGGTCGCTTACTGCATGGAAAATGGATTCCATTGCGGCATCGGAAAGAATCTGAAGATAACGGGTATATTTCTCCCGTCCCAGTTCCCGTGAAACAGGATCGTCCTGGTCCGCAAAAGAATCAGCCATCTCAGCACGCGCCGGGAGGTTTTCAAGCAGGATCATGTCAAGATGATCGATCAGGTATCTTCGTAATTCCTGGACCGGAATATCGAGTTCCCAAGCAATCTTCCGGACCAGAGTATCATGCCGTTGGGCTACCAGAATCCGGTATTTCTGGGGCACAAGATCTTTTTCGTAGAGATAGGTGGTCATAGCACCCCACCGTACTTGAACAGGGTGTAGACCATGAATAACAGGACTGCTGCCCAGAGTGCAACGATCTCTGCTGTATGGAGCCGGTGTTCATCATTAATAAAGTAATAAACCGTGGCGATGGCAAGGATAATTGCAACAAGAATCCCTTCAGCCCATATCGACGGGCGGTCGATAATCTGGGCAATTGTTATGAGAATATACAGCACGCCTCCGAAAAGTATTGCTTCGCGGATCATGTGAGCACCACCAGGACAACTGCTGCATAAACCAGCATCAGTCCGGTTACCATTACCTGGATGGTTACTGAATCGAAGGGGGACATCATCGGCGTAATCGCACAGGAAAAAGCGAGGAGCACGATGAGAAGTACCATACCGATAATCAGCCAGGGCAGGGTCAGCGGCCCGATAAATACCGCAAGGAACGTTGCAAGCAGGATAAATGTTTTAAGGCCGTTACAAATCTCCAGCCCGGCACGCCAGATCCCGAAGTGTTCTGTCTTGTACCCGCTCACCAGTTCCTTCGCCTCAACTATCGAGAAGGGGCCAAAGGGCATCTTGGAGAGAATAACAAGGAACATCGCACAGGCTGCGGGAAACGCGATAATGAGCAGAGGGCCATTCACCTGCTGGTACTGCATGATGGAACTGAGATCCAGCGATTGTGTGTAGACTGCAATCACGGCGACACTGACAAAGAGGGGAATCTCTGATGCCGCTGAGATGACCGATCTGACACCTCCGTACTTACCGTAGGGAGATCCCGAAGAGAGTCCAAAACCGTGTTCTACGATCTTGTGGACCATATAGATCCCCAGGATGACGAGCAGGCTCCCGCCACTGACGAGCACATAAAATGCCGCAGTCCAGATGCCGATGGCAATGAGTACAACAGCTACAAACAGGGTCTGGCTCGCGGTTATGGGGATCCAGGTGGTCTTGAAAGAGAACTTTAGCATATGCAGAATCTCCTGCCAGACAGGCGGCCCGGGCCGGCGCTGGATCCGGGCAATCAGTTTACGGTGGATTCCCAGAAGGAGGAGGCCAAACAAGGTGGCAAGAACAAGTTCTGCGATCATATCAGTACCCGATGAACGGGATGTCACCTCCGGATTGTCCTGCCATCCACCAGAAAAAGAGTGCCAGGACCGTGATGGGGAAAGAAGGAACAAGCACCGCCGCACAGACAGAGAGCGGTATCATCCCCGTGAAGTATAACCCTGAGGTAATCACGCAGACACCCGCACCCACCCAGAAAATCCATGCTGCTGTTCGTTTCTTCATTCTCATCACCCAAGCATTACGACCTCGATGACACGCAAAAATATCAGGAGCGAAGAAAGCGAGCACATGATCACGTAGGGGGCTCCCGGGGCACGGAACATCTCAGCTTTGGCTGCGTAGAACGGGGCCATTCCCTCGCCAATTACTCCAATCACGAGCAGGGCTTTTGCTATCAGAGGGACGGGAGGAAGCGTTCCACTCATAAGCTCTACCATAGAGAGCGAGCCGGTCGATGCTGCATAGAGTGCTGCGCCTGCGAAGAGCGGTACCGTTGCCGACAGGGCTACAAGTCCGTACTGGTACGCGGCTTCCTGAACATGTTGGCTTTTTACTGCTGCCACAATGCCGACATTCGTAATGCCGACCATTGCGGTGAAGAGTGTGAAATTGAAGATATCTCCGGTCACCATTGCACCCATTGAGGCAAGACCGCAGGCGATTGCCATGAAGCGACGGAACCGCATTTCGGAGAGACTGATATCCTTGGTCCGGTACGCATCACCACCGAAGGCAATATCCACCTGTTTTTCCGGACGGCTGATTATCACCAGGACGGTAAAAGTCAGTGCCAGTAAAAAGAGCGTTATCGTATAGGGTGTGAAGTACACAAGTTCATCGCCAAACTCAAGGATATAGTAAGGTGTACCGCCGATAAACTCAATCATGCTTCTCCCCCCACATGGTCCCGACAAGAGACATTTTGACGGTTACTTTCAGCACAATGCCCACTGCAGCCAGCATAAGAGCGACAAACCAGTATTGCGGCATGAACATGAAGATAAAGAAAGCAAAGATCCAGATTGCCCATGAAATCCCGCTCGCCATCTCGAGCATATTCAGGTTCTCCTTGTACCCCCTTGACATGAAGTAGAACACAAGCCCGAGCCCGGCAACCCCTCCTCCGGTAAATCCTGAAAGCAGCAATCCGTATACAACCAGAATTACCGAGATTATCATCGGTGCATCCGCTTTCTGGATCACTTCAATATTCAGTCCCCTGACCGGTCGTTCTTTTAATCGCTCTTTGGTGATGTAAATCTGGGACAGAGCAAGGAGTTCTGCAATCCCAACAGTCAGACCGGGAAGGACGAGTGCTTCTGCAAGGTCAGTGCCCAGCAGGGCAATAACACCCAGTGTCGTAATCTCAGCGAGGTCAAGGAGTAATAACCGGTGCAGGTCATCGGTTTCGATAGCAAGTGCCAGAAATCCGATTACTCCTGAGATCAGGATAACCAGCAACCCGATATTGTACTGGTCCCACATCATTCCACCTTCCTGTACAGGTATGATGCGATGGCAAATGCGATCAGCAGTATCGTTGGTTCAACAACCGTATCCAGTCCCCGGGTATTATACAGGATCTCATCAATAATTCCCCCCGGGTGTGCGACAATTGTTGTTCCGAGGTGCTGTGATGTCTGAGCAAGGAAGAGGGAAAATGGTGTGAGATACGAGGTAACCAGTCCGGCCGTGGGTGAGTTATCAGGGTATTGAGAATGGATGGTAACCTGGGTAAAAGGTGGCCCACCCCGATCGTACGGATCAAGGGAGTGTTCCGGTCAATGGTTTTGGGATACAACTGGTTCTGCTCGTAATTGAGGGGCAGCATGAGAATGCCGGCAAGAAAAATAAGTGCACAGGCTCCGGCAAACAGCGGAACAATATTTTCATAATTGCACAGGAAGTGTGAGATCCGCCGTATCATCCGATACCCTCCTTCTTCTGCATGACGCGTACAAAGATATATGTCGAAAGAACTGAGACTGCGGCGAAGGTAAAGAGCGCGAGCGCCTCATTGTAATGAAGCATGACCAGCAGGAGTCCCCATCCCGGGATTTCAAGATTGATCAGCTGAGTCAGGTAATTTTTTGGCCTGGGAAATGCAGCTGCGATAGTTCCTACGAACAGGACAAGAAGCCCGATAACGAATTCAGGAGAGTAGAGTTCAACGGTCAAACCTGAACCCTCCGGCAGACCATCAGGGTAAATATCGTAGAGAGCGGGGCGATTAGCGCAGTAGCTATGGCAACATCGAGAAAACCACGTTCAACGATAAAGGGGAATACTCCGGCGATGAGAACCGAAAGCGAAATAAGTTTGTCGAAAGGGTCGCGGTTGAAAATTGCTGCAGTCATTCCTGCAAGGATAAGTATACCTGACGCAACCATTACGATATCATTCATGGTTTCTTACTACCCCCCGCCCATGTGCTTGCTATCGCATTTGATTCAAGCGTAGATCCGACAAAATATGCAGCTGCTGCTGCTATGGTAATAGGGTGCGGGAGGAGGAGAGCGATGATTCCGGTAACAGCAAACGAAACGACATTGAGGAACGGCAGCTTTCGCATGGTATTGCGCTCTACGATTACCCGGATTGCCGCATAAACTGCGATTCCGGCACAGACATAAATCGCAATCATGGTTTATCCTCCGGAATAAACCGGCACCGTACCTTCCATAACCGTGCAATAAGCCTGCTGGCATAAACGGACGATATTCCCTGGATAGTAAGGATGGCAATCACCATGCCGGCGATGAAATCGGAGGCTAAGAACCAGCCCGACTGGACTGCCCCATACACGATCAGGGTGGCAGTGATACACCCTGTTGTCCCGGCATAACCGGGATCGTAACAAATCCGGTTTCCGATGTATACGAGCAAGGCTGCAAAAAGACCCCCGGGCAGGCCTGCACAATATACCCCGCAGCTCGCAAGGAGGGTTCCTGCCGATGCATCGGGCGAGGACACGATATTGCCCATCATATAACCCCCGTTCAGGTCCCCGCCGCCTTTCTCAATTTCTTCTGCAATCGCGGTAGCACCACTTACTCCACCACTCTGTGGCAGTTTAAAGATCAGATCAACCGTCATGAAGTTGAGCCAGCAGATGAGAGCGGCAATGAGAATCCGTAAGGGTTCATCAAGCATGGGATGCACCAATAAACTAAACCTGATTAACAGGGAGTTCAGAGGGGTAGAAGATAAATGTTGTTAAATTGAGAGGTTATTTATATAGTTTAAATTCGCAAAATCGAAAAAACAGGCTTTAAACGCACCATCACGAGTTATCCGAACATATACTACACTCTGCCCCGGTTGTTTCCGGGGAATTCAGTTTACTCAAGTGCCTGGCGGCCCCGATCGGTAATCTGGCAGATGATCCAGTTGCCCTGCTGTTGACCGGATATAAAATCCTGCTCTTTGAATGCTGAGATGATACGAAGTTTCGAATCGCAATCCTGACAACACCTTGATTATACAGACACAAAGCGGTTGGGAGAGGAGGGTATACATGACTTTCGTAACATTCCCCCTATGATTACTGAATAATACGATTTTCATCGGAAATGCTGTAACAAGCTAAAGATTACGGGGATTTTTTCTCTACCGAATGTGATTCCTCCCGAATACAAAACCCGAACGGATAAGATATCATCTTCGCTCTGAGCGCAGAGCGGTATGTGGACCGATCCTGTCCCCCCTTATCGGACCATTGCTTATTATTTCATTATGGAAGACCAGGTATTCTGCAGTGCCTTTTATCCCTTTTTTCCGAAGTTTTCACAAATTAAGAGTATTTTGCTTAAAGCTGGGTAAAAAGTACCATTATACAATGGAATATATACCTCATGAACGGATTACCATCTATCAAATGGCCAATGGAATGATACGATATGACTGACGAACCGAAACCTGTAATGATCCAGGAACGGCTTGATGTATGCGAACTTGACCGTGCCCGCATGGCACTTCTGAACCCTGCATTAATCGAGCAGAAAAAAGAAGCACGAACGATCGATGAGAACGCAAAACCGATTCTCGAAATGACCATGAAGGAAGGCCACGAAACGGTCTGGGACCGGTTCGAGATGCAGCAGCCTCCCTGCAAGTACTGCGAAGCGGGACTCTCCTGTGCCCGCTGTACAATGGGCCCTTGTCGTATCATTCCCCCCCATCGCATCCGTGGGGTCTGTGGTGCCGATGCAGACCTGATCGTTGCCCGCAACCTGCTTGACACGATCGCAACCGGTTCGGCGGCTCACTCAGATCACGGCAGGGATATCGTAGAGACCCTGTACCTGGTCGGGACCGGAAAGACCAAGGATTATGGTATTGCTGACCCGGAGAAACTCCGGAAAATCTCAGTTGAATTTGGTATTTCGACTGAGGGAAAAACGACAGAGAAGCTCGCCGCCGAACTTGGTCTTGCCATGCTCGCAGAGTACGGGATGGTAAAAAACACGCTCCAGTTCCTCAACCGTGCTCCAAAGGCAACACGGGATATCTGGAGTAAACTCGGGATCACCCCGCGGGGCATCGACCGCGAAGTAGTTGACTGCATGCACCGGGTCCAGATGGGTGTCGGGGCAGATTACACCGGCATGCTCCTGCAGGGTCTCCGCTGCAGCCTTTCGGACGGCTGGGGCGGGTCAATGATGGGGACTGATATTTCAGATGTGCTTTTTGGTACACCGACAATAAAAAGCTCTACAATGAACCTTGCGGTCATGAAAGCAGACCACGTGAATATCTCTGTCCATGGCCACAACCCTGTCCTTTCTGAAGTGATCGTAAAGGCAGTGGCCGACCCGGAGATGAAAGCCCTTGCGCAAAAATACGGTGCAAAAGGGATCAATCTGGTCGGGATGTGCTGTACAGGCAGCGAGTTGATGATGAGAAAAGGTATCCCTATGACGGGAAACCATCTCAATCAGGAGCTGATCATCGCAACCGGTGCCCTTGAGGCAATGGTGGTGGACTACCAGTGCATCTTCCCGTCGCTTCCCCGTACTGCAAGTTGTTACCATACCCTGATTATATCAACCAGTTCGAAGGCCGCGATCCCCGGCTCATACTTCTTTGACTTCCACGCCGAGAATGCTTACCTCACCGCAAAAGCAATCGTGCGGATGGCAGTGGAGAATTTCAAGAACAGGAATCAGCAGCGTGTACTGATCCCGGGAAAACCCGTACCGGTTATGACGGGTTTCTCCAATGAGGCTATCAAGAATGCACTCGGAGGATCGTTTAAGCCCTTGATCGATCTTATCGCCGCCGGAAAGATCCGGGGAGCGGTTGGTATTGTCGGGTGCAACAACCCCCATATAAAGCACGATTACGGACATGTGATGCTCTCAAAGGAACTGATCAAGAAAAATATCCTCTGTGTTGAGACCGGTTGTGCTGCAATCGCATCAGGAAAAGCAGGGCTTCTCCGTCCGGAAGCTGCATCACTCGCAGGAGATGATCTCAGGGCAGTATGCGAGTCTCTCAAGATCCCGCCGGTGCTCCACATGGGATCGTGCGTCGACAATTCCCGCATCCTCGTTCTGGCTGCGGAACTCGGTAATGCGCTCAATGTCCCGATCCACAAGCTGCCGATTGCAGGGGCTGCACCCGAATGGTATTCACAGAAGGCGGTTTCAATCGGTGCCTACTTCGTTGCATCCGGAGTCTATACTGTGCTTGGCGTTATGCCGCATATTTCGGGGAGCCCGCATGTCGTTTCTCTCTTGACAGAGGGGCTGAAAGGTGCGGTAAACGCGAGCTTCGCCGTTGAACCAGACCCGGTCAAGGCGTCTGTACTCATTTCAGATCACATCGAACGCAAGCGAACTGAACTCGGGATTTAAGTGTGAACCTGATAGCAGACCGCGCACCTTTGGCAGGAAAAAATCAACTCTCTCAATTGAGCGGGACGGGAATCCGGATCGTAATTACCGGAAAGGGTGGGGTCGGTAAAACCACGATCACCGCCCTTCTCTCCCACCTGTTCGCAAAGGAGGGCAGGAGAGTGCTTGCCATTGACGGTGATCCCCAGCAGAACCTCGCGGTTACTTTGGGGATCCTGCCACAGGAAGCAGAGAAGATTATACCGGTCTCGCAGAGTACTGAGTACCTCCGGGAAAAAACCGGTGCCGGCCCGGGTATTTCACCCGGGGGGTTGATTACCCTCAATCCCGATGTCAGTGATGTCATCGACCGGTTCTCGGTCACCCTCTCAAAAAACCTGCGACTTCTCGTTATGGGAGGCGTCAGCCAGGCTGGTTGCGGTTGTCTCTGCCCCGAGTATACACTTCTTGCTGCGATTCTTCGTCACATGCGGGTTCTTCCAGATGAGGTGATCCTGCTTGACACACCCGCGGGCATGGAGCATTTCGGCAGGGCCGTAGCTGACGGTTTTTCCTGCGCACTGGTCGTTGCAGACCCGTCATACAATGCACTTTCCGTTGCAAAGGAGTCGGCAAAACTTGCCCGGCAGCTGGGGATTGAACAGATCATCCTGGTTGTGAACAGAGTGGGTAATCAGGAGGAAGCAGAAAAAATCCGTGAGAGGATGGGCGGTTCATCTGGATTTTCCCGCATGATTTTTTTACGTTTTGATCCTGAAATTATCCACCTCGAACCTGCAGTCAACCGGCTTCTGGCAGGTGAGTCTGCGTTTATCGATGAAATCCATGCACTCGCCGGGATAATTGCCAGTGAAGGGTAAGGTCTTCTTCTTAAGAGGAGAAGAGTTGCCTCTTTGCCCGTGAAGCAACATCTCATTATTATTTCTTGGAAAACAAACCGTCTAGCTGATGAAATCTGTACATCCGGGTGCGTTTTCCCCTTCGATGAAAAATTCTGCTCAGGGATTTTTTTCGAATAATCCTTCGCGGGCAGATCACTTCACTGAATCGGTCATACGTGAAATGACCCGTCTCTCCCTGCAGTTTGGTGCGATCAACCTTGCGCAGGGTTTTCCTGATTTTCCCTGCCCTGCCGGACTCAAGAAGGCAGCGTGTGAAGCGGTGCAGGATGACCTCAACCAGTACGCAATCACGTGGGGAGCAAAGGATCTTCGCGAAGCCCTTGCCCATAAGGTAAAAAAATACAATACCATGGAATTTAATCCGGAAACTGAAATTACGGTCACCTGCGGCTCAACTGAAGCGATGATGGCATCGATGCTTGCCATTATTCATCATGGGGATGAAGTCATCGTACCGGAACCATTCTATGAAAATTATGGTCCTGATGCATATATCTCAGGGGCAGTACCCCGGTTTGTTCCGCTGAACGATGATTTCTCTCTTGATGAGGAAGCCTGGAAATCCGCATTTACCAGAAAAACACGGGCAATTATCCTGAATACTCCCAACAATCCGACAGGTAAGGTTTATTCAAAAAAAGAACTCGCATTCATCGCCGAACTCTGCACAGAATATGATGTAATCGCGATTACCGATGAGATTTACGAACATATCCTCTATGACGGGAAAAACCATGTTTCTCTGGGATCGCTTGAAGGGATGCAGGACAGGACCATCACCATAGGAAGTTTTTCCAAGACCTATAGTGTTACCGGGTGGCGTGTGGGGTATGCACTCGCACACAAGGATATAACCGAAAGAGTCCGGAAGATTCATGACTTCCTGACGGTCGGAGCTCCTGCCCCGCTGCAGCATGCCTGTGTTGCTGCACTTATGCTGCCGGAATCCTACTATCATGAACTGGCCGGGGAATATAACCGTAAGAGAGAAATTCTCTTTGAAGGGCTCAAAAAGGCCGGGTTCAGGTGCCAGTTACCCGAAGGGGCTTACTATATCCTCACAGACATCTCCGGGTTTGGCATGATCGATACCGAATTTGCACGCTTCCTTGTTGAGAAGATTGGTGTTGCGGCAGTCCCCGGCAGCTCATTTTATGAAAACGGGGGGCAGTCAAAGCTCCGGTTTACCTTTTCAAAAAAAGATGAAACCCTGCAGGAGGCATGCCGGCGTCTCGGGAGCCTGGATCAGGTTTAAGGGCACTAAAAAGGAAATAAAAAAAGAAATTCCGGGCCCGGGAGAATTCCTAATGCCTGCAAAAAAATAAAAATCACGGGTAAGATGCCGGATGGACAGTGCATGTCCGCCACGCCACCTCTCTGATTAGTTACGATGATATTGTATTGTCTGTTCGGGTTATCGTATCCGGGGAACCACAGCGGAGGAGTGGAATCCCTGTGGGGTACGGGTTTTAACATTTCCTGTGAAAAACCATAGGATTCGGCAATTCATGCATGTTTTTTCCTGCCCACCCGGTTACTAAATGATTGCCGCCATCCCGGAACAGGGCGCCCCCGGGGCGAAACAAAAGACTGAACGATCCAAAAAGGCACCTTACCCGCCGTACCTCGGAGGCCCTGATGCGGGAACCATTCATATAGTACCTTTGTTTGAATGTGCACTCAATCGATTCGGGTCGTTTCTCCGGACAGAAATTCCTTTTTTCGAATTGCATCATTGCTTAAGGATCTATTTTTCAAACTGCCTCACCGCTTCGGGAAGACAATGCACAACACCCCGGATCCCGGAAACAGTAAGCGTCATAAGAATGGCATCAACCACCTCTTCCCTGGTCGCACCAGCAGCTTTGGCCATAGGAACATGAGCTCTGACCGCCATATCGTCTCCAAGTGAGGCTTTCATGGCTATATAGATCAACTGTTTGGTCTTCTGGTCGAGTCCCCGGGATGCCACAAGTGTCTGGATCAGGTTATTGAATGCGGCTGCGACCTCGGGTGCTTCTTTCTGGAACAATTCCATCGGGTTGGTATCCATACAAAAATCCTCACTTTTTGTATGCATCGTTGAGATTCATTAAGCCGCGGATAGGAGCCGCCAGCAGATTATCTTTTGTTGCGGTCTGGGTTCATTCCGTAGATAAAATAGGGATCCACTTGAAAATCCGGCGTGATCATGAGGTTTTCCGGGTCCCATGCCCATGCTCACCCGGTACCCAGCGTCCCCCGTCTTTCGTCAGCTCCTTCTTCCAGATCGGGACCCCGGCTTTGATCGCCTCAATAATAAACCGGGATCCGGCATATGCCTCTTTCCGGTGCCCTGCGGCAACAATGATAATCAGGATATTCTCTCCCACGGCAAGCCGTCCTATCCGGTGAATAATATCAACGTGCAGGAGCCGGAACTGCTCAGTCGCGTCTCTGGCAATTTTTATCAGTTCCTGTTTTGCGACATCCTCATACGCCTCCAGTTCCATCTCGGTAATATCATCATCACGGACAATACCATCGAAGACAACCACGGCACCCGTTCCTTTTTCCTTCGCTGCCATGATGAAGGCCCCGATATCGACATCCTCTGTCTGGATCGAGATCATAATTCAACCTGATTATCCTCCTGCAACCGGCGGGAAAACCGCAATATCATCGCCATCAACAACCGGGGTCTCTGCCGCGTCAGCGATATCGATCCGTCTGCCATTCTTCATCAGTATCACAAACTCGCGAAAGGCGCCTTTCTCATCAAAGATGGCAGTATATCCCTCTGGATTTTTCTTTGCGATGGTGGTGATCAATGCCGGAAACGTGGTTCCTGCTTCCACATCTGTTATAATATCAGTTCCAAGCAATTCGCGGAACCGTGCAAAAAACCGGATTTTAACGGTCATTCCTTCGTCCTCGCTGTTCTCTTCGTTACTACACCACTACAGGCTTTACAGTCAGGGTTGCGTTCCACGACACACTCCTCAGCGCGGGACTGCATCCCGTCCCAGATGAAAAGCCGGTTTGTTAGCAGTTCACCACTGCGCAGCAGGTACTTTATCACTTCGTTAGCCTGCACAATACCGATAATTCCTGGAGTAACGCCTACAACCGGGAACACCTCCCGGGGAGGTGCCTTGGGAAAGATGCATTTCAGGCATGGGGTAATGCCGGGAAGGATCGTAGTTGCCTGCCCGTAAAATCCCCTGATACCCCCATGGAAAAGCGGGATATTCTTTGCGATTGCAACTTCATTGAGCAGGTAGCGGGTCGGGTAGTTGTCCATGGCATCCACAATACCATGAGCTCCCCCCACAAGAGGGGCAGCGTTGGTTTCATCGATCTTCACATCGATGGCATGTACCGTTATATCCGGGTTTATTTCTCTGAGTTTCTCTGCAGCTGAAACGGTTTTTTTCCTGCCGATATCCCGCTCGAAGTGGAGGATCTGGCGGTTTAAGTTCGTCTGGTCAACCACATCCATATCGACGATCGTTATTGTTCCGATACCTGCGACGGCAAGATACATTGAGACCGGTGATCCGAGACCACCGGCGCCTGCAATGAAAATATGCGCTTTTTTGAGCCGCTCCTGTCCCTCATCTCCAAAGAGTATCATCTGCCGTTTGTATCGTTCGCGTTCGCGTTCTGAAAACATCGTTCACCGGAATTCTGAATTATCCTTACCCTCCTGCTCAATGATCGCAGGTGAGATCTTCAGTATGATCATGGGAATGGGGATTTTTCTCGACCCATGGTTCAAGTCCCCTCTTCACTCGATAATCATTGATCGCTTTGTGAATACCTTCCTCGGCAAGCACAGAGCAGTGCATCTTGATAGGGGGCAGCCCGTCCAGCGCCTCGGCAACTGCCTTGTTCGAGAGCTCCCATGCCTCATCCAGCGTTTTCCCCCTGACAAGTTCAGTTGCCATGCTGCTCGAGGCAATCGCTGCCCCGCAACCGAATGTCTTGAATTTCGCGTCCACTACCACGTTGTTATCAATCTTCAGAAAGATCTTCATAATGTCCCCGCAGACCGGGTTCCCGACCTCACCGACTCCATCCGGGTTCTCGATCTCCCCCACGTTCCGGGGATTTTTAAAATGATCCATCACTGTTTCGCTATACATCGCATCCTCCCTTCTTCCCGTTGTTCCGGGAGAGTGGGGACATGTCCCGCAGTTTTTTTACGATCTTTGGAAGAGTCTCGAGCACAATATCTACTTCCTCTTCTGTATTTGTATCACCCAGCGTGAGCCGGAGGGATCCATGCGATATTTCTACAGGGAGGCCTGTCGCGAGCAACACATGCGAGGGTTCGAGGGAACCGGATGTACAGGCACTTCCCGTAGATGCGCAGATACCCTCATCATCCAGCCATAACAGCATCGATTCGCCTTCGATAAACTCAAAGCTGACATTGAAGTTTCCCGGCAGGCGTTTCTCCGGGTGGCCATTGAGGCGGGAGTCAGGAATCTGTTCCAGGACGCCGCTGATGAGACGGTCACGCAGAGCTGTTACCTTCGCGTTATGTCCCGGGATATCCGCAGTGGCAAGTTCAATCGCTTTACCCAGACCGACAATACCTGCACTGTTTTCCGTACCCGCACGGCGGTTGCTCTCCTGACCTCCGCCATGAATCAGGTTCCCGATCCGCACCCCCTTTCTGATATACAGTGCTCCGACCCCTTTCGGACCAAAGAATTTGTGGGCAGAGAGTGAGAGCAGGTCGATGTTCTGACTTTTCACATCGATCGGAATATTCCCGATAGCCTGTACCGCATCGGTGTGGAAATACACCTTGTGCTTCCGGGCGATCAGGCCGAGTTCCGCAACAGGTTCTATCGTTCCAATCTCATTGTTGGCATACATAACCGAGATCAGGATCGTCTTGTCCGTGATCGCCTTCTCCAGATCGACAGGACTGACCAACCCGTAGTGATCAACAGGAAGATAGGTGATTTCAAAGCCTTCCTTTTCAAGAAAACGGCAGGTGTGGAGCACCGCATGATGTTCGATCTGTGTCGTGATGATGTGATTTCCACGCTTCCTGTTTGCAAGGGCCACTCCCTTGATTGCCCAGTTATCTGACTCGCTCCCCCCCGAAGTAAAATAAATCTCTTCAGGGTCAGCAGCCAGTGCCCTCGCGGTCTGCACCCTCGCCGTATCGATCGCCTTTTTCGCATACCGGGCAATACCGTAAAGGGAGGAGGGATTGCCAAAATGTTCCGAGAAGTAGGGGATCATGACCTCCAAAACCTCAGGTTTTACGAATGTGGTTGCAGAGTGATCCATGTAGATTGTGCGATGAACTCCCATGTTTTCCCTCGTACCTGAATATGTGCGTTGATCTGGGGATTATTCTTTTCCACCCTTGAGATCACCCTGGACTATACCGGCAGTTATGGCACGACAGGTGATCCGGTCTTTGTCCAGCGATTCAGGAAGATTGTTGTAGTTTCATGATAAAATAACAATTGTGAATGCAATATATTATGTGACAACTGTGATAATTAAAACGATGTGATCTTATGGAAGCCCCCTGTCAGAAGATAGTCTGGGATGTCCTGCCGGCAATCCGGGCAGCAATCGCGGTGGAACTCGTCAGAGGCGGCGTTTCCCAGGTCGAAGCAGCGCGGATGCTGGAAATTGCTCCATCCGCGGTCTCGCAATACCTGTCTGGCAAACGGGGCTACCGGATCGAGTTTGAAGACCAGGTGAAGGAGTCCATCGCACACCTGGCAAAGGATCTGATCGACAGGAAACAGATCAATGTAGTCGAACGCATCTGCGGGATCTGCCGGCAGTTGCGGGAAGAGGGGGGCGAGTGTGCCAGCCTCGTTTCCGGGCGCTGCGGTTCATAATTTTTCAACTGTTCTTTACTATCCCCGATAATTCTGGTTTCGTCATGAATGCTGTTGAAAAAACCCGGGCTCTCAAAAGCACAATCGCAGCGAGAGGATCGATGCTCGTCGCATTTTCCGGGGGAGTAGACAGTACCCTCCTTGCCGTGATCGCAAAAGAAGTGCTGGGGAATAACACGGCATGTGTCCTCCTCGACAGCCCGGTGATATCACGCGCGGCTGTTGATCAGGCTCGCCAGATCGCACATGATCTCGGTCTTGTGCTGAATATCATCCCGGTATCCCTGATGGAACATGGAGAATTCCGGAAGAACCCGGCAAGTCGTTGTTATTCCTGCAAAAAGATCTCCGCAGCGTATCTCAGGCAGCAGGCAGAAGAACTGGATCTTGCCTGTATTGCTGACGGGATAAATGTCTCGGATATGGAAGAGTATCGTCCGGGACTTGTCGCATCTGCAGAAGAGGGGATTATCCATCCGTTTATTGAATCAGGGATCACCAAACAGGAGATACGGGAGATTGCACATACCTACTGTCCGCAGGTCTGGGACAAACCCTCTGATGCCTGCCTTTCATCACGGATACCTTATGGAGAAGAAATTACACCAAAAAAACTGCGGATGATTGAAGAGGGTGAGGCGTACCTTGCAGGCCAGGGATTAGGGCAGTTGAGGGTGCGTCTGCACGGAACTCTTGCCCGGATAGAAGTGCGCCGGGAAGAGATGGAAAAATTGCTTGAAATACGGGCAGCAGTTGTGAAAAACCTGAAGATGATCGGTTTTTCGTATATCACGCTGGATCTTGAGGGCTACCGGAGTGGAAGTTTGGATGAGGTTCTATGAAACAGGAAAATATCCGAAAAAACAATAATGGAAAAACGGAAGAAAAGTCGCAAACTGTCCCGATGTACCGCAGCCTGCCATGCCTGCGGGTTGACGGGGACCTCTTTGAACACGGTGTACATGAGGTTGTCGAAGAGATACCCGTTGCCCTTTTCATTAACGGCCGTCACTCGATGACGGCGATGATGAGCCCGGTCAATCTGGAAGACTTTGTTACCGGCTATCTGTATACCGAACAGATTGTAAAAAATATTGACGAGATCGAGTCGATCAGGATTGAGAAGAACCGGATCAGTGTGATTACCAAAAATCTCTTCAAGGTGCTTGGGCCAAAAAAGACGATTCTTTCCGGATGTGGGGGGAGCACATCCTTTATCGATGTGGAAAAGCTTCCGAAGATCCACTCTGATTTCTCGATCGGTGCCGCAGCAATTACCACAGCACTTCGATCCGTCCTGGATTCAGAAATTCACCGTACTACCGGAGGTTTCCATATGGTTGTCCTGCTTGATTCGGAATGTGTAATCAGTGTGGCAGAAGATATCGGGCGGCACAATGCAGTCGACCGCATTATTGGTCATGCACTCCGGAACGGTATCGACCTGTCAAAGACATATGTGATATCATCGGGGCGTATATCTTCAGAAATGGTACGTAAATGCCTGACTGCAAATATTCCCATCATTGTTTCACGAAGTGCGACTACGACACTTTCTGTCGATATTGCAAATAAAACCGGCCTGACCGTGATCGGATTTGCCCGAGGGGGGAAACTGAACATTTACAGCCACCCGGAGCGTATTACCGGCTCCCCGCCATTATAATTCTGTCTTATTGGGTGAACGTCTGTCGGAGCAGGCATACCTGGCAGAGATCACCGCTGCAGGGATCGCCGCACTCGCGACAGGAATGCATGGGTTCAGCATTTAATGAACCCTTACAGGACTGCTCGATCTTTTCTCTGCTTCTGATGATATGGAGCATGGTGCCGGGGTGCTTATATTCAAAACCTGACAACATCGAACGGACCTCCCGTCGCATCGCATAGCGGGTATACGGGCACTTCCGGGAGTTCGCTCCACGCATCCCTCAGCATAAGATACGTAGCAATCTCTTTTTCTGAAAGCAGCGATAACGGCTTGATCCTCGGGATAAACTTCCCCGAGGAATCAACACCGGAATTCCGGACAAGACGCCTCAAATCACCCCTGAGAACATTCATCAGTACCGATTGCGCCTCATCGTCAAGGTTATGGCCGGTGGCAAGCTTCGTTGCCCCTGCCTGTCCTGCACCCACGATCAGGGCTTTTTTCCGGAGGATGCCGCAGATACTGCATGCCTCTCTCTCCCTGCCGGAAAGGAAAGCATCGAGGGGATATCCGAACAGGGCGGAAAAAGAGATGCAGTGGTGCTCAATCCCGAGGCGCCGGGTAAGATGTTCTGCCGAACGCATGGTTTCTTCGCGGTAGCCGGAAATCCCCTCATCAATGGTTATGGCAACAAGCCGGACACCTTCTCCCGGGAGAAGGAGACGATGCAGCAGCAGCAGAAGTGCGGTACTGTCCTTTCCCCCGCTCAGGGCTACCGCAATTCGATCCCCGGGGACAATCAACCCCCGGGTTTTTATCGTATCTGCAACCCGCATTTCCAGATCAGCGATAAAATGGACTCCGCAGAAGTGGCGATCCCGTTCACGCAGGTAAATAACTGGCGGTTCCCTGCACAGGGAACATGCCGGCCCGCCAGGTTTCCCCTCGTTTTTATGCAATTGTCATCCCCCGTGTGCAATTCTGATGACCCGGACCTCATCACATGATTCAATAATGGTATCCTCAGAAACCAGCTTGCCATTCCTGGACATGATCACCTCCAGTGGATTTATTCCCTGTTCGAGCAGTATCTGGTCGGCAGGCGCGGGGCTGTGATCAAGAATCCGTACATCTTTTTCCGAAAGGATAAGTTTCATAGAGTACTTTGTAGATTTGTGGGCAGGTTTCATAAACATCCCGCTGATCCACAGTTCACCGGTATTCATAATAACTTTTTTAAAATGAGCAACGAATTCTCTACATCAACCACAGAGTTGATTCCAAGATCAACAGCTACAACGGCAAGAGTGTGCATTGTGCATGATACAGAGATAATCCGAAATGAAATTCTCCGGCTGAAAGAGGACCGCAATGCGATTATTCTCGCGCACAATTATCAGCCGGCAGATGTGCAGGATATTGCTGACCTCACCGGAGATTCACTTGAACTGTCCAGGGCAGCTGCCACAATGGAAGGCGAGGTTATCGTATTTTGTGGTGTTGATTTCATGGCTGAGACCGCCGCGATCATCTCCCCGGAAAAAACAGTCCTGTTGCCGTCTCCCGATGCCTGCTGCCCGATGGCGGAGATGATCACGGCAGACGAATTGAAACGCGTGAAATCCCGGCTCCCGGAGGCAGCGGTGGTCTGCTATGTGAACACAACCGCAGAGGTAAAAGCGGAAAGTGACATCTGCTGCACCTCCTCGAACGCTGTGAAGGTGGTCAGCTCTTTACCTGAAGAGCAGATACTTTTTGTTCCTGACCGTAACCTTGGCCTCTATACCCAGAGGTTTACCGATAAAGAGATTCTGCCCTGGGAAGGCTTCTGCATTGTGCACGACCGGATAACGTCAGATCACGTGCACAAGGCACACATTCTTCATCCCGATGCAGTGATCCTGGTGCATCCCGAGTGCCGCCCGGAAGTAATTGATCTGGCAGATCATGTCGCGAGCACTTCAGGTATCATCAGGCATGTATGCGAATCCAAAGAAAAAGAGTTTATTATCGGAACGGAGACGGGTATCCTTCATCGTATCCGGAAAGAGTGCCCGACAAAGAAATGCTATCCGTTATCAGCTGATGCCGTCTGTACGAATATGAAAAAAACGGACCTGATAAAAGTCCGGCAGGCGCTCTTCGACCTGCAACCCCGTATTACCGTACCGGAAGCGATTGCTCATCGTGCCAGAAGGGCAATTGAGAGAATGCTGGCGGTCTGAAAAACGAGAGAAATTTCTTAATCGACTTTTTTTAAAGAATCAGTTTGGGGTTCCGGAGAATTTGCAAAACATGAGTAAGATGCCAGAGGGGCAGTGCTGTCCGACATATCTGCCCGGTGCCTAAAAGAAATGATGACGTGGAACCTGGTCAGGAGTCATCTCATTTGGGGGCGAGGATACAGGTGCGAAACAGTATAGTATATTCAGGTTTTTTTTTGAATTTCCCTTTGAAAACCGGTTGATTCTCATTTGATATCCGGATTGTTGACCCTCTGTTTATCGTTTACGAGGGGCTACCGCCGCTACCGAAGGGGGGTCCCCCGCGGCGGATCGAAAAACCAAAAAAAAAAATTCAAAAAAAACTCCCTGGCCGCCGTGTCTGGCTGAGGGGCTCTGATGCGGGAACCCATCACATGCAGATGATTTTTACGATCCGCATCTGTACTAAAAATCGGTTCCTGCCAGTTTCTCGGGGTTATCATATATCCTGCTTCCTCTTTATGGGAGCATCTTTCTGTGCTATCATCTTGTTGTACATTTCCTCGCCAACGCATTCTTTTGCATGTCTGCACCACTGGACGCAGGATGCAATATCATTGTAGACAACAAAACCGCACCCGCTGCATTTCACGGAGATGTCGTTTGAGAAAAGTTCTACTTCCTCACCGCATTGCGGACACTTTTTGATCGACAGGGTAGGCGTTCTGATATTGGCAGCACCCGGGCAATGGTCAGGCATGCGTAGTCACTCGTTAAAGAGTCAGTTCGCTGAATAAAGAAATCACTGGTCGGATGACCTGCTCATCGTCAGCATCCACCCTATTGACACGCGGGGATACGGGATACATCGCCATATTTTCTGCCGGAAACGGTGTAAGAATTTCCCTGAGCTCTGCGGCGTTCAGGGGGTTTTTTGATAGCCAGCGATCTTCATTCTCCGGCAGGAGAATTGATGGCATTCGGTCATGGATTTTTGCAACCAGCGCATTCGGTTCACTGGTGATGATCGTATAGGAGAAGTGGAGAGTTCCCCGGGAATCTGCCCGGCAGTCATAGAGCCCGGCAAAGGCAAAGAGCGGACTTTCCGGCAGGTGCAGGAAAAAAGGAATCCTTTTACTGCCTTCTTTTTTCCACTCAAAGAAACCCGATGCCGGAACAAGACAGCGCTGGTTTTTAATGAGATCTCTGAAAGAAGGTTTTTCATACACGGTTTCGGCACGTGCATTGATCGATGGTTTTACCTTCTCTTCGTCATGAACCCGGTGAGGGACGAGCCCCCATTTCATGATGGCTAACTCATTTTCCTCTTTCCGGATGACAACCGGCATTTCATTCCCGGGCGCGATATTGAACCGTGACCGTGACCCGATCATCGGATTGAATACCCTGAACCTGTTGCCAATATCGTCGATAAAGACTAACGAATACCTGCCACACATAGCCTCACGATCGTCCGGATGTTCGCAGATCCAGTATATCATCCTGCCGCAGGATAAAAAATAATCCGGCCCAAAATACCTGCATCCAAAGATGTAATATCGCCCATCGCCAAGTAACCGGCAACAAATGGCAGAAAATCAGTTACTTTTTACCCTTAAAAAGGCAGCCGCAAAAAAACCGGCATTTCTCCTGTCAGAGATTATCCCTTCTCTCGATGAGCCGATGCCGGTGGACCAGTTGCTGGGAGTCATTTCACCCGAGCTGTCAGCTCTGGGACTTATGGCAAAAAAAAGGAACGGGGATGTAGAGATTATTCGTATCCCTCCTGCTCAATCCTATCTTCTGAACAAGGAGGAATTCAGACGGCAGCAAAATTTTTTTGCGCAACGGGAGCTGCCAGCGCCCCTTGCACAGGGGATTGAAAACTACATCACAAAAAAAGTCGGGAAGGACTGGAATGATCCGGTCATTATTGAACGCCTCCGCCGGGCTATTGTCGCCCAGAAAGATGATTACTGGAAACCTTCACTCAAACGGTCCCTGCAGTACATAAAAGGCTATAGCGTCCTCAGTTATCTCGCCTACCATTTCCCGGTATATTTTATCCAGACCGGGCATCTGTTGCTGAAGCTCGCTCGTGACGGGCTGCTGAAAAAAAACATGAACATCCTCGATGTCGGGACCGGGCCGGGTGTTGTCCCGCTCGCGATTGCTGATTTTTATTCACGGCTTGATGATGCCCGGGCATCGATCTATTCAATAGAGAGATCTGATGAGCATGCCGAGGCATTTATCTATTTACGCGATATGTTCGTGCCAAGAGGGGGCAGAGTATCCATAAAACCTCCGATCAAAACAGATATCAGATCCCTGGACCCTGCCCGACTCCCAGAAAAAATTGACCTTGTGATCTTTTCCAATATCCTGAATGAACTCCCGGATGCAACCATGGAAGTCAGGGCTGACCTTGTCGCAGAGATCTCCGGACGGCTTGCTCCTGATGGCTCAATCCTGATCGTCGAGCCTGCAGATGAGGAGAATGCAACCCGTATGCGATCGCTGACCGCTGCGTTACACAACAAAGGGTTATCGATCTTCAGCCCGTGTTCTTTTATCTGGGGGACTCCCTGCACTGCTCCACGCTGCTGGAGTTTTGAAACTGCACCTGCAATTAAGATATCCCGGTTGATGGAGACCCTTGCCCATTGTGAGGATTCTTACCGGTTTGTGAACAACGATATCAAATACAGTTATGCTATCCTGCGCAAGGATGGAATGCGGAAGGAGAATTTTCGTTTGCCTCCCGGATCGAAATTTCTCCGTTTATCCAAACTCCACCTGCATATCGGAAAACGGATCAATGTTGCCGGTATGAAAATGTCCGGGGAACTGGGCGATGCAAGATCACATGTATTCAAGCTCTGTGACGGAACAGCGAAAACACCGGTATATGCAGTGTTGCCTTCCTATCATATCACACCGGAAAATGACCTTATTACGTCTGCCCCGTATGGATCAATCCTTGAATTACGGAATGTACTGGTCCGGTATAACAAAACGCACGATGCATATAATCTTCTGGTAAGCCGGAATACAAAAGTAACTTTTATCCAAAAAGATCAGGAGATAAAAAAAGAGAATTTCTGAACAGATCTGCAAAAACCCTGTTAGTCCTTCTGGTCATACCTTTTCTGTTTTTTAAGTAAAGTCGTGATTCTCACCACCTGTTTCCCTTCAGCCAGTCGCATAAAGCGAGATCGACTTCATAAAATGCCCCGGAAAATCGATTGAGATCGAGGGTAAGGAAGATACCTGATTGGAATAAAAATTTATTCTATTACACGTATTTTCTTTCCCATCTTGTATTTTTTGCCTTTATTCTTCTGCCTGGTCAGATAAGAATGAAATTAAAAACCACGAGAGATATCGTAAGTAAAACACATGCATGCTTGACTCCTGCTGCAAGGGATGACTCTCCCATCTGCCCGGCAAGTAGCCCCGAGAATAGTGCCTGGACAAGACATGCATGGTAAAGGAGCCTTCCGAAGGTCGCTATTGATATCGATCCAATTCCTGAAAGCGCTCCTGTTTCAGGAAGCCCCTGTGTGGAGATATTAGCCAGGACAGGAAGGAACTGCATCGTAAGGACTCCAACAACGAAAAGGAATACGAAAAATGAGAGATAAATGATAGCAGTATAAATAAACATCTCCGCAAGTCGCTCTTTTTTCAGCATTTCGGTCATTTTTGCATCGATGGAAGCAATCGAAAGGACTTCACCGATATGCCCGCTCATCTCGCTTGCCTTGGTAATAAGAGTGACCGTCCGGGCGATCGAAGGTGCCCTGACCCGCTCTTCAAACCTTACCAGTGCTTCGGTAAAATTCGCCCCCCAATCCATATCTCTTTTTATTCTCCTTATTTCGTAGCTTATAAGCCCAAGATTGGTATTGATCATGATAGAAATTGCCTGGGCAATAGTGAGTCCAACCTGGTTGATGCCGGCCATCCGTTCAAGGAAATCCGGGATAAGTTCCTGAATGCCGAGTATTTTGCGTGCCCAGATTTCATAAAAGATTGCGTAGGGAATGAGCACGATGAGAAGTGCTATTACGATATGATCATCGATGACACTGAAAAATATCTCAACGTCTGTATAGTGAGGCGTCTGTAAAAAGGCAATAAGAAGATAAAGAGTTGCGACTGGAATGGTAACATACAGGGTAAGATTGACGTTTTTAATAAAACTCTCGAGAGGATGATGGATAAAATATACAATATTCCTAAGCCGGTCGTATTTTTTCAGTTGCTCGAAAAGAGATTCCTCATTGTTTTTTTTGTAAATGTTGACTTCTGAATAGGTCCGAAGCCATGTTGTCTTGGTGTATCGTTCAGTCTTCTCATCATTGACAGAGATGAGATGGATAAAAAGAATAAATATCACGGATCCAACAGGCATGATCATATATGTCACGAGGGTCAGCTGAAGAACCGCTGTTCCTCCCATCATCCCCATTACAACCATGATGATAATCAAAAAAAGCGGCCCGGCAACAAAGAGGGTGACATAGGATTCAGCCACGATAGAGAGAAGTGTAAGAAACTGTTTCTGTTCAAAACGTGCTTCTTCCTGGTACATCCTTACCCGCAGGGAAAGGAACTCTGCCATGTTTCCGCCGCTCTCAATCACAGAAAGCAGGTCTTCCAAGAAATCTTTGAGCTTCTCGGAAGGAGTGGTATCAGCGAGATGCCGGATAGCAGTAACGATATCGTACCCGAAAAAATCAGCATCCCGGACAATCTGGCGAAAATCAAGGGCAACTTCTCCGTATATATCTGCACGATCTGAAAGGGAGCGGAAGATAGTCATCAGTTGAGCGCCACCCCTTCGCATCGCGTACATATACGCGACTGCATTGTGAAGAGTTAGGTTGATTTTGGTCTCCCGGTTTCTTTTTTTGATACCGGGGATCCTCAAAAGAAGGGAGTAACCGATATAGGTACCTATGATGAACGATACGATCACTGCAAAAACCTGAACAGATACCGTGCCAGCTGTGGTACTCAGGGATGAGGGAACCGGGATGTTGAATACATTATAGATGCCGACTTTTCCAATCTGAATCTGCAGTGTCAGGGAACTGCTCAGAAAAAATCCAAGGAGAGCAAAAAGAAAGCCCACCATCAATGAGATCTTAATTGATCGCCATAAGTACTGCTCAAGCGTCAGACCTGTCCTGACTGATATCAGGTCCGCATGGAGGAGGGAATAATGGACAGGGTCGTTTTGTATCCATTTCCTGAGGTAATGTCTTACATTCATTGGAATACCTTGCGCAGGTCAGCGATACTGGCAATCACCTTCCGGGCATCAATGTTATAGAAATGAAAGAGGGATGCAACAGAAATATAGTCTTTTATACCCTGGTTTTGCATTGCCACAAGAACACTTTTGCGTGTGCTGATTTCAGATTCAAGCTGTTCCCGTGTCCATCCCCGCTTTTCCGCAATATCAGCATATATCTGCGACCGCCCGGTATAACTGAGCACGTCTCGTACCGGGTCGTACACAAAGACGTTATTGACCCGCACGTTTCCTGTTGATGGATCTATTCCGGCTATTTCTACAATTTCCTGAACACGACGGATCCGTTCTTTCCCACGATAAATCAATGCCTGGACACTCACGATATTTAAAGCCTGGAGCATGTTTCTCGGGACATTCAAGGGTTCACTTTCAAGACGATGAATGGCTGCATCAACGCTTCCTGCATGCATAGTTGAGAACGTGGTATGCCCGGTATTCATTGCCTGGAAGAGCGTCTGTGCCTCGGGTCCCCGCACTTCGCCTACGAGAATGAACTCAGGACGCTGCCGCATGGCAGATTTCAGCAGGTCAAACATACTTATGGCATTTCCTCCTTCAGCGAGTGCCTCGCGGGTTACACTTGCTATCCAGTTATCATGATAGAGGGTTATCTCACGGGTATCTTCGATGCTCACGACCTTCGCAACCGGCGGGATGAAAAGTGAGACGGCATTTAAGGAACTGGTCTTTCCGGATGCAGTGCCACCAATGAAAATCAGGCTCTTGTTGTTTTCAATGGCAAGCCAGAAATATACGAGTGACTCTGCATTGAATGTACCATTTTCCATCATCTCAACCGGAGAGAACGGATTTTCCCGGAATTTCCTGATCGTAAAGGAAGTCCCCCGTGTCGTAACCTCAGTACCAAGTGTCAACTGCAGTCTTGACCCGTCAGGCAGAGTAGCATCGACCATAGGTGAGCCGGTTGAGATGTGTTTCCCCGAACGTTGTGCAAGAGCGATTGCGAGAGAGGAGAGGACATCAGATTCAAAGGCGATATTGGTTTTGATGTTGCGGTATTTACGGTGATACAGGAACAGCGGGATGTTGTCACCGTCGCAGGAAATATCCTCGAGCTGCGGATCCTTCATGAGGGCATCAATACGGGACCATCCGATGAAATTCCTGATCAGATAATACTGGAGTTTGAAAAGAGATGAGGAATCCAGTGTCGTTCCATAATCTTCAATAAGGCCGTGTATTTTATCAAGGAGAATGCGTTTGGGATCTTTTTTGATCTCATCTGAGGACAGGATCAGGACATCGCGAAGGTCCTCGTGAAGACGTTCAAGCAGCTCGTATTCAAATTCAGATAGTGCCGGTTCAAACAGGAGATATTCTTCCTGGTCTGTCTTTTTGTTACGAGCAATTATTACAAGAGAGAGCCCTTTTTCAACCCAGTAACGATCAATCTGTTCATAACCGGTTGGGATCTGTGCTTCAACAAGAGTCCCGTCCCGTTCAAAATCATATTCAATAACAGGTGTTGTCTCTTTTTTTTTCAGCAAATGAAAATAATGCCGGAATGTGGGATCTGGAGGTTTTGCATCATTTTTCGAGTCCGGTAACGGGACTGGTTTTTTTTCCGTGGCGGGTCCGGTTATGGATACGACACCGGATCCCTGTTCGATCTCTACATTTTCTTGAATTTTTTTATTGGAAGTAAAGAAGTCTTTATTTTGCATAGGTAACCATTCCACGCCCCTAATTTTTATATTTCTCCCGGTTAATAATTCAGGAGATCCCTCTATTTAAGTATGTGTAATACGGGAGATTTCATCACATTTTGATTTTTATATGTTTTCCTACTTCTGATTAAAAAAAACAGATATCTTTATCACAAATCCTCACGAGAGTCTCTCTTGCGATGTTTGTTGTTATCATCAGAGAGGATCCCCTATGCAGGAATTGAAAAGACAAAAGATGCCAACCGGCATCGAATCCCTTGACCCGATTCTCGATGGAGGTGTACCCCAGGGCTCAGTCATTCTTCTCATCGGAGATTTGGGGGCAGGCAATTATGAATTCACATACAGTTCTCTGGTTAATATTCTGAACACCCGCAAAGGAAGTACGCCTGAGGGTGTCATTGTTCCAAAAGAAGTCCGTTACATATCGTTTACCCGGTTAAAAGAGGATGTGAAGCAGGAGATACTCAATTCGTTGAATATTGAGGGTTTGCACGGACTCGTGGATACGATCCTTTTTGATGACCTGTCTGATCAATATTTTGACGGCAGCATAGTTCCGGACGAATGGTACAGTACAGGTGATATCAAAACCCGGATGCAGACACGGTCGGGTCATGAAAGTATATTTGTCCCGACTTTCAAAAGCAATCGAAGCTGCACCACCAGACAGCCTGGTTGTTCTGGATTCTGTTACCGAAATTGCAACCCAGTGCAATACCCCGGTTCTCTGGACTAACCTGACGGGGTTCCTTCGTGGGGTTACAGCGTGTGGCAAAACAGAGGAATATTACCTTTTATCTTCTCCTCAGCCGTGGTATTCTTGATACCTCCAAAGAAAGGGAACTTGCAGATATTGCTGATGCGGTCCTGCTCTTCAAATGGGAGGAGAGTACGAGTGCCCGCCGACAGCGTGTGATGTATTTTGAAAAGTTCCGAGGCGTAATGCCCCATCTTGAAGAACGCGATCTGGTAAAGTTTGCTGTCCGCATCTCTACTACCAGCGGGTTTGAAGTGAGCAATATACGGGTGGTCATATGAGTACAGAACGGGTAAAAGTCGGGATTGAGGGGCTGGATGATATGCTGGGTGGCGGACTTATCCCCCACAGTATCGGGGTAATTATCGGCACCTATGGGACGGGAAAAACAACTTTTTCTCTTAACTTTATCCAGGAAGGACTGGAAAAACAGGAAAATGTCATATATATCAGCCTTGAAGAAAGCAAAGCCCGAATCCAGACCTATATGGAACAGAAAGGCTGGAAACCTGAAGATTACCTTGACAAATCACTCCATATTCTCAAACTTGATCCAACCGATTTCAACCTTGCAAATACCCGGATAAAAAAAGAACTGCCCGGACTTATCGAAGAACTGAACGCAACGCGGGTGGTAATTGATCCGATTTCACTCTTTGAAGATCTCTTCACTTCGGACTCAGAACGCAGGCAGGAAATGTACCGGTTTTCTGAAGGGATCCGCGATAAGCGATGCACCATTCTGATGACCTCAGAAACTCACCGGGACAATATGTTTTCAAGCCGTCACGGGCTCATAGAATACCTTGCTGACACGGTAATCCTGCTGCGCTATGTCCGTCCGAGTGATCAGACAAATGTCCATCTCGCTCTCGAAGTAGTAAAGATGAGGATGTCTCAACATTCACGGGAGATTAAACCCTATGATATTCTGCAGGATAAGATCAGTGTTTATTCCGAAGCAAGTGTCTTTTAAATAAACTATTTTATTTAATTACAATCACATCCGTTGAGATCGCTTCCTTTGCAACACCGCTAACGAAATTCCAAGAAATGTTCAGGACCATGGACTGGACCCTAAAGGAGGTCATTTCTCACCAAATGGTTTAACAGGGGAATTTAACCGTATGTTTCCTCGAAGAATATCATCAGATTCATTCATTTTGTCACGAACAAACTCAGGCTCCAGGATTCTGCCGGGATTTTTCTTGTCGTAGAAAAGAGTCTCGACCCTGACATGCTTGTTCAACTTGTCACATTTGTTGATGTGGTTATTGACGTTGAAAAACCTCTTTAGGACCATGAAGAAGATACATAAGCGAGCGCAGTTCAGGTGAACGACTTTCATTATTTGTCATTTTTGACAATCCATTGGCAATCTCATTGCCAGCTCAATAATTAAAAGAGATAAAAAGTTCGGGATATTTGAAACTCCGATAAAAAAAAGAAATTCCCCAAATGTTCATATCTCCGCAACCTGTACCCTAAGGTAAGGAAAAGAAATGACGGGAACATCCGGAGGAGAACCTGAATGCATCGAAGCAGGGATATTGGAAAATGCCCTTGTAATGATAGCAGTTTTGGATAAAAAAGGCAAAATTTTTGCATGGAACCATGGAGCAGAATCAATTACCGGCTATACGAAGGCAGAAGTCATCGGGAATACAAGTGTCTGGAAATCACTCTACCCGGACAAAGATTACCGTAACCGTGTGACGGCAAAAATTGCGCAGATCCTTGCGACAAAAAAATTATTTTGAAAACCTTGAAACAACAATAAAGACCCAATCCGGGGATTCCCGCATTATTCTCTGGAATACAAAAGAGATCCAGTGGGATGGCGAACCAAAGGTCATCGCCGTCGGAATGGATATCACCAGCCAGAAGGAGATGGATGCTTTCAGCAGAAGCATCATCGATAATGCAAATGTCCTGATGGCTGTTATGGCCCACGGTAAGGTGCTTCTCTGGAATAAAGGGGCAGAATTGATCACCGGGTATTCCAGCGACGAAGTCGTCGGTAACAGCAATGTGTGGAAACGGCTATACCCCGATGCAGAATACCGCCGCACTATCACACGACAGATAACCGGGATCATCACCGAACAACGATATTTTGAGAACCTTGTGACAATGATTGTCACACGAACCGGCGAACAGCGTTTTATCTCGTGGAATACAAAACAGATCGAAGCCAGCGGCGGGTATCATGAAATTGCAATTGGACGTGACATCACTGAGCAGCGCCAGGCAGAAGAGGCACTTCTTGCGTATATTTCGGAAATGGCGATGCGGTTAAAGCATCCGGTTGAGATCATCCGCGACAACATCCAGGAAATCGCCGACCTTATCCAACAGTGGAAAACTCACCAAAGAGGAAATGGTGACCATGCTTGAAGGTCAAGTGCGCAACGCAACGCAGATTGCGGCAAACGTGCAGGAATTCCAGAAGGCGATTTTAGAAAAGAACAAAGAGATACCTGAAGCATACCGAAAATTCCTTGAAGGGTGAATTTAATGGCTCCCCATAGTGAATCCCGAAGAGCTTGCAAAGAAACAGATCTTCCTGATTCTTGTTTCAGCAGCCAACATGCGGCAGCGCAACATCGAGCTGATCAAGGAGATCTCATCACTTGGCTATCATATGGTCGTCATCACCACGAATTTTCCCTATAGTGTTCTCACAAAATTGTATTCCGACAGCGGAATCGACCCAAAAACGGTTTCTTTCATCGATACCGTTACACGGAACTCAATCGGAAGTGCAGAGAATATTCCTCGTGTCGTTCGCTATGTTAATAACCCAACGAATCTGACCGATCTGGGCATTGCAGTCACGGAAGTGCTTAAAGAAAATAATGGGGAAAAGGTCTGTATCCTTTATGATTCTGTCAGCACCATGCTGATTTACCTGTCATCCCCTAATATCTCAAAGTTCATCCATTTTGTCACCAATAAACTCCGGCTTATGGACATTTCCGGGGTTTTTCTTGCTGCGGAAAAAGGGCTTGATCCGATGTTTGTCTCCCAGCTGACAACATTTGTTGACCGGGTTATTGATTCCGGATAATTCTGGCGAGAGATTTTTTTTTAAATCAAGAATTCTTCCTAAAACGGCAAGAGCGAAGATAATATCAATAGTTTAGGGTCAGTTCTTGTGCCAGTAAGTTGGAAGAATGAGGAATTTTTATTTCCCGGTTACCGGTAATACGAAAAAGTTGTGTATTTTCAAACTAATTTTTGAATAACCGGCCAGTATCGATAATGGCACTACGAATTTAAAGGAACTTCGTGACGGTTGAGTATTCTTATGGTCGGTTGTAGTTAGAATAGACAAGTACGAATTCAGGAAATCTGGGTATGCGTTAAGACTCTGAAATCCTTATAGATCTCAGTGTTGGATCTTGGATCACGATTATTTTACGACTCAAAGATAGGACATCCTCATTTGAATGAACTCAGTCGTGTGACAGAGGACATCTTCTGCGATTGTCTGAAAGAGAAAACCTAATAATGCATAGTGAGAGAGAACCAGTGGAGATAATATGGACCCATTACCCGCTATAGAGGAGTCTCTCCGGCAATCGCAACAGATTATCCATACAATTCTGGACACAATCCCGGTGCGAGTCTTCTGGAAGGATCGCGAACTGAAGTATCTTGGCTGCAACCGCCCGTTTGCACAGGATGCAGGGTTTAATGAACCAAAAGACCTTATCGGCAAGGATGATTACGCGATGGGGTGGCGGGACCAGGCGGAGATCTACCGAGCCGATGATCGCAGCGTGATCGAAAGCGGAATTGCAAAGGTGATGATTGAAGAACCCCAGAAAACACCGGATGGAAGGATTATCTGGCTCCTGACAAGCAAGGTCCCCCTTCGTGATGCAACCGGGAGGATCTCCGGGGTTCTTGGTACGTATATGGACATTTCCGAATACCGGAACGCAAAAGAAGCCATTCGTGAGAGTGAAGAGAAATACCGGGCCTTCTTTGCAACGTCAAAAGACGTCGTTTTTATCACTTCAAAAGACGGGAGGTTTGTGGACTTCAATGACGAAGCCCCGGGATTTCTTCGGGTTCCACGACAGGAAAGAGTTTGGGACAGTCAGGGTACAGGATCTGTACAGTAATGCTCATGAAAGGGAAGGGCACATCAAAGTAATCGAACGATCAGGATTTGTTAAGGATTATCCCGTAGATCTTCATAAGAAAGGCGGGACCATCATCCATACACTGATCACCTCGATAGCCCGAAAAGACATCCGGGAAAAGTCATCGGATTTCAGGGAACAATCAAAGACATTACGGAGCAAAAGAAGTCCCAGGAGGCACTTCGCGTAAGCGAAGAAAAATTCAGAAGTATCTTTAATTCAATCAATGACGGTATACATCTTCATGAGATCGAGCCCGATGGCATGCCCGGGAAATTCATTGATGTGAACGATGTAGCCTGCAAGATGCTGCAATATTCCCGGGAGGATATGCTCTCGAAAAGCCCACTTGATTTTGTTACCGGATTCCACAACCCTCCGGTAGAAGAAGTCATCCGGGATCTCAGGATAAACGGTCATGCAATCTTCGAGACTGGCCATATAAGAAAAGACAGGGTTGTAGTGCCTGTCGAAATAAACGCTCACGTTGTATCGTTTTCTGGAATAAATCTTGTTGTATCGGTTATCCGGGATATCACAGAAAGAAAAAGGGCAGAAAAAATTCTCAAAGAGAGCAATGAACGGTATGTCTCCTATATCAAGGAAGCTGCCATGCGTCTCAAGACCCCGGTTGAAGTGGTTGAGCGGAATATCACTTCGATTATCAAGGATATCAACGCGGGTGACCTTGATATGGACCAGATTCTTCTCGAGCTCCAGCTTCAGGTGAAGAACATGGAACAGATACGGCAGAATATCATCGACCTAAACAAGACAATTGTCAATGGATACGGGGAGATATCTCCGGCATCGAAACAATTCCTCACAGAATAGGGTGATCATTAGTGGAATTTTCTTTAAAGGACATGAAGGAACATGGAGTTGTATCTTATCATGTCATCACCAATGAGATCCGCAATAAAAATATCGAGCTGATTGGAAAGGTAGTGTCCGAAGATTATTACGTCCTTGTCGTCACGACAAACCAGCCATACGATATCCTGAAAAAAAATTATGAAAAACACGGCATACTTCACTTGACAGGATCCATTTTGTTGATACCGTGACAAAATATGCGATGGGCCGGGATCCCCCGCCTGCAGATAACTGCAGATTTATCAACAATCCCGTCCAACCTGACAGATATCGGGATCGCTGTCACCGACGACGTTAAAAGATCCTCGAGGGAAAAAAGGTCTGTCTGCTTTTTGATTCTGTCAGTTCGATGCTGATTTACCTATCCTCCCAGAATATCACCAAATTCATCCACTTTGTCACGAACAAACTCCGACTGTTGAATTTTGCCGGGATTTTTCTTGTCGTGGAAAAAGGTCTGGACCCGGACGTGCTCAATCAATTGACAACCTTTGTTGATGTGGTCGTTGACGTTGACGAAACCTCATAGAACCAGGAAGATAACTAACACTATAGGCAATGGAATCAACGGGTTTGTTTTCCGGATAACCATAATTTTTGTGTAATATTGAGAAGAAGAAGACTGATTTTTTTAAGGGGCTATGCCACTAAAACCGGCTTTTTTCAGCAGTTGAGCTGGTCGGGACATTTGATCAAAATCTTCCGATAATCTCCGGATCCCGGAATAATTCTCTGGCTCATTCTCCCGTAATACCTCTCTTGCAACTTTATAAATTTTCATGGTTTAACCGCCAAGAGTTTTTAAAAATGATCGGTTTTTGGATTCGCCCTGGTAAAAATAACCGAGAGATCCCCTGCCTTTACAGGGTCATGTCACAGTGAATCGGTTGTTACTTGTCAAAGTTGTCCCATCAGTGTTGGTAATCTTGATGCTATACAGGCCGGTTGTCGCTCCTGCAGGTATGACCAGATTACCGGTAATCTGCGTAGGAGAAACGATACTGATATTGGTAAGTGTTATTGTCGTCGGAGCCCGGGTATAGGTTACGGTAGCACCCGGTTGGAATCCGGTACCGGTGATAGTCAGGACCGGAGCAGTACCTCGGGCACCAGATGCAGGAGCATTACTTGCGAATGTTGGCGTCGGTGCATTGACCGTGAACGTCATGGTGCCTGAAGATTGTCCATCCGGATTGTTAACCCTGAGATTCCATGTGCCCTGGGTAACTCCAGGAAGGTTAAAGGTGCAGCTGATTTGGGTCGGCGAAACTACGGTTACTCCGCTAGCAGTGATGTCTGAAAATCCTGACCGCGTCAGCACTACGGTTGCCCCCGGCTGAAACCCTGTGCCGGTAAGGGTGACGCCCGCCGGCCATCCCTTGTTTGCGGAGGTTGGAGCCCTTGCTGAAAGGGTCGGTGCCGCCCCGGTTACCGTAAAACCGTTTATAAGTGTCCCGGTATCGGAATACAGGTTTGTTACGGTGACATTTCTTCTTCCGGCGGGTGCACCGGTCAGGTTAAAATTACAGGTGATCTGAGTAGACGAAACAACGTTGACATTCGCCGCGATGATATCCGAACCCGCAGAGCTGTTCACCAGTTTTACGGTTGCGCCATTCAGGAAGTTAGTGCCAGCCAGATTGGTGATGCTCACGGTCCATCCGCGAACCTGTGTACTGGGTGTTATTCCTGTAGCCGTAGGCAGAGGGGTCTTTATCAAAAATCCTCCCGGGAGATTTCCTGACTGGCCATCGGTGTTTGTAATTACGGCATCCCAGTATCCGGGGGTATCCCCAACGAGATTGAACTGGCAGGTGATCAGATTCGGGGATGCGACAAACACACCCGATCCAATCTGGGTTGGATTGCCACTCCTGACAAGCGTCACATTTGCATTGTTCTGAAATCCCGATCCGGCCAGTGTCATTAAAACCGGTGTAACCTGGAGGGAGGAAGAGGGCAGCAGGGCAGTTATTGCAGGAGAGGTGGGGGGATTAACGGTGAATCCGTTGGCAAGGGAACCGGACTGGGTATCGGGATTTGTCACAACAATATTCCATGGACCAGTTGCAGCCCCGGTAAGATTAAAGGAACAGGTTATCAGGGTGGAGGATAGGATTACCACATTGCCTGCAGTAATATTTGCATAACCGGGACGGGTCAGGTTGATCCTGGCACTATTCTGGAACCCTCTTCCGGTGAGGTTTGTAGCAGTGATCACCGACCCCTGTATCCCTGTGTTGGGAGAAATGCCGGTTATAACCGGGCCAATGGCAGTTATGGTAAATCCATTGCCCAGCATTCCATCACCGCCATCAGTGTTAGAGACAACAACATTGCGTAATCCGGAAGGTGCACCGGTAAGATCAAAAGCACAGATGATCTGGTTCTGGTTTACCACAACTACACCCGTTGCTGGAATATCGGGATAGGATGTACTGTTCAGTCTGACAGTAGCTGATGTCTGGAAACCGGTGCCGGCTAAATTGGTGATAGGAACGGAAGAATCCTGGATTCCGGAGTTCGGGGTAACAGCCGTGACCGTTAATCCCGGATTATAGACGGTAAAGCCATTTGAAAGGACACCGGACTGGCCATCCGTATTTATCACGGTTACATCCCATGATCCGGGGGCTGTGCCGACAGGGAGAGAAAGGATGCAGGTCAGGTTCGTGAAGTCAAGTACATTTACATTCGATGCAAAGAGATCGGGGTTTCCCATACGGGAGAGTTTCACTGACGCTCCACTGACAAAATTCGTGCCGGTAAGATTTCCGATATTCACAGGACTTCCGCTGGTCCCGGAATTCGGGGCGATCCTGATTACCATTGGTGCTGGACCGGCCGGAATGACCGTAAAGCCATTGGGCAGACTCCCCGGATTACTCCCCGGATTGGTGACCGTAACATTCCATTGGCCGGGGGCGGCCCCGTTCAGGTTAAAGATACAGGTGACCTGGTTTTGTGAAGTAACCAGTACATTCGTTGCCGCGATGACCGATGAATCCCGGGCAAGGCGGACTGTTGCCCCATTCACGAAACCAGCACCAGAGATAACCGTGGGAACTGATGAACCGGTTATCCCCACATTTGGGCTAATCCCCGAGACAATCGCTGCTTCGCCTGGAGTGGGTATGGCAGTCGGGATCGAAGTGGGTATTCCTCCGCCAAAATCGGTTGAGACAAGGACCATCTGAGATGCCCCGCTCTGATACAGAATCTGCACTTTTCCTGGCAGAGTACCAGACAGATAATCAAGAGATTCCCCGGGGGACCATGTTGTCCAGTCTGAACCCCGGAGAGTAAAATTGGAGGTCCTGTCAATCCCATCTACCAGGACCATCATTTCCTGACGTAAGAGTGGATCCCCGCCATTATGATATATCCTGATCGTGTTGTTGCCATCTGATGAGATGACTGCATCGAGTGCAGGAATCTTATGCGGGGGAGGTTGTGAGGTAAGAACAATACCGATCACTGCAATCGCTGTCACCACAACCGCTACCAGCATTACGGATCCGATCACCTCTGATACTGCAGAGTCACGACCCAGGTTTTTCTTCCGTTGCTGCTTTGCTGACAACATCACTATCCATTGCCCTGTTTACTCGAGTGTTGAGAGTTGAATCTCATTAGACTATCTGAGACCACAAAAAAATTCACTCGCTCACGATCTCAATTGCCGAAATCTTCGGATTTTCAGAACCCTTGATGAAATCGATATCAAGGATCCCGTCATTCACCGTTATGTGGTAGGTCCCGTCAGTTGCTGAGTAAAGGCCCGCAGTTTCGAGCAGATACAGGTCAGTGATGACCTCGTTTCCTTCCAGTGACACACTGAATATTCTCGGATTTGCGGGATTGATGCCATTATAGATCTCTGCAAATTTCAGGGTCACCTTATAGTCACCGTTCGGTACGGAAAACCGGTAACTTCCCTCCCCTCCTGAGAACCAGCTCTCGGTCTGGTATAACGTTGGATCTGTCGTATTTGTAACCGGAATTCCCACCGAGAAGGAATTCCGGTTTGCACTATACCCCCAGCCTCCACTCACATATGGCTGGTCTGCCGACCAGACATTGTTCTTTGTATCGGAGTAAACCCCGTCCCCGCAGTTCACTCTGATGGTCACAACGGATTTTCCCAGGGAGAGAATGACCTGCGGTGAAGTCCCGCCGGTATAAACCAGGTAAAGGGTATCAGGTACCATCTGTCCTTCCGGAACATCATACCTGAGTGTATCCCCGGCAGACCAGCGTAACCAGGGGGTCCCGTCAATATTTCTGAAAGCGTTCTTCATATCATTCCCGTCCATTATGAACGAAACGTCCTCTTTCTTGAGAGAGTCTCCGCCTTCATGACGGAGGAGTATCGCGTGATCTATCGTGGTAAAATCCGCATCGAGGGCAGGGATCTTCTGCGGCGTGGGATTTGAGAGGATCCCGACCCCCATTATCGCTACCCCCATCCCCACTATTGCAACAAGCATAATTGCTCCAAGAGCGTCGGAAAGACCACTGTCAAGGAGCATATTCCTCACGAGATGACTCCACCGGCGCCATGTATCGTAGTTGTGTAGATGCCCCTGGTAGCAATTACGTTGATATCATTCCAGCTGTCAGATGTGTCGTACCCGTTGATTATTATATAGCTCTCGTTACCAGCGATACCCGTACTGAAATTGGGCACCCCGGCCACGGCGGCAGTATATTCAAAATAATTTTTCCACATTGTCCTCGACTGGTTGTTCGTGGTATTTACCCCGATTTTTATCCACTTTGTGTTGGCATTGCCGGGGGCATAGGGAAGTGTACTGACACTGTCAAGGAGTGTCTTAACCTGGATTGAACTGCTCCCGCCGACAATCCCCCGGTTATTGGGATCGAAGGTGAGGGCATTGATATTGACGGTGACAATTTTTTTCGTAACAACCGGGTCATTGTTATAGTTAAAGGAGATCTCCGGAGGGAGTTTGTAGACCGTATTGCCATCTGTCTGTGAGAGGAACACCCCCCCCAGCTGATAATAATACGTCTGGGGGATCCAGTAATTGTTTTGTCCACGGTATTCCAGGGATCCCAAGGGGATAGGATTTACTGTATAATTGATTTCCGTGTAGCCATAGGTAACATTCCCTTTCCCCTGGATATGTGAGGTCCCGTGAAGGGTATCGAACAGGTCAAGCGTTGGTGACAGGAAAAGGTTATCGGGAATTTTTACCGATGATCTCAGACCGTAGGCCTCATCCATCAGGTCAACAGTATACGAGCCGGGTGAGATGTTCCTGTACACCGTAAGATCCTGTACCGCGGGTATAATGCCTTTCATTACGGTCACGCTGATATCCGATCCGGTGTAGTTGGAGGCCGGTGTCGGGACAAGGCAGTTAACCCCGCCTCCCGGATTCATGCCAATAACCTGGCCGGGAGGGCAGGAAGGCAGATCCATAACGCTGTAAGCATCGTAATAGGCAAAACGGGGGGTGAGATTCACGGTTGCCCGCCAGCCAGATCCGTTTATCTCGACTCCGTAGAACGTGTCTTTTGAGAGGTCTTCAGGAGTTATCCCGGAAATTGTTACATAGACGTGCCGGGGAAAACTCTCGATCCGTGCCGGTAGAGTGACTGCATCGTTGACCGTGTCGTTGAGAATGAGGGACCGTGATGTCAACGTCAACAGTTCCGGCTCTTTTGTCCTGTCGTTAATGGCAATTACACCGCTTGAGCTTACCGGGTTCATAATCGGAATAAAACTGAGTGTTCCCTGAGAATACCCTCCGGTTGTCCCGAGAGTGAATGAGTTGCTTACGCTCGTTCCGACTTTATCATTATTGAAGAGTGAGTCGAGACTGAGTTTGTAACCCACAAACTGGTCTTTTACCTCGTTCATATGAACAATTTCATTCTCCCGGCCCTGTGCAGGAACCCCGTATGTCAGGTAAAGGGATGCGACAACAACGATCAGTCCAATGATAAGCACAAACCCGATCACTTCGGATAGTCCGGATTCAAAAAAGTTTTCATCCCGGCGATTTCTTATCATTGCTCATGATTCGTTTGGTAATGACTCATATAAATGTTATTCGAGAGAATGGGTGATTTTTTCGACTGGCCAAAAAGGAAAATGGTTATTTCCGGTCTGCATGCACTAGGGGAATGGATAAATATTACATTGTCGATCCAGTTTTTATAGGGCAGGTACAGAAGTGTTTTGTGCTCTGCCACTAAAATGTAAACAGAATTTCAGAGCCATCATTAGAATATCTTTGGAGTAGTAAGTGTCACTTTCAAAAGGCTGTGTTCTCTGCCATCAGGGCGCAAAGATGGTGCTTTTTGTTACCGGACGTTGCCACCGCTCCTGCTGGTACTGTCCACTCTCCCGTGAACGAAAAGGTACTGATACCGTGTTTGCAAACGAGCACCCGGTCGATATTCCATCACAGATGATTGAGGAAGCGGAGAACATGAGCGCTCTCGGCACAGGAATAACGGGTGGAGAACCTCTCCTGTGTCTTGAACGGGTCTGCGGATATTGCCGGATGCTTAAGGATCATTTCGGTCCTGACCATCAGATACACCTCTATACTGCGAAAGCTCCCGGCGATGAAGAACTGGAACAGATGAAAGGGCTTGTTGACGAAATCCGTCTTCACCCTCCGCATGAATGCTGGAATACCATACTCGATACCGACTACATCAGATCGGCAAAGCGGGCAAAAGAGATGGGATTTGATATTGGTATCGAAGTACCTGCACTACCGGGCCTGGAACTTCTCATACCTGCACTCCCTCATCTTGACTTCCTCAATATCAATGAACTTGAATGGGGGGAGACAAATGCATTCGCGATGCGGGAGCGGGGGTATGAACTTACCGATGAACTGCACAATGCAATCGAGGGGGCAAGGGGCTGGGCGGAAGAATTGTGCCGGCACGAAAAAGTGCACTGGTGTTCATCGGCGTTCAAGGACTCGGTGCAGTTGCGGGAACGACTCAAGCGAATTGCAGAAAATACCGCCCGCCCGTTTGATGAAATTACGCCGGACGGGACAATAGTGTACGGCGTGCTTGAGCCTTTGCCCGGCGCGAAGGAAGCATGCATGCAGTTCTGCGAAAAGAAATTTGATCCGGGGAGTTTTGAGATCTCCGATGACCGGATCGAGATGGCGTGGTGGCTGCTTGAAAAAAATACTGAAGAACTGCCCGGGAAAAAATACGTTGTGGAACGCTATCCCAACGGGGGCATGGTTGTCGAGGTGACCCCGCTATGATCCTGCGCCCGCTTATAGAGCCGTTCTATGAAAAATACCTGAAATTGCAGTACCGCCATGTGCCCAATCACATTGCCATTATCCAGGATGGGAACCGGCGCTATGCAAAACGCCTCGGTATCGATGCGGCAAAAGGGCACCGGGCCGGGGCTGACAAGACCGAGGAGATGCTTGACTGGGCACAGGAACTCGGTATCCGGCATATTACGCTCTATACGTTTTCAACAGAAAATTTCCTGCGGGAAAAAAAGGAAGTTGACCATCTCTTTGCTCTGTTCCGGGAGAAGTTCCTTGCGGTACTCCGTGACGAACGGGTGAAACGATACCGGATCCGTGTCCAGATGGTGGGCGACAGGTCCCTCCTGCCCCCGGATTTAAAAGAGGCAGTGGAGCTTGCAGAAGAGGCAACAAAGGACAACACGGGATTTCATCTCAATATCGCCCTTGCCTACGGGGGAAGAAATGAGATCGTGCTCGCTGCCCGGGAGATACTTGCTGACATCGAACGCAACAGGATCGCGCCCGGGCGTATTGATGCTGCCATGGTGGAAGAGCACATCCACGGGGGCAAAGGGATTCCCCCGGTCGACCTTATCATCAGGACAGGAAACGAGTACCGGACATCAAACTTCCTGCCATGGCTTGCAAACGGCCATGAGTCTACAGTTTACTTTTGCGCTCCTTACTGGCCCCTGTTCAGGAAGATCGATCTCATGCGTGCCATCCGCATCTACGACCAGCGCATATCGGCACAGAAACATCAGGGTTTTTTCTCTGCAGAAGCGGACATGTGTGAAAATTTATCCTGAGGCGTAATGAAAATCGTTCGTGCACGAGAGCTCCCGGTTCAGGGCTTCTTCGAGGCATGGCGTGACTGGCAGATTGAAACGGGCCACCGATGTCCCGGAGCCTAAAGTACCGTGTATTAATTGAGCACTCCGAAGCAGGCCGGTTTTTTTAATCCCGTCAGGAATTAGATCATGTACTATATTTCGCCAAAGCGACAGATCAACAGTAAGAATGGCAGGAAAAAAAGAGAGTAGTATGAAGTGGCGCCAGACAGGTGTGGTGATCAGGGCTGATATCCTGGATCAGGCATACCAGCAGAAGATCGACATCAGCGAAACATGCAACCGTGCTCTTGCAGAGAGGCTGGGGATCGATTACCGCCAGCAGAAGATTCCGGAAGGGATCGTCCCGGAGCCGGTCATCATCGCAGCAAACGGAAAACCTGTTCTCTCAAATCATGGACAGGCAAAACCCGGAGAATCGGAGGTTCCCGCCATCATCAACGCTGATGACCCACAGGCAGCAAAAACAATAAAGTCACGACACCTCCCCAAAGTGAGAAACGCCAACGGCACGCCGGCTCCTGCCTCGGAAGAAGAGGCCCGGCCCATCAATACACCGTCACCCGCTGCAGGAAAATCAAAAAAACCTGCACCACCGAGGAAGAAGAAAGAAGATGCCGCAAAAAAATTCTTCGCATCCATGATCCTCCGTGAAGATACCGAGACTGCACTCATCGCAAAAGACGATATGTACTATACGTTCGAACGCTGGTGCCGTGACCATCGCCTTCTTCCGGTCACCGACAAGAAATCGTTCTCGGTTACCCTGAAAAACCAGTTCGCGGTAAAGGAAAAGATGGTGAACGGGACACCGACGTGGATTGGGGTGAGGGTGAAGTGAAAATAGAGTGATCCGGCAGGCAGGACAAATGATCAGGAATCCGGTTTTCTGATTCTCAGAAATTCGAATGAGAAAACAGGAATTTCAAAATTCCACATTCCGTAAGCAAAAAGCACTCACTTCCCAAATCTTCTTATCCGCGACTGGTAATCTCTTAAAACCCGCAGGAAGTCCACCTTCCGCAGGTATTTCCAGTTCACATCTGAGAAGAAGAGCTCGGAATAGACCGACTGCCAGATGAGGAAATCTGTAAGGTGATCCCCTCCGCTCTTGATAACGACATCCGGTGTGTATTTGAAGGTCAGGTAGGATTCGAGCATCTTCTCGTCCACATCTGAAGGTTGCACATGGTCCCGGGCCATCTTCCGGATACAGTCGGTGATCTCCTCCTTCCCGCTCTTCCCGATAGCGACAACGACATCCATCCCACTGCCGGCGATCTCTTCCTTATCCCCGATATGGAGAACAAGACGGGCGATTGTACTGATTTTCCGGATTTCGGGAAGGCAGACTTCTATTGCACCGGTGTCAGGTGTGCTGATGTGGAACGTGATACCGTGGATAACGGACTTCTCTGTATGCCGGGGTTTTTCCACGTGTTTTGAGATCTCGCTGCACCACGATGTTATATGCATAAGGTTTTCCGGTGCTTCCGTCATATCCTGCCCGCTGATCATGAAGCATACATGCCCCGGTAACTCAGTTATCTGCCGTTTGAGCAGGTATTCGTAAAACCAGTAAATCATCGTCCCCCGGAAATCCCAATAAATTTACCTTTATATTTTTTATCTTTTCATTTGTTTATGGCTTCATGGTTAATAGTTTGTAGCAGTGCACAAATTTTTCCTGTGTAGAGACCCAAACCCATAAAGTCGTCAGGAGTCTAAAAAATAGTAAAAGAGTACCACTATGCAGCCCTCCCTGCGGGAAGATTATCTGGAAGCCATCCAGCAGTTCTCGGAGAAAAATGCTCATCTCCCTCATTACGCAGAGCTGGCCATAGCCGCGGGTAAAACGGAATCCGAGGTACGTGCCGATATGGAAGACCTTGTCTCCAGTGGGGATGTCTCCTTATTATCCGGGGAATTGATTGCACTTACCGAAAAAGGAAAACTGACCGGGGAGAGCGTCATAAAAAAACATGAAACGCTCCAGTGTTTTTTGTCAGAAATCCTCGGTATGGATACCACCGCTGCCTCCGATGAAGCATGCACGCTTGAGCATGCCGTATCGGATGAAACCATTGACCGGTTGGGGCGGTTAATTGTGAAACAGGAAGGCCTGCGGCACCATACGTGGGACGGGAAACATGGGACGGGTAGCGCACCCTGTGCCGTGGAGGATTGTGACTGTACGTGTCCCAGTATTTCTGATTGTGCCGAAGGGGAACAGGTCATCATCCACTGTATCCATGGAAGGGCGTGTGCCAAACGTCTTCTTGATCTCGGTATGGTACCCGGGGAACGTGCCTCAATAAAACGAAAATTATCCGACGGGGCTCTTGTCGTGCAGGTTAAAGGATGCGATGTAGCTTTAAGCCCCGAAATCGCTTCTGCAATCGGCGTGGAACGCTCATTATGAAGATTGCACTTCTTGGGAATCCTGGTGTGGGAAAATCGCTCATTTTCAACCAGCTCACCGGCCTTGGCATCGAGGTAAACCGTTATCCCGGAACTTCTGTCTGCCTCGAGTGCGGGAATGTCTGCTATAAAAAAGAGAAGATCGAGATTGTCGATCTGCCCGGGATCTATTCCCTTGACGGAAATTCCGAAGAAGAACTGCTGGTCCGCAAATTCCTTGAACAGGGAGGAGCAGAAGTCATTGTCGCTGTGCTCGATGCCACAAAACTCGAGCGAAATCTCTACCTCTTTACCCAGGCGACTGAATTCTCGCCGCGAATTATCGCCGTAGTCAACATGATTGACGAAGCAGAACGGCAGGGGCTGATCATCGATGTCGGCGAGCTTTCATCCCATCTCGGAGTCCCGGTTCTCCTTACTGCCGCATCTGAAGGAAGGGATATTGACCGCATCCTGCCTCTTGCACTCGGTTCTGCAAAAATTGCCACCCTGCAGGTACCTTACGACCATCATATCGAAGCGGCACTCAAAAGTCTTGAAAAAACCCTGGGAACACCCCGCTCAAAAAGTCTGCTTGCTCTTCAGGGAACCGGAGAGGACAGGATGCTCCTTGATGCCGCAGGCGCTGTTGCCCACGAGATCGAACTGCGCCACCGCATGTCAGTCCGCCAGATCATTGCAACAAACCGCCATAATTTGTCCCGGAAGATCGCCGCGTCTTCAGTCAGACAGGGAGACCGGAAAAAAACCTATGACCTGGACAGTCTCCTCACCCGGGTATATCCCGGGGTACCAATCCTCTGTGCCATCCTTTTCTCTCTGCTCCTCTCTGTCTTTCTCATTGGCTCGTGGATGGAGGGGATAATAGTCCAGTACTTTACCATGTACATTATCCTGCCATTTACCTCACTGGGATTACCCCCTCTGGCAGAGAGAATAGGATTTTCTGTCCTGGTTGCACTCGAAGCCGGTCTCGGCATCGCATTCCCGTTTATCTTCACATTTTACCTCGGGCTCTCGCTGCTCGAGGATACAGGATACATGACCCGGGCAGCCTTTCTTGCCGACCGGGCTATGCACCGGCTTGGCCTTCACGGGGAGGCAATCATTCCCATGGTGATAGGATTTGGATGCACGGTGCCTGCAGTAATGAGTATACGTATCTTAAAGACACGCCGTGAACAGACCATCGCAGCATTTCTCATCAGCATGGTCCCGTGCTCCGCCCGGACTGTTGTTATTGCCGGCATCGTTGCTGCTTTTGTCGGGATTTTCTGGGCTTTTTCCATCTATATTATCGTTTTTATTCTCATTATTCTCACCGCAGTGATGCTCACCCGCATCACGCCCGGTGAGCAGTTTGGCATGATAGTGGAGATGTCTGCCCTCCGCAGGCCACAGGCCCGTCTTGTGCTGGCAAAATCCTGGCTCCGGATAAAAGAGTTCCTCTTTATTGCGATGCCGCTGTTGATCATTACCAGCATAGGACTCGGGCTTCTCCAGTATTACGGTGTGACCGAAATCTTCGAACAACTGGTCGCCCCCATAACCGTCACCCTGCTCGGGTTGCCGGAATATGCCTCAACGGCGTTGCTATTCGGGATCTTCAGGAAAGAACTCGCATTCGAAACGCTTGCGGTCCTGTCTGGTACTGCCGATCTTGGTTCGGTGATGACAGCCGGACAGCTCTATACCTTTGCTATCGTCAGCGTGCTTTTCGTTCCCTGCATTTCCACGATTGCTGTACTTTATCGCCAGCTGGGAGTTCGAATTGCTATCCTTATATCGGTGTATACCGTATTCCTTGGCCTTACGATAGGGACGATTATTAACATGCTCATAACATGATCAATTGATACAAGGTAATGGCCAAAAACAAAGGAGCGGACAGAACTGATCAGGTTTTTTTGGGGCAAAGAAACAGTGACCCATGATGATTATCCTAACACGTTTTATGGGGATTTTGTCTGATTCAAGGCTTTTGAGGAGTGTGAACAATGCTGACATTTATCGGTCTCGGGTTGTACGACAAAAATGATGTTTCAGAAAAAGGGCTCCTGAATATCCGGAACGCCGACCACATCTTTCTTGAAAACTATACATCCCGGCTCATGGGCACTTCGTATGAAGATCTCGCAAGGCATTATGGAAAGCCCGTGCACCTGCTCGGCCGGGAAGATGTGGAACAGCATCCCGAAGAACTCCTGGACAAAGCGGAGAAGGAAAACGTGGCATTTCTCTGCGCCGGGGATCCGATGGTCTCCACAACTCATGCAGATCTGCGAATGCGTGCCGCTTCAAGGGGAATAAAAACTGCGATTATTCACGCTGCATCCATCTCAAGTGCTGTCTGCGGTCTTTCCGGGCTCCAGAACTACCGGTTTGGAAAGTCCTGTTCCCTACCTTTCCCGCAGAAAAACTGGTTCCCGACAACGTCTGTCGATGTCATCGCGCGGAACCTGTCTCTCCGGTTGCACACGCTGGTGTATCTTGATATCCAGGATGACCGCTGCATGATCGTCCCTGAAGCAGTTGTCCTTCTCGAAAAAATGGCGGAAGAAAAAAAGATCCGGCTGCCTCTTTATGTCGGTATTGCACGGGCAGGCTCTGATAATCCCCGGGTAAAAGCCGGATCTGCAGATACCCTGAAATCTTTTGATTTCGGCCCTCCGCTGCACATTTTGATTGTCCCTGCAGAACTCCATGATATGGAGCGCTCGTACCTGGAGATGTTTGCCGGTTTATGAAGATTACCGATTGCCAGATCCTGTTTTCAGCCACGCTTTCGACAACCCGTATCACAGCGCCGGAGAACACCCATATTAACAAAACTGCAGCGTCTGTCCTGGAAATGGCACGTGCCTACGAAAGCGACGGGATTACCTTTTTTTTAGCGGGAGATCCTGTCAATGCACTGGCATGTTTTTACTACGGTTTTGGCTGGCTGCATTTTGGTTTGTCATCAGGAATGCTAGTAACCACCGCAACTCCTGTATGTCCTTTTCTGGAACCCCACGCACTCCTTCAGCCGGTGTATACGTCAAAACTTGAGGAGAAAACTTGTCGCTATGCATATCTGCTGGATACTGCCTTGTACTCGGTGAAATGTGCCCCGGATCCAGCGACAACCAGTTATGGTTTTGCAAAACGCATTCATTCAATTGCTCATGTCTATGCCGGGCGCGGGAATTATTTCCTGAAATCCGGCTCGCAGGAAGATGCCCTGGCAAGTTTCAGTTATGGACATGGATGGCTTGATGCCGGTGTAACTGCCGGATTCTTCCGTATCATGGCAGAGCGGGATCTCTTCACTATCTGATCGTGACCGTGTTCCTTTTTCTTTTGTTAATTTTTGTCTCCAGGTCCGGTTGGACACAGGTTCAAGTCATAAAAGCGTTTATACTATGTTCAATAATTTGTAAAGATACTATGCACAAAAGTGTGTGCGTTGTCTGACGAGGAGCCCCTATGGAGAAGTCACAGGTAAAATGGCTTTACATTTCGATCGGGTTCTCCCTTCTCGTTCTGGTCATTATCCTGTTCCTCACCATCAACGAAAATACGATCCAGTACATCCGGCAGATCAATCCTGTCTTCCTCCTTCTCGCATTTCTGACTCATATCCTTACCATGTGCTTCTGGGCATTCCGTGTCCAGAAGATGTCTGGTTCACTCGGTTACCGGATTGGTTTTTTCTATTGTCTGAACCTTGTTTTTGCCAACCTTCTCGCCGCTGCGATAACTCCTGCACAGGCGGGAGGGGAGCCGGTGCGTGTTCACGAACTCTATCGGGCGAACGTGCCAATCGGAGATGCAACGGCAATCGTAATTATGGAGAGGGTGCTGGATGGCGTTGCGCTTGCTGCCCTTGCGGCATTTGCCATGATTGTCCTTACAGACCAGTGGAAGAGTCTCGGAGCAATCTCAGAAGTTATGGTCTACATTACCTGGATCTTTGTTGCAGGCTGCCTGTTCCTCTTTTACCTTGCAATAAAGCGACCTGACGTCGTAAAAAAGCTTGTAAACCATATCACCGGATTCTTTACTCGTGGCTGGGAGAGCACCCGGGTGGAAGAGCTCGTCAAGAGGGCTGACAAGGAGATCGATAATTTCAATGAAGCGGTGAAAAAATTCATGAAAAGTGCGAAGGGGGGACTATGGTGGGGAATGCTGTTCACCCTGCTCTACTGGCTCTCAGAGATCTGCACCGCATCACTCATCCTTCTCGGGCTCGCGCAGCCACCGCTTTTCCTGGAATCATTTGTAATTCAGCTCATCCTTGCAATCCTGATGATGCTTCCGCTCACACCCGGAAGCTCCGGTATCGCAGAGGCTGGGGCATATTCGATGTATTCCCTGTTCATTCCCGTATCAATCGTCGGAATTTTCGTTGTCATCTGGAGGGTCGTCCTCTACTATTTCAATATCGCACTTGGTATTCTCTCAAGTATTATTATTGTCCGTCGTGAGGCAAAATCCAAGGAATGAAGCATTTTTTCACCAACCTTAACTCTTATCACTCTTGACATCAACCATTGTGAACAGGCATGACCCAGATCAGGTGCGAAGTGAAAGGTGTATTTGTCACCACAAATGACGCAACCACAGTCCCCCTTGTAGTACTCTCCGATGGAGGTGATCGAAATCTTCCGATATTTATCGGGCTTTGGGAAGCTGTATCCATCAACAGTGCAAAAAACAAGGAAATTCTCTCGCGACCATTTACTCACGATCTTTTTTTGGACCTGATTGTAAAATTTTCCATTACTGTACATTATCTGCAGATTGACAGCCTCGAGGATGGCGTTTATTACGCCCAGCTGGTGCTTTCTGCAGAACATCACAAGGAGTATCTTGACTGCCGTCCCAGCGATGGCATTGCCCTTGCACTCCGGGCAGATGTTCCCCTGTTTGTCGATGAAAGCGTGCTTGTGTCGGCAGGTCAGAAATCAGCGGATCTTCCACCGATGGTGGATCTGTCCACGTTTTTGAGAAAATAGAAGAAACACGATTTTTTTAGTTCTCTGTACTTACCGGTTTGAATTGATTCGGTTGGACACCCGACTCATATAATGTACATGGACTTCCGCATCAGGACCTCTCGGAGTCGCGGCGGGTAGTGCGAATTTTTTAACTCTTACTGATTCCGGCATTGGGGTGCACCATCGTAATTAAGGGATAGTGAGTGCCAATCTCGGAATTGATATCGGAGGATAACAATTTTTTTTTGAAAAACGCAAAAGAGTTACGAACTTTAGGGAAACATTGGGAAATGTAACAGGTCTTTGTTAAATTTTTTTCTAAGATTTATAATGAAAAAATGAAACGTAAACAGAGGACAATGCTCCCCTATTTCCCCCGGACTTATGATCGATGGCAGTATATTACCTTTTTAGGATTATCGAATCCGGGAAGCCATGGTGGAGTGGGGCGGAATACCTGAGATTTCTGGTTTTTTAAAAAAAAGAATCTGCGAACTCTATTTCCGCCGCCGTTCAAGTTCCTGCATCACATCGGACAGATCGATATCAGCTGCACGTAACGCGACGAGAAGGTGAAATATGAGATCAGATGCTTCCTGGATGGTACGCTCGTTCACACCGTTTTTTGCAGCAATAATAAATTCTGTTGATTCTTCTCCAACCTTTTCGAGCACCTTATCGATACCTTTGTCATCAGTGAGCAGACGGCTTGTATAGGATTCCTGCGAAGGGGTTTTTGCCCTTTCTGCAATAACAGACCAGATGGTTGCGATAACAGCAGGATCAACCGTGCTTTTCATGGTCCCTCCGGGAAGAGAAGAACTTCCCCGACATCCAGCCCAAAAAACCTCCGGGAGAGGATGCGCGCTTTTTCGATATTACACCCGGCCTTTCCGATAGCGATACCAAGGTCGCTCCTCTGCTTCACAAACACGTTCATTGGCCCGTTTTCCGCGCCCCGTTCAATACTCACCACTTCGGCAGGTTTGAAGATATTCGTGATAAATTCCTCTGGTGTCTCAGCGTACTCCACCATCTCGATCCGCTTACCGAGCACACTCTGAAGACGTTTGATGTTATCCCCTTTTTTCCCGATCGCAAGACCCATGTCGCCCTGGCGGATCACATAGATCACCCGGTCAAAACGATCATCGATCACGCAGTCAAAGGCAGTGGATTTTGTGAGAATTCTCAGTTCCTCAATATACCTTCGCTCTTTAAAGCCGATATTGCGTTCCATATCAAAATCAGTCCTATTGTATCCGCAATTTTTGGGATATTCGAAATTTTTGCCTGAGGGTATCCGGAAAACCCGGATAGTGCGTATGCTTTATGAGATAATCACACGCTGCTTATGTAAAAAAGTTGTGAAGAGATCCTCATCAGATTACCGGATAGAGTACGTGATGGATACCTGTGCAGTAACGGTCACATCCCCGGGCTGTATTGGGGTTGGAACAGCTGATTTTGCCATCACATCGGCAGCCTGGTAATTTTCAAACAGTACCGGGGAATACCCACCGCTGATATCAGCACTTTTTACATCAGTAATGACGGTGCCCAGCGCGGCTGCGACAGTATCAGCATCTGCGCGGGCATTGAATACCGCTTCTTTCAGGGCTTCAGTCCGGAGTATCCGTGCCTGTTCCTCGGAAAGCAGGAACTGGATGGAATTTGCCTGGTTTACTCCGTTTACCACCGCAATATCAATCACTTCACCTGTCCTGTTCACGTCATGAAGCGTGACCGTCAGGGAGTTTGTCACATGATAGGTCCGTATTTTCTGATCCAGGATCGGTTTTGTGTAGTCATCATACACCGGATAAATTGAGTACCCGGTCGTTTTAAGCGCGTCCTTTGGCAGACCTGCAGTAACGAGCGCATCAATGACCTTCGTCATCTGCACAGCATTCACCTGCTGTGCGACTTTTACATCAGGATTCTCCGTTTCGACAGCAAACGTTATTTGTGCCCTGTCAGGAGTCCCGATTACACTACCGCTGCCGGTTGAATGAATCACTTTGTCGTCACAGGTTGCTGTTGTGGCAGCTGCAACGCTGCCAATACATGCAATCCCAAGAATAACCATGACCAGTGTGAATGAAATGATCTTTCTCATCATAACCATCACTTGAACTTGTCTGGATTGGACTTTAAAGATTGCCTTAACTACGAAAATACTGGCAGTTATCGATGCAATCCGATCCCCCCCAAACTACAATATAATTGAGCACTTAATAGTACCCCGATACAGCATGGGAGTTACGATCGTAGAGAAAATATTTTCTAAAAAATGTGGCAGGGACATTCAAGCCGGTGAAGTAGTCATGACGCCTGTTGACGGGGCGATGATCCATGATATTACCGGCCCCCTTGCGATCCAGAAGTTCTACGAGATGGGAGGAACAAAAGTTTTTGATCCCGAACGCATCATCATGCTCTTTGATCACCAGGTACCGGCTGATTCTATTCCCAGCTGCAGAGAACCAGGTATATATGCGGAGATTTGCAACCGGGCAGGGGATCCACAATTATGATATCAACGAGGGTGTCTGCCATCAGGTTGTTGTGGAGAAAGGGCGGGCAGCACCGGGCGAGATTGTGGTCGGTGCAGATTCCCATACCTGTACGTATGGCGCAGTCGGTGCGTTTGCAACCGGGATCGGTTCAACCGATATGGGTTTTGTCCTGAAGTATGGCGCCCTGTACTTCAAAGTGCCTGAGACCATCCGTGCGGAGGTCTCCGGTAAATTTCCCCGGCGTGTCGGGGCAAAAGACCTGATCCTGTCTATCGCTGCGGACATCGGTGCCGATGGGGCAACCTATAAGGCGATCGAATTTTCAGGAAAGACCATCAAAAAGCTCGATATGGCCGGGAGGATGACCTGCTGCAATATGGTTATTGAGATGGGAGCAAAGGCAGGGATAGTCGCGCCGGACAAAATAACCTGGGATTACATGAAAGGACGGCGGAAGATGAGATCGTTCCCGCTGGAGAGCGATGATGATGCTGACTTTGTAGCAAGACGCTCCTACAATGTCTCTGACCTGGAGCCACAGGTGGCCGTACCGCATAATGTGGATACCGGTGTACCAGTCAGCAAAGTCGCGGGCACGCATGTAGACCAGGTATTCATCGGTTCGTGTACAAACGGGCGGTTTGAGGACCTGGAGGAGGCCGCTGAGGTGCTGGGCAAGAAGAAGTTCAACCCGAACGTCCGCGTCATCATTATCCCGGCATCCCGGGATGAATATATAAAAAGCCTGCGGGCAGGACTCATTGAAAAGTTCGTAAAAGCCGGCTCGCTCGTCGAAGCACCATGCTGCGGGCCCTGTATGGGTGGAGCGTTCGGGCTGCTTGCGCCCGGAGAGGTATCACTGTCAACGTCGAACCGAAACTTCAAGGGGAGACAGGGGAGCACTGAAGGCAAGGTGTACCTCTGCTCCCCGGCAACTGCGGCTGCAAGTGCGATCACCGGTGTTATCACCGATCCTCGGGAGGCCTGAACATGAGAGTCTGGAAGTTTGGAGATGATATCGATACGGATGCAATCATTCCCGGCAGGTTCCTGACGATCTACGATCCTAAGGAACTGGCAAAGCATGCCTTTGAGGGGACACGGGACGAGTATGCGAAACGGGTAAAAGCGGGTGATATCATTGTCGGAGGAAGTAACTTCGGCTGCGGATCATCACGTGAACATGCCCCGCTCGCCCTCATCGGTGGAGGTGTGAAGATCGTTGTCGCGCAGTCTTTTGCCCGTATCTTCTTTCGGAATTCGATCAATGTCGGAGTGCTTCCCGTAGTGTGCAGAGATGCAGACAAGATAGCTGATGGAGCAAAGGTTATCCTGAACTTCAAGAAGGGTTTCATCGAGGCGGAGGGGAAGCATTTTGTGATCGAGCCGGTGCCGGAGTTCATGCAGGGCATCATCGATGCCGGCGGGCTTGTAGAATATGCAAAGAATCTGAAGGAATTACCGGTATGTACAAAATCGCAACAATAGGTGGAGACGGGATCGGCCCGGAGATAGTGGCCGAAGGCAAGAAGGTGCTTGAAGCGGCAGGAGAACGGTTCAACTTCGATATCCAGTGGACTGATTTTGATATCGGGGCCGACAGGTACATTCATTCAGGAAAACTCATCACCGAGGATGAACTTGAGGAACTCTCGAAATTCAAGACAATCCTTTTCGGTGCCATCGGCGACGAGCGGGTGACACCGGGTATCCTCGAAAAAGGCATTCTCCTTGCGCTCCGCTTTCATTTCGACATGTACGTCAACCTCCGGCCCATCAGGCTTCTCGAAGGTGTCGAAACCCCACTTGCCGGAAAAGGACCAGAAGACATTGATTTTGTCGTAGTCCGGGAAAACACCGAGGACTTCTATGTCGGGATCGGGTCGCGTTTCAGGAAGCACGAAAAAAAGGAACTGAATGTTGTCCGCGAAATGTACAGCGTCAGGTTCGGCCTTGATGTTGAGAGCGATGCTGAGGAAATTGCTTACCAGATTGGTGTAATTACCCGTGAGGGGTCACGCCGTGTCCAGACCTATGCATTCGACCGCGCACAGGCAAGGAAAAAGAAACTCACGTCGGTCGACAAGGCCAATGTGCTCTCCGAAGTGTACGGGCTCTGGCGGGATGTGTTCACAGAAACGAAAAAAAAGTATCCTGATGTCACAACCGAGTTCACCTTCGTTGACGCCATTACCATGTGGTTTGTGAAAAACCCTGAGTGGTTTGATGTCGTGGTTACACCCAACATGTTCGGCGATATCATCACCGATCTCGGCGCAATGATCCAGGGCGGCCTCGGACTTGCACCGGGAGGAAATATCAATCCTAAGGGAACCTCAATGTTTGAGCCTATTCACGGTTCAGCACCAAAGTACGCGAATATGAGTGTGGCAAATCCCATCGCCACGATCTGGGCCGGGTCATTACTACTCGACCACATCGGGGAGCATAAGGCCGCTGCTGCAATTGTCACTGCCATTGAGCAGAGCATAAAAGACGGTATCGTAACAAAGGACATGGGCGGTACGGCAAGAACGATGGACGCGGGATCGTTTATCGCCGATTTTATAAAGAAAAGCAAGTAATTTTTTTGGTAAGGTGATAGTTATTTCGCATTTTTTTCATGATTTTTTAAAAATGGCTTTTGTAGAATTCCTTCCGCTATGATGTGAAATACAAGCACTTATGTGATGAAGGAGGGGACAATGCCCCTCTCCCCATACTGACCCGCATTCAAAATAGCGATAAATGACGTTTTACCTTTTCGGGGATTATTCTGTTTTGGGGGGACCTTGGCGGTGAAACCCCCCGTGTGCGTTACAAAATTTTTAAAAAAAATCGTCATTGGAAAAAAAATTCAGGGACTTGATTGCTTTTTTATCCTCTGTAGCGGGAACCGCCGGCCCCCCCCAAAACCCATAGTAGTTATTTCCGGATGAGTTTTTTTAAGTCTTGGGGAAGTTCAGGAAACTCTTCATCCTCATCCTCTTCAGAGCCGCCCGATATAATATACCGGAAATAATTTACCGGGCCTTTTGCAGGAGACAATGAGGTGTGGGTATCAATGCGTTTTTTGACACCGAAATCTTTGAAGAGATCTTCAGCTTCTGCAACCGCTTCTTCCACAAGCTTTTCTCAGTTATATCCACTACAGACCCGACAATGGAGACAGTCTTCCCATCCCTGACAACCGGAACTTCGTTAACTTCAACCCAGATGATACGTCCGTCTTTTCCTTTTATCTCCAGGCGGTAAGGAGGTTCACGTCTCCCGGATGAAATTGCCCTGATCGTTCGTTCAAGACCTGCAGCATTCACAGGATTATCAGTCAGGTAATCAGTCCACACGCGTTTTCCTGTGTGTGGACGGCAACCCAGCAGTGTGCGTATTCTCGGACTGGCGAATTTCACCACATGATCAGGATTATGGGAATAGTACATCTGATTCCCGCTCTCAAGAACGAACATGAGCTCGGCATCTTTCTTTTTTGTTGCCTTCTGCTCTTGTTTGATTCGGGTAATATCACGGCCGGATGCGACGATTGCCAATACGGTGGTCCCGTTTTCAAGAACCGAATGCGCAGACCAGCTGATGCATCGCATTCCTTTAGGTGTATGTATCCACTGTTCGACGGTACAGGAAAAAGGAGGACGGAAAAGCTTGGTCATCTGCGTGGCGATTACATCAGAATAACGTTCACCGCTCACCGGCATAAATACGCTTCCGATCAGATCCTCCCGGGTTTTTCCGAGGATAGCACAGTACGCAGAATTTACATAAAGAAGAAGACCCTCCGGACTGAACTTGACGATAAGATCCTGCAACGACTCGATAAGGTCCTGGTAAAAATTCTCCCCATCTGCCATGATTCACGCCCCTTCATGAGTTGTTGAACAAGATGTTCCTTTTCAAAAAAAAAGGTAACTCTCTTTACTCAGGATCATCAGTCGCAGGACTATAAATGTTGTACGATTCGTGCAAATTCCTGATCTGAAATTATACCGCTGCAGATATTCGTTTCTGATCCTGGGACACTCTTCGGGTCCTGGAAAGCTGCATGGTCTGTTCCGGTATTTTCATGATGAAGGCATACCGATCTTTTCCGTACATCACGTTACGGAGTGCTCTTAAAGATACGGTGAAGTTTCCGTCATTGAAAAGATCTATATTCAGGGCCTTGCCGGACACTGATACCTGGGCAAGTCCGCATGTGGATCCCAGATAGTAATTCCAGTTATGGGTCAGCTCTTCGACCTGAACAAATACCCGGCCGGTGACAGCACCAGCGAGACCATCTCTACGGATCCCATAGCGAAGACCGTGGACATGTATCTCGATTACTTCATGCATGACCCCGTCATGGTCAACTGCCCTGATTCCGGTCCTTTGGAGATACCCTGCCTTTTCCATCAACACTATCACCTTCTGTCGTACTACGGCGTTGGGATTGTGGGTATATAACCTGTCAGCCTGCGCGGGGTGAAAGTGAATTTAAAGGCCTTCTTGCGGATAGCAGCGGCAACCGGAACTGTCCTGACATGCTTTTTTTGTTATTTTTTCCGATCCATGCATGCATTCAGTACATTCTCGACAAATGAGAGGGTGCCTGAAATACCTGCTACCGAATGCGGGGCCAGCTTCACCCTCCCCCTGAGTGGGGGTGTAAGGCCGACAAATGGCCTGCTGGTATCCACGGATCGTTCGAAGGATGAACCTATGACAAGATCGGGATTAAACTGCCGGATAAGTGATGTTACCCGGGAAAACCCCTGCACGTGCCCTCCTGGAAAGGGAGAGATCCCTGGTTCGTTGCGGGACCCGACATACTGGATATCTGCATCAAGATACTGCTTCAGGGTTTTTGCAGCAAATGTTGCATACGAAAACCCTCCAAAAATTATGGCCTGAGGGGGATCAAACCTGCGAAGAAATTTATCACATGCCCTGACAATTCTCTCATCTTCCCGCTCAATGTCTTCGTGAACCGGATTGATATCTGCTTCCGGGCAGATGGAAGCAATTTTCTCAAATGTAGTACGTATCTCTTCAAACCCAAGCGTCCCACCCAACCACGAACCGACACCACTGGCAAAATCCTTGTTTGTCCCCAGGGTATAAGCCGCGGCATGTTCCACATGCTCAAGTCGATCCATGCAAAAAACAGTGCCCACGGGTACTGATGCACGACCCAGCAAGCGGACAATTTCCTGTACATTGCCACAGGAAAATGGATCGAAAAGGCAGGCTCCATCAATATTTATCCCTTCCCTGTCGGGATCAACCGAAGGTGCAAGAATGGAGAGCGCCTTTTTGTATCCTGCCTCAACGTCTCCTGAAAAGCCCGGACTGTCTACGATGATGACGTCGTAATCTTTGAGGATCGACCGCACATCCTCACCAAGTATTGCAGGAACGCAGGTCATTACCACAGCGATCTTTTTACCCTTTCCGGAAAGTCCGTCAAGTACTTCATGAAGTCGCTGCTCTGAACCGAAAATTACCTCGTTCTCCATGATAAAGGTGCCATGGAGAGGGACAGGGAGAAGTGTGGCAGGATAATAGTAGCACCCGCTTGATCCATGGATCACCACTGTTATTCCATCAAAACCTGCAAGACAGGCTGCGGCTCCGGTCATAGCACAGGGCCAGAGTGGATTTTCGCACTCAGGCATGGATTGCGCGCCTCCAGCGGTGGAGCATCCGCCTGACCCCGGCGGTCCCTACCGGGGGTGATAACTCAAGGGGAACCCTGCATCCGTTATGATCTCTCGTGATATCGATCTGGTCTGCCACTTCGCAGGCCAGTCTGAAGGAATCAGAATCTTTGAGGGAAGGATCGAATGTTACTGAAGTGCCGGTAATATCGTCAAATTCTGTAAAAACCGCTTCCTGCAGGACTTTTTCTTCCCGTACAGCTTGCAGGTATTTCACACCAAAACTATCTGCCACCGACTCAAGAAAGCCGACAGTACCTGCCAGTCCAACCGGAAAAGATGGAATAAAAGGTGTTGCAAAACGTCGGTGCAGCTGTTCACCAACAGGCAGCAGATCATCGTCCCGAAGGATGTTGAGCCGCGCAGCACCGAGGCGGGTTATGTCAGTCATGGAACAGTCACGCACGAACCGCAGATTGACAGATATCCCGAGTGCCGTAAGTAACCGGGTAACTTCTGTATAGTTCTCTTCAACTTCATACTCGAGATTTTTTTCTCCGATTATATTTACGCACCAGCCTTTTGGACAGGGTTCTGCGATATCAGCAATGGCAGCAAGGGCATTATTCACACCATTCTGGAACGTTCCCCCAAGAAACCCCCCGCTCCGGATGGGAAATACAGGTACGCCACAATCTCTTCGACAGACTGCCGCAACATCATCTCCTATAGTATCAGCAATGCAGGTCGAAAGAACGAAGATGGCGCTGACATTCCGGTGTGCAACTGACTCAAGCGTCTTCCCGAGCGCTTCTTCGCCACCAAATATGATATCGCTGTCAGAGAGTCCGGTAGAGATCAAATCCGGAAGGGTTAAGCGGTCGTTCTCAGACGCTGTCGCATGAAGAAGTGAAAAGTTATGGTGGGTGCACCCTTTTGGCCCGTGTATTATCGTAACGGTATCCCTTACCTGAGTAGTCACCGAGAGTGCTCCGGTAAGAGTGCACCCCCCGTACCTAGATAAATTCAAAAGCAAGGGATTCGAGGTCATCGATTTCAAGGGGGGTCGGAATAGTAAACCGGGTGTTTTTCATAATACGTGTTGCAAGGGATCTGTACTGTGCTGCCTGAGCGGATTCCGGATCATACTCCAGCACCGTCTTCCGGTTAAGTTCTGCAAGCTGCACAACCCGGTCCCGGGGGATAAACTGGATAAGCGAACTGTTTACACGCTTTGAAAATTCACTTACGAGCTCTTCTTCGTGAGGCTGGTTCTTCGCATTACAGATGACCCCGGCAAGCCGGCACGTGCTCTTTGTCCGCGATGACAGACGCTTTATTGCTTTGCAGATATTATTCGCAGCATACAGGGACATCAATTCCCCCGAGGTAACCAGATAGATATCCTGTGCGTAACCTTCCCGCATGGGCATGGCAAATCCGCCACATACGACATCCCCGAGGACATCATAAACAATGACATCCCCCCTGAGTGCTCCGAATTTTTCAAGAAGCTGGAATGTGGCAATAATCCCTCTCCCGGCACACCCGACTCCTGGTTCCGGCCCTCCTGCCTCTACACACCGTACACCATTAAAACCAGTATAAACTATATCAGAGAGAGAGAGGGCAGATTCACCCCGGACCCGGACCAGATCCATAACGGTAGGAATAAAAGTTCCGTGCATCAGCATCCGGGTACTGTCCCGTTTGGGGTCACATCCAATCTGCATAATATCCAGGCCCTGGAGGGAAAGTGCAGCTGACAGATTTGCCGATGTCGTAGATTTGCCGATGCCTCCCTTGCCATACAGGGCTATCTGTTTCATCACCATACTATGGTCCGGCAATTTATATTAGATCTTCTGATGTTAGGGAAAGTAAAGTTGCGTTAGAACGTATCATTTCTTAAAATCGGGATATTTCAGTCAGATTCTCTGAACAAAGCCATAAAGAGCATCACAACAGGTATCACTTCCAGTCGCCCTACCCACATTACTCCGATAAAAATCCACTTTGAAATGATGGGCATGTCCGGAGATACATACCCGGTGTTGATACCGCAGGTTGAGAAAGCCGAAACAACTTCAAAGGCGATATCGGTGATAGGGTATGTGGTAACGTGGAATTGCATTACAAAGAGAGTAGCAATAAAGATGGTAACTACTGAAAGGATAATGATAAGCATGTTCTTTGCAGCTTCCAGCTCTGCAGTAGCTCTCGGGATTGTCTTCCCTTCGATCCTGAAAGGCAGGAGCACCTTCCCGCTGACGAAGAGCCTGCGGAACCACCAGAACAGCGTACGAAAAGCAAGAGCAACCCGTTTTAGTTTGATACCCCCGGCAGAGCTGCCGGATGCTCCTCCGATAAACGTGAGCAGGGTGAGGAAAAACAGGGTTATGCCTGCCCAGGAATGAATGTCCGCGTTCTGGAAACCGGTTGTTGTGAGCCCCGAAACGGTCATAAAAAGACCCTGTTCAAGTGCTGCCATGAATTCGAAGTTCCCGAAAAAAACCAGATCATAGGTTATTACTGCAACCCCGATCCCGCAAAAAAGAAAGAACAGTTTTACCTGTTCATCCCCAAAAAGGCTCCAGCGCCGGTTTTCCACGATAAGATAATAGAGCTTGAAGGGCAGCGCACCGGCAATCATTATCGGTATAAGGAGAAGTTGAAGTGCCAGATTATTGTAATAGAGGATACCTCCTTCATGCAGGGTAAACCCGCCGGTTGATACTGCGGCAAAAGCAAGATTGACCGATTCCCATAACGAAAGTCCGGTGAACAGGATAAGGCCAATGGCAAAAAAGGTCAACAGTCCGTAAATCTTCCAGAGTGCCCGCCCTGTCGCGATCACACTTGGCATTAACGATTCATCTCTTCCCTCTGTCCGGAAGATCTTTGAACCCAGAAGACCGGTACTGCTGGCCATTGCTATCATAAATGCAATAATGCCAATTCCCCCGATCCACTGCATATAGGAACGCCAGAAAAGGAGAGCATGGGGAGCTGTATCGACCGAACGGATCATCGAAAACGCTGTACCCGTCCATCCTGCCATCCCTTCGAAGAACGCATCCGTGAATCCCATGTGCAGACCGAGGATAAAAGGGATGCCGCTCACCATAGCACAGGTAAGCCAGAACAGGGCCACGGAACACATCGCGGTGGAAAGCCTTACTCCCCGGCTTGAACGGGGAAGTTTTTTAAAAAGCATTCCAAGGACGATGAATACGACAGGGACCGACGCCATGGGCAGTATCATATTCCACTCGGAGAAAAGAATCGCAACGATGATGGGGACTGCAGCTAAAGGTGCGATAAAGGTGAAAATATCCCCGAGATCGGCTATAATCGTGGAGATATGCTCAAGCCGCTGCATCACTAAAAGGTAGCACCGGTTCTCTATTAGTATTTGCCTGCATTTAGGAAAAAGCAGATTTTCCGGCTCTTTGAAAAAATAAAAAAAACAAGGAAGCACATAGGGTTTCACGCCAGTCACTTTGTGCATACCTGAAAAATGAGATAACTCCTGGACAGATATTACATCACAATAACAATCAGCGCAGAGGTGGAGGAGGGGTAAGGTCCCTTCGTCTCTTTACAAAAAAGAATTACAAAGCCGGTTTTTTCGGATTCCTGATTCTCCGCCTTGATTTGTCCGAAGCTGTGAACAGGGCAGCGGTTCCTCTTCCGTACCTTTTTCGTCCAGACTGCTTCTTAGTTCGCGAGATTGTTTTCCCGGTGCTTATTTGAGATATCATCTGCCAGCCGGTTGAGTGCCTGGAGCGTTGTTTCATCCGGGAGACCCTTCACCATGACAGGCTCAATGACCTCAACTTTAACATGGTCAAGCATTTTAACAATTGTTTCAACCGTCTTCCCGCCCCAGCCATAGGATCCGATCACCGATGCGAAACGAATCTTGGGTTTGAGCAGATTTGCAAGATAGGTGGCATACACGATCTGAGGGTGGGGACCGAAAAGAACCGTAGGTGTTGCAATAACCACCGTTGCTGCATCCACAAGGGACACCGCAAGCTCCCCGATATCTGTACGGGTCAGGTTGAAGGGTTTTACTGTGATCCCTCGTGTGATCAAGGCATCGGTAAGGTATTCCACCATCTTCTGAGTGCTTCCATGCATCGAGACGTACGCGATCACGACCTCGTTTTTAACAGCGTCCGATACCCAGTCAGCATATGCATCCAGAATGAACTGCGGTCGTCGGTAAATGGGCCCATGACTGGGAGCGATCATGACCAGCGGGAGTACCTTTACCATCTCGACATACCCTTTGATGCTGTTACGGAACGGCATCATAATCTCGGCATAATACCTCTTTGCGGAATGATAAATTTTAGACTCGTCAGTCACATAGAGGTCGCTTGTTCCCATATGTGACCCGAAGAGATCGCAGGTGAAGAGGATTCTGTCCTCACGCAGATAGGTGATCTGGGTCTCAGGCCAGTGTGTCCATGGCGTGAGGAAAAATTCGAGCGTGCGGTCGCCCAGAGACAGGGTTTCTTTGTCTTTGATTACCCTGAACTGGTCCGGAGGCAGGTGGAGATGCGCGATAAGAAGGTCTTTGCACTTCTCGTTGGTCACTACAAGAGCATCGGGAAAAAATTCCAGAATCATCGGCAGGGAACCTGAATGATCCTGTTCGGCATGGTTGACAACAATATAATCAATCCGGTCGATATTCAGCCTGACAAGATTTGAGATCAGTTCATACTCCTTAGTAGGATCGACAGTGTCTATCAGTGCGGTCTTCTCGCTGCCACGGATAAGATACGAATTATAACTCGTACCGTCAGGGAGCGGGATCAGTTCATCAAAGATTCTGCGGTCAAAATCAATTGCACCGACCCAGTGGACCCCATGAATAATTTCTCGCGATACCATAACAACCAGAAGTCACTCCCTGTTGAAACTTTTCTTCGACGCACGACAGATTGGGCATTCCCATGTATCAGGAAGTGTACCAAAATCTTTTCCCGGGGGTATATTCTGCAACGGTTCACCCTTTTCCGGATTGTAGGTATGTCCGCAGATACTACAGGTAAATTTTTCCATCATTGAGAACTCCAGTATTTTTAAATTGTTACAGAAATAGCGATGAGATTTGCATTAATCGTTTCGATACTGAATCCACACCAGGTGACGGACGGGACAGAATTTATCGATATACATGCTCTCTGTCATGATCTTCCAGATGATACCGTTCAATAAAAAACCTGAATGAATGATTTTTCTTTCCTGCTTCAACAACGGAGAAATACTTGAGGATTTCAAACATAAAATCGATGCGTGAATCGTACTTCCGTGGGATGAGACCATTAAAATCCTCCTTGGTGAGATTGTCGGTGGAGGGAAGTTCTGGAACATCGAGACTCACTGCTGATTCATGTGTCAGCCCGGCATAGTACCAGCTTTCAATCTCTTTAATAACAACGATGACGCTCCCTCCGTCAATATGGGTGAAGTGGGAGAAAAGGACCTGTTTTTTGTCCCTCACGGAATATTCATTATCGATGTCCGCAACAAAAATATAGTCATTGTTCATGAGCCTGATACTCTTTAAAAAATTATCCACTTTTGTGCGTTTGATGCAGGCATAGGGCATGATCTCTATGGAATCATAAAGAGGAATAAAAAGCGGTTTGATAATACGCCCGAAAAACCGGACATCATCTTCACCTTCAACCAGGATGAAAAGGTGTTTTTTCATGCTTACAATCCCAGCAGGTTCTGGACGTAAAGTTCCTCAATCCCGATCTCATTTTCCAGGAAGGTCCGCACTTCTTCTTTGTCAGCCGGGCGGGAAAGAACAGAAAATCCTTCCGTATCCCGTGACACGAGGAGAAGATGCTCCAGTGAAGCATGTTTTACCACTTCGGTAGTATGGGTTGTAATCATCACCTGCTTTTTTTTCGAGGATTCTTTCATCATAGAGATGACACGGGCAATTAAAAACGGGTGGATGTGGCTTACCGGTTCTTCGATGATAATAAACGGTTTTTTTTCGAAGTAGAGCGCAATGATAAGGGCAAAGATTGTCAACGTACCGTCTGAAAGCGAAGGGGAGGGAAGGTTGTGATTCTTCGAGTATTTCTCGCGGAGAGTCAGGATCAGGGAAATGTCCATAAACTTTTCAACAGAGAAATCCTCGATGAAGGGGAGCACATCACGCAACAGGTTTGAAAATTTCCGCTTTTTTTCCGGATCCCCGGTAATATTTTTCAGGACGAGCACAAGATTACCGGCATCTTCTTCAAGTTCCCTCTTGCCCGTTATTGCCACTCCTTTTTTCATGAGTTTTGGGTCGATATCAAAGACAGCGATACGATCGAAAAATTTTTCCCCGGGGGATAAAGGATATCCATACGGGGTTTCCAGAAGGAGTGTTTTTTCAGGAAGGTGTTTCCCCCGGAAACAGAGAGGGATGATATCCTGTTCCAGAAGCGGACAACCTTCCGGCAGATCAGCTTCATAGGTTATTTTTCCGCTGTCATTTATTATCCGTATCTCGCCGTGTCCGAGGTTCTGTTTTTCGATAATATGGTCATTTTCGCGTCTGCATGACAACACCTCACACCCGAGAGTGATCCTGTCCTTTATGATGGAAAATCCGTCACCCCTGGGGGCAAACCTGAGAGCGAACTCATAGGAAGACAGGCACGATTGTATGGCAAAGAGCGAGGTGTCTTTACCCGGAGGCTCAAGAAGTTCCGACTTTTGCTCGGGCAGATAAACAACTTTGATCTGAAGGTCTTTTAATGGCCCGATCTTCATATTCTGGAGATATTCTGACCCTCCCTGCATTGCGATTGCATTGACAATGCCGTGTTTTGCAATATCCCGCAGGAATCTGAATATGCTAATGAAATTTGATTTCCCCGCTGCATTGGATCCGATCACCACATTAAACCGGGATAACTCAATATCAAGTTCAGAAAAACTCTTGAAATTTTCCACATGAATACGCTGAATCGGCATAGAAACTCCGCATGTCATCGTCACCTTTGAACAAAAAGAAGATTTTGGTCTTTTTTTTGGATAGCGAAATGATTTTTCCTAAAATGCAATTCCGAAGACAGCTGGATTCAGAATCAGAATTGCATAGTTGAGGTACGCTGCAAAACTAACCCAGACAAAACAGGGCAGGAGCAACACAGCTGCAGGAATGGAAAAACGCCATACCTGGATGATGGTACAGAGCAGAACTGCCCAGAGCAGCACGATTGCCAGGAAACCAAAGAACGTCGAGTGGAGACCAAAAAAGAAAAAAGACCATCCGATATTCACCATGAGCTGGAAAATGAACAGTATCAGACCAAACTGGACTTCCTGGTTCCTTAAATCCGACTCTACAATCAGGTAAAGGGAAATTCCCATCAGGATATAGAGTATGGTCCAGACGGGAGCAAAAACCCATGACGGCGGAGTGATATCAGGTTTTTGCAGGCCGGCATACCATGTCGGAATTGCAGGGGTTGTATAATAAGAGCCGATATACCCCGCAAGCAGGCAGATGCCGATGGCAATAACGAAATAGAGTATCTTTTTTCCCGCCATTCCTGTCCGGGGTAGTATTTGAAAGGATGGCATAAAAGATTATTGGATGCAAAAAGTGCGATTATAATGAGAAAAAAGTAATATCATTGATAGTCATGCCAGATTCCCCCGGACAACCGCTGATTACCGGAGACTGGGGTATTTAAAAAAAAGAATATCCGAATAGAATCTTTGTTCAGGTAGAATTGGTAACAAGGAATTTCTGATTCCAGGTGCCTGTCTGCTGACCATCTACATTCAGAACCGTTACATCCCAGTCACCGGCCACTGCACCCGTGAGATCGAGATTGCAGAGAATCTTGGTCGGTTCAGAAACAGGACTGGTGCAGACAATTTCTGTTGAACTTTTTATGAATGAAACTTTCACCGCTTCTTTGAAGTTCTGACCATTTATTGTGAGTGACAGGACATCATTTATTGCCCCCTCACGCGGACTGACACCTGAAATGACAGGGATTGGATCGGTGATGGTAAATGCCCCTACCCTCGTATCAGACTGGCCGTCAGGATTGGTAACAACGAGGTTATAAATTCCTTTTTCCGCTTTGGTAAGTCTGAAAGTACAGTCAATTTTTGTGTCAGAAGATACTGATACAGCGGTTGCATAAATCGCCGCATATCCGGCCCGCGTCAGCTTTGCTGTTGCACCACTCCGGAAGTTATCGCCGGTAATCGTTGTACTCACCGTCATGTTGCTGCCTCCGGTTGTTGGGGAAATACCTGCAATGCCGGGTGCATTCCCTGAAAGTCCGGTGGTAACTTTCGGGGGAACAGTGGGAACGATGACGGTGACTGAAGCAATATTGACGTGGGATATTTTTACCGGATAGACTTTCTCCACGAGTGTTCTTTCAACCTTTTCCGTATTGTTGTTGATAAAATGTCCCCAGGTTCCATTTGCATTTTTATATAGTAATTGCCGCGTGTATTGATCAGTCGAAATGTCGTACTTTGTGATGACATACAACATGGTTTCGGTTGTCGATGATGTTTTTCCAATAATATCTCCAGGTACGTATTTTGCATTTGATACTGTCGTCGTGACGGGGGTTACTGAAGCCGGGGATTGATCCGAACACCCCGCGATAAACACTCCGGAAATAAGAAAAAGAGTGATAAGTATACAAAAGCAAAAATTTTTAGTCATACTGGTAACCTTCAACGCAGGAAAGGATAAGATTTTTTATCGGAAAATTTTTTTGGCCTATAGTGCGTCATCCATTCACCCTTTTGCACCTTGTCAGTTCGGAGGCGGGTCGGGAGATCAGACTTCCTTTTACCAGCAGATTGGGGATATCGGCACGAGGGAATTTCAAAACAATGATGTCCCCGTCATGAAACTGGAATCTTCAGGGTCATATAATTCCGTGAAAAATACAGATGGACACCTGTCAGAGCGCTGACTGCGAGGACCGCACTTATCCAGACATACGGAACGGCATTCTGCAGATAGAGCGGACTGATACGACCTGCCATGATAAAAACACTGCATACTGCAACGACAAGGATCGTTGCATATACTTCGCGGACGGCAAAGAAAAAAATTGCAGCAATAATCCCGATACTGACAGAGGAGATGAGTGCATTCTGTTGCAGGGCAGAGGGAAAGTAGGCAAACGTTGTCATGCCGAACAGCACCGTAGTTACCACGATCCCGATAAAAATAGAGATTATCACCCCTCCACTGCGGACAAACGCCTGCACGTGAGTCCCCATAAGAACCCAGCACATCATCACTGAGGCAATTGCACTGGGTAAAAGGAGAATAAAGGCGTTTAAAAATGCGAACCGGTCGGTCCCGAACGGATTGAAAAGGATGACGGATCCGTAACCGATACTGCAGGTAAGGACGCATGTGAAGAATGTGTATCTTAATGACCGGAATCCGATGTGGAATGTGTTGACCGCACCCGAAATAAAGGTGTTCCGTATATAGAGTATCGGCGCAACAATGCCGGTAATAATACATGCAATGATTGTGTAGAAGAAGAGTCCGGAGGGGTCAAAACGCTCAAAAATATGCATACTTCCTTCAAGCAGAAAGGTCTCCAGCAGCCACGCCGTATAGATCACAAAGGGAATTATCAGCAGGCGTAGTGTTGCAGAACGCAATGCAGGAGATTGCCCGGTCACGTTAAAAACACCTGAGGGGAAAGTCCCGTAGTTTACAACGAGTTGTCATAGAAGGTTCCGATAGAGTACACCGTTAAATGTATTGTGTTTTTTGTTATTTTCACCACTGGTCGCTAACGTGTATCTGCGGGAGATAGGTTATTTCCTCGTCCGAAGGATCTCCCTGACAGCCTGTTTCCGGTCTTCTGCTTCAACCTCATGGAGAGCCATTCTGTCATTAAAACAGGGAAGAGACCGTGTAAAAAACGTGCCGAGAGCGTATCCGTGCGTCGCTGTTGTAGTCCCATTCCCTTGATTTTATGCAGGCGGATTCAAAGCTTGTCGGGTCATGATCGGATAGTTCGTAGACCCTCGGGGTATAGTAGTCAGCAGCGGGAAAGAAGGTAGCACAGATCTGGAGCACATCGAGAAACGCAAACCCTTTGTGTGCAATGCCATCCATGACCAGCTTCTTTAACAGATCCATCTTCTTTGTATATCCCCGTGCGACATAGGTCGCCCCGCTTGCAAGCATGAGCTCGAGGGGATTGAAAGGATATTCCGCGGTACCGGAAGGGGTGGATTTTCCTTTGAAACCAAGGGGTGAGGTGGGGGTATACTGCCCTGTTGTAAGTCCGTACACCCTGTTGTTATGGATGATAACGGTGATATCGATATTGCGTTTGGCAGCAAAGATCAGGTGGTCGAGCCCTTCGGCATAGGAGTCCCCGTCACCCGAGCAGCAGATCACGGTGAGCCTGGGATTGCCAAGTTTTATGCCGGTTGCTACCGGGATCGCCCGCCCGTGAAGTGCGTAAAAACTGTTGATGTTGAGGTAATCCGCCATTTTTGCATGACACCCGATACCGGATACCAGAACTACGTCGTCAAGCGACTTTCCTTCCTGCTCCATCTCCATAAGAATATTTTTTAAGGTGTGCTGAATGGAAAAATTTCCGCATCCCGGGCACCACGTATTCTGGGCATCGGTTATGATCTGGCGTCCTGTCATACGGTCACCTCCTTAATCTTCAGAAGCAGGTCGTCAGGCAGGAAAGGGCGCCCGTCATACCGCAGGATCCGTTTGTCCGGAATAATCCCGTACTGCCCGGCAAGTGTGGCAAGTTGTGCTGTAGCATTCTCCTCTACGGCAATCAGGTTTGTAACGCCGGTGAGGGCGTTTTTTATCTGGACATGAGGGAATGGAGAGAGGAGGATCGGCTGTATCACCCGCAGTCCGAGAAGCGTTGCGATTTCGTTGCAGACACCCATGGTGGATCCCCAGCAGAGCAATGCTGTGGAAGATTCGGGGTTTCCTGACAGGATGACACCGGGATATCCCTGCATTTCCGCTGTTAACCATTCCAGCTTGCGCAGACGTTTATTGGTCATCTGTTCGACAACCCCGGCCTCTTCGCTCGTGATACCTGCTTCATCATGCGCATAACTGTTCACCTTGATCACCGCATCTTTCATGCCCGGGACGGCGAGCGGGGAAGTGCCTGAGGGCACATCTGCATAACGCAGGTAGGGCACCGTTCCCGCCCATCCGGGTGAATCCCCTCGCTGGACATCTGGCACTGCGGAGGGATTGATAGTATAGGTCCCCTCCGAGAGGGTTTTATCAGAGAGGATGAATGCAGGAATCTGAAATTTCCATGCCATATTGATGGCAATCTCTGACCAGAACAGTGCCTGCTGCGCATCCCCCGGGGCGACAATCAACCGGGGGTATTCTCCCTGACCGGCGTGGAGGATGAACTGGAGCTCGGACTGGCCTGTATAAGTAGGGAGACCTGTCGAAGGCCCGGTCCGCTGGGATACCACAAGCACGAGGGGCAGTTCTGCCATCCCGGCAAGGGAGAGTCCTTCGGTCATCAGGCAGAACCCGCCCCCTGAAGTGCCGACACCCGACCGTTTACCGGCATACGCAAACCCGAGAGCCATCAGTATTACCGCGATTTCGTTCTCAGGATGCACTACCGTAATGCCAAACTTTTCCTGGTGTCCGGCAAGGAAATGAAGGAGGGTTGATGAGGGTGTCATGGGATACGAAACATACGCTTCAAGTCCTCCCTTTACCATACCGATCCCAATCGCTTCGTTCCCGGTAAAAAGGGGGCGTGGGGGTTTCGTTCCGGTGCTCACCGGGTGTATTTTTTCCCCCAGATCATATGCCCTCTTTGCCACCTTCAGGTTGAGGTCCGCGCCTTTCTGGAGAGAAACAGCAAATACGGTTTTCACCACATCCCATTCGATACCTGCAGCTTTTGCAAACCCCCCGATAATTGCCGAGTTACCCATGATCTCCGGGGCGTTTTCTGCGGCCAGGATCGCCTTTACCGGTATACCCACACCGGCAGATTTCACCTGGTCTGCATTGAATATGATCGCGGTCTCCGGGGTATACCTGTCCTTATGCCGCTCTATGGTTTCACTATTGAGGGCCAGGATAAAATCCAGGTGATTCCAGCAGGATCCGATACTCCGTTCTGAACCCCGTATGATTGCAAAGTTATGCCCTCCCCGTATCAGAGAGGGGTAATCAAAATAGAGATATATATCGTAGCCAAGGTGATTCAGCAGCTGGGCAACCAATGCACCTGCACTGTTGATACCGTCACCCGCTTTCCCCCCAATCAGCACAGAAACATCTTTCATTCAGGACTCCCGTATGTTCTGATACAATTTTGCCGGTGTAAATATGTTGGCATGACGGTATCTTTCCCAACGATGAATTCATATTTTCCATTGTTTGCCGGTGAATCATAAAAAAAGGGCACCACTCGTTTATCATTATTATATATAGGGGAGAATCGTAATTTTTCATAACACTGAACCTGTCCAGGCGATGAGGGATGAAGATCTCTGCCCGCTCCGGATATTATAAGGGCCCGGATCTGTTCTACCGGGAGTGAAACTGAGGTATCATGAATAATGAGAGGGTAAATCTGAATATGGAATCCAGTGCTGCTTATTCAACGGGTGGTATGGACATGGACGGCCTGGTCAGGGCGATCCGGCATCACAACCTTGGAGTCCGCTGGCGGGCTGCTCTGGCACTGGGAGATCTTGGTGAACCGGCAGTAAAACCCCTTATCCGTGCACTCAAGGAACACGATCAGGATGTCCGCTGGCTGGCTGCACTCGCCCTTGGCAAGATCGGCAGCGATGCAATACCCCAGCTTATCAGGGCAATGTACGAAGAGGATTATGATGTCCGCTGGCATGCCACCCGGATACTGGCAGAGATCGGGGAGCCGGCCATACCAGAGCTTGTATCTCTGCTCAGCGAAGGAGACAGTGATGTCCAGTGGCACAGCGCACTTACTCTCTCCATGATCGGAAAACCTGCGGTAGACTCACTGATCCTCGCTCTCAAGGACAAACACTGGTGGGTGAGAACCCGATCTGCATGGGCTCTTGGCGAGATCAGGGACACACGTGCCGTTGAGCCTCTTATCCAGTCCGTAAACGATCAGGACTGGTATGTCCGCTGGAGCGCAGCTGACGCGCTCGGTAAGATTGGTGACAAAAGAGCGGCAAAGTGTCTTGGAACAGCACTGAAAGAGGCGGATTCATATGTCCAGGTACCGGCCTTATGGGCGCTGGGAAAACTGGGTAGCAGCCTTTCCGTTGACTCTCTTATCGAATCCCTGAAAAATACCGACTGGTATATCCGCTGGGGGGCTGCAGATGCACTCGGTAAAATTGGTGATAAAAGGGCCCTTGAACCGTTAGCGCTGTTAAGAGACGATGGCGATGACTATGTGCGAAGGGCAGCCAGTGAGGCGATCGAAAAGATTCGCCTGAATCATTCAGCGGATACCTGAATAAGCGATGTGTCCGCCACACCGATCAATATCTTATTTTTTTATAACGTTCTCGAGAAGATTTTTCATCGCATTAATGTTGTAAGGTTTTGTAAGTCTTTCGCAGAAACCGTAGTGTGAAAAATCTTCGACAACGGGATCGTTCGAATATCCGCTGGATATCACCGCTTTTACGGCAGGATCGACCTTCCTGAGCAGTTCAATCGTCTCTTTTCCCCCCAAACCACCGGGAACGGAGAGATCCAGGATGACTATATCAAAAGGAGAGCCGGCATCTTTCTCTTTCCTGTAGAGATCGACAGCAGCCAGGCCATCCTTTGCAGACATGACATCATACTTAAGAAATGTGAGTATTTCAGACGTCACATCAAGGATGATCTGCTCATCGTCCATCAGGAGTACTTTTCCTTTACCGGGCATACAAAATCCTACCGGATTATCCTCATTAATCTGCTCATTTCAGCCTTATTTCTTAAACGTACGTAAACGTGCTGCTTCGGCCGTATCCTCAATCCGGAGCAGGAAGGTCCCATGGCAGGGTTTTGTATACGGGAAAACGATAAAATCAGCCTCGAGCCCTATTGCAATCGGGGGTATGCCGATGAGATGAATGTCAAAGACCTTGAAACCCGGCTGGACATCGATATATTCTTTAAAATGCTGCCGGACATATTCCCTGCATTCCTTAAACGACTGATCCCGAAGGAGGATTTCATAATTCATTGACTCTACACAGCCCATGGGGTCACCTCATCGATCGCTTTTTTGAGGGGCAGGGGATTATGTATAGCTTTTGCGGCAATGATCGTGCAGGGAAAGTCAATCTGTTTTACCAGTTCTTCATGATGTTCGCCGTAAACGAGGGTGAAGACCTTCGCTTTTGAGATCGCACCCATAGTCGCTGCATAACTTATACCGGCATCGTTGTGGATGAAAACAAAGCAGCGGTCAAAGTCCCGTTTCTTATCGCTTATCATCGCTACGGCACGGTCGAGATCCATGACTTCTCCCAGGTAATGCCGGTCCGGGTCCGCGATCACGAGCAATGTATTTGCCGCTTTATTTCCGGCGACAACCGGAACAAAACCGGATTTTTTAAGCCGGTTGATCAGGTACAATGCAATGCTTGTCTGCACGGGTACCTGCGGGCACCCGAGCACGAGGAGTGCCGATCCCGATACTGTTGGTTCGCCTGACAAATTTACCAGTTCCTGCCGTTTTTGTACAGTTCCATTTTTTCAGCCATAGGGAATAACTTTTGCATCAGCACATTTTTCCGGGGTATGGGGGAATGCCGTTGTTCTGACTAAGGTTCATCCCGCGTCTCTTTTTTTACCCATTCAAGATAGGGGGGGTAACCATCAATGAGTGGGAGTGAGATAATCTCCGGCACCTCATAGGGGTGGATGCCGCGTATGGCAGCGATGACGTCTCCTGTTTTTTCCTTTGTGGTCTTTGCAATAAGGAGGTGTTCCTGTTCATCGCAGAACTCTCCATTCCAATGATAATATGAACGCACAGGAACGACATTGACACACGCAACAACCCGTTTATCGATGAGCATCCTTGCAATTGAGTCGGATTTGTCCACTGGTGCTGTGGAAAAAACTACCGTAATATCATGTGCCATGTTCATGCCATTTCTCCTGTCTCCTGTATGAGGGCCCCGGATCGTTTTAGAAGCCCGTTAATGGTAATAAATTCCTGCTCATTTACCATAGGGCTCAGTTTTTTACTCAGGATTAATAAGCATAACTATTCAGATACCTGAGGAATCTTAAAAAAACCTGAACGCTCACCAGGTTCCACGCCGCTTTACGCTTCCCCGGATGCGATACCGCCATACCGGGTCGTTCATCATCACCGCTCCTGAGCGCCGGGATGATAAAGAAGGGCCGGAGTATCCTCTTTTTCATTTTTCAGGTTGTTTTTTAGGTTGTACTCTGATTACCGGAATTCTACCGGCCATCATTCATCCTGATTTCAGGAATACCAGGGAATGGAATGAACGGTAATTACAATAAATCCGGAAACCTACAGGTACTACCTATGTACGCATCACGCATGAGCAATCTCCCTCCGTATCTTTTTGCCCGGATTGACGAGATGAAAGCAGAACAACAAAGAAAAGGTGTTGATATCATCGACCTCGGTGTCGGAGACCCGGATCTTCCCACCCCGCCCCATATCGTTGCATCTCTCTGTGAAGCGGCAAAGGACCCGGAAAACCACCACTACCCCTCCTATTCCGGTATGCCGGCGTACCGGGGGGCGGTGGCAGACTGGTATAAAAACCGGTTTGGTGTCACGCTCGATCCGGCAAAAGAAGTGGTCGCACTCATGGGTTCAAAGGATGGGATCGCCCATATCGCAGAAGCTTTTGTAAATCCGGGCGATTATGTACTCGCTCCCAGTCCCGGCTATCCGGTCTACCGGACCGGGACCCTTTTTGCCGAGGGGATAGTGCATGAAATGCCTCTCACAAAAGAGAATGCTTTTATCCCGGTGCTTGACGATATCCCAAAAAAAGTCATCAAATCGACGAAACTTATGTTTATCAACTACCCGAATAATCCCACGGCGGCAGTCGCTCCTGAGGGGTTCTACCGTGAGGTGGTTGACTTTGCCCGGGAGCACAATATTGTTGTCGTTTCGGACAATGCGTACTCCGAGATCGCGTATGATGGCTATCGTGCCCCCTCCTATCTGGAGACGAAAGGAGCGAGGGAAACGGGCATTGAAATGCACTCGCTCTCAAAGACCTACAATATGACCGGCTGGCGGGTCGGCATGGCAGTCGGTAATGCAGATATTCTTGCCGGTCTTGGGCGGGTCAAGACCAACGTGGATTCGGGAGTCTTTAATGCAGTACAGCAGGCCGCCATCACAGCACTCAGGGGCTCTCAGGACTGTGTACAGGAAGCGTGCGTCATCTACCAGGAGCGCCGGGACGTGCTCGTTGCCGGGCTGAGGGATCTTGGCTTTGATGTACCAGCTCCACGGGCAACATTCTATGTCTGGCTTCCCGTGCAGGACTGTATGGCATTTTCCGCAAAACTGTTGCATGGCGCCGGCATTGTGGCAACACCGGGCATAGGCTTTGGCTCAGGTGGGGAAGGATATGTGAGGTTTGCGCTTACGAGACCGGTTGTAAGAATAAAAGAGGCAATCGAACGCATGCGGAGGCTTGACCTGTGAAACTCCCCCACCACCTTACAGTAAAAAACGGTCACCTGCATATCAACGGGCAGGACTGCGTTACCCTTGCACAACAGTACGGGACACCACTCTACGTGACCAGCGAGGACCGGATCTGCGAGCAGTTTGTGCGTTACAAAAAAGCACTTTCCAGCCGGTACCCGAAGGTCAGGATCCTTTTTGCCGCAAAAGCAAATGGCAACCTTGCCGTCATGCGGGCTCTTGCCCGGCTGGGTGCCGGTGCTGATGTTTTTTCATCCGGAGAACTTCATCTTGCGCTGGAAGCAGGAATGCCGGCAGAGAATCTCCTCTTCAACGGCAGTTCAAAGACACCTGAAGATCTGAGACTTGCGGTCGGGAAGGGTGTAAAAGTGTCGGTTGATTCACTTGACGAACTCCACCAGCTCAATGCCGCGGCAAAAGCAGCGGGAAAAACCGCAAAGATTGCGTTCCGCGTGAATCCGGCTCTCGAAGTCCCCACACACCCGAAGATCGCTACCGGGCTTGCAACCAGCAAGTTCGGTATTCCCCATAAAGAGATCCCTGCCGCATACCGGGAAGCAATATCGTGCAATAATATCCAGCCGGTCGGGATTCACTGCCATATCGGATCGCAGATCCTTGATGTTGAGCCCTTTGCCCGGGCCGCAGAAGTGATGGTCAGGATCGCAAAGGAACTTACCGAAATGGGTGTGAAGCTTGAGTTCATCGATCTGGGAGGAGGGCTGGGGATTCCGTATCACCATGACACCGACCCGGCTCCGGGTCCTGAGGAATATGCGGCAAAAGTGATCCCGATATTCAAAGCCGGTGTCGAAGCATGCGGGATTACCCCGGAACTCTGGGTTGAGCCAGGGCGTTCTCTCGTTGCTGACTCCACAGTCCTCCTGACACGGGTCAACTCGACAAAATCGGCGCATAAAAGATTTGCAAATGTCGATGCCGGTTTTAACCTCCTCATCCGTCCCGCAATGTATGATGCCTATCACGAAGTCATCGTTGCAGACAAAGCAGATGCCCCGCTGACCACTGAATATACTGTCACCGGCCCTATCTGCGAGACAGGTGACATTCTTGCGCCGGACCGGAAACTCCCGCAGCTTGCTGCCGGGGACATCCTTGCGGTACTGGATACCGGTGCTTACGGGTTTGCAATGTCTTCGCAGTATAATTGCCGCCCCCGTTGCCCCGAAGTACTGATTCAGGGGACACATGTTTCACTGATGCGGAGGGGCGAAACTATCGGGGATCTCACGGGCACTATGCAATACCCGCCCTGGCAACAATAAGGGGGCGAAAAAAACCTTTGCTGTTCCACTACGCACTGGTCGATGACCTTATTTCAAAAGAGGAATTCGAACGGCGTGTAGAGACGAAGATCGAAGAGTGCGGGGATCTCGTTGATGAACCGACAGCGGCCATGCTCGTAGTCGGCGAACTGGGCCGCCAGCATGTGAAGATCCGTGGACTCGCAGGAAAATCCAGCCTCTTTTCATTTTTCGGGAAAGTAATCGACAAGACCGAACCGAAGGAATTTGATCGGAAAGACGGAGAGAAAGGCTGGGTAGCTACCCTGCTTCTGGGTGACGGAACCGGAACAACCCGGGTAGTCCTCTGGGATGAGAAAGCGGGAGCTGTCGCGGATATTGCTCCCGGGGATGTACTGGAGATCATCGGGCGCCACCCGGAAAAGAGTGTGGAGATTTACGCACTTGCCCTGCGCAAGGCAAGCTGTGAGATCAGCTGCGCCATACCGGCAAACGGGGCAACTGCTGAAAGCCTCTCGACCGAACCACTGGAACTTGATGCGATCCTTATTGCACGGGAAGAGCCCCGTTCTTTCACCCGCAGGGACGGTACTGGCGGTGAGATGACAGAAGCAGTCATCGGGGATGCTCAGGGAACTGCCCGGGTCATCGCATGGGTACCTGACCTGTTTTCAGCTGATTCTCCCGGGTACTTCCCTCCATATCACTGCTGCAAAACCTGATCGGCGCAGCCCGGGGAGAGCCTACAGCCTTGATGAGAAAAGTACAGTGGAAATCATTGACAAGGCGATCACCGTCCCGTTCACACCCCTCAGTTCCGTCAGTGAAGAGGGGGTCTACTCGATAACAGGTGACGTAAAAGAGGTAAAAGCACCGCGATCGTTTACGACCCGCAACGGTTCCGTGTCCTGGGTAAGAAATATTGTCGTAAGTGACGGGAAGGATGATGTCAGAGTGGTACTCTGGGGCGAAAAAGCACTTATCCCGGTCCTGCCCGGGGATACCGCAAAAATCTACCATGCCACCGCCAAACCCGGTCGTTACGGGGGGATTGAATTGGGTGTCGGACGGGGAAGCTCGTTCCATGTGCCGGCTGAAGAGTCACACCCCATTATTTTCGAAGGCACCATCATCAGCGGGCAGGGATGTACCTTTATTGACAATGGCACCGAACGCTATCTCATTAATGGAGATTTCCCGCACGGGAGCGAGATGCAGGTAACCGGCATCCTTTCCGGCAACCGGATCATCGCTGAATCCACCCAAGCTGTTGATCTCAAACCGGAAAACCTGCTGATACAGCTCCGCGGGTTAATCGAAGAACTGAACAAATAATTCACTTTCACCCCACGCAGTCCGAGACCATATATGCCCATGTTTAACATCTTGATGTGCCATAGGAGATGTGCAAGAAATGGCTGAACGAGCTTTAGAGATTGAAGATTTACCGGGCGTAGGCCCGAGCACCGCAGATAAACTCCGTGAAGCGGGGTACGTCTCGGTAGAGAGTATTGCGACTGCATCACCGGCAGAACTTTCCGAGATCTCGGAAATCTCCGAATCTGTTGCAAAAAAGATTGTCAAAGCTGCACGGGAAGCCGCAGATATAGGCGGGTTCAAGACCGGAAAAGATATCTTTGAACAGCGGAAGGACATCAGGAAATTATCGTTCCGCGTTCCTGAACTCGATGCCCTGCTGGGCGGGGGTCTGGAGACACAGGCGATCACCGAGATGTATGGGGAGTTCGGTTCCGGTAAGAGTCAGATCGTCCACCAGATGGCAGTCAACGTCCAGCTTCCTGAAGATCAGGGGGGACTTAACGGAAGTGCCATCTATATCGATACTGAAAACACCTTCCGCCCCGAGCGTATCGAGCAGATGGTGCACGGTCTGGGGATTGATAATGCAGACCCGCAGGATTTTTTAAATAATATCCACATCGCACGGGCACATACTTCAGATCACCAGATGCTGCTTGTGGATAATTCACGTGACCTTGCAGCGGAACTCAAAGACAGCGGACGTCCGGTCAAACTCTTCATCATTGATTCACTCACTGCCCACTTCAGGGCAGAGTACGCAGGACGGGGAACACTGGCCACACGCCAGCAGAAACTGAACCGCCACATGCACGAGCTCTTCAAGCTCATTGACGAGCATAACGCTGTTGCACTGGTAACAAACCAGGTAATGTCCAACCCGGCCGTCTTCTTCGGTGACCCGACAAAGCCTATCGGCGGCAATATTGTCGGACATACGGCAACCTTCCGGCTCTACCTGCGCAAGAGCAAGGGCGGCAAACGTATTGCACGCCTTGTCGACAGCCCCAACCTTCCTGAGGGGGAAGCACCGTTTATGGTGGAAGAAGCAGGTCTCAAATCGTGCTGAAGGCGCTCCTTACTGATATTGACGGGACGATCACGGATCCGTCCCGCCGGATAAACACCGGTGCAATCGAGGCAATACGATCGCTCGTCGATGAGGGGATCGAAGTCGTCCTTGCAAGCGGGAATACTTCCTGTTTTATGGACGCTCTCTGCAAGATGATAGGAACAGACGGGACCTTCATTGCCGAAAATGGCGGGGTATTCCGGATAGGGTTTACCGGCATACCCCATATCAAAGGAGACCAGACTCCCTGCAGGAAAGCACTGGAAATCGTTCAGGAGTATTACCGGGATCAGGGAAAAGAACTGGTGCTCTTCAGCCCCACGTACCGGTTTTCTGATCTCGCATTTGCCCGGACAGTTCCTTCCGATGAAGTGAAAAAAATTCTCATAAACTACCCGGTTCAGGTGATCGATACCGGCTATGCGATTCATCTTCAGTCACCGGGTATTGATAAAGGAACTGCACTGGAAGAACTCGCGCAGGAAATGGGGATGTTGCCATCAGATTTTCTTGCTATCGGGGATTCCGTCAATGACATCCAGATGCTCAGGAAGGCTGGTATCGGGGTAACTGTGGCAAATGCCCATCCCGATACAAAGGCAGTTGCTGAATTTATTGCAGAAAAAGAGTATGGAAATGGATTTGTTGAATTAATTACCCGGTATTCTTCTTATTTTCGGGCAAGAAAGCGGTCAACTACGATATAGTCCTTGATATCCTTGACTGATTCAAACGGTATTACCAGGAGCTTATCGTCTTCCATGGTATATCCTTCCGTAACAAAAGTCTGATCAGGGTGTACAATCATCGCCTGGACCTGGCCGGAATCAAAATCAACCCTGATATTTTTTAAGGTTCCAATGAGCTTGCCATCATTGCTCATGATCTTTTTTCTTGAAAGGCTTCGGGCAAATACACGAGACATAAAAAAATTATGACGCGTATAAATATTTAAAGTGTTCTAAAATGGCGCGGAAAAAGAGTGTTTTTTGTTCTTTAAATCCATTTACGTTATTTTAAAAATTTCAGCCGCCATCTGGATATCAGATCCCCGCAGCGTCTTCCTTCCCGCATGATCTGACATCTTTTTTGCTTCCTTTGCAAGAAATACTCCATATTCTTCCATCAAAACAGCAAGAGTTTCTGTGGCATCGGCACTTATACGATCGGCACCGGCTTTTTTGATGATACGCTCAACGGCTGACTGGGATAATTCGGTCATGAAACACATTCCTCCCATCTAATTCAGCTCAGGATATTAATAAATAGTGAATTTATTCCGGTTCTCTGTGAATTTAAAGACAACTTTAGAAAAACAGACATAAATCAATTCGGTTCACACCAAAAACCACGAGAATCGTTCTCCCTATGATATCCCCACCAACGCAAGGCGGAAAAGTGGTTTTTGAATTCTGGTTGACGATCCGCCACGGGGATGCCAATCGGGAGATGGTGGAACTAAATCGAACCTGTTGGATAGAGCGTTAACAATTTCCGCATCATAATTGACTAATTCAATTTTAATAGGAAATATCCTGAGAACCCGAATGCTCAACAGGGATTTCATCTATTCTTCTGACTCCCAATAATGCGATAAAACAAAAAAAAAGTAATACTGTTATTATCGTCCCTGCACACGGGAAGTAGATGGGAACAGGCTCCGTCCTCTCCGTCATCTTATCCGGGCCGAATTTCATGGAAACAGGTTTTTTTGATGCAGGGTATCTTTGCACGGAATATCCGTCATATGCCGGATTATAATGAAGGAAAGACCCTGATGATATCAGACTGGGTGAGTATCCCCACAGGTTTGCCGTTCTCGACGACGATAAGCCGCCCGATCTCCAGTTCCTTGAACCTCCGGATCACCTCAAAGAGTTTGGTATCCGAGGGGGCTTCAACGACCTCGGTGGTCATGACCGCAGATACTGCAGTCGCTAACGACAGATCATGTTCTACTGCCCGGGCGATATCACTCATGGTGATGATCCCGGCGAGTTTTTCCTGATCGATGACGGGGGCACCATGAATATGATTCTTATTGAAAAGGACTAAGGCATCGCGGAGTGTATCTGAACCTTTTAATGTCTTGAGCGGGCTGCTCATATAGGTTTTAATCGGTTGTTTGGGAAGTGAGATCATCTCGGTGGTCGCGAGGAGAAGAAGTCTGTTTTGATTCATCTTTCCCGAACACTTCTCCGCGGACCAGGAGTTTATTCACAGGAGTCGGACCGATCGTGATCTGGTCCCCGATCTCGAAGAGCTTGGCACTGCCAAAAAGTTTGATCTCTGCGTGGCAGATATCCGGGTGGCAGAGCGTGGTAAAATCGATCTCCTGGACCGTTGCTCCGGAAATAACTTTCCCGTTACGGCTGATGCTGACATCATAGTCACCTTCAGTGATATTCAGGCTGAGTTCCTTGTAGGCAAGCGCGGTGGGGATATAGCCCCCCTTCGGACCGGGTACGCCATCAACGAGCCCTATGGTTTTTAAGGCCTGCATCTGGTTTCGCACGGTCCCGGGATTCCGCTGGATCATGTCGGCAATCTCTTCACCCTTGATGGAATGGGAGTGTTGCTGGTAAAGTGTGATGAGGGTGATGAGGATATCTTTTTGGATCAGGGACAGGTCCATAACGATAAACCGTATAACTTTCCATACTATAAATAGGTTGGAGATTTGTGGAATTCGAAAAAATACCTACTGTGCCGACAGCAGATGAGATCCTTGACCGGAGCTTCCGCCGTGCGGCAAAGAAAATGAAGGAAAAAACCAATAAAGATCGCGCCAATGAAGAGTTTGTGCGGGCTGTCGGCGCAGCGGTTCACGACCGGCTGGTCTATATTATTCGTGGTTTCCCTGAATTTGACCAGATCCCCCGTTTCTACCGGGAGATGGCCGATATCCTCTTTGGCATGGACCGGATAAAACAATCGCTGGGCGCCGTCGGCTGGGCTGCAAAACACACAAAGATGGTGGGAAACCAGACTTGCAGTCCAGTCACGGAAATCGGATGATACGACCATGGTGCGTAAAAGGACAGTTGCCCGGCTTGCCTCCATGGTGCACCAGATAGACAAGGACCTGCGTTTCTTAAACGAAGTCCGCAATGTCCTCCGGCAGCTCCCGCATGTCGATGATGCCTGCACGATAGTCATTGCAGGATATCCCAATGTCGGTAAATCTTCATTCATAAAGCAGGTCTCTTCTGCGGCTCCGGAAATTGCTTCCTATCCGTTCACGACTAAAGGGATCATTGTCGGACACCGGAACGTGGGACGCGAACGGATCCAGTTTGTTGATACGCCGGGCATTCTCGATCGTCCGGCAGAACAACGAAACGCCATTGAAAAACAGGCACTTGCGGCCATGATCAATGTCGCTGATATCGTACTTTTCATTCTCGATCCGTCAGAGCATTGCGGCTACCCGATGCAGGTCCAGCTCAACCTGCTCGAAGAAGTGAAAGGACTTATAGACGTGCCTCTTGTCGTCGTTTCGAATAAGTCGGATATTGCAACGGCCGAAGGGTATCTCACCATGTCCACACAGACCGGAGAGGGGGTCGATGCAGTACTTGCTGAGATCCTTATGCACAAACCGGAACCGCCGGAAGAGGTGAACAATACGGTTCCGGACATCCGGTCGCCCCTTATGCATGAACCTGATGAGAGGGTCATGGACGAATGTCCTTACACAGAAGAGGAAGGCATACACGACCGGAAACCGAAACCCAAGAAGGCCAGGAAGCCCCGGACCGTAGTGCCAGGATGAGTGTGAATAATTTTTTTAAAACAAACAAACTTCTTCGTTCTATGTTTTGATCTGCATCAGAGTATTTCAGAAAATATGATCGATACTATCCCATCGACATCATGACTGCCCATCCCACAAGAAACCCAAGGATAGTGCCACCATTCAGTGGCGGTAGTCCTGCCTGGGGTTTTCCCGAAGAGACAAAGTATAACAGGACGCACAGGCCCGCAAGTGATCCGATGATGGCACCAAGAGACGGAATGTTGATAATTCCTGCGAACCGCCAGCCTTTTAAAAATACATTCGCCGAGACTACGAGTATGGAGGGCATAATCATGTCCCCCATTCCGATAATGAATGCGGCACGTTCTCCGCCATCCTCCAGCTTTCCAATCCCGTCACGGATGAACGAGTAGTCGCGCCGTTTCGGGATAACAAAAAGGATCGGGGTTTTCAGGTCTATCACCCCTTCGGCAAGCGTGATCATATGTTTTGTTTTGTACACAGAGATGGCATCATACACCGCAAGGAGAGTCAGGAGGATCACTACCGGAAGGACTTCCAGGGAAACACCGAAAATTGATGCTACGCCGGCGGCAATCAGGATGCCGAGGCCGTCTATCACATACCATTCGGGGAATTTATAGAGGAGGACCGTGGCGAGGACTGAGAGAACGAGGATAACGAGAAGAGCAAGATCGGTATCGCCCATCACCGCGGATACAAGGGCAGCAAAGATATAGCCGAACGTGAGGAAGATCGAGATCCCGATGATCACGGCAATGATCTTTTTTAAATTATATTTTATCAGCAACAGCAGAAGCCCGGTGAAGACAAGCAGGATCACAATGAAAATGATCGGATTTGCCAGTGACTCGGGATTTTCAAATGCAGTGATTCCTGCAGCCTGCACCGGAAGTGAGATCAGGATCGATCCGATCTCCACGGCAAGGAGCAGGAGAGGCATCACGAGGAAGGGTAGTATGCGTTTTATATCCAGACTGCATCTCCATGTCTGTAGTTAGATTAATTAGTGTGCTCTCATCATCTAAAAGTATGGACATACGTGAATACTGGGTCGATATCCTGCTCACTATCGTAATGATCGTCTCAACACTTATCCTCATCAACCGGTTCTGGCAGGATCTTACCATCGCAATTGCCGCAGGTCTGATGATGCTGGCGCTGGGCGGACTCTTCCTCTCACTTCAGATTAAGATGCGCCATCTGGAACGGAGTATTGTGCTCCGTGAACGAATCCTGCGCAACAATCTCGAGGAGATCTCCCGGCGGATGGCGGAAAAATTCGATATGTCAATGACCCACCTGGACGAACTTGTCGGGGAATATTCAAAACGTACCTACCGTTAAATTTTTTTGAATCATTGTGAATCGTTATGGGCGTCGCAATACGGGATATTATATCCGACTACAAAACTCCGGTGACCTGGGAATCACTGCCGGGTGTTGCAGCGATCGACGCCAATAACGCCCTCTATCAGTTCCTGACAATCATCCGTCAGCCTGACGGCACGCCGCTCATGGACCGACAGGGACGTGTCACCTCCCACCTCTCCGGCATCCTGTTCCGGGTCTCGAATTTTTTGGAAAAAGGGATCAGGCCTGTCTTTGTCTTTGACGGGAAACCCGCTGCACTCAAGCAGGAGACGATAAACGGGCGCCGGAAGATCCGCGACGAAGCTGGTGAGAAATGGAAAGAAGCTATCGAGCGGGGCGACGAGGCTGAAGCCTACAAACAGGCACGGTCATCCTCGCGTGTCGACACCACTATCATTGAGACCTCAAAGGAACTGCTCCGGCTCATGGGACTCCCGACTATCCAGGCACCGGGAGAAGGCGAAGCCCAGGCAGCATACATGGTGACAAAAGGGGAGGCACGTTATGTGGTATCGCAGGACTACGATACCCTTCTCTTTGGCGCCCCTAACCTTGTCCGGAACTTAACCGTCAGCGGCAAGCGGAAGATTCGCGGGCGGCAGATCACGGTAAACCCCGAAAGGCTCCTCCTTGCCGAGGTGCTCGAAGGGCTCAGGCTGACCCGTGAGCAGCTGATAGAGATCGGTATCCTCGTCGGCACGGATTTCAACCCAGGTGTGGAAGGGATCGGGGCAAAGACCGGGCTGAAGATCGTGCAACGGGGGGAGTTTTTGGCAAAGATCCGCGAGAAACTGCCGGATTTTGACCCCACGCCCGTTATGGATCTCTTCCTTCACCCGGAGGTGACGGACGAGTATACCCTTGATTGGGGTCATCCCGATATCGCAGGGATAAAGAAAATGCTCTGCGGGGAGTACGATTTTTCCGAGGACCGTGTGGAGAAAGCGATGGAAAGTTTCTGTGCAAAGGCCGGGCAGAAAACACTGGAGAGCTGGTTTTAGGCCCGGAATCTCCATCCGGGTAAACTCCGGTGGTATGATTCCTCCAGCCCAGATATGTCTCCTCCTGAACTGCGGGTAAATCTTCAGCCGATAAAACTTCAGAATTAAAATTCAAATGGTTACTAAAGAAGAGAATTTTTTGGAATATGAAAGACAATATCCATTATTCGCTTCGGCCTAATGCTTTGCATGCTTCTGATCTGTTGTGGGTGCATCTCACCCACTCTTCCGGGATTTGATACAAATCAGTCTCACGTTGCCGATGAGATACGTGCAAGCCAGAGTTATTATGATAACCTTGTGAAAGAGGATCCATCGAATGCAACTGCGTGGTGCGTCCAGGGGAACTATTACAATGATGCGTTCAACCAGTACCGATAAAGCATTGCAGAGCTACAATCGCTCACTCGAACTAGATCCTGAGTACGGGTATGCCTGGTTCTCAAAGGGGGTCACTTTACAGAGCATGCAACACTATGATGAAGCAAAAGAATGTTTTGAAAAGGCACTCCGTTACGATCTCTCTCTCAGTTCTTCCGTTGCCCGGACAGTTCAACCTAAAAAATGAATGGATGCTAAGATCAGTGCGTTCTGACCATCACTTCCGACACGAGAGTGAATATTGGGCATGTTTCAAGATAGATTTATTCGCTTTCACTGAATTGGAGATAATCTTATCAGAGATTTGCTGTCAGAAAAAAGTCTGTCAAGACTCATATTTTTATGCCCATCGTCGGAAACCTGTTAAAAAAATACCTGAAAATTCATCTTCTGAGAATTCCTTTTTTTATGGTATGAAAATTTAAAAACACTCGTAATAATGACGGAGGGGACAGTACCTGATCCCCCCAGGCAGCCCTTCACTAAGCACGATAATGACGTAGTACCAGTTCAGGAGTTATCACGTTTGGGGGGAGCCATAGCGGCGGGGGTGAAACCCCCGTGAGCGTAAAGCTTGTTATTGACCCCTCTTCAGAGACATACAGTTTGTGTTTATCCAAAAACCGTGATCAATCCGGTGATCACACTGAGCACCATCAGTCCTGCGGTGAGGTACCCGATAGAGATGTGCACGGTCCGGAGAAGTGGTTTCGGGGTCTTCACGTATGCCCTTCCGATGCCTATAGTGATCACCACGAGAAGTGCAATGGCAATACCGGCCCCGATCATTCCGTGAAGACTCCGGAAGTGCGGTGCGCCAAAGGCATTAATCATATAAAAAGCGACTCCGAGACCGACAATAATTGCTCCTGAACCGACGTGGGAGAGGATTTTGTGTACCCGAAACCAGGGTTTCCACTTCCTCTGGAACCCTGCTATATAGACCGAAGTAACAATGCAGGTAAAACCGGTAAGCATCAATCCCATATGCAGCAGCAGGATTGGTGGAATTCCCGATCGGGTTGCTGCCGGCGGGGATCCATTCTGTACCGGGATCGTAGACGTGAGCGACCCGAACTTATTGCAGCTCGCTGTTACTTCCAGCAGGTCTCCACCCGGGGCAGGTACGGTATAACGGTAAGTGAATGTCTCCGTTGTGGGCTGGCTGGAATACTGCTCTGAAATCAGTACTGCGCCACCGGAACGCACCTCAACCATTTTCACGAAGTGATCAACAGGATCTGCAACAACGTGAGTAATGGTGACTGCCAACTCTCCCGAAGAAGAGTTATATGCCAGATTTACCGCCGAAGGCGGGTTTGCAGCGACCGGGCAGATCATCATAGCAGGAATAAGCAGGAGTAAGATGAAAACGTGAAGTTTTACCGGCCGGATAATATTTCCAGATTTGTCACGGACGATCATTTTCTCTTCCAAAAATCTTTTTGTTTCTTTTAGGGTATTGTAGGGATTTTCCGGATTTAATCCCAATTGTAGTATGATTCTCTTTTTTTGGCCGGTGACAACTATATCATATCTCCCTATTAAAAATTGCCTTTTCTCTTGCTGATGAGATAATCGAATGCACCCGCATCGTACATCTATTCCAAATGACATCATTGCGATTCTTCACGACAACGAACCTGCAGAAATCAGCAACTTAGAAAAAAGAAAGTTGTTTTTTATCATTTTGCGGATAATTTCCGGTGAAGGTTGAGGATGAGGAGGATGCCCACGATAATCCAGATGATGATCAGGATAATGACCAGGATAAATCCAAGAACAGCCCATCCATAACTCCCTGCTCCTCCAGCCGTAGTCTGACCCCGGGCACCTCCCATCATGCCTGTTATGGGGCAACTGGTTGCGCCGGAAGTTCCCTTCCCCATCATACTGCCACAGGAAGTGCCCGAAGATCCCTTATCGCTATCCCTCATGCCACACGAGTCCCCGTAACCAATGGCACTTCCATTGCTGCAGGAGCCGATGGCCGTCCCGGGCGCCATCATTCCGCACCCTGACACAGCACCTCCCGCCAGACCACAGCTTGTCGCTCCGGCTGGTCCCCGGTCATCTCCCATCATATCGCAACAGGAAGCACCGGAATTTTCCTTTGTACCCTCCATCATGCCACATGAGCAGTCGCTCCCGCAATCACAGGAGCCCCCACTGCCACAGGAACACCCGTCTGCCCCGGCAGGCGTTATCGCGCAGACTGCAGTATTTCCTGTTCCGAGGATACATGTCCCCCCGGTAGCATTCACTGCTCTTAAGGGTGAATCCGGAGAGGCCGCGAAGGCTCCTGCAGGAATCAGGAGTGCTGCAAGAAGCACCAGAATGAATAATTTTGACATGGGATGAAGTTCACATATGAGAATATATACCTTTTTGCCTTACCAAAAAGGCAGCAATTCCTGGTTCTTTACCTGCCAATCATTTTTAAATATGAAGAAAAATCTGTTCCAAAAATTTTCGGTACCGGATGATACGACTTCGGTCGATGCATTACGTTGCGAAGAAGAGCAACTCGCTATCGGAGGGGAATCTGTGCATTGTCTATGAGAATAGAAGTTAATTGTATTATTTGTGGGGGGATAATTAGAATTGAAGGTTAAGCCATTTTGTTTAAATGCGGGCTTTTCAGAACAATTGCGGCTTTGGATCAACTCCTAACCGGGATTTATGTCTGTTTTTTAAGAGCCATTTTCCGATTCTGTTTCACTTCGTCGTAATCCGGTTTGATGGCAAGCGCCTTGTCATACGAGGTTATCGCTTCAGCATACCTTTCAAGTTCATGCAACGCAACGCCTCGGAAGTTCCATGTGTAAGCATCATCCGGGTTGATGGCGATTGCCTTATCAAACGAGGCGAGGGCTTCAGTATGCCGTCCGAGATTACCCAGCTCGGCTCCGCGGATGAACCATGCACTGGCATCATCCGGGTTGAGGGCAAGCCCTTTGTCATATGAAGCGACTGCCTCATCATGCCTTCCGAGCTCAACGAGTATCCATCCGCGGTTGTTCCATGCATCGGCGTAGTCCGGCCGGATAGCGAGGGCCTTGTCATACGAAGCGAGCGCTTCGGCAGGTTGTTTAAGTTCAGCAAGGGCGACCCCGCGACCGTTCCATGCATCAGCATAATCCGGCCTGATAGCAAGCGCCTTGTTGCACGATGCAAGGGCTTCGGGATAATGACCGTTTTTGAAAAAAACAGATCCTTCCTTATAATAGTGCTCTGCCTGATCTTCCATGAGTTATGATATACGGTCCGGATTATCACTGTTGTGATAGAACTAAGTCTGCCGAGGAACGTAACAAAATATCAGAAGGATACCAAAGCCCGGTCCTCAGTGTAAAAGAACACTACCCAACAAGACTGCTCCATGATCGCAGTTCATCAGCATGAAAAATCATTTTGTTCATCAGCTGTTCTTTGGAATACGGGCTTCAATGGTATAGGATTTAAGGTGTTTTGCCGTAATCACAAAATAATACTCTTTATTTCCCTCGTAGAATTTCTGTTTCCAGGGCCGGGGATCAATACCCGTTTTAGCCCACAGGGTTTTGTCAAGCCCTCCCTGAGGTTCTATGGTTTCTACAACATTGTTGGGATTTGTTTTATCAATGACCTGAATGGAGAAATACGGAAACAGTGCAGAATTCGACCCTGAAGAAGAGACTGAATCCTGCCCTCCTGTTATAAGCGGATCTGCCGTATACCAGACCTCCCAGTAACCTCCCGGGACAGAAAAGGTATCCGAAGTCTTCCCGGTCTGGCCATTGACCGTTATCAGTGTGGTGAATTTTTCACTCCCGGGAAATACAGAGGCCGGGGATGCAGTTGTCTTATCTGTTACCACGGCAGTTGCAGGACTGCTGGTGGGGGAAGGCTGAGTTATACACCCGGTAATCAGAATGAAAAAAATAAGAGTAATAATGATGAGCAGGGGGATTTTCATAGTGGTGACCTGAACATTTTCTGATGGTTAATTTATGAATCAGTAACGGGATTAAACGAGGACTGTTCATTAACGATTTTTTTAGATCTGTTCATCACCTGATACTCTCTATTCCCGGATATTCCCGTCACACAATGGTTATAATCCGGTTCATGATGAGTACCGCACCGATCCAGATCCCATATGCTCCGCCGAGGCTCTGGAGAAGACTGAAACGCTCCATGAGGAAGTAGAATGCCAGCAGGAACAGGAGCATGGGGATCATAAACCAGAATGTCGATATGACCAACTGCTGGGTTGTCTGCCTGCCTGCCTCGGAATAGGTGATGATGAACGCGAGGGTCGTGATCATCGGCGCCGCTGCAAGTATGCCGCCATACCGGGGATCTACATGCTCTGCAAGCAGGGTCACCCCGACAATGATACTTCCGCCGATAATGAATTTCAGGAGCGTGTAGAGGTAGTCCATCCTGTTGGATTGTTTTATTGGGAAGAGATAAATAATCTCCATTCTCCTTGCACCAGGTCACGCGCAAATGCCCACTGTCATCCGATGCGGAGTAAAATAATATCGGATTCCGACCCGGAAAGAAAGTTCAGTTCAATGCATTTTTGAGATTTAATATACCTCAACGAGTCCCTTACTGGTGCCGGTGATCGAGCGGCCACCATGCGACGTCACGACAAAGGTGTTTTCAATCCCGACAAGCCCAACTATCCGGGATACCTTTTTTAGGTTCGATGGCTAGGACCATTCCTTCTTCCAGGGGCTCATCAAACCCCTCGGCGATTACCGGAGTCTCGTCTATCCAGAGGCCGATCCCGTGACCGAGAAATTTTACCTTGTGGTTCCCGAATCCCATAAAATTGGTTAAGAATTCCGGCTCAAGGTCCGCCATAATGGTGGTATAGATCTCTGATGGGATCGCGCCCGGTTTAAGGAGTGATGCGAGCTGGTCCTGGATCTGCACGCACCGCTGATGCTCCCGTATCGCCTCGTCAGGAATTGGTTTGCCGAACATGTATGTCAGGGTCTTATCAGTCTGGTAACCCCGGTACCCGCACCCGATATCAACAACCACTAGATCACCGTTCCGGAGTTTCCTCTCCCTGCAACCCATCTGCGGGGCGGAGGGATGCATGCCCGAGATACCTCCCGGCGTATTCACGCACGTGGGGCGGATAGAACTCGTACCAAACCCGATCTGGCCGAGCAGCATCTCGTTGAACATCCCGAACCTGATGATACCCTGGTGACCTTCCTTTACCATGAGGGAATAGAGATCGCAACAGAAACCGACCTCATCCATACCCTCTCTGAGCATACCGGGAATACAGTCTTCAAGCACATGGCGGTGAATCTTCCCGGCGTGCTCCATCAGGGCAAGTTCATAGCGGCTCTTCACTGCCCTGACCGCTGCTACCTGATCATCAACGGGTTTCACATCAGTGAATGGCAGGTATTTCTGCATCCGATGGAGCTGGGCGATTGGCATCTGGTCCGCTTCGAGCCAGACAGTCGACGGGAGCCTGCCCATGCCCGTTGCAACATCCCGGTAACTCTTCATCTTCCGGAGATTCGGGAACAACGACTCATCCTGTGCCCGCTCGAAGCTCTGCCGTACCCAGAAAACTGCTTCGCCGTCCTGCGGGATGAGCAGGAGCCCGTCCTGCATGGTGCCGGTGAAGTAGTAGAGGGGGATTTTGCCGACAATGGCTGCGAGATCCCAGTCGGGACAGGTACGATCCATCCTTGTCCGGAAACGCTTCACCCGGTCTTCTAACTCATTGAACGGGACTTTCATCTGATAAAATCTGGGTCTGTATGGATGATAAGAATGCCGGAATATGTTTTGTGCAAAGGGAACATGTGAGGGAGTTTTGTAAGGACGGAATTAATCCCCGGAAGAAAGATCCTGTAATTTCTGAGAGAGACACTCACAGTATCCTTCCGGACTCTGTCATCTCCCATGGCAGGCGGATGAGAGAAAACCAGGAGAAAAAGGGGATGCATTCAAGGCAGGAGATCGAACCGGGGAATACCCACCATGATCGAACCTGAACCGGGCGAAGAGCCGGGAGCATTGCCAATTGAAGACAATGAATACCTTGCCGGCGGCAGCGAGATTCATGCACGGATCGTTAAAGTAGCCGGGGGTTGACTTCACCTTCGAGCCTGCCATCCATGACCGGGAAATTCCCGTTGAAATAGAGGAGTATAACCAGGCAATTGAAGATATCTGCAGGGAGACCGTGGCAAATTTCCCGACCCCCGGAATCTCGCACGATTTTACCGGGAGGTAAAGAATGACGGATCACGGAACCGGTGCTGGTACCGGGTCACCGTGACTTCCCGGGACGGCGCCGACGATCAGATCAAAGGGCGGGTGTCTGACGTAATCGACCCGGCCCTTGTCAGAGCCGATCCCATGTGAGGTTCCGGGCGAGACAGTTGCGGGCGATGCTGCAGCGGGGTTTGGGTGTGGGAGAAGAGTAACAGGGGATCATCGATATTCATACGGATGACGAGTGTCGAAAGTTTCTAGTCTCGTATGAACTACCCGAGAATTGAAGACTTATTCCCAGCTTCCATCAGCCCACACCTTAAGAATATCAAAATCACGCTTCATGGTCGCCCTGCTCAATGCCTGTGCCCTGCTCAGCATTCTCTCCTGGATAAAATCATATTCGCAAAGAATTCTGGAATTCCGGAGCAATGTTGCCCTGATCGGATGGTGCCGGAATATGACATGTTCCTGTCCTCTGTAATACCACTTAATCCTCTGGAAGGTGAGCCAGTCAAGTTTCATGGCCAGCGTAGAGTGGAACCTGAATTCGTCGGCTGAATCCAGATCATAGCTCCGTAGTGAACAATACGGCGAAATTGCCTGAGATAGTTGGTAGCGGAATTGTTTCAGGTTCTCATCCGGGGTAATAGTGACATAAACAACCTTCGAATCCTCAAAAAATCCGTAACTTCCAACCTCATATTTTGGAATTTCCTTCTGGTTCGTACATATTCTGGTAAAATCTTCGATGAGTTTTTTTTCATTGCTGGTCGAAAAAGGCCCGGCCAGAGTGATGTGCGGGGTAACCAGTTTGTCCCCGAGGTTAAATTTCTCCTGTAAATGATTGCTCAGGTTGCGAATCTGGTGCTTCACCGAACCCATCAGGCGGATATCGATAAGATAGTGAGTCATGCTTCCTGTTGACGACGGCAGACCGGGTCAGATGATCCGACGAGTTCTCATAAGCAGACGCCTTCCCTAAGCTATTGTGGTCTGTTCTTTTCTTTGGAGAATGAAGATTTTCCCCATGGCTGAAAAAATTATTTTGTATTTTTTACCTTTTTATCCAGTTCGTCTTTCAGTTTGCTGATGATCTCGTCAAAGGATTTCTGGATCTGCGTTTGCGTTTCCTTCAAGGTTTTTTCAAGGTACTGCTTTCCCTCTTCGGTTGTTATGAGGTCATGTGTGACTTTCATCATAACATCAACAGACGATATAACGGACTTCGTCGCATCGGAAAGCCTTTGGTCAATGACAGGTGCACCCGTTTGGGTTGCCGGAGGTTCTTTATCTTCTACGAACAGTCCTTTTTCAAAGTGCCCTTTTTTTTCGGCCATACTCTTCTCTTATTCCTCTTCATTGACATAAGTTTTCTCATTAGTAAAATACCGGCGGGGGGATCCGTAAAGACCGTCGGTAAGAGATAATATAAAGGGAAAACCTGACGGTATCCCGAATAAGCCCGTAAAATACTCCTTTTGGCAAACGGACAAAGTGATTTTCCGGCCGGTAAAATTAGTGTCAACTCTCTCAAAAAATACGAATTTAAATGATTATTTTCTCTATTCGCATGATTATCGGGGATTTTAACCTGCGAATTTAGCGGGCTTCCAGCAGCCCCTTCTTTTGGCAGGGGGATAGCACGGTCAAAGGGAAAGGAACCCCCCTTTTTGGGATTTAATATTCCGGAATGGGACACCTGGAGACTCGTGCTCCGCTTAACCCACTTCTCCGACGGAGACATGCTCCTTACTAAAAGGTCATAGCCCCCATTCCGGTACAATTTAGCGGAATTCCAGCACTCATATTTTGGGAAGCTTCAGAATGTGCTCCGTTTGGCTGGATTCGGCATAAATATGGCTCCGAAATGTACGCATATAGACGCTCCTGGATGGCCGATCGTTTGCCGGATGAGGTAATGTAGGTGGAAAGTGAAAGGAAGACCTGTTTTGGGGGTTTGATGGATGAATTCTGTTGTCAGATGTCGACGTGAAATATGATGGGAGATGGCTTGTTCAGGAACCTCTGCTTAATTATTACGCCTCACCTGCAATCGCTTTCCTTGGCACCACTTGGGTCAACGCTCCATCCAATTCGAACCGTCGTAATCTGCTTCCCGATTTGATACGCACACTCAGACCTCGTGCCAAAACAATCAAGCGATCTCGTGCTGATCCGCAAAGGGGCGGCGAGGTACAGGAAATTTTTCGAAGGAGGTGATAAAAATATGGCAAATTGCAGTCCCTTTCGCACCGTCTTCGATAAAATCCTGAGTCGTACATCAAAGTGTATAAACCCCGGCACGGAATATTTTTAGTAATAATCTGACACGAGATCCCGTACAAACCTGCAATACCAAGGTGACCATCATGCAGTTGAAATCCTGCAAAAAGACCTACAACCTCGAAACACAGCGTGCTGCCCCGCTCGAAGAGACACTCGCCCGCATTGAACCAAAAGTACCCGCAGCGGGGATAACAAGAGTCGCGGATATTACCAACCTTGACCGTATTGGCATTCCGGTTTTTTCCTGTATCCGCCCGACTGCAGAAGCAGGATCAATTACCGTTTATAATGGCAAGGGGGCTACCATTGAGGAATCACGGATCTCGGCAATTATGGAAGGAATCGAACGGTATTCCTCGGAACTGCATGACCGGAGAATTCACCTCGCACCTTACCAGGAGATGTTTGCACACGGAAGGGTACTCGATCCAAAAGACCTGATCCTTCCTGAGAACGCAGATGTGGAAAGGCTTATGCCGTGGGTCGAAGGGTTTGATATCGCGAATAATGTACCTATTATTGTCCCTGCGCATGCAGTCTTTCATCCGCTTCCCCAGAAGTATCGTCAGCTCTTCCGTACGAACACGAACGGGTTGGCGTCCGGGAACACCATGGAGGAGGCTGTCTTCCATGCCCTTTCCGAAGTGATCGAACGGGATGCCTGGTCCCTGGTCGAAGCCTCACGGGATACCGGGGCAATGGTTGCGAATATCGATGATCCAACCTGCCTCGAAATGGAAAAGAAATTTGCGGATGCGCAGGTTGAAGTCCGGGTAAGGGATATCACCAGCGATATCGGGATCCCGACCATGGCCGCGGTCGCTGACGATGTCCTCCTCAAGGATCCGATGCTGCTCACGATTGGTATCGGAACCCATACCAGTGCACGGATCGCTGTCATGCGGGCGCTGACCGAAGTAGCCCAGAGCCGGCTCACCCAGATTCATGGGGCGAGAGAGGACACGACAATCGCCGATCTCCGGAAAAAGATGGGGTATGATCGCGCAAAGCGGATCAACTCTTACTGGTTCAGGGATAACGGTTCGGTGGACTACAACCGGATCCCCTCCTACGATACCGATGACTTCCTCACTGATATCCGGTTTATTATCGAAGCCCTGGGAAAGAAGGGGCTTGACCGTGTTATCGTTGTTGACCTGACCCGCGAAGAGATCGGGATTCCTGTTGTGCGGGTGATTGTTCCGGGGCTTGAGGTCTTTGCGATGGACCCGGAACGAAGGGGAGAGAGGGTTGATAATGCAAAAGATCATCGTCTTTCTCGGGCCAAGTCTTGATCATAGTGCGGCTGAGGAGATCCTTACCGCCGAATACCGTCCGCCTGCAAAAAGGGGTGACCTGCTTGCTGCCGTTCAGGAGGGTGCGACCATTATCGGGCTTATAGACGGAGTCTTCCACCAGGAATCCGCCGTTGCCCACCGTGAGATCCTTACGGCGGTAAAAAAAGGTGTCAGAGTCGTGGGAGCATCGAGTATGGGAGCCCTCAGGGCTGCGGAAATGGATACTCTGGGGATGGTGGGAATCGGCGAGATCTACCGGATGTATACAAGCGGGGAACTTGAGTCTGACGACGAAGTGGCACTCGTGTTCGATCCCTCATCGGGCCTGGCCCTTTCTGAACCGTTGATCAATATCCGGTTTACCCTGAAGCGGGCGATAGAAGAGGGCATTATTGACACTACTGATCATGATGCACTTCTTGCCTCAGCCCGTGCCCTGTTTTATCCGAAGCGTACCTACCGGGCGATCGTGTCTGCTGCCGGTGAGACTGTTGATGAGGAAACAAAGCGGCGTTTCCTGCACTGGGTTCCTGCCGGTGCATGTGACCAGAAGAAGGAAGATGCAATCGCAGCGCTGGAATATATCCGGAACATTGCAGAGGTCAATTCAAATCAGTAAGTCTACCGGTCCTGACTGAACTCAGGCGGTTCGACAAAACGGGTGGTCCGGAGCCTGGTAACGGACGCCATTTTGCAAAAAAAAGTGTTCAGGTTTTTATCTGCTCCCGCATTTTTGAGGGAATCATGAAAATGGGCAAAAATTTTCATTTAATTTTTGGGAGACAACACCTTACTATATTTCCTTTACCACAACCGCAAAATCCCCGTCCCATCCCAGTGTCAAACGGGAACTCCCCAGGACACGACCAGTAGCAGGGTCTGTTGCCGTCACCATAATGATCACCGGTTCAAGGGGGGATAACGGCTTTTCGGTAAATGACCAGTAGAGTTTTTCACCGTGATTGGTCACCGGGTTTCCCCGGTCCTGTACGGTGTAGTTTGCCGGACCCCAGGACAGGAATTTTCCATAGGTGGCATTCCACGTAAAAAGGGAGGTGGCAGGTTCAAATCCGCTCGCATTCACTTCAATCCCGACACCGACGGCAGATGACATGAGAGGGGAGTAGCGCTGCGGGGAGGCTGTCAGGTGGAGAGACGTCTGGGGAGTTTTTGTTGAGGATGAAGCAGGTACTACCGAACATCTCCCGTTTATACACCCGCAGCTGCCTGCTCCACAGTCGAGTGGTCCCTCGCAGGACGCAGTGCACATGAGATTACATACCGTGATCGATGCCTGGTTCACGCAGCTGGTCGGATGACAGCATTGGTCCGGCACGCAGTCAGCATCGGTAGTACAGGCCTGGTCATCAGCGGGAGCAGTTGTTAATGCCGGGGTCGGGGTGCAGCAGACTCTGGTTATTGACGGGGGGAGAGGCCATGCACCCGGCGAGGAGAATTGCTCCTATGCAGATGACAGGGAATACAATTGCATGTCTGTCCATACAAGGGAATTATCACGTAAGATAATTAAACAGCAGGGATGGCCCGTGGACTTTACCAGGGAAAAATGCAAAAAAAAAAGGATGCTGACGGTACTTGCCGGGATTTTTCGGGTTTTTTTAAAAAATCCTCATTTCACATTTGCCCAAACATGAGCGAACCGCTGGAATGCAGTAAAATGCCCCAAAACGCCAAACAACAGCATCAGCCAGCCCAGCCAGGTAAGCCCATAGAAGGTTACGGGGTAAACCAGTCCAATAATACCGACTATCATAATCAGTACGAGCCGGTCAGCTCTCCCGAGCATCCCGCCATAAAATCTTCCGACACCAACTGCCTGTGCCTGCGTGCCAAGGTAGGATGCCATCAGGACACCGGTCAGGGCAAAGACACCGACCGGCCACGGGACAAGTCCACCGGCAAAAAGACCGCAGATGATGAAAATATCAGCATACCGGTCAACCGCATGATCGAGGAAATCTCCCCGGAGGCTCTGGGTCTTCATCTCGCGGGCAACCGCGCCGTCCATCATATCACAAAATGCATTGACCGCAACGGCTAAAATTCCCCAGGCTTCCAACCGGAGATAAAACAGGACTCCTGCAGCTGCTGATGCCAGCAGGGCAGCTATGGTAAGAATATTCGGGGTAATCCTGAGTTTTATAAAGATGGACACCAGAGGGTCGGTGAAGATTTTTGCGTGGGAGCGGTATTGATCGAGTGTCATTCGTGTACCTCGAGGAACTCCGACCAGTCGATATGGCCAAAGTCTGCAGGGATCTCTCCGTTCACAAACCGTTCGATCTGGTCAGTACAATACGTCGCATCCCGGTCGGTAGTATCCAGTTCAAGGATCTGTTCAGGACGGAACTTCTCAACAGTCTCAACCAGACAGACATCGATAGCTTCAGCCTCGGTGTTCTCCCGGATCTTCGCCTTCCGGTACTTCCGCCGGGAAAGGCGTTTTTTCAGTTCATCAGGACGGCAGCGGAGTACAATAATCCGGTCGCAGGGAAGCAGGTGGGCGATGTGGCCCTCGACAAATCCATCCACGGGAACGAATTCCGCAGCCCAGAGGTCCACGTCAACAATCCGGGCGTCCCGATCGTCGTCATTGCCGATAACATACGGCCCGACCGTAGCAGTAAGGGGAACTACCCTGTGTCCCCGCCGGGCAAGTTCCGTGCCAATCATTGATTTTCCCGTGCCCGGCGTACCGGTAATGCCGCACATCATAATGAGTTGATCACCTGCAGGAACCGTTCGTTCTCCCAGTCTTCACCGATACTGACCCGGATGTAGTGATCCGGAAGCCCGGCAAAATTCCGGCATGAGCGTACAACAACTCCCTGCCGGGCGAGTTCTTCCACCATCCCATCACTTGTGCGGGGGGCGACATCAATCATCACAAAGTTGGCATCCGAGGGGAGGACCGGGTAGTTTACTTCGGCTGTGATCCGTTTCCTCCAGCGGTTCACCTGAATGACATAACGTTGGGCATGGTCCTTATCGGGAAGTGCTGCAGCAGCGGCCGCTGCGGATACAGAATTGACCGCAAAAGGTGTACTGGCACGCTGATACCAGGGCACGAGCCATTCCGGCATGAATGCGTACCCGATACGAAGCCCGGCGAGCGAATGGATCTTGGAAAAGGTCCTGCCGATGATAAGGTTTTCATATTTTTTCAGCAGCGGAAGATAATCACACCCGGAGAACTCGACGTACGCATTGTCAAGGAAAAGGACACCTTCAATCTCCTCTAAGAGTTCAGCAACCACATCGACCGTCGTCGCGTTGCCAGTCGGATTGTTGGGCGTGCAGACAATCATGATTTTTGCCTTCCTGCCTGCACGGATCAGTTTTTGGGGATCGACCGAGAAATCCTTTGCACGGGGCACCGTGATTATCTCTGCGCTCTGTCCTGTTGCAGCAAGGGCATAGAATGAAAACGTGGGAGTTGAGATTACCACCTGCTCCCCGGGATCCACCAGTGTCCGGATAACCGTCTCGATAACCCCATCCATTCCGACACCGCAGACAAAGGGGTATTCCCCGTAGTGTACCCTGAGCGCGTCTGTCAGTATGCCGGCACGCTCATCGGGATAACGATTCACGTCCCGGAGAGCAATCTCTGCGGCTTTCCGGGCTGATGCCGACAAGGGGTAAGGATTCTCGTTGCTCGCGAGCCTGGCGATCCGGTCGATACCGTACCTGAGGGCAATATCCCCGGCTTTCTCTGCAAAAACGTAGCCGCTCTTATTTTTATAGCAGGATCTAACCAAGCGCTCCATTGATCACTCCGACCACGCGGTCGATTTCGGCATCTGTGATAACGAGCGGCGGGACCAGACGCAGGTTCCCGTCGGCTGCACAATTGACCAGTACACCCTGATCCGCACATTTCTTCTGGACATCGGGGCATTTATCCCCGATAGTCATACCGATCATCAGACCGCGGATCCGGGGGTTATACGGGGCAAGACCCCGGGCAAACCGCTCCCCTTTCCGGGCTATATCCGGGAGTATCTTCTCGATCACCCCGATCGTCGCGAGCGCTGCTGCACAGGCAAGCGGGCCACCGGCAAACGTGCTCCCGTGTTCGCTTTTTTTGAATTCCAGATCTTCCCGGGCAACCAGTGCGCCCATGGGAAACCCGCTTGCAATCCCTTTTGCAAGGGTAACGATGTCGGGCTTCACGTTCGTGTGCTGCATGGCAAGCCATTTCCCGGTACGCCCCATGCCTGTCTGGACTTCATCAGCGATCATGAGAGTACCGGAATCATCACAGATTTCCCGGATGCCTTGTATGAAACTGTCGGGGGGGATGATGACGCCCGCTTCTCCCTGGATCGGTTCGAAGATGACCCCGGCGGTATCCGCATCCACGACCTTTTTCAGCGCATCCAGATCGCCGTATTCAACAAAGGTTTTTATCATCCCAAGGGGTTCGAACGGTTCCCGTATTGCCGGTTTATGGGTGACGGCGAGCGAACCTACGGTACGGCCGTGGAACCCATGGGTGAATGCAACAAATTTTTTCTTACCGGTTCTTACACGGGCAAGTTTAAGGGCCCCGTCAGTGGCTTCTGCACCTGAATTGGAGAAGAAGGCTTTGTGCATGCCGGTGATCTCTACAAGTTTTTTTGCCAGGTCGCCCTGGTGGGGCACGTAATAGAGGTTGGAGCAGTGGATCAGCTGGTGTGCCTGATCGCAGATCGCTTTTACTACGGCCGGGTGGCAGTGTCCGGTGCTGCAGACCGCAATACCTGCCACACAGTCGAGATACTGCTTTCCTTCCGCGTCCCAGACGGTCGATCCCTCCCCCTTTACAATCGCCATGTCGCGCGAGAATGCGGGCATGTAGTAGCGTTCATCGAGGGCTTTGAACTGGCTTGTTGGTTCCATTTTCATCACAGTAATTTTTTTTTGTCTTTTTGTTCGGACGTTATTCATATTCTATGGTTGCCGGGGGTTTTGCCGTAATATCGTACACAACTCTGGCAACACGGGGAATATCGGCAGTAATCCTTGAGCCGATTCTTGTGAGATGTTCAAACGGGATATCGAGTGGATCGGCAGTCATACCATCCCGGGAGTTTACCGCCCGTATCGCAACAATCCAGCCGTGAATCCGGTTGTCCCCTTTGACACCGGTCCCGAGACCAAGCAGGGCGGCAAAACACTGCCACGGGCGGTATGTTTCAACCAGTTCGTCTTCCACGATCCAGTTCGCTTCCCGTATAACCGCGATTTTCTCCGGGGTAACCTCCCCGAGCACCCGCACGGCAAGCCCGGGACCCGGGAACGGCATCCGGTGCTGGATCTCTTTTGGCAGGCCGAGGGCTCCTGCCACTTCTCTCACTTCGTCCTTGTAGAGATCACGGATCGGCTCAATCACTTTGGTGAATTCCATATGTAGTGGCATGCCGCCGACATTGTGGTGACTTTTGATGCCCCCTTCACTCTCGATCCGGTCCGGGTAAATAGTGCCCTGAAGCAGGCATTTCGCCCCCTGTTTCCGGGCCTCCCGCTCAAAGACACGGATAAACCGTTCCCCGATTGCCTTGCGTTTGGCTTCAGGATCGGAGATACCTTTGAGTGCCTCAAGGAATTCATCACCCGCATCGACAATCTGGAGGTGGATGGTAGCAAAGAGTGTCCTGATCCGTTCAGTCTCACCTTTGCGCATCAGACCGGTATCGATATAGATCGGAATGAGATTATCTCCTATTGCCCGGGCTGCAAGAGCCGCGCAGACAGAGCTGTCGACACCCCCTGATAGTGCCATTACCACTTTTTCTTTGCCGGCGGCTGTCCGAATTTCCGAAATTGACTGGCTGATAAATTTCTCTGTATTGACCATCGTATCGTTTCCTTATTTTGTCCGTTTGTTTGCCCTGCATGCTTCCACGAAACCCAGATAGGGGGGTGACGGGCGGGTCGGGCGGGATTTGAACTCCGGGTGGAACTGGGTGGCAAAGTAGAAGGGGTGGTCGGCAAGTTCGAGGCATTCCATCCGGTTTTTATTGGTTGCCGAGAAGATCAGTCCTGCTTTTTCCAGCTTCCCGATATACCGTGGATTTACCTCGTAGCGGTGCCGGTGCCGTTCCGTGATCTCCTTCTGTCCGTACAGGTTCATGGCACGGGTTCCTTCCTTTATGGTGGCGACGTAATCACCCAGTCGCATCGTACCGCCAAGTTCGTTGAGTCCTTCCTGTTCGGGAAGGAGGGCGATTACGTGGGAGCCTTCGCCAAATTCTTCGCTCGTGGCATCAGCAATATCGAGTTTATTGCGGGCAAATTCAACAACACCCAGCTGGAATCCCAGGCAGAGCCCAAGGAAAGGAATGTTATTTTCCCGGGCAAACCTGATTGCTTCCACCTTTCCTTCGATACCCCGCTTGCCAAACCCGCCGGGTATTAAAATCCCGTCATAGTCCTTGAGCTGACAGCGTTCGTAGCGTTCCGCGTCCAGCCACCCGATCTTCACTTCTGTCGAAAGCGCCCTTCCTGCATGCTTGAGCGCCTCTTTGATGCTGATATACACATCTTCAATACCGTATTTACTCACGATTGCTACCGTCACCCGGCTGGTATACTCTTTTGTTACAAGGCGGTACCAGCTGGTGTCGACATCTCTCTTCTCCAGACCCAGATGTTTTGAAAGAACCTCTGCAATACCTTCTTTCTCCATCTCCATGGGGACTTCATAGATGTCCGGGACAGTAGCTGCAGAGATGACGGCATGCTGGGGGAGATCGCAGAATGCGGAGATCTTGCGTTTTGTATGGGCACTGATCGGGTGCTCGCTCCTGCCGACAATGATCTCCGCATGGAGTCCCAGCTCCCGCAACGCCTTAACCGAGTGCTGGGTGGGTTTTGTCTTGAGGTCTCCCATGGTATCTTCGGGGATGAGGGTTACATGAAGGAGGATGTAATCCTGGGCCGGCAGGTCTCCCCTCATCTGCCGGATTGCCTCAAGGAACGGCATGCTTTCTATGTCACCAACAGTACCGCCAACTTCAACAAGGCAGATGTCAGCCTTCGTTCCGTCGGGAAATACTTCTTCTGCTGCCTGCCGTATACAGGTCTTGATCTGGTCGGTGATATGGGGGATGATCTGCACCGTCTCTCCGAGGAAATCGCCCCGGCGCTCCTTTTCAATAACCGTGCGGTACACCTTACCGGTGGTGATATTATGAGCAGCGGTAAGTTCGATATCAAGGAACCGCTCGTAGTTGCCAAGGTCGAGGTCAACCTCACTCCCATCCCTGAGCACAAACACTTCACCGTGCTGTGCCGGGTTCATGGTTCCTGCATCGATATTCAGGTAGGGGTCGATCTTGACTGCTGTGACCTGGTAGCCGCGGTTTTTCAGGATTCGGCCGACAGAAGCTGCGGTGATCCCTTTCCCCAGTCCGCTCATCACACCACCGGTAACAATAATGTACTTCATACAGATCTCCCCGATTGCTTTACATTTTGCTCACAATACCTATTAGTGTTATCTTATTCTTCGAGGAAAACAGAATTTCCTGAGAATTCCCGCTGAATTTTTCAAAGCGACACAATCGTTTACCGGCAATAAGTACCACGATGTCTTTTGTTGTTTAAAACGAACATTAATTTGTCCATGAACCGAAATGTACAAGCTATGAAAATCGGGCACTGTATCCATATTCTGGCGATTCTTTTACTGGTTATCGGTTTCATTCAGCCGGTTATGGCTGCAGAAAATGAAACGCAGGATGCAGCCACGGCTTTTTACAACCGGGGCGAACTGCTTCTTCAAAGTAAGGAATATACAAGGGCAATAGAAGCTTTCGATCAGGCCCTTGCGTCGAATATTACCATGATCCGACAGTCAGACGCTCTTTTGTACACCTATACGGATAAGGGGTATGCGTTGATTCAGCTGAACAATTACCCCGAGGCAATCAAGACCCTTGATCAGGGTCTGGCAATCTATGCGAATGATGAAATGCTCACGTACAACAAAGGTTTTGCTCTCTTCAAACTCGGTAACTACCCGGATGCCATTACTGCCTATACTAAGGTACTCCAGATTAACAATAAATCCGTACCTGCCCTGAATAACATGGGTGATACCTACTTCCAGATGGGAAGATACCAGGATGCAGTTGATTCCTATCTCCGGGCAAATGTGATTGAGCCCGGAAACAGCTATGCTGCTGCCGGACTCGAAAAGGCCCAGCGTGCTCTGGCAACAGAGACACTGCCCGCCATCACCCGGCCCGCGACAATGGTTCCCACAGCGTTGCCGACGATGACTCAAACGACCCCGGTCTCTCCGACAGACGTTCCTACCGCACTGCCGACAAAGACCCGGACGCCACTCTCCTCCATGCCGGTCGTGGCAGCTCTCTCTCTGCTGGGGTTACTGTCCATTCTCATGAAAAAGCGATAAAGAAACAGCACTCTTTTTTGGATCTGTAAAAAGGTTTCAAATGCAGACAGGGTTCGGTCCCTGTCGCCCGGGTTTTTCCTCATTTACGATAACCAGTCAATAAAAAGTGTATTTTGATATACCGTCGTAAAGGTGCGCTCATGAAGGAAAGGCATATTCCTTGTGAACAGAACAATGATTGGTTTATCATCGCCGGGAAAGAGGTTTTCCCGGAAGGATCGGTTCATTCGCTGAAAAGACGGAATTCTTACCCCTCTGTCCATCAGGTATGATATATGCCGTTGCCACCGACGGGGCATCTCCGCGCCGGAACGGAGACTAAAAAAAATCAAGAAAAAAATCTCTGCGTGCCGTGCCCTGGAGAGGCCCTGAGGCAGGGATCAGTCGTGTAAACCGCAATTGTCCTTGCCTGGCCCGAATCGACTTTCCTCTGTTTCTTTTCGGAACCTCCGGGTTATGTTTTACTCGTTGTTACGGCAAATGCAGCCGAAGTCCGGGAAAGCATCATCTTCTCATCGTTACCGGCAAATACCTCGCCTTCAGCAAATGCAACCCGTCTCCCCTTCCGGATTACCCTTCCTTCAGCAAAAATGACACCCTCCTGTATCCCCCGGATGAAACTGGTGGATTCAGATATGGTAGCAATCCCTTCGGTAGTGGAAAGCAAAGGGTAAAGAGCCAATGCCATCGCTTCATCTGCAACGGCTGCAAGAATCCCGCCCTGTAACCATCCGACCCCGTTATGCATATCAGGCCGGACCTTCATGCTCAGGACCGCTTTCCCCGGCTCAACACTGATCACATCAATCCCCATCAGGCAAAAAAAAGGGTTGGCATATTTCCCGTCTTTTTTAATGTTCTCCAGATATGACATTGTACTCATCAGATGTAAGAGGAAAAAAGGGATTAAGATTGCCTTTCATCCGCCCGTGCAATCGGTTTATATTCTCCGCACAATGACCTGACTCTATGCAAGACCAGGAAATGAAAGAGATGCTCGCCGATTTGATCTGGCTGAATGCCCTCATTGCAACGGAACTTATCCAGGTGACAGAAAACAGTTCGGCGATCCTCAGGAAATCCCCGCCGCCTGAAAGTTGCGTGAAGGAGCACAATGCACTGCGTGAAACAGCGCTCTGTATGGCCGAGAAATACCGGCCCGGCACTATGCTCTCCCAGCACCTCACAAAACACCAGTAACGTTATTGGGAGACTCTGCGAAAAGTACTGCAATGTACCTGCCGGATTGTGTACATGAATATATACACGACAGAGCTTCCAACAGCCGCCAGGACAGGGAATTTTAAGCGTCAGCCGGCGATCGATGCCAGATAGTATTCATCATGACCACCATACCTGAGGCACGATACAGCCTTATCATCCCCGCTTATAATGAGGAACACAGGATTACACCACTCTTTGATGCGATAGCCGGGTTTGACGGTGAATTCATCGTGGTGTGCGATGGGGGGGACGGGACAGGAGACATCGTCGATCGGATCGCAGCGCAAAGACAGGATCTGACTATACGCTGCCTTCGTTTTGATCACCGGCTTGGAAAAGGCGGGGGAGTGATTGCAGGACTCATGGCTGCCCGTTCACCCCTTGTGGGCTACTTCGATGCGGATGGATCTACAAGTGTTGATGAGATGAAACGACTTTTCCTGTCACTTTCTGAAGTGGATGGTGCGATCGGTTCACGCTGGATAGACTGGCTCAAACCTCAAGGTGCGCCAGAATATCCTGCGGCAGCTGGAAAGCCGGGCATTCAATCTGCTTATCCGGGTCCTGTTCGGCTTGAGTTATCACGATACACAGTGCGGGGCAAAGGTTTTTAAAAAATCAGCGATTGATGCCGTGTTACCCCTGATGATCTCCCGGGGTTTTGAATTCGATGTAGAGCTGCTCTGGAGACTGCGGAATGCAGGATTCAGGGTTGCTGAAGTTCCCATCTCATGGCAGAATAAAGGGGACTCACGGGTCCAGAAAAGAGATATGATACGAATGCTCTCAGGTCTTTTCCGGGTGAGATTCGGGTTTGGACGAGCATGATTCCTGCATCGCGTGAAGAACAGAAGAAAGAAGCGTTCAGGCTCTTTGAGGACGGGCGCTACCTGGAGTCCCTGCAGGTCTGCACCACCATCCTTGAAGGGGGGAAGGATTCTGCAATTGAAGTGCTCGCTGCCACGAATCTGTTCTATACGGGTAAACTGGAGGATGCTGAAGTGTTCTTCCGGGATCTCACCCGGAAGATGCCGGATTCATCCTATGTCCATAGTTATCTGGGAAAAGTGCTTGAAGCACGAAAAGATGAGGGAGCGATTGCAGAATTTGCAACAGCCGTTCATCTCGATCCCTCCAATCAGGATGCCTTGCGAAGCTATGCAGGGTATCTCATGTCGCATAAGGATTACCGGGCAGCTCTTCCCGTACTCCGGCGGCTTGTGCAGCTCGGAAAGAAACCCGGGGACGTACAGGACCTTATGCGGGCGCTGATTGAAATTGGCGAGCCGGAAGAAGCGCTCTCAACCTGTTCCGTACTGGGCGGGGATGCTGCCAAAACCCACGAATACATAGACGCACTCATAAAAACCCATAAGTTCCAGGCTGCTGCAGAATCTGCCTTAAGGATATACCGGGACACAAAAGATCCGGCTATACAAAGGAAATACCTTGACACCCTTTCCCGTTACGATGTCAAGGCATCACTGGATGCCTATGCTTTCCACATAAGGGAAAATCCTGATGCGGAAATCCTGTTTGATTACATCCTGCTTTTAAAAGCCAACGGGGAGTATGAGGCGGCACTTGCCTCTACAAAAACGCTCCTTGAACTGGCCGATGATCCTGAGTACCGGCTCGCTGAATGCGATCTCCTCGCGGCGCTGGGCGACGAAAAAAAAGCCCTTATGGCCTATGAAAACCTGATCACAGGTGAGCTGTCAGCAAAAAATGATCTGGATTTCCTTGTTCTTATCATCAGCAGGTACCGAAAGTATCTCAGGGCACATGTCGAGGGAGAAGAGGCCGGCCGCCGTTTCCTGCAGACCGTATCCCACGATGTCAACGTCGCAAGCCTCCTCGAGACGGCACGCTTTTTTGAGGAGTCGGGAAATGTGACCGAAGCACGGTCATGGTATTACCGGGCCTACCGGGCTGACTTTTTTTCCGGCGGTCTCGATTATGCACTGTTTCTCTCATTACACGACGAAGAACGGGAATGCGAAAAAGTAATGCTCTATATTTTGTCAAACGTTAAAAAAAATACAGATATCGGGCGCGTTGCCGGGGCGATCCTCGATGCAAAGGGCAGGATGTTCCGGTTAAAGCGCCTGATGGAGCACCTGATAAAAAAACTCGAAGATCGGCGGGAGACCCTAAACTCTGAGGGTCTGGAGCTGCTTGCCATCGCTTTTTTCATCGCCGCGACCAATGCACAGGAAGAGATGGACTACGCAGCATGCAAGTATTACTGCCTCTGCGGGGTTGATGTGATGCCTGCACATTCCCGCACCATCAGGCTCGAGGATTACCTCCAGCTGATCCGGGCATGCAAGGAGCGATCTGTTGCGGATCGGCCGATTATGAATGCACGGCCGACGAAAAAACGTGCGGATACGGTTCCTATGGTAAAAGTTATCACGGATCAACTCGGGCTATCAGAGCAGGAGCAGAAGATCGTTGAATTCCTCCGCTCGCACCGGAAAGCAACTGAAATGGACCTGCGCAAGCTGCTGGGAACCCGCAGGGTTGTCGGACTGGTGAACCAGCTGATCCAGAAGGCGGCACTACAGGGAGTATCGATTATCGAAAAGAAAGGGGTTGGTGAGGATGGAGAAGTTTATGAGTACACCGGAACCTGAACAGATGGACCGCAGGCGGCTTGAAAGTATCAACATCATCAATGCACTGCGGAGGGGAACAGTTCCTGCAAGCGGCCTTGAGCGGATCGCTGTCGGACTCGATGTTGAAGAGGGCGTGATCGGGAAGCAGCTGGACTATGTATCGCAGGGTGGAGGGGATACAAAATTTATCCGGGGTGAGTACGGAAGCGGCAAGACCTTTCTCGTCGCCCGTGCTCTTGAGATCGCACGCACCAAGGGTTTTGTCACCTCCCATGTCGTGATATCTTCCTCAACACCGCTCTACAAACTCAAAGGGATCTACCAGCAGATCTGTGCGAACCTCCGGACGATCGATGAAGAACATGCCATCAAAACCATCATCGACAACTGGCTCTTCTCGATTGAAGAGCGCCTGATATCGGTTGCCGGGACTGAAACTGAAGATGCCGCTCTTGAAGCGGCAACCGAACGGGAGATCGAAGCAGCACTCTCAGGAATCAGCGAAGTGAACACCGCACTCGCCGCTGCATTACGCACCTATTACCGGGCAAACAATGCCGGGGAATTCCAGCTTGCCCAGTCAGCCCTCGGATGGATCGCTGCCGAACCCAATATCGGGAGGGACTTCAAACAGAAGGCAGGGATCCGTGGCGATATCGATGATACCATTGCCTTTATTTTTCTCCGGGGACTCGTTGCAATCATTCATGGGGCAGGATACCGGGGCATCGCGATAGCCATAGATGAGATGGAAACAACACAGGGACTCCAGCGCAACCAGCGCGAAAAAGGCTACCAGACACTCGTTCAGATCATTGATGCGCTTGACCGCGGGGATATGCCACGCTGCTACTTTCTCTTCACCGGTACTCCTGCCATGTACGACGGTTCACGGGGAATCCGTTCCGTTCCCCCGCTCTATGACCGGATCAGCGTGGTGCAGACCGATTCTTACCGAAACCCCCGGCAGCCCCAGATCATACTCTCGAAGTTCGACACGTCAAAACTCGAACTGGTTGCACTCAAGGTCCTGGATGTCTACGCACAGGCGTATGCCTGAGCCGGACCGGGAAAGAGTCTCGCACCGGTTCATCCGTGCGATGATCAAAAAGATCACCACACGATTCGGAGGGCGGGTGGATGTGATCCCACGGATATTCTTAAAAGAGTTTGTTGATATACTCGACAAATGTGAACTCTATGAGGATTATGATCCTGCAGATACCTATGACTTCGATACCGAGCGCCTCAAAGGTGAGCTGAAGAAGGAAGAAGAAGCGGTCATGGTGGTCAGGTTCTGAAAAAATACCCGGCCTGACAAGATATTATGCATCAAAATTCCAAGGTACCTTTATGAGATGGCTGTGCATCCTGTTCATCACAATTGCGTTCCTGGGGGCTGTTGTTACGCCGGTCGCCGCAGCATCAGTGCTTACCATCTCTGCATCACCCCAACAGGCTCATATCGGGGATACCATCACTCTGAACGGAACGGTTACGGGAATAACTACGATCGCTGTATATCTCTTTGTGATAGGTCCCGGACTCGATACCCGGGGAGTAACTCTTGATAATCTCAATATCCCCGCGGGACGGGGACTATTCACAACAGCTCCGGTGCACCTGAGCGATGGCAGCTGGACATATTCCTGGGATACGTCGGTGATTCTTGGAGACATGAAACCGGGATCCTATACCGTGTACGTCAGTAGCTTCGCCGATCGATCGTTCACGATATGCGCGGGAAGATTTTGCAACAGCGGACATAAAGTTTCTCCCATCCGATAAACCCGCGGCTGAAACACCGCTAGACCCGGCTGTCCCGGCAATCGCGGTGGGAATGGGTGCTGTGCTGGGAATTTGTACGTTCCGGAAGCAGGGGAAAAAGGAATAAGCAGGGAGTCCTTTTGCTCTGTTCCTGGATTTTCCATTACAAGCTCTCGATCCAGGTTCATTTTTCACTCAGTAATTGTGAAAATTTTCTGATTCATGATGGAGTTCCGCATCAGGGCCTCACCGAAACATGGGGGCAGGGAGGTTTAATTTTTTTTTTAATTTTTTGGTTGACAGTCCCGCCGCGGGGGCGTCCCGTTTTGGGAAGGCGGCACTCATCATACTTGATAAATCGAAGGAGAACAATCAAAATAGGGTAAATGAATGGTATGATTTTCCCGGAAAACTGTCGACTCCGATACTTCTGAACTTTAAAATCTTTGAATTTTTAGCAATAATTTACTCTAAAAAAAGAATTTATTACGCCGGATCTGGCCTGTTTCAATCCTGACACTCCCGCCGGATCTTCACTGACCGGGCATGGGCATGCAGGCCTTCTGCCTCTGCAATTGTCTCCACAACATCCCCGATTGCCTCAAGACCGTTTTTATCGATCATCTCAACTGATGCAGTCTTGCAGAAGTGCGAGACATCCAGTCCTGAATACATCTTTGCGTACCCTGCAGTAGGCAGGACATGGTTGGTTCCCACAGCATAATCCCCGCACGCAACGGCTGAATACTTACCCACAAAGATCGCCCCGGCATTTTTCACCCGGGTGACAACTGACAGGGGATCTGCCACCTGGATCGAGAGGTGTTCGGGGGCAACCCGGTCAGAAGCGGCAATCGCTTCTTCCATATCCGCAACGATAACATACCCTGAATTATTGAGGGCTTTTTCGATGATCTCCTTTCTTGGAGCCACGGTAAGGAGATCGGCAATTTCCCGGCCGACTTTCCCCGGGAGGTTTTTATCTGTCGTGATCAGGATGCAGGCAGCATTCGGGTCATGTTCTGCCTGTGCAAGCACATCGGCTGCGACGATACGGGGATGGGCCGTGTGGTCGGCAATTATGCCGATCTCGCTGGGACCTGCCGGAAAATCAATCTCTACATGTTCCCGCAACATCATCTTCGCGAGGGTGACATACACATTGCCGGGTCCGACAATTTTTTGCACAGGTTTTATGGTTTCTGTCCCGAGGGCCATGGCCGCGATGGCCTGCGCACCCCCGGAACGGTAGATCTCGGTGACACCGGCGATATCAAGTGCTACAAGCGTCATAGGGTTGATCGGCGGAGGGGAACACGCACATATTTCACGGACACCGGCCACTTTTGCGGGGACAGCACACATGAGTGCGGATGAGGGGTAGGGTGCACGACCACCGGGCACATAGATACCGATCCGGTCAAGTGCCGTTGTCTTAACGCCAAGAATGATCCCGGGCTCCATCTCCTGAAGCCAGAGATCGCGGGGTTTCTGGAGTTCGTGGAAGCGCTCTATCCGTGCATGTGCCTCGATGAGACTCTCGACAATTTTTGTTTCAACATCATCATAGGCAGATTCACGCTCTTCATCCGATATGGCAATTTCCTGAAGATCAAAATGGCGTGAGAGTTCCCGTAATGCAGTATCGCCATCCTTCTGCACCCGGTCAATTATTCCGGTGACTGTTCCCCGTGCTTCTTCGAGGCTTGACTTTCTTCCTGCAAGCCATGCATCGATCCCGACTGCCTTCCACATAGTGCCAATAGCTACGGCAGGAAAGATTGTTAAAGTTTCGTTCTCGGAAATAACGACACAATACCAGGTCAGATGCTCTCCCGAGCAATAAAGAAAAAAAGTACCCGAATGGGGCCTGACCATACGTATCGGATCATGTGCACTATTTTAAGAATGGAACTTTTTTTCCCCGGCAGAGGATCGGGGTAAAAGAATATTGAAGGGAATTTCCCTGGTCTCACCGGATACGAATCCGGTGTATCTCCTCAGCGACAAAGGATCGAAGTGCAGGATCCTCATCTGCATCAGAATACAGATCCCTGAGCCCTTCGATCGCGCTATAACTCCGCACAGCTGCCAGTGCCGCCGCAGCATGCTCCCGTGTCGCCAGGTGCTCGTTCTTATCCTTCAGGCGCTCTATCAATACATTAACCGAACGCCCGCTTCTCAGCTTCATGAGAGCCTCGATCGCATGTCTCCGGATGAGTGCATCTGAGTCATTACAACAATCCATAAGGGGACGCACAGCCCGGGGATCATCACTTTCTCCCAAAGCAATTACTGCAATGATCCTTTCTTTCTGGCTTCTTTCACTCATTGTCCCATTGATGAGACGATAAATCCCGCCGGTTTTTGGCAGGGAACTGAACCATTCACTGGCCGATCTTTCCGCAATCATACCCATTTTTCACCATCAGATGATAGTTCTGAAATCAATACTTTTTCTACCGGGATACCGACAGAAAATTCCAAACTTTTTTTAGGCTATGAAAAACAGCTGCCGCTTACCATGGCGGGCATGTACCTGACCGGAACGGATTGTGGGAAGTGGTTTTTGGTACATTATATGATTAAAGGAAATTGAATTATAAATAATTAATCATGATAAATCCAGAATCACGCAAGATTCCTTTTTTTCCTAAATCTCTCCCATAGCACGCTGTTACCCGTGGTTTTTCCGATCCCGTCATAACGAAGAGAGAGTCCGCCACGGTTCGGATATCCAAAAAAAAGCGGGACTACTACCAAAAAATATTGTTCCCATTAAAAGCATGTGCAGATTGTTAACAATGTTAACACTCAGATAGTCATCAATTTCGGGAACGGGAGTTTTCATCAGAGAGATCAGAAATCTTTTATTTGGCTCTTTTTGGCAGATTGGGGCCTTATTTGCCATTCGTTCCAGTGGAAGAAAAGGGGTTTATAAAGAGAGATTGTTTGAATCAAAATGCTACCGTAAAATTTCAGAAATCCGTTTCATTCAACTCTGCACCTGATACTTTTTTTTTCTCTGCCACCAGAGGACATACGATCGCTGAAAAACAGTCCACAGGATTCAAAACAGAAATATCGATATGATCCAGCTATAAAGCATATTGCCACAGACAGCACAAAATAGTAGGTAACATGGCAAAAACGGGCAGTCCTTATCTGGAGCAAGGCGAGTCCCTTATCCTGACAACGGACAGGATTAGTATCAATACCGTCCAGTACGATATGCTGCTCACAAGCCGCTACCTCATCCTTGTAGACGCCAGGTACACACAACTCCAGCCACAAAAGATACCCTTGCTGACAATACAATCGGTGAAGGGAGGAAAAACCGCCAATGGTGAACTGGTTATCACCCTCTTTTTTGCAGAAACTGACAGTGTTGGCAAATCAGAGTCAATGATTCTTCTCTTCTCCCGGCAACCCGGTGAACAAAGAAAGAGGGAACGTGATGACTGGCTGAAAACAATTATGGGACTTATCGTATCGGTTCGCCAGGAGACAAGTTACGGCAATATAATCGAGGCTGATCCGGAGATCGGAATCCGACCCGCAAAGAGACATCAGATTGCTCCTGAGATTCCGCATCCCTATAAAAAAGTTGTCGAATCACGTCCCGGACAGGTAGAATTGATCATAATTCCTGATGAGCCTGAATCTCCGGTTATCTCGGAAGAAAATCAGGAAATTCCTGAAATATCTGGTCACGGAGAAAAAACAGGAACTGAAGTCAGTCCTGCGCCATGTGCGGCGGAAGAGACACCAGCCACTCAGGAAGAGATATCAGAATCCCCGGAAACACTAGTACATCCGGTTCCCGTTGTTGAGGATCTACCCTGCGCTTCACCGGAACAGACAGAACAATCGTATATACTATCACCTTTACTTCCGGATATCGGGAAAGGCATCTGTCAGTTCACGGGAAGTGTCAGTATCGCCGGATACATGGGTCACTTCTGAAGTACCAATCGTTGAATCTTCTCCTGTTCCCTGCGAAGAATCAGCATCTCATAAAACAGCAACTCTGGTTCCCCCTTTCGGCGTGATTCCTCATGACGGGGAAGCGGAGTCAGGATCACAGAAAACTGTTTCCGTTTCTCTTATGGCTCCGGTGAAATCCCTGAGTTCTCCTTCAGGATTGCCTGAAGGAATCGATGCCGGATTGATTCCTCATCCTGTCAGGAGGGAACAGCCAGTTGCTTTACCGGAACTGATGGTTTTACCGGAAACATCACCTCTGCAAAAAGAACCCGTCATCGATGAAATTTCGTATAAAACAGAAGATAGTGCAGAACCGATACCACCTCAAAAAACCTCAGTAATCGAAGAAAAACCTGTTGCTTCACCGGAAGAATCCGTTTCTCCTGACACGCCCCCTTCAGCGGAACCGGTAACGTTTGAGTCCCCGGCTATCACCGGACAGGAAACCATTTCTGCAGAACCGGTATCCCCGGAAGAAAGAGACCGGGATGAGCCGGTTCAATCACCTGCTCCCCAACCGACTTCCCCGGCTCCCGTGTCACCTCCCCCTGCGGCCTCCCGACAGCTGACTTTCATCGCAGCCGCTGCGATTATCCTTATTATTCTCGGCATTGCGGGGGTGATGGTTTTTTCCTCACAGAACCCGACCGGACCTGCTGTTGAAACCACCCCTTTCCCCTCGCCAGCGATACAGCAAGCTCCTCAGCCAACTCCGGTTATCATTCCTCCCATTGGCGTTTGGGTACGGGTTGGTTATCCGGGCTCCTATTACGGATGGGTCGGTAATGCGGGATCCATACGAGGAGTGAGTGGATCGGGGGACCAGGTATATAAAATAACGGATGCTGAAGGCATTGTTCAGGTCCAGATGTATAAACCGGATAACTCTGGAGATACACTGAGCGTGGAGGTTTACCGGAACGGAGAGGTAATCAGTCTTCGGAATGTTTCAACCCCGATGGGATCAGTTGAACTTCTGATTGACGCAAAAACCGGAAACCCCCCTGCCCTGACTCCGGTAGTCACACCCTCCGGTAATCAGACAGGATCAAATGTCGGTCTGATTATGTATTTCTGACCATGACACTTCTCTCTTGAGCATCTATCAATGATCTCGCGTTGATATTTTCCGCACAATCTTCACAAAAACATCCGGTCCACATGAAAGCATATTTCTAAAGAGAAAGAGAATGAAAATTAACGCAGGAACTGTGGAACCATGGGAAACCCGTATCTGAACCGCGATGAATCCATAATTCTGACAACACACAACGTGAACTTCAACTCCGTAGTGACAGAGGTCATATTCACCAACCAGCGCCTTATCCTTTTTGACAGCAGGCATCCCCAGTTCAGGTACCAGACAATTCCTCTTGCGACAATCGAAACGGTCATGATCAGGGAGGACGCACAGGATAATCCGGTAATCTTACTTTCGATCTCACCGATAACGCCCGACAGCCCGCCACAGTCAAAGGAGCTCACCTTTTCGCGTCAGACAACCGGAGACCGGAAGCGGGAATGTGAGGAGTGGGTAAAACAACTTAAAGAACAGATCGCTTCCGTTCGCCTGCAGGCATCTCTTCCCCTGCAACCCGAAACTCACCAGGATACCGATATTATTTTTGAAGATATAACCACCAGCGGAACGGAGCAGGTCCCTGCTGCTGAAACACCTGTGGTGCCTGATGCCGGGCCAGGCGAACCAATTGAGAACAGCCCGTCCTCCTGGCGAGAGGCAGATATAGGGAGTGCGGAAGTATTACCGGACACGGTGATTCCAGCATCTCCGGAACCAGAAGGATCATTGGGGGAGGATTCCCCCAAAACTCCTGAAATGAGTTCGCTGCCAGACAGTTCCAATCCTCCTCCGGCCCAGCCGAGCAGACCGAAACTCATCGCCGTCACTGCACTAGTCGTCATCCTTGCCCTCGTCGCGGGGGCGTTCATCTATTCAACGGTTCTCCAGGGAAATACCAGTGAACCGGTGGTAACTCCGGTTGCAACGGTCATAACCACTGCAGCAACCACGATCCCGACGCCCTCAGTTACTCGAGACCCCTGTTCCCCAGATTACACTCGCTCCCACCCCCCGGCCTACACCTATGATTCCGGAAAATGGTGTCTGGGTAAAAGTACAATACGAGGGAAACTTTACCGGGCGCGTTGGTACCTCAGGAAATCTAAAGGAGGTGAACGCTTCCGGAGACCAGTATTACCAGATCCCGATAAATGATGGCATCGTTGAAGTACTCGTCCAGAAGGAGGACGGCTCGGGAAACGTGCTGACCGTTGAAATTTATCAGAATGGCAGGATGGTCACCCGCAGTACAAAGGCGACTCCGTTTGGTGCCGTGGAAGTTCGGGAAACTATCAAGAGAGGG
>CAWFHC010000013.1:0-33613 GCA_963815395.1 uncultured Methanoregulaceae archaeon
CACTCTCCGCGATTGAACGGATTGCGGCATCGCTGCAGGTAATCTTTTCTGAAGCGCAGAGATATCTGAGGCGCGGTCCGATAGAACGGGCGGGAATTGCCTTGAACTGGACCGGTTCGCAGCGGAACCGAAGTTCCGGGGAAAGACCGTAGAGATCATTGGCAATCAGGATCATTGGCTGCTGCGCTTTCCGGATACATTCGATGATAGCCTTTGCTCCCCCCCTGTCTGCAGTGCCCTGAAGATTATCTGCTTCATCGAGGACAATCAGTTTCCTTCCCGACCCGGTGAGACTTACAGTAACACTCCCGATCCCGGCAATACGCTCGATGACTGCAGCGGTACGCTGGTCACTTGCATTAAGCTCTATAACGTCCCATCCCATATCGTTGGCAAGCGCGTAAGCACATGAGGTCTTGCCGATGCCGGGCTTTCCGTAGATGAGCAGCGGCTTGGATTTATTCGTCCAGTTTATCGCCCACGCTGCAATCTGCCGGATTGCAGTTGTGTTACCCACGATATCTTCAAGCCGTGCGGGACGGTATTTTTCTGCCCAATCCATACGAACACGTTGACTGTATATCAAATAAATTATCTCTGATCAAATGAAACTACGATACACAAACTAGTGAATCATCCATTCTTCAGGTGATACCGTGGTCCACAGCTGCTCCACAGAGACGATTGCAAAAGTAGTCAGGGAATATGAGGGAGTCCGGAGGAAGCATTCCATCGGAGAGATGGTCAGAGCATTGAAGATCGACGCCCCTCACGTTGTCGCCTCATTCGGGGAGGATGCCGCAGTAATCCGGCACAACGATGAGGCTCTCCTCCTCGCAGCTGACGGCATCTGGAGCCGGCTCATGGAGGCGGATCCGTACTGGGCGGGATATTGTTCAGTACTCGTCAATATACATGATATCGCAGCAATGGGGGGGCACCCCCTTGCTATGGTGGATATATTCTCTATTGCAAAGACAACAGTACAGGAACTCGTCGTTAAAGGGATGCATGACGCATCCGCACAGTTTGGCGTGCCGATCGTAGGAGGGCACCTTCATCCAGACGCACCCTACAGTGTCATTGACGTATCGATTCTCGGTTCAGCCCGGCTTGATGCCCTCATCTACAGCCACACGGCAAAGGAAGGGGACAGCGTAGTAGCTGCTATCGATCTCTCGGGACGTGTGCATCCCTCCTGTTCTCTCAACTGGGATTCGGTCACCATGAAAACAGCTCACGAGGTCAGGGCTCAGATTGCCATTATGGAAGAAATTGGCAAACGTCACCTGGCAACGGCAGGTAAGGATATCAGCAACCCGGGTCTTATCGGAACACTGGGAATGCTCCTGGAAGTCAGCGGGAAAGGAGCTGAGATCGATCTTGATCTTATCCCCCGGCCGAATCTGGCCGCGAACAATATGACATTCGAACAATGGGTACGGATGTACCCTGGTATGGGTTTTATCCTGACCGTAAAAAAAATACATATCCCTGAGCTTGTCAGCCTCTTTGCCAGCGTTGGAATGACAGCACGGGAGATAGGGACCGTCAACAGTACGCGGGAGCTGCGTATCACCTACCATGGGCAGGAGACGCAGGTCTTTGATTTTATTGACGACGGGATCATGCACCTTTCTGATGAGGATGTTGCATGTCTGGCGCGATAAAACGTATCGGTATCGGAATCGCGGAAGATGCAGAAAAAGTGATTTCCAGCGCGAACGGTGTGAGTGGGAATTTTACTACAGTCTGCTATTGCCGACCAGGAACTGTCGATATAAAGACCGTCATGGACCATGCAGAGATCGCGGAGCACACGAACCCCGAGCAGGCACTAATCGACGATCTCATGGCAGGCCGGATTGATGCTGCCGTCCGGGGAACACTTCCCGCAAATTCTACACTCAGGGCGCTAAAAAAGGCTGAAGGGGTCGATCATCTCGAACGCATCGCGCTACTTGAGACGGTGTACGGTAAAAAATTCCTTCTCGCACCGGTAGGAGTGGATGAAGGATGGACAGTAGCGGAAAAACTTGAACTGATAAAAAAAGGGCGCCTGATTGCGCAGAAATTCGGTCTTTTGAAAAAGGTCGGCGTCCTTTCCGGCGGCAGGCTGGGAGATGTCGGCAGGCATAGCCAGGTAGACACCAGTATGGCCGAAGCAGAACTGGTCGCACGGCTTGGCGATGCAGAACACTGCGAAATTCTGATTGAGGATGCTGTTGAAACCTGCGGACTGATCATCGCTCCGGACGGTATATCCGGCAATTTAGTCTTCCGTACACTCACCTTTCTGGGAGGGGGGCTCGGGCATGGCGCGCCTGTAGTAAATATCAGCAGAATTTTCGTGGATACTTCGCGCGCCTCACCAAATTATGCGAATGCGCTATTGCTCGCTGCTGCTTTGTTGGAATAATTTAAAATCCCTATAACTCCCCTGTTTTTAAAAATAAACGATTTAATAGGTTTAAAAAATATTCTGCGAAATTTTGCGCTTCGTTTTCCACTTGCTTAACAATATGCGTTCCAATATCGGAATGCTGGATAAAATGAGGTATTTCCCCAAAAAGTATTTATATATACCAATAGACTTTCTTTTTGAGGTTAGAAAAATGGCAGATTTACCAATCGCCGCAGTTGTAAGGATTGCAAAGAAGAACGGAGCCGAAAGAGTCGGCAGTGATGCAGCTGAAGCCCTTGTTGTCAAGGCAGAGAAGTACATCGCCCAGCTCACCAAAGAAGCAAATAAGCTTGCTGAGCATGCGGGAAGAAAGACGATCAAGAAAGAAGATGTTGACTTGGCTTCAAAATCCTAAAAATCAACTCTTTTTTCAGATACGCACCAGGCATTTTATTTTATAGATTTTTTCCCGGGTGTGCATATTTGGTAACGCCAAGAACCCTGGTCGCAAAATAGCTGCCCTCACAATTGTGGGAAATGCTTATTTCTCGCCACAGGATGTATATTGCGACCATCTGCTATGGATAAAACAGCTCCTGTAACTCTGAATTCAGATCCTCAAAAACCCACTCCCACTCCGGTCCAATTTCAACTCCATATGTACCAAAGTGAAATCAATTTTATATCACGGATTTTCCGCAGTTCTTGCAAGATGAAATGATAAAATGCACGGGGCTATTCTCCACCAGTAGATTTGAAAATTATCCCCGTAAATCAGAATCTTCCCTTGGTACTTCGGATCATTTTTGTATCTCCACTTACCGAGAGCGCCTGCCCAAGCGCAATCCCGAATGCTTTGAATATCGCTTCGCACTGGTGATGATCATTCTTACCGGAAAACGCGATATGTGCCGTGATACCTGCCCGGGTACACAGACTGTAGAAGAAATGCTCAAAAATATCGACCGGAATCGTCCCGATAGTCCTGTTCCCGAACTTTCCGGTAAAGACGAGATATCCCCTGCCTCCGCAATCGAGCACTACCGTAGCCAGTGACTCGTCCATAGGGATAATGGCGTGTGCGAAACGCTGCATACCCAGCCCGTCACCAATTACCTGCCTGACGGCGTCCCCGAGCACGATACCAACATCTTCGACAGTATGATGACAGTCGACACCGAGATCTCCTTTGGCAGTGCAGGTAAAATCGAAACCCCCGTGCTTTGACATCGCAGTGAGCATATGGTCAAAGAATGGCACGCCGCTGTCAACTGATACGTTCCCGGAGCCGTCAGGGTTTAGTTTGATCGTGATATTCGTTTCTTTTGTCTCCCGCTTTACCGTAACATTTCTCATTGACTTTCCTCCAGAGCCTCTTTAAGGGTAATTTTCCCGCTATAAAGGGCAGATCCGAGCACCGCTCCGAATGCCCCGGCATTCCGCAAACCGGCTATATCCGTTCGTGCCGATATACCACCGGCAACAACCACCGGAATGTGTACATTGGCAATCAGTTGTTTGACCGGCTCGAACCGGACTCCCTGCTGCAGTCCTTCCACATCAACGTTGGTATAGAGAAGGGAACCGGCACCCATCTCCTCGAAGTATCGTGCCCATTCCAGAAAATCACCTGCGGTCACCTGCCAGCCATGGATCGCAATCTGCCCGCCTTTTGCATCAACTCCCGCCATCACCCGTTCACTCCCATACTCATCAACAAGAACCCGTATGCTTTCCGGCTTCTGGGTTGCGAGCGTTGAAATAATAATCCGTGAGACACCGGTATTCAGCCACCGGGCAGCATCTTCAGCGGAACGGATACCCCCGCCAAGCTCAATCTCGACGCCGGTTTTTTTGATCAGGCCCATGATGAGCTCAGCATTTTTTGCCGAGGCCCCGAATGCCCCGTCAAGGTTTACCACGTGAAGGGCATCTGCCCCCTGGTCGAGCCAGCGTGTTGCACAGGAAAGCGGATCCCCGAACACCGTCGCACTCTCCCGTCTCCCCTGTATTCAGCTGAACACACCGCCCTCCGAGGATATCAACAGCAGGAAAAATGCGCATAAGACTCTAGCGAATCATCCGTTGGATCGCCATCACAAGAATATCCTTTGCACCGGCACGTTTCAGAGAAGTGATCAGGGAATAGACACGTTCCTCGTTTACGACTGCGTGCACTGCGACGAGGTTCTCGCTTGATGCAACTTCCATTACCGTTGGACCTGAAAGCCCGGGGAGTACACGTTTTACTGCATCAAGGGAAGACCGCTTTACGTTCATCATCAGGTAGCACTGCCCGCGAGCCCGGATGACACTCTCAAGGGCAAGGTGGATCTCATCAATCTTCCCTTTCTTCGTGCGAAGCGACTCCTTGTTTGCGATAAGGTGAGTGGAAGTCTCCATCACCACATCGATAACCCGGAGACGGTTGGTCTTTAAGGTTGTTCCCGAACTCGAAAGGTCAACGATTGCATCGGCTATTCCCAGGTGCGGTGTTGCCTCACAGGCTCCGCCAACCAGTACAATATTGATGTTTACCTTGTTTTTCGCGAAGTACTCCCCGGTAATGACAGGAAATTCCGTAGCCACTTTCATCCCCGCAAGCTGGTGTACCGAAGTAACCGATGAATCTTCATGTACGGCAAGTACGAGTTTTGCTTTCCCTGACTGGAGATCCAGGAGATCTTCTACATCAGACTCCCGCTCGACCACCATATCCTGACCCGTGATACCGATATCAGCAGCACCGGTTGCAACGTATTCAGGAATATCAACCGGGCGGGCAAAGAGGATCTCAACGTGCGGGTCGAGTGTTTTTGTAATCAGCCGTCGCTCCCCGATCTCCGGGAAGTGGAAACCGCTCTTCTCTACAAGGTCCATAATCGGTGCAGCAATCCTGCCCTTGTTCGGGATTGCAAGCCGGACAACACCTGAAAAAGAGGGGGGGTTACTTTTTTTTGTCCGGTTTTTACTTGTTTTGCCATGGGTGATCTAGAATGTCCTGAGTTCGCCGCGGATGACCCGTTCAGTAATACACGTCACATTCTCAAGCTGGTGATCGACAATTCCCTCAATTTCTCCCTGGATCTTCTGCATCTTGACGCCAGTCACTGGTAACACCTGCACGCTCGCCACGAGCGGGCGATCAATAGGCTGTCCAATCTGGGAAAGAAGACGAATATACATCTCTTCAATGCCCTCCACCTGTGCCACACAATCGGTGGCAATCTGGGTCGAAAGCAGGTTATAGATTTTACCAATGTGGTTGATAGGGTTCTTCCCGCTCGTCGCTTCCATGCTCATCGGGCGGTTGGGAGTGATGAGCCCGTTGCAGCGGTTACCACGTCCGACCGAACCGTCATCGCCCATCTCGGCTGAGGTGCCGGTAACAGTCAGGTAGATACTCTCACTTTTGATATCGTCTCCGGTATTGAGATGCACAACTACCTTGCGTTTGGTGCTCTTCTTTGCCACCTTGCCAATCTGCTCTTTAAGGAGCTCCATGTATTCTGCATATTGGTGGATATCCGCACAGTATTTATCGACGATTGCACAGGCAACGGTCAGGGTGATAGTGTTCCCGTCACGAAGTCCCATGATTTTGATATCCTGCCCGATTGCGGGATACTTCGGCCGCAGTTTCCCGTCAATAAAATCGCTGACACTCTTTACAATATTTTCAACATCAGAAAACGGTGCATGTCCGACACCAAATGAAGTATCATTTGCTCTCGGGACCCTCCCGTTACAAGGCTTGAACACGTCGCGGAGATCGGTCGAGCCTGTTCCCAGACGGCAGTCCATTATCACATCGCGTTCCATGTTCAGGGTCTTGAAATGGGACCGGAGATAATTCCGGGTCGCTTCAACGGCAATCGCATCTGTAGGTATCGATACGTTGTTAAACCGTTTTGTTGCTCGACCGTCAATAAGGATAAAAATAGGCCGTATGACTTTTCCGCCCCCAAACTTCGGGTCTGATTCGCCGGCAACGATCTCACCCTGATCAGTATTATGGTGCAGGACAACACCGAACTCTTCAAGATATTCCTTACAGAGTGCCCTGCTTATAGCTTCGGCAACTCCGTCAGCGATACTGTCGGGGTGCCCGATGCACTTTCGCTCGACAACCTCAATCCGCTGTTTTTCCAGAGGAATCTGGGCTAATGCTTCAATCTGGATATTTCTCTTCATTGATTTCCTCGTTACAATCCGTATTGATAAAAGGGACTGGAATTCATATAACGATTTCTAATTTACAATAGTTTTTTGTTTTTTATATGATTGGGGGTAATACCGACTATCCCTTCCTCATCGTAATCTTTCTGATTTTGCGGACCGGTACAGTTTTTAAAAACATAACATCTGAATGCCATTCTGGGATAGTACTACTATCTTTGCGGAGCAGGGATCAGAGTTAAAAAAAAGAAACGGGGGGGTTATCGTCTCAAGAATTTGTGGAGAATCGTCATCTCGCTGCCTTTTGGTACCTTCTTTAGGGGGGGTTTTGTCGGGACTGGTAATTCATAATCCTTTTCGTTCTCATCGGTTTCCTCATCGCGGGGAGTTCCTTTCTTCTGGACAGGTGCCTCATGATGAGTCGCTTTCTTCTGAAGGGGGGAGTCAGGTAGTGAGCCAGAGGAAACGGTCCTGTGAGTTCCCAGTTTCGTTCCGCAACCGGGGCAGAAGTTGGCTGCAGGAGGGATTTTTTTCCCGCAGTTCTGACAGAACAGGGGGAGTTCATGACCGTCGTCCTGTGCTGCCGTTCCCGGTGCCTGTTCCTGGAAGGGGGGACGGGCGGAGGATACTTCGGTGTGTACAGGTTCGGGTTCATTAAAGGATGACGATGTCGGTTCTGTCACCGGGCGTTTTGCAGTTTGAAAGGTTGAGGATTTGAGCGGCTGCATTGCACCCTTCATTGCGACTTTCATAGCGGATTGTACTTCATATTTACGTACGGGAGAAGTATCAGCTTTTTTTACCGGGGGGATTTCGTATTCTGAATCCTGATTTATAACAGGTTTTTTTGCTGGTTCCTGTACCTCTCTGACCTGTGCACGTCGTGGGGGACGGGGGGTTTCCTTCACTTCAGGTGCCGGCTCCTCCATTTTGTGGAACATGATATGCCTTTTGACCGGCGGTTGCTTTTCATGATCTCTGCCCGGTTTTCTTTTCGGCTGCAGTTCCTCTTTTTGCAGGGGTTTTTCGGCCTGAACGGGTTTGGGTTCCTCCACGGGTTCGGGAATTTCTTCAGTTACTGGCGCCGGAATTTTTTTCTGCGGGCCCTGTTCCAGGAGAAGGGAAATCCATTCATCTATCTCATCAGACCGGTCCATACCATTCTGGATGAAAATGAGTTTCATCGTCTTTATTTCATCATCCGCAGATTTAAGGGATAGAACGAGAACAGGATCGGAACTTTCCGAATACTCAATGATGCTTCCGGCGATTGTATCACGGGGAATATCTTTTGCGGTAACCTTGACCTTTTTTTCCTGTGTATCGATTAAAAAGATACGCTGGTTGGTCAGATATGCGTGGAAAAAAAATTTTTTCACCGCGATGTTCAGGGAGCCGATGAGTACCTGTTCCCGGGGTTGCAGATATACAGAAATTCCCCCTTCTTCTTCATCGGTTTCAGGTTCATCCTGTCGTGGCGTTGTAATTTTCGCCCCTGTCCCTTTTTGTTCACTACTGCCATTAGATTTATCCGATCCGCTTGCACCAGAAGGAGATTTCTCTGATTCTTTTGCGATTTTTCCGCCACAATAGCCGCAAACAACAATATTATCCCGTATATTCATTCCGCAATGAGGGCATTTCATGGGTGAGCTCCCTTTTCCATTATCCGGAGTAGATAGCTATAATGTTCTCACAAGATATGAAAAATTCTCTGGTTGGCATCGATCACGTATTTCTCTGCAGTTTTCATGTGCATCAGTTGGAAATAAATCCTTTTAGTATTTCAGTGATGTGTTGCCTCTCTTCTTCTTTTTCACACTGGTAAAGAGAAACTTCCGAAATGCTTCTGTTATTACAGAGAAGCGCATTCACCCGGCAGCGGGTTTCATCCCCGTTCAGCAGACAGTTTTCTGCAGAGACTCTTCCAAATACATCGTTGATTACGACACTGAATGTGTCGTGGCAGTTGACAGCATGGTAAATTCCCTTATTTACAACAATGATCAGTACCCCTTTTTTATCTGCTTCACCTGAATCCTCAAGCCGGAAGTTACCGTACTTTTCATCGCCCCGGGAGTTGAGGAATTCCCGGTAAAAGGGGTCGTGCCGTTCTTTGAGCTGCCCTAAAAAGAGCCCTGATTTCATGGACAGGTAGCGGGAATATCTGGCATTTACCTGGGGGCGGAGATGACTGAATGCGGGATTTTCGAGTAGTTCGTGAAGAGGTTTTTGTATCCGGGAGAATACATTCTCCCTGACAGAGCCGGAAAAATTCAGTTTTACCGGTCTGAAATAGAGAGTCCTCTCCTCAAAAGGAACTATCAGGGATCCATCTTTCAGCTGCATGAGTCCCATGGGGGATAATTTCTGGGACTGGCTGACAGTTTTTCTTTCCGTCTTGCGCAGGTGCTGGTTTCCGCCTGGGCTGGTACCCCGCGCCAGTGCAGACCACGTCCCCGCAGAAAACGTCTCGTTCAGGTTTTTTCTCCAGAGCGGGTCCCGGACAGAAGCAATGGATACCAACCGGAACTGTGTTCCTACCGGAATAAATTTTGCACCACAATGGGTACATTCGTTATAGAAATCCGTATGGGGGATACCAAACAGCTGTTTTCCGACAACCCGGTTTAAGATCCCGGTGCGGCAGACCGGGCACATACTCATCCAGGATGAAAGGCCGGATTCATCGTCATTTCCTGATCCCCGAAGACTGACTGTCGGTACCATTACGGAAGCTGCATGCCAGGTCCACGGGGAAAGGAGCCGGATTCCATTCCGGGGCCGGTGAGAAACACGGTCCATGATTTCGATCGTTTCTGCGATACCGGCACTGCATAATACGTCAACAATAACCGGAACAACGGTTTTTCCCGGAATCTTAAGGCGCTCTTCTATGCAGCGATCGAGTCCATCCGGTGGCTTTTCGATTATATTTTGCGGAGTCCGGAGCGCGAGGGTTTTGTTGAATTCGGCATTCAGGCATTCCATGGCAACACCGATTAATTCACCTGTGACCCTGACACCGCTTCTTAAAAATGGCAAGCGAGAAACACGCCTGCTGACTGTTTCGCAGGCAAGCGCGAACATTTCTGAGGATATTGGGAAATACTGGGATGCTGTCATGTTTTTGTGCTGTTCCTATCGGTTGTCACGCAAAATGGATAAAGAATCGCAATGAACTACCGGTATAATTCATCGAAATCGTTAATTAATACCGGACACGAACCTGATAGATGCATTTCGTAAAAAATGACAAAGATTACTATTAGGTTAAATCACTTTACAATAACAAAAGGTTGAACAGGATACCGTTTTGAAAATCCGTTGATATCATCATTTGATTGCATCATCGGTTGGCTCAGCAGTTCTGGTTGTCCTGGGGAAAACTCTGGCTCTGTTCTGACTTCCCGGTTATAAGAATTAAAACTCCGGAAGATCGACGGCATTCAGGTACATTGCATTAACGCAGGGGCAAAAAAATACACGGGGACAGTTTTGTTTCTTAAAAAAATGTTCTTGTTAAAACTCTAAACCAGACAGGTTGTCCGACATCTTGCCGGTTTTCTGATTGCTATCGATACCAACATGCTTCTTTGGGCTGGCATCCATCGCATATGTCCGATTATTTTGTCTATCCAACGCAGCCCGGAAGGGGATGTACCTCACCTCCCCGAGATTCGATCGCGCCGGCGCGTCGATCCATCTCTTCTTTCTCTTGCTATATTTCTTTTTTATCCTTCCTATTGCCCCGGGTAAACCGTTGCCGGATCAGGACAATAATAAGGATCGTCCCTATGATGAACACTAAGGCCACAGCAAAACCAAGTACAAGGTTCGCCAGGATCAGTTCCCAGACTAATCCCCACCCAAGGGCAAATGCCAGGCTTTCCACAGCCGCTCCAATACCGACCGCTAACAGTATTTCCCCGGGAGTGAGACCCGCCATCAAGCCTAATACGGTTGCCCCCACGCCGCCGGTGCCCTGGAGGGGCAGCATCACAAAGAAGGCCAACCCGGGGATCCTCCACCTGTACATCCAGGGCCGCTCTGCCATGAACTCCCTGCTCGTGGCAGTTGTCCTTTCAATCCAGGGGCCGAGTCGCGGAACCCGGAGCATGAGGGTGAAGTTCATGATCATAAAGAGGGCTGTGATGACATCGAGCAGGGTAAGGGTTAGTGCCATCAGCCACCACGGGATCCCGAGTCCGATCCCGATCGGGACGATCGATTCCTTACCAGACGGGGGAATAAAATACGCTATCATCAGTCCGCCGAGGATCAGAATACTGTTCCCGGGAAGGATGAGAAAACAGAGGATAAAAAAGATGACCACGAGAAGAGGCGGGACGAGAAGACGGATGTACGTGTTACGCCGCGAAATGTCATGAATCTCCCTTGACAGCCAGGACAGATCCCGTATTCTCATGTTCTCTTCCAGAGTATTTGACGGAACCCTTCATCTCTCTTCTGCCCGCCATAATAAAAGGGGATGCTGAAAAAAGGGAGAAAACTCTTCCTGAAAATCGACATCGGGGGCACACCTTATTCCAAGAGTCAGTTAAAAGAATGAATAACGCGGGTCTTTCATGGTCTGATATGGTGTATTATACAAAAAAGTGTTTTTTACGATGTGGAAAGGGGGGAGTGCCACCCCGGTAAAATGCCTTTATGGTGAGTGATAATATCGTAGCACCTTTTCGAAGAGTTACCTTATCGGGGGAATCCACAGCAGGTCAAGGGTGAAACCCCCTGAAGGTTTAGCGTATGATTGAGCATTTCTCCAGAGCTAAAAATCAGCAATGGTCTTTAAACAAATCACGCACCATTGACGGAATCTCCGAAGGGCGGGACGCAACCGGAACACCCATCTTTTTAAGTCGGGCGATCTTCGATCGGGCATCACCTTCTCCTCCCTCAACGATAGCACCTGCATGGCCCATGCGCTTGTCAGGTGGCGCCGATATTCCGGCAATATAAGAAACGATGGGAAGATCTGTAGATTTCGCCCCTTCCTCTTCGAGGTTTCCACCCACTTCGCCAATGAGTACAACGGCTTTAGTCTGTTGATCGTCTTTAAACTGCTCGAGTACATCTACGAATGTCTGACCAATTACCGGGTCACCACCAATACCAATCACGGTGCTCTGCCCGATGCCGGCGCGGGTAAGCTCATCCACGACTTCGTAGGTGAGCGTGCCGCTGCGGGAGATCACCCCCACATTCCCCCGGGAGAAAAGTCCGGCGGGCATGATCCCCATTTTTACTTCTCCGGGAGAGAGGAGCCCGGGACAATTGGGACCGATCACAGTACATCCCTCCATTTTTGCATAGGCAACCGCCTTCATCGTGTCATGGACCGGGATGTGTTCGGTTATGGCCACTATTGTCTGGATACCGGCGTTTGCCTCCTCCATGATCGAATCGGCAGCGGCGGCGGCTGGTACGAAAATGACACTGGCAGAAATATCATGGTCCCGCATTGCTTCTTTTACAGTATTATAGACCGGGACTCCATGGACTTCTTTACCGCCTTTTCCCGGAGTCACACCGGCAATGACACCCCTGCCACCAACCAGTCGGGCATAGGAATTCATCAGGCCGATATGAAATTCTCCCTGTTTCCCGGTTGCGCCCTGTACCAGTACACCGGTCTTCTTATCACCATAGATCATGCGGCCACCTCAACGGCTTTTTTTACGACAAGATCCATGGTATCCAGCATCTCGTAGCCTTTCTCCAGGAGCATTGATCTTCCTTCTGCCTCGTTGGTGCCCGCAAGCCTGACGATCACCTTCTGGGGTATACTGGCATCGATAATTCCCTTTGCGACTTCATCGCATTTCGTGATTCCTCCCAGAAGATTCACTACGATGACCTTCACCGAGGGTACGCTCCCAACAAGTCTGACCGCATGCATGACCCTCTCGCTTTCGGCGCCCCCGCCCACATCAAGAAAATTTGCCGCTTTGCCACCGTGGAACTCGATGAGATCCAGTGTGGACATCGTGAGCCCTGCCCCGTTGCCGATCACACCGATCGTACCATTCAGCTCAACGTATGAGAAACCGTATTTCTCTGCTTCGCGTTCGCGATCGGTAAGATCCCGGTTGACTTTGAATCCCTGCCGCCCGAGGGCATTGTCATCAATAATGAGTTTCGCATCGGCTGCAAAGACACCTCGGGATGTTGTAACGAGCGGGTTGATCTCGGCAAGGAGGGCGTCTTTCTCGATGAAGATCCGGTAGAGTTTGTTGATGATCGGCCCGATCTCCTTTGGTGATGTTCCGATCAGCTCGCGAAGCATGAACGATGGAATGTCCCGCATGAGGGGATTGGCAATCGCTTTCCGGATCGCTTCAGGATGCTCTTTTGCCGTGATCTCAATATCCACACCACCGGCTTCGGTAAAGAGGATGAGAGGCTGTTTACTTGAGCGGTCAACGGTGACAGAGAGGTAGTACTCATGCTTGATGTCAAGCCGCTGCTCTGCCAGGATCTCTTTCACGGGCAGGCCTTTGATCTGCCTGCCGAAAAGTTCTTCTGCTGTCTTTGCAGCGTCTGCCTTGCCGGCCATCAGGATCCCCCCGGCTTTACCCCTGCCACCGACATCCACCTGCGCCTTGAGCACGAAGGCATCGCCCAGTTCATCGAGATGCGGGGTGAGTTCGTCAGCTGATCTGATCAGGAATCCTGCCGGGACAGGAATTCCGGCCTCTTTTAGCACGTTCTTTGCCTCGTATTCGCGTAATTTCATGCCTTTTGCCCTCCGGGTACTGCTCCTGCAAGTTCAAATCCCATCTTCATCGCTTTCTGGTTGAGTGCCTCGGTGCCTTTGGGCACGGAGTCAAGAATTGCCTTCTCCAGGGCAGTCTCAGTCACTACATGCGTTGCGGCGACAAGTGCTCCGAGCATGACGATATTTGCCACGATGTCTTTCCCCAGTACCTGCTTTGCCTGCCGGGTCGCGGGTATCTCGATACAGCGGCACTTCGGACGGGAGTGGACAAGCGTGGAGTCGATAAGCATCACTGCATCCTCCTCTGCATCCGCACCATACTTTTCAAACCCTTCCTGTGACATGATTACGTAGATATCCGGGACAGTGACCTTGGGGTACAGGATCGGGTCGTCATCGATGATGACTGCACTCATGGATGCCCCGCCCCGGGCTTCCGGCCCGTAGACCTGTGTCTGGACGGCAAACTTGTTATCATACATCACCGCTGCCCGCCCTATGATGACAGCCGACAGGATGATCCCCTGCCCGCCGAATCCTGAGAACCTGACCTCGTTCCTCATGGTTTTACTCCCATTGCAGGCCGGTTTCTTCTTGTGAGTTCCCCCACCACGAACATATCTGCAGGGATCTTCTCTCCGCTCTCGAGCAACCGGTCGCGTTTCGCTTTCAGGAGCGAGTGCGATCGCAAATATTCGACATGGTCTGCCACCTGCCGGAATTTGTTGCGCCGCCCAAAAGCGGTAGGACACTGGACAAGGGCTTCGATAAACGAAAATCCCGGCGTTTCAAGACCTGCCCTGACCGCCTTTTCCAGTTCCTTCACATGGTAGGAAGTCCAGCGGGAGACATAGTTGGCACCTGCTGCCGTTGCAAGCTCGCAGAGGTCAAAGGGTGTCTCCGTGCATCCGAACGGGGTAGTCGATGAAAGGCATCCAACAGGTGTGGTGGGGCTTCCCTGCCCACCGGTCATCCCGTAAATCTGGTTATTCATGCAGACTACCGTAAGGTCGATGTTGCGCCGGCAGGCGTGGATAAAATGATTTCCGCCTATGGCTGCAAGATCACCATCACCGGTAAATACTACGACGTTGAGACCGGGGTTTGCCATCTTGACACCGGTAGCGAATGCAAGGGCCCGCCCGTGGGTGGTATGGAGCGAGTCGGTGAGGATATAACCGGGGGCACGTGATGAGCAGCCGATTCCGGAAACAAAGACTGTCTCTTCCTTTTTCCAGCCCATCTGGTCAATGGCGGCGAGCGTGCAGTTGATGACCGTCCCGTTCCCGCAGCCGGCACAGTAGATGTGGGGGAGCCGATCCTGCCGGTACCAGTCCTCAAAGCTCACGGGTGGGCCTCCAGGGCTGCAATAAGATCAGCAGGCGTGTGGAGTTCTCCGCCCAGCTTGGGGATGCTGATGACCGGCACCTTTACATGCCGCTCGATCTCGCGCGCAATCTGCCCGAGGTTCATCTCCGGGACAAAGAATGCCTTGGCGTTCCTGAACCCGGTAAGCGCCTTTTCCGGGAAAGGCCAGACCGTACGGAGGCGGAGGAATCCAATTTCCCTGTCTTTTTTATCATGCATCACCTGCTGCACAGTCCGGACCGGAGCACCGTATGCAATGAAGACCTTTGAAGCATCAGGGTTCACGATATCGTAGTCCGCTATTTCGTGTCGTGCGTTCTCGATCTTGTCCACCAGCCGCTGCACAAGGGCAGCATGCAGTTTCGGGTTGGTAGCGCTCGGGTAACCCCGCTCATCGTGGGTAAGGCCGGTGACATGGATATGGTGGCCTGTGCCGAACTGCCCGAAACCCGGTATAAGATCCGCATCCGCTTTGAAGGGCAGTGTTCCGGGCTGAAGGGGTTTTCGCCCGACCCGTTCAACAGTGTCGGGGATGAGAATTTTCTCCCGCATGTGCCCGACGGTCTCATCGGCCATTAAAAAGACCGGGACCCGATATTTGTCTGCGAGGTTGAAGGCCCTCACCGTCAATTCATACATTTCCTGAACGCTTGCCGGGCAGAGGGCAATGATCGCATAATCACCATGCGAGCCGAACCGCACCTGCATCATGTCTCCCTGTGCCGACATTGTCGGCTGCCCGGTGGAGGGACCGCCCCGCTGGACATTGACAACCACACAGGGGGTCTCGGTCATCGCAGCAAACCCGATGTTCTCCATCATCAGCGAGAAGCCGGGACCGCTCGTTGCCGTCATCGCCCGGGCACCGGTCCATGAAGCACCGATGATCGAGGCCATCGAAGCGATCTCGTCTTCCATCTGGATGAACACACCACCTTTCTTCGGGAGTTTTACTGCCATGTGCTCTGCAACCTCAGTCGAGGGGGTTATAGGATATCCTCCAAAGAAGGTACAACCGGCGGCAAGCGCCCCTTCCGCACAGGCAGTGTTTCCCTGCCAGAACTCAGGTCTCGACGTCAATATTCAATCGCCACCTTATGAGGTTCATACTGCTCCTCTTCGATCCAGTGAATTGCCTGGTCCGGGCAGGTAAGCTGGCAGACCCCGCAGATCTGTCGTCCGTAGAGATACTGGAGCCGGCAGTTGGCGCAGCGCTCGGGACGATCAAGTTCCGGAATAGCTACCCCCTTGCGGTTGGGTTTTTTACCTTCCTTAAAAATCTTGTATGGGCAAACCTTCGTACAGAGATTACAGCCCTTGCACCGGGTCTCGTCAATGGCGAGTTTCATGAGCGTCCTATCGTATACTATAGCAGCGGGGGTGAAAAAAACCTATTCTTTATATCCATTCCCCATAAGGTTCACACTTTTTTTTTGTTCTGTTCAAATTCCTGTCTTGCATGTCTCATTACTGCTTCAAAGAGATCATTTCCATGCGAATCAATACCAACAACAAGCGGGAGGTGGTCGAGTTCAATCACCCAGATCGCTTCTGCCATCCCAAGATCCGGGAAAAATACTCCTTTCAGCGTCATGTGCGACGATGCCAGTGCAGCACATCCCCCGGTGAATGCGAGATAGACACCCCGGTTTTTCAGCTGTTCACGCACCAGCGCTCCCATGCCTCCTTTACCGATGAGAGCCCGTACCCCCCGGTCCAGTAAGAATCCGGAGAGTTCATTCATCCGTGCAGAGGTAGTAGGCCCGGCGGCAATGATCCGGTTGTCCTGAACTACCGGGCCGCAATGATAGATCGCCGCACCCTTCGGATCGAAGGGAATGCCATCTTTCTGCATTCGCAGGTGCGCCTCATCCCGTGCGGTATAGACTATACCGGAAAGCTCAACTCGATCTCCGGCCTGAGAGAAAGGACTTTTTCCCCCAGTGGGGTGTGCAACTGAACAACATCACCGGACACGCTTCACTTCCACCGTAGCATGACGGTGTGCCCAGCATTGGACATTCACCGCAACGGGAAGGGATGCCGTATGGCATGCCGCTGTTTTCACTTTCACCGCAAGAGCGGTCGTGTCGCCACCCAGTCCCATGGGGCCGATACCCAGTTTGTTCACTGAGTTGCAGATCTCCTGTTCGTAGTCATCCATACGGTCAACCGGAAGCAGAAGCGCTTCTTTGGCCAGGGCAGCCGCACCATCGAACGTACTGCCTATTCCAATACCCAGGAACACCGGGGGGCAGGGTTTCCCTTCTGCATGAAGCATAGTATCAACCACAAACCCTTCGATCCCGTACTGGTGAGTGGGAAGAAGCATCGTAATCCTTGAAGAGTTCTCCGCTCCGGCGCCCTTTGGGAACACGGTTACCGTGAAACTGTCACCAGGCTTTACATGGATTGCCGGCATTCCCTGACCGGTATTATCCCCGGTGTTGTGCCTTGAGAGCGGATCAACGACATTGGGACGAAGGGGAATTTCACGGGTAGCACGACGGATACCCCCTGCAACTGCATCGTAGAGGTCTCTGGTCAAAGGGACATCCGGGGGAATTGTGAGATATGTCACCGGTACTCCGGTATCCTGGCAGAGCGGGACACGAAGACGTTCTGCTTCTTCGATATTTTTCAGGATATTAGCAAATTCGTTGCGTGCCACGGGTTTTGTCTCGGCAGCGGCTGCCTTCCTTATAACAACCAGTACATCCGGCGGAAGATGGGTGACGGAATCGCGGTACGCCTGGAAGGTAGCATCAGCAAGCGAGGCATGGATCGCAGTATCATCCGTTGTCCTCATAAATGTACAATAAGGAGAGAAGGATAATAAGGAGATCGGGCGATGGTAAGATCCAGGAAAGGGTAGGTTCTTTTGCCGTTTTTATTGCTTCTTTTTGATCTTCATTTGATACGATGATTTCTCATCTTTCGGAAAAGACCCGGTCCCGTGAACCTCTGGCACACCAAAAACAACCCCTCGTTTCCCACTTCCTTTATACCAGATGGCGATTAATTCACAGCTGCAATTCCGGAGGCAGCGTTTGGCAGGCATCGATCCAATGGGAGGAATAGTTACCTCATATCTTAAATCACCGCAGGGACAGGAAATGATCCGGAGTTATCTCTCCACACCGGACGGTCAGCAGGCAATCTGTGAGTTTGCTACCTCCCCAAAAGGCAGAGAAGTAATGAAACAGGTCCTGCCAGGTATCCTCAGTTGTATGTCCCTGCCACGGGATCTCCAGGTGGAGGTCGCCCGGAAACTCAAAGAAATTCCTTAAGATCTTTTTTTTTATGAATATCCATTTTTCAATTCCTTAATCCTCTTGGACAAGAAACTCGGGACGAACCTGTCGCTGCCGAATAGTCATGAACAGTGAAACAGAAAAAAAGTCCGGATTTTGATGAAAAAATGAGAACAGGAAAAAATTACTTCTTGCCCTTGCCACCCTTGGCGTGAGCTGCGCCCTTCTTCTCTTCGGCCTTGGCAGGTTCTGCACCCTTTGCCGGCGCGGCGGCAGCACCTTTGGCCGGTGCAACTGCCGGACCCTTGCCTGCTCCCCTGCCGCCTTTTGCCGGTGCCTCGGCTGCCTTGGCGGGTTCTGCTGCCGCGGCCTCCTCGACCTTAGGTGCTTCAACAACCTTCTCGCCAACGAGCTTAGGTGCTGCAACGATCCTTCCACTGACCTTGATCTCACTCACTTTCAGATGAGAGGGTGTCGGGAGCTTGTGGCCACCGTGGTTAAGGGCATCCTTGATCTTTTCCAGGTATTGCGGGGTGGAGTAGACAGTCAGGATCTTCTGGTTTGCATCCACGCGTGCTGCGGTACCAACTGCTTTTCCGAATGCAAGACGCATGCCTTCCGAGACACGGTCGGCGCCGGCACCGGTTGCCTGTTTGTTCTCGCGCAGGACGTGGTGAGGGAAAATACGGACCTTAAAATGAAAGTTTGACCTGCCGACGTCTTTCATTAACCGGCGGTTGACTGTTATACGGGCAGCCTCAAGCGCGCTGTGCCGGATCTGGCATGCCTCTTCGACAACAAGGTCAACTTCTGTCGGGAATTCCTGAGAGAGGTTTCCCATCTCAAACTGTACGATCTTGCTTCCCGGAACACCACCCATATATTCTCGTCGCGTATAGGCTTTCTTTGAAATGTTCCTGTACATCTTTGCCGGTTTTCTAACCATCGCGTCCTACTCCTGTGAAATATTGCTAAAAGCGGGCATTAATATGCAGATATAATCAGATATCCGTGCCGGTACGCTTCACAAACTGCTTTTATAAAATGGAGATGCGGCGTATTAAACCTTACTGGATTGAGCAGTGCTGCCCGATGAGATCGAGTACCTGCCGCCGTACCTGTGCGAATTCCCCGCTGGTTCGATCACGTGGACGTTTGAGCTCAACCGGAAAAATCTGGCAGATACGGCCCGGCCGTGGAGTAAGCACAATAATCCGATCAGCAAGAAACACCGCTTCATCGACGCTGTGGGTGATAAATATAATGGTCTTTTTGGTCTTGTCCCAGATATCAAGAAGTTCCTTCTGGAGCATATTTCTTGTCTGGGCATCAAGAGCGCCAAACGGTTCATCCATGAGAAGGAGGACAGGGTCAAGCGCAAGTGCCCGTGCAACAGCTATCCGCTGCCGCATTCCGCCGGACAGCTCGGACGGATAGCTGGTCCGGAACTGGGAGAGGTTGACGAGTTCAAGATAACGCTCAGCGATGCGGTAGCGCTCCTCTTTTGGAATTCCTCTCATTTCAAGCCCGAACGCAATGTTGTCGATGACGTTCCGCCACGGGAAAAGAGAATATTCCTGGAAGACAAAACCAACTTTAGGGCTCGGGCCGGCCATTTTCTCGCCATCGAGAACAATGGACCCTTCCCGGGCTTCATCAAGGCCGGCGATAAGCCTGAGCAGGGTCGTCTTTCCGCATCCCGATGAACCCAGAATACAGACAAACTCCTTGTCCAGAACATCGAAGGTCAGGTGTTCGAGAACCACGAGCTGCGATCCGTCATCACGGGAGAATGACTGGTTCAGATCCCGTATCTCAAGGTTGCCCATTCTATGCGACCTCCCCGGTGCGCCATTTCAGGATATGCTCGTCAATATAATACCGGAAGATCAAGTCAAAACCCAGGCCGAGGAGCCCGAGAATAATCATGTAAACAACCACAGCGTCCATCTGGTGGATGTTGTAGTACCACCAGAGCTTCTGGCCAACCCCATAATTCGAAACGCCAAAGAGCTCAGCAGCGACAAGACACATCCAGCCGATTCCGGTCCCAATCCTGATACCTGTTGCCACAGAGGGAAGTGCAGCCGGGAACGCAATATAGCGGATAAGGTCCCGGCTTTTGATGCATCCCAGCATCTTTCCTGCTTCGACAAAAACCCGGGGGACACCACGGAACCCGCTATAGGTATTAATGACGATGGGGAAAACGGCACCTACAAAGATAACAAACCCGGCCGACCATGCTGTTAAACCAAACCAGATTATCGCAAACGGGATCCAGGCAAGAGGCGGGATGGGACGGAGGATCTCAATAAGAGGGTCGATAAACGCATCGAATTTCCGGTTCCAGCCCATTGCGATCCCAAGGGGAATGCCGACAATGAGTGCCAGACTGAGCCCGATAGCGAAATGGATAAGACTTGCCTGGAGGTCAAGCATGAGTGTTCCATTCCGGACCAGAGCAACAAACGCTGAGGCGACGTCGGTGGGTGCAGGCAGGATAAACGGGTAGCGGATAATATATGCAGCGACGATCTGCCAGATGATCAACGCAAGGATGATCGCGAGGGCACCGAGCAACCAGTTTTTTCTCTTCTTCATCTTCTGTGTGCTCATTGGTACCCTGTCCGTTTTTTACCGCACCCGGGAAATAGTCCGGTGGCCTGTATAGTTAAGAACTTCAAGGAAAAAAAGGGTTGGTAATGGGTGTTTTTCAACTCTTCTGATAGAAGCTCAGGTCGAAGAGATCGTCCTTTGTCAGGGGTTTCTTGATGTATCCGAGGTCGTATTGGATCTTTGCATAGTCAAGGACAGGACTGATAATGATATTCGGGTCCGATGCCCAGTTGCCATCCCATTCATTCAGTGAGTCCTTGACGTCCTCCAGCTTAGAACCCGTCTTGTTTGCAAAGATTGCCGCTGCTTCGTCCATGTTCTGTTCATTGTAGGCAACAGCCTTGTCATTTGTCCTGATAATCTGCCTTACGATGTCCGGGCGTTCCCGGATCAGCTTGCCGCTAACCACGAGGACGCAGCAGGTGTGATTGGGGTACATCTCGCCGGAGCGGACAACTATCTTGCCTTTGCCCTGGTTTACCACGACACTGGGAGAGGGCGTTGGCAGGAAGACCGCATCAACCTTGCCGGCAGTTATCGCCGTGACCGCGTCACCGGGGTTCATTCCTTTGATGATGACATCTTTATCCGGGGTAATATTGTTCTCACTGAGCCAGTTCCGGAGGATAGTGTCCTGGATAGTTCCTGCCTGGAAAGTTGCGATCGTCAGCCCTTTCAGGCTCTGCGGGCCCTTGTAGTCAAGGTCGTTCCTGACTACGAGGTCAGAACCCTGAGTATTGACACCGGCAACAATCTTCGCGTCGAGTCCGGTGCTTATTGCGCTGAGAACCGGTGCTGCACCTACATACGCAACATCGATATCTCCCGCGAGCATGGCCTGCATCTCAGGAGCTCCGGTTGGAAAGACCTTATCCGTAACATTCACAACGCCAAGAGGTGCAAGATCCTGCTGCCACCAGCCTTTCTCCATAGCAGTAATTTCTGCCATCTGGTGGGTGCTTGGCTGATAGCCGATACGAATCTGCTTGACCGCAGTCGCATTCGGAGTGGTCGTTGTCCCCGATGGCTGGGTGCAACCGGCTGCGAGCATCACAAATGCAACCGCGACAAGCGCGATTACCGTAATCTTCATCTGTTTCATACGGGAGAATTGTTCTGGCGACCACATAAATTATACGATCCGGGTATTTTTTCTCTCCATTTGTGATAAAAATTATCTCTTTATTTTACTTTTAGGTTAATTTATCATCTTCCACGACCACAACATAGATTTCGCAGCTGGTAAATCGGGGACAATAGAGGAAATATTTTTATGTAATTGACCTTATTGTATCTATTATATGATACAAGTGGACCCAATTGACCGGCTTACGCGCGCCGCACTTGCCTCAGATGAGGAATTTGTGGGAACACTGAACGACCTGCTCCGCCACGACCTCCGCATAAGTGTCAGGGAGTTAGCCGAAAAAAGCGGGATTGCACAGAGTTCATTATACAAAATCCTGCATGGCAAACGCTCACCCAACCTCTCCACGCTACGTGCGATAATCCGAACTCTGCGCCAGCTCTACCGTACAACCGAAGGAGAGTTTATCGGACTTATTGTTGCACGGTCGGTACTCGATACAATCCAGGAGCGGACCGAAGAGGTGGATGCACAGCGCGTCAGGGTCCGTGAATATCCGGTCCATACCATGGAGGATGCAATTGTTGCCGCTGTAAGGGCTGAGCGTGAGGGGGCTGTCGCAATCGTGTGTGCTCCGATACTTTCAAGCGTTATTGAGCAGCTCGTCCGCATCCCTGTTGCAACCATCATCCCCCGCGAATCCGTGCAGAGGGCCATCGAACTTGCTGCGCGGAAGGCGTGGATTTAATCAATGTACGACCAATAGGTAAACGATCAAAGAAGAGGAGGGTGAACGGGTGCGAACAGATGTTGTAAGATTAGGGCGCCTTTCCGGTGAGAGGACAGGGGAGATGATGCACTTTCTCTCATCAATGCGCTCGGATCGCTGTATTGCTGACGCAGACATTCTTGTAGATCTTGCTCATGTGCTGATGCTGGAAAAACAGAAGATCATCGACAATAAATCAGCAAAGCAGATCCTTTCAGCGCTGCTTGAGCTCTTTGATGAGGGGATCCCCGAAGAAGTATTTGACGAACGCTTTGAAGACGTCCATGCAGGAATAGAATCGCTCCTTATCGAATCTATCGGGGCAGATGCCGGAGGACGTATGCACATGGGCCGATCACGGAATGATGAGGTCGCGACCTGCATCCGGATCAAGCTGCGGGAAGAGATGCTCAAGCAGATGTCGGCACTTCTCAAAGTCCGTGAAGTACTTGTCGCCCTCGCTGAGCTTCATATCGGGACCATTATGCCGGGATTTACCCACCTGCAGCACGCCCAGCCTACCACCCTCGCACACTATCTCCTCTCTTATGAACAGGCCTTTTCACGGGATTTCGATCGCCTTCGTGATAGTTACACCAGGGTGAACCAGTCCCCGCTTGGTGCAGCAGCCTTTGCCTCCACCGGTTACCCGATCAACCGTGAATATACCGCCAGCCTGCTGGGATTTGAAGGGCTGGTGACAAACACGATGGACGCGGTAGCTGCCCGGGATTTTGCACTGGAGACGCTTGCCGACCTTTCCATCCTGATGGTAACCATGAGCCGGCTCTGCGAGGATCTGATCATCTGGAGCACGTCTTTTGTAAAGTTTGTCGCGCTTGATGATGCATTCTGTTCAACGTCATCGATAATGCCGCAGAAGAAGAACCCGGACACCGCCGAGATCATGCGGGCAAAGTCGGGATCAGTCTTTGGCGCATTCACCGGTGCGATTCTTACGGTCAAGGGACTCCCCATGAGTTACAACCGTGACCTCCAGGAGCTCACCCCCAATATCTGGCGCAGTATGCGGGATGCAAAAGAGAGCCTCCGGCTTCTTATCGATATGCTCTCGAGTGCCACATTCGATACCGATCGGATGAAAGAAGAGGCGGGCAAAGGATTCTCAACCGCAACCGAACTTGCCGATACGCTCGTCAGATCATATGGCTTTCCTTTCCGTACTGCCCACAACATTGTCGGCAGGGCAGTGCAGAAAGGAAACCTTTCCCTTTCCACGCTTGAAGAAGCAGCACAGGAATTAGGAGGGGGAATTTCCCTTGCGGAAAAAGGACTAACCCAGCAGAAGATCGATGATGCGCTTGATGCAGCCTATTCCATCGATCTCCGGAAAGCTCCCGGAGGACCCGCACCCTTTGCAATCAGGATCGCCATAAGTGAACGCAAAAAGCAGCTCGATGCTGATTCTTCCCATATCGATCAAAGACTCGGAAAGCTTTCATCTGCAAAAGAAGACATGATCGCAAAAGCCCGGAGGCTGGTAGCATAAACCCGCATTTCACATCAGGTGACCTGGTTGAATGCGCACAGGGAGGGACAACCAGGAAAGGAATATTCATCACGGAACGTGACGGGATGGCAGTAGTGAAACTGGATTCCGGCTACAACATTGGCGTTGATCCCCGATCCTGCACATTTCATAGGCATCCTGCAGAATCCCTGCCAAAAAAAACTGAAATCCCGCAAAGAGATGATCTCCCTGCCCTGTCCATAGTATCAACCGGGGGGACGATTGCAAGCCGGATCGATTACCGCACCGGCTCGGTTACCAGCCAGTTTGATGCAGGCGACATTCTTTTAGCAATCCCTGAACTTGCAAAGGTTGCACAGTACCGTACAATTCCCCTTTCCACAATATTATCTGAAAATATGACACCGGCGATCTGGCAGGACCTCGCCCGTGCTGTTTATAAAGAAATCAAAAACGGGGTTGCCGGTATCATCATCACCCATGGTACCGACACGATGGCGTATAGTGCAGCAGCGATCAGCTTCATGATCGAGACCCCGGTACCGATTGTTTTTGTAGGATCCCAACGGTCTGCTGACCGCCCATCCAGCGATAACGCGATGAATGCTGTTTGCGCCGCCAGTGCAGCAACCAGTGATCTCGGCGAGGTTGCTGTTGTAATGCATGCCACAACCAATGATGATATCTGTACGATTCACCGGGGAACACGCGTACGCAAGATGCACTCATCACGTCGTGATGCATTCCGGAGCATGGGAATCGACCCTCTCGGTTCTGTTGCATATCCATCCCGCGAAGTAACCCTGAGAAGTCATGCCGTGCGAAGGGGGGATCGGAACCTCGCGCTCCATGACAAGCTGGACGAACACTGCGGCCTGGTGCAGTTCTATCCCGGGATGTCTCCTGACCTGTTCCGTGCTTACGAGGGATACAAGGGTCTCGTCCTTGCCGGCACCGGGCTCGGGCATGTGAGCACAACACTCATCCCGCCCCTGCAAAAACTAGTAGAAGACGGTACGATTGTCGTGATGACTACCCAATGCCTGCAGGGCAGAGTATGTGACCGGGTCTATGATACCGGACGCGACCTCCTGAAAGCAGGTGTTATCGAAGGTGGCGATATGCTTCCTGAGGTGGCAATCGTGAAAATGATGTGGGTGCTGGGCAACGAGCGGGATCCGGAAAAAGCTGCTGAACGAATGCAGGCAGACCTCAAAGGTGAATGCAACCGGAGGAGCACCCATGGATTATAAAGCAGCAGGACTGACGGCAGGAATTGAGATCCACCAGCAGCTGAATACGGAGGAGAAACTATTCTGCCACTGCCAGACGATCCTCCGCGACAGCGTCGAGCATTCGGGGGAATTCTTCCGCTACCTCCGGGTTACCGAGAGCGAGATGGGAGAGATTGACCGGGCTGCCCAGGAAGAGATGAAACGAGACCGTAAATTCCACTATTACACGTATGATACCACCTGTCTTGTTGAAAACGATGAGGAGCCACCAGCTCCGCTGAACGATGAGGCACTTTCAGTCTGCCTTACCCTTGCAAAGATGTTTGGCATGACACCGGTCCGGCAGGTGCATACGATGCGCAAACTCGTAATAGACGGATCGAACACGAGCGGATTCCAGCGAACAGCGCTGCTCGCACTGAACGGAGCGCTCCCCAACGGGGGCGAGATTGAAACGGTTTGTCTGGAAGAGGAGGCAGCCCAGCGTGTCCGTGATGATATTTTTTCCCTCGATCGCCTTGGTATTCCCCTCATTGAGATCACCACCTCGCCCTGCATGCATTCCCCCCAAGAGGTGCAGGAGATAGCAGAGTATATCGGAATGGTCCTCCGTTCGACCGGCAAGGTAAAAAGAGGTATTGGCACAATCCGTCAGGATGTGAATGTATCCATCCGCGGTGGTGCCCGCGTTGAGATAAAAGGAGTCCAGGAACTCGAGCTGATCGCTGAAGTAGTCAGCCGGGAAGTGCAGAGGCAGCAAAATCTCCTCGCACTGAGAAACGAACTCCTGCTGAAAAAAGCATCAGTCCACACAAATGCAAAGAATGTTACCGGGCTCTTCAAAGAAACCAATTCCTCCGTCCTGAAAAAGGCGAAACGAATCTATGCCCTGAGTCTCGAAGGTTTTGCCGGCCTGGTAGGTCGTGAGATACAGCCGGACCGTCGTCTCGGCAGCGAAATGTCCGACTATGCAAAAAAATGCGGGGTCGGGGGGATTTTTCACACAGATGAACTTCCGGCATATGGTGTCACTTCGGAAGAGGTCACCCGGTTGAGGGCACATATGAACGCCGGGGTCCAGGACTGCGTGGTGATTGTTGCAGCCGTAGATGATGCCCAGGCAGCCTGTGCTGTCAACCAGGTCATCATTCGCGCACGGATAGCACTTTCGGAAAAGCCGGTTCCGGAAGAAACACGGAAAATGCTCGAAACAGGCAGCTCTGCCTATATGCGCCCGCTACCGGGCGCAGCGCGGATGTATCCCGAAACCGATGTGTTGCCGGTGATTGTAGATGATAATCGCTGGAATGCAATAACAATTCCCGAGTTGCTGACGGCAAAAGCACAGCGCTATGCACAGGAATATGCAATTGACCGGAATTACGCGACCCGGCTGGCTTTATCAGAAAAACTTCCATTATTCGAACGAGCAGTGGCAGAGGGGATAAAACCCAAACTTGCCGTATTCACGATACTTTCGACAACCACAGAGCTCCGGCGTGATGGTGTAGAAACTGGGAAGATATCAGATGAAAATTTTCTGGCTACCTGGCATGCCGTCGAAAGCGGAAGGGCGGCAAAAGAGGCCATACCCGATCTCTTACGAAGACTTGCAGCCGGAAGTACATTTGATGAAGCGCTCCAAAAACTCGCTCCAACTGTTTCGCGTGAGGATCTGGAATGCATTATCCACAAGATCATTTCAGACCGATCAGATTTCGTATCCCGGAAAGGACAAGCCGCGCTTGGCCCGCTCATGGGAGTGGTAATGAGTGAAGTTCGGGGGTCTGTTGACGGAAAGATGGTAAGCGAAATTCTCAAAAAAGAAATCTCTGCAGCCCTTGCAGCAAAAAAACCATAGATTTTTCTTAAAAATCCCGCCCCGGGAATACCAGGCGCGAACATTTATGAGTGGGGCAGCAGAATTAGATAAGGAGTTTAACTATGGGTAAAACAGGCACAACCATCTGGGCACAGGTAAAAGGCGTGAAAGGACAGATCCGCCTTGTCCCGAAAAGTGAAGGCGATCTCAAGACACCAGGCCCGAACCAGCGATTCAAAGCCGGCGTGAACATCAAGAAAGTCAACGCGATGGATGAAGCAGCACAGGGTCGCGGAGGGGCTCGCGGGGGCAAGCGCGGAGGAAGACGCGGGGGGGACCGATCCGGGGGATCCGGTTTAAACGAGTCCACAGCCAGTCCGCTCATCCGCAGACGCATGCGCAGGGCAAAGGTCTCCGCACTCGGTGCCAAGGCAAAGGCCTCACGATAATGTCAAAACCGGGTTGCATACATACCCGGAAATAGCATAGGGGGTCAACCCCAACTCCACTGATTTTTTATCGCATTTTGATATGAAAATGAAGGGTCCCTGCTCCCAATACTAATTATCTTTTATTGGCAACATCTATGGATAGTATGGATCTTGGAACCGCAGTCAAGAGTTATCAGTTCGGTGAACGGGCAAAATCTGAGCTTATCATAACTTCCCAGTTATGCCTTGCCCTAACAGGTTTTGCTGAGAATGAGCGTGCCGGAGGGCGACGAATGCTCCTTATGCTCATGGAATCGGTGAGGAGTGAACTCCAGTTTGCCGCCCACAGTACGGGGCAATCAGAATTTAATAAGGCGATCGATGCGCTCAATGTTGCGATTTCTCTCGTAGAAAGTAACCAGCCCGAACAGGCATCGGAAAAGATCGCCATTGCCATAAGCTCATCCACTACCCCGGCACAGGAAGCCTGGCAGGTACTTGAAAAACATGGAATCCTCTGATTTTCTGGATTTTCTCAACAGCCGCTCTTCGGTACGTAGTTACGAAAGTGACCCTCTGACTGAGGATGAGATTGAGTATATCCTTGCCTGTGCAGGTACGGCACCGAGCGCGGGTAACCTTGAATCATGGGACGTTATTATTGTTACTGACGAAGAAGCGAAGGCAGCACTCGCAGAGGCTTCATTTGACCAGAAACATGTCGAACAGGCAGGTGCGATCTTTGCGGTATGCGCAAACTATGTCCGCTCGATGTCACGCTATGGGGAACGTGGAATCCTGTACGGGTTGGAGGACGCAACAATTGCCTGCACATACATGATGCTTGCAGCCCATGCAAAAAAACTGCATTCCTGCTGGACAGGATCTTTTGATGATGAGGATGTGCGCCAAATCCTTGCTCTGCCTCTGCATATCCGACCCATCGCACTTCTGGCAGTGGGAAGAGGACATCCTCCGGCAGTACTTGCCGGGCGGATGGATGCTGGCGGGCATGTGCACCGGGAAATCTGGTAAGGTGAAAAAAGATGCCTGATTATATAGTGACTCTGGAATCAGCGTGGATACTCCGAGATGTCAAATCACTTGACGATGCGATTGGAATTGCAATCAGTGAAGCAGGAAAACGGCTCAATCCGGCAGCAAAATATGTGGAAGTCGAGGCAGGTTTTCTTACCTGCCCGTACTGTGAGGAGACACTTTCAAGCGCGATTGTTGTTGCTGACACCGCCCTTGTCGGGCTTGTCCTTGAGATGAAAGTCTTCAGGGCAGAATCTCCTGAACATGCTGAACGTATTGCAAAATCAGTTGTCGGCAAGGCGCTGCGGGATATTCCGCTCAAACTGCTGGAAGTGCAGGCGTTATGATCGCCGTTGTCGGGCATACCGCTGTCGATAACATCTCAAAGGTACCTCATTTGCCGGCGAAAAACTGTTCCACCCACATCTCTGACCGGCAGATCTATTTTGGCGGCGGTGCGGCAAATATCGCCGCAGGAATTGCCACTCTCGGAGAACAGGTAACCCTGATCTCCTGCATCGGGAACGATTTTGCCGGCAGCGAGTATGAGTTCTGGATGAAAAAGATCGGGATCCAGCGGCAGTTCTTTGTTGTTCCGGATGCGAATACCCCGACAGCATTCATGTTCACGGACGATAACGGGGACCAGATGACGTTCTTTGAATGGGGTGCATCCAAAGCATTCGCGAATGCAGAAGCTCCCCATCTGCCATTTGTCCATATGGCGACCGCAGATCCGGAATTCAACTGCCGGGTTGCCGAAAGAAGTGAGTTCACTTCATTCGATCCCGGTCAGGATGTATTCTGGTACACCAAAGAGCAGCTGGAAACAATCCTTGCCAATACAGACATCCTGTTTGCCAACCAGCATGAGGTTCATCAGATGTGTGCAACCCTGGGAGTAACCAAAGAAACCATCATCAGCCAGGTCGGAACCGCAATATTTACGATGAGTGGTGATGGCAGTATGTTGTACTCTGAAGGCTCTGCCCACTTCATTCCGGTTGTTCCGGTAACCCTTGCGGATCCCACCGGTGCCGGCGATTCATACCGTGCCGGTTTTCTTTCCGCTTATGTAAGGGATTATACACCGCTGACCTGCTGCAGGATTGGTACGGTCACTGCTTCGTTTGTCGTGGAACATGTCGGGTGCCAGACGCACCTGCCGGACTGGACCGCTATGCGACAGCGGTACCAGCAGCACTTCGGCTCGCTCGAATCACCCGGATCCCGGAAAGGCTGATCATGAGCTGGGCAGCACTCACTTCCGGGGGAAAGGACTCAATCCTCTCCATCCAGAAAGCTACTGATGCGGGAATGGATGTGGAATTTATGGTCACCGTTTACCCGGAAAACCGGGACTCATATATGTTCCACTCCGCAAACATCGATGCAGTGGCCGCCATCGCTAACGTTGCCGGAATAAAATACATCGAGATACCAACTCATGGACGCAAAGAAGAGGAACTTGCTGATCTTGAAGCAGGCCTCGCCTGCCTTGATGTGGAAGGCGTGATTGCTGGGGCAGTCGAATCGGTTTACCAGACACAACGGGTGAAGGCAATCACTGACCGACTCGGAATATCGCTCTTTACTCCGCTCTGGCATGTGAATACAGAGAAGATTCTTGAGGAAGTAGCCCGACGAATGGATGTAATAATTGTTGTTACAGCTGCGGACGGACTCGATGAACGTTTTTTAGGCGAACATCTCGATAATGACCTAATCGACAGACTAAAACGCGTCGCTTCCACCCATCACATAAATCTTGCTGGTGAAGGCGGGGAATATGAGACCCTTACCCTCAACGCACCGTTTTATTCCCGTCCCATCACCTACACAACCAGCGAAATCCGGTCGTATCCTGACCGTCATGAGATAGTTCTCGGGGGTTTTACCTGATGAATCAGGGCAGCGATGTCAAAATCAGTCAGCTCACAAGGTTTATTTTCACTGCCCCTTCGTGGAAACGTTCACTTTTCCTTATAATCATCCTTGGTCTTCTGATCGATGGTGCAGGTGTACGTGCATGGGTGATTCTGCCATTCTCAGCCCTGCCATTCTCAGGCACGCTCGCTTTCACTATCCCGGCCATTGTAGCGCTTGTCCTGACAAAACCAATCATCGAGTATAACGGTAAAACAATGACCTGGAACCGGTCAGCACTTCTGGCACTTACCTGTACGGTTTTTGCCGTTATTATAACTTTTATTGCTCTCCTGTTCTCTGTCAGTTTCATCCCGCTTTTCTATGCAATTTCACTGGGTTTTATCTTTGGCCTCCGCCTGCTCGTCCTCGTGGCGATAGCCGATTACCGGGTTCCCCGCATGCTCGTTCCGGCGTTTACACAGAGTGGTGTAGGGATACTGGCCGGAATGCTCCTCTTCTCACCGACATTCGGCATTTATGCATTAGTATTCCATATTGTCTTCGGTCTTGGGTTTGTAATTCTCATCTGGATACTTGAACGTCCTCTCGATCGTGCGTTCAAAATCCGCGGGCTTGCATTCATCAACGCTTTTATCGCTCACATGACCGATGGTTCCAAACGGATGGAGGATTTTTTCCGTGAGATCGGGGAGGAAATATTTGTTCCCCAGGTGAGTTTCTTTTTCCACAGGGCGGATAAAAAGCCGATAATTTTTACGGTCCCCAACCTGCACCCCGGTCCTATGGGTGAGATCGGCGGGGGAAACCTTCCCAAAGTATTGCACGACAATTTTGAGGACGAGACCCTTGTCGTTCACGGTTGCGCCACCCATGACTTCAACCTTGTATCAGAAACAGAAATCGACAAAGTTATCGATGCACTGCAAAAATCCCGGAATGATATTACCTATTCAGGTGTCGCCGGGAAGTCAGAACGCCTCACACAGGGATCTGTTCAGGTTCTTTCCCAGCGGTTCGGCGACTCGGTTCTTCTTGTCACTACCCGTTCACCACAACGGACTGAAGACGTAGATTTTTCCATCGGCATGACCATTATGGCAGAAGGTCACCGATGGTTCCCCCATGTTGCCGTTGTAGATGCACATAACTGCATGACGGACCTTTCCTCTCCCGTACTCCTTGCAACACTGACAGCAACCGAGTACCAGCATGTTTCGCTGAAGGCGATGGAAAGATGCCGAACAACGTCGCTGTATCCATTCAGGACCGGAGTTGCCCATCTTTTGGTACCCTATAGCAGACAACAGGGGTTCGGGGATCTGGGGATTCAGGTACTGGTCACCGAAGCAGACAGGCAACGTACTGCCTATATTCTCATCGATGGTAATAATATGGCACAGGGAGTTCGCGAAGTGTTGCTTGAACAAGTCCTTACAGTCGTGGATAATGCCGAAGTGATGACCACGGACTCGCACGTAGTGAATACTATCACGGGTAAAAATCCTGTTGGGATGCACGTTCCGGTTTCAGAGTTCATACCATTTGTGATGCAGGCGCTCCAGACTGCAATTGACGATCTCGCGCCTTCAGAAGTTGCAGGGAGCACTGCACACTGTGAACATATTGTTGTTTTCGGCTCCAACCGGATTTCCGAGCTTGCCAGCACCGTGAACGCAATGCTCGTATTCGTTGCACCCCTTTCCCTTGCAATGCTGCTCCTGGCATTCCTGCTATCGTTGATTGCCTATGTTGTTATTGTCTAGAAAAACAATTCATCGTTCATCCGCGAATTCTTTTTTGAGAAAAGATTTCTTACTATTCTTAAAAAAATGATTCAGAGGCATGGTGATACCCTGGCATCCTGTTCTCGGGTAAATTCGGCCAAACAGATCAAAACGGTGCGGGAAGTAGAGAATTTAACACGGAAAATGCAAATGATTTTTGAATTGCTTGTCAAAAAATTACATTTGGCTTTAACACTGAATCCATTCGGCTGGATCCATGAATAATGAAAGTACAAAATCCGAATTGCATAAAAAAAATTCCGGTTTGTTATTCCCGAACGATCGCCGATGCGTTCGCATCGAACGGGTTGGTTCTCATGGATAACGAAAAAAGGTAAGGGAATTTCTTTTTGAGGTGCAGCATATACTCGAGCCATTCGATAACAAGCTGGCTGTATACCCGGGTCATATCTACGGACAAATGAGTATAGTCTGTCACCGGGAGATCAATGAGACGCTCACGTGCGTTCAATTCTTCGGAAAGATGAAAAACTGCATGGAGCAGATCAGTAAACCTGTCGTGTTCAAAAATTTGGGGATTTTCAAGGAGGGTCAGCATCAAACCCTGACGCTGCAGGAGGAATTCGTGCAGTTCTCCCAGAGAGATTTCCCGGCTGTCTAGATGGTATGCATGCTGCTTAAGCTTGGTAAAAGCTCCGGTAAAGTCACTGTCCGACCAGTTGTTGGAAACTACCAGCGCTGAGCAGATTTCATTGATCTTCGGGTCGATAATACTGAATTTCCTCAGCAGATTCGTGCCTATCTGGGAATAAAAAACGCCAATGATCATGTTCATCTTCTCGAGCCGTTGGCTGCTGTTCCCGCTTGACAATTAAGTATTCTATCGAGTTTGCCACAAGACCGACAAAACAACCGACACCTATGAGGATGATTACAATGGCCAGGATCTTACCGTGCGGAGTGAGTGGGCTAAGGTTCCCATAGCCCACCGTCGAAATGGTCACGACGATAAAATAAAATGCATCGAGCGGAGAGAAATGTTCAAAGACGGTTAGACCAATCATCCCGATCAGAAAAACCGCTGCAAGGAGGGTAAAGTAGATACGGAATCGTAAACTGATGGTCTTCATTAATCTCTGTTCTTCAGCATGGATGATATTAAATGAATATGTTAGGGATAAAAAATACCCCCGACCAGATTCCTGACAACAAGTTAGAATCTTTTAGCAATCCGGTCCCAAAAGCGCGCTTTTTACAGTCTCCTGGACCGCCCCTTCCCTACCCCACCCCACCAGACCGAGGGGAGGGAGAGCGCATTGTTGAGCCGGTCCGCGGAGCAGGTGCGAGGGGAAGGCACGAAGCGTGCGGAGCGAGGCGGCGATCCTCCATCAGCTGATCCTGACATATGAAGAGCGGTCGGTCACGTTCGTCTCCGCAGGCTCGCGCCTGTTCCGCTCACATCACCTCGCTGGTTTTCTTCGGTTAATTGTTGGGATGATGGCCGCCCCTGGCTTGTCGGCTGCTCCTGTGCCGGCGGCTGC
>CAWFHC010000014.1:0-30094 GCA_963815395.1 uncultured Methanoregulaceae archaeon
CGGTCCACGTGACCGGGCATGCATCTTTGACGATACCATGTGGTAGAGTTTCTGGTAGTAAATGACACCTACGTATACATCCGCTTTGAACTGCTTTCCCGTAAGGCCGTCATACATGATTTCGCGTCCGTTGTGGGAAAAACCCAGTTTCTTAAGTGATGAACGTATATGCACTTCGCTCTCCCCGCGGAACGCCGTACCATTAATTCTCCGCCCTTCAAGTGCTCCAACCTTACCACCGATCATTTCGAGCATATGTCCGACAGTCATACGGCTTGGGATAGCATGAGGATTGATAACGAGATCAGGACAGAGTCCGCTCTCGGTGAAGGGCATATCTTCCTGGTGTGTTATCAGCCCGACGACTCCTTTCTGTCCGTGCCGGGAGGCGAACTTGTCTCCTACTTCAGGGACGCGGAGGTCACGGGTTCGTACCTTGACGAGTCGGGAACTGTTCTCTCCTTCAGTAATGATCACAGTATCGACAATGCCATGCTCATTACTGCGCATAGTAACTGAAGTGTCGCGACGTTTCTCGACAGCAATAAGTTCTCCTGAGGGTTCTTCGAGGAAACGCGGGGGAGATGTCTTACCAATCAGAACATCTTTTTCTGCAACAACAGTTTCAGGATTAATCACACCGTCTTCGTCAAGGTTCTTGTATGACTCGGCGCCATGTGCGCCGGCAACATCCTCTTCAGGGACTTCAATACGATCAATCTGGCCACCCGGGTAGCGCCGTTCTTCCCCTTCATACGTCCGGAAGAAATGTGAGCGCCCGAGCCCCCTCTCAATGGAAGCCTTGTTGAAGATAAGGGCATCTTCAATGTTGTAGCCTTCATAAGACAGAATTGCAACAACAAAGTTCTGCCCTGCCGGACGGTCATCGGAACCGATTAATTCAGAGGTCTGGGTGTGTGTTAAGGGTTTTTGCACGTAATGAAGCAGGTGGCCACGGGTATCAGGACGCAGTTTCATATTCGCCGTCCCGAACCCGAGCGCCTGCTTGACCATGCCTGCACCCATCGTCACACGCGGACTTGCATTGTGCTCCGGGAATGGGACATGCGCGGCACCGATACCCAGAATAAGGGAAGGATCGATCTCAAGATGAGTGTGATCCGGTGTGACATTCTCCGGGTTCATCGCGATGAGGAGATCTTCTTCCTCTTCCGCATCAATAAATTCAATCAATCCACGCTGGACAAATGAGGTTATGTCAACTTCCTTTTTTGCCAGTTTCGCAAGGTCTTCGCTGGTAATAAGTGGTTCACCGTTCTTCAGGACAATAAGCGGACGGCGGGCACGGCCACGATCGGTAAGAATCACGACATCCCCGTTATATTCCTTATGTGAAACATTCACTTCAGAGGAGATAGCCCCCTGCCGACGCATTGACCTGATATTGGCCACAAGTGCTTTTGCATCTTCATCGAGACCGATAAGTGCGCCATCAACAAACACACGGGACTTTTTCATCGTGCTTCACCCCGGATTTGCTCAACACCAAGATTATGCAGAAGTCGCCTGACTTCGGCTTCATCATCAACACCCTTGGATATCTCGACCATCTGGGCAAAGTTCTTGACCAGACCACAATTCGGCCCTTCGGGGGTCTCACTCGGACAGATCCGTCCCCACTGGGTCGGGTGAAGGTCACGAGCTTCGAAATGCGGCTGCGAGCGAGAAAGCGGGGAGATCACTCGACGCAGGTGGGAGAGTACTGCCATATGGTCAACACGGTCAAGCAGCTGGGAGACACCGGTTCTTCCACCGACCCAGTTACCCGTAGCGAGCGGATGCAAAAGCCGCTCGGTAAGCACATCCGCCCGGACCGCAGTTGCGATTGACAGGTCGCGGTGACGCATGCTGGCGCGTTCAAGCTGGTATTTGATATCCCGTGTTAGCCGGTTAAGGGAAATACGGAAGAGGTCCTCCATAAGATCACCGGCAAGTTTCAACCGCTTGTTGGAGTAATGGTCCTTGTCATCAACCCTGCGTTTGTCCAGCACAAGATCAAAACACGCCTCCGCCATGCGTCCCAGAAAGTGACCCTTTGCAAGTCGCACGGATAGCACTGCCTCCTGGTAGCCCTCCTCTCCTTCCTTTAAATTTGCAGGCATTGAGTAGTTGAGATGCGGCAGGAGGTAGTTGTCCAGCACAAATTCAGCCCGTTTGCGCTGGTAGTCCTTTGTCTGGTTGGGTGCGAGCTTCTTGCCAACATACATGATACCCCCTTCAACAGAATCGCACTCGCTCTCTTCGAGATTCTGCATCATGAATGTAAGGATATCCTCATCGGGAGAAACTGCATTCACAACTTCCTGATCGTTCGTCATTCCGAGAGCACGCATCAGATCAACAAATTTAAGATGCCCGGCCACTGACGGGAATGACACCTCAAGCAGGTTCTTTTTATTACGCTCAACAACAACCAGAGCACGGTAACCGCGGAACTGCGAAAAGACTTTTGCGACATAAATCCGCTCGTTGTAGCGCTCGGTAAACTCGGTCATGATCTTGTTGGATGCGAGATCCTCAAGCGTCATGAGCACACGTTCGGTACCGTTTACAATGAAATATCCGCCCGGATCGAATGCATCCTCCCCATGGGAGATACGCTGAACATCGTCCATACCGTAAAGGTTGCAGGCATGTGATCCAACCATGATCGGGAGTTGGCCGATTGTGGTGATTATCGGCTCCTGTCGTTCATCACCATGAACAAGGGTGAGCCCTAACTGGATCGGCGCAGCGTAGGTAAGATTGCGCAGTCGTGCTTCGCAGGGATACAATTCTCCCTGAGATCCATCAGCTTCTCTGACGAGTGGTCGTTTTACCGTAATCGAACCCAGTTCCACCCATACAGGCTCATTGTTCTTTCCCCGGTTCTCGATATCAGTCTCGATAACCCGCTGCTCGTTGACCACTTTCTGAAGATTATGCTTTAAGAAATAATTGAAAGAGTCAAGTTGGTGGCGCGCAACATGCTCCCGTGAAAAATACGCCTTGGATAAAATGCTTCTGTCGATCAGACTGATCACCCCAAAAATTATTTCTTCGGTCTCTTGATTACGAGACGATATGCCTCAGCCCTGCCGGCCGTATGACTCATCCGGACAATACGTATAACATCGTCAACGTTTGCGCCAATCGTCTTGACCGCTGGATCGTCATGGAAAATTTTAGGTAATTGTTCCGTAGTTATGTTGTAGTGGGAGAGAAGCGCAGATACCTCGTCCTCACTCATGATGTTATGGTCTGGCACCATCACGTGCTTCAACACATTCAGTTTGGTGCTCAATGAAAAACCCCCTTACAGATGAATAAATTTCCTTTCAGATGCATCACCGCAAAAAACCCACGATTCCTCGTGGCAACGGGCCCGGAGGGATTTGAACCCCCGACCACCTGGTTAAAAGCCAGGCGCTCTACCGAACTGAGTTACGAACCCAATAAGACTAAGATGTACAGCATTATAACAATGCCAAAAAACTATATAAAGATTCCCCATGGAAAATAGTTAAAATCCGTCTTCATTCCACCCTTTATGAAATGGAACCGGATACTTCCTTTCAATCGTCGCCAAACTGTCTCAATCTCCTCCGAATTAATAATTATATGCAGATACTTTTTAAGATAAAAATGCATTTTCTCCAAAACCAACGGTATGGTCTGTTAAAGAAAAAAAGAGGGTTACCGGGATGTGGGGGTACCTGATAATTCCCCTTTGATTTGTTGAAGCCGGTTCTCCTGAATTTTAACATTCATCTCCATATTCTTGATCGCACTTGAGATTTCTTCGCTGACCCTTACTTTTGAGTCATCGAAATTGTAAGTGGTCTCGAGAATCTTCATGAGGCGCTTGTTTACGTCTATTGTTTTACTTAAACGGGCATATTCAGTGATGATCTCAGCGTCAAACCCGGATTGTTTTGCAGTGTCAATATCAGATTTGATGGCCTGTCTCCTTTTGAGGACATGCTCAATCGCATCATACAATTCGCGGTGAGTAATTGGCTTTAACACGTAATCTTCGATATAAATCCCGTATTCCTGTGCTTCTGCCGGAGAAAGCTGCTTTGCAGTGAGCATGAGTACCGGTATCTCCTTCGTCTGGGAATTTTCCTTAATCTTTTCAAGGGTCTCCCAACCGTCTATAGGTTCCATCATGATATCCAACAGGATCAGATCGGGGGTCACCGTCTTTAAGATCTCGAGACATTCCGCCCCACCATATGCAGCAACAGTACGATAACCGCCTCGCTCCAGCATAGTGACAAATACATCAACGATGAATGGACTGTCATCGACAACGAGAATAGTATTCATTACTTCGCCTCTCCGGATATCTTTGTTTCCCGCTTTGTCGGACGTATTGTATTAATGAATGGAAAGATTTCCTCTTTTACCATGGTCTTTACACCTGCTGCATTAAAAGTTGTAATTCATAATACCTGATTTGAACCATATATACATATCTTTTTTTTGCCTCGGACAATGAGGTACTGCGATAGGTAATACGAGGTCGGGAATGCGATCTGAAAAAACCGCACACTGGATTGAGTTCCCCGGAGGCTGACCTATCCTATTGGTAAGATTTTTACCTGAGGGGTTAGTATTTTAATTTTTTACGACAACAAGATAAATAAATGAAATGAACCAATAGTAAGAGGCGGGGCCATAGGGTAGCCTGGCCATCCTAGGAGACTGGGGGTCTTCTGACCTGAGTTCAAATCTCAGTGGCCCCATTTCGGATATTGTTTTTTATCGTTGTTCTGGTCGTTGTTATGAAAATTACCGAACTATGTGCTGACTGTTTACTTTCCCGCGTGGAACTTGAATGTACATTGTGCCATGCTGATTCCACTCTTACGGATACAGTAATTACTGAGTGCAGGAAGTTGATTGGCGAAATTCGTTCTGGATCGCTCACCCACCCGCAGATCGCAAGCCGTATTCATCGGAGGGCATACGATTTACTGGGAAATCCCGATCCGTTCGCGGAACTCAAAACTCTGGGAAACCAACAGGCAATGGAAGTCAGTAAAGAGGTCCGTAATGACTTGTCGACATTTCGAGAATATGTTCTGGCATCAATAATCGGCAATACCTTTGATTATGGTGTGAAAGGACACACTGTTGAAAGAAATTTTTCCGTTTTTTTCCAGAAAGAATATGCAAAAGGGCTTACCATCGACCATACTGATAAAATCTTCCCACTCTGCTCCCGTGTTGTATATCTGAGCGACAACTGCGGTGAAATTGTCCTCGATCACCTCTTGATCGAATACCTCAAAACGCAGGGTTCTCATGTTGTGCTTGCAGTCAAAGAGGCCCCTATTCTCAATGATGCAACATTAAAGGATGCCCGTGAACTGGGACTTGACATCCTTGTTGACCAGATCACAACAACCGGCGGGGTCCTGAGATCGGAATATGTATGGAGAATATTCCCGAAGATCTTCGGGATGCCATAGCAAAGTGCACAATCATTATCGCCAAAGGAATGGCAAATTTTGAGTCCCTCTCTGAGATGGACAATCTTCCGCCGGTCGCCTATCTGATGGCAGCGAAATGCAAACCTGTTGCAGATGAGGTTAAAGTTCCGGTGGGATCCAAGATTGCTCTGTTGCGACCCTGACAGCCAATTGTCTTTTCTTCGATCTGAACCTCAAGATCCTTCCTTAAAAATTTCATAAAGGGGGTTTCGGATGGTTTTTACCCGATATATACGTATACCAGAACAAGGTATGAATTCTCCGAACTTCAAGGACACGATTGCGGCTTCGCCATATATTTTTACCTTGGGTGTTGCAGGGGACAGCGGATCGGGAAAAACTACTTTCACCGAAGGTATCCGAAGCATCTTTGGTTCTGACCTCGTGTCCACAATTACCCTTGATGATTATCATAGTCTCGACCGTGATGGCCGAAGGAAGCAGGGTATTACAGCGCTTAATCCAAAGGCAAACCGGATCGATCAGCTCGAACAGGACCTCGCCCTGCTCAGATGCGGGGTGCCAGTCGAAAAACCCGTCTATAATCATACAACGGGGATATTTGATCCTCCGGTCATCTTCCGCCCGCACAAAATCCTCATTCTTGAAGGGCTTCACACCCTCTTCACACCAACGTTGCGAAAATACCTCGATTTTACCTTATTTGTAGATCCATCAAAAGAGGTAAAATCAGACTGGAAGATTCGTCGTGATATAAAAAAGCGTGGGTATTCCCGTGACGCAGTCTTACAGAAAATTATCGAACGGGGACCGGATTACGAGCGCTATATTGCTCCCCAAAAAGAATTTGCTGATGCAGTAATCGGGATTGATTATTCAGAATTCGGGCAGTACCTTGGAGAGGAGAGAAATGTCTACCGTATTACCCTCTCCCAGAACAGGATGAAACACAGTATTGAAAATATTGATCTCTCTCTTGACCTGTACTCAATCCTGTCCCTTTCTGAGCGCAACTTCTCACTCAAATTTCTGACAAGTGAACATAACGGGCACAAGATGGGGGAGATGATAATGGATGGAGAACTAAGCGAACATGTGGTGAAAAAGCTTGAGCGCAGCATCGAGCAACAGACACGGGTGCACCCCATTTCCATATTTAAAGGCCGGAATTATATCACTGCGGGAGATCTCGCACAACTGATTCTCTGCTGGCGCATCATTCACCGCAGGATATTCATAGAGACGCGACAGCAATCCCATGTGCAGTAAATGGAAAAGATATATGGAAAGGGACCTGTGAATAAAGGAAAAATCGCTGTATGAAAAAGATCGGTGTTTTAACCGGAGGGGGAGACTGCCCGGGACTCAACGCGGTAATCCGGGCTGTAGTATATTCGGGTTTAAGCTATGGAATTGAAACTTTCGGGATTCGTAATGGATGGCAGGGACTTATTGAAGGTGACATCGAACTCCTCACCGGTATATCTGTTTCAGGTATTACAACGTCAGGAGGTACTATCCTTGGAACCTCCCGGATAGATCCACTCAAAAAACCTGGCGATATCGGGAAGATCAGCAGCACCATCAAAATGTACGGTATCGATGGGCTGGTGGTGATAGGAGGAAACGGGACGCTTTCAGCAGCGTATGAATTAACCGCATTGGGTATTCCTCTCATCGGAGTACCTAAAACAATCGATAACGATATTTTCGGCACTGATCTGGCAGTTGGTTTTGATACCGCAGTCTCTATAGTAACTGAAGCGATCGACCGGCTCCACACAACTGCAGAATCCCATCACCGGATTATGGTGGTGGAAACTATGGGACGGGATTCCGGTTGGATCGCTCTTATGTCAGGTATAGCTGGAGCAGCTGATGTAATTCTCATCCCTGAGATCAGGTTCACTATGGATGATGTCTGCAAAGATATCAGGGGGTGTTGTACAGCAGGAAAAAAATTCTCCATCGTTGTAGTAGCCGAAGGGACGCATCATGAGGATATTTCTGGTACGGCGGTCCCCGAATGCAACCGCGATGAGTGCGGGCATGAAAAATTTGTGGGGGTGGGGAACCTTCTCGGAAAGGAACTTGAACACCGCCTCAATATTGAGACCCGGGTAACGGTTCTTGGTCACGTCCAGCGTGGGGGTACACCCACAGCATTCGATCGTATCCTCGCTACGCGGTTCGGGGTCTCAGCAATTGAGCAGATAGTTGCCGGCAACACCAGTTGCATGGTGGCCCTTCAGGGTGCGCGTATTGGAACAGTCCCGCTCAGAGATGTTGCGTCGCGGATAAAACCAGTAAATCCTGATCTCATTCTTCTTGCAAAAAAGGTAATGAACGGGAAGCAGTAAAACCCCCGATTTTCTTCTCCTCTGTATATATTCAGATGTGCAACAGATACGGCAGTGCGATAAGCGACACCAGGACAATGAGCATAAGATAGCTGACCGCACTGCTGACATAACCCGAATATTTCAGGAGCCCCCGGCGGTCGAGCAAACGGTCAACCCCTTCCTTGAAAATATACCCGCCATCGAGAGGTATCATGGGGATAGCATTGAATATGCCAACATTGAGATTGATCCATGCACACCAGAAGAGCAGGTGTATAATACCCCAGAAACCCTCGAAGGGGACCTGGTAGTAGATAGTGTCAGGTGTTTCGAATGCAAGAATGCGGAGGAACTGGACACCGGAATCATTTGCAAAGGGGACGATCAGGAACTGGAAAAACCCCAGGGGCGATAGCATTCCCTGAATGACTGACATGACTGCTGCACCGTCATAATACTCAACACCCATAAATCCGCTTGTCCTGCCAGGAATATCATCAGGCCATCCCGTAAGAGTGAGGGGATAATCCTTCACGATTTTATCTTTTTCAACAGTAAGGGTCAGCGTGTTTCCGGGTTGTGTTGTATTCAGGATAGTAGAAACATCAGCCCGGCTGTTGACGGGAACTCCATTTACTGCGGTTACTATCGATCCGGGAGGAATACCGGCACTGGCAGCTGGATAATCCTTATAGACTCCATGAATGACGGGCTGGCTCACGGGAGCGACAAGTCCCATGCAGAGGATAAGCAGGAAAAAACAGAAAAATCCGACGACGAGGTTGTTGGTGATTCCTGCACCAAACATGCGGACCTTAGCCATTCCTTTCGTCTTGTCAAGTTCTTCTTCATCGGGCTCAACAAAAAATCCAATGGGGATCACAGCTATGAGCGCCCCCATGGTCTTTACTTTGATATTCTCAACGCGGCAGAGAATTCCATGCCCGAATTCATGAACCGCAATGGTAATGATAAACGCAAGCCAGACTGCAAGTGTGGAAGGAACGTATTCATTGATGCCAGGGAGAAGCAGGATATTCTGTGGTTTATAGATCCCTGTTGGTTCCGGCTGGACGAGCAGCGTATAGCGGACAGATACAAAAAGCATAACGGTGATAAAGATCGAAACGATGACGACTGCAATGACTCCTGCTGACCCATAGATCCGGAAGAACGTCCGGAATTGGGCAAATTTGTCAAAAAAACCGATTTTGTTCGTTTTGATTGCTAAAATCGGGCCATAGAAGGTGATATGATCCTCCCAGAGTTTCCGTGAATAAATATAGTATGCTATCGCAGCATAAGCGGAAATGAGAAAAACGATAAGGGGAATCCAGTCCATTCGTAATTTATTGAATTGCAGGCCACATAAAACAATTGCCCGGTGCAATCCGACGCAAAAAAATGGAAGATCAGAAAAATTGTGAGAGCTGACTCTGCTGTTTTTTTCCGATCATGGCAGTGACGGTCTTCCAGCTTTTCCGGGCAATCGGAGGTGGACATTTGTATTCGTCGATGTACGCAGAAAGGTATGCGAGGGTAACAGGATCCGAAGGATACCCGCTCCCAATCTCCCCGTATTTTTTTGAAAGTGTGACAATCGCACGGTCACGGGTAACTTTTGCGATTATGCTTGCAGCGGAGACTACTTTGAAGTTCTGGTCTGCTTTGTGCTCAGATACGATCTCGCAACTCTGTTCAAGGTGACATTTCACCATACATGCATAACGAAGCGCATTCACATCACAGGCATCAACATACGCAACAGACGGTGAAAGTTTGTTTATTACCTGTGCATGAGCCCTGGCAACGCAGGCATTCATGGTCATCCCCCTGCGGATCTCATCGATCTCATGCGCGTCAATACGTACTGTCGCCACCCTGAACCGCTTCCTGATAATGGCATAGAGACGTTCACGCATAAGGGGGGACAGCATCTTGGAATCAGCCACCTCAATGTCGGCAAAGACATCTTCTGATGATACACTGACAGCCGCAATAACCATCGGGCCAAGTACGGATCCTTTTCCCGCCTCATCCACTCCACAGATCACATGGATTGGTTATTGCGCAAATTATTTCAATGCCGATGATGGTAACCGGTAGTCATGTATATTATCATCGTGGGGCTCGGGGGAATCGGCAAAAACCTTGCAAAACAGGCGGTCGAACACGCAAACAATGTTGTTGTCATTGATCAGGACGAAACCCGTTGCAGCGAAGTTCTTGAGCATTACGATGTTCTGGCGGTAACCGGGAATGCAACCGATAAAACTACGCTTGAGGAGGCTGGAATTGATCGGGCAGATGCACTGATTGCCACTACCAGTGACGATTCGGTTAATCTCATGACGTGCTGGCTCGCAAAAAAGTTCCGTGTCCAGAACGTAGTTTCTATCGTCAACCAGTCATCCCACTCTGATTTTTTCAAGGAGGTCGGGGTCAGGATCAGCGAGAACCCTGACGAACTCGTGGCATCGCGTCTCTACTACTGGACCCAGAACCCCCAGCTCCAGCAACTTGCCTCGATTCCCGGCGGGACCATTTTTGATATCGTTGCCGAACAGGGTGCTCCTATCGTCGGTCACGAAATCCGTGAACTCAAAGTAAAGGATTTCGTCTTCATCGCTATACGCAGATCCGGTGGCGAACTGATCATTCCCAGTGGCAACGTAAAAATCCAGCCCAATGATATCTTCACGGTTTTTACGAAAAAAGAAGCAGAAGATGATTGCCTCCGCCTCCTCAACAGGCAGCTTAAAAAATCAGCGGATTGATGCTGCGAGCGCACCGAGATCAAGCACCAGTTTCGGGTTCACGCGGATAATTTCTGTTAACAGTGACAGCGTTGTGAACTCCTTAAGATTCAGTTTTGATACGGAATGGATTATGTCGTTCAATTTGTCATCGGGCTGTTTGATTAAATATTCCTTTATGAAGTAGTTGCGTTCAATCGCTTTTCCCATCTTGGAAGTCCGCCAGGTTTTATCATATACCATGAGCTCATTTTTTGAGACATCGCCTTTCCCGATACATTCCGCTGCGACCTGAGCGGCAAGTCTCCCGGTATACATGCTATTGTAGATCCCGCCACCGGTAAGAGGATCGACCACCCGGGCCGCGTCACCAACGATAATGAGCCCGTCCGCCACAGTACAATTAAGGGGTCGACAGACGGATACACCCCCGGCGATATACTCGATCGGTTTCCCGCAGGGAAATGTCTTTTTGACAAAACTGTCAAGGTAATCCTTTGCCCGGTGGCCTTCGCCGCTCTTCCTGCCCGAGATTCCTATCCCGACATTGGCGGACCGTTTCACCCTTCGGGAATACCCAGAGGTATCCCTGGGGTGCAATTTCATTGCCCAGATAAAAGACCGTCGAGTGCGCATCGATATCAATATCCGTTATAACATACTGGACGGAGCTCATAATTTCACTGACAGGTACGGTAGTGTCAATACCACACCAGCGTGAGAATTTTGATTCAACACCATCAGCCGCAATAACCACATCAGCGATAACGTTCGTTACCTTCCCGCAGGACTCAATCTTTGCCCCTTTGACACATCCATTTTCCATAATCGGCGCCGATGCACGGGTCTTGACTGCAATATCCGCTCCCGCTTCGGCCGCTTTCCAGACCAGCTCACGGTCAAAGAATTTTCGATCGAGGATGTAGCCGACTTTATTACCTGCAAGCCCGGATTCGAGTTTCATCAAAAAGCCATCGGGAGCAACGATACTTGCCCCGGTCATCTCAGCTGAGATCCACTTTGGATCGGGTTCGATGAACTCGTGAAGGGCGTCTTTGCCGATACCTTCGGCGCAGCGGACAGGCGCACCGATCGCCGGACGCTTTTCGACAATACATGCAGAGAGACCCTTCTCCACTGCAGTTTTTGCAGCGAGCGCACCCGCCGGACCTCCCCCGATGACAAGAATATCGTACTTATTTTTCATGCAGGACCTCCAGAGCACCCAGAGGGCATACTTTAGCACAGATCCCACAACTCGTGCAACTCTTCTCCACGCAGAGGTACGCATCAATCAGTTCGAGGGCGCCTTCCGGGCAGACTGACACACAACAACCGCAATATCCACAGATATCCCGATGTACTTTGAGCATTGACTGATCATGTTGGTGTCCTGTTTCATTAATATTTACGATGAAATGCCCGGGCGTGAACATATGAACAAGGCAGACATCAGGAGAAAGAGAATGTGCCGTACTTTCCGCCCCCACCGGGGTCCAGAATGACATGCCCGCTCCGCAGGGCTTCAATTGCATCAGCAGTTCCTGTATCGATTGCGCGCATTTCAGTGACAGGGGCATTGATAAGCACCTCAATCTCGTTGCCAAACAGGTGGATAAAGCGCTGATAGAGGGATCTTACTTTCTTCGTGTGGGGCGACGAAACCCCTTCCACCGTCTGGATGATCTGACTGAGCGGGATAATATGGAGATAGGGGGGACGCTGAGAAAAATTACCTCCGGAAGCAAGCTCCTGCGCACGGTCGTACACACCTTTCTTGATAATACCCCCGTCAGCAGGGCACCGCCAGTTATACTGTATCGCCAGTTCCAGCGAATAACGGGCAAAGCAGCGGGAGCAGGCCGTGCGGTTGTATTTCCCTTCCTCCGGAAAGAATCCGGCATTCATCTCAATGGCCCCGTTTCTGACGCATGCAAGTACGTCTTTTATTGAAAGATTCCCGAGCCGAAGGCGGTTGAATTCCCTTCCGATCTTATCCGGTCGGGGACTATGGGCATCCGAATTTGAAAGAAACGGGACATCGTGAAGATCCGGAATCGCTGCACCGTACGAGCTGTCTGCGGAGAGACCAAGCTCCAGGAAATCGATAGATTGACTTCCGTAGCAGTCAGCAACCCGATCAAAATACGCATACATTGCTGTCCAGGGGGTGAAGGCGTGTGCAGGACCAATCATCGCACCGACTTCATGCACGTAATACGCGATTTTCTCGCCAGACAGGTAGATATGCGGACGACCACTTGTAAGGAAACTTTTGCACGTTCCTTCCAGGAGTCCCTGCAGTTCTTCGAACTGAGAAAAATCCTCTGCCAGGATCAGGTGATGAACCCGCCGCTCATCCTCAACTTCACCGCTTGGAACAATGACTGTTCCGGCATCATTCTCAAGAAACGGTTCCCAGGTTTTCCGCCATACCGGATGGAGGGCATCGCCGGTGCCGAGTACATTGATACCTTTTGTTAAACAGGCTGACAGCAGGTGCTCCGGTTGCATAAAGCGGGAGACGGCCATCGAATAAGGGGAGTGTATATGCAGATCGGCGTTTGCGAGCATATTACCCGATATAGCTTAGCTCTTCGTCTTTCTGTATCCTGTTACCTTCGACAAGTCCTTCGATGACCTTTTCCATTTCGGACGCACGGTCGTTAAGCCTGGTGGGATCGACGGGAACATCAATCAGTTTTGAAAGTGTCGCAAGAACGTTTGCCGCACTCATCGGATCGACGAGATAACCGCTCGTTTCACCCATCAGGCATGCTGCATCAATATTACGCCGGGCAGAGAGCCCGAGCATGAGTCCGGCTGCACCGATAATCCCGCCACCCGGTTCATTACGGTCGAAAGTCACACCGGCATCTTCAAGTTCCGGGCGTAGTTCCGCACGGTTGACAGCGCCCAGCACCCGGGGCTCATGTACCAGATGTCCAACTCCGAATCCCCCGAGTGTGAAAATGCGTTGCACCTTCAGATCTTCCGCGATTATGCAATACTGGTCGGCGAGAAGATAGTGCCCCTCATTCGAGGTACTCTGGTGATCACCCACGATAAAGATAAGGTCTTTTCCCGGGGCGCGGTAAAAATAGAGTTCGTTTCGCGCCAGTCGGGCAAGACCATTCTCTTCAAGCACTACCTGAGGGGGAAAATAGATCGAATGAATCTCTCCAATCTTTTCAGCTCCCAGTATGTGAATCATGTATTCGGCAACAAGTTTGCCCACCTGCCCGATTCCGGGAAGTCCTTCGATCATAATTGGATTCACAAGGTCTTTTTCCCTGAAACCATCGAGATACCGGACAGAGATCTCTTCGATCATTTTTTGAGCAGCCTCCGGTATTTTCCGTACCGGTCTTCAGGAGAAAAACGTGCCGGATGGGCTAATGAAGTAGGTTTGCCACACATCGGGCATAGGGCAGAAAGGGTATAGGTTTGATCTTCTGTGCAGAAACGGATGCGACCGCTCATTGACTCTTCCCGGATTTCGGTTTCTTGACGAGTTTGCCCTCGCCACCGGACTTTTCCATGACGGCGATCGCCGCATTGGCCGCCTTCTCAATCGCTTTTTCTGCCTTCTTGTAATCGGGAGCGGTCACTTTGATTCTGTAGGTCGGTGCTCCAAGATACAGGATCTCAATATCAACACCGGCAATTTTGGGCTCGGCACTTTTCAATGCTTTTTTGATTACTGATATGCCATCAGGAAGTGTTGAGGTGAGGTAAAGATGGCCGGTTACTTCGACTTTGGGTACCTTTACATTCTCCTGCGCTACATGCAGGAGGGTCTCTGCAACCTTCTTTGAGAGATTAAGCTTTTTGAGTGTCGTTTCGCTGTCAATCACAAGATCTTCAAACACCGGATAGAAAGCCCCGTATTTACTGAAGATCTCGTTCTCAAGAGCCGGAGCTGGTTCACCCGTCTGTTCTGCGACAAAACCCAGCCATTTCTGTGCTTTGCTCTCGTTCTTCCACTCGCGAATTTTTTCGCGGCGCTGATGTTCGTTGACATCTTTTAAGGAAAGGTCAATGTGACCACGAATCCTGTCGACGTTGAGCACCTTGCAGACAATCTTCTGTCCTTCACGAATGTGGTCACGGATGTACTTGATCCAGCCGGTAGCAATCTCAGAGATGGGAATAAGCCCCTGTCGTCCACCATACTCATCCAGCGATACAAACGCCACAAAGTCCTTGACATTCTGTACGGTACAGACAACCAGTTCCGATTCCTGTGGCCACTCTCTGTCCAGCATGGGTAAAATCACTTGAGCTCTGAGAGGATCTCAGCCTTGATGCATGCTTTTCCCCCGGTGGGGAGTGCAAGATCGTGCCCGCAGACGACACACTTTACAATAGTGCTTGCCTTTTCGAATACCGTCTGCTCGTTTTCACAGTCTGGACACTTTACTTTGAAAAATTTACTTCGGTTTTCCCGAATCTCGCGTACCATTATGCGCTCACTCCGTCAGCTCAAATTTTGCGACCCGGTAACCCTTGCGCAGGTGTGCTTTTCCGCAGGTGACACAGCGGTAACGCACGTTTATCTTTTTCGTCGGCTTGTCGCCTCCGGGCACCTTTGAGAATTTTCCCATATTGCCTACTTTTCCTCTGCGGGCCTTCTGGCGGTCAATCCAGTGAAGGCCGGTTGTCTTGCCTTTTTTTACCCTCTCGACCTCATGTATCTGATGATTCCTGCAGTGAGGACAATAGGTGTTGAATTTTGCTGGCATTTTCATAAAATTTTCACCGATAATTTGGATATGGAATACCAATATTATTTACAAAGGTTCATATTTAAGACTATGTTGCGTTCCCTTAAGACCGCGGCATTCCTCTCAGGAAGCGTCACTATATCTCCCCTTGAAAGAGTATAAATCCTCCCATCAATCCCCATAAAGGATTCCATGTCCTCAAGTACCCGTACGAGTACGCATTGCTGTGAGAGGGGAGCAGAGAGGGGAGTATCTCTCTTTGGGATCGTAGAGAGAACTGTTTCCGCGCCTGAATCTTCATCTGGTTCTATCTCGGGTTCGTAACTTTCGACAGTTTCAGGTCTTTCACTGATTTTTTGCGGGTGGGGCACATTGTGAAGGAGGATTCCTTTGCACTGTTCAATACTGGCAGTGACCGATTCAAACATCTCTTTTTCTACGGGGACCATCCGTTTCACTTCTTCGCGGTCATAATAATTTCCCTCCGCATGCATGATGGTAAGTGCAAGAATTTTGCGCGACCGTAGTGCAAATAGCTCACGGAGGGTCTCTTTTATCGCGAGCGTTTCCTCAATAAGTGAACGGGCTTCTTCGGAAAGCGGGTCTTCAAAAGCATAAACTTTGCTGATCAGAGATGCAAGTTCCGCATGTCCCCGGTCAAAAAGATCCGGGGCAACTGCGGTAAGTCTTCCCGTCTCCCGCTCTGAAAGTAGGATACTGCGCAGATCGTCAAGCCCCAGTGGCCCCATTGTCTTCTCCCTTTAGCCGATTTCCGCCATACCGCGGCAACAGAGAAACACTGCAACCGCTTCCGGTACTGTAGTGATGCCTTTTTCGAGTTCATAAGTACTTCCGAGCATCGGTATCGTGACCGGATGGAAAAGGTCAACCCTGACATCGCGCAGTGAAAAGACAACAGCATCCACAAGCGGTTCAAAATCCTGAAGATCACGGATTTCAAGAGGCTGTACCCGCATTCCGCTCCCGCCATGCAGCGAGGTGGGCATCCTTATCAGCCTTTTTGTATCAGTAGTGACCGGCTCATCTGCAAGAGCCGCACGGGAAAGGAGTCGTTTCTTAAACTCCCCTTCCTGTTGCTGGAATATCGCCTGGAGAACACGGTTCTTCACGATCATGCCTGTGGGATGGTGTTCGATCATAGTGATAGTCTCCTTCCGGTTTTTCAGGAATGTGGTTGCTGAATCCTTACCAATTCCCTCAATTCCCGTGAGATGCGCCAAGGCTTCCCTGTCAGTCAGGGTTCCAATCCAGTGAAGATATTCAACAAGCGTTTCACGATATCTCATCTGCCAGCCAGGAGACGCAGGTTTTTTTCCGGATAGCATCGCGGCCGGATCAATTCCGATACCACAGACGTAATCAATCAGCTCCCGGCGTTCGGCACTTCCCCATCCGCGGAACGCGATATCCTTGACATGAACATGGTACCCGCGGCCACCGGAAAAGACGAGTTCTATAGTCTTTGGATCCATTGCAAACTCACCGGTGAGCATTGTTATGAGCTTCTCGGTTTCCTCTTTCACCCTGGCCAGCATCTGGTCATAGGGACCCCGGACGATGTGGTCTGCATCAAGATCAAAGATCAGATCTGCACCACACCAGCCTTTTTCTGCCATAGTACCGGCATCCGGTTTCTCATAATATGCCGTAGAGTAGTAGGAATGCTGGGGCACGAGGTTCTTTATGAACTGGAAAAGTTCATCCCTTCCGGAAAAACCCATATGCCTGCGCATCCTGAGGGAAGCTGAGTGGGGATTAAAAAGTACAAAACCCCATTCCCGCTGTTCAAGAGATGACGGAGCAACAAGAACAGTTTTTTTATAATAATCTGTGAAGCGTTGTCTGAGAAATTCGGTTGTCGCCGGGTTCATGACAGATCCCTGATCATATAAGTTCCTCTGCGTTCATAGCCCTGCCTCCGGTAATAGGGGCGGACCCCGATACCGCTCATGACCGCCAGACAGGAGAAACCTGCATCAAGGGCGATCTCTTCTGCCCGGGCAATGAGCACTTTTCCAAAATTCCTGTGCTGCCATTCCTCAGACTCAGCACCCTTCCCTACCGGGACGAGGCTTCCATACACGTGGAGTTCCCTCAGGACTGCAGCATTTTCAAGCTCAGCACAGTATGCACGGGAAGGGAACCTGAGCCGGGCAAACCCGATTATTGAATCGTCGGATACCGCAGAGATAAAGTACTCCTGCCCACCGCAGGACTCATATTTCAACATACGGATTTCTGATTCTGCAAGGGAAGGGAGTCTTCCGATCTCCCGGCACCGGATACAGCGGCAACGCCTGCCGGTTGCCTTGAGACGGTTCTGGGCGAGCTGTCGGAAATTTGAGTGCCGGGAACCGGCAACGATAAGTTTTGCAGGTATGTCGCGCTGGATACGCTGGAGACGGGTGTATTCGGGGATGAGCGACTTCGCATAGGCAACAAGATCGATCATATCCTCTTCACTATAGGGAAGGTAATCACCCCGCTTCCAGTGTTCTTCAATTTCAGAGCCCGGTGTAACAAGAGTAGGATAGATTTTGAGAAAATCCGGCATGAAGCGGGGATCGGAAAAGAGTGTCTCAAACATCTTTTTATCACGTTCTATAGTCGAGCCGGGAAGGTTGGGCATCATGTGAAAACCCACTTTCATCCCCGCGTCCCGGAGCAGCGTGTTAGCCTCGATGGTATCTGCCACGCTGCATCCACGCCGGTTATAGGAAAGGATTGTATCATCGACGTGCTGCACCCCAAGTTCCACCTTGGTAACACCGAGACGCAACATCAGATCCACATGATCCCGCCGGCACCAGTCCGGGCGGGTTTCAAACGTGATTGCAACGCAACGGATCGAGGAGGTCTCATTTTCTGCCTGCATAACAGCAATACCTCGCGGCTCAGTATCCGGTGTCCCCCCGGATAGGTGTTCATCGCTTCGATGCACCGTGATACAAACTGCTCCTGGTATCCCGCCGTCCGTGCCGTCATAGTCCCCCCCATCACGATCAGCTCCACCTTTTCTACATGATGTCCGAGGAGTTCGAACTGCTCAAGCCGGGCATGCACCTGGGAAAACGGGTCGTAAGAGTGCTCCCGTGCCCGCAAGGCTGCAGGCTCTTCGCCGGTATAGCTTTGCGGGGATTTGTACGGGTGGTCAGGTCCACCCGGACATGGCAGACATTTGCCATGCGGGCAGGGGGCTGGAGAGGTCATCACCGCAACGGGTGCTACCCCCGAGAGGGTTCGTGTGGGTTTTACGAGAAGGATCTTCCGGAGGATCTCCCGATCCGCTGGTTGAGCGAACGCAAGAATGGCAGAATTTTTGGGAACCGCAGACAGCCTGTATTTCCGGCAGATATCGATCTTCACGTTAACGATTGCAGCATCACCGGGCTGAAGGGTGAGGATGCGGGAGAGCATCTCCCGGAACGCCATATCCTCATCCATGACAAAATTTAATGTTCGGCTGCAACTTTTGCGGATGCAGTCTCTGAAGAATAGTTCACGACAGGAATCTGATGCCCGTGGATATGAGTCACAATCTCATCTCCCAGTGTGAGAAGAGCGTCTTTGTGGGCTTTCTTGTCCTTATGAATGTGGACCGGAGAAATTTCAAGAGAATTATAACGGTTGGTTCCGATTTCTTCACTGGTGACGCCTTCGTAGTACTTCTTGATGTGAATCATTAACATGTGTAAATGCAGCAACTCTTCCTTTTGCACACTATCACCTTCTGCAAGCTGATTCTATTTCCTGTGATACACATATACCTTTTTGGTGAGGTTTATAACAGGAAACCTTCGTGCTACAGGATCGTTCGTTGCGCTGGCAATTGGGGATGCATTGGGTGCGCCCCTGGAAGGATCTGCCCGGTCTGAATCGTGGGTGACCGAAATGCTTCCCGGAGGGCCGCATTCCCGGAAAAAGGGACAGATTACGGACGATACATTACAGGCGATGGCAGTTGCCGAATCGCTCGCTGCATGCAGGGGATTTAACCAAAATGACCTTATTTTCAGGTTACTTCGCGGGTACGAGAAATGTCCGGAATGGTACGGCCCGACATCTTCTGCTTTCTTTGAACTGGTCAAATCCGGCACCCTGCCGCACAAGGCCGCATGGCTCGTGCACAAACGATTGCAGGGCAGCCGGAGCAATGGGAGTGTTATGCGGGGATTTCCTGTCGGCATTTTTTATTCCTCATCAAACGCTTATGAGGTAAGTCTTGCGTGCTCGCAGCTTACCCACTTCGATCTGGTACCCGCGCACTGTTCTGCCTGGCTGAACGTGATGGTGAGCGATATGTGCCGCGGAATTTCCCGGGATACAGCATTCCGTCATGCACGCTCGCTGTGTACGAACCCGGAAGTGCATTCGATACTGGGAAATTATTCTGAGTCACTGCCAGTTCCCTCTCTCGACGCGGTGCTCTGTTCACACGCCTCGCTTTCCTGCTTTATGAACGCCAGATCTCTTGAAGGTGCCATCCTTTCAGCGATCAATCTGGGCGGGGATGCAGACACCGTTGGTGCCTGCTGTGGTGCGCTGGCTGGGGCGTTCTGGGGGTATGAAGCAATTCCGGAGAGGTGGATACGGGATCTTCAGGACTATCAAGTTATCCTGCATTGCGCAGAACAACTCTGGCATTATGCGGAACAATTACCCCAGACAATAATCGTATGAGTAACTTTTTTACACAAAGGTTTAAGGACAGATTATAAAAAAACGGAATACGGTGTTTTTTTTATTTATTTTTGGGTGATGTGGAAATCCAGCCCCTGAATTTTTTTCTTTTTACGACGACATTTTTTTTAAAAAAAAATTATGTGACTGAAACTGAACTGAAAAAAGTGACTATGATTTCCCGGCATTCTTTTTCGTGCAGGCGTCTCCTTCATTCAGGACTATCGAATTGTTGGGTTCGCCTCAGCGGCGGGGGTGGAAGCTTTGCAAAAGCCCCAGGAGCATGATAACTATCGATCAGAGTATCATTTTCACAGGATTTTATGAAAAAATCAGGGGCTAAAATAACACTTTACCCTTATCTTTTTAGAGATGGGATTAAGCCGGTTTAATCTTGACGAGCTTCAACACCCGCCCCTTCTCGCAGGTGTCCGAAACATTGCCCAGGACCTCACTGACAATGTACTTCTCTTCTTCCACCACACCATCCGGGTGGCAAAGCGGGAAGTCTCCGGCAATCGCTCCTGGAACAGGACAGTTCAAGCTTGATCTTTGAATTGACCATGGCCATATCTGCATTGATAAGCACTGTGATCGGGGCTTCCATAACCTCAACGGCAACGGCACCATCGAGATGGACCATGCACTCGTGGTGAGTTGTCCGTACCGATACAATGCGGTATTTTCTCCCTGTCTGCAGGTTATTGCACGCCTTTTTTACTTTGCAGGTATCACAGCCGGCAACCTCACCTTCGTAAATGAACTCGATTCCCTGTCTGGCCAGAACTGAACCCACCAGAGTCACTTTCGTTTTTGTGTCTGCCATCTGACTTTGCCTCAATCCTGGTAAAGCATCTTTACAAGATTCTGTGCTGATTCGCGTGTTAATCCCATATCGAGTATGGTGAAGCGCTCCGGACGGATAGTCTTTGCCAGAAGAAGCGCCTCAACCGCAGTTTCATCATCAATTCCAACTTCAGCAGGGGTTACCGGAGCACCAATGCTTTTTAATGAGGCCCGGATTCCCCTCCAGTCCCCACCATGCAGGTACATGGAAATAATAGTCCCGATCCCACAACTCTCCCCATGAAGCGCCTTGCCAGGTGCAAGTTTATCAAGTGCATGGGAGAACTTGTGTTCGCCACCGCTTGCCGGGCGGGATGACCCTGCAATACTCATGGCAACTCCACTGGACACAAGTGCCGTTGTAACAAACCATGCGGACTGCTCCTGGTGGGGTTTGATCAGATGTGCATTCTTCACCAGAATCTCGGCTGTCATCTTCGAGAGCGCTATCGCGTACTCGCTCATAGGCTCTCCTTTGACCCGGTGGGCCAGCTCCCAGTCAAGGATAGCAGTGTAGTTGGATATTATATCCGCACATCCGGAAGCCAGGAGCCGGTGTGGAGCTGAGGCAATAGTACCGGTATCTGCGACAATTGCGATTGGGGGTTGGGCATCCAGGGATGCATGTCCCTCAACAGTAGGAACGGATGCGCGCGAGGAGGCAATACCATCATGCGATGCCGCGGTAGGGACCGAAATAAACTGGATATCGAGATTGTACGAAACAATCTTCGCTGTATCGATCACCCGCCCCCCACCGATACCTATCACAAAGTCCATATCGGCCGCAGCTTTTTGCGCCCTCTTGATGATGGAAAGACTGATCTCTTCTGCAATAAATGGCTTAACCGTATAGTCTTTACTGAGAATCTGCCGGACAGTGTTTCCGGCAAGGTTCATGGTACTCTTTCCCGATATCAGGAGCGCAGAAGTCCCGAGCCTGAGATCTTCACAGATCGATGGGATCTGTGTGAACACGTCATGCCCGATAACGACATCTCGTGGCAGCTGCATCCATTTGGATTTGTCAAAAACTTTCGGTTTGAGTAATTTTATTGCATCTGCACTCATTCTGATCATGGATGATTAGTGATTTCATATACAAATATTACATCGATCCCATCAGAATGGGGCAACCCTATAACATAGTTGACACGCTCACCTATGCGATAATCCTGGTTCTGGGTGTATATTTGTTATATCGATGGATGTCGCAATCGACCTGGCTTTCTGATATCGGATTCAAAATTGATTCCGGTTTTATTCTTGCTACGCTCCCCTACGTAGTTCTCGGGGGGTTGTTGCGTGTTGTGCAGGATGCAGGGATGATTCAGGGAAATTTCCAGTTTTTGCTCGTTACTCCGCTCATCTATTTTGTGCTCTTTTTTTTCACCATTAGCATGCTGTTTCTCTCCCGCTACATTACTCTTCAGGGGTTTACGAAAAATTTTCTCACATTTTATACAATTGCAGGCGTCATGTCTGCATTTGTCGTTTTACTCGTTCTGTTTGCATGGGGCATCAACAATGCCCATGTTGATCTCTTTATCCTCGCGATCATACCGTTTATGGCCATCACCGCAACCTTCCTGGTCTGGGCATGTATGCGCTACCTCCTCCGCTGGGAATACGTCACCGATCCGCTTTACCTGATACTCATTTTTGGCCAGCTGCTGGATGCAAGTGCAACGAGTTACGGGATAGACCTTCACCCGTCAGTCCGGTATATCGAACAGCATGTCGTCGGTTCTGGTCTTATTGAACTGACCCATACCGCATTTGTAATGTTCCCGTTGAAACTTGTCGTGCTCTTCCCGGCAATCTATATTATGGAGCTTTACCGTAAAGAGGCAAATCCCGCATTCTGGCACCTCGTGCTGCTCGCCATGATAGTAGTGGGGCTTGCACCGGGAATCCGGGATATGATGCGGATGGTACTCTATGTCTAATTCCCCGTTGACAAACGCGATAATTGTAATACTTCTCCTTTTTTGTGCCACGATTACGATAGGCTGGGTCGGAACAATGCAAAATCCGGCAATCGGTGAAAACCTGATGAACCTATTTGAAAAAGAGGTTTCCGGTCAGATAATGGGAAAAGATTCCGCGGAAATATTTGTCAAGCTCTTCTTCAACAATCTTGAGGCATGCATCCTGCTCTTTTTAGGAGGAGCATCGTTTGGAATTCTTACGATATTCATCATAACCCTGAATGGCATTCTCATAGGAGCAATCATGGAGATCGTTCATAAAGATCACTCTGTTGCGTTTGTCGCCGCGGCAATACTGCCACATGGTATCTTCGAAATCCCTGCGTTTATCATTTCAGGAGCACTCGGCATCCTGCTCGCCCAGTCCCTGATCAATGAGTGGTATAACGGAACAGATACCGCAGAAGATACAAAAAAATTCGCCCGGATGTTCATTCTTTTCGTGCTTCCGCTTGTGGCACTTGCTGCTTTTGTCGAGGCTTTTATTACACCAATAATCATACATTTAGTAGTTTAAAGGATCTGATTCATGGACGATGATACGGGTGCCCTGCCGTTAAAAGAAGATTTTTCTGCATGGTATAACGAGATTCTATGGCGGGCGGAGATCATGGATGTCCGCTATCCGGTCAAGGGATTATATGTCTGGTTTCCTTATGGATTTGCTCTGCGAAAATACGTATACCAGAAACTGCGCGATCTCCTCGACCGTGACCACCAGGAAACTCTTTTCCCCCTCCTTATTCCTGAACAGGAATTTATGAAGGAAGCCGAGCACATAAAGGGATTCGAAGAGGAAGTCTACTGGGTAACGCATGGCGGTACAACACCTCTCGAGGTAAAACTGGCACTTCGTCCCACAAGTGAAACCGCCATCTATCCTATGTATGCCCTCTGGGTCCGCTCACATGCAGATCTGCCCATTAAATACTACCAGATTGTCAACACGTTCCGGTATGAGACGAAGCAGACCCGTCCACTTATACGCCTGAGGGAGATCACCTCCTTTAAGGAAGCTCATACCGTTCATGCGACCTGGGAAGAGGCAGAAGAACAAGTCGAGGATGCAATCCGGCTCTACCGTGAATTCTATGCCGGGCTTTGCATACCGGTACTCGTGTCAAAACGCCCGGACTGGGACAAGTTTCCCGGCGCTGATTATACAATAGCCGTGGATGCAATAATGCCAAATGGCAAAACACTTCAGATCGGCACCGTGCACCATCTTGGCGATCACTTTTCAAGGACATTCAACATTACGTATGAGGATAAAAATGGTGAGCAGAAATTCGCACAGCAGACCTGTTACGGCATATCAGAACGCTCAATTGCAGCCCTGATCAGCATACATGGTGATGACAGAGGACTCATCCTCCCGCCCGCAGTTGCCAGCCTTCAGGCAGTAATTGTCCCGATTACGATCGGAAAACGCCATGAGGATGTGATGACTGCAGCGCAGAAACTAAGTTCAGATCTCACAGCAGCAGGCTTCCGGGTAAAACTTGATACCCGTGATATGCGACCTGGAGCGAAATACTACTGGTGGGAGATCCGTGGTGTTCCGCTCAGGCTTGAGCTGGGGCCAAGGGACCTTGATGCAGGAAAGGTGATTGCGGTGAAACGGACGGGTGAGAAAACATCAATCGATCTCGCGACGCTCACAGCAGGAATAACCCGCGTGTTTGACGAGATCACGGATACAATACGTGTCCGTGCGGAAGAAAATACGAAATCTCGCCTCTGTTCTGCTGGATCGATAGATACTCTCAATACAATCCTTGACGAGGGTAACGTTGCAGTAATTAACTGGTGTCAGCAGAGGGAGTGTGGAGACACGGTTGAAACACAAACAAGCGCGAGTATTCTTGGGACAGATGTACGTTCACCGTATGTTCCTGCCGCAGCTGGAACATGTATGGTGTGCGGTAAACCGGGAAAACCAACACTGGTTGGAAGAGCATACTGAAATGACGGACCATAAAAAAACTGTCATCCTGTTTATTTTCTTTGCCTTTGCTCTACCAGGGTTGGGAAACAGCGGGATATAACTCATTTCGTTATGACGGACACCTTTTTTTCCCGTTCTTTTTTTACGGGTAAAGGACATAACAATACATAAGCATTTAGAGGCGTAGTAGTGAATAAAAATCCAAAGGACTCCGGTCCAATATATCTTCCCGAAAGGTACAGGCAGCAGATTGAAGCAAAAAAGCGACGGCGTCTTATTAATAAAATTATCATGGTCTGCGCTGGTTTCGTATTATGCAGCGTGTTATTTCTGATATTAACCGGAGCACTATCAAATTCACAGAATCAACCTCAGAAAATGATTCCGGGATCCAGTATATCCGCCCCGGAAATTTCTCCCGCGTCACCTTCCGGAGAATTCACAATCCCTCAGACCCCGGACATCACAGCGGTACATACTGACATCGTCACCGGAGAGGGTAAGTCATCTCAGCTAATCCATGATTTGCAGTCCCTTGACAATGCAACTGCTTCACTTCGTCAGGCATATCCCGCACCGGCATTTACTATCATTAGCGTGAATGTAACAGATTTATTCGCAGACCGTTCACTCTACGAGTTTAAGATCAGACAGGAAAATATCTCACAGGAGAGTAACGGATTTTCTGTTTTTGTCGATCCCAAAACCGGAGAGTTTTACACCCCTGGACAGGAAAACGCGAAAATAACTGCTGACAGGGCAAAAAATATCGTCATCGAAGCCTTTCCTCTGCTTCGTGCCGACAGGGTCGGGATGAGATACAGCAATGGTGTGGATTCTGTGAGGTCCTGGGAATTTACAATCTTCCGGGACAACACATCTATCCTCACCGGAACAATGGACCCCGAGACCGGCCAGATATTTTCATTCACCCGCATAATACCATGGGAAGGGCGGCAGGCAGATCCGCTGCTTGATATCAATGCCGCACAAAAGGTTGCAGATCGTTACATTCTTGATAAAAACGGGGGCTCTCTCTCCCTTAATATGACTGAATCTCATTACTTCCCGCTGCAGGTTCCCCAGAAAACTGTTGCAGGGCGCTACGTTTTTATCTACAACAGGATCGTCCAGGAAATACCCTGCGACCGGGATGGATTCACCATTTCAGTCGATTCAGTGACGGGAGACGTTATTGGATATGACCGTCGCTGGAATACTCCGGAAAGCGCATTTTCTCTGGCCGTTGATCCCCTTGTTACACGGACCGGAGCAACGTTTGCAGTAGTGAAAAAGGCTCAGGAGACATTCCCGTCTGATGTTGAAGGGCTTTCTGTCATCTCTTCCGAAATCAGATGGAAAGACCACCTGTCGCAAGGAAGCATTCCCCGCCCGGGTAGTATCCCCTTGGCATGGAAAGTAATATTTACCGATGATACTATCCGGGCAAAACCGTTGTCTTCACCAGCAGTTGGATGGGTTGATATTCAGACAGGAAATATCCTCGATTTTTATTACCAGCACTAACCGTTTTTTACCCCTTTCTGACGGCACCGTGTGATGCCGGAATAATATGGATTCAACGAAAGGTTTGTTCAGACTATTTTCTTTAACACGGATTTTGCAGGTTTCCGTTTGACTGATACAAAAATTCAGCACCAGTCGCACACATACTCACTGGTAAGCTGTGTATTGCGCATATCGCCACGGATTGTCTTCTTACCGCCCCGGAAAAATAATTTTTTGCACTTTGAACAGTGCTTGGGTCTGATCTGATCCAACCGGTTCATAGGGATTTCGAGTGTGAACTCCGTTTTTATCCACTCTTCGGGGGGTTTCTCCGCATTCTGTTCGTAAGTTGCGACAAACTCCATGATCTGGTGAGGAGGAACACCAAGATCGACAAATTTTTTAAAAACAAAATAATTAAAGATCAGCCACGAGAGATCCGACCGATCGAGGATTCCTTCATACTCCCCGAACGACTCATCAAAATCCTCGAGTGAGCAACCACAAAGCGGGCATTTTCCACCAACGAGCTCGTCGAGAAAAACCTCTTCCTGGCACCCTGGACATGTAGTGTGCGGGGATTGCATGCGTGATGTCATTCGTATCTCCTGAAGCGTGAAAGATTAGGGATATTCATCGGAACTTTTTGTAAAACCGTTGCAGCAGTAGTAATTGGTGCTAGTATTGATCGGGTCTGCACATATAGGTATCACCATTGCATGTCCACCCCGATAAAAATTTTCTGGTCTTGTTGAAAATATCAGTCAGCTGAGGGTTCTTCAGGCTCCATGACCAGAGAACCGAAAATCACTTTTTCAAGCACCTGTGCAACATACTTGATGTGCATCGCTTTTTCAAGGTCTTCGTTCCTGTGGACATCTGCATATACCTGGAGCCGCATCAGCGAGAACCGGAACCTGTCAAGTGTGTCATCATCAAGCTTCATCGCTTCACGGTAAATCGGTTCAAGCCGATCAGGAAATGAGAGCGGATTATCAAGGCAGGCAATAACGCCACTGTAAATCGGGAGCGGCAATTCCTTGCCGGAGAGAATCCGCAGGTAGTCCATACTATCCCTCAACAACCTTGATGAGCTCTTCCATGACCCTGTCAACAGCCGCCCAGGTGGGGCTATCACCGCGCCGTATTATGAACGGGCGTCCCTCGTCTCCTGCTTTGCGCATCTCGATATCAATGGGTATTGCACCAAGGAATGGGACTGATAGTTCCTCTGCAATCTTTTTACCGCCACCTTTACCGAAGAGATCAATCTCCTCTCCGCAGTGGGGACAGACCATCCCGCTCATGTTTTCGATGATCCCCAGCACGGGAACGTCAAGTTTCTGGATAAATTTTGCAGATTTCCGTGCATCGAGTGTCGCGACATCCTGGGGCGTTGTGACGATTACTGCTCCGCGGAGATTGGGGGCGAGCTGGGCAAGGGTGAGTGCCTCATCACCGGTTCCCGGGGGGAGATCGACAACCAGATAGTCCAGCGGGCCCCAGTTCACCTCGTTGAGGAACTGCTGGATTGCGGCCATCTTCATAGGGCCACGCCAGATGATCGGTGTGCTTGTGTCCGGCAGGAGGAACGCCATCGATATGACTGATAGCTTCCCGGTGACATGCACGGGTTCAATCATATCTCCCATAATTGCGAGCTTGTGATCCTCGATACCCAGCATCTTGGGAATGTTGGGGCCGTGCATGTCAAGATCGAGAAGCCCGACCCTGAATCCATGGTTGGAGAGTGCATAGGCAAGGTTGACCGATACGGTGGATTTGCCAACACCGCCTTTTCCCGAGAGAACCATGATGACATGCCGGACATCAACCTTTGCTTTAGGGGGAAGACCGGCAGGCACGCTCTTTGCTGTTGAACAGGTAGTGGCAGTCGGGCAGCTGGAACACTCACTTGTGCATTCTTCATCTGCTGTCTGTTTTTTTGTATCTTTTTTTGTCATGGATGCCTCTAAAAAATGTAGTTCTGTACTCTCATCAGTTATCTTTCGCATACAATAAAGATGTGGAGATCTCTGCAGAAAAAGAAAAGTTAATTGTACTGATGTCCGATTTATAGTAATGGAGCGCCTCATCGTTTCACTGGATTTCCTGGAGTTCCCGCCAATGTATACCTGTGACGGTGAAAACCTCTCACCAAGGATCACCCTCAGGGGACTGAATGCCGTATCAGTCGCAATTATGGTATTCAACCCGTTTGAAAAATCCTGCTGTTCATTCACTCCCTGGATAGCCTGGAACATCCCACCACTATCGTTGATTCCTGCCGGTATTCCCCGGGAAGGTATCGTTACTGTGCCCGTTTCGGCGGTGCAGGGTATCACGGATTATGGAACTATAGGATATACAGGTCCCTGCCCCCCGAATGGACAGATGATACGATACCAGTTCAAGGTATATGGCCTTGATTCAATGCTTGACCTCACTGCCGGGTCCGATAAACATAAGCTTGTCTCAGCAATGAAAGGGCACGTGATCCAGTTTGGCGAAACGGTTGCGATCTCCTCAAGATAATTGGGTGATACAGTAATTTTATTAAGACAACCGTGTATCATCCATTTAAAAGGAAGGAAAAACAGTATGGAGGAACTCAAAGTTAAAATTTCTGTGAAAATTCTTCCCAGCGACTACAGCTGTGATGGCAATGATATTTCTCCGGAGATCGAGATCGGGGGAGTCAATACAAAAATCTCAAAATCACTTGCAATCATCGTAAACGATCCGGACGCCTCTGGGGGAGGAGGATTCATTCACTGGATCGCCTGGAACATGGAACTGGTCAGGAGAATACCAGAAAAGATCCCAAAGACGCCGGTTGTCTCATTCCCTCTTAACGCCGTGCAGGGAAAAAACAGCTTCGGAAAGATTGGGTATAATGGTCCCTGCCCACCCCATGGACAGACTCACCGCTACTTTTTCAAAGTATACGGCCTTGACACAGAACTTACACTCGGCGCTGGTGCAACAAAAGACCAGCTTCTCATGGCAATGGAAGGACATGTCGTCCAGTATGGGGAGACGTACGTTACCTACGGACGATAATCTTTTTCTTTTTTTACTTCCCCGCAGGGTTATCTCCTCAACACCCACTCTGACACAGCAAGGTAATGACGGGTGAATACCAAATTTTTGAAAAAGGACAAAATAGTTCTTGGGTAATGTACAAATCCAGCCCCTGAATTTTTTTCTTTTTACGACGGCATTTTTAAAAAAAATTATGGGACTAAAACTGAAATGAAAAAAAGTGACGATGATTTTCAGGGCATTCTTTTTTTCGTGTTAATGGCTCCTGAATTCAGGAATATCGCATTGTGGGGGTCGCCTCAGCGGTGGGGGGTGGAGACTTTGCAAAAGCCCCCAGAGCGTGATAACTATCGATTAGAGTATCATTTTCATAAGAGTTTATGAAAAAATTAGGGCTGAAATAACACTTTACCCTCTGATCTGAAAACAGCGGACTTTTTATTCTCTTCAGAATGATGTACTGTTAAAAAAACTGCACCTTTTTATTACACAGTATAAATAAGATAATAAAGGAAAGATGCCTGCAGATGAACCCCGAACGCGATCGTAAGCATTCACTCAATTCCGGACAGGAATCATCAATTCGGGCATATATCAGTAAGCGGGAATCGCTCCTTTCACCACGTGCCTCGATCAGTGCCGATGCTGTGCGACGATACAACAGAAAACCCGAAGATATCCGTACACCTTTTTCCCGGGATACTGACCGTATTATCCACACGAGGGCATACACAAGATATATCGACAAGACCCAGGTCTTTTCCCTG